>NC_012804.1:0-1200000 GCF_000022365.1 Thermococcus gammatolerans EJ3 | reverse complement strand
AGCCCGCGAAAAAGCTCAAGCTTGTAGTTAACGCCCCAAGGAACATTGAGCCGTATCTAAGGCCCTTTGGGAACAGGATTGCAAAGTACGCCAAATCGCTGGGTGTTGAGGTCTCCACACTGAGAATTGAAGCTAAAGAAGTCAGATACGCTCTGGGGGCCGGAGTTGGGGTTCATATTAACGTGACAATCGAAGGGAAGCCAAACTCCAGTACCGATCGCAGAAACCTGAAAGAAACCCTCGAATCCTTCCTGTACCGTGAAGCCTCGGATCTCTCGGAAGAGATTGGGAAGAAGGTTGTCATAAGGGGAGTGAATCTGAAGTTTTGACCCTTTTGTTTTTGGATCACTTTATGTCCTCGTCCCTGACGAGCCCCTTCGCATAGGGGCAGAGCTCCTTCAGCGGACAGCTTTCGCACTTCGGCCTTATCGGCCTGCATATGCTCCTTCCATGGTCGACCATCGCGTGGTTCACGTAAATCCACTTCTCTTTTGGAATCAGTTCCATCAAGTACTCCTCGACCTTCTCCGGGGGAACCCTCGGCGGAGCGAGGCCGAGGCGCTTGCTTATCCTGTTCACGTGCGTATCAACGGGAATCGCCTGCCTTCCGAAGCCGTAAGCGAGAACGATGTTGGCGCACTTCCTGCCTATGCCGGGCAGTTTCATGAGCTCTTTGATGTCATCGGGCACCTTCCCGCCGTACTTTTCAAGGATTATCCTCGATGCCTTCACAATCCACTCGCCCTTCGTCTTCCAGAGGCCGACGCCCCTCTTCCTGAGGAACTCTCGCATCTCATCGACGGGAGTATTCGCTATCGTCTCGATGTCCCCGTACTTCTTGAACAGCTCCTCCCAGACGCGGTAGGTAACCTCATCGCGCATGCGCTGTGAGATTATGCAGTGGATCAGCGTCCTGTAAGGGTCACCGATGAGGAGCTTTTCCCTTGGGTGGGTCCTCATGAGGATTTCAACTATTTTCTCGGCCCTTCTCCTCTTCTCATCCCAGCTCTCCTCGAAGGTGAAGCCGTCAAGGCTCAACGACCGTGACTTCCTCGCCATGCACTACCACCACCTTTCCCTCGGCTACTCTAACCTTTTTCAGGTTCTCGAACCTTCTGCTATAAATCTTTTGCCCGCTCCAGTTATAGATTCGAACCTCGCTCCCGAGAACCACCACGAGTCCCTTGGTGAAGGGAACCGCGTCATCGACCCCGCGCTCGAACTCGAGGGTGAACTCTTCAATTTCTCCCGTCGAGAACTCTATTTTTAGTCCCTTGCCAACCTTCAGGGGACTCGGTTCGGCCAGAAGAACCTTGAAGGGCAGGGGCTTTCCGAGGAGGTCAACCTCGACGGTCTCACCTGTTCTCAATTCCCGTCCCCTGAGCTTCTCCCGTACTATCTCCTCGAACCCGGCGGGTAGTTCGGCGTCGAAGAGGGGTTTTAGAACGACCTTCATGGGATCACCCATCAACCATCGCGCCGAAAGGTTTTAAACCTGAATATATCGACCGACATGTGGTGGTGACTTTGGAGAAACCCAGCTACCGCGGTCATCTCAAGATCCTCATACTCAAGATGCTTTCGGAGAAACCCCTTCACGGGTACGGGATAATGCGGGAACTGGAGGAGAGGTATGGCCTGCCCCAGCCCAGTCCCGGAACGATATATCCCATCCTGGCCTCCCTTCGCAGATCGGGGTTGATTGAAGTTATAGGGGAGGGCAAGAGGGAGAAGAGGCTCTACCGGGCGACGGAAAAGGGTAGGAAGTACATTGAGGAGAACTCAAGGGAGCTCGAAGAGGTTCTCAGGACTGTGGAGAAGTTCAGGGAATTCTCCCGCCTGGGTGGGGTTGAGGTTGGAAAGGTTCTCAAGGAGGCCTTCAGCTCGCTCGATGGTCTGAGCGAGGAACAAAAGGAAGAACTGGCGAGGGAATTCAAGGACTTCGTCAGGCGAGTTAGGGCAATCCTCAGCGGCATCAGAACCCGTTGAAGCTCACTACCTCCCCCAGCCTTCTTCTTCCGCGTTTGGGAGCCGGATCGGCGGGATAGCCGATGGGCAGGATCGTCTGGAGCTTGTATTGAGGTGGCACGTTGAGAAGGTTCTCAACGGGCTTTGGGTTGGGCGGGGTGTAGGTTACCGTTCCAAGGCCGAGCTCTTCGAGTGCGAGTAGAAGGTAGCCGACCGCTATCCACGTTGATTGAAGCCAGTAAGGGGCCTTCGTATGTCCAAAAACAAGAACGAGGTATGGGGCCTCGCTCAGGAAAGGTTTCTCAGGTCTGAAGCCCTCGCTCTGAAGCCAGGCCATCAGGTCACCCTTCGTTTTTGAGTGGAACTTTCTCTCCTCAGCCTCACACAGCTCTCGGATCCTGCCCTTCAGCCACTCATCATCGACGACGACAAACTTCCAGGGCTGGGCGTTCATGCCGCTCGGCGCTTCCTTCGCCGCTTTTAGAGCCTTCAGCAGATCTTCCATCGGCGGCCTTTCCGGTCGAAATTTCCTTACGGTTTTCCTTCGTCTGGCAAGATCGAGGACCCGCATCGTGTCACCTTGACTTTTTTGGAATTGCTGGGATTTAGGGGTTTCGGCAACTTTTTATCGCCCGCGGGGGATATCCCACCCATGCGGAGAGTTCCACTCATGGGGATTGTAATCGTGCTGGTCATAATAACAATCTTCGTCTCGACGCGGAACCCTTCAGTTCAAGAACCCAGCGTAACGGCCATGCGGAGCTTTCTTGAGTCCCAGTACGTTCCTGAGGCCGGACTGCTGCGGGCCTCGGTTACCACGTATCCCGACAACGTGACCATATGGCTCGCCAACGATAACCTTCTGGCCGTTAAAGCGCTGAAGCTCTCGGGATCCCCGCTCTGGAG
Organism: Thermococcus gammatolerans EJ3; assembly: GCF_000022365.1. NCBI lineage: Archaea > Methanobacteriati > Methanobacteriota > Thermococci > Thermococcales > Thermococcaceae > Thermococcus > Thermococcus gammatolerans. The sequence goes on along the minus strand of NC_012804.1, from coordinate 1,197,126 downwards.
GAACGTTTCCGTTGCGCTCTCTCTTTATAACGTTTCGTCCAACGACAGGATAGATCCACTGCTTGGGAGGCCCCTTTCAGGGTTTTTCTGCCCCATGATAGTGGAGGTCGGTGAAGTGAGATCAGTTAAATTCAACACAACCTTCGAGCTAAAACTTGAGAAGGGGAACGCGTCCTGTCCTATGCAGGATTGGGAGGAGTACGCCGACCTCCTCGTGTACGGAGCCCTCAGTGAGCTCTTACGCGGAAACCGTGAGGGAGCCGAGAAACTGTACCTTGAGCTAATGACCCTCTGGGATGGCAACGGCTTTCGGGACAAGGCGTTTAACGGCGTCTATCAATCCTACAAATGCGCGCTCTTCGTATACTTAAACCGGGCTCTGAACGAGAAAACTGGAAGAGACATACGCATTAGATGTCTAAAGATCCTCTCCGCACTGCAGGCGCCGAACGGAGGTATCACAACTGGCTATGTGGTCAAAAATGGAAAGACAGTGCCTATAGGCGACCAGAACACCGAGACCACTTCAATGGTCATTATCGCCCTTCTCTCTCATTCTCCTTGAGTTTCGCCGTCCCGTAGCCCACGAAGAGCACCCTGTCCGGGTCGAGGGCCTTCAGCACTTCTGGCCTGTGGGTGATTATCAAGGCAGTTATGCCGGCCTCGCGGATTATCTCGGCAACCTTCTTGGCGACGCGCATCGCCGTAAGCGTATCGAGGTGGGCCGCGAACTCGTCGATGAGGAGTAGGTTGGGCTTTTCCGCTAAAAGCGATGCTATCCTCGCCCTCTCCTTCTGGCCCGTGCTCAGCTCGCCGTACTTTGCCCTGTAGAGGACGGCGTCGCTCAAACCGGCCCTGTTGAGAACCTCAACTGCCGCATTGAGGTCACCTATCTTCCTGTAAACGTGCTCCAAGATGCTCTCCGTCCCGAAGGTCGGCTCGAACTCGCCGGGAATCATAACTGAAACCTTGGCGTTGTCAGGAACCTTAATCTCACCCTCCGTCGGTCTAAAGCGCTCCTCCCACCAGCCGTTGGCCGCTCCAAGGATGAGCCTGAGAAGTGTCGTCTTTCCGGCCCCGCTCGCGCCGACAACGGCTATTAGCTCGCCCGGCTGGATTTCGAAGTTCAAATTCCTCAGAACGGGCCTCTGAATAATACGGTGTCTGACGCCAAAGGCCTTGAGCAGTTCTTGGATCTCCTCTGGCAGGCCCTTGATGTCGAGCTCGCTCTCGAAGACCTTGCCCACGTTCCTGAAGACTATCGGCCCTGCCAAGGGCTCAACTTTCCCGTAGCTCGGCTTCCAGAGCTTACCCTCGGGAGGCGCGTAGGGGTCTTCGCGCAGGAAGCGCTCGATGTACTCCTTAGCTTCTTCCGTCAGCGGGTAGAAGAGAACCGGCCTTCCGCTCGCGGTCTCCCAGAGGAACTTGAAGCCGACCTTCTCGAAGAACGGATTGTAGCGGGCCATCTGGGCTATGGTCTCGACTATGTGCTTCTTTTTCCTCATCTCGGGAATCCTGCGCTCGGCTATCCACTCGAGAGCCGACTTGACGCTTAACTGTCCCAGCCCGTCGGAGCGGTAGTCGGGGTGAACCACAACCCTCGCAATCCTTGCTCCAGCGGTGTTTGTCTCTGCCAAAGCTTTCCACTTGGCCTGCTCCCAGAGGTAGGAACGGGCTATTCTCCTCTTCCCATACTTCCTCTTCAGCTCCTCGTAGAGTTCCTTCATTATGCGCTCCGGCCAGAAGGCTGGATGGAACCACTCCTCCGGAAAGACCTTTTCGCGGATGTTCTTCTCAATTTCCCCGTTCGGCAAGCGGCGGTGCATGAGCGGTATCGGCGGGTCAACGCGGACGTAGCTGAGAATCCTTGGCTCGTACTCCTCCCGCTCGACGAGCTCGAAGATGAGGAAGCGCGACGCTGGAGTTGAGCCCTTTATCTCGAGTATATGGCTTTCAGCACCGCAGATTGGGCACCTCTGCCTGGTGTTGGCCTCGAAGATGTGGCCGTTCTCACAGCGCCAGAGGGCTACTTTCTCCTTCTGGCTCGCGTAGTGGTACTGCTCAAGCTCGGCTATCGCCTCGAAGTCGCTCTCGTATTTCGCCTCGCGGGCGCGGATTTTGTAGGTGTAGAGGAGCTCGCCCGTCAAAGGTGAGTAGCGCTTGGCCTCAACGGTTTTCTCAAAGAGGGGCCACACAGGAATCCTGTCGCCCTCGTAGAACTTCCACAGTTTGTAGTCGTCGAAGTCGAGAACCAGCTTTCCGTCTCTTTCCTTCGGCTTATGGAGGATTTCAACCTCGACCTCGTCGCCGGTCAAAAACCACTGGGCGACGTTGCCCGTCATGTAGAGGCTGTACCTCTTCCCATCGGCCTCGACCTCAAGGATTCCGAACCAGCGGTGCTTGAAGCGCGGGATTTCGTTACCGACGACCCTTCCCCTTATGAGCATGGAACCACCAGGATAAATAGGAAAAAGGAGTTAAAACGTTAGCCCAAAAGCTTCCGCACCCTCTCCACGACCTCCCCCGCGTCCCTCCCAAAGACCAGAACCATCGGCTCCTTTCCCCAGTCGCCGAGATGATAAACCACGTCGGGCCTTTTTCCTGCCCTCTTTACGGCGGTCTCGATGCCCCACTCCATCGTCCCTCTCTCTGCCCTCTTGACTTCCTCGGGCTCCTCCCTGCGGTCGTAGAACGAAACGACGAGGCCGAGCCTTTTGGACCTCTCCACGAGTTCCTCCGAGTAGCGGAGGTTCAGAACCGCCTTAATCTCTGGATAGAACTCACGCATCTTGAGCAACGCCCTCCTGAGATGGTCGCTGGCGTTGAGCTCAACTGGGCCAACGGGCTTGATAGTCTGACCATAGCGGACGATTCTGCCCTTGACGGCTAAGACTTCTCCAAAGGGCGTCGCGAGGGCGAAGTTCGTTCCCACCTCGGGAACGTGCGGGTTGAGCCTCTCCCCAAAGGCCACTAGCTCTTCAACCGCTTTTTCAAGCTCTTCCCTGGCCCTCCAGCGGTGGGCATCTCTCTCAATCTCCCAGAGTGGATTCACCGCTTTAGATTCTGCTTTTGAGAACCTTATCGAGCCTTCAACGAAGCGCTTGGCCCTCTCAACGGCCTTCGGAAGCTCAAAGCCTTTGGCCAAAAACGTCGCCAAGGCAGAGGAGAAGGCACAGCCGGTTCCGTGCGTGAAACCTTCGACTTTTTCTCCCCTGAACTCGTAGAACTCACCGCGCCAGTAGAGGACGTCGGTAAAGTTAAGGTGTCCCCCCTTGACAACCGCAGCCTCGGCGCCAAACTCCTCCACAAGGGCCGTCGCCGCTTTCTTCATGTCTTCCACAGAGCGGATTTCAATGCTCGCCAGCGCTTCAGCCTCATAGACGTTGGGAGTGACTATCGAACCGGGGACGAGTGTTTTGAGCGACTCAGTGTCGTCAATGAGCTTTTTTTCGGTGCTTGAGGCAATCACGGGGTCGAAAACCCTGGGGAAACCTGCGGTCTCTTCCCTCACGACCCGGGCAACCTCACCGCTTCCGAGCATCCCGATTTTGACGGCTTTGACCTCAAAGCCGTCCTTAACGGCTCGTATCCCCTCCCTCACGACCTCGGACGGAAGGGTGTGGTAGCCCCTCACCTCAAAGGGGTTCTGGTAGGTCACCGCCGTCAGAACCGGGAGCGGATGCTCGCCCAGAGCGGAGACCGTCTCGATGTCGGCCTTTAAACCCGCCCCGCCACCCGTGTCGAGGCCCGCTACAATCAGGACGGCCATCACATCACCCCAGCTTCTCAAGGATTTCGAGGGCCGCCTTCCTTCCACTCAGGAACATCCCGCCGAATATCGGACCCATCCTCGGCGCTCCAGCGATAGCATTGGCGGCCATTCCCGTAACGTAGAGGCCGGGGAAGACCTCCCTCGTATGCTTCACAGTCAGCTCCTCACCCTTCTCCGCCCACATCGGGCCCTCGCCCGGAACCTGGAGGAGGCCGCGCCTCACTAGGTGCTGGCTCACCTGCGCCCCGTGGCCGGTGGAATCAACCACAAAGCGCGCCTCGACCGTGAGCGGGTCGACGTGCAGACCTGTCCTCATCACCGGCGTCCAGTTGATCACTATTCCCGCGACGCGGTTGTTTTTGAGGACCAAATCCTCAACCTCAATCATGTTGAAGAACCTTACGCCGGCCTTTACAGCCCTGCTCGCTATCGTCGTAGCCGTCTCGATGGCGTCGGCAACGTAGAGGCCGTTCCCGAAGGGCCTGTAGTTTATCCCGAACTCGTCGAGGATTTCCCTCGCTTCCTCCTGAACGACGATTTTGTTGAAGCCCATCGCGCCGCCCCAGATTCCGCCCCCGATTGAGAGCTTCTTCTCGAAGATTGCCACCTTCGCACCGTTCTTCGCGAGGTAGTAACCGGCGACCATTCCCGAAGGACCCGCGCCTACTATGGCCACGTCAAGGCTCAGGCTTTCGAGAAGCTCGGCGGTGTAGGCCTCTATTATCGCCCTGCTTATCTCTATCTCCCTCAGCATCCCGACCACCCAAAACCTTTTAAGTTCCGCTCAAAACTAAGTTTTGAAATTTAAAAACTTTGTTATAAACGGGTTTTAAAACCGGGTGATTGGAATGACCCAGCTTGAGGCCGCGAAGAGGGGAGAGATAACCGAGGAGATGAAGTTCATCGCCGAGCGGGAGGGAATAGACCCTGAAAAGCTCAGGAGGAGCGTGGCAAAGGGGTACACGGTGATATTCAGGAACGTCCGCCACGACTGGGTTAAGCCTGTGGCAGTTGGCAACGTCGTCCGCGTTAAGGTCAACGCCAACATTGGAACGTCGCGCGACATAGTGAACGTTAAGGCGGAGATAGAGAAGGCCAAGGTCGCCGTGAAATACGGCGCCGACACGATAATGGACCTCTCAACTGGTGGCGACCTCGATTCGATAAGGAAGGCCATCATGCACGCCGTTGACGTGCCCATTGGCACCGTTCCAATCTATCAGGCCGCCGAGGAGATGCTGGCTAAGGGGAAGGCCATCATCGAGATGAGCGAGGACGACATGTGGAATGCCGTCGAGAAGCACTTCAAGGACGGTGTTGATTACACGACCATTCACGTCGGGGTTACGAAAGAGGTTGTCGAGAAGATGAAGCGCGTTAAGCGCGTCGTCGGCATGGTCTCACGCGGCGGAACCTTCCTCGCGGCGTGGATACTCCACTGGGGCGAGGAGAATCCGTTCTACAGGGACTACGACTACCTGCTTGAACTCGCCAAGGAGTACGACGTTGTTCTGAGCCTCGGTGATGGGCTTAGACCAGGCGGTCTTCCAGATGCGGGTGACGAACTGCAGATTGCCGAGCTTTACACCCTCGGAAGGCTCGTCAGGAGGGCGAGGGAAGCTGGCGTTCAGACGATGGTCGAGGGTCCAGGGCACGTGCCGATTGACCAGATTCCAGCCCAGATAAAGCTCGCGAAGGTTGCCACCGACAACGCGCCCTTCTACGTCCTCGGCCCAATCGTTACCGACATCTTCCCAGGCTACGACCACATCACGTCCGCCATAGGGGGAGCGATAGCGGCCCTGAACGGCGCGGACTTCCTGTGCTACGTTACCCCTGCCGAGCATCTCGGACTGCCGACGGTCGAGCACGTCCGCGAGGGAGTTATAGCGGCGAAGATAGCCGCCCACGCGGTCAATTTGACCCGCTTCGAAGCCGACTTTAAGAAGGACTACCTGATGAGCCTTGCGCGTGGTAAACTCGACTGGGCGAGGCAGTTCGAGCTGAGCCAGGACAGAGAGAAGTTCATCGAGATAAGGAAGGAAAGGCCGACGAAAACCGAGGCCTGCTCGATGTGCGGTGATTTATGCGCGATAAAGCTCATCAACGACATGCTGAGGAAGGGGTGAGAGCTTGAGGCTCGTCTATTCCGGCAAGACGAAGGACGTTTACGAGGACGGGCCTTACCTCGTCTTCCACTTCAAGGACACGGTTCTCGGTAGGGACGGCAGGGAAGACAGCGGGGGCAACGAGGTTATAGGGGAGAAAACCGGGAAGGGGAGCCTCGTTTTGGAGCAGACCGAGTTCTTCTTCAGACTCCTTGAGGGGAACGGCGTAAAGACGCACTTCGTCGAGCGGATTGACGGGAGGAAGGCCCGCTTTCTAAGGGCGGAGAAAATCCCGCTGGAGGTCATCTACCGCGAGCTGGCCTACGGTAGCTTCCTTCGGCGCTACAAGGGGTGGGCCAAGCCGTTTCAGAGGCTCGGGATAGTGGAGTTCACGCTGAAAGACGATTCGCTCGACGACCCGCTCATAGCGGAGGAAGCTATTGTGGTTCTCGGAATCGCGAGCGAAGAAGAGGTTGAGGTAATGAAGGAAAAGACGAGAAAGGTCGCGGGAATTCTGAGGGAGTTCTTTTCCTCCAAGGGCCTTCAGCTCGTTGACTTCAAGCTCGAGTTCGGCAGGCTCGACGGTGAGCTAATCGTCATAGACGAGCTGAGCAGGGACACGATGCGCGTCGCGAAGGACGGGAGGGTTCTGACGCACGAGGAACTCTCGGAGGTGATTGGATGATAATCTCGACGATAGCGTCTCATTCCTCCCTCCAGATTCTCCTCGGGGCCAAGGACGAGGGGTTCAGAACAAGGCTCTACGTGAAGCCCGAAAGGAGAGCCTTCTACGCCTCCACGAGGCTCACGGACGAGCTTGTCGTCACGGAAGACATGAGCGCAATCCTAAAGGACGACGGAATAGTAATCCCTCACGGCTCCTTCGTGGCCTACCTCGGCCTTGAGAGGATAGAGAAGGCCAAGGCAAGGTTCTTCGGCAACAAACGCTTCCTCAAGTGGGAAACGACCTTTGAACTGCAGGATAAAGCCCTCGACGAGGCGGGAATCCCGAGGGTTCGGGTCATCGAGCCCGATGAGGTTGAGCCAGAGAAGCTCTACTTTGTCAGAATTGAGGGGCCGAGGGGAGGGAGCGGGCACTTCATAGCGAAGGGGAGCGAGCTTGAAGAGAGGCTTGCAGGGCTGAGCGAGCCCCCCAGGATTGAGGAGTTCATACCGGGGGTCTACCTCTACGTCCACTTCTTCCACTCGCCGATTCTGGGAAGGCTCGAACTCCTCGGCGTCGACGAACGCGTCGTCATAGCCGATGGAAACGCCCGCTGGCCCGTTAAGCCCCTCCCCTACACCATAGCGGGGAACGTTGGTGTCGCTTTGAGGGAGTCGCTCCTGCCGAGGCTCTACGACTACGGCCTGGCGTTCGTGGGAAGCTATGAAAAAGCTCGAACCGCCCGGAATCATCGGCCCCTTCGCTCTCCACTTTGCCTACGACGGTAGCTTTAGGGCGATAGGCTTCGCCTCGCGGATAGACGGAGGTTCCAACGCCCTCCACTGGTATGGAAGGCTCTACTGGAACGAGCCCATAAGCGTCGGAAGGAGGATAGCGCGCGAGATTAAGCTCGCCCTCGCTGAAGACCGGCTCGGGGAGGTGGTATCGTGACATACACGGGCAGAACCCTCGGGGTCGGACTGATGAAGGGAAAGCCCTTCGCCTTCTACCTCCTCTGCTCCCGTTCCTTCCCGAGAAGGAGGGCAATCGTGAGGGAAAACGCAGTCTACATCGAGAATCTCACGGAGACGGACAACCCCTACATCAGCTACCCGGTCGTGAGGCTCCTCAGCGAATACGCCGTCGTCACCAACGGCCTGCAGACGGACTTCATTGCCCAGGCCCTCGAGTGGGAAAGCCCGAAGAAGGCCCTAATCCACGTTCTTGATGCCCTCGACTACGAGAGAGACGCCTACAGCACGCCGAGGATAGCGGGCATCGTGGGGAGAAACGGCAAGGGGTGGCTCGGCTTCGCTGGAAAGGACGAGTTTTGGGTAAGGGAGCTGGAGCTGAGGGAAGGGAAGGCCTTCGCCACGGCAACGTACAACCTCGGCTTCACCGAGCTTGAGTTCCCGGCCTTTGAGAGCGCCGAAGAGCTTGCGAGAAAGGCTCTGGAGCTCCCCTTAGAAAAGAAGGTGCTCACCATCGGGGTTCTCTGGAAGGATCGATGGGAACTTCAGGCTTCGAATCGTTAATTCAAATCAACTTTCAAAATGAATCGAGATGAATCAAGCTCCTTAGAGAGGCTTCGAAGCTTCATAATTAGAGCCCTCTGATTTGAGCTAGAATCTCCCTACCCCACAACTTTCAGGAGTTCGTTGATGATTGGCTCAAGGAACGGAAACTCAGGCACTCCTTCGCTTGGGATTACCTCTTCCCCGCTGTCGCCACTCCCCCTAAGCACATCACTGGTGTAAAAGTCATCCTTGTCGTCATCAAAGTCCTCACTCGCAATGAGTTCGCCGTTCCAGTACTCCTTTATGTTGTCTATGTAGAGGTCGTAGGTGCTCCCCTTGTCCCACCTTCCAGTGTTGACCTGCTGGATTTCCGTTATGTTCTTGATGCCGATGATCATCTTATTTGAGCCATCCACATAGAAGCCCACACGCTTCCTTGTTACCTCGATTCTGTACGTGTGCGGGACGCTCATGTCGAGGGCAACGCTAATGCTCATACCAGGTCCGTTTATGTATACCCTGTCCTCCCCATACCAGTAAACAGAATACCATGCGGTTTTTCCGCTGTCTGTCACCTGCACTTCGAGGAGAGCGACTCCCTCACGTCCGCTGTAGTTGCTGGCGAGCACGGTCTGCTCAACTGCGAAGGTGTCGTTGCTTCCGAGTTTCTTACCCACCACGTGTATCTCGGTGTACGAGCTCCTCTTATCATGGCTCCAGACGTGTAGTATACTATCGGAGAAAGAGGAGGAATCGGCCATCGCATTAGGTAGGCCGAGTATTAGAAGGATGAGAGACATCCCAATGATGAGCCATTTAAGGCCCCTCACTATCCCACCACCCCCACACAGATAAGAGGAAAACCATTTATAATATCCTTAGACGTTTCTTCGAACGTCCTGATTTTTTCGGTATTATAAGCGTTTCTCCCCAGAATCATCTACTTCCTACTCAATTTTGCCGTCTCTCCTTCAGGCTCTTCACAAGGAGATCTCCCAGCAGAAGAACAACCACCCCAAACATCATCGCGGGCCCGAGGATATAGTGGAAGAGTGAGAATACCTCCTCTCCCATGTGGTGATAGAGGAGTATGGAGGTAAGGACGCGGAAGAAGTTAACTACGTAAAGAACTGAAACTCCAAAGAACCATTCCCAAAGATTCCTGCGTATCCTCGGGAAGGTTAAGTAAACGACAGTGTACAAGCTTATGCTGAACATCCCACTACACTGCCAAGTTATCTCGAAGGAGAGCCTTTCCTCCGGTAAGTATACCATGTTTCCTAGAAGGATGTTCGGAACTCGGAGGATTCTAAGCATGACATGGATGTTCTTTGCCTCCATCTTCACCAGCGGATCGCCGAATTTAGCCCCTATCACGAGTATCATGATGGAGAATACGAGAAGGTATCCCAATAGTTGCAGTATCCCAAAGGCGAGGCTATTCCTTTTCATCTTCCTCCCCCAGCACCCCGTATTCCTTGAGGATCTGGATGTTGTAGTGAATGGTGGATTTGCTCACCCCTAGTATTCTGGCGATCTCGCTTAAGCTTTTTCCCGCCTGAAGGAGATCATATATCTTTCGGCGGGTTGTATTCTCAAGCAGGAAATCGCGTACAGCCCTTCTGCGGTTCTTCTGTCCAGGGAGATGGAAAATTATGACCTTCCCAACGGGAGTCTCCTCCAAGAGCCGAGCCCTTTTAAGAACGCTGAGGTGCCAGCGGGCGTTGGTTCTCGAAATGGAAAACGTTGAAGCAACGTCATCTATTGTGGAGTACCCCTTGGCCTTGATGTAGTTGTATATTGCCGCCCTCGTGCTGTTCTTGAGGACGTCTTCGGGAGGAGTTATGAACCTGCCGAATATTAGGGGGAGAGTTTTTATCCACCTCCTTATTTTCTCGGCCTGAGGATTGTTGGAGAAGGCGACATAGGCGGCCATTACCCCCGTGACACCCAGACCAACTACAATTCCAGTTGGAAATTCCCCTCCAGTGTAGTGTTCCACAGTGGCCACGAGAAAATCAACAATCGCAGGGTTTTTGGTGTTGAGATAATAATCCGCAGGGTTGATGGTTAGTATCACGAGTCGACCTTTTCCAACAGGTATTTCGAGAAGAATTGTGTGGTTCTCAGCTTTCAGCAACACATTACCGCCTGTGGCATTTACCTCCGCTATGCCGTAGACATCAGAATCATAATTGAAGGGTGTGAACTCAAATCTATTTTTTGGGGTTATTCTGATGATGCCGATCTTTCTGAACGTAACTGAAATACCAAGGAGCCTTACAGCTTCCGGATCCTCAAGCTCAAGGCTCCTGAGCGTGTTGAAACCTATTATAACGGTTTTACCTGACTTTGCTTCCCGAAGGAGCATTACGAGATTCTCTCTACCGCTCTCATTGAGGAAGTTGTAGTTTAGATCTAGGGCCAGGATGATGTCCCCTTCTGGTTTTTGGGAGAGGGTTACGTCCATTCTCTCGGAAAGGGCATGGTACAGGGGAACATCCCCTGGATCCGAAGCAACATAAACGACTCCCGTGGCTGCAGCCACTGGAACGAGGAGCAGGGGGAGGATAAGGAAGGGTATAATCCTTTTTACCATGACTGAACCACCCCCCGGAGAAACCTCAGCATTGCGTCTATTTTTGCCAGCGAGAGAAGGGGGTTGTAGATGGGATAGTAAAGAAATATCACGGGGAGATACCCGAGGGCTGTTCTGGGGTTTCTTTCAATGGCCATTGCAATGCCGCTCATCAGGACCCCCGGGAGATACTGGAGGAAAAGAACGAGGAGAAAGACAGCCATCATAAGGGGGAAGGGCAGCGTTATGTCGAGTATTTCCAGGCCGAGAAAGTTATGAACTAGCATTATGAGGGGGAACGCCACTATACCGAACACCTGCAGAACCGGAAGGATGTACTCCAAGAGAATCATGTGGAAGAATAGAAAAAGCCCCTTCTCCCCGTATTTCCTGTTCATTATCATGTCATGATACTTGGCCATAACCTGAAGACCCCCGTAATACCACCTTATCCTCTGCCTGTAGAGCTCCCTCCACGAAGTTGCTGGCTCCGTGTAGACTGCAGCCTTTGGCTCGAAGTTTGAAGTCAGTCCGGCCCGATACGTTATCATGGCAAGTTCAAAGTCCTCGGCCAGCGTGTCCCTAGGTATCGCGGGAAGGGATTTTATTAGGTATCCTTTAAAGGCTGAAAAGGCCCCGGGAACTACGAGAAGCCAGTCAAGGTAGCCTTGGACTCTTCTCCCAACTTCAAAGGAGTGTAGGTACTCGATTACTTGAAACTTCTCTATCAACTTCCCACTTCTGACGTCAATTCTAATCGCCCCGGTGGAAACTCCCACGAAGGGCCTACTGAACAGGTTCTCCACGATGTTCCTCAGAGAAGAACCGTCAGCAAAGTAAGAATCAGCGTCCAGTGTTATGATAACGTCCCCTTTAGCCGCTTTTATCCCGGTTTCGAGGGCTTTGGCTTTTCCCATGTTTCTCTCGTGGCGGATCACCCTAATTCCATACCTCTCAGCTATTTCGGGCGTGCCATCAACGCTACCGTCGTCTACGAGTATAACCTCGTAACACTCAAAGGGATAGTCCTGATACTGAATGCTCTCTATTAGACGCTCGATGTTCATGGCTTCGTTGTGGGCCGGTATTACCAAGGAGACCTTGGGAAAAAAGCGGGGATTTGGCTTTGACCCCTCGTTTTCTCTGAAGTGGAGGTAGAAAATGAAATAGGCTGCATATATCAAGATAACGAATGCCCCCGTCAAGTAGAAGAGATACCTGACAAAGGCATAGACCGGATACCTGGGGACACCCTGAAAAAGAAGCGAGATAACTTTCCACACGGCCTCCTGGACGAAGAGGTAATCAATGTACACAATGTAGCTTGCAACGACGAGGGCGGAGAAGTAGGACACCAGTTTTCGTCTCATGCCTCAAACCACCTCAGGAGAGCTCTCATCGGATAGACCTCGTAATCGACGACTATCTTCCTGAGCTCAACCACCCCATAGCGTGAGAGCTCTCTAAGGAGCCGAAGAACGTCGTAGGGCGGCATGTTCACCTGACGTGCGAGGTCTATCACACCGATTCCCGGGTTGTTGGCTATCTTCTCCATCATCTTGGGATAAACTTCAATTGCCCAGGCCGCAACACCCTCCGCCTCAAGACCCCGGAGAACTACCAAAGTATCATTGAAACCAAGGGAAGAAAGGTCGATAAGGCTGATCTGCCTTTTGAGAAAGAGAACCGCCAGAGGAAACTTAAGTCGTCTGGGAGTTTTCCCGATTTCACCTGCTAGGTTCGTAAGGGTTACGCCCCTGAGCATTCTCACGGTCTCCAGGGTTGTGGAATAAGGTTCTTTCCTCAGTAAAAACTCTGAGAAGGGCAGGAAGGGGATGGCAGAGATAACCGTAACACTGAAGGGAACAAAGCCCAGATACGCTAGTATCTCAAGCACCACTAAAATCAGCACACCGAGAAAGATAGGATGAAGGAACGTTCTCTCCAGCTTAATAATAAGAGCTTCATAAAGCGGGATTTCAGGCTTTCCAGAGCGCTCCGAAAGGACGGTGGTGGCAAGATAAACGTAAACGTCGATGATAGTAGGGTTGTACTCGACGAGCTCCTTAACGGGGTTGAACGTCATTAGAACCCCTACCCCCCGCCCATAGCGGGAAAGTGTTATCGCTGGAAGACCGTTGGAGTACTGGGCGAGAACCTGGGCCCGGTATGGACTCACAATGGCAACTTGGTACGTGGCATTATAGGGATAAACTTTACCCTTGAATACCAGATCCCACTCTTCACTCGTCTTTTTTGGTTTCTCAACCCGCATGAGCCGACTCCCTGTTATCCTTTCAAAAGTCCTGCTCCAGCTCTGCGTGTACGTGTTCAGTCCCAGAACTAGGATCCCACCTCTCTTGACGTACTCCCCCAGAGCGGCGATTTCATCTCTGGTTAACCTTCCACCATACGTCCATTCGGAGTTGAGGTCTGGGATCCATATTTCATCGTATTTGATTAGGTATAACTCATTCGACAGCAGGGAACGGTCGTCAGGGAGATCCCTGCCGAGATAGAGGACGTCAACGGTGAAGTTGCCTTCGGCTCCAAGGGTGTTGGCGAACATAACATCCTCCGGATCGCTGCAGACGACCAGTATCTTAGCCTTTTCACCTGGCGAAGCTGAATGGAGAGGGAGCTGGGATAAAAGGGCGAGAAAGAGAAAGGCCGCAAGCAGCCTGAGATCCCTTCCCACTGCCATTTGAAAGTCACCTTTTACCTCGGCATTTCCTTTATGTGCACGTCCATCTGCGGGAACGGTATCTCGATGCCCTCCTTCATGTAGGTCTCGTAGATTGCCCTAGTGAGGTCGCCCTTGACGGCCCAGTAGTCCTCGGTTTTCGTCCACGCCCTGAGCTGGAGGTTTATCGAGGAGTCCGCGAGGGCCGTTATGACGACGCTTGGTTCCGGATCGTTCAGCACCTTCGGGTGACCCTTCATAATGTCCATCGCGATCTTTATGGCCCTGTCAAGATCTGTCCCGTAGGCAACGCCGACATCAACGCTGACCCTTCTCGTTGGCATTCTCGTGTAGTTCGTTATGACGCTTCCCCAGACGAGCTTGTTGGGTATCGTTATGAGCGTGTTGTCAGGGGTTAAGAGCTCGGTGCTCATGATCCCAACGGCGTTTACCTTCCCTGTCTGGCCGGCAACGGTGACAACGTCTCCTTTATCGAAGGGTCTCAGAGCGGTTATCCACACTCCAGCCGCCAGGTTGGTTAGAGTGTCCTGCATTCCAAAGCCGAGGATCAGGCCGATCACAGCGGAGATGCTCAGAACGACCGAGCCAACACCTATTCCCAGGGCGCTGACCGCGAGAAGGATCACCGCAACGTACAGGAGCGCGCTCAGAAACCTGCTGAGGAACTCCACAACTAGCTCTGGAAGCTTGGTCTTCTTCAATCCCCTCTTGAAGGTACCGACGAGTATCTTTGTTACCACCCACCCTATCACAAGAATCGCTACCGTAGTAGCCATCTGCAGGGGGGTCACCCCCACGTAGGGCAGGGGTTTGTCCATCTCCATAACCGCAACACCTCTAAGAGTTTTGAGTACGGAGCTTTAAGAGTTTCCTACCCTTATAACATCCTTAGCCGGGTCTTCGAACACCGGAAGGCTAATTAACCATCCGGTGAAATTTTGATGGTGGCGGTTATGCTGGACACCGTTGAGATTGCCCTTGAGCGGCTGAGAAAGCTCGACAAGGAATCGCTCATCGCCTACTGGATAGAGGGCGAGCTTGAGGAGGCCAAACTGTATGGAGAACTCGCGAGGAGGGCGAAGAACCTAGGACTGCCGGATTCGCTCGTGGAGACCTTCTGGACACTCTCAAAAGAATCGAGGGAGCACGGGGAAAGGCTGAGGGAGATATACAGAAAGACCTACGGCAAGGAACCGAAAGCCCCGGAGATCCCGCCGATTGAGGTTTATCCAGTGCTCGACAGGTTTGAAAGGGCCGAGGATGCAATAGAAGCCCTCCATGCTGCAATGGAAAGTGAAAAGCTCGCCATGGAAGTTTACAATCGCCTCGCCAAGGAAACCGAGGATCCGGAACTAAGGGACCTCTTCGAGTCCCTCGCCAAGGTCGAGAAGAGCCACTACGAGCGCCTTGAAGGCGAGCTCAAACTCCTCAAAAAGTTAATGGAGAAAAAGGCCTGATCACTCCTCCATCTTTCTCATCAGGTCTGCCATCTCCAAAGCGGCCATCGCGTACTCGAAGCCCTTGTTGCTCTTTACTCCCGCCCTGTTGAAGCCCTGCAGTTCGTCCTCGACGGTTATGACTCCAAAGATGACCGGAACGCCAGTGTCGAGCGAGACATTAGCAACGCCTTTGGCAACTTCGTTGGCAACCAGGTCGAAGTGCTTGGTTTCTCCCCTCACGACCGCCCCCAGAGCTAAAACCGCGTCGTACCTGCCACTCTCGGCCATTTTTTTCGCCACGAGCGGGATCTCGAAAGAACCGGGGACTTTGACAACATCGACTTCCTCGACTCCATGCCTCTCGAAGCAGTCGAGGGCACCCTTCAGGAGCTCCCCGGTGAGCAAATCGTTGAAGCGGGCAACTACAACGCCCATCCTCAGGCCTTTTCCTATAAAACCGCCTTCAACCGTCCTTACCTCCATAAACACACCCCCTAAACCTCAAATGGAAGCTTGTGGCCGAGCTTCTCAACCTTGACCTTGAGATAGTTCCTGTTGTATTCAGTGACCTCTGGAGGGGCGGGAACTACCTCGACGACCTCTATTCCTAACTCCTCCAAAGCTTTCGCCTTCGCCGGGTTGTTGGTTATAAGCCTGACCTTTGAGACGCCCAGCGCGCGAAGCATCTGGAAAGCCGCCTCGTAAGTCCTCTCGTCGGCCTTAAATCCTAAAGCTTTGTTTGCCTCCACCGTATCGAGGCCCTTATCCTGGAGCTCGTAGGCCTTGATCTTCTCCTTCAGGCCTATTCCCCTCCCCTCCTGGTCCATGTAGAGCAGTATTCCTCCCTCTTGCGCTATCATTCTGAGTGAATTTGCCAATTGACTTCCGCAGTCGCACTTGAGCGATGCCAGCGTGTCCCCGGTGAGGCACTTCGAATGAATCCTGACGAGCGGAACGTCGCCGTAGGGCTCCTTGACTATGGCCACGTGCTCCTTGAAATCGAGCTCGTTCTCGAAGGCTATAATCCTGAACTCGCCGTATTTCGTTGGGAGCCTCGCGTTGGCGTAAACTCTAATCAGCTGCTTCCTCCTCACGAACTCCTTCCAGACGTCATCGGTGGTGATAACGGGTAGGCCGTGCTTCTCAGCAAAAGCCAGCGCGTACTCGCGGTTGTGGGAGTCGCCCTTTTCATCGAGGATCTCGATTATCAGTGCATAGCGCTTGAAGCCGAGGAATTCCATGAGCTCAAGCGAGCTCTCGGTGTGGCCGCGACGCCTGTTGAGTCCAATTCCGCCGAGGAGGTGCAGATGCCCGGGGTAACGGAAGGCCTCAACGCTCAATCCCTCGGCGAGCTTTCTTGCAGTCAAAGCCCTCTCCTTAGCGGTTATGCCTGTGAATGTCTCCTTATAATCGACCGGTATCAGAAAGTTAGTCTCACCTTCCTTGCTCGGCAGGCGGAAGAAGCCCTTCTTTAAGGCTTCGTCCATGTCCATCGTGAGGCACAGCAGGCCTTTGGCCGAGAGCATGAAGTTGACTACCTCGGCAGAGGCAATCTCGGCCGGATAAATCAAATCTGCCTCGAATTCTCTTCTGTCATCTATCAGCACGACGGGTTTTCCCTCAAGGATTGCCCTTCTCAGCTCTTCAAGGTTCATACTCCCGCCTCCATGATGCGCTTTACATACCTTGCCAGCACGTCAATCTCGTAGTTTACCCTGTCTCCAGGCCTAAGGTGGCCGAGGTTCGTCACCTCGAGCGTGTATGGAATCACCTGGATCCAGAAGCGGTTGGCTTCGACCCTTGCAACGGTGAGGGAGACGCCGTTGAGCGCTATCGAGCCCTTCTCAGCTATTCCCCACCTCTCGCGCGGCATCTCGAAGGCCATCCAGGTGGTGTTCCCGCTCCTCCGCGCGGTGATAAACCTGATTGTCCCGTCCACGTGGCCCGTAACTATGTGGCCGTCAAGTCTGTCTCCAAGCTTCAGGGCCCTCTCAAGGTTCACGAGCCTTGCCTCCCTGAGGTTTGTCCGCTTTAGGGTCTCCTCGCCGACGTCGAAGACGGCCGTTTTTCCATCGAACTCGACGACGGTTAAGCAGGCCCCGTTCACCGCGACGCTGTCACCCGGTTTGACCTCGAACGGGAGCTCTACGTAAAGCTTTCCTGCGGAGTATCGGGCCTTTCCCGTTCCTTCAACGATCCCGCTGAACATCTCCACCACCGGGGTAAGCGGTTACGAGGAAGCTCTTGCCGAGCCTCTCTATTGAGTCAATCCTCAAGACGGGGGCCTCGTTCGCGTCCTCAACTTTAAGGCACTCGAAGGGCTTTATTCCATTCCCAAAGAGCTTGGGCCCGTAGAAGAGGTAGAACTTGTCGGCATGGCTTAAAAACTGGCAGGTTATCCTTCCACCCTCAATGAGGACACTGTCGATGCCGAGCTCGCCAAGTTTCCTCAGGATTTCTCCCGGCTCGGTTATCGGGTAGGCTTCAGCTATTCCCTCGAAGAGCTCAGGTTTTTCCGTGAAAAAGATGACCCTGCCGTCTTCAAAAAGACGGAACTTTCTGCCCTCCCTGATGGCTTTTGCAACTCTGCCGGAGCGATCGAGGATTACCTTGATCTTCTCGGGGCAGTTCTCCAGCCTGCAGTTGAGCCTCGGATTGTCAGCCAAGACCGTTCCAGAGCCGACCATTATTGCCATGTGCCTCCTCCTGAGCTCCTGAACCTTTTGCCTCGCCTTTTCTCCGGTTATCCACTGGGAGGAGCCTGTTTCAGTGGCTATGAACCCGTCAAGGGTTAAGGCGAGCTTGATTGAAACGAAAGGCATTTTCTTCGTCACGTATTTAATGAAAATCTCGTTTAACTTTCTCGCCTCGTCTTCGAGAACCCCCACCTCAACCTCTATTCCAGCCTTTTTCATCTTCTCGATTCCCCTACCCGAGACTAGCGGGTTTGGATCCACCATCGCAACTACAACCCTCTTGAAGCCTTCCCTGATTATCCTGTCGGCGCAGGGCGGCTGCTTCCCCCAGTGGGAGCAGGGTTCAAGCGTTACGTACATCGTGGCACCCCTGACGTCATGCCCCTTTCTTTTCGCGTCCTCTATGGCGTTAACCTCGGCGTGCTTCTCGCCGAAGCGCTTGTGCCAGCCGACGCCGATGACTTTACCGTCTTTCACGATGACCGCCCCGACCATGGGGTTTGGGTTCACCCAGCCTTCACCGCGCTTCGCCAGCTCGAGCGCCAGCCGCATGAACCTCTCATCTTCGTTGCTCATGGTTGAACCTTTGTTCCAAATCTTAAAAGAATTTGTTCCGTTTTTGGAACATTCTAACGAAAGATGCCTGAGAGTGAGACCCAAAGGAGGAATGCTCCGGATCAGGAAAATCTGAATACCAATAACAGCCCACAAGTCGTTCAACGTGGATCGATGTTAGAAAAATTAAAGGCGAATGGGGGCTCCCCAGTTTCCAATTTTGACAAAGATAAATTGGCGTGTTTTATACAGTGACGATCAATTTCAGTATTCTCCGTACATCTCGCCACGCGGTTTAAAAGACCGCTGGTTATCCGTCAAGAATTTTCCCAAAAACGAACCGAAAAGCTTATATATTCGAACCTCTGAGGTTTATAGTGAAGACGACACAGAAAAATGAAGAGGTGATGAAAGATGGTCGTCATAGGAGAAAAGTTCCCAGAGGTTGAGGTCAAGACCACCCACGGAGTGATAAAGCTCCCGGACTACTTCGCCGAGCAGGGCAAGTGGTTCATACTCTTCAGCCACCCGGCTGACTTCACCCCGGTCTGTACGACCGAGTTCTACGCCATGCAGAAGAGGCTCGACAAGTTCAGGGAGCTCGGCGTCGAGCCGATCGGGCTCAGCGTTGACCAGGTCTTCAGCCACATCAAGTGGATGGAGTGGATTAAGGAGAACCTCGGCGTCGAGATTGAGTTCCCCATCATAGCAGACGACCGCGGTGAGCTCGCCGAGAAGCTTGGCATGATTCCGAGCGGTGCCACCATTACCGCCAGGGCGGTCTTTGTCGTTGACGACAAGGGCGTCATTCGCGCGATAGTCTACTACCCGGCCGAGGTCGGGAGGGACTGGGACGAGATACTCAGGCTCGTCAAGGCCCTCAAGATCAGCGACGAGAACGGCGTTGCCCTTCCGCACAAGTGGCCCGAGAACGAGCTCATCGGCGACAAGGTTATCATCCCGCCGGCCAGCAACATCGAGGAGAAGAAGCAGAGAGAGGAAGCCAAGGCCAAGGGCGAGATCGAGTGCTACGACTGGTGGTTCTGCTACAAGAAGCTCGAGTGAGCTTCTTTCCTCTATTCTATTCTTCCCGTTTCCCGTTAAATTCTCAGTATTGCTATCATCAGCGCTATGGAGACTGCAAAATATGCGATTGAGTACCTGTGGAAGTCCCTCAATGAAACCCGCGCTATTCTAACCGCTATGAGGTTGGCGAGGGAACCTACGACCGTTCCCGTTCCACCCACGTTCACTCCGAGGGCCAAGGGAAGCCACGCGGGTTTTGAGCCGAGAAAGACGACCGTCGCCGGGACGTTGCTTATCAGCTGGCTCAATCCTGCAGATGCCAGAACGAGGCCAGCTCCCTCGGTCGGAAGCGAGAACCCCGCCTTGAGTAGCAACGCCGAGAACTCGTTGAAGTCTATGAAGATGAACGCGAAGGTGAGCACGAGCACCCAGTCGAAGCTTAGAAGGACGTCCCTCTCGAGGAGGAGAAAGGCTAACAGGGTGAGCGCAATCGAGAGCTCATGCCTTCCGGTTTCGCCGAGGTAGATGTTCAGGGCGAGCAGAGAAGTAGAAACTACAAACAAATCCCGTCTAAAGGCGACTGGAGGAAGAGAACGAATCGAAAGCGTCTCATAGGGAGATAAAATGACGAATGCCAGCAAGAGGGTAAGCCAGATTAGAACGAATGGCAGCATGCCTCTAACAAACGCGAGGAAGCTCAAACCATACTCGCGCCAGATTATGATGTTCTGGGGGTTCCCTATCGGCGTTAAGGCGGAACCTACGTTGGCCGCTATTGCAGAGAGTGTCACGGCCCTCGCCTTGTCCATTCCCGAGAGCTCCGAGAGGACTACAACGAGGGGAATGAAGACGAGCATTGCTGTATCGTTCATTGCCAGCGCTGAAGAGAGAGCTATCGTGGGGAGCAGGAGGAGAAGCAGTCTTCTGCTCGAACCATTTGCCCCCTCAACGAGTCTCGGTGCGAGCCTGTTGAAGACTCCTGAGAGCTCGAGGCCCTTCGAGGTTATGATTAGGGCGGTGATGAGGCTCAGGCTTCCCCAGTCAACGAGGTCTGGAGTTCTTTCGAGGAGGGAGAGGTCTATTAAGACTAACCCGACGTAGATGAGGAGCAGAAGGCTCAGGAACCACTCCCTTCTCAGGAATTCCTTGGGGTTATAGACCGTGTCGCCTCACCTCTTGGGTCAGATGATAATCTGGAATCAGCTCGCTTCCATCCGCCGAGACGCGGACGTGCAGGATTATAAAGCTTTTCCACGCTACCGGTACGACCCAGCAGTCCTCAGGTTCCCTGAACTCGGCCCCCTCAAGAACGTGGGCTTCCTTGAGAACCTCGTCTATTCTCTCGCGAGCGCCTTCGGCGCGGGGCTCAGTATGTGGATGTGCACCCTTAGGGCTGGGATTACCTGTTCGCGGATCGTAGTGGACCCGGTCTATCGCGAAGTCGAGGTAGAGAACCGGAACGTCCACGTGGTCGGGGTGAACTATCGGTTCTCCCGCCCTGAAGAAAGATAACGCCTGCCTGACGAGCTCTACAGCCTTCTCCGCCTCTTCAGGCTTAAGGATTCGACTCTTCATCTCAGGCGTTCGCCTTATCGGAGGAAAAGGCGCGCTCACCTTTCACCACCTCCAGAAAGCGCGATGAGGAGAGTAAAGGCCATGACGAGGAGAATCTCGTAGGTTTCCAAGAGTGCAGTTGAGGGCCACTTGAAAAATGCCCCGATAACCGCGAGGGCAAAGAGAACGAGCGAGGCGACCTTAACTTTTCTCCCGAGCCGAGGCCGTAAATCAGGACCCCCAGGAAGAACTGGACGAAGAAGTACGTCGAGACGAAGCCGTGAGGCCTCGTTCCCTCGTGGAACACACCGATTAGGGCCAGAAAAATCGCCGAAATGCTCACGTAGGAACCGCCAACCGTCTGGAGCTTGTTTAGGGCAGTTAACACCAGATAGACCGCAAAAGCCATCACGAAGAATGAGGTAACCACGAGGCCGGCGTTGTAAATCCAGGGTGAGTTCGCATTGGCCCCTCCAAGGTCGCTCAGTGCGTTTCTCCAGAAGGAGAACCAGGGGTTTCGGCTTACGCTCCATGCAACGAAGAGCCAGTAGATTAAACCCCCGGCAAAGCCCGACCACTTGAACTTCTCTACTTCCATTCACTGGCACCGGTAAGGAGTTGGAAAAGGTGCGTAAAAAGGTTAGCCGAGGGCCGAGAAAGTTGTCTCCGCCAGCCTCTTCACCGCGTCAACGTAGCTCTGCCAATCCATCGCCTGAACCGAGGCCGGGTGGAAGAACTTGTCGATTATTACCGGGGCGAAGACCCCAAACGTGACCACGAGGGTTCCGAGGAGTAAGTTCACCGCCACGAAGAGCGGGACCTCGTGTCTCTCTGGCTCTTCGTGTTCATCATGGCCGTGATGGTGCCCCTCGACCGGCTTTCCGCGCCAGAGGGTTATGAAAAGCCGGAAGTATGCCCAAGCGGCTATTGCGCTTGTGATTACCACGACGGAGGCAACGAGAGGGCTCACCTGGAGGAGGGCGTTGAAGATGAGCATCTTGCTGAAGAAGACGTTGAGCGGGGGAACGCCGACGAGACTGAGCGTCGCCAGGCCGAAGAGCGCCGTTGTAAGGGGCATCTTTTTGCCAATCCCCGCGAGTTCGTCTATCTTTCTCGTCCCCGCATGGTGTATGAAGGCTCCCACCGTGAGGAAGAGCATGCCCTTGGCTATCGCGTGGTTGACGGTGTGGTAGAGGAAAGCGGTCAGCGCCAGCTGGGTTCCCACCCCGAGTGCCATTACGAGGTACCCCATGTGGAGTATCGTCGAATACGCCACCAGCCTCTTCACGTCCTTCTGCACCACCATCATTATTGAGGATAGCAGGGCCGAAGCGGCTCCGAGGGCTAGGAGAACTACCGAAAGAGTTTTCCAGAACGGAAGGTCATAGAAAACCGTGTAGAGATAGCGCGCGAGTAGGTAAACACCCCCGCTGACAACGAGTCCGCTCAGCAGTGCCGAAACTGGCGAAGGTGCGGCCGAGTGCGCATACGGCAACCAGTAGTGGCCCGGGAAGATTGCGCTCTTGACGATGACCATCGAGAGTGTCAGCGCGAAGAAAATCGCGAGGGCGAGCGTTGGCTCACCGAAGAGCTTAGTGGTTACGGGGAAGGAAATCCCGTGGAACTTGGCGCTTAAGTCGGCCATGTTGAGGGTTCCGAAGGAGGCGTAGATGAAGCCGAGGGCGAGGAAGTAGAGAGTAGTGGCCGTTGCACCGCTTATACCGTACTTGAAGGCACCTTCAACGGCCTCGCTCCTGCTCCTGTAAAAGCCCACGAGGGCGTAGGCGCTCGCTCCCGTGACCTCGAGCATGACGAAGGTGTTGAAGGCATCTCCAGTCATGAACAGGCCAATGAGTCCCGCCTCAAGGCCGAGGAGAGAGGTATAGAAGAATTCAATGCCGTGATCGTGCGAAAGGTACTCGACGGCGTAAATTCCCGCCAGGAGGAAAAGGAAGGCCGTTAAAAGAACCAAGATCGCCCCCATTAAATCCACTTCGAGGACTATGCCGATTGGGGCTATCCAGTTGCCCAAGGCATATACCAAGGGCTCATTTGAGGAGTAGACCTCATTGAACAACCACAGGGTGGATATGAACGTCGCCAACAGGCCCACCAAGGAATAGGCTATCACAACGCCCCTTCTTCTGCCCGTTATGAAGGCTATGAAGGGAAGGAAGAACGCAAAGCCGAGTGGGATAATCGGGACTATTCCGACCTCCATGCTATCACCTCAGTCAAAGATTTTCTTCGCGTAGTCCTCGAAGTAGGCAACCACGTTCTCCTTCACTTCCTTCTCGTCGAGCGTGGAAACGTCAATCCAGTGGACGTAGAGCCACTTCCCGTCGTCGCTTATGTCCACAACTACCGTTCCGGGCGTGTTGGTTATCGAGTTGGCAACGAGGACCTTTCCATAGTCGTTCTCCACCTCAAGGGGAATCCTCACGATGCCCGGGTTAGCCTTGAGAGTGAAGACCCTCTTTGCGACGTCAATGTGCGTCTTAGTTTCTTCAATGAAGAAGTAGCGGAGGAAGTATATGGCTGCGTAGAGCCACCTCTTCGGTGAGAAGAACTTGAGGTCGTTCTTCACGAGCCAGTGACCGACGAGGAAGGAAACTATCAGGGCCACCGCCGAGCCAGTAACTACATCGTATTCGGTTGCAGAGCCCGTGTAAAACAGGTAGGTGGCGAGCACTATGAAGAACGTCGCGGGGGAGAACCTGATCCTCATTCGCTCTCACCCCCTATTATCTCGGCCATGTCCCTTGCATCGACCGTCCCGTGGAGGCGGTAGAACTGTATCGCGTATGTGGCGAGCAGGATGTTCATCGCCATCCCAATGACTATCGCCGTCAGAACAAGCGCCTGTGGGGTAGGATCAACTGCCCTGCTGAGGAACTCCTCGAAAGTTATGTGTTCCTCATAGATGGACGGGAATACGGGGAAAACGATGCGGTAGCCGATCAGGATGAAGAGCATGTTCACCGCGTCGCCCAAGATGTTGAGCATGATGATTTTCTTAATCAGGTTGGAGCGGGTGACGACTCCATAGATTCCGAGGAGTACCATGCCGAAGAGCGTCAGCGTGATGTAAGCCAGGAGAAGGTCAATCATCCACCTCCCCCCTGAGGACGGTCTTGAATATCCACTCCGAAACGCCGAGCACGAGGAACACAGTAAGGAAGCCGAAGGTCACCGCCAGGTACTCACCGACGTCGAGGTTGAAGAGGCCCATCTCGCCAGGCAGGAGGTTTATTTCGAGCACCTTACCGCCGTAGAGGAAGACTGGGGCGAGAACCGTTGCGAGGATTAAGGTCAGGCCGAGGGCATAGGCTGAGACCGTGTGCTTCACCGTGAGGCCCTTCCTCTCGAGGGTGAACTTGGAGAAGGCCGCGAAGAGGAGCAATGAAGCGACCGCCATTGCCGAACCGCCTTGGAAGCCGCCTCCTGGCGTTAGATGCCCGTGGAGCGCTATCGAGGCCGAAATGGCGATTATCATTATCACGACGAGCTTCGTTATCGCCCTGACGATTAAATCCATATGCCTGTGTGGTTCCCTCGCCTCGAGCTCCTTCACGAGCTTCTCCTGCTCGTCCGTTAGTCTCAGCACGCTGAAGGCTCCCATAATCGCGAGGAAGAAGACGAAGGTCTCGAAGAGGGTATCGAAGCCCCTGTAATTCCACACTATCGCCGTAACCACCTCTGGGCTGTGGCTGGTCAGGCCCTCGTGGGCGAAGGAGTGGCTCAGGTAGAACTCGCCGAGGGGCCTGAGCTCGACTCCTCCAAGGCCGAGGACATTTTTTACGGCTACGGCGTAGGCTATGAACAGGAACGCGAGCAGGAACGAGACGGCAACGATAACGTCCCTCTTCATTCTCCCACCTCGTAGCGCTCCGTTTTGCTTATGGCGAGGATTACGAGGGCTGTATAGGCTCCAACCGCTATGGCGAGGTAAGCCAGCACTATGTCAGGGGCCGCAAGGATGTAGAAGCCGAGGGCGAAGAAGGTTGACTGGACGGAGCTTAAAGCCAGGGCCTTGAGCAGGTCGTGCTCCTTCATTGCCAGGTAGCTGAAGACGAAGCCGAATGAAACGACTATCGCGAGGATTATCAGGTGGAGCTCAATCATCTCACCAGCCTC
Source organism: Thermococcus gammatolerans EJ3 (assembly GCF_000022365.1). Classification (NCBI taxonomy): domain Archaea; kingdom Methanobacteriati; phylum Methanobacteriota; class Thermococci; order Thermococcales; family Thermococcaceae; genus Thermococcus; species Thermococcus gammatolerans. Next base: position 1,172,376 of record NC_012804.1, on the reverse strand, counting down.
CTGAATGTGAATTTTGGCTCTTCTTCCTCACCGGGCAACTCCTCATGCTCGCGGACGAGCTCCGCAACGTCCTCCCTCTTCGGCAGGTCCTCCTCGAGCTGGTCAACCACTAAGGGCGGCTTCTTTCCGACTCTTCCGAAATAGACGGCCGAGACTATCGAGTGTGTTCCCGTCGGTGCTATCAGGAGGATTAAAACTCCAACGGTGAACGCTATCCCCGCCATGAAGAACCTCTGGGAGCCGAGGGGGTGATAGACGAGAGCCACCAGTCCCGCACCAAAGACGGGTAACACAGCCCCTCCAATCGTCCCAACGGTGGCTGCGTGGGTTCTCATGTAGAAGTCCTTAAACCTGAGCAGGCCTATGGCCGCTATGAGGTCGTAGATGGCCCCGATTAGTATCGCGACCGAGCCGATGACGAAGATGACGTCCTCGATAATCATACCTCCACCTCCCCGTAGAGGACGTACTTGGTGTAGTAGATGTCCAGCATGAAGGCCCACAGGGCGAGGATTATCGCACCGCTCGCGAGCATTATGGACTTGAAGTAGATTCCCAGCACAACCATGAACGCCGCCATGTCGAAGGAGAGGCAGTCCACCGCGAGGATAATATCAGCGGTCGTTGGTCCTTTAATGGCTCGAATTCCGTACAGGACGAAAGCGAGCGTGTAGATGACGGCCGCGAAGTAAAGGACGTCCAGGAACACGGCCTCAAAGTTCATGCGAACACCCCCAGGAGGATTATCAGGATGGCCATAGCTATGGCAAAGCCACCCATGAGCGCGTTCATGTCGGGGTTTCTGCTCCTGCCCCAGCGAGCAAGCCTCTCAACGGCCCTTATGAGGGGCATGAACATGGCCTCGTCGAGGTGCCTCACCGGATAATCTAGCGCGTCGTCGTAGTCCTTGATAATGGGCACCTCGTGCCTTGGAACGACCTTTATGATGGGGAGTATGCGTTTGAGGTAAAAGTCCTTGCCCACCGAGAGGAAGTAGTCGGCCGTGAATCTGAGGATGTCGCCCATGTTGTAGAAGATAAGGAGTAGCTCGCTGACGCGCTCGGTTGGCATCTTTCCGATTTTCCAGCCGATGAAAGTCATTGTCACGAGCGTGATGAGTGCTATGAAAGAGCCCGGACTTCCGAGGAAGAGATGGGATGCACTCTCGGGCAGGGGGTAGCCGAGTTCTTCGAGCGAACCCGTCAGCCAGGGGAGCAGGATAAACGGGAACACGGCCACGAGAAAGCTCACGAGCGAGACCGTTCCGGTGACTGCCCTTATCAGGAAGGGAACCTCTTCCCTCTCAACCTCGCGCTTGCATATGAGCCTGTTTATCCTTCTGACCTGGACTATTGACGCCAGAGGAAATATCCCAAGGAAGGCCACCGTGACAACCATCAGCCAGAGGAGGACGTTGGTCGTGCCCATTGAAGCCGTGTAGATGAGCCACTTGCTCACGAAGGCTGAAAGCGGCGGAACTCCCGCCATTGAAAAAACGGAGAGGGTAACGAGGAGCGCTATGACGTGACCCTTCAAGAGCTTCCTCATGGAGCAGATGTTCGGCTCCTCACCGTAGTGCTCTATCGCGCCGAGGCCAAAGAAGAAGGCGCTCTTGTAGAGGGTCTGGTAGAGGAGGTGGAGCAAAGCTCCGAGGAGGGCAACGGTTCCGAGGAAACTTCCTTTGAGAACGAGGGAGCTACCGAGGGCGAAGTAGGCTATTCCAACGTCCATGACGCTGTGGTACGCGAACTTACGCTTGAGCCTGATTTCCCTGAAGGAGTAGAGCGTCGCGAAGGCCGTTACGGTCCCGAGGAATGCAACTGTGTAGCCGAAGGCTTCTCCAGCGGGGAGGACGAAGTGGACAACCCTGAGGAGCATGTAAACCCCGAGGATCTCGCCGAGGAGGAAGACCGGAACAAAGGGGCTCGGGAGCGAGCGGTAGACCCTCGGAACCCAGACGTGGAAGGGGAACGCCCCGCTCCTGACGAGTGAGGCCGAGAGGAAGAGGACGAGGAGGAACACAGGTTTCACAGGAAGGTTCTCTAAGTCCTCGCGAAGGCCGTGAAAGGTCAGGTGGTGTAAATCTCCAACTGCACCGTAAGCCAAGCCGGTCGCCATCAGGAGTGGGATTATACCGAAGACCTGAGTGAGTACGAGGTAGCGCCAGGTGGCCTTCCTTGAGCCCCTCGTTTCAGAGGCGAGCACCATGGCGGCGGTAAACACCGCGAAGAGCTCGTAGGCGAGGGTAAGTCTTTCGAGATTGTCAGTTACGAGGAACAGGACAACAGATAGGAGTGCCATGTTGGTTGCCATAGCCATGAACTTCTCGTTGCCCTTTACCCCATAGGAGAGCAGGTAGAGCGAGAGGGCCAGCGTTATGAAAGCTGTGACGAGCAGGAAAAGGGCCGAGATGGAGTCCACTCTAACCGTCGTCGGGAGGAAGGGAATTATCTCGCCCGAGATGCCGTTTAAGCCCTCAACCGCACTCACGAGGAGCGGGAAGGACGCGAGGAGGGTTACGTAGTAGGCGCGCCTTCCCGAGGCGAGGCCGACGAGCGAAGCGATGAAGAGCAGTCCGAGGGCCAGCTCCAGGAAGTAGAGGCTCATGGTATCACCCCGTAGAAGGTTATCTCCTCAACGAGTGGATAGGCGAGGTAAGCCGAGACCAGCGTCAGGACGATGAGGGTCACGAGCGACGCGGTTATTATCGGGTGGGTTGGGGCCCTAACTGCTTTTGGCCTGCCGAAGACGTTCCTCGTTATCCACTTGAGGCCGACCCAGAGGAAGACTGCCGAATCCGCCAGCACCATCAGTATCGGAAGCCAGGCCAGAGCGGAGACCCTGACAAGGCTCAGGTTAGTCAGCAGTTCCGCCTTGCTGAATGCTATTCCCATAGGAGGTAGGCCCGCTAAACCGAGGAGTGCCACCGTCCAAGCGAGGCCGTTTACCGGCAGGAGTTTCCTGAGGCCACTTATCTGCCTCAGGTCAAGGGTTCCGAGGGAGTACGTGAAGGTTCCAGCGGTGAGGAAGGCCAGGCCCTTGACGAAGGCGTGAGTTGTCAGCTGGAACATCGCGGCTTTGAGGCCGACGTCGAAGCCCGGTGCTTTGCCAGTAAGGCCGAGGACGGCGTAGGTCAGGCCAACGAACATTATTCCCGCCTCTGCCACAGTCGAGTAAGCGAGCAGTCTCTTCGCGTCCTTCTGGACGGGGTAGTTGAGTATCGGGATTAGGAGCGTGAGCGAGACCATTACGGCCATGAAGTAGAAAATCCAGACTGGCAAGGGCCCTATGAACTGGATAACCCTCGCGACGAGGTAGACGCCCATCTCAACCATCGCCGCGCCGTGAAGGAAAGCGCTCGCTGGAGTCGGCGCCTCCATCGCGTCCGGAATCCACGAGTAAGTCGGGAACTGGGCGCTCTTGGTGTATCCCGCTATGAGAAGAGCCAGGAACAGCCAGGGCTTAACCTCCGGTGAGACCTTCGGGAGCGAGAACAGACTTAAATCGTGGAGCTGGGTGAGGCCGATGTAGATTGCCGTGTAAAAGCCTATCATAGCTCCCACGTTCGGGATTATGAAGGCCTTGAAGCCGGCCCTCCTGCCTGCGGGAGTGTTGTAGAAGCTCACGACGCCCCAGCATGCCAAACCCATCAGCTCGAAGAAGATGAGCAGGCCGAGGAAGGTCGAGGAGTATATGAAGCCGAGGGTGGCACCTTCAAAGAGCGTCATCCAGGCGTAGAAGAGGCCCCTTCCCTTTCCTCCGGGATGGCCGACGTTTCTTTCGCTCATGTACTCGACGCCGTAGAACATGAATATGAAGCCAGCAACTGCAACGACCGTTCCGATTAGAACGCTCATGGGGTCGATTATTATACCATAGACCTCGCCGAACTGGGTGCTCTTGAGGTAGGCGATGTGAATCAGCTCCTCGTGGTCGAGGAGATAAATGACTGCAACGCCGAGCTGGAGGAGCATCGCCGTTATGAATGAAGCTAGCATTACCACGTCTGCTTTTCTCTCGTCGAGCCTGAAGAGGATTAACCCACCGATGAGCGGGACCGTGAACGCTAAGGTCGCGAGAAGGCCAATCATGACTGACCCCCCAGTCGGATTAAAATCCATTCGGTTTGTCTAACGAACCTTTTTAAAGCTTTTCGTTTATTCCCGAAAGGAATTTAGCCAAATGTACATTTTTGTGAAACATGATAGACTAACTACCTGAAGTCCTGACCCTTTTGAAGACCCCCTCAAAGTATCCGGAAACAAGCCTCACAACCTCGCTCCCATCGAAGGGCAGGTCTCCAATGAGCTTCAGAGCCCCGTCCACGTATCCCCTGGCTATTTTTAGAGATTCCTCGAACACACCAGCATTCATCATCCTCTCAAAGAGATTGAGCAGGTTCTCTTCGCTCGGGTTCTTAAGAATCTTTTCGACGAATGAAGAGCCGTAGCGCTCGGTGTAGAGGATCAGCGGGAGGGTCGCCTTTCCGTTGAGCAAATCCTTGAAGCGGTCCTTTCCGGTTCCGGGGAAGTAATCGAGAACGTCGTCAACTATCTGGAACGCCCTTCCGACGAGCGTTCCGGCTTTGTCGAGCTCCATCCAGTAGGGCTTTTCGAGGTAGTAGGCGGGAAGCGCAAAGGCGGCTCCGAAAAGCTTTCCTGTCTTCCTGTCTATTATCTCGTAGTACGTGTCGAGGTCGAGATGGACGCTCCCGCGCACGGCTTCCTGAAGGATTTCACCCTTGACCATGTCCTCGACGGCTTTGGCGACGTAGTCCACCATCGCGGCCTTCTTTTTGGCTATAATCCTCAGCGCGCGGACGAAGAGAAAATCCCCGCTGAGGACGGCAAGCTCGGGCCCCCAGCGCATGACGACGGTGGGGTTGTTCCTCCTCTTCTCCGCCAAATCAATGACGTCGTCGTGAACTAAGCTGGCGGTGTGGATTAGCTCTATCGCCGAGGCGAGGTCGAGGGCATCGTTCTCGTCGAGTCCGAGGCCTTTCGAAACTGCCAGGGTTATCCTCGGCCTTATCCTCTTCCCCCCGCTCCGGATTATGTACTCCCCGATTTTCTTCGCGAGCTCAACGCTCCCCTCAAGTGCTTCAACGAGCCTCTCGTCCAGCGATTCCATCGATGACACCTCCGAGCCTGAGTCCCACCGCTATTCCCAGTAAGACAAGCAACAGCGAAGGGCCGAGACGCGAAAGCGACTCCATCGCAAGCGCGAGCCCCTCGATGAATGCGAGGAGAAGGAGCAACCTACCGTCGCGGAGCTTCGAATACGTCTCAGCCGAAAGCGCGTGGAAAGCCGTAAACGTTAGCGCGAAGAGGAAGGCCCAGTACGTTGCCCCCGTGAAGGAAACGGGTAGTTGCATTATGAAGTTCGTCGCCACGAAGGTGCCGATGGAGAGGAGGACATACTGGCCAAGTCCGAGCCCGAGGCCTATGGAAAGGCCGTCCCTGTTGCGGGCGAAGTAGAACTTGACGGCCTCGACAGTCAGGGCGGTTGTAAAGGCCGTGAACAGGGCGCGGGAGAGCGTGGAGTACGCCACGACGAGCGAGATTATCCCGTAGAAGGGGATGAGAACCGACAGACCGAGCGCTATCCCAGCTCCGAGGACGAGGTCTGGAGTAACTGGCTTTTGGATGAAGTAAAACGCCCCCAGGACGAGCAGAGTGCCGAGAATCATCGCGACCATTCCCGCTGGATTTGGCTTTGCCCTTACCCCTAGGCCGATTCCAACGAGCTCGCCGTTCTCATAGGTTAAGGCGATCGGAAAGGCCCCTTTCTCCGCCTTGACCTCGTATTCCAGCTTCACCATATCCCCTTCACGACTCTCGTTGACGAAGCTGAAGGACAGCAACCGGCCGTAGTTCTCCATCGTGAAGCCCCTGAGCTGGGCAAACTCCCTCTCCCCGAGCTCGTTCCTGAGCCTCTCGCTCAGGTGGGGCTCTATGAGGGAGTAGTTGCCGGTGTTCATGGCCTTTATGAAGTCCTCCATGAAGGCGTTCCCCTCCTCGGTGAACTCATCCGCCAGAACGGGCACTCCCGAGAGGAGCATAACGGTGAAAAACAGGGCGACGATGGATCGTCTCATTTTCACCCCTCACACGGCTGGGGCTATTACTCTAACGAGCTTTTTGGCCAGTCCCTCGACGCCGGGAATCCTGTAGGTCTTACCCCTCAGCATCTTCCAGACCCCGAAAAGCGCGTAGACGTACCAGAGGGCCAAGACGTAGAGCGACCAGCCGAACTCAGGATAACCCGGGTACATGTGCCATGCTCCCATGAAGGCAATCCAGAAGAAGAAGCCCACCACGCTGGAGTAGGCCGCATGAAGCTTTGTCAGCTCGTCCGTGTCCTTCATGAGGAGCAGGGGAATACCCCCAACGAAGCCGAAGACGTAGGCTATGAAAGCGTCCCTAAGCCTTCCCATCTTCCCACCTCCTAAGCTCTTGGGCTATCGCCGAGATAAGGTAATCGTGCCTGTGGTCGAGCTTAGCCCGGTAAAACCTCAGCCCGAGCTCCTCGGCTTTTTTCCGGTATTCAACGTCGAGCTCATAAAGCGTCTCGACGTTCTCAACGAGGAAGCTGAGGGGGTAAACTAAGACCTCCTCAACGCCCTCCTCCTTAAGTCTCTCCAGAACTTCTGGAATCTCCGGCCCGAGCCAGTCACCTTTGCCGAACCTGCTCTGGAAGGCCATCTCCCACTCGAAGTCGAAGGCCTTCATGACCCTCTTCGCCAGCTCTGTGTGGCTTTTCAGGTAGGGGTCGCCCCCTTCGATGACCTTCCTTGGCAGGCTGTGGACGCTCAGGACGACGTGGGGGTTCTCAAAACCGCTCTCCGCCAAACCCTTCTCGATGTTGTGCCTGACCCACGCTATGAACCTCTCGTTGCCCCACCACTCTCTGATGTAGGGTCTCTCACCGAAGAGCTCTCTGATTTTAATCAGGCACCTCTCGGTCGTCGAGCTGGAGTAGACGTGGTAGAGCGGAAAGACGAGGTCGAAGCCGTCGCTCAGTTCTTCAAGGAGAGGTCTGGAATAGCACATGCCGAGGGTTATCTCATAACCTGTTCTCTCACTCACCAGCTCGGCTATCTCTCGCATGTAATCCACAAGAGGGCTTCTTCCGCCCATAACCGCGTAGTGGCCCCTGACTGCCCGGGCGCGGGCCTTGGCTATGCCCCTGATTATCGCCCTGGCCCCCGGCACGTCGAGTCCTATGTCCTTCCTCACGTCGTAGAGAAAGCGGAATATGAAGTCCTCAACTTCGTCGGGTGTCGTCGGCGCTCCCATGTAGGTGAAGAGAACCCTCACGGTTCCACCTCCAAAAAGAAGGGAAAGAATCACTTCTCGTTCAAAACCCTACCGAGGTTCTTCGCAAGGGTCAATAGGAAGCCGAGGCCCTTCTGAACGTCCTCGTCGCGGAGGTAGCCAATCGCTCCCGTCATCCCGACCTTTGGAACCTCCTTCGGGTTTGTCTCTGCGAGGGCCCTGAGAAGGGCGTTGACAAGTTCCTCAACGTTCATGCTGATGTCGTTTACCTTCTCTGCCTCAATTTCCCTGACCGGTTCGAGGGCTGAATTTCCTATCGCGGCGAGCCTCAAAAGGGCCTTCTCTTCGGAGATTGTTTCGAGTAACCTGTCGCCGTTCTCGGTGAAGGACTTGAGCAGTCCGAGGGTTCCGCCCTTCTTCAGAGCTACGGCAACCTCGACAAGTTCCCTAACGGCGGCAACCTCTTCGGGGGTAAGCTTGAGCTCGCTCATCTTCCTCACCTCACAGCCTCAAACTGTCAAGCCAGCCCCTGTAGAAGGAGGCCTTCATCTCCTTTATGAGGGGGCTCTTGAAGAGCAGGTAGCAGGTTCTCTCGTACTTGCTCCCCGTCCACCTATACTCGCAGTTGGCCGTGAAGCCCGTGTGATAACCCACGCCGAGGCACATCGTCGGGACAAATTCGGCTATCGGATAGCCTCCATGCACCTGGTGGAGTATGCTCGTTGCAGAAACTACCGCCGCGTTGTGGAGCGGGACACCAGCCGTTAAGAGCCCTAAGGGTGGCATGCTCGCCTCGCTGACGACGTAAACATCATCGTAGCCGGGGTAGCGGAAGTCAGGACCCTTAACCTTGGCCCAGCGCGGGTCTTGGCTATCGGCCATGAAGGCCATGACGTCGGGAATCGCTATGGGCGGGACCTTGATGAGTAGGTCGTAGTCGAGCTCGAGGTTTTTGGTTACAAGTTTGCCCTCGGTTATTCTCTCGTGCCCGTCGTGGTGGATGAACTCCACTCCGGCTTTCTCGAACTCCTTCTCGAAGAACCTGCTCACGGTCGGGCCGAGGCTCCTCGCGGGACCGTCACCGGGATGAACGACCTTTATCTCAACGTCGTTGAGTCCCTTGGCCTCGAAGTAGGCCCTGAGCGCGAGCCCCATCTCGTAGGGATAAATGCCGCACCTGTAGGGCACTTCGGGGGCGTAGATGACTATCCTCTTTCCTTTGAACCCGTAGAGAGCCTTTCTCAGCTCGAGTGCGCCTTCAAGGGTGTAGTTGTGGTAGCCGTGCTCGGCAAGGCCTTTGTACTTGTCCCAGGCGTACTTGACGCCGAGGCCGAGGAAGAGGTAGTCGTAGTCGTAAACCTTTCCTCCCTCGGTCTTTACCTGTCTGTTATCGAGGTCAATCTTAGTTACTCTATCGATGTCAACCCTGAAACCGTAGACCTTCTCGGCGTTCTTTATCGGAGCCCAGGTTTCGTGAGCCTCTGCCGAGCCGAGCGCGACCTCCATGAAGAGTGGTGGCATGTAGTGCCTCTCGCTCGCGGTCACCATCGTCACGTCAACGTCGAGCTTCAGCCTGTCAGCCTCAGCTTTAAGGTAGCGCGCCGCAATGAGACCCGCGGTGCCCCCTCCGAGAACCAACACCTTGGCCATACCCGCACCTCCAGTACTCCTACTTTGATGTTTGTCCGAATGAGTATATAACTCTTTCGATTATCGCACCGTTTGAGTTCGGAAAAAGACTCGTCCGAAAGAGATATAAGAATAAATTGTTCTAAATACAGTTTGAGGTGGTCGTATGTCCGCGCAGATCGAGACTAATCGAGAGGTCGTTGCGGGTCTTGTAGCAATAGTACTTGCACTGGCTTTCGTACTGATAGCGTTTCTGCTCCACAACGTTGTCTGGGTAGTGCCGGGGATGCTCTTCGGAATAGGCTACATGATCTGGGTCTTCCACAGGCACGGGATGCCCTCCGCCAACAGTCCGAAGGCAAAAGTTTAGCTTTCTTTTTCCAAAATTTTCATCTGTGTGATGACCACCCTTAGTATAGGTTCCGAAAACATTATAAGTTTGAGTATCGGTAAATTTAGTTTGAAGGATAAACTGAGGTGAGCGGTTATGGACCCGATACTGCTGTCGAGAATACAGTTCGCCCTGACCGCGGGCTACCACTGGATTTTCGTGCCCGCGAGCATAGGAATGGCCTTCATGGTCTTCCTGCTCTGGACCATGGCGGCCATAACCAACGAGAAGCAGTGGCACAAGGCGGCGAAGTTCTTCAGCAAGTGGCTTGGGATATTCTTCGTCCTCGGTGTCCCGACGGGAATAGTCATGGAGTTCGAGTTCGGAGCGAACTGGTCGCAGTACTCAGTGTTCGTCGGCTCGATCTTCGGTCCTCCACTGATGCTCGAGGGTCTCTTCGCCTTCGCGCTGGAGTCAACGTTCCTCGGCGTGCTTCTCTTCGGCATGGACAGGCTTCCGAGGGCGATAACATGGATTTCATCGTTCTTCGTGTTCATCGGTTCGAGCCTCTCTGGCCTGTGGATTCTCATCGCAAACAGCTGGCAGCAGACCCCAACAGGCTACATAATCCAGAACGGCAGGGCCGAGCTCACCGACTTCATGGGGGCGGTCTTCAACCCGCTCCTTGTGAGCCAGTACACCCACACAATCAACTCCGCCATACTCACCGGGGCCTACATAGTCGCAGCCGTCGGTGCCTACTACCTCCTCAAGAAGAGGCACGTCCAGGTCGCCCGCTCGGCAGTTGCAATAGGTGTGGTCGTCCTCGCGATAAGCGCGGTAATACAGCTCTACCCAACGGGCCACGCGGAGGGCCAGGTCATCGCCAAGTACCAGCCGACCAAGCTCGCCGCCGACGAGGGACTCTTCAAGACAGAGAAGGGTGCACCCATGATAATATTTGGAATAGTTGACGAGAAGAACCAGGAGGTTAAAGCCGCCATAGGGATTCCAAAGCTCCTCAGCTGGCTCTCGTTCGGTGACTGGAACGCCGAAGTTATGGGACTCCACGACGCGGCCAGATACGTCTGGTACGAGCAGGTTCTCAACAACCCGAACTTCGCCAGCGAGAAGGACAGGAAGGAGTTCATCGAGACCCTCATGAAGGCTCACGGCGTTGACCCCAACGCCCCGGACGCCAACGAGCAGATGGTCAAGGTTCTTGAGGAAGCCCTGCCGGTGGCCTTCATGTTCTACGCCTACCGCGTCATGATAGGCCTCGGAACGCTCTTCATACTGATAGGACTCATTGGAGTGCTCCTCCTCCTGCTCGGCAAGCTCTACGACGCCAGGTGGTTCCTAAAGGTGCTGGTCGTTACCGTCCCGCTCCCCTGGCTCGCCAGTGAGGCCGGCTGGTTCACCCACGAGGTCGGTAGGATGCCCTGGATGGTCTGGGGCATGGTAACAACCAACACGGGAGTTTCACCGAACGTCTCGGCGACCCACGTGCTGATAACCCTCATAGGCTTCGTCGTGGTCTACAGCGTGCTGTTCTACATCTGGCTCCACTTCGTCAGGAAGCTCATCAGGGAGGGTCCCGAGCCCGTTGAGGGTGACGTCACCGCGAAGCCGACCCCTGCCGTTAGCGTCGCGGGAGGTGGTCAGTGATGGACTACGCGACTGCCTGGTTTTACTTTTCCGCCTTCCTCCTCGGAATGTACCTGGCCTTTGATGGCTTTGACCTCGGTATAGGTGCACTGCTTGCCCTCATCAAGAACCAGAAGGACAGGGACATCCTCATCAACACCATCGGCCCTGTCTGGGACGGCAACGAGGTCTGGTTCATCACCTGGGGAGCGGGGCTCTTCGCCATGTGGCCCGCCCTGTACGCAACGCTCTTCAGCACCTTCTACCTCGCAATATGGCTCCTGGCGTTCCTCCTGATATTCAGAGCCGTCGGCTTCGAGTTCAGGAACAAGAACAAGGAACTCTGGGACAAGCTCTTCGCCCTCGTCAGCGCGCTGATACCGCTCGTTGTCGGAGTCGTCGTCGGCAACCTCGTCATGGGAATTCCCATAGACGCCAATGGCTTCCACGGCTCACTGCTTACGCTCTTCAGGCCATACCCGCTCATCGTCGGTCTCTTCATACTCTTCGCCACAATATGGCACGGTGCCAACTGGGGCGTCTACAAGACCACCGGAAAGCTTCAGGAGGAGCTCAGGGGCTACGCCTTCAAGTTCTGGCTCCTGACGGTGGTCTTACTGCTCCTGACTGTAATCGGCATGAAAATCTGGGCCCCGCTGAGGTTCGAGAGGCTCATGACTCCACTTGGCCTTGGACTGACGCTGGTAATCCTCGTGGCTGGACTGCTCGACGGCCACCTCATCAAGAAGGGCGAGGAGAGGCTGGCGTTCTACATAAGCTGGCTGGCCTTCCCGCTCGTGGTGTTCCTCGTTTACTACAGCATGTACCCCTACTGGGTCATCTCGACCACCGACCCGAACTTCAAGCTCAGCATACACGACCTCGCGGCGTCACCGCTGACCCTCAAGGCCGTCCTCGGAGTCTCAGTAATCCTGGCGGTAATCATCATGGCCTACACCCTCTACGTCTACAAGATGTTCGGCGGGAAGGTCACCGAGGCCGAGGGCTACTACTGAGTTTTCTTTTCCTTTTTTCAAGTGTCAAAATGAACGGGGAGCAATTCTAAGGAGGTTAAGTTAAATAAAGTCTAAGGCTGGAGAGATTGTGAGGGTTCTCCCGGAGGTGCTCCCATGAGAGACATGCGCGACTATCTGGAATGGCTTGAGGCGAGAAACGAGCTGATTAGGGTTGAGGAAGAACTCTCGCCCGAGCTTGAGATTCCCGCGTTTCTGAGGAGAGTGATGTACGATAAGGCTGGAGCCGTTCTCTTCGAGCGCGTTAAGGGCCATCCAGAGTGGAGAGTAGCGGGAAACCTCTTCACGAGCGTCGAGACAGTTAGGGAAGCCCTCGGCGTTGAAAGGCTTGAGGAAATCGGCGAGAGACCGCTCAAGCTAATGGAAAGTTTGCCCCTTGGATTATCCGACAAGCTGTCGTCGCTGGGGAAGCTCAGGGAGCTGGGCAACTATCTGCCTAAGCTCGTGAGGAAAGCCGAGTTCACGAGAAATGTGGTGGAAGACGAGCCCCTGAACTTTGTCCCAGCCTTTAAAACCTGGCCGAAGGACGGTTCGCGCTACCTCACCTACCCGCTCATCTGCTTCTCGGACCCGAAGGGAGTGAACTCCATCAGCGTCTACCGCGTCATGCTCCTCGATGGCGAGAGGGGTGTAATCCACTGGCAGGTTCACAAGCGCGGAAGTCAGGCCTGGAGGGACTACCTCGAGAGAAACGGCGGTAAAATGCCCGTCGCGATAGCCATCGGCTCCGACATTGGAACTCTCCTCACCGCCGTTTCGCCCGTTCCCTATCCTATGGACAAGCTCCTCTTCGCGGGCTTCGTCCGAGGTTCGGGTTTGGAGCTCTACCGCCTGCCCAACGGCGTCCTCGTTCCAGCAAACGCTGAAGCCGTCATAGAGGGCTACGTTCAGGTTGACGAGCTGAGCGAAGAAGGCCCCTTCGGCGACCACTTCGGCTTCTACGATAAGCCGAGCGAGAGGAACGAGCTCTACCCCGTTTTCCACGCCGAGAGGGTTTACTACCGCGACAATCCGATTTACTACGGCTCCGTCGTCGGGAAACCGCCGTTGGAAGATGCCGTAATCGGAAAGGCTATCGAGAGGATTTTCCTTCCGTTGATGAGGGTCGTCCTGCCCGAGGTCGTTGATGTGAACTTCCCAGAATATGGCGTCTTTCAGGGTGTCGCGATAGTCTCGATAAAGAAGCGCTACCCCGGGCACGGAAAAAAGGTTCTCAACGCGCTCTGGGGAACGGGACAGATGGCGCTGACGAAGGTCATAGTGGTTGTCAGCGAAGACATAAACCCCCACGACATAAACCAGGTGATATGGGCAATAGCTTCCTTCGTGAACCCCGAGCGGGACGTTCTGGTGATTCCAAAGGCACACACAGATGCGCTCGACCCGGCCGTTCCGAGGCCCCCGCTCGGGAGCAAGCTCGGAATTGATGCGACCAGAAAGTTCCCCGAGGAGATGGACGGCAGGGTCGTTGAGGAGGTTAAAGAGAACCCAGAAGTCCTCAGAAGGCTTGAAGACCTCTTCAAAAAGTACCTCGGTGGTTGAGATGGCCTTCGACCCCGGTGAAGTCAGTAAAGCGAGCAGGTTTCACGCGTTGATGAGGCTCGTCAGGATAGAGCACACGCTCTTCAGCCTGCCCTACGCTTACGTCGGGGCGTTCCTCAGCGGTTTCCACGTTACCTGGGCCGAGATAATCCTGATGAGTCTTGCCCTCCTCGGGCTTAGAACAGCTGCACTGGCCTACAACAACATAGCCGACCTCGACATAGACAGCCAGAACCCGAGGACGTGGAACAGGCCGCTGATTAAGGGGTCGGTGAAGGTGAGCGACGCCTGGTGGCTCGTCGTCGTTGGCTCAGTGGTTTACTTCGTTTCGGCGGTTCTCCTCAACCGCTGGACTGCTTTACTAAGCCCGATTCCCTGGTTAATAGCGATGAGCTACTCGGGGGCGAAGAGGAAGCACAGCTTCCCCCATCTCCACCTCGGATTAACGCTCGCCCTGGCGGTCGCTGGAGGAACGATAGCAGCTGGAGGAAACGCTCCTTTCATAGAAGTCCTCGCGCGGGTTCCCTGGGCGTTCTTCTTCGGCGTCCTCTTCTGGGTGGCGGGCTTTGACACGATATACGCGATAATGGACTACGAGTTCGACGCTGAGCACGGAATCGGGAGCATTCCCGCTAGGTTTGGCATAGAGAATGCCCTCAAAATTGCCCTCGCCTTCCACCTTCTCGCTATAGCCCTCTTTGGCCTTGCTGGGTTCCTCTACGACCTCGGATGGGTTTACTTGGCTGGCTGGCTCGTTGGAAGCGCTCTAATCCTCTACGAGAACCTAATCGTCTGGAAGAGCCTTGACAACGTTCCAAAGGCCTTCAACCTCAACATTCCAATCGGCCTAATCCTCACGCTCTCGGCCATAGCGGACAAGCTTTTGGGAGGGGTTTGAATGAGGAAGGTCCTGGCGTTGCTCCTAATTGGGCTGGTTGTGGTGGTTTCGGGTTGCATAGGCTCGAACTCGACGAAACCAACGGGAACGGAGATTCCCACCGTTAAAGCCGCAACATTGCTTGGAGGAATCAGCACTCTCGACGTCATGGAGGCTAAAGGCTTCGACAGGGAGAACGGCTTCAAGGTCGAGGTTCTCAGGCTCGGCAAGACCCCTGACATAATAGCGGCCCTCGAAAAGGGCGAGACGGACTTCGCGGTCATTCCCGCCGAGATGGCCGCTAAGCTTGCCCAGAGTGGGGTCAAGATTAAAATCATCGGCGTTGACATGCTCCAGAACCAGGCGATAATCGGGAAGGAGAAGATGAAGCCAGCCGAGCTGAAGGGTAAGAAAATCGGTGCCGTCGTCGCCTCGGGAACCTTCAAGCTCTTCCAGGCCTACATGAAGGTTCTCTATAACCTTACTCCAGATGATTACACAGTCGTGAACGTCCCGCCCGGCTCGGTTGAGGACTCGCTCAAAAGCGTTGACGCCGTTGTAATCTGGGAGCCGATTGTGAGCCAGCTGATAGTCAAGAACTACACGGTAATAGCGACGTTTTCAGAGCTCTGGAACGAGGCCAGGGAGCGCGGCATAGTTAATGGCCCAGCGGTAATGCTCGTCTGGGTCGTCAGGGAGGACTTCCTCGAAAAGCACAAGGATTTGGTCCATGCCTTCATAAAGGCTCAGATTGAGAGCGCCGAGTTCTGGAAGGAGAATCCAGCCGAGACTAAGGAAATCCTCGGAGAGCTCTACCACCTTGAGGGCAAAACGCTTGATGTTCTCTACGGCAGAACGGAGGTCAACGACGAGGGTCTCAACGACGAACTGATAAGGGGTATCAAGAGCGAGTGGAAGCTGGCCTACCTCGGGGGTTACCTCAGGGAGAACCCCGAGAACCTCGACATCTTCTACAGGGGTTGAGCATGAGGGGCTGGCTCTACCTTTTCCTATTTGCAGTGGCCTCGTGGCTTGTCCTGTCCCACCTGTATCCGGCCCTAATCCCAACCCCAGCGGAGACTCTGGCCTTCTACCGCGAGGTCGGACTTTCCCTAATCCTCTCCTCGCTTCTGCTGACGCTCTACCACAGCTTCTCTGGCTTTCTGGTCGCTTCCCTCCTGACGGGCCTCGCGATGCTTTTAGCGCTGTACTCAAGGGCCTTCAGGGACTTTCTGAACGCTTTAAACGTCTTCCTCCAGAGCGTCTCGGTTCTCGTCTGGACGATAGTCTTCATAATGCTCTTCGGCGTTACGAGTTCAATCGCGACGATACTCGTTACCGCGATGGCATCTTTTCCAGCACTGCTTTCGGCTGGGGTGAGCTCAAGCGAAAAGGTGATAGAAAAATACCGCCCGCTGGTGGTCCTGCTCAAACCCTCAAAGCTTCAGCTCTACCGGCACTTCATCGTCCCTGGAACGCTCCCCGAGATGGTTTCGGCAGGCAGAGTGGCCCTGGGAATAGCGCTCAGGATAAGCGTCGTTGCCGAGGCCTTTGGCTCTGCCGGCGGAATCGGCTACCAGCTCGTCTACTCCTACGATTTGGGAATCAAAGCTGGAGTCTTCGCGTGGGCGTTGCTCTTAATCCTTCTCATGATAACCCTCGACCAGTTGCTCCTCAGGAGGCTCGAGGAATGGGTGAAAGGCTGGTACTGGTGAAAAATCTGAGAAAGTCCTTCAACGAGCTTATACTCGACGAGGTTAGCCTTGAGGTTAGCGCGGGAGAGGTGATCGGCCTCATCGGGCCGAACGGGACTGGAAAGAGCACCCTCGTGAAGATTTTGGCGGGTGTCATAGAGCCAGACTCAGGCGAAGTCTTTGTAAAGAACCCATCCGTCCTCTATCAGGAGGACTACCTTTTGCCGTGGAAGAGGCTGAGGGACAACGTCTGCCTGCCCGCCCGCTTCAGGGGTAGGGAGTGCAGGCTCGAATACGTCGAGAGGCTCGGCCTGGAGAGCTACCTCGACCTCTACCCAAAGGAGGTCAGCGGGGGGACGAGGAGGAAGGCTTCCATCCTGCGCGCCCTGCTCATGGACTTCGACGTTCTGATTCTGGATGAACCTTTTACTGGCCTCGACGCGCGTTCTAAGGAAGAACTTCTTTTCATAATTCGGGAATTAGCCAATTCTGGAAAAGGTGTTCTGGTCGTCTCGCACCAGCTCGAGGAGCTCTTCAAGGTCGCCGACAGGGTTTACCTCATAGGAGGAAGACCCGCGAAGATAAAGAAAGTCCTTGGGAGGGAGGAACTTGGTAAAGGAACTTTTTGACAGCATCGCGGAGCGCTACGACTTGACCAACAGGCTGATAAGCCTCGGCCTTGACAAACTCTGGCGTAGGAAGGCCTGCGAGGAGGTTTTAAAGTTCATAGAAGTTCAAGAAAGGCCGTTAAAAATCCTCGACGTTGCATGTGGAACGGGGGACATGATACTCTGTATGAGGAGGAGCCTTGAAAAAAGAAATTTATCGGGGGAGTTCTACGGCCTCGACTGCAGTGAGGAGATGCTCAGGATAGCGAGGAGGAAGGTTCCCTTTGCGAAGCTGAGCGTTGGAACCGCTGAGGAGATGCCCTATCCCGATGAGGGTTTCGATGTTGTTAGCATCGCATTCGGCATAAGGAACTTCTCCGACAGGGAGCGGGCAATAAAGGAACTCCACCGAGTTCTGAAGCCCGGAGGAAAGCTCCTAATCCTTGAGTTCTCAAAAAGCCCATCGCTCCTGGGGAAGATGGCCTGGCTATACACAAGAACTGTGGTTCCCATCATCGGGAAGCTAACGACAGGCAACGGAAAAGCCTACGAGCACCTCGTCAGCTCGATAGATGCCTTTCCCTCCCCTGAGGAACTTAGAGGGGAGTTTGAGAAGAGGGGCTTTAGAGTAAAAAGCCTTCGCTGGCTCTTCCCGAGAATAGCGTTTATTCTCGTTCTGGAGAGGCCCTGATGAGCCTCACGGCACCGTTGACGGGCCTTTCCCCTTGTTCTGAAGTTTTCGATCCCTATAAGTTTGCGTACCGAACCATTAAACTGAACCGTCAAAGTGAAGATATGTGAAGATATTCGGGCATTTCCTTGGCAGTTCTCCAAAAACTCACCTTTGTGTAATTAAAATGCCAATTTCTCTCCGAAAAGTTCGGGGAAATTCGTCGTTTCGCTAGAGGTGTTTTAGATTAGCCTACTAAAAGTTCATTAGGGAAACCAAAAAGGTTATATTTTAGAACATCACTGGTCAGTATCGAGAACAAACCCACATAAGTGGGTAGGGAGGTTATGGTATGGCGAAGACGACCTTTGAGGAGGAGATTTACCTTAGGACCCTGACAGGAAGGCTCGTTGGAAAGGTCCTGGCTGACCTTGGCCTCAACAAAGTTGCCGTCGTTGCCAGCAGGAACATAATCTGCTCCAGCATAGCGACCGCGACCGAGGCGACCTTCATAACCCTCAGCGGTGGCGTTACCTACCACTTCCTTGCCGAGAAGGGCAAGGAGGCAGAGATTGCGGAGCGCGTCAAGGAGTTCGCTCCCCAGGTCACCGTCCTCCAGTTTGGCGGTGAGACTCCGATAGAGGAAACCAAGGAGGTATTCGTCGAGACCCTCAGGCAGTTCGCCGAGAAGGACGTTCCCGGTGCTTTCGTCATCCACGTCAGGATTTTCGCCGCTGGAGGTCTTGCCGAGGCCCTCAAGGACGAGAAGATTAGGGAGTACCTGAGCAAGAAGGACCTCTTCGTCTACACCGTTGGCTTCGACGAGGGCAAGGTCTACGTCAACAAGATACTCCTCGACGGCGAGGAGCTCAAGCTCGAGAAGCTCGCCGAGTACCAGGTCACCCTTGAACACGCCGACCTGCTCAACCGCTCGCTGAAGGACAGGAGCGTTACCTTCGCCTGATTTCTCGGCTTTTTACTCCCCATTTTTGTCCCATAAGGCCTTTAAACGCATAACGGTACTCTTCTCGGTGTTGCTATGAAGGTTAAAATGAAAATCTTCAAAGTGCCGAGGGAGCCAGGGGCGGGAGGAACGATAATCCTTGCCATGATTGGTGGCTTACTCCTCAGCGGTGCCGACCTGAGGGGCTGGCTAATCGGTCTCGCCGTCGCTCTGTTAACGTTCTTCACCTTCGACTACGCCTTTGACTCCTATCGAGCATGGAAGATGAAGGACATGGCCATCGCGCTGGGACTCAACGGTCTGGCGTACCTCCTCCCCGCGCTCTACTGGGGGACGGTTAATGAGCTCCTAATTCCCCTCACCATCGTCGGCGTCCTCTTCACCCTTCACTTCGCTTTCTCCCGCGCCAAGGGCTGGAAGAACCCGGTAACGTATGCGCTCGGCAACCTCCTACCTGCTGTCCCGGCCCTCTTCGCTCCGGCCGTGGCGGGCAAGCCTTTCACTGACAGGGTCCTCGTCTTCTGGTTCCTCCTGGCTTACTACGAGGCCATCGGAGCGGCCTACGTCGAGACGAAGCTTGCCTTCAGGAAGTTCCCGCGAAAGTACCCCCTCATGGCGTGGCTTCCTGCATTCATTGTGGTTCTCTACAACCCCTACCTTGCAATAGCCCTCATCGAGCCAACGGTCAGGCTCGTGAGAAACCTGAAGGACACCACCTACGTGGCCAGGATAGAGGACATCAAAAAGCTTGGTTGGAGCGTCTTCAGGAGCGTGATGCTCCTCTACGTCCTAACGCTGGCGGTACTCTACCTGACGTGAGGGCCATGCCCTTCAATCCTGCCTTTGCAGAGGCTCTAGGTGGTGCCCCAAGTCAGAGTGCAGTCCGCCGGAAGAGGAAAAGAAGATTCCGCAGAGGAGCTGATTGACTCTCGAGGGTGCGGTTTTCTACTGCCTCGGGATTCTTCGGTCTGTGCAAGGATATTCTGAAAACCAAAGCCCCTCTTTTCGCGTGAAAATCTTTTTATTCGGAAAACCGAACTAAAACCGGTGATAGTCATGGTAAAGACCAGAGTTGAGAAGCTCTGCACTGACCCCGAAATTTACATCATCAGGGTCGATGATGACGAGATTAAGTACTTCGAGGCGGCCTGGTACATCCCCGAGGGGATAACCTATAACGCGTACCTCGTCAAGCTCGACGGGGCCAACGTCCTCGTTGACCTGACGAAGGCCGATTACACCGACCTTTTCCTCGAAGAGCTTAAGAAGCTCGTGGACCCCAAGGAAATAACCCACGTCATCCTCAACCACACAGAGCCCGACCACAGCGGCGCCCTTCCAGCGTTCCTTGAAGCAAACGGCCACAGGGCCCAGCTCATAGGGACGGCCTTCGCGAGGAACCTCGTTGAGGGCTTCTACGGAAAAGAGGCCGTCAAGAACTTCAAGGTCGTCAAGGACGGGGAAGAGCTCAGCATCGGTGGAAAGACCTTCCGCTTCATAACGATTCCCTGGGTTCACTGGCCCGACAGCATGATAACCTACCTCGTCGAGGACAAAATCATCTTCGGTTGCGACGCTGGCGGCGGTTACTCAATTCCAGAGACGATAGACGACAGCGACGAGGAGGTCGTAAAGCGCTACCTGCCCTACGTTACCAAGTACATCGTCACGGTTATCGGTCACTACCACAAGTACATCGTCCAGAGCATTAACAAGCTCAAGAAGCTCGGCATAGTCGAGGAGGCCAAGATGATTCTCCCAGGACACGGCCTGGCCTGGTGCAAGAACCCCAAAAGGATATTCGAGTTCTACGAACGCGTTGGGGCCGGAGTCCCGGAGAAGGACAAAGTTCTCGTCATCTACGACTCGATGTACGGCTTCGTCGAGAGGAGAATGAAAATCGTTATTGACGAGCTGAAGAAGCTCGGAAAGAAGCCCGTCGTTTACCGCTTCACCGATAAGGAGGCTCCAGCGGTGAGCGACATTCTCGGCGAGGTTCCGAGTGCGGAGGCACTGGTAATAGGCGCCTCGACCTACGAGGCTGAGATACACCCCACGATACGCTACGCCCTCCTCGAGATACTCGACAAGGCCAACTACGAGAAGCCCGTCCTAATCGTCGGTGCCTACGGCTGGGGTGGCGTCGCTGGAAGGAAGATAGAAACCCTTATAACGAGGAGCAAGTTCGACCACGTGGCGACAATAGAGAGCAAGGGGATGCCGACCGAGGAGGACGAGGCAAAGCTGAGGGAAGCCGTCAGGAAGCTCGTCGAGTGGAGTTCCTAGTTTCATCTTCTCTTCTTTTCTTGGTTTGTACTTCAAACATAGGCCATCATCAGCAAGAAAATACAGAGACTTGCAAGTTATCACTTAGCGATGTGTGGCCGGATGAAAAAGAAAAAGCTCAAAGCTCCACCTTTATCCCAGTTTCTTCTTCAACCTCCTCAAAGCCCTCCTTCATGTACTTCGCGAGCTCCTCGTCAACGGCGAAGAGAACCGCCAGGAACTCCCCGAAGTGCTCCTTCTCCTCGTTTGCTACATCAAGGAAGACGTGCCTTATCTTTTCATCCTCGATGTGCTCCGCCAGCTGCTCATAGAAACTTATCGCGTCAAGCTCGGCCTCGATGGCCCAGCGTAGGGCCTGGGCGATTTCCCTTTTGCTCAACGGCCTATCCTTCGGCAACTCAAACGGATATTTGGCCAACATGGTATCACCTCATTTCAAATCCTTAAAATCTGCTAAAAAGAAAGCGTCAATCAACCTCAAGGCTGAAGTCCTGGTAGTCCATCCAGATGCCCGTCTTCATGACCGCGTCGTACTGGGCTTTGAGTAGCTCGTAGTGGGCCTTCTCTATCCTCGCCAGCTCCTCGAAGAGCCTCCTAACTGAATCGTGCCTTGCTTCCTTCGCGGCCCTCTCGTAGAACTCCCACGTGAGCTTTTCCTGTTCCATTCCAATCCTCACGGCATCGACTTCGCTTTCAATCTCCTCAGCCTTGACGAGGAGCTTTTCGAGGAGCTCTTCGCTTACGGCTGGCAACTTGCACTCCTCGGCAACGCGCTCGAGGAACCTCTCCTCGAACTGTTCCCAGTGGTCGGCCTCTTCCTTGGCGAGGAAAAGGAACATCTTCTTAGCTTTCTCGTCCTTCGTCCGCCTTGCGAGATCGAGATAAAAGCGCATCTCTGCCTTCTCAACCTCCAGGGCTAAAGCTAAAGCCTCAAGCTCGTCCATAAAAGCACCCCCTCTATTCTTTGCCGATTAGGCCTTTGGCCACTTCCAAAACTTTCGCCGCGTGACCCTTCGCGCGGACGTTGCGCTTCTCCCAGACTATCTTCCCGTTGGGATCCAGTATAAAGGTGCTCCTAATCGCTCCCTCGTACTCCCTTCCGTAGCGCTTCTTCTTGCCCCACACCCCCAAAGCCCTGTGGAGCTCAGCGTTCGGATCGCTAATGAGCCTTACCTTCAGATTGTGCTTCTCCTTGAAGCGAGCGTGGCTTTTTGGCAAATCCCTTGAGACGCCAATCACCTGAAAGCCGAGCTTTTCGAACTCGTCTATGAGCTCGGTGAACTCCCTTGCCTCGGTCGTACAGCCGGGCGTGTTATCCTTGGGATAGAAGTAGAGAACCGTCCACCTGCCGAGAACCAGATCCTTCAGGGGCTTCTCGGTTCCGTCTTCGTCGAAGACCGCAATATTTAGATAGTTCATCCGATCACCGTTTTAATTAGGTCGCCCTAATTGATAAACCTTTCGCCACAAGCGTTAGAATCCCGATTCATTATCGGGTATCAGGGGAAGACCACGAAGATTAAGAGGGTCTCCAACCCTTTGAGTGCGGAGGAACTTCTCAGCCTTTCAAAGGACGTCCAGCAGATCATTAAGGACCGCCCTGGGTTGATAACGGCCGGCTGAGGCGCGGGGGCATAGATCTTGGTACCGGTTTCGTGAGCATCGAGAAGCTTAAGGGTATATTTGATGGCCCCCTCTCGTTGACGTTACCGTTATAGACAGGGACGAATCTTGTGGGCTTTTTAAGGAGGAAGGAAAAAGAGGCAACGTTCTGGCTCAGGTTTGGCCGGAAGTACATCTCATTAAGTATGTCCCCTCATTGACAAAAACGGAAACTACCTGGGAACCCTGAAGATTACTGGGGGCATCGGAGAGTATAAAAGGATAGAGGGCGAGAAGAGACTACTTGATTGGAGGGATTGGTATGAGGGGTAACCCCGAGATTTTCAAGAAACGAGTTGAGCGCTTTCAAGAGCTTTTGAGAAAGAACGAGATAGATGGTGCCGTCATCAGGACGCTCTCCAGTTTCATATATTTCACCGGAACCAAGTGGCTCAGGCCGAGCCTTCTGATTCCTTCCGAGGGAGAGCCGGTAGTTTTCGTCGTTAAGGAGGAGGCGGAACTCTTCAGGGAAAGAAGCTGGATTGAAAACGTGGTTGAGTACCAGCGCGTTGAGGATCTGATGGGTGGCGTCGTGGGCTGGATTCACAGGAACGGCATGGAGAGGGTTGGTCTGGAGTTCGGCGTCGAGAGGGACGCTTACCTTCTCTTCCTCAAGCTCTTCCAGAGGCTTAACCCGACGGTGGAGGTGGTTGATGTACTCGACCTCACGATGGGCCTGAGGATGATAAAGGACGACTGGGAGCTTGAGAACATTCGGAAGGCGGGGGAGATAGCGCGGAAGGGAATGAGCGTCGCCGAGGACGTGATAAAACCGGGCCTCAGCGAGCTTGAGATAGCGGCTGAGGTGATGAGGGAGCTCATGCTCCTTGGAAGTGAGGAGCCAAAGGTCTACGTCTCGACGACTCCAAGGGTTCACGCCGAACCGTTCCGCGATCTAAAGGTCCCGGAGAACGGTGTTGTTACCGTCGTTATAGGGACCGACTGGAACCACTACCACGCCAATATCGCGAGAACGTTCACCGTTGGTGAACCCGGCGGGAGGGTCAGGGAGGCGATGGACGTCAAGAAGGAAGCTTACGAACTCGCCCTACGGGAGACGAAGGTTGGCGTTGTATTGAACACCGTTGAGAGAAAGCTAGCTAGCTTCTTCAGGGAGAGGGGATTCGGCGATGCTTACATAGCCGGTTACACCCACAGCGTCGGCCTTCTAATCGAGGAACTCCCGATGCCCACGATAGTTGTGCCCACGAGGGCAGAAAAGGTTCGCGAGAACATGGTTCTGAGCATCGTCCACTCCCCGCTAATGATTCCTGAGGGTGCTATAAAGCACGAGGATACTTACATCGTCAAAAAGGACGGGCTGGAGAAGGTGACCTGACACAAAAGATTTAGGGAGAAAGGCCAACTCTTCACGGTGGTTGCTATGATAGGAATAGACCTCTCGGGCAGGCTGGCCTTCACAACGGCGTCGAGCAAGGGAATCGGCTTTGGGGTTGCGAGAGTCTTAGCGAGAGCCGGTGCGGACGTCATACTGCTCTCGCGCAGCGAGGAGAACCTCAAAAAGGCGCGGGAGAAGATAATGAGCGAGAGCAGCGTTGACGTGAGCTACATCATCGCCGATCTGACCAAGAGGGAAGACCTTGAGCGAACTGTGAGGGAACTCTCCGAGATAGGAGAGCCCGACGTGTTCTTCTTCTCGACGGGCGGGCCGAAGCCGGGTTACTTCATGGAGATGAGCATGGAAGACTGGGAAAAGGCCGTGAGGCTGCTCCTGTACCCGGCAGTTTACCTCACGAGGGCCATCGTTCCGGCTATGGAGCGTAAGGGATTCGGGAGAATCATTTACTCGACGAGCGTCGCTATAAAGGAGCCAATTCCGAACATAGCCCTGAGCAACGTCGTCAGAATTTCGATGGCTGGTCTCGTGAGAACCCTCGCGAAGGAGCTCGGTCCAAAGGGCATAACGGTGAACGGAATAATGCCCGGCATAATAAGAACCGACAGGGTGATTCAGCTCGCGGAGGACAGGGCGAAGAGGGAAGGAAAGACCATCGAAGAGGCCCTTGCGGAGTACGCGAAGCCCATACCAGCTGGAAGGCTTGGGGAGCCGGAGGAAATAGGATACCTCGTTGCGTTCCTCGCCAGCGACCTCGGTTCTTACATCAACGGGGCCATGATTCCGGTGGACGGAGGAAGGCTGAATTCCGTCTTTTGAACTTTCTTTATCTTGAACAAAAATCTTTTAAGTTCTAATCTCGAATTTAAAAGTAGAAAAATAGAACTGAGGTGAGGAGATGCCCTACGCAGGATTCGCGAGAACGACGGAGGGACCTTTAAAAACCTTTGAGAGAATAATGGAGGAACTGAAAAAGCGGGGCTTTGAGGTGAGCTTTGCCAAGCACCACTGGGCCGGTGACATGCCCTTCGGCCTCATAATAGCCGAGACGAATAAGGGCCCGCTGGTGATCAGGTGGAGCCTTGGAAAGAGGTTCGAGCTCAGGATCGAGGAGATCGACGAGGATGCCTTTGAGGATCTTATAGATGAGACCCTAGACTACATCGGTGGTGACTGAAGTATTAAACAAAACTCGAAAAAGTTAATTGCTCAATTACATAATACTGCAATTGAAGGTTTTGTTTTTCCACTTCACGGGTTTGAACCACAAACCTTATAAGGCCGAATAAACAACATAAGTTCGATGCTAAGACATTGAAAAGTGGAGGTGGTTGAGATGCTTAGCGGAACCATAAAGAGTGGAGACTGGAAGGGGGAGAAGCACGTCCCCGTTATAGAGTACGAGAAGGACGGCGACCTCGTCAAGGTCGAGGTCAGCGTTGGAAAGGAGATACCGCACCCGAACACGCCCGAGCACCACATAGCGTGGATAGAGCTCTGGTTCCACCCTGAGGAGGAGAACTTCCCCGTTCTCGTTGGCAGGGCTGAGTTCAGCAACCACAGCGACCCGCTGACCGAGCCTAGGGCGGTCTTCTTCTTCAAGACCCAGAAAAAGGGCAAGCTCTACGCGCTCAGCTACTGCAACATCCACGGCCTCTGGGAGAACGAGGTTCAGCTTGAGTGAGGTTGAAATCCTTTCCCTCTTTTGCGTTTTACGCTATTCCGGTGGAAAGGTTTAAAGGCTCGACACCGTTTGTTTTAGAGATGAGCGCTTATGCTGGAGTACAATCTACTTATGTCTATAACCGGTCCGCTGGTGCTGGTTGGAATAATCCTCATGTGGGATCTAACCCGGAAGGTCGAGAAGCTCAGACTGGGAACGCGAGGGCTATCCCTCCTTATTCTGATCGGAGGAATCCTAACGGCTATAGGCTTCGTGGCCTACGCCTGCAGGACAACACACTCATGGGAGGCCTTTCTCGTAATGTTTGGTCCCGTTCTTATAGCGTACACTCTCTCGGAGAGCGGTCTGGTTCAGCCTAAGCTCGAGATGCTCGTTCAGGCGACGGTAATGGTGGCTTCGATCGGGATAAGCGCCCGTAAGTCCCATTACGCCATCATGATGTTCTCGGCCCTCTCAATCCTGCTGATGATAGACGCGGTCGCCTTTTACCGCTATATTCCCCAGCCGCACGGAAAGATAGCGAGGATCTCCGCATGGCTCTTTGTGGCATTTACCCTCGTCAACGCTGTAAACTACGGCAGTTTAATCGCGTTCGCGATGTACTTCCTCTCCATTGTCCTCTGGGTCGGAACGCTCCTCGGCCTCGAGCTTTATCTCACGCGCATTGACGTGGACAGATCTGGCCAAAAAGCCTTATAACTGCCCTCTCAAACTCCCTCCGGTGAGAACATGAAGATCTACACCCCGGATAGAAAGTGGCCCGAGCCATATAAGGCCGTCATCGAGGAGCTGAGGAAGATAACCGATCCCGTTACCGGCGGCGATATTCTCGATTCTGGAGTTATAGCCGGCCTTGAGGTGAGCGACGACACGCTCAAGATCTGGCTCCGGTTTGAGAGTCATGCCGAATACAACATTATCGGAGAGACCCCGATAGCCTACTCCAAGATAATCGGGGATATAATGGAGCGCTTCGCCCTCATCAAGTTCAACAACGTCTACGTCTACGACCTCGGCAACAACATCGTTGGGAAGTTTGAAAACAAGAAAGGTTACAAACCGGAAGACCTCAGTCCTGAAAAGGTGTGATAGATGGGATTACTGAGCTTTCTGCGGTCCAGAAAACAGAAAGTAACAGGATCAAAGAAATATCTGCCCGGGGAAGTCAGGAAGGTCGTTCGAATCCTTGAGGACATTGATGACCCTGAAACCGGTCTGAACGTGGTTGAGGAGGGACTCGTTTACGGCCTCACAGTTGAAGGGAAACGCGTCGAGGTCTTTCTCCTAATGGCTCGCTCCACCCCCGAATGCCATTTCTGTCGAATGCTCGCCATAAACGTTCAGAACAGGATCCTGAGGGACGTTGTGGAGGCCCTAAAGAAAGAGGGCTTTGAGAGGGTTAAAGTGTACAACGAACTGGGCCTCCTGCTCGCGGAGGGGTGATCACTCCTCCAAGTAGGGTACCCTCGGCTTTCGGAACAGCTCATCTAGCTCTGCCCTTCTTTTCCTGACCTTCTCGTAGAGCTCTCCGACTCGGGGATCATCGACTTTTGACTTCAGTGCGAGCAATATGCCCTCGAGGAAGCCGAGTACGGAAACCTCTATGAACTCCTTTCCCTTTTTGCTCTCCAGACCCTCATTTAACACCAGGAACGAGTCTATGGCATTCACCAGTCCGAACTCTCCGAGTTCCTCCAGGAGTGCCTTAACCTCTTCAACCTCCGGAACCTCTATCATTCCCCTCACCCCAACTCAAAGAATCTGAGGACGTTCTCCTCGGTTATTCTCTCAACCTCCTCGAAGGTCAGAGCCCTCAGCTCGGCTATCCGCCTGATGGCGTACTCCACGTTCCACGGGTAGTTTTTCTGTCCCTTGTACGGGCTTATGTAGGGTGAATCTGTCTCAACCAGGATGTTCTCAAGTGGAACAACTTCCGCGGCCTTTCTTACCTCTGGAATGAAATCTATCCCAGTGTTTATCCCCACGAAGTGTCCGGCCCGCGCTATTTCAAGGGCCAGCTCCTCCGGCCCGCTGTAGGAGTGAAAGTAAGCATTAACGCCCGCTTTTTCGATTGCCTCGAAGACTTCCTTCTCGGCGTCCCTCGCGTGCAGAACAACGGGGAGCTCGAGCTCAACTGCTAAGCCCAGAAAGTGGGCGAAGATTTCCCTCTGGTTCCTCCTCTCGGCCTCTGTCCTCGCGTAGTAAAAGTCCAGCCCGATCTCGCCGATTGCCACGATCTCGCCGGCGTGCTCCCGTATAAACTCCTCAACCCGTTTCACTTTCTCCCAGTTTCCCCTCCTCGCCTCGTTCGGTGCGTAGCCGAGGGTTGGCTGAATGAAACCGAAGTATGGCTTTAAAGCGTCCCAGCTTTTCCAGACGTGGAACTTCCGATACTCCGTTATGGAGTCGACTATGAGCTTCAGCCTTTTCCGGCTCTCCTCAACGACCTCTGGAATCTTCCCCTTGAACATCTCAACGTGAGCATGAGCGTCGATCATCACCATCCCCATCGAAGGTTCGCCATCCATAGAAAAGCTTTTCTTCAATACGGAAGATTAAGAAAACGGTGAAGGCATTGGTAAGCTTTAATAGGGAGAGACTGGAGAGTTATCTCAGTGAGGTTGTCGATAAGCTGAAATCGCTCTCCTTCAAGGAGGCCCTGAGCTACGCGATCTTCAACGAAGAGGACGAGGCAAAATATTACGCAGAGCTGGCCCAGAAAGCCAAAAGGCCAAGCGTTAGGGCGCTCTTTCTCCAGATGAGTGATGAGAGCCTTGGGCACAAAGAAAGGCTTTACAAGCTCTTCAAAAAGCTCTTTCCCGACGAGGAGCCGGTTAAGGTAGATGCTCCCCCCGTAGAGGTTGCGCCCTTCTATCCTGAGTTTGAAAAGGTTGAAGACTACCTCCACGCCCTTGAGTATTGCATGGAGAGTGAACTCTTTGCGAAGAGGACCTACGAGATACTCTCGACCAAAGCAGAGGACGAGGAGGCCAGGGCTTTATTCGCACAGCTCGCACTCATGGAGGAGGAGCACTACGAAAGAATAAGGAAGGTCTACGAACTCGTCTCAAAGATGAAGAGGAGGAAAATATCCTTGGAAGCCCTGGAACCAGGGGGTTACCTTTTTGAGGACAGGGCGAAGGCACGCTACACATTCCTCGACGTAATCGGAGAAGATAGGGGGCTTGTGATAACACGGGAGCACCCGAAGAAGATCCGCTCGTGGATGAAAATTGACGTCCCAGTTCTCTGGCTCTCTGAGAGTGCAATGAAGATGAGCGGTGTCAGAACCCTCCCCCCCAAGCTCCTCCTTGACAAGGCAGAAGACATAGCCGAATGTGTCTCGTCGGAAAATCTCAGAGCCGTCCTCCTTGAAAGCGCCGAGTACTTACTCTTGGAAACAACTGAGAAAGACCTGATAAAGTTCCTCCTTGATTTGAGGGATCTGGCGATAGAGAGGGGTTTTTACCTTATAGTCTCCGCAGAAAAGGAAGCGTTTACACCCACGAGCTGGGCCATATTGAGGGCCAACATGGAAAGGATAGAGTGACTATTGCTTCCGCCTTCTTTTCTCCCACACCACCTTTCCGTTCCCCTTCACGACTCTGATGATGCGGTGATAGGGAATCTGTGTTTCTCCAATGAAGAAGTAGCCGTGTCCAAGCTCGATCATCTCGACCGGGATCTTCTTCTCGTTACCGTAAGCTCCCCGGTGCTCGATAACGATGTAGTAGTCCCGCTCATCCTCCCGGGGGTCGTGCTTGATCTTCGCCAGAACCTCCTTTAGAGAGCCCTTCCTCATCATACCAGCCCCAGGACTTTTTCCAAGTTCCTCCTCCACTCGGTTATTGGCCTTCCATGACCCGGCAGGCCGAAGTCCACTTCAAACTCGAGAAGCCGCTCAAGGCTCTCCCTGAGCTCCCATCCGTTCCCGGTTGGAAGGTCAACCCTTCCGACCGTTCCGTTAAAGACGGTATCGCCCGTGAACATTATTTTGGTATTCCCTTCCTCAAGGTAGAGGCAGGCACTCCCTGCCGTGTGACCCGGCGTGTGGATAAGGCGGAGTTCAAGGGAGCCGATTTTGATCCTGTCCCCCTCGTTAAGCTTCATCTCAACCGGCTGGGGCTCAAAGGGCCTGCCGTAGGCGTAGCCGAGGATCACGTAGTCGTCCCCCCGCTCGAGGGTTCTGGCGGTTATCTCGTGGGCCGCGAAGAGAACTTTAATACCGAGACCTTCCAGCCACTCTCTGAAGGCCCTGTTCCCGCCAACGTGGTCGAAGTGCTCGTGCGTGTTGAAGATCACCGCCCGCTTTATTCCCCGGAGGTAGCCGTTTTTCGTCCAGATTTCAGCATAGACGTGCCAGTTGACGCCGGTTCCGGTGTCCACTATGAGAGCCTCTTCACCACTCCTGACGAGGTAGACGTTGGAGTCCCAGCCTATGCCCCGGAGTATAACCACGCTGGGCGGTATCTCAATCGGGATTATGTCGCGAGGAAACTCTTCTATTGAGCTTATTCTCAAACCGCTCATCATACTTGATTGGAGACGCGGTTTATAGCATTGACCCTCCAAAGGATAACCAGCCAAAATATTTATTAGGGGGAGTGTCCATGTTTTACTCCAGCCGTAATAAAAGCGATGGTGATGGCTGTGAGGAAGGCTTACCTTGGCCTGATTCTGGTTCTCATCCTGCTCGTGGGGTACGTTTCCATCGGCCGTAACCCATCGAAACCTCCCAGCAGTTCCAGGGAAAAGCCTTCGATTTTCTTAAAGATCTTTACCGACTATGAAACCAACTCAACCATCAACAGAGCGATCAACGGAAACCACCTCTGGGACAAGCTCGATCCCAACCCCTGCAACGGGACAATCACCACCAACGCAACGGTTCTCAACCAAACCGCCCGGGAGAACATCGAGCTCTTCAGAAATCTCTCCGCGAGGGAGGAATCGAGGCGCGACCTGATCGGGGTTCTCCTCCTCAACGACCTGAGGGAAGACGTCGGGGGCATGATAATAAAGAAGAAATGGGCCCTCATAGGGCTGAGAGATGATATCTGCGCGCTGAACGAGCGCCTCAGGAACTTTGATGCCTACAAAGAGAAGGCCCTTGAGGTGTACGGGGAGCCAAAGTTTTCCTACGAGGATCTGTACAACCTCAGCATGGAGCTGAAGGCAATTGTTTCAGATACTTACCGGCCGTTCTCGGGATCGTGGGTTGTCGATACGAGATCGGCCCTGCTCCACTTCCTCTACCGGGGCATATCCAACGGATCGATACCTGACTACCTCTTTGCAAACTACAGCCCGGAGAAGAGCGCCGCGACGCTGAAGCGCGTTTACAATGAAATCCGGGCCGATCCCTATGCCGAGGCCCTATTCGGACCCTCGCTGGCATACCTCGCGGCGTGGTGGAAGTACGAGGACATGCACACGACAAACCACGAGGCAGTGGACGATAAGTATCTCAGGCTGTTCTGGGCCTGGTACAACCTCGTGAGGCCAGAACGCTTCGGCTGCGGATAACGAAGATGAGTACGGGTGATATGCGGTGATCCGCCACGCTCTGAAGATCCTCATCAAAAAGAGGAGCCTCGGCTTCCTGTTGGGAATGGTCTTCATAATCTCCCTCATCATGCTGAACCTCGTCTCTCAGGTCGGAACGCTCGTCGACGCGAACCTCGAATACGGCTTCAAGGAATACCGCCCCCACTCAGTTTACAGGGTTATGCTGGACTTCGGGAGAAACTCGACGAACCTGACGGAAGAGCTGAGAACTGCCATCGAGGATCTCAGGGCAGGAACTTCAAACAACAGCACGGAAAGCGGCGTTCTGATAGCGTTTTCGTGGTCCCTGCTAAAGCCCGTGAGGATTGACAACCACACGGTGAACGTCGTTGTGTACCTCTTTGAGACCCCCAAAGATCTGAGGGCGTTCGGCTTTGGAGGAAACTTCTCCAGCTCCTCCATAGTTCTGCTGAAGGAGAGGCTGAACGGAAATATCTCAGCCGGGGACGTGATCTCAAGGGTTTTCAACGGAAGTGTAGAGCTGAGGAAAGCGTACGGCATCTTTAAGGAGTATCCCCTGCTCGAGAACAAGGAGGTTGAGTACGTTCAGGTGGCGGCCCCGCTGAGGGAATGGGCCGTCAACGCCTGCATCAGGCGCGGAAACTCGCTTTTGATAAACTCAAGCGGCTACGTACTTCCCGTCTACATCGCCGTCAACTTTCGGAGCATACACCGCGATCCCAGCGTTTTGGAGAAGGCCCTAAAGAAGGAGATCCCCGACAGGATAATAAACTCAACGGTGAAGTTTTATCAAGAAGAGAGATGCAGGAACAGGCCGATGATAGTTTTTGGGGATGATTGGGCCTACCTAAACGGGACGTGGCTCTCCATAACCCCCAAGGAGCTGGAGTACAAACTAAGCCAGATCCTTTTGGAGAACAGGAAAAAGTGGTGCATGATGGGGAAGCTCATAGGACCGGAGCTTGAGAAGTCGGATATACTCACCATTGTGAAGAACTCAGGGAGCCAGACTTTGAAGTTCTTCGGCCTCTTCGGCGGACTGCTCGTTGTGTTCTACCTGCCGCTCTTCCTCATGCTGATCTACTCCGGAGCGAGCATGTTCTCCGACCTGAGAAAAGACCTCGAAGTGCTCTCCCTCCGGGGGATCAGTAGTAAAGTAACGCTAATTCAGAAAACGGCCGTCTTTCTGCTCACAATCGGAGTTTCCCTAGCTGCCTACAGGATCTTCGAGGAAACAACTGGCAGGGGCTTACCGGTTTCCGCGGAGCTTGCGGTGGTGATCCTCGTTCTGGTTTCCGTGGCGATCTCGGATAGGGCGGCCTCTTTCAACCTGTCGTCAAAGGTAATCGCTTCGGCTATAGCGTTCATGGGAGTGCTCATCGCCCTCGGATACGCGAGGATAAACGAGACCGTCCTCTTGGCCAGAGGTTACGGGGGACTCTCGATCTTTCTCGCGATGCTGACGGCGTTGATCCCGCTGCTCGGCCTGTTCGTTGGATCGCTCTTTCAGAGGATGTGCGTGTGGGGCCTCTCTTTGCTGGAGCGGCCCTTTGATACGAGATACTACTTCAGGTGGCTGAAGAACTACGGACAGGTGATAACGTTCTCCGCCTACTCCCTCTCAATCGCACTGATCCCGAGGATCACCTCAATCCACAGGGTTCTGGAGGAGATATACAGGAACGAGTACTTGGCAGTCGTTGGATATCCGGAAACTGTCTCCCTCGATATCTTCGGGAGATACCTCAGCGCACTGGGAACGTGGTTCGCGCTTTTCGGCTTGCTCTCCATCGCGGTTCTTGCGGCGCTTTCATTCAGACAATACCTCAGGATTAGCTTGTATTCGGGCATCAGGGGAATGGAAAAAACGGAAGTAAGGGGGTCGTTTCTGAAGTTCATGACGTCTCAGCTCATCTTTGTGGTCGTGCTGAGTCTGCTCATCACTGCGTTTTTGGTGGCCTTCGTGGATGCTTACATCGGGCTTGTCTACACTCGCGCCGAGATAACCTTTACGGGAGGCAAGTTCATTGTTGAGTCGCTTTTCCGGCCGCCGCACATATGGGGGTGGTGAAATGACCGTTGTCGAGTTTAAGGACGTTTTTGTAAAGTACGAAACCTACACGGGTGGAGTTTTGGCGTTAAGGGGAGTCACCTTCAGCTTGAATGATAGAGAAGTACTCCTCATCATGGGGCCATCTGGAAGCGGGAAGACAACAATCCTCAAAGCAATCCTCGGCTTAGTCCAGCCAATACACGGAACAGTCAAAGTTTTCGGGCTTAAACCAAAGGACGAGAAACGCGCTTTAGCGATCAGGCGGAGGATTGGCTACCTCACGCAGGAGGGCAGGATGATAAACGAGCTGACCGTGTGGGAGAACATCATCTTCTACGCAAAAGGCAGGGGAAGAAGCCTTAATGAAAGTTTAGTGCGAGAGCTCGCGGAGGAACTCAACATTAAAACCATCCTCGATAAGCATCCGGACCAGCTGAGTGGGGGTGAGCTAAAGAGGGCTGAGTTGTTGATGGTGCTTTCTGATGATCCGGGTCTCTTGCTCCTCGACGAGCCGACTTCGATGCTTGACGCGGAGAATTCGGAGGCTGTTGTTAATGTTCTCTCAGCGCTCAAGGGGAGGGTTCCAATGATAATCACCTCCCACGATCCAAGACTACAAAAAATCACCAACAAAACACTAGAAATAATCGGAGGAGAACTAAAAGGGGCTCGAGGGGGGACCGCGTCTTCATCTCGGGGGGAGCGAGTCCCCGTCAGGAGGGATGAATCTCTTCATCGCCCGGGTTAGCTCACTCCCATCATTGATAGACTTTTTGGTTTTCGATTCTGTATCGCCGTGTGGAAAAAGTTTTATACGATCGTGATGATTTAAGCACACCGTAAAATGGAGGGGTGTTGAAGATGGTTAAGATACTCGCTTCAAAGCTCAGGGACGTCGAGCTTATCACGGACACGGGAATCAGGCTTGGATGGGTTTACGATCTCAGCTTCGACGAGAAAACCGGGGAACTCCTCGTTATAGTCGCGGAACCGGACGAGGATCTTGACACGAGCGAGTTCGTCACTGACCATGAGGGTCTTCTTCTAATCCCAGTGAGTGCGGTACGGAGCATCGGTGAGGTCATAATCATCGATTCCAGCAAGCTGGCAGTAAAATCGAAGCTCCGGGGAATAAGACACCGTTAATAACCCTCGAAGAGCCTATTGGCCAGAAACATCGGCAGACCCGCCTCTATTATCTTTCTGGCGGCTTCTTCTACATCATACTCCACACGGTGGAACTCGATGTTGTCCGGTGGTTCTCTTTCCGTATCGATTATCGCATAGCTAGCCCTCCAGTTCCCGTCCCTCGGCTGGCCCACCGATCCGGGGTTTATTATCCTCCTTCCCTCGATCACCTTCAGCATTGGCACGTGAGTGTGGCCGACTAGGAGGTCGTCCTGACGGACGTAGCTCAAAACTGCTTTAAACTCACTCTCAGGGAGCCAGGGGAAGAGGTACTCGTCCAGGGGAGCCCTCGGGGAGCCGTGAATGAGGATGTAGCTCCTTCCTGTGTCGTCCTCAAAAAGCTGTCTCACCGGCAGTCGCCGGAGAAACTCGAGGTTTTCTATCGTCATGACCCGCTGATGCCACCGTACAGCCTGCCTCGCGTAGGGGTTGAAGCCCCAGTCCGCCCCGAAGGCAATCGCGTTGTCGTGGTTTCCGCGGACGCAGAGGAAGGTTCTCCTCTCCATCTGTCGCCTCACAAAGTCAACGACCTCGTTTGGACTAGCCCCGTAACCGATCAAGTCACCCATGCAGAGGAAAGCGTCGGCATCCTTGATCTCATTCCAGACAGCTTCGAGCGCCTCCAGGTTCGAGTGGATGTCGCTGATGAGCGCTATGATCAATGCCACCACCGAAGGAAAATGGGGGAAGGGACTTAAAACTTCATCCCGTAAGCGAAGAGGGCGATGCCCGCGAGCATGAGGCCGAGCCCGAGGGGAAGCTGGTACTCCGGGGAGCCGCTGGCCCGGCAGGCTTCTAAGGTTTCGTTGTAGTGCTCAACGCAGTTTTTAAACCTGAGGTAAGGGGCAGGGTTATCGTAAACGACCATTTCCCTGACCAGCGTCCCGTTCTTCACGAGTATTCCCTCAAGGGACCTCTGGTAGAGTACATCCCCCAGATGGAGGGTGCCGTTGAGGTAAGTGGCCTCATACGTCCCAAAATTCTCCGCGAGGGAGAGTTCGAGCCTTGTCGTGACCCTTGGGTTCACCCTGCCCGAGATCCTCATGTAGAACTCCCTGAGGGGCAGGCTGTAATCGCCTAGGAAGAGGTAGCCCCCAATATCGTATGTGACGTTTGGGCGGGTAACGTTGGAGAGGTACGTTTTGACAGTGTAGACCGTCAGGTTTCCCCTGCATCCGGGAACGTAAAAGGCCTCAAAGTGTTCCATTCTGTCAGCGACGTAAACCGGCCCTTTTCTCTGGAACCTTACGTTTCCCTTGTTAGAGAAAACGCTGTGGACTTTACCGCTACAGTTCCCTTCAAAGGCAAGAACGTAGGCGTCAACGCTTCCACCGTTTTCCACTCTGTACTCCGAGAGCTCGAGGACGGGAAAACCGGGGGACGTACAGGCGATCCCCGAACAGTTAGGTCGGCTGTACGTTGCCGTGAGAAGGAGGCCGATTAGAAAAACAAGAACACCCATGATCCTCAGGTGACCCGCCATACAGACACCCTAATGGGTTACGCCAAAGCGGTATAAAAAGGTTTTGAAAAACAGGGGAAATCATCTCCCCCTGGCCTTCCACCTGCTCCAGCGGTAGAGCGCTGCCAGAGCCTTTATGGCCCTCTCCGGCTCCGGATAGGCTGGGATTCCCTCCTCGTTGAGCCTGTCGATGGCTTCCTTGGCCTCGATTCCACCGACGATGGCAACGACGAGCGGCTTCTTTCTTCCGCTGGCGTTGTACTCACGGATGACTATGTCGGCCAAATCCCTCGGGTCAAGAACTGCCGTCTGACAGTAGAGGACGGCTATGCTGTGCATCTCCGGGTGCTCGAGGGCCGCTTTAATTGCCCCCTCGTAGCTCTCGGCACCGGCCATACCTGTAAGGTCAACGGGGTTCTTGTAGGAACCAAAGGGAGGCATATAGTTTGAGAATACCTTGAGCTCATCGAGGTCGTCGTAGAGGTGCAGGCCTGCTTCCTCGGCCGCGTCGGTGGCCATGACGCCTATTCCACCGCCGTTTGTGAGTATGACGAGGTTCTCCCCGGCTGGCTCGGGCAGATTGCTGAGGGTTCTCGCGTAGTCGAAGGCCTCTCCTATTGTAAGGGCCCTTATAATTCCGGCCTGCTTGAAGGCGGCGTCATAAATCTTGTCACTTCCAGCCAGAGAGCCTGTGTGGGAAGCGGCAGCCTTGGCACCGCGCTCGCTCCTCCCCGCCTTAATAATGACGATCGGCTTGACCTTGCTGACCTTCTTCGCAACCTCCATAAAGCGCCTTCCGTCCTTGACACCCTCCATATAGATGAGTATGGCCTTTGTGTTCTCATCAGTTTCGAAGTACTCGAGCAGGTCTGCATCGTCGATGTCGCTCTTGTTTCCTATGCTAACGACCGCCGAAAGGCCGACTTTCTCCAGGATAGTCCAGCCCATAAGGGCTATTCCCAGAGCACCGCTCTGGCTGATGAGGGCCAGCTTTCCGGGCATTACGTCGGTTGGCCCAAAGGTTGCGTTGAGCTTCTCGGGGGTGTACACAACCCCGAAGATGTTCGGGCCGAGGATCCTCATTCCATACTTGTGGGCAGTCTCAACGAGCTGCTGCTCGATCTTCTTGCCCTCAGGACCTAGCTCGCCGAAACCGGAACTTATAATCGGGAGAACCTTGACGCCTTTCTTTCCGCACTCCTCAACGACCTGGGGGACGAACTTGGCTGGAACGACTATAACCGCCATATCCACCTCATCGGGGACATCGAGGATGCTCTTGTAGGACTTGAAGACGCGGTTGCCAATCTTTATCTCAACGCCCTTGATGTTGACGGGGTATATTTTGCCCTCGTAGCCGTACTCCACGAGGTTTTTCATAATCGCGTAGCCTATCTTTCCCGGTTTCTCCGAAGCGCCTATGACGGCGATGCTCTTCGGCTTGAAAAGGGCCTCGATGTTCGGGTCAACCATTTTTATCACCTCGAATGACACTTACAGTTTTACGTCTGTAAAAGCCGTTAAAACCTTTCTCCTCTCTTTTTGCCGATGTTCAACTCGACGGACGTTAAAAAACCGCAGGTTTGAAACGGAACGTTCAGGGCCTTCCAGAGGGGAGATTAGGCTTTCAGATAACTTTTAGATTCTCCGAAAAGTTTTTAGAATAATCAATCACCTTTAGGTGGGTGTGCGGATGGTAAGGAGACATCACGACATCGGCACCTTTGAAAACCTTCTGCTCAAGTGGCTCGGCATGCTCTTTGACATGGTAGTCATAGGTCTCGCAACGATAACTATGGGCTATGTAGTCTACATGATGTTCCATCTGGTAACCGATACCATCCATGCCCTCCATGTCGAAGATGTTTTGCACCAGATAGTCCTCGTCATAATCTTCCTTGAAATCTTCGAACTGCTGACCATGTACGTCAAGGAGCATCACGTCAGCATGAGAAACGTCGTTGAGCTCGGTGTTCTGGCGATGGTGAGGAAGATCATAATAACCCCCGACTACAATCAGCTCGGCTGGCAGACGCTCTTTGGCATGGCGGCTTTAATATTCGTGATGGGCTGGATCTACGTCCAGGAGAGACAGAGAAGGACAAAGCACGAGGAGTTCCTCATCACTCATGGAATTAAGAAAGTTTAGCCGATGACGACCCTTCCCCTCCCTGAGATGTGATGAGAACCCGGTAGACGGAGGCAAACCCTAAAATACCCCTTTCCCAACTTTTCTTGGGTGGTGAAGATGGGTGTCCAGATAGGCGAGCTGGTTCCGAGGAAGGAGATCGAGCTCGAGAACCTCTATGGTAAAAAGGTCGCGATAGATGCGTTCAACGCCATGTACCAGTTTCTCTCAACAATAAGGCAGCGCGATGGAACGCCGCTCATGGATTCAAAGGGCAGGATAACCTCTCACCTGAGCGGGTTCTTCTACAGGACGATCAACCTGATGGAGGCTGGCATAAAGCCGGCCTATGTCTTCGATGGCGAACCACCCGCTTTCAAGAAAAAAGAGCTCGAAAAAAGACGCGAAGCTCGCGAAGAGGCCGAGGAGAAGTGGCACGAGGCCCTTGAGAGGGGCGAGATTGAGGAAGCCAAGAAGTACGCCATGAGGGCGACAAAGCTGAATGAAACCCTCATCGAGGACGCCAAGAAGCTCCTTGGGCTCATGGGCGTCCCAGTCGTGCAGGCCCCGAGCGAGGGTGAGGCCCAGGCAGCCTATATGGCCGCCAAGAAGAGGGTTTACGCCTCCGCGAGCCAGGACTACGATTCACTTCTCTTTGGCGCGCCAAGACTGGTCAGAAACCTCACGATAACGGGGAGGAGAAAGCTCCCGGGAAAGAACGTCTACGTGGAGGTCAAGCCGGAGCTGATAGTCCTTGAGGAAGTGCTCAGGGAGCTGGGAATTGACAGGGAGAAGTTAATCGAGCTGGCCATTCTGGTCGGTACTGACTACAACCCCGGCGGAATCAAGGGAATAGGTCCAAAAAAAGCCCTGACCATCGTCAAGCGCTCAAAGGATCCGCTGAAGAAGTATCAAAAAGATAGCGACGTTGATCTGTACGCGATAAAGGAGTTCTTCCTCAACCCGCCGGTTACGGACGACTACGAGCTTAAGTGGCGCGAGCCGGACGAGGAGGGCATCCTCAAGTTCCTCTGCGACGAGCACGACTTCAGCGAGGAACGCGTTAAAAACGGACTTGAGAGGCTGAAGAAAGCCGTAAAGGCAGGAAAACAGAGAACACTCGAGAGCTGGTTCCGGTGATCAGCTTATCGGAACCTTGAGGTTGAGCTTCTCTATTAGCTCTTTGTACCTGTTTCTTACCGTTACCTCTGTAACGCGCGCGACTTCCGCCACCTCGCGCTGGGTTCTTCTCTCCCCTTCCATTATGCCGGCTATGTAGAGTGCCGCTGCAACGAGGCCGGCTGGACTCTTTCCGCTCGTGAGGCCCTTTTCGTAGGCCTCCTCCAGCAGTTCTATTGCCCTCCGTCTGACCTTTTCACTCAGGCCCAGCTCGTCAGCGAACTTGCTCACGTAGTCGGTCGGCTTGACGAAGAGCTTCTTGGGGGTAAGGTTGAGGTGTCTCGCTATGAAGCGGAAGCTCCTGCCGATCTCCTTCTTATCGACGCGGGAAACCTCTGCTATCTCGTCGAGGGTCCTCGGGATCTTGAGCAGCCTGCAGGCGGCGTAAACACACGCCGCTATGACGCTTTCAATGGAGCGACCCCTTATGAGGCCTTTCCTGACCGCTTCTCTGTAGAGTCTTGCAGCCTCCTCTTCAACGTGCCTTGGAAGGCGGAGATTGCTGGCGAGTCTGTCAAGCTCGCTTAAGGCGAAGGCGAGGTTACGCTCGGCGGCATCGCTGACTCTTAGGCGTGACTGCCACTTTCTCAGACGGTACATCTTCTCCCTCATCAGACCGGTGAGGGAGCGGTCTATGCCTATGTCGGTTGACAGGCCTTTATCATGGAGGAGTATACTCTCGGGGGCGCCTGCACGGGCCCTCTTCTCCCTCTGGCTCGCGTCAAAGGCCCTCCATTCGGGCCCCATATCGACAACGTTTTCCTCGATGACGTAGCCGCAGACTTTACAAACGACCTCTCCCCTGCTGGGGTCGTAAATGAACTCTGTGGAACCACAGATGGGGCAGACCCTCTTCTTACTCACCCAAACACCCCCACGGCGGGCCCTATACGAGTGCCTCTTATAAATGTTCCCACTTACTTCCCGCCCTTCTTGGCAGGAACGTAGCGGAGTATCCATGCGAGGTCTTCCCTCTTGAAGGTTATTCTCTCAAGAACCCTGACGTCCTCGTCCCCATCGTTGACGACGTTTGCGTATATCCACAGGAACACGGGATC
Organism: Thermococcus gammatolerans EJ3; assembly: GCF_000022365.1. NCBI lineage: Archaea > Methanobacteriati > Methanobacteriota > Thermococci > Thermococcales > Thermococcaceae > Thermococcus > Thermococcus gammatolerans. Next base: position 1,132,517 of record NC_012804.1, on the reverse strand, counting down.
ATCGTCACTGCCAAGGTGGAGGTTACGGTAAAGTATGTCAACGGTCCCGTCCCGGTTGTTCTTAACTGAGATCGCCTTCCATGTCTCGAGGCTTACCTCACCCTTCTCGTCGAGGATCTCAATTATCCTCTTGATCTCCATCTCTTCACCGTCCGCTACCACTTAATCCTGAACTCCCTTCTCGTCCTCGCGTCGATCTGAGCCAGTATCTTCTTCAACTTGGCATCGTCTATGGGTTCCCTTATCTGGCCTGCCTGGTAAAGCTGAACGAGGACGAGCTCAACCTGCCTCGCGAGCTCGGGCTTGACGAGCTTAACGCGCCCGAGCCTCTCCCTCGCGTCGGGGGTCAGGATTTTTCTCATTATGGCGTCAATCTGGGCCTGGAGCTCCATCTCCCGCTTTATTGCCTCCTCCTGGGCCTTCTGCTGTTCGAGGTACCTCTTCTGAAGTTCCATGAGCTTGCGCTTCCTGATCTCCTCTATGTCCTCCGCCATGCTCCTCACCTCCGTTTCAGGCTCAGAAGTGGAAGTTAAAAAGGTATTGGGTGGATGTGAGAAAAGGGGAGCTCAGTACTTCTTGAGCTCCGGAATCTGCTCCTCAAGCTCCTTCTTGAGCTCGGTGGCGATCTTGTCGAGGAAGCTCTGGCCCTTCGGGGTTATGACCCTTCCCTCTCCCGGAACCTTCTGGACGAAGCCAGCCGCCTCAAGCTGCTGGAGGGCCTTCCTTATGATGCTTCCGCCAGCCTTGTAGAAGTGCTCCGGGGCGTGTCCGCGGTTCTTCCTGCCTCCATACCAGGTCCTGAGCCTCTCAATTCCAACCGGGCCGTCGATGTAGACCTTTCTGAGTATGCTGGCAACCCTGTAGTACCACCAGTCCTCCTGCTCGGGAAGCCTCTCCTTGTGCCTTCCGGTCTTGACGAAGGGCGCCCACTCCGGGGGCTTTATCTCCTCAATCTCCTTGAGCTTCTGGGCGACCCTCTCGACGAGCAGGTCACCGGGAACGTCATAGACAGTCGCCATCTTTCAATCCCTCCCCTTTCTAAACTTCTTCCTGAAGTTAGCGATGTCGAGCCTGACTTTACGGACGGGCTTCTCCCGCCTCTCGGCCGACGCCTTTCTTTCAAGGCGCCTTAAATACCTTTCCCAGCCTTCCCTCGGTTTGAACAATATAAACCTTTTGCCCCTGACGTCTATCAGCTCGCTGTCGGTGAGCTCGGCTACCTTCTCCGCTATGGCCTTCCTGTCCATTCCGGTCGAGATGAGCGCTCCCTTCCTTATCTCAACCTTAAGGACACCGTCCTTCTCAAGCTGGGTGTTTATCTCCTCAATCACGCTCTCGGCGAGACCCTTCTTACCAATCCACGCTCGCGGTTCGATGTCGTAGTATCTCGCGCGGAGCGACCTTCTCACCTTACCGGGTAAGCGTTTCTCCATCTCTCTCACCACTAACCTCTCGCTGGGAATGGCCTTAAAAAGGTTGGCCTTTTAAAGCTATCTTGGATCAGCTTAATAAAGCCCCACCCATCGAAAGCCGGTGATAGCTATGAAAGTCCACCACCTCTACTCCGGCGGAAAGGACTCAAGCCTGGCCGCGTGGATTCTAAGCCAGCTCGGCTACGAGGTCGAGCTCGTAACGGTCACCTTCGGCCTGCTCGACAACTGGAGGTACGCGAGGGAGACCGCTGAAAGGCTCGGCTTTCCCCATCGAGTTCTGGAGCTTCCCCGTGAAATCCTCGAAAAAGCCGGGGAGATTGCCATAAGCGACGGCCACCCGAACAACGCGATACAGTTCATCCACGAGAGGGCTTTGGAGGCCTTAGCGTCCCTTCCCGAAGTGGAAAGGGTGAGCGATGGAACCCGGAGGGACGACAGGGTTCCGCTCCTCGATTTGCCTAAAGCGAGGTCGCTGGAGGACAGGTTTGGCGTTGCCTACATAAGGCCCCTCCTCGGCCTAGGCTACAAGACGATACGGGAACTTACGGGAAGGCTCTTCGTCGTGGAAATCCGGGAGAGCGAGGAGCTACAAAAGGCGGACTACGAGGTCGAGCTGAGGCACCTCCTCAGAGAGAGGGGTATCGACCCACTCGAAATTTTCCCGAAGAGTCACTACCAGTCGAGGGTTTTGGGGTGGAGGGAGGACGTTGATAGACCTTGAAAAAACGGCGAAGGAAATGATACGCAACGGCACCTGGGCCTTCAGGGACGGCACCTTTTATCAGGCACTGAGGCTTGGCGGCGGGAAGGCCAGAGTGGTCGCCTACGACGGGGACTTCCACTTTCCCGAGGACTGGGGAAGGAAGGAGAGGAAGGAAGCGAAGGAAAAGGTAACCTTCGTTCTCGGCCTTGACACGGATTTGGACTCCTTCTACGCCGAGATAAGCGACTCACCCTTCTCGTTCCTCATCGAGGAGTTCTACGGCCTAACGATGCCCGCATCGCCGAGCCCCTACCAGGCCCTCGTCGAGGTGATAGCCCAGCAGCAGGTGAACTTCGACTTCGCCCAGCGGACAATAGCAAATCTCGTCAAACTCGCCGGAGAACCCGTTGGCGAGCTCTACGCCTTTCCCACCGCCGGGAAGATTGCCTCCCTAGGCCTGGAAGAACTTAAAAAGGCCAGACTCGGCTACAGGGCGGGCTACATAAAATCCCTCACGGAATCCTACCTGAAGGGCGAGCTGAACCTCGAACTCTGGGACTGGGACATTGATGAGGCCATCAAATACCTCACGAAGTTCCGCGGGATAGGGAAGTGGACGGCGGAGCTGTTTTTGGCCTATGGCCTGAGGAAAAACGTCTATCCAGCGGGAGACCTGGGCCTGAGAAGGGGGATAGCGAAGATTTTTGATAAAAAGCCGAAAGAAGTTAGAGAAAGGGACGTTAGGGAAATCATCGAGCCCTATGGGAAGTGGAAGGGTTTGCTGGCGTTTTACATCACCTGCTACGACAGGAAGACCGAGATGGAGAGGAGGAAGAGATGAGCGATGTTGTGATTGTCCTTCCCCGCGAGAAGTTCAAATCCCTGAAGGGAAAAGACATTAGGGCCCTAATCGAGAGGAACCTGCCCAAAGTCGAGGAAACCCTCAGGGCCGAGAGGGAGGAGTTCCTTCGGGAGAAAATTGGAAAGCTCGAGGAGAAGCTCCGGGAAATGGAGGGTCAGCTCAACGAGCTGAGGGAGTTCTACAAGAAGGCCCTGAGAGACAAGGAGCTGATGATGGCGGAGCGCGATAAGCTGAGAAAGGAGAACGAGGAGCTCAGGAAAAGGCTTGATGAGAAGAGAAGTTCAGGAATAGTGAACGACTCGTTCACAGAGCGTGAACGAAGATGAAGCTCACAATCAAACCCGATAGAGGCTTTGGGAAGATTGAGATCGAAATTGACGAGGCTCTATGGGCCGAGATTGAGAGACTCGCGGAGCGATACAGAGTCCCCCCTGAGAGGGTCGCTGAAATCGCCCTTATAGGGGAGTTCGGGGAGTCAAAGGGAGAGCTTGAAGAGCTCGAGAGAAAGGCAGAAGAGCTTGAAAAAAGGGTCTGGAAGCTTGAAAAGGAATACGCCCCGCTCCGATACAAGGCCTACGGACTGAGCGAGGACAACAAAATCCTTGCAATCGAGCTCTCTGGCCTGATAGCTGAGAACAACCAGCTGAGACGCTTCTTGAGGCTCCCCCTGAACAGGAACATCGAGCTGAGAAAGCTTATATCCTACTACCTTCAAGGTTGAAGCGCGGATGATGACAGCGAATTGCACTGATGTTGATGACGAGGACTGGCCCTGACGCCGTCCCGGGCCGGCCGTGAGGAATCCAAGACGGGATGAGCGAAGGCGATGATATACCCTATGAGCGCCGAGCCGGTCCGGGGCGTTAAACTGCCCCAACCTTCTCAAGAACGCGCGGTATTTCAACCGGCTCAAGGGCGCTCTCGACGATGTAGCCCTTCTCCACGAGGATTCTCGAAACGAGCTCCTCTCGCGTGAAGCCGTCCAGTGTTCTGTCGCCGTAGAACATCAGCTCGGGAAGCAGGATAAGGCCAAGGTCGACCTCTGGAAGCTTTTCAACGGTTCTGAGAACGTCCCTGCCCGTGAGCAGGCCCGCCGTCCCTATGTTCCCGCCGAAGAACTCGTTTTTAACCGCCACGACGGGAATCCTTGGGAAGATTCTTCTGAGTTCTGGATAGGCCAGCTCGCCCGTCAGTATGTACGTCGGCATCTCTGGCTCGATTTCAAAGGGCCCGATGTCAAGCCTGAACTCCCCAAGCAAAGCCTTGAAGATAGGCGGAATCACGACCCTTATTCCCGTCTCCCGCCCGACGTCGAGGGCCGTCTCCTTAACGAAGATTAGCTCGTCCCTCGTTAGAGGTCTAACGTCCCTGTTGTATCGCGTCACGCCGACGGGAAAGAGCCTGACCTCGGCAACACCCATCGAGGCCAAATCTTCTATTATCTCGCCGATGTCATCGACGTTGTAGCCGGGCGTCAGGATTATGTCCGCTATGACCCTGAATGTCTCGGCGACGAGTGGGAGGAGGTCTATCAGCCTCCCCGCGAGCGGGCTCCTCATGAGGGCGATTCGCCTCTCCTTCTTCGTCGTGTGGACGGAAATCTGCATCTCGTCGAGGCCCGCTTTCCAGAGGCTCTCAATCCTTTTCTTGTCCAGCCCGACGTTTCCAGCCGTGTCGGTAACCCGAATCCACAGCTCGGGATAGTGCTCGCTCACGTAGGCAATCCTCCTCTCGAGCTCCGGGTCGTTCAGGGTGTCGTGGAAGGAAACCTTGTAAATCATCTCGGGCGGATTCTGGCGGAGGTAGCAGAAGAGGCAGTAGCTCCCGCACGGGCCCGCTTTGCTCGACGGAGGGATAACCACCAAATCGTCCCGCTCATCGACGCCGTCCAGCTCGTACTTTGTGATTCGCCTGAGCTTGAAGTCCTCGGTGAACTCGTACATGCTCGAAACTCGGGCTGGGTTTTTAAAAGCTTAGGGTGAACCAAGTACGGTGGTGGCATGATAATCGCGGTAACCGGGACACCCGGGGTGGGGAAGACGACGGTTTCAAAGCTTTTGGCGGAAAAGCTCGGCTACGAGTACGTTAGCTTAAGGGACTATGCGATAGAGAAGGGCATCGGCGAGATGAAGGGGGACGAGCTCGAAGTCGAGGTTGATGAGTTAACTTACAACTTCGAGCGAGACTTCAAGGGGAAGAACGTCGTCGTTGACGGGCATCTTAGTCATTTCCTCAACGCAGACCTCGTGGTTGTACTTAGGGCGCACCCGAGACTAATCGGCGAGAGGTTAACCGAGAGGGGCTATTCGAGGGAGAAAGTTGGAGAAAACGTCGAGGCCGAGCTTGTCGATGTAATCCTCGTGGAAGCGCTTGAGGAGAACGAGAACGTCATAGAGGTCGACACGACAGGAAAGACGCCGGAAGAGGTTGTGAATGAGATTTTAGAGCTGATTGAGAAAGGTGTTAAAAAGAGGGTCGGCGTCGTGGACTGGAGCGAGGTTTACGACGAGGTGATTCCCTACCTGAGGCTCTGACTCCTTTTTCTTTGAAACTACCGCATTCAGACCATGTACAAACCTATTCAGGCCCTAACTGCACAGGATAATCCGCACAAGCTTTATAATAGACTTTTTTTGGATAACAGTTCACCAATGGCATAGAGGTGGGGATGATGAAATTTAGAGCACTGTTTGTAGCATTTTTGTTCCTTAGCGCCCTCCTGTGGATACCAACAACGGGGGCCAGCGCCTCAAATCTAAGCGGGTACACCATCTGCGTTGATGCCGGCCACGGTGGGAAAGACCCTGGTGCAGTCGGATACGTGGTGGAGAAGGACGTGAACCTGGCGATAGCTCTCAAAGTTGCCCAAGTCCTGGAAAGGGACGGTGCGAGGGTAGTCCTTACAAGGAACGGGGACTACTTCGTCACGCTCTCAGGAAGGGTACAGATAGCGAACTCAGCCGACTGTGATATCTTCATCAGTATACACGCCAACGCCGGGCCGAGCTCGGCGAGCGGATTCGAGGTCTACCACTACTACACCTCCAGCAGGGGAAAGACCCTAGCGACGTACGTTGACGAGGAGATATCAAAACTCATCCCCCTCAGGAACAGGGGCGTTAAGAGCGCTGGCTTCTACGTTATCAAATACACCAGGATGCCCGCCATACTCATCGAGACCGGCTTCGTGACGAACTCCTATGATGCAAGCATAATAAGCGATGAGGCCTATCAGTGGAAATATGCCTACGCCATTCTCCACGGCGTCCAGAGGTACTTCGGAGTTCCCGTTCATGACCCGGTTCCAGTGGTAACTGGTGTGAGGTTCGCGGACCACGGAAGCTACTTCAGGGTCGTTCTGGACGTTAGCGAGAAGGCCAGCTACCACGTTTACTACACCTATTACTCCAACGGCTACCACCTCGTCATCCAGGTGGACAACGCCCAGCTGGCGAACCTTGGATGGGCGAGCTACAACGGATGGTACTACACATACACCGGCTCGGGCACTGCCCCGCTGATATACGCCACCCAGAGCGGAAACACAGTTTTTATCGTTGTCGAGCTCAACAGCCCGTATTTGCCATACAGCGACTTCGTCCTCTCAAACCCGGACAGAATAGTCGTGGACATCTATCCCTGATCTTGTCCTTTCTTTCTCCGCTTTTTTCTCCGCCTTCTCTTTGGGATCAACCTCACAGGGCTCCCGCAGTCGGGGCAGACTCCTCCAGGGGGCATCTCAGAAAACCGCTTTCCACAGCCGATGCAGACGTAGTTCCAGCGTATCACGCGCTTAATTCCGCGCTTGAGGGTCTTGAAGGGAATCCCGAGGGTTTTTGCAATGTTCTGGAGGTTGTAGTCGTCAGTGAGGAGGGTAGCTTTGAGCTCATAAGCCAGGGCGAGAACCTCAATATCAGCTTCGCTAAGCTCGTTGAGCTCACCCGTTTTCCTTGCGGCTTCCATAACCACCTCAACGCTCTCCTTTGATGGAACGAGCACCTTAACCTTTCCCGCGCTTATCAGGCTCTCCAGGAAGAGCCTCGACTCCGGGTCCTTGACCTCTTCAACGACCTTCGGCGTCGTGAAGCCCTCGACGTCTATCCCCTGGATGAAGATGGCGGTGTCTATTACCTGCATGGTTCAAGCTCCGGGAAAGGCTTTTTTAGATTTCCGTCGAAATGAAACCGGTGGGAGCATGAGGGTTGATTTGAACTCCGACCTTGGGGAGAGCTTCGGGCGGTACACGTTGGGCCTCGACGAGGAGGTCATGAAGTACATAACCAGCGCCAACGTCGCTACCGGCTGGCACGCCGGCGACCCGATTGTCATGAGAAAGACCGTCAGGCTCGCGAAGGAGAAAGGAGTCGCCGTCGGCGCGCACCCAGGTTATCCCGATTTGATGGGCTTCGGGAGGAGGTACATGAAGCTCACGCCAGAGGAAGCTCGCAATTATGTCCTCTACCAGATTGGAGCGCTCTACGCGTTCACGAGGGCTGAAGGCCTCGAACTCCAGCACGTCAAACCGCACGGGGCACTTTACAACGCCCTCGTTAAAGAGGAAGAGCTCGCAAGGGCCGTCATAGAGGGAATAGCCGATTTCGACAGGAACCTGATATTCGTGGCTCTCTCAGGCTCAAAACCGGCCCAGATAGCGGAGGAGATGGGCATTAAGGTGGCCCACGAGGTCTTCGCTGACAGGGCATACAACCCGGACGGAACCCTCGTCCCCCGTTCGAAGCCCGGAGCGGTTATCCATGATAAGGAAGAAATAGCGGAGCGCGTGGTCTCGATGGTCAAGGACGGCGGGGTTAGAGCAATCAACGGCGAGTGGATTGAGCTCAGGGCAGATACAATCTGCGTCCACGGCGACAATCCGAAGGCCGTTGAGATAGCGAGGCAGGTCAGGGAGGTCCTTGAGCGGGAGGGGGTTAAGGTAGTGCCGATGGGGGAATTTCTGAGATGAACACTCAGAAGAAAGCCCCGAAGAAAGAAAACATGGAAGAGTTTCTGAGAGACCTTAACTCGGCGTTTGGAGCATTTACGGAGGACTTTGACCCTAGGAAGATTCGAAAGGAATGGGAGCGTGAATGGGTGAGACCATGAACTTCAAGCCCCTTGGAGACTCGGGGTTGCTCATCTCCTTCGGAGAGGTCATTGACGAAGAGACCAACGACCGCGTTCACGCCCTCGCGGGGGCGATAGAGAAAGCGGGCTTTGAGTGGCTCGTCGAAGTCGTTCCCTCTTACTCCTCCCTCGCCGTAATCTACGATGCCAAGCTCATAGACTTCGAAGGAGTCAAGCAGGCAATCGAAAGAATTGAGTTCTCGGCTGAGAGGTTCGAGGGAAGGCTCGTTGAGATTCCCGTTCTTTACGGCGGTGAGCACGGCCCGGATTTGGAGTTCGTAGCGGAATACAACGGCCTGACTCCGGAGGAGGTCATCGAGATACACTCCAGGCCCATCTACCGCGTCTACTTCCTCGGCTTTCTCCCGGGATTCGCCTATCTCGGTGGGATGGACGAGAGAATAGCAACGCCCCGGCTGGAAAAGCCCCGCCTGAAAGTTCCGGCGGGTTCGGTGGGGATAGCCGGAGAGCAGACTGGGATTTATCCAATCGAGAGCCCCGGCGGCTGGAGGCTCATCGGCAGAACCCCGCTGAGGCTCTTCAACCCATCGAGGAAACCGCCAACGCTCCTGAGGCCCGGCGACAGGGTAAAGTTCGTGCCGATTGATGAGGAGGAGTTCAAGGAGCTCTACAAAGCCGAATGGGGGCACGAAAATGATTGAACTCCTCCGAGTTCCCTCTTTGCTGACGGTTCAAGACTCCGGCAGGAAGGGCTACCGAAAGCTTGGCGTCCCGGTTTCAGGCTACATGGACGATTACTCAGCAAGGATAGCTAACTACCTCGTCGGAAACCCCTGCGATGCTCCCCTCCTCGAGTTCCTCCTGATGGGGCCAACTATTAAGTTCAACGCTTCAGCGGTCTTCGCCGTTGCCGGTGACGTCGATGTGAAGCTCAACGGGGCTCCAGTTGATCCTTGGACTAGTTACTGGGCAAAGAGGGGCGACGTTCTCGAAGTAGGGGTGCTGAAGAGCGGTCTTTATGGCTACATAGCCTTTGCCGGAGGAATAAAGTGCGAGAAGCTTCTGGGTAGTTGCTCGACCTACGCCAGAGCTAACCTTGGACGGCCGTTGAGTGAGGGCGATAAACTTACCCTCGGCTACGCAATATTGACTGGCAAAGAGGGGTGCAGACTTCCCGAGGAGCTGAGGCCGGACTACTCGGCGGAGGAGATAACCGTCGGCGTCGTTCTCGGCCCGGATTTGGACCATTTCACAGAGGAGGGCGTGAGAATGTTCCTCAGCGAGGCCTACACAATAACGCCGGAATCGGACAGGATGGGCTACCGCCTCGACGGAAGGACGATAGAACATTCCGAGAAAGGGGCTGGGATAGTCACCGGCCCGCTCGTCCCCGGGACTGTTCAAGTTCCCCCTAACGGAAAGCCAATCGTGATGATGCGCGACGCTCAAACCACCGGCGGTTACGCGAGGATTGGCGTCGTTTCGAATGCATATCTGCACCGCCTCGCCCAGCTGAGGCCCAGTTTTAAAGTGCGCTTTAGGGAGATGAGCGTCGAAGATGCCAGAAACGAGCTCTTTAAGAAGGAGAAGACGCTTGAGGCGATAAGGCTTTTCCTTGAGGGAAGACTAAGGGCCTACAGAATAAAAGCAGGAGAAAAAAGTCTCATTGCCTTAGCCGGAAAGGTTTAATACAACCGTCCCCTTTCTCCGCTGGTGAAGGAAAATGGGGAAAATAAAAGCCATATCACTCGATATAGACGGCACGATAACCTATCGCGACAGAACCCTAAGCATCGACGCCCTGAAGGCGATAAGGCTGGCTGAAAGACTTGGCGTCCCGGTGATGCTCGTTACTGGCAATTCCGTTCCGTTTGCGGAGGCCGCGGCGGTTTTTATCGGAACCAGCGGGCCCGTCATAGCGGAGGACGGGGGCGCACTCTCCCTGAAAGGGGAGGGAACTATGAGGAAGCGCGTTTTTCTGACTGACATGGACGAGGAGTGGATACTCTGGAGTGAGCTCAAGAGGCGCTATCCCGAGGCGAAGCTGAGCTACTCCACGATGGAAAGGAAGGCCGGGCTGGTGGTTCTGAGAACGGTTCCCGTTGAAGCGGTGCGGGAGATCATCGAGGAGCTTGGGCTCAACCTCGTCGCCGTCGATTCTGGCTTTGCAATCCACGTGAAGAAGCCCTGGATAAACAAGGGCGCAGGCATAGAAAAGGCCTGTGAGTACCTGGGTATTAAACCGAGCGAGGTCGCCCATGTTGGAGATGGGGAGAACGATTTGGACGCCTTCCGCGTCGTTGGATACCGGGTGGCAATCGCCCAGGCCCCAGAGAGCCTCAAGGAGAAAGCCGACTACGTAACCGAGAAACCGTACGGCGACGGTGGGGCTGAGGCGATAGTCCATATTCTAAGGAAGTTCGGCTATCTCGGTGAGGGCGATGAGGGTTCGTCTGGCAACCCTTGAGGACGTTCACGAGATAGTTGAGGTTCACACTGCCGACGAGAACCTCAGCGGCGGCATTTACGACCGCTACATTCGGGGCGGCCCGTGGATGGCCACTGAGACGCTCGCGATTCACCTCAACAACCTCCTGCTCGACGACCAGCTTGTAGCCGTCGCAGAGCTTGACGGAAAGATCGTAGGGGAAGTCGAGGTTCTCTTTTCAGAAGAGCCCATCGGGGGAAAAGTTCGAAGAATCGCCCACATTGACGTCATTGAAGTCCATCCTGATTACCGGGGCAGGGGAATTGGGAGAGCGCTTATGGAGTTCGTTGAGGGCTTGGCCAGAGAAAGGGGAGCCGAGATGTCGACGACCCAGCCAGATGAGGATGCAAAGGGCTTCTACGAGAGGCTGGGCTTTGATGTTGAGGTCTTCGGGGGCAGGACGGTGTGGATTCCTGCGGGTAAGAGAGCCGATGATGCGAACATACGGCCACTTGAGTTTAGCTGGGAGGAGGTTAAAAACCTCCAACTGGTTGCCGGCCGTTTCCAAAGCTCTTACAGCATGTACTTTTCGGCGTTTAAGGACAACATAGCGGGAATTCACTACACCGTTGAAAGCGGAAAAGCCGGCGAGTCCTTCTACGCCTTCAGAAACCTGCCGGGAAGAGACGGTGTTGCACTCCTCCTCTGGGGCAGAATTGACGATTTGGGGACAGTTCTCGGCAGGGCTAAGGCTCTGGGCTTCGAGAGGGTACTGACCGTGCTCGCGGAGGATTTAGAAGTAGCAGACACGAGAGAGGTTGGAAGAATAGAGATACTCGCGAAGGAACTCACCTGAGGAACTCAAGGGCCAGGGCAACTTCCATCGCAGTTCCAAGGTGGAGGACGTCCTCGTCGACGTCAAACTTTGGATGGTGGTGCGGGTAGATAATGCCCTTCTCCTCGTTCCTTATTCCCAGGGCCAAAAACGCTCCCGGAACCCTCTGGAGGTAGAACGAGAAGTCCTCAGCTCCCATCGTGGGCGGAACTTCGCCGTACTTCAGGCCGTATTTTTCCGCGACCTTCCGCGCGAACCCTGCCATCTCGGGGTCGTTGATCGTGGGAGGGGTTAGTTCATCGATGCTGAGCTCGTACTCAAGGTTGTGGGCAATGGCCACACCCCTGGCAATTTCGTCCATCCTCCTCTTTATCAGCTCGCCGACCTCCCCCTTGAAGAACCGGAAGGTGCCCTTGAACTCGGCCTTTTCTGGAATGACATTGAAGGCCGTTCCCGCGTGAACCGAAGTAACGCTTACTACTCCGGTCTCGATCGGATCGACGTTCCTGCTAACTATGGTCTGATAGGCAAGGATAAGCTCTGCAAGCGCGGGCAGGGGATCCCTCGCCTCGTGGGGTGCCGCTCCATGACCCCCCTTTCCTACAAGCTTCCCGCTGAATATGCCAGCACCCGCCAAGAACGGCCCTTCTCTTATCCCTATAACACCGCTCGGAAGGTCCATCCAGACGTGAAAGCCGAAGATCGCGTTAACGCCCTCCAGAGCACCGCCTTCGATCATTTTAACAGCCCCGTTTCCTCCCTCCTCCGCCGGCTGAAAGATAAGCCTTACCCTGCCGTTGAACTCCTCGGCGTGCTCCGCTATTATCTTGCCCGCTCCAAGCAACATTGCCGTGTGGGCGTCGTGACCGCAGGCGTGCATCTTTCCGGGGATGCGGGACTTATAGGGGACGTCGTTCTCCTCCTGGATTGGCAACGCGTCCATATCGGCGCGAAGGGCGATGGTTTTCTCGCCGTCGCCGATATCCGCTATAATTCCGGTTCCAACACGCTTGATTGAGTAGCCCCACTCCCTGAGGTGCTCCTCAACGATCTTTGAGGTTCTCTCCTCCTCGTACTTGAGCTCCGGGTACATGTGAAAGTCACGTCTCCACGAGATTATCAGATCCTTGATTTTTTCCGCCTCAAAAACGGGGTTAAACGTCATGGAAACCACCAGAGGGGATTGTAACAAGGAAAATATTAACCTTTCGATAGGCATCTCATCTACCGTGCCTCTCGTACCATCCCCACTCCTTCTTAGGCCCGAAAGCTCTAACTCCCTTCTTAGCAAGCGTTATCCTGAGCTCCTTCGCGATTTCGGGCGTTATCTCACCCCTACTCTCCATCCAGTTGATTATCTCCAGCGCCTCATCGTCGGTCTCGCATCTTCTGAGGAAATCTATTACCGTTGGGTTGTAGCCGGCGAAGTTTCTCGGCTCGGCTAGCTCCTCACCCTCCTCAACGGAGCTGCGGTAAGCGTCTATTCCGATGCCCTTACCCTCTTCGAGTTCCTTTGCGAGTGCTGGAAACATCTTCCTGAACTCATCCCTGTCATATTCCTGCCACGCGAAGTCGTCAACGGGTTTTCTCTTTTCCCGGTCTTCGTCCATATCTAACACCTAACGTGATATTGAGCCTGAAGTTTATAAACCCTCAGTGGAAGGTGAGGAGTATGAAGGGCTCTTACCTCCTCATCATCCGGCTTGGAGAGGGGAAAACGGTTCGCACCAAGGGGAGAACCTTTGAACTCGAGCCGGGTTACTACGTCTACGTCGGCTCGGCCATGAACTCCCTCGAAAAGCGCGTCGCGAGGCACTTTCGGCGGGAGAAGAAGCTTCACTGGCACATTGATTACCTTCTCAGTGAGGCAGAGCTCCTGAGGGCCTACCTCATTCCGAGCGAGGTGAAGCTTGAGGAGGACCTCTCGCGCGAGGTTTCCCGCTTTGGCGAAGCAATCCCTGGCTTTGGGGCGGGCGATGTTAAGGTGAGCACCAACCTCTACCGCTTTGAGGACGAACCCGATGAAATTCTAAGAAGAATCCTCGAGGAGCTCGGACTGAGCTGGAAAATCGTTAAAAGCCAAGAAGAAATAATGGAAATACGGTGGTAACATGGGAACGGTCATCGAGGCCGTCTACGACGGCACGACGTTCAGGCCCCCGAAGAAGGTTAACCTCCATAAGAGGGCAAAAGTTAAGGTAATCGTTGGAGAGACGATATGGGACCTGCTCGAGGAGATTGAGGGAATCCCCGTCGAGGTAAACGTCGAGGAAGTGCTTGAGGATGTCAGGGAACGAAAGCGGTTCTGATTTCATAACGTTCACTGTGATGATTAAAGAATTTTTGGAGGGATAAAAATGCTTGAAATTGGAAAGGTTGAGCGCTACATTCACGAGAAGCTGAAGAAGGAGAAGCTCCACTTCGTTCTCCTCGACCCGGACGACGTTTCGCCGGAAACGGCCGGAAAGATAGCAGAGATGAGCGAGGCTATAGGCGTTGACGCGATAATGGTCGGCGGTTCAACAGGGGCCGAGGGAGAGGTCCTCGACAGCGTTGTGAGGGCTATAAAGGAGTCCTCCAGCCTGCCAGTAATTCTCTTCCCAGGCTCGCACGGCGGGATAAGCAGGTACGCGGACGCGATATTCTTCATGAGCCTCCTCAACTCGCGGAATCCGTTCTTCATAACGGGCTCCCAGGCGTTGGGAGCATTCACCGTCAAGCGCTATGGGATAGAGCCTATTCCGATGGCCTACCTGATAATCGAGCCCGGCGAAACCGTCGGCTGGGTCGGCGATGCGAAGCCAATACCGAGACACAAGCCGAAGATCGCCGCCGCGTACGCCTTAGCCGGCCAGTACCTCGGCATGCGCCTCGTTTACCTTGAAGCGGGTAGCGGTGCCCCACAGCCGGTTCCGCCCGAGATGATTGCCCTCGTTAGGAAGGTCATAGACGTTCCGCTCATCGTTGGGGGTGGAATCCGGACGAAGGAACAGGCGAGGAGGGCGGTTGAAGCGGGGGCCGACATCATCGTTACAGGAACTGCGGTAGAAAAGGCTGGCTCGATTGAGAAGGCAAGGAAAAAGCTTGAGGAGTTAAACTCGGGGGTCAAAATCTAAGGAGAAAGCCTTTAGGCTTCCGAAAGCACCTTGAATGATAACTTTCCGATCTTTACAACTTTTCTAAGCTCCTGAACGAGCTCTTTACCACCAATCAGTTCCATCCTGATCTCGGACATACCGGTTGCATCGGGCGGAAGGAAGTGTATGTCCTTAATCCTGCCGGAGACCTTGGAAAGGAGGCGGCTCAGCACGCTTCCCCTTTCTCGATAGGGGAGTTTGATGTCAACTTCGAGAATTTGCATAGCCATCACCGTTTTATTTTAAAGAAGAAGGCCTATAAAACCTTTTTCATGAGCCAAAATTATTGTTCCCCGTTAAAAATATTCTCAGCAGTTATCGAAAATCGACCGAGTGTCGTCAGTATGGCTTTTATAAAGGTTCGGAGAGAATTCATTGTGAAAAACAGCAGAAGTAAACCTATGATTAATGCCAGGGGGTGGCACCATGAAGAGGATGTTCGTCTTCGTGGGGCTCCTCCTCATCTTAGGGACCCTGATTCCTGCGGGAAAGGTGATTGCAGAAGAAAACACTCACTGGGCCAAAACATACAGAGGGGAATGTGAAGATACGGCTCGCGCGGTTGCTATTGCTCCAAACGGAGACATTATAGTCGCAGGCTATACTGAAAGCTTCGGAGCTGGTTATGGCGACGTTTGGGTTCTCAGGCTCGATAGCGAGGGTAATGTTAAGTGGCAGAAGACTTACGGTGGAAGTGACAAGGATTGGGCTGCTGCGGTTGCAGTCGCGGATAACGGTGACGTTATAGTGGCAGGCGGGACTGAAAGCTTTGGAGCCGGTAAAGCTGACGTTTGGGTTCTCAGGCTTGACGAGAACGGCAACGTGAAATGGCAGAAAACCTACGGCGGTAAAGGTTATGATGTAGCTCGCTCGGTTGCCATTGCAGAAAATGGAGACATCATCGTGGTAGGTGGAACTGAAAGCTTCGGGGCTGGTAAAGCTGACGTTTGGGTTCTTCGCCTAGACGAGAATGGGAATGTCAAATGGCAGAAGACTTACGGTGGAAGTAGTTATGATTGGGGTCATGCGGTTGCCATTACAGACAACGGTGACGTTATAGTAGCAGGCTCCACGGACAGCTTCGGTACTCACGAAGATGTTTTGGTTCTTAGGCTTGATACCAATGGTAACGTGAAATGGCAGAAAACCTATGGCGGAATTAGAGGTGATATAGCTTTCGCGGTTGCCATTGCACCGAACGGGGACATCATAGTAACAGGTCACACTAAAAGCTTTGGTGATTGGGATAGTGACGTTTGGGTTCTCCGCCTGGATGGGAATGGTAACGTGAAATGGCAGAAAACCTACGGCGGGAGTAGTGATGATGATGCTTATTCGGTTGCAATTGCACCAAACGGGGATATCATAGTGGTGGGTCGGACTTGGAGCTTCGGCGCTGGTGAAGATGACGTTTGGGTTCTTAGGCTTGACGAGAACGGTAACGTGGAATGGCAAAAAACATACGGCGGGAGTGACGAGGAGGAGGCTTATGCAGTTGCCGTTGCACCAAACGGGGATATCATAGTGGCAGGCTGGAACTTTGGCGCTGATCTTGCTGACGTTTGGGTTCTCAGGCTCCCCCCAGATGGTTCACTCTCAAACTTGCCGAGAGACTCCAATGCCCCTGTTGGAGATACGACTGTTCAACCCGGTGATTTCAATGCAAGTGTTAAAGATTCCCAAGCGCAGGTGATGGATTCGCAAGCGGTAGTACAAGACTCTGACGCTACTGTCACGACAGTGATGAGTTCGGAAACAACTTCCTCAACTACCACTACGACGTCCCCAAGCCAAATAACTACAACCACTACCATAACAGCCACTCACAGGACAACTACGACTACCACCCACCAAACAACGACAACCCACGAAACCACCACGACGAGCAAACCGACTACAACGAGCAGCAAGACTACCACAACCCCCACAACCTCCACAGCCCCAATCCACACCGGAACTACAACCCACAAGACTACAACAACCACAACGACTTCTGAGGGCGGTGGAGGCACCCATATCTGCGGTCCAGCAACAATAGTCGGTCTCGTGGTTATTACCGCGGCCGTAAGCAAAATCCGGCGCAGAAAACACCAGTAAAGGCCATGTTGCTCCAATTAATTTCTTTCCCTCGTCTTCTTGCTTTTAAACTACTTAAGAGGTGGATTTTAGGTGGATGCCCAATGGCGTTCATATTTGAAGAAAAGTGCTGGGTGAAGTTTATATATCATCTTTCCATTTTTCCAGTTAGGTGTCGAGTA
Source organism: Thermococcus gammatolerans EJ3 (assembly GCF_000022365.1). Classification (NCBI taxonomy): domain Archaea; kingdom Methanobacteriati; phylum Methanobacteriota; class Thermococci; order Thermococcales; family Thermococcaceae; genus Thermococcus; species Thermococcus gammatolerans. The sequence goes on along the minus strand of NC_012804.1, from coordinate 1,115,776 downwards.
TGCCATACATAGAGAAGATTGAAATGAAAGGCTTCAAATCTTACGGTAACAGGAAGGTTGTCGTTCCACTTTCCAAGGGGTTCACCGCCATCGTCGGTGCCAACGGTTCTGGAAAGAGCAACATCGGTGATGCGGTTCTCTTCGTTCTGGGGGGCCTCTCTGCCAAGGCAATGAGGGCAACGAGGATAAGTGACCTGATCTTTGCAGGAAACAGGGCTGAACCACCTGCGAAGTACGCCGAAGTGGCGATGTACTTCAACAACGAGGACCGGGGCTTTCCAATCGATGAGGACGAGGTCGTGATAAAGAGGAGGGTTTACCCAGACGGCAGGAGCACGTACTGGCTGAACGGTAAAAGGGCCACGAGAAGCGAGATACTCGACCTCCTGAGCGCGGCCATGATCTCGCCTGAGGGTTACAACCTCGTCCTGCAGGGTGACATAACGAAGTTCATCAAGATGTCGCCCACCGAGAGGAGGCTCATCATAGACGAGATATCCGGCATAGCGGAGTACGATGCGAAGAAAGAAAAAGCGCTTGATGAGCTGAAAAAGGCAGAAGAAAACCTTGCCAGAGTGGATCTTCTGATCAAGGAGGTAAAGAAACAGCTCGACAAGCTGGAAAAGGAGAGAAACGACGCTCTCCGGTACCTTGACCTCAAAGAGAAGGTGGAACGTGCAAGGGTGGCCCTGCTCCTCGGCGAGATAAAGAGGCTCGAACTTCTCCTGGAGGAGAGCATGAACAAGGATTCCAGCATTGAAGGGGAGATAGAGAAAGTAGAGGCCGAGCTGAAGGCGCTGGTGAAAGAGATAATCGCCAAAGAGAGGGAGCTCAGCGGGGTGGAGCGCGAGCTTGAGGAGAAGAGCGAGGACGGAATCCTTGAGGTCACGAGGAGAATAAGCGAGGTCAAATCAAGGATTGAGATGGCTAAGAGGAACATAGAGAACGCCCGCCGCGAGATAGAGGAGGACCAGAGGAGACTTTCAAAGGCGAAGGAAGAGCTAAGGAAGGTCTCGGAGGAGATCGAGAAGAGCAAAAACGCGATAGTTCGGTGGAAAAAGAGGCGGGAAAAGCTTCTCGCCGAGATCAAGGAAAAAGAAACCGTGAGGAACGGCCTCATTGTTAGGCTCGGGGAGATAGACAGGAGTTACGCCGTTGCAAGGGAGGACTTCGACAGAGTCGTTAAGGAGCTCGAAGAGGCAAAGAAGGAAATGTACACCCGGGAGGCCGAGCTCGAAAAGTTTCGGGAGGAGATAGAGAGACAGAGATCGCTGATAACGAGGGCAAACCTCCGCAGAAACGCGCTCAAGGAGTCCATAGCGAAGTTGAAGTCGGAGATAGACGAAAAGCGGTCAGAACTTTCGAACATCGACGGAAAGATGGCCCGGATCGAGGCGAGGATACGGAAGGCGGAGAAGGAGCTGGAAGAGAAGAACGCGAAGCTCAAAAAGATCGATCCCGAGCTTGCCAAGGCAAGGGAGGAGCTCATAAAGGCCGAGGCGCAGAGGGAGGCAAGGGGGAACCGCGCCGTTGAGTTCCTAAAGAAGAGCAAGATCCCGGGTCTGTACGGCACCCTCGGTGAGCTGATAACGGTGAGGGACAGGAAATACGCCTTAGCTGTGGAGGTGGCCCTCGGCGGAAACTACGACAACGTGGTTGTGGAGGACGATCGGGTCGCCGAGAAGGCAATAAAGCTCCTTAAGGAGAAGAAGCTCGGAAGGCTCACCTTCCTCCCGCTCAACAAGATAAAGCCCCGCTCGATGAGGGAAAGGCCCTCCCTTGGAGTCCCGGCTATGGACGTCGTTCAGTATGACCCGCGCTTCAAAAACGCCGTCGCTTACGCCCTCGGCGACACGCTCATCGTTGAGGACATGGACGAGGCGAGGAGCGTCGGCATAGGGAAGGTGAGAATGGTAACGCTCGGCGGCGAGTTGCTTGAGAGGAGCGGGGCCATAACCGGCGGTCACTACAGGCCGAGGGGCAGGCTTGGGATCAACGTCGATGAGCTCAAGGCGAAGGTTGAGAGGCTCGAGCGCGAGAGGGAGGCCCTCGAAGCGGCCGTTAACTCTCTTAAGGTTGAGGTGAACGGTCTCAGGAACGAGCTTTTCGAGCTCCGCATGAGGAGGAGCGAGCTCTCAAAGGATCTTCAGGTCGCGCAGAGGGAGATGGAGAGACTCCTTGCGGAGGACAGGGCACTGGGGGAGGAGATCGAAACAGCAGAGGAGACGATAAAGAAACTCGAAGGCAGAATCGAGGAGTACAGGGGTGAGATCGCGAAGCTTCGCGGAAGGATCGAGAGACTCGAGAGGAAGAGGGAGAAGCTCAAGCGGGCGCTCGAAAACCCGGAGGCAAGGGAGCTCAACGCCAAGATCAGGGAAGTGGAGGGCCAGATCGCGAAGCTCAAGGAGGAACTCAGCAGGGTGGAGAGCAAGCTCGAAAGCCTCGATAGCAGGATAAACGAGGAACTGCTCCCGAGAAAGGCCGACCTCGAGGAGGAAATCGAAGGTTTAATCAACAGGATAAACGCCCTCCAGGCCAACATAAAGGAGAACGAAGAGGCAATAAAGCGCTTTGAGAGTGAGCTGGAGGAGCTCAAGAAGGCAGAGGAGAGCGTGAAGGACGAGCTGAAAGAGCTACGCGAGAGGCGCGAGAGGCTGAGGAACGAGATAGCTGAGCTGAGAGAGAAGAAGGACGAGCTGAGCTCTAAACTCCAAGAGCTCAGAATAGAAGCCAACACACTCAAGATAAGGATTGGACAGTATGAAGCCGAGCTCGAGGAGAAGAGGGCGGAGCTGAAACACCACGATCCAAAGCTCGTTAAATCGATAAAGCCAAACGAGATCCCCGAGCCAGAAAAACTCGAAGAACTCAAGGAAAGGATCGAGGCTATGGAGGAGGAGATACGCTCCCTCGAGCCCGTGAACATGAAGGCAATCGAGGACTTTGAGGTCGTGGAGAGGCGGTACCTTGAACTGAGCAGCAAGCGCGAGCAGGTTCTGGCCGAGAAAGAGAGCATAGAGGAGTTCATAGCCGAGATAGAAGGGCAGAAGAGAGAAGTCTTCATGAAGACACTTGAGGCAATAGCGAAGAACTTTTCGGAGCTCTTCGCCAAACTCTCACCCGGCGGGAGTGCAAAACTCATCCTTGAGAACCCGGAGGATCCGTTCTCAGGAGGTCTGGAAATAGAGGCCAAGCCCGCCGGAAAGGACGTCAAGCGCATCGAGGCAATGAGCGGCGGCGAGAAGGCTTTGACGGCTTTAGCGTTCGTCTTCGCAATACAGCGCTACAAACCGGCCCCGTTCTACCTCTTCGACGAGATAGACGCACATCTCGACGACGCAAACGTCAAGCGCGTCGCGGATTTAATAAAAGAATCCTCCCAGTCGAGCCAGTTCATAGTAATAACCCTCAGGGACGTCATGATGGCCAATGCCGACAAGATCATAGGCGTCAGCATGAGGAACGGAATAAGCAGGGTCGTCTCGCTCAGCCTTGAGAAGGCCATGAAGATACTCGAAGAGGCCAGAAGACGGAGCGACGAGGAGCACAGGGAAATGTTCGGCCATCTGGAGGGCTGAGGATGGAATCGAGGTTTGAAACCGAGATAACGCCCGTCGATATCCTCCTCCAGCTCGTCAAGATGGGGAAGGTTGACCCCTGGAACATCGACATCGTTGATCTGACCGAGAAGTACATAAAGATGCTGCGCGAGATGAGGGAGCTCGACCTCAGGGTTTCTGCGAGGGCTATCCTAGCCGCCTCAATCCTCGTCAGGATGAAGACGGAGGCTCTGCTGAGCGAGGACGAGGGGGAGGAAGAGGAGAAAAGCGAGGAAAGGATCCGGGTTGAGGTTGAACCCCTCGCACCGCCAATAAGGAGATCGGAGCGCTACTATACCTTCGACGACCTCATTGAGGCACTCATGGATGCGCTGGAGGAAGCTGAGAGGAGGAAGCCCAGGAAGAGGAAAAAGGATAACATAGAGGAGCAGGTGTTCGTTGTCGACGACTTCCGCGTCGACATAGAGAAACACGTCCACCGACTGCACGGCATAGTGGTGAAGCTCTACCGTGAAACGGGGAAGCCAATAAGGTTCTGGGATCTCGTCTTCGACCCAAGCCCGAAGATAGTGGCGAGGACGTTCCTCTACCTGCTCTTCCTCTCGAACATGGGGAAGGTCGACCTCATTCAGGAGGAGCCCTTCGGGGAGATACTCGTCCTTCCTCTCGAGGAAGATCGCAGCCGGCCAGCGTGAGGGAAGATAAAACCCTCTCGGCTTCTTTTTCACATATTTTCCCCTCTTCAATCGCCTTCTGAAGAAGGTATTCGATCATAAAGCACTGCGCCGGAAGAAGGGGATTCCTCGTCAGGGCGTAGCTCTGCTCCCTCTTGAACATGAAGTGCCAGTCAAGTTCCGCCAGGAGCATGAAACCGACGACTGCAAGGGCGTAGGTAACCCCGACAAACTCCCGGAAACTGAACCCCAAGGCAATCCATGGAACGGAATATAGCTCCTTGGCAAACACAAAAAGTATCATAAAGCTGTTCGCTATGCTGAGGTAACTCGCAGCCCGCGTTATCTTAAGTTTCCACAGAACTATTCTGTCCCGGGCTTTAATGAGGCTCTTGGTTTTTATCATCGTCCTCATTACCAGCTGCACTCTCAAGACTGGCGATAAAGTTTTCTGAAAGAGCCCTTTCCTCCCTCTTCGCAGGCCTCAGCGTTATCGCGAGTAGGGGCTCCTCGCTACCGATGTAAAGGCTCCGCTTTTCCCTGTTAAGGTAGAAGCAGTAAACACCGTCTGGAATTTCAGAGAGAAATTTAACTGGAACGGTTTCCCTCGCGAGCCTCCTGTCCGGAAAGACGCACCGGTAAGTCCCCTCCAGACCCTCAACGCGCTCCCTAATTTCATCCAGTGAAAGCCTCTCACAGTCGAGTTTGGCGCAGACGAGGCTCTTTCTCCCGTCGGTAAAGATTACGACGCGCTCGTTGACATCAATCCTCCGTGAGCGGTCGAGGAACGCCCAGAGTTCTAAATAAACTCGCTTAATGTTTCTCCGCTTGGTTAGTCTCTTCACGAGCCTTTCCTCGGCGTGCCTCGTCAGGAGCATGTTCCACCCTCCACGCCCCATTGAAAAAACCATTGTGCACATGCACATGTACCTACATATGTATGTTCTGACTAACAAAAAAAGTATTTAAGGATTCAAAGGAAAAACCGAGCGATGAAGGCACGAACCTACCTGCTCCTCTTCATACTGCTCGCACTCGTTGATGCGCTCACAACGTGGTTTGGGGTTAGAATGGGCTTTGTCGAAGCCAACGGAGTAATAGCTGAAAGGCTCGGGAGCCCCACGCTCTTCTTCGGCAGCTACGCCTTCTTCACGGCACTCGGCGCGGGGGTTATAGCCGTTTCAATCAAGCTGGAAAAGCTCAACCCGGCCTTCAAGCTCGTGGCTGTTGGAATGGTAGTTCTCAAGGCGATTCCCGCGGTGAACAACGTTCTCCTCCTTGCTGGCATCTCAAAGTCAAGCGTCTTTCTCACGACAGTCGAGCCGCTGTTGAAACTGGCCTCAGGGTGACAATCTGAATTGCCAATACTGGCTCGGAAAGCTTTTATGGTTCCCCGCCGAAGGGCCCAATATGTCCTATCTCCGCCGCGATTTAATCGAGCCCCGCGTTTACCAGGAGGTTATCTACGCCCGCTGTAAGGAGCGGAACTGCCTCGTCGTCCTGCCGACGGGCTTAGGAAAGACGCTCATAGCGATGCTCATAGCCGACTACAGGCTCTCGAAGTACGGGGGAAAAGTCCTCTTCTTGGCTCCGACCAAACCGCTGGCGATGCAGCACGCGGAGAGCTTCAGGCGACTCTTCAACCTTCCGCCCGAGAAGATTAACGTCCTCACCGGTGAGCTTTCCCCGGAGAAGCGCGCCGAGCTCTGGAGGAAGAGCGTGGTAGTAACCGCGACGCCCCAGACGGTTGAAAACGACATTCTGACTGGCAGGATTTCGCTTGAGGATGTCGTCCTGCTCGTTGTTGATGAGGCCCACAGAGCGGTGGGTAACTACGCCTACGTCTTCATAGCGAGGGAGTACCTCAAAACTGCAAAGCACCCGCTCGTTCTCGGCCTGACGGCCTCGCCGGGCAGTGACGAGGAGAAGATACGCGAGATAGTTGAGAACCTCGGGATAGAGCGCATCGAGGTTAGAACAGAGAGCTCACCCGATGTTAAGCCTTACGTCCATAGAATAGCCTTCGAGTGGGTTAGGGTTGAGCTCCCCGGAATCTACAGGGAGGTTCGAAAAATCCTGCGCGAGATGCTGAAGGATTCGTTAAAGCCCCTCGCCGATGCAGGCTTGGTCAGTTCTCCCTCGCCCGATATCTCGAAAAAGGAAGTCCTACAAGCGGGCTCGAAGATAAACCAGGCGATGGCCAAGGGGGACTACTCCGCCGGCTACCTCAAGAAGCACCAGGCCAAGGCCATGAAGCTCCACCACGCGATTGAACTCCTCGAAACGCAGGGGCTAACTGCACTCAGGAACTACCTCAAGAAGCTCCGCGAGGACCGCTCCAAGTCAAGCAGAGAGCTTATGGAAGACCCGCGTATGAGGAAGGTCATCTACCTACTCGTCCAGGCGAAGGAGCTCGGCCTCGACCATCCAAAGATGGAAAAGCTGAAGGACCTCATCAAAAAACAGCTTGAGCGGAAGCCCGACTCAAAGATAATCGTTTTTACAAACTACCGTGACACCGGTAAAAAGATAGTCGAGGAGCTCAGAAACCTAGGGGTTTCGGCGGAGCGCTTCATAGGGCAGGCGAGCAGGGGAACGGATAGGGGAATGAGTCAAAAGGAGCAGAAAGAAGTTTTAGATAGGTTCTCGCGCGGTGAGTTCAACGTTCTGGTTGCCACGAGCGTCGGGGAGGAAGGTTTGGACGTTCCGGAGGTTGATTTGGTCGTCTTCTACGAGCCCGTGCCGTCTGCAATAAGGAGCATACAGCGCCGTGGAAGAACAGGTCGTCACAGGCCCGGAAAAGTGGTAATTCTCATGGCTAAGGGAACGCGCGACGAGGCCTACTACTGGAGCTCCCGGAGGAAGGAAAAGGGCATGTTTGATGCAATAAAGCGCGTGGCAAGGGAACTCGAAAAGGCCCAGCAAAAGCGTGGTAAAATAAGGGAAAGGACCAAGGAGCGTGTTGAGATGCCCTCAAGGAGTAAGATAACCTCCCTCGATGCGTTCCTGAAGGTTGGGAAAGCCAAGAAAGCCGGAGGCGAAGTTAAGGAGACCAAAGAATCGGAGAAAAAGAACGAATCGCAGACACCGCAGATTCAAGAGAAGAGAACAGCGGAGAACAGGGACAAGGAAATCCCCATTAAGCCAATCTTTGTGAAGAAGCCGAAGGGGATAGTGATTTACGTTGACTCGCGCGAGCTGAGGAGCGGAGTGCCGAAGATTCTGAAGGAGCTCGGGGCGGAGATTGAGGTCAAAACATTAGACGTCGCCGATTACGTTGTCAGCGAGGAGGTGGGAATAGAGCGGAAAAGCGCCAACGACTTCATACAGTCAATCATAGACGGCAGGCTCTTCGACCAGGTTGAGAGGCTCAAGAGGGCCTACGAGAAGCCCGTGATAATCATCGAGGGCGAGCTCTACGGCATCAGGAACGTCCACCCCAACGCGATTAGGGGAGCCATAGCCTCTGTAACCGTTGACTGGGGTGTTCCAGTACTCTTCTCCTCGGGGAAGGAGGAAACGGCCCAGTTCATTTACCTCCTCGCCAAGCGCGAGCAGGAGGAGCGGAAGAAGGAAGTAAGGCTGAGGAGCGAGAAGAAAGCCCTAACCTTAGCTGAGAGACAGCGCCTCATCGTTGAAGGTCTCCCTAACGTCTCTTCAACCCTCGCCAAGCGCCTGCTGAGGCACTTCGGCAACGTCGAAAAGGTCTTCACCGCAACGGAGGAGGAGCTCAAAGAGGTCGAGGGCATTGGTGAGAAAAAGGCGAGGGAGATAAGGAAGGTTATCACTGCCCCCTATGTTGAGGACGAAGGGTGAAGAACTATCCGGACTAAGCGGCCGTGCACTCCCAAATTAAGCTGATGCAACTTGACATCAAATAGGACTTTGTCAAAAAGGGTTGTAGCTGTGCCCCCGGGGAGCGAAGGGGAATCACAGCTCGCCGAAGCGCTCATCCCCCGCGGTTTCCCGGGGGCGGGAGAATATACACCCACGTGCTTAAATCCCTTTTCACTCGGCAAAAGTTTAATAACTATTTAGAGTTTCTCACTACATGCGAGCCGGGGCCAAGGGAGAACTAACCTACGTGGGAGCTACCTACATAGGAAACTTCATGGATAAAGAGCTCATATTTGACATCTTCGACAGGGTAAACCGCTATTTGGTCCGGAGCGATCTTCCCGTCAGGTTTCTCTACCTCGGAAAACTCGAGGTTGGCCCCGGTTACCTCATCAACATTCCTGTGGGAGATACGCACGTCAAGGGCTATCCCCTAGAGGCCGTAATTGAGGCCCTCTATGCCCGCCTTCTCCAGGAACTCAACAAGGACGAGACCTTTCCTATGAGACGCATCTTCGGCCTGACCACGTTCCCCCTCGTCTCGAGGAACAGGTACTTCCATATGTACGACAAGTTCCTCGGTTTTCAGCAGGAGATACTCGGCATGAAGATAATGGTCCTCTCCATGAAACCCTTTGAGTCGAACAACCGTGAACTGATGGTCGAGAGGATATTCAAGGGCGTCCTCCACGAGTTAGGTCACAGCTTTGATCTCGACCACTGCACCGGGGAGTGCGTTATGAACCCCCCAGCAACGCTTCGCGAATGGGATGAAAGGCCCCCCGCATACTGTCCCTCCTGCATGAGGAAACTTCAGGGGGCGGTCTCGGCGGAAATAGTGCTCAAAAAGGGAAGGGGTCGGTAACGGCAGGGCTCTTCATCGGAGCCTCAGATAGCGAAATTCTCGTCATTCCCCTCTTCTTCACTTCAGCCTCTGATATGCGACGTAAAACCTCTGGACGACGGTTATCCACGCGAGTATTCCGACGATGTAGACGCCATATCTAACGTATTCTGCCCCGAGGAACGAAAATAGCATGAGGATTATCAGCCTCTCCGCCCTCTCGGCTATGCCAACGGCGAGCTTTCCGGAGCCAGCTAACTCGGCCCTGCAGCGCTCGTAGCTGACGAGGTAGCTTCCCATGAACGTCAGGAAGGCAGCGCGCCAGTCGGCGAGGCTTCCGAGCGCGATTCCAAAGAGCACCGTGCCGTCGCTTATCCTGTCGAAGGTCGAGTCGAGAAATGCCCCGAAGCGGCTCGTCTTCCCGGTCAGCCTCGCCAGCGTTCCGTCGAGGGCGTCAACGAGCGAGCCTATGAGGAGCGTTAAAGCCGCTAACCTCGGCTCGCGGAGGTAGTAGAGGTAAGCCGAGAGCAGGCTTAGTAGGAGGCCTATCACAGTAACCGCGTTCGGCGTTAGCCCGGCCTTTGCGAGGGGTTTAACTATCGCCTCAAGGTAGCCCCTGACGTTCTCCCGATACCTGTTGAGGACCATTTCCTTCACCCGTCGAGCTGGATTACCCTCTTCCCCCTTTCCTGCGGAATGATTTTGAGCTTTGCCCCCTCGAACTCCTTCCTGAGGCCCTCGCCGTCGAGGAGCCTGTCGAGGAAAACCGCCAGAGCGGCAACCTCACTGTGGGGCTGGTTGCCAATTGCCACGTTGTAGTGGGCCAGTTCGTAAACGTCTCTCGGAACCTTCTCGGCACCGACGACGATGAGGAAGTCCTTTCCGGCCTTCAGCTCCTCCTTAAGCTTCGGCATTGCGTCGTCTATGTGCACCCCGTACATCGTCAGGTGGACTATAACGCCCCTCTCGCGCCACTCCCTCAGGATTTTCTTCCAGCTGGGGTTAAACTCTATCTCAAACGGCCCTCCCCATCTCCTCACAACGTCCTCGACGCTCTCCCTGACGTGCTCGTCCTCGTCCGCCGAGATAATAATTTTATCAGCCCCGAAGGCCCTCGCCGTTAGGGCGACGTGGGTTGTGATCCTCTTGTCTCTCTCAGGCCTGTGACCGAGTCTTAAAACGACTATCATCTCAACCCCCGCAACCTCTTAAAGGGTTGCCAATAAATCCTTTCCGGTGATGTGGATGATAACTCTAACAACGGACTTCGGGCTCAGCTCCCCATACGTCGGCGAGATGAAGGTCGCGATGCTCCGGGTTAATCCCGACGCAAAGCTCGTTGATGTTACCCACGCGGTGACGAGGCACTCGATACTCGAGGGCTCCTTCGTCATGGAGCAGGTGGTTAAGTACTCGCCTCCCGGAACGGTTCACGTTGGAGTCATTGATCCGGGCGTCGGGACCGAGAGGAAGGCGGTTGTAATCGAGGGCGACCAGTGGCTGGTCGTTCCCGACAACGGATTGGCTACCCTCCCGCTCAAGCACATAAACCCGAGACGCGCCTGGGGGATAGACTTTGGGAGGATTAAGCGCTTTACCGGGTGGAGGATAAGCTCGACCTTTCACGGGAGAGATGTTTTCGGACCGGCCGGCGCGCTCATAGAGAAGGGAGTTTCTCCAGAGGAGTTCGCGGAAGAGATTCCCCTCGATTCGCTGGTCAAGCTCGACATTGAGCCGAGGAAGGAAGGCGACCTCTGGGTTCTGAAGGTAATCTACATTGATGACTTCGGCAACGTCATCCTCAACCTCGAGGACTACGGGAAGCCGGAGGCGGTTGAGCTACTCGACTTTGGACTTAAGATTCCCTACAGAGAGACCTACGGCCAAGTGGAGCCCGGAGAACTGCTTGCACTCCCGGGAAGCCACGACTACCTTGAGATTGCCGTCAACCAGGGAAGCGCGAGCGAGAGGCTCGACTTGGGTGTTGGGGATGTTGTTAGGGTGAAGCTGATTGGAGGTGATTGAATGAAGCGCGGTCTATTCGTCGGCCGTTTCCAGCCCGTCCACAACGGGCACATGAAAGCTTTGGAGTTCGTCTTCTCGCAAGTTGACGAGGTCATCATCGGAATCGGGAGCGCACAGGCAAGCCACACCCTCAAGAACCCCTTCACGACGAGCGAGAGGATGGAGATGCTGATAAGGGCCCTTGATGAAGCTGAGTTCCCCAAGAAGCGCTACTACTTGATTCCGCTCCCGGACATCAACTTCAACGCCATCTGGGCGACCTATGTGGTCAGCATGGTGCCGAGGTTTGACGTCGTCTTCACAGGGAACTCTCTGGTTGCCCAGCTCTTCCGCGAGAAAGGCTACGAAGTGATAGTCCAGCCGATGTTCAGGAAGGACATCCTCTCGGCGACCGAGATAAGGAAGCGCATGGTCGAGGGCAAGCCATGGGAGGAGCTCGTACCGAGGAGCGTCGCCGAGTTCATACGGGAAATCAAGGGTTGCGAGAGGATTCGTATGCTCGCGACCAATCTCGAGAAGAACGAGAAGGAGTTGCAGGCGCCGATAAGGATTCCGGAGTTTTAAGAGGGACTCGGTGCTCCCCTCTCTCTTTTTCTGCTCAGCTTCGCAAACATAGCCCCGGCCATTAAAAACAGCCCGAAGCTTACAGCGTAGGGCAGCGTTGGATGAATGCTCGCCAAAGCCCCGGCAACGAAGGGTGCGAAGAGGCCGAAGAGCTTTCGATAACTTGATATAGCCGCGTGGAACTCGCTGGCCTTCTCCTTTGGAATCAGCTTGAACATCCAGGAGCGGTAGAACGGGAACCAGAATGTGTTCCCGAAGTCGCCGACTGCGTAAACAACAAGAGCGAGCCAAAATGGAGGAGACAGGGCCATAACCAGAGCGTAGAAGGCGTTAATCAGCATGCCGACCCCTATCGCCTGGAATCCTTTCCCCTTCGGAACCCTCTCGCTGGCGTAGGTTCCTATTATCGATGCCAAACTGCTCGCGCAGGCTATCAGAGTTACCTCGAAGACGGTCTTGTGGAGCACGAAGACGACGTAGTTTATCAGCACGATTTCCGGAGCTAAGAACCAGGCGAGTGTGAAGAGCGTTTCGAACGCTATGAGGAGCTTGAACTCGCCAGCCTTGAAAGTGAAACCCTCGGGCGTTATCCTCTCCTTCCTACCGACCGAGGGCAGAAAGAACCAGATGTAGGCCACTGTGACGGCCGAAAAGAGGCCGAAGAGCAGAAAAACCCGGCGGTAGCTTTCAGGCCCAGGATAGACGTAGCCGAGAAGGTAACCCATAATCGGAAAAGTAATCAGCCTCGATATCTCGGGCAGACGGAGGTGCCAGGCGAAGATTTCCTCGTATTTGTCCTCCGGGTAAATTATCTGCTCGTAGGCGCGGTAGAGGGGATAGAGAACCGTCGAGAGCTTTTCGATGGCCCTACCTGCGAAGAGCATAATAGGGGCTATGGCTCCCTTCGCGAGGCCGTACATTACGTAGGCAACCCCATCGAGTATGTCTATCGCGATTAGGCCCTTTTTGATATCCCAGCGGTTGAAGAGCCTGCCGAAGAGGTAAGTTAGCGGAATCGTGGCGATGTTGACCGCTGTGAAGAACGCCCCAACTTCTAAAATTGAATAGCCGGTTTCCATGAGGTAGAGCGGGAAGAGCGCCCAGATTATCAGGCCAGGGGTTATTAGTGTGTGGTAGAGGATGTAGGCTTTCGCTCCCCTCGGAATCTCGCTCCAGCGCATCTGAAGCCCCGTTCAGATTCCATGCCGTGTTTAAAAATATTGGCTTGGCGGGGGAGTAACGCTTGAGGTAAGGTTTATAAATTTGGTCATCCAAATGACCAAATAGGTGGGATTATGGTTCAACCAGATGACTTTATTGTACAGCACCTCGTGAACATCCGAAACTTGCTCGGTGCCTACAACAAGCCCCACAAAAGGATGTCGTACGGTGATCTCTCATCAAAACTTACGGCGTACCTTGAGATGGGAGCCCCCGATACAGTTCTCCTGCTCGGAATACGGGGAGTTGGGAAGACTACCCTTCTCGCCCAGCTGTACTTTGAAGCCATTAAGAGAACGAGCCCGAACAACGTTCTTTACTTGTCCTTAGATAGGTTGAGGGCCCTAGGCCTGGAACTGCTGGAGGTAATCAACGCCTACAGACGGCTCGTCCAGCCCAAGAAGGCGGTGATCCTGCTCGATGAAGTTCAGTACGAAAGGGACTGGGACTTAAAGCTGAAACTCCTCCACGATGAGAAGCGGTTCCTCATAATTGCAACGGGCTCATCGGCAATCAAGCTCAGGGAGAGCCCCGACCTCGCGAGGAGAGCACTGCACAGGGAGCTCTTCCCGATGACGTTTAGGGAGTATTACCTTCTCAAAACCGGTCGTGAAATTCCTGAGCTCATGGGGAGAATCCTACGGGGACAGGAAGTTCCGATGCCTCCAGTAACGGAAGACGTTGAACTCTACGTTAGGGCCGGGTCAATGCCCATGATCCTGGAAATGGATGAGCGAGAGGTTTACGAAAGACTGAGCACCATGCTCGACAGGGTCATCTACCGTGACCTGAGGGACGTGCATGAGTTCGACACTGAAACGCTCGATCGGGCCTTCGACCTGCTTCACCTGCTTGCAACACCGAAGGGAGAGCGCTTCAGCTACGAGAAACTTTCGAAAACCCTTGGACTGGCAAAGGGGACGGTTATTAAGCTGGTGGACGCCCTTGAGAAAGCTGGGCTCGTGCAGAGAATTTCCCCCTGCGGTTCGCTCTCAAAAGCGAGGAGAAAAAGTCCAAAAATCAAGTTTATCGCCGTTCCAATCAAGTCGGCCCTACTCTTCGGTTCCGGCTTCAGCCTCGGAAAAAAAGATGTATTCGCCTCATTGTTGGAGGACACCGTAGCGTTCTATCTGTTCCTCCTCGCAAAGTCTAGAAACGGCAAGCTCTGCTACGAACCCGGCAAAGGGGGGGCTGACTTCGTCCTTGAGCTTGGCGGGGAGAAAATCGTTATCGAGGTCGGCCTTGGCAAGATCCAGAGAAAGCAGGTTGAGAGGAGCATGGACCGCCTGAATGCAAGGAGGGGCTTAGTGCTGGGCGGAAAGTACGAGTTGGGCGAGAGGATAGTGTTTTACCCCTGGCAGACATTCATTGCAGGGTTTTAGATTTCATTTTCTGATGCATTTGCATTTTACGTAAACAAGCGCCGGCTCACCCCACTCAGGATACGGGTCTATCAGCGCGATTCTCACGAAGCGCCTCGTTTCATCGTAGGGCCTGTAACTTAAATCGCCCGGCGTCTTGACCAACAGTAACTCAAAGCCCCTCTCCCTCGCCCAGTCCTCAATGAAGTTGAGGAGTTTAGTTCCGATCCCCCGTCCTCTAAGCTCCCTCCTAACTGCATCCAGAGGATTTCAAGGGCTTTTTCATTAATGGGCTTCAAGGTTATGAAGCCTAGAACCTTGCTCTCCTCAAGGGCGACGAAAGTTCTTTCCACTCTCAAATCCCGCTCAATAGCCTGAGGCCTGCCTCGTTGAACCACTCCGGCAAAGCCCTAGCCGTCTCAATGCATTCGAGCACCTCTGTTTCTGAGCGGAGCTCCTTGATGGTTATCATATTTCAAGTTCGGAGCTTCCTTTTAAAATCTGTCGAATCGTTCGGGGAAATTTTGTCGGATTTGATGAATTTTTAGTCAAGAAAAAGTATTTTAGCCAAAAAGTTGTAGAAAATTTGAGGGTTATCCATGAGGTGGCTCGCACCGCTCGTAGCCCTGATGTTGATGCTCTCCTCAACCTTTGCTTCAGCCTTGGAATTTCAGTACACGATCAAAGGGAGCTCAATGGATTCCTTTGACCCCTATTACACGCTCTACTCAGACAACCGGGTACTAATTGCAGGTATCTACAGCAAAGGGCTGAAGAATCACCTCGCGCTAATCGAAGTGACTCCCGACGGAACGGCCTTTGGGGGTGAGATGCTGTCCATATCCGTTGAGGACGGCGAGACAATAAACGTGAACCCCCTTGCCCTGCATCCGATCCTGCTGAAAGCTCCCACCGGCTACTATCTGATCGTCGAAGCCCACTCAAAGAAGACTGAAGGCTTTGACGGCATCTTGATCCTCAGGCTCGATGACGACCTGAACGTCCGCTGGGGAGAGCTGATTTCAGCCTACGTGAACAAAACCTACGGGGGAACTTCAAAACTGGTTCGGGCCCACATCTACCCGAGGGACGCCGTGCTCGATGGTAAGTACCTCTACATCCTCGCAAAGCTTGGAAAATGGGCAGTCGTCCTGAAAGTCTCGGTGGATGAAAATGTGAAACCCCTCTATGGGAAGGTTCTGTGGGCCAGGGGCATCAAAGTAACCTTTGGCCTTGAGCCGAAGGAGATGCTCGTCGATGGAAACCGGCTGTATTTCATCTCAACCAACGCCGAGACCGCAATAGGCGGGGCAAGGATAATTCTCACCGAGATGCTGACCAACGGGACGGTGCTCAGCGTTCTCAGCTACTCCCACCACCGCTCCCAGGAGGGAGGGCACTTACTCTACGCCAGCGGGATAGCCAGGGGAGGAGACGGTTTCTACATAATCGGCACGTACGAAACCGAAATCAACAGGACTTCCGTTAAGTTCCCGGCGGTGATAGAGATAGCCCGGAACGAGAGCCCCGTCTGGGGAAAGATCGTCAAAGAACCGGGCCTTGTGACAAACCGCTTCACCGTCTCCGGAAATTCCCTCTACCTCGGTGAAATAGGCACCTGGGTTGCAGGAGCGAAGAGGTTCATGGGCAGCGTCGTCCTCATCGAGATGGACGGTTCCGGATGGATAAAGCGGGCGCTCGCGTACGAGCCCGCTACATTCCGATCAATCAGTCTCGTCAGAGATATCTGGGCGAAAGAGGATACTGTGATCGGGACGATCGGACTGACCGGTTCCCGGAGCGTGATTCTCTTTGCTGTAAACGGAGACGACCCCTGCTGGAAGAACGCCGAGCTCAGCGAGGAGGATTTCGAGCTGAACTTCCATTCTGTCGATCCTAGATATTACGAGATTTCCGACGTTGCGTTTCAGGTTCTGTCAGGAGTAAGGGCAGAGAAAACAGAACTGGAGCTTAAAGCCTCGCAACTCTGCACGGGCCAGAACAAAGAAACGGATACAATGAGTGAAACAAGAACACAGACTTCCACCACTCACAGCCAGCACTCGACAACCTCAAAGAGGCACTCCTCAAGCTCTAGCACTTCTGTGACAACGACAACTTCAGCGACGTCGCTATCTGGATCCTCATCGAGCACTGAATCAGAAACTTCAAAGGGATCAGAGGGCATCTGCGGACCGGCCGCGTTCCTGTTGCTCCTTCCCTTCCTTCTGGGTAGGAGAAGGAATTAGCATTTTTATTCTTGCCCGCCCGTTTTTCTCAAGCCACGTCAACAGTTCCCTCGCGAACTCGAACTTCTTGCGCTTGCTCTCCCATACCGGTGAGTGCCTCCTAAGATAGGGCTTACTCCACTTTCCAACGATTTCGCCAAAGTCAAAGCCGACAAGGACGATTTCTCTCGCTCCAAGTTCCTCAGCTAAAAAAGCGGCCCTATCTCCATCGGTGAAGCCGCCGAAGTTGTAGATTATATCGAGGGGCTCGGCTTGAGTCGTTCCGAGAATTCTCGACAGGAACGGAACGTATGAGACGAGCTTATCTTTGTTGTCTCCGTGTGCGTGAACCACGAGGAGAGAACCCCGATCGTTGGCGAGCTTTATATCAGGAATCCTCCCGTCGAGGTCGGTAACGATTACGTCCGGAATAAGCCCGAATTCGAGTAAAGCCGTCGTCGCCCCATCGGCAGATATGAGCGTCCCGTCCGAGAAGTCGAACTCCCCTAAAGCGTTCTCAAGGCTCGGGCCCGCTCCAAAGACGTAAGCTTTCCGCCCGATTACCGCCTCAAGCTCCTCGCGGAGGATGTACTCATCTCCCTCAAGGAGTAACTCACGGAGTAGCTCGGCCGACTTCCGGTCTTCCTCGATTGAGTAGCCCATCTCCCTCACTATCCTCAGGTAAAAAGGTTTCCAGTCTTCCCACTTCATCGGGGATCCCTCAGCCTTCTATCTATTTTCAGCATCTCCCTCCACTGTTTTCCAGGCCAGTAGATTTGTCCACAGTTTTCGCAGACGTAGAACTCGTTGTAATTCTCGTAGACCTTTGAAGGAACCTTACCTTTAACGACCTCCTTTGGGACGGCCCTTATCGGCCCGTTGCATTTCGGACATCGTGCATTCGCTGGAAAGAGTTCTTTAAATTCAACGCCGAGGCGCTTCAGCTCTTCAACCTGCTCCTCAAGTGAGTTGGAGCGGAGGAGGAAGACCTTGACGCCGAGCTTTTCAGCTTTACGGGCAAGGGCCACGTCCTTGGTGAGGATTACCCTACCCTCTTTCCGGGCAACCTCGATTATCTCATCATCGTTCTCGATTCCGTAGAGGGTGTCGTGGCCGTAGAGGCGCAACCAGCGCGCTAATCTGCCAAGCATCATGTCGGCGATGAACTTCATCATCGAAAGGTATTAATGGGAAGCAGTTAAAGTGCTTCCGGTGGTGAGATGCACTACGAGGAGGTTGAGACACTTTTGAGGCGCTCCGGGGATTATCTTGAGCTGGCAAACGAGGCGTTTGAGCGTGAAAAGTATGATACTGCAGTGTTTTTGGCGGAACAGGCTCTCCAACTCTACCTAAAGGCACTCATCGTGAAATACTCCGGTGTGCGGCTCAGGACGCACTCAATAAGGGAACTGCTCAAAGGGGTGGGCGAGGCACTGGGCGCGGAGGACGAGGTGGTCGAGTTCGTGAGACAGAACAGGGGACTCCTCAGGGAACTGGAGGAGGCTTATACGGGCGCCCGCTACGAGCCGAGAATTTACTGTGAGGAAGACGCCAGAGATTTGATGGAGTTCGTCCTGAAGGTCATGGACTTCGTGGAGGGTCTCGTTGATGCGTTCGAAAGAAGAAGTGAGGAGTAGGCTAATCAGGCGGGGGAGAGAGCGCTACCTCATGATTAAGAACTACCGGAAGTATCTCCCAGCAATAAAGCGGGCGTGTGAGAAGGTGTTTGGTGAGTGCGAGCTCTACGTCTTCGGAAGCGTTCTCACCGGAAAGTTCACCGCAGGAAGCGACGTGGATTTGCTCATTAAGGTGAGGGAAGCCCCTCAGAGTCTGCGTGAGAGGGTAAAACTTGAGGTCAGAATCGAGGAACTCGCCGGCCTGCCGGAATATCATCCATTCGAGTTCCACATCGTTGATGAGAAGGGTTTCAGGCGATACGTCAATGTTCTAAAAGTTAAACCGGTTAAGGTCGAGCAACTTTTATAAGCGCGCATCCTATTTCACAACCATAAAATAATGGAGCTGGTCATCATGCTCGTTTACTTCATCGGCACCGGCGGGAGCGAGGGGATTCCGGCCCACCTCTGCACCTGCTCGACCTGCACCGAGGCGAGAAAGTTTGGCTTCGCCCAGAGAAGGCCCTCAACGCTCGCGGTAATCACAGACAACCGAAAAGCCGTTCTCTTCGACGTTGGAACCGACATCAGGGACTTTCTCAACGTCCCGCTCGAAGCGATTTTCTTGACGCACTGGCACCACGACCACATCTACGGACTCTACAAGCTCCGCTGGATGGCGAGGGGAACGGTTCTCTACGCGCCTAAGGGGAGCGCCGACGCGCTAATCCTGCAGGACCCGAAGAACCTCCGCCCGAGAATTTTAAAGCCCTTCGACACTCTCGAGGTTGATACATTAAAGATAACCACGCTAAAGCTGAATCATGGCGTTGAAACGCTCGGCTACCTCATCGAAGAGGATGGGAAGAGCGTGGCCCTGCTCTACGACACCAAAGGCCTTCCGGAGGAGACGCAGGAGTTTCTGGAAGAGAGGGCCCCGCTCAGGCTAGCGATTGTAGATGCGACCTATCCTCCGGGCTTTGACGACCCCTACCACAACAACGTTGACGAAGCGGCCGAACTTGGACTTAGATTGGCGGAGAGAACCGTTCTCAGCCACATCTCCCACAAGAACCTGCCGTTCCTTGAGCTGACCGACTACGTGAGAAAGAGATGGGGCACCCGGGTTCTGGTTGCATATGACGGTATGGTGTTTTACGTATAAGCAAAGATAAAAGAGCGAAAGGGTTTCAAACCTTTATCCCACCCATGACGAGGGCCATAACAGCTTTCTGGGCGTGCAAACGATTCTCGGCCTGGTCGAAGACGACGCTGTTCGGGCTGTCTATGACGTCGTCGGTGACCTCCTCTCCCCTGTGGGCCGGGAGGCAGTGCATGAAGATGTAGTCCGGCTTGGCGTGCTTCACGAGCTCCTTGTTGACCTGGAAGGGCTTAAATATCTTTCTCCTCTCCTCGGCCTCGGTTTCCTGCCCCATGCTCGCCCAGACGTCGGTGTAGATGACATCAGCATCTTTAACGGCCTTGACGGGGTCGTGGAGGAGCTCAAAGCTTCCGCCGCTCTCGGCCGCGTTCTGCTCCGCCCACTTGATGACCCTCTCGTCCGGCTCGTAGCCCTCCGGAGTTGCAACGACGACGTTCGCTCCAAGCTTGGTTCCGGCTATCATGAGGGAATGAGCCACGTTGTTTCCGTCCCCGACGTAGACGACCTTGAGGCCCTGAATCCTGCCCTTCTTCTCGAGTATGGTCTGGTAGTCAGCTAAAGCCTGGCACGGGTGGGAGAAGTCGCTCAGACCGTTGATGACCGGGACGCTCGCGTACTTGGCGAGGTCCTCGACATCCTTGTGGGCGTAGACCCTGGCCATTATCCCATCCACGTACCTGCTGAGAACCCTTGCCGTGTCGGCTATGGTCTCACCGCGCCTGAGCTGTAAATCGTTGGCGTTGAGGTAGAGGCCGTAGCCGCCGAGCTGGTAGATTCCAACCTCGAATGAAATCCTCGTCCTGGTCGAGGGCTTCTGGAAAATCATGGCTAGGGTTTTGCCCTCAAGAACGCGGTGCGGCTTGCCTATTTTGTTCCAGATTTTCATCATCTCAGCCGTCTTGAGAATAGTCTCGATCTCCTCCCTCGTGAAGTCCTGAAGGCAGAGAAGATCCCTTCCAGCGAGGCTAACCACCATGTGCATCACCGTTTAAGGCTGTTCCCAGAATTTAATAACCCTTTCGTCGAAGGAAATGCCGACTTTCAAAATGCATTGAGGAGAGACACCAGAAAAGTTTTCCAAATGTAACATCAAAATGACGAGAAGCTGATGATGAATGGGTCGAGTGGCATTCGTTAAAGCCTTCCTATGACACTCCGGCAAACTGGGAGGACAAACCGATATAAGCATCGTCCACCGCTTGAGTGAGGGGAAATCAACAATGGAAGGAATAAGAGTTAGACTTGTCAATTATACAAAAAAACCCCTCGAAACTGTCACCTGGGCAGCCCTCATAAGTTATTGGGACGAGTGGGAGAGCAAGGCCTTCGAGCGGATGACCGAGAATGACGTTGAGATGCACCTGCCAAGGGTTCTCGGATACGGCCACGAGAGCATTTTGGAGCACGCGGTTCTGACGTTCTCGATTGAAGGCTGTTCTCGTGTGTGTAGTCACCAGCTTGTAAGGCACCGTCTGGCGAGCTACACCCAGCAGTCAATGCGCTACATCAAGCTCAACACTGATGATGTGGAGGAGACATTTCTCATCCCTGGGAGTGTTAAAGAGAATCCAGAACTCTACGAAAAGTGGAGGGAACTGATGAGAAAGACCCTGGAACTCTACGAGGAGAGCATCAATGCAGGAGTTCACCAGGAGGACGCGCGCTTCATCCTTCCGCAGGCAGTCAGAACGAAGATAGTCGTCACCATGAACCTGCGCGAGCTTAAGCACTTCTTCGGCCTGAGGCTCTGCGAGAGGGCCCAATGGGAGATTCGCGAGGTGGCATGGAGGATGCTGGAAGAGATTGCCAAGAACGACGAACTCAGGCCGATTATAAGGTGGGCGAAGCTCGGGCCGAGGTGCATTCAGCTCGGTTACTGTCCCGAGAGGGAACTCATGCCCCCCGGCTGCTGGAAAAGGACGAAAGAAAAGTGGGAAGGGCTGGTTTCAAATAGATCCGATGATTCGTCGAAGTAACGAAATTTTTCCGCTCTTTTCTTCAGAATTGACAAAATTACAGCTCCATTGTGAAAAGATTGATAAAGACAAAGGATCAATCTGTCAATGGTGGGAAAATGGAAGGAGTCTTTGATGTTGAAATCCTTATCAGTGTCACAAACTTCGAGTTGATGTGTACCAAACTGGAAAAATGGTGGCAAAAAGAAGTTGGGGATTGCTAAAGGTAGGGCTCCGTGTAGAGAGGCCTGAGGAACAGCTCAAAGCCCGCAACGGGCATCTCGATTCCCCACTTTTCTAAAACAGATGGGTGGATTTCGCCGATTACGCCGATGGCTTTTCCTTTCACGATTACCTTTCCAACCCTGCCGGGGATGAAGCTCGGGTGCTCGACCTCCTCAAGCTCGTACTCGAAGCCGAGGTGGCGCATAACACTGTCAAGGATTTCCTTTGTGTCAGTGAAGGTAACCCTCGGCTGGGCCAGCACGACGGCAAGCTTGCTCTCGCTGACGGTCTTCGTTTCCCTGCTCTCGTCTATCAAAGTGGCCTTACCGACCTCGAAGAGCCTCTGCGGGTACTCTTCGTGGGTGTTCTGGCTCAGGAAGTCGAGTAAGCTTGGAAGGAGCCAGTTTCTAAGGGCGGACCACTTCGGGCTTATCGGGTTCTCTATCTCGACGAGCTCAGCGGGGGGATTGTTGAAGTAGTCCCTCCCGTATTCGAGGTTCATCTTTCCATACTGGGCTTCCCTGTTGGTCAGGTTGAAGGTCATAACCTCCTGGAGACCAAAGCCGACCATGAGCTCCCTAACCGCGTCCTCGAACTCGATAAACTTGTCGCCCCTGCCCTGAACCGCTAACTTAGGCTCCTCGGGCTCAATCTCGTTGTAGCCGTAGGCGATTAGGACGTCCTCTAAAACGTCCCTGGCGTGCATTATGTCGTCGCGGAATGCCGGATAGAGGAGCTTTGCTTTACCGTCCTCAAGGGTCACGTCGTACATCATCCTCTCAAGGAGGTCCTTGATTTCACCGTCGCTCAAGTCGAGGCCCGCAAGCTTCCTTATGTAGTCCAGCTCGACCTCGAAGGACTTGGGAGTTAAATTGGGCGTTTCAATCTCAAAGTCTGGATAAACGACTTTAACGCTCTTAATCCTTCCTCCGCGCTCCGCCAAAGCTGTGACAACGACATTAAGGGCAAGCATGACCTTGTTCAAATCCCAGCCGGTGACGTCGACGAAGACGTTCCTCGTTTCGGTCGTTACCCTTCCGGTCGTTTCGGAGTTGATTATCGGGGGCATCGAGAGGACTTTACCTTCGGAATCAACGAGGAGCGGATAGTAAGGCTTGTCCTTAATCAAATGCCCGTACTCCCTGCCCTTCTCGTGCTTTTCGAGGATTTCCTCCAGCGTAAGCTCCTCCTCGAAGCCGAGCGGGACGAACTTCTCGGTTTTCTCTGCCGCACGGTAGTATATTGGGGGCTTCACCTTGTCGAAGTCGAAGATACCGATGGCAACCTCTCTCCTTCTCCTCCCGAAGGTCAGAGCGACCTTCTCCTGGAGGTTAATCATCTGCTTGAGAGCCTCTTCGTCAAGCTTGAGGCATTCAACGATTGCGTAAACACCGTAGGGGCGGATGTCTTTCAGCTTCTCGTCAACGTAAACGGTAACGTCGCTTTTCTCGACCTCGTATTCTGGCAGGCCCCTCCTGAAGCCGAGCGCCCAGCGTATCTGCCTTGCTATGCCCTCGGCGCTCCAGAGGTCGGGCCTGTTGGTGTCCTTGGAGTCCGCTTTGAAGTAGATTTCACCGTTCTCCTCCCAGACGTCGTCGAGCTCGCATTTGGCGTAGAGGAAGAGGTCTTCCCACTCCTCGACAGTGAATTCTTTGCCAACGAGCCTCTCCAAATCCCGCTTTGACACGTCGAACTTTGGCATCTCCCATCACCACACCAGCTTCGCTTCCCTCAGCCAGCGGAGGTCGTAGCTGAAGAGGTAGCGGATGTCGTCTATCCCGAGCTTGAACATAGCTAACCTGTCGATTCCGATTCCCCACGCGATGACCGGGACCTCTATGCCCAGAGCTTTGGTCATCTCCTCGCGGAAGATTCCGGCACCGCCGAACTCGACCCAGCCGAGTTCAGGGTGGTAGGCGCTCATCTGGACGCTCGGCTCGGTGAACGGATAGTAGTCGGGCAGGAACTTGACTTTCTTCGCTCCAGCGATTTCCACCGCGAAGCGCTTCAGGATTCCGAGGAGGTGCCTGAAGTTGAGCTCTTCTCCAACTACAAAGCCGTCAATCTGGTTGAACTCGATGAGGTGCGTCCTGTCGAGGACGTCCGGTCTGAAAACGCGCTGGATTGTGAAGTACTTCCCTGGGATTTCGACGCCCTTGGCGAGCTGTCTACCGCTTAGAGCAGTGCCGTGTGCCCTCGGCATGAGGAGCATGGCTCTCTCTGGAGACCAGACATAGCCCCAGCCGCGCGAGCCTGCCAAACCGCGCTCGTGGGCGGTCTTAACCCTCTCAACGAGCTCCTCCTCTGGCAGGAATCCGCTCTTCGGGTACTTGAGCTGATAGGTGTCCGTCCACTCCCTCGCCGGGTGGTTCTGGGGCTGGAAGAGGGCGTCGAAGTTCCAGAACTGAGTCTCGATGAGTGAATCGACCGTCATCTCGATGAAGCCCATCTCGATGAGCCTTCTCCTTATCTTGTCGAGGAAAGCGCGGTACGGCTGCTTCTTGCCCGGGTAAATCCTCCTCACGGGGGCCTTTATATCAAAGCGTCTGAACTCTACCTCGCGCCATTTGCCTGACTTTATGAGTTCCGGCGTTAGGACGGAAACTTCCCTCTTTAGCTCTACCTTCGGAGCCAGCTCCTCGCCTGCCGGTGTAATCTCGACGGTTCTCTCGGTTACGGTTTCCTCCTCCCCGATTTTCCTCCTCTTGAGCTCCTTGACAGGAATGAGCTTCTCAATTTCCTTGACTGGGACAACGTTTTTCTCGGCGAGGAGTTTTAGGGCCCTGTCAATGGGCCTCTCCTCAGCTTCAAGCCCCTTCTCGGTTATTTCGAGGATTAGCTTGCCGTCCTCCTTCCTAACGCTTGCCCAGCCCTCCTTCCTGAGGAGGCCGACTATCGGTTTAAGCTCGTCGTCGCTGAGGACTTCTCTGAGGTCGTCGAGCGTAACCTTTCCCCTCTCGCGGAGGAGCTTTAGGGCCCTCCACTCGGGGAGGCCGATTTCAGCGTATTTCTTTCCCGTCTCGGTGAGCTTAACGACTTTCTCGCTCCTCTCGTGGAGTTTCGCCAGGCCCTTCGCCTGCAGGCCGAGGACAGCCCTCATGACCGCTACCTGCTCGAGTCCAGTAGCTTTAACGAGCTCCTCAAATTTAGCCCTTTTCAGTTCGTTAAGCTTGATAAGGGTGAGCTTCTCCTGATAGCTCAGCTCCATTCCGACACCTCCGCTTGAAATGAGGAAGGGTTTACTTAAGAATTGCGGTGGAAGAAAAGGAAGAAAAATCACTCCTTCGGGAAGAAGACGACCTTACCGGTCTTGCCAGCGCGCATGAGCTCGAAAGCTTCCTCATACTTGTCGAAGCCCTTGTACCTGTGGGTGATAATCGGGTCGAGGTTGAGCTTCCCGCTCTGGATGAGACTTGAGACGGTGTACCAGGTCTCCCAGAGGTGTCTTCCGGTGATGCCGTGGATTTCCAGGGCCTTGAAGATTATGAGGTTGTTGAAGTCGAGCGTGACATCGCGTGGGAAGAGGCCGAGAAGCGAGACCCTCCCCCCTGGAGTCGTCGCCTTAAGGCCCTGCTCAAGGGCCTTGGGAGCGCCGCTGAACTCCAGGAAGACCTCGACACCAGCACCGTCGGTTATGCTCATGACGACCTCGACTGGGTCTTCCTCGAAGGGGTTGACGACGTAGTCTGCTCCAACCTTTTTGGCGAGCTTTCTCCTGAAGTCGCTGGGCTCGGAGACTATGACCGGATAAGCACCACTTGCCTTGGCCACTGCTATTCCGAGCAGCCCGAGTGGGCCGGCACCTGTTATGAGCGTGCTTCTCCCCGCTATCGGGCCGGCCAGAACGGTATCAACCGCGTTTCCGAGGGGCTCTTGGAGGGCCGCGTATTCGGGCTTCATGTCCTTCGGGTTCTTCCAGGCGTTCTTGGCGGGAACTATTGCGTAGGTCGCAAAGACACCGTCCATGTCAACGCCAAAAATCTTGGTGTTCTGGCAGACGTGGTAGCGGTTGTGCTTGCAGGCGTAGCACTTGCCGCAGACGAGGTGGGTTTCAACGCTGATGTAGTCGCCTTCCTGAAGGTCCTCAACGCCGGGGCCGACTTCAACAACCTCTCCAGCCACTTCATGACCCATAATCTGGGGCGGCTTAATCCTGCTCTGCGCCCACTCGTTCCACTCGTAGATGTGCAGGTCGGTTCCGCATATGCTCGTCGCGAGAACCCTGATGAGAACCTCGCCCGGTCCGGGCTTGGGAACGTCAACCTCAACGAGCTCGGCGCCGTAAGCGGGTTTAGTTTTCATAATAGCGGGCATTTTCTCTGTCATGGCAACCATCCCCTACAGATTTTCGTAGATGTGCTTAGATATAAACTTTTTCTGGTAGAATGCAACCTAAATGAGTGCCCGAAGATGTCCCACTGGAGAGCCGCAATGTTGATACGTGTTCAACCGTGGAAAAGTTAATAAAAAGGAATTTCAAAAACTCCCGGGTGGAGGGAATAAAATGGCAGTGATCGTAATGACGGGCAGAGGTGGTGCCGGAAAGACCACGACCACCGCTAACCTGAGCACTTTTCTGGCGGGGAGGGAGTACAGGGTTCTGGCAATAGACGGTGACCTCTACCTTCCAAACCTCGGCTTCCACTTCGGAATGGACAACGTCAAATACACCGTTCACTCGCTTCTCAAGGACCCTAGCCTCGATCCGGAGTGGGCAATCTACAAGCACAGGGAAACGGGAGTTTACGTGATGCCAGGAAGCTCGAACCTTCACGATGTGATCGGCATTTCCCCCCAGGGCCTGAGGGATCTCGTTGAGAGGGTTAAGTACAAGTTCGGTGTTGTTTTCGTCGATTCCCCCACCGGTGTTCCCTTTGATACCCTTCCAACCTTCGAGGTGGCGGATTATCAGATAATCGTCGTGGAGATAGAACGTTCACCGATATACTCCTTTGAGACGATGGTCGAGAACGAGGTAAACAAGCTCAAGGCCCTCGGCGAGGAGTACGGCCTTAGGATCGGCGTTGTCCTTAACAAAGTTCGCGAGAGCGCCGATGTCGTAGACAAGATAATAGACGTGATAGAGAACGAGGTCGGCGTTCCGGTTCTCAGCTGGGTGCCCTTTGACGATGCGGTTCCAGAGTCGATAAACGTCGGTATCCCTGTACTGGCATACAAACCGAAGAGCGACGCCGCTTTAGCCTTTGCCGAGGCCGGAGAAGTACTTGAGGAATGGATTTTCGGCTGATTCTGGGGGTGTTGAAATGGAGTTTGAGGAGCTCGTTGAGAAGGTCGTTAAGGGAGAGGTAAAGCTCCACCAGGTTGAGAAGTACACGGACAAGAGAACCGCAACGGAAATAAGGAGGAAGGCCCTCGAGAAGAAGCTCGGCGTGAAACTTGAGCACATCGGACACTACAGCATAGACCCGGAGCAGGTTATCGGCAGGAACATCGAGAACATGATAGGCGTCGTCCAGATACCGATGGGAGTAGCAGGACCGCTCAAAATCAACGGCGAGTATGCGAAGGGCGAATTTTACATACCCCTTGCCACCACCGAGGGTGCGCTCGTTGCGAGCGTTAACAGGGGTTGTTCTGCCCTCACAGAGGCAGGAGGCGTTAAGACTACCCTCATAGACGACAAGATGACCCGCGCACCGCTTCTCAAGTGCCCCGACGCGAGGAGAGCCAGAGAAGTTGCCGAGTGGGTGAAGGAGAACATAGACTACCTTCAGGAGAAGGCCGTCAGCAAGGTCACCAGGCACGGAAAGCTCAGGGACGTTAAGCCCTTCATAGTGGGCAACAACCTCTACCTAAGGTTTGAGTTCGAGACCGGCGACGCGATGGGCATGAACATGGTAACGATAGCGAGCGAGGAGATAATGAAGGTCATCGAAGAGGAGTTCCCGGACGTGAAGTATCTGGCGCTCTCGGGCAACCTCTGCGTTGACAAGAAGCCCAACGCCATGAACTTCATCAATGGGCGCGGTAAGACCGTCATAGCTGAAGCGATAGTCCCGCGCGAGATAGTCGAGAGGAAGCTGAAGACGACGCCGGAACTAATAGCTGAGGTAAACTACCGCAAGAACCTCGTGGGTTCTGCCCAGGCTGGTTCCTACGGCTTCAACGCCCACTTTGGCAACATAGTCGGGGCAATCTTCCTCGCCACCGGACAGGACGAGGCTCAGATTACCGAAGGTTCACACGGCATAACCCTTGCGGAGGTTACGCCTGAGGGGGACCTCTACATCAGCATAACAATGCCGAGCCTTGAAATCGGAACCGTCGGAGGAGGAACGCGCGTCCCGACCCAGAGGGAGGCGCTCTCAATTATGGGCGTCGCTGGAGGAGGCGACCCACCGGGAACCAACGCCAAGAAGTTCGCGGAGATAGTTGCGGGAGCGGTTTTGGCTGGGGAACTCTCGCTCCTCGCGGCGATAGCGGCGAAGCACCTCGCGAAGGCTCACAAGGAGCTGGGTCGTTGAGGGTTTATTCCTTCGTCCTTTCTATTCTCCACTACTGCCTCCCAGGACAGCGGAACAGGTCATAGTCACCGGTTATCTGGGCTTTAAAGGCCATTCTTGCAATCTGAAGGAGGCGCCCATCTTCAGAAGGCCTCAGTTCTGTTAGCGGAAGGAGTGATGCTCCAGTTAGTGAGAGGGTCAGCTCAACCTCGGCGCCAAAGGTCTCGCATAACTCCATCGGATCGTTGAAGTCCACACGCCCGATGATCCAAATCGAGGTGTAATCATCCAGGGGTTCTGCCAGAACATAACTGTAGTACCCCCTTTCCGGCGTGAAAACCCGGTGGAGACCGTAGCCAATATCCAAAAGATCCTCCTTGGCCAGCGTAAAGGCAGAGGGGATCGCGGGCAGGCTCCTAAGGGTGATCCACTCGGCGAGCTTGGCTATGAAGAGCTCCATATCGTCAAGCGTCAATGTACCTCTTAAATCAGTCCAGTCGTTCAGGCCCGCGATTAGGAGAACATCCCACTTGAAGAACTGCCTCAGAAAGGCAACAACCTCGTGACTGTAGGCCTCCCACCACCAGCTCCTTGGGTTTGGATGGAGTTCAATGACCGAGAGCCAGCCTGCCCGGTAGATTGTGAAGTCCATACTGGTTATTTCCCTTCCGTTGTTTTGACGCGATAGTTCGGAAAGAGCACGCCGGAATAGACCCCAACGGGAGCGGGTAGTTTTATCCCGTGCCTGTACCATTCTCGGACTATTCTCTGCCTCACTTTTTCCTCAAACTCCCAGTCTATGGGCTTAAACTCCACAGCACTGGCCTTTTTAAGGATATTGATATCCTCCAGCAACTTAATGACTAAACAGGAAGTAAATGTAGTTCTCAACGCCCATCTTCCCCCACCTGCGCCCTGAAGAACTCTTCGGCCCTTTTTAGAAGGAACTCATCCTCAATCCTCCTTCCAATGCGCTTGAAGATAACCCCAACGATTTCCAAGCTGAACCATGCTCTGTCCTCCAAAAGTTCGAGATAGCACTCCTCATCCGTTAGATCAATCTCCTTCACCGCAACGAGTATTTTGTAGTCCCCAAGACTCTTTACCAGCACGTACTCCTTTTCTTCTCTCCCAGGCCTTTCAATAAGCTCGTAGAGACCATTCTCCAAGTCTAAGAGTTCTTTCCTAATTGCCGTGAGGGCTGAGGGTAGGGTTTCGAGTTTTCCGGTTTTAATTGCCTTGGGAAGCCAGTTTATGAACAGGTAGGACATGTTGTGCTCGAAGCCGAGTTTCGTCAGGTCTGTATCATCCCGGTAGCCGCATATTAGGAGTGGCTCCCCCTTCATGAACTGTTTTAGGAGTCTGATAACTTCCGAACTGAGGACGAACCACCACCTGCTCCTCAGAACGGGGTGAATTTCGAGGATTGTGTAACCCTCGACAGTGTAAATATAGAAGTCTGCATTGGTTATAGTCTCTCCTCCATCAGTCCTCAGGGGAGGGTCAAAAAGCAGTTCGCCTGAGACAACGAGCTGAAAATCCTCTCCCAAGAGGCCCTTTTCCTTGAGGTAATCTATCCAAGGATCATCCCACTCCCTGTCCCGAACAGCAACTTCAAACTCCCTCTTAAGGAAGCCTTCAACCTCCTTCGGCTCCTTATCAAACACGAAGTAAATGTAATTATCAACACCCATAGCTATCACCAAGAGCCTCAAGCGCTATTCCGTCAATTCTCCTCTTTCAATTTCATGTCACTCTTCGGAAGATCGCCGCTCTTCCTCACAACCAGAACCTTGACCTTCCTCTTTTCCTCCACTGTTTTAACACCTTTGAGGCTTAGAACGGACAGAGGATACTCAAGGAGAAAGAGCACAGCGAAGAGAACGAGCAGTCCAACTAGGAACTGGGCGAAGGCTCCAAACCTCTCCCCCAGTGCAGAGCTTAGAAAGCCAGCGAGCATGCTCACTACGAAGCTCGCAGCCGAACGGTAGGCGTGGCGCTTGGTTATCTTTCCCCGACAGATATAGCCGACCAGCGCCTCAAGGCCTGCTCTCTTCGTGACCATGAACCTGAGCTCGAACTCCGGCCTGAGGTTTTTGAACTCCATCTTCGAGAGCGCGGGAACCACGTAGAATACTTTTCCAGTGTCTCCCCTTATCTCGATGAGAAGAACGCTCTCCCCGAAATGCTCCGCAACGTACGCCGTAAGCGAGTAGCAGTCGGGATCAACGAGGCGGTTGTACCGGATCTCCATCCTAGAAAGGGCGTTCTCGATCTCCCTGGACAGCTCAGAGGGGTTGCCCCGAAAGAGAACGTAGGTCAGCCACGTGCCGGTATCGAAGTAGGTCGTGGCCGTCAGGATTTTCTTTCTCATAGTGAGTAACTCCGCAACGATGCTTTAAGTTTTATCATCCGAAACCCTTTTAAATGCTCAACTCTGTACCACATAGACTATATAGACTATAGAGAGGTGATGGAATGATCGAGGTCACCGCAGCGGCGTTCTTCATGGCGTGGGCAATAGGAGCGAACGACAGCGCAAAAGCCGTTGGAACCGCCGTTGGCTCCGGTGTCGTAGGCTTCAGGCGTGCGGTGCTGATAGTTGCGGTGTTCACAACCCTCGGGGCAGTTATCGGTCACTCCGCCGTTTCAGGAACGATAACAGAACTGGCCAGAGGCCTCTCCCCGGGAGAAGTCGCTTTGGCGCTCTTCAGCGCGGCATCTGCCGTTACAATCGCGAGCCTGTGGGGACGGCCAATCTCAACGACCCAGTCAATAATCGGTGCGCTCATAGGTTCCTCCCTTGCCCTTGGTCTCTCAGTCGACTGGTGGACGATAGGTAAAATCGTCTCGGCGTGGTTCTTTTCTCCAGTTCTTGCTTCTTTCCTTGCCATAGCGGTGTACAGGCTCTATAAACCCCTCCTTCGCAGGATAAAGTGTCTAAAGAACCTCGAACTCACCCAGAAGTGGCTCGTCTTCCTCGCCTCTGCCTTCTCGGCCTTCAACCTCGGCACGAACGAGGTCTCGAACGTTATAGGCCTTGCAAAGGCCGGCGGAATGTCCGACCCAAACGCCTTCCTCGCCCTTGTGATGGCCTTCGGGACGCTCACCTTCAGCTATGAAGTCATGATGACGATAGGAAAGGACATAGCACCCCTCGGTCCGACTTCGGCATTTTCGAGTCAGTTCGGGGCCTCGATAGCGGTCAGCACCGCAAACCTCTTCGGCCTGCCCGTCAGCTCGGGCCAGGCGATAGTTGGGGCGATAAGCGGGCTGAGCGCCTACAAGGGCGAGCACGTGAACAAAAAGCTCCTCGTGGACATCGTGAAGAGCTGGGTTCGCGCGCCGCTCTTCGCCGGAATCCTCGCGTTTCTTCTCGTCAAGCTCTTCTCGGCAGGCTTTTAAGGTCGAAGTGTTAGGCCCTTGAGAGGTGAGAGCATGGAGTTCAGGTTCGAGGTTAAGGCGCGCGACGCGGCCGGAAGAATAGGGAAGCTCACCGTTAACGGCAAGAGCATCGAGACACCAGCGATAATGCCCGTCATTAACCCGAAACAGCTCATCGTAACGCCGAAGGAGCTCGAGGAGATGGGCTTTGGAATGATAATCACAAACTCCTACATCATCTACAAGACGCCGGAATTGAAGGAAAAGGCCCTTGAGCTGGGCATTCACAGGCTCCTTGACTACGACGGGATAATCGAGGTAGATTCCGGCTCATTCCAGCTCATGCGCTACGGCGAGGTCGAGGTTACCAACAGGGAGATAATCGAGTTCCAGGAGAAAATCGGCGTCGATATAGGCACCTTCCTCGACATTCCGACCCCTCCCGACGCGCCGAGGGAGAAGGCCGAGGAAGACCTCAGGATAACCCTCGAGCGGGCGAAGGAAGCCGAAAGCATAAAGAACATCGCTATGAACGCTGCTGTCCAGGGTTCAACTTATCCGGACTTAAGAACCCACGCCGCTCAGGAGCTCAGCAAGATGAACTTTGAAATCCACCCGATCGGTGCAGTCGTTCCGCTCATGGAGAGCTACCGCTACCGCGATTTAGTGGACGTTGTGGTGGCTTCCAAGCTCGGTCTAAGACCGGACAGGCCGGTTCACCTCTTTGGAGCGGGCCACCCGATGATTTTCGCCTTAGCCGTTGCTATGGGCGTTGACCTCTTCGACTCGGCGAGCTATGCCTTGTACGCTAAAGACGACCGCTATTTGACGCCCGAGGGGACGAAAAGGCTCGAAGAGCTTGAGTACTTCCCCTGCTCCTGTCCCGTGTGCTCCCGCTACACCCCGCAAGAGTTGCGTGAGATGCCGAAGGAAGAAAGGACGAGGCTTTTGGCCATCCACAACCTCTGGGTGATACGCGAGGAGCTCAATAGGGTCAAGCAGGCGATAAAGGAGGGTGAACTCTGGCGCCTCGTTGACGAGAGGGCAAGGAGCCACCCGAAGCTTTACTCAGCTTACAAGAGGCTGCTTGAGTACCGAGACTACCTTGAGAAGAACGAGCCGATAACCAAGGCGAGTGCCTTCTTCAAGGTGAGCGAGGAAGCAATGAGATGGCCCATCGTTTACCGCGCCAAGGAGAGGGCCGAGCGGGTGGCCAAAAAGTTCCCCGAGAGGATTAGACACCCGATATTCGGAGAGATTCCAAAGTATCTGAGTTTGAGCTACCCCTTCGCCCAGAGCGAGGGCGAGGAGGACTTCACGATAGAGAAGCCGAGGAAAGGGGAAGCGAGAAAGTACGTCATGGCCGTCGCGGAGTACCAGTTCGGCGAAGGGGCGGGCGAGGCCTTCAAGGACGCTTTCGTGGAGCTCTCGCGGAAGACTGGCATGCCGAGGCAGGTAAAGGCGAAGGGCAAGCACCTCGCGACCTTCAGGGCGGAGGACGGCCTGTTAACGCTCGGCATCGAGGGGGCAAAGAGACTTCACGCGCTCCTGCCGTTCCCGAAGATGCGCGTCGTGGTCAACGAAGATGCCGAACCCTTCGCGAAGCGCGGAAAAAACGTCTTCGCCAAGTTCGTGGTCGATGCCGACCCCTCAATCAGGCCCTACGACGAAGTTTTGGTAGTGAACGAAAAGGATGAACTCCTCGCGACAGGGCAGACCCTTCTGAACGGCGAGGAGCTGAAGGTCTTCCAGAGCGGACTGGCCGTGAAGGTTAGGAGGGGAATAGAGAAGGGTTAAACAACCTTCCAGAGCTCGTCGCTGAGCGGTCTGGGGAGCGGTACTTCGTCTCCTCCCTTTATCATGATTCTCTTTTTCTCGGCGAGAAATTCCCCGATGATAGCTGCGTTTATGCCCCTAGCCAGGAGTTTCTCGACGACGAACCTCGCGTTGTCCCTAGGAACCGCCGCCAGCAGGGAGCCCGAGCTTATCAGGGCCAGGGGATTGAGGCCATAGAAGTTGCATATCCGTTCAGTTTCCTCCCTGATGGGTATCCTCTCGACGAAGATTCTGAGCCCCAGCCCGGAGGCATCGGCCATCTCGTGGAGACCGTTGAGTACTCCCCCTTCAGTCGGATCGTGCATGGCGTTTGCGAAGTCCCTCAGGAGCATTGCCTCAGGGACAACGCTTAGGTACTCGATCAGGCTCTTGGCCCTTTCAACGAGGGAGTCACCGAAAACTCCCCTGAGTTCCTCCTCCCTTTCGCTCGCTATTATTGCCGTTCCCTCGAGACCGGCCCATTTCGTCAAAATGATAGCGTCACCCGGTCTGGCTCCATTCGGCAGGACTAGTCTATCCCGCTCCACCTCGCCGAGCATCGTCCCGATGACTATCGGCCTGTCCAGGCCGGGAGTAACTTCGGTGTGTCCGCCAACGATCAACACGCCGAGCCTTCTCGCGGTTTCAGACATCTCTTTCATTATCTCTAAGAGCAGGCTCTCCTCAGTATTTTCGGGCAGGAGAACCGTCGCGAGGAACCATTGGGGCTTGGCACCAAAGGTTGCAACGTCGTTGGCGTTAACGTGAACCGAGTAAAAACCGATCCTCTTCTCGGCTCCCGTTATCGGGTCGGTGGAGGCAACGAGTACAGTTTCACCGAAGTCTATGGCCGCGGCATCGATGCCCTGTCCCGGTCCGATTATGAGCCTTCCTTTTCCCCCGCCAACGAACCTGAACACGAGCTCCTCCAGCTTTTCGGGAGGTAACTTGCCCGGTGGGAGCATGGCATCACCGAAAGAATTTGGGGAAGGAAAAGAAAAGCCTTTAGGTCCTTTAGGTGTAGTAGTACTCTCCCCTCTCCTTCTGCTCCCTGTCCTTTACGGAGCCTTCCTTGTTGGCCCTCGGTCTGCCCGTATCGGGGTCCCTGCGGAAGGTTACCCCGACTGATGCCAAGAACCTGTTCATGCCCTCGCGCATGCCCATCGGCTTGCTAGCCTTTCCGAATCTGCCGGGCTGGCCCTCGAAGACTATGAGCCTGTCGCTCAGGTAGTCCACCATCATGACGTCGTGCTCGACTATGAGAGCAGTCTTCTCGTTCTTGGCCATCAGCGAGCGGATTGCCTTCGAGACAGCTAACCTCTGCTCGACGTCGAGATGCGCTGAGGGCTCGTCGAGGAGGTAGAGGTCAGCATCGCGGAGCAGGCAGGCGGTTATGGCGACGCGTTGAAGCTCACCACCGGAAAGGTCGTTGACGTTCTTGTCGTAGAGCTCGGGAATCCCGAGCGGGTTCAGGAGCTCGCTCTTGTAAAAACTGCTCATGAGCTTGCCTGCGTCAATCTTGCTGAGGAGCTCGTAGACGGTGCCCTCGTAGTCTGTCTTGATGTACTGGGGCTTGTAACTGACGGTCAGCGACCAGTCTATCTCGCCTTCGGTGGGCTTCTCGACGCCGGCGAGCATCTTCACGAAGGTCGTCTTACCGATTCCGTTCGGGCCGACGATTCCTACCACCTCGCCGATGTAGAGCTCTCCCCCCTCGGCCTCAAGCCTGAAGGAGCCGTAGTCCTTCACAAGCGGCGGGTACTCCACGAGAATTTCTCCCTCCTGGCTTTTGCGCTCGCTCTTCTTGCTGAAGTTTATCTCGTAGGGCCTGAAGCGGACGTTTTCATCGCGGAGGTAGCCTCTGAGAAACTCGTTTATGCCGTTGCGCGTTGATTTCGGCTGGGAGAAAATACCGTAGGCGCCGGGCTTACCGTAGACGACGTGAATTATGTCGCTCATGTAGTCGAGGATAGCAAGGTCGTGCTCGACCGCCAGAACGTTCTTGCCCGACTCGGCGAGCTTCCTTATGATTTTCGCAATCCTGAGCCTCTGCCTTATGTCGAGGTAGCTCGACGGCTCATCGAAGAAGTAGAACTCGGCGTTTCTCAGGAGGGCCGCGGCTATGGCAACGCGCTGGAGCTCACCGCCCGAGAGGTGCCTTATATCTCTATCAAGGACGTTTTCGAGCTCAAGCTCCTTAACAACCTCGTCGAACCTTCCGCTCTCGTCGGCCTTCCTGAGCAGGTCGCGGACCTTCCCCCTGACGGCCTTGGGAATCAGGTCAACGTACTGGGGCTTGACGACGGGGCGAATCTCCTTGTTCTTCAGCCTCTCGAAGTACGTCTGGAGCTCGTTTCCGCGGAAGGCCTTAATCACGTTGTCCCAGGAGTCGTTATCACCGCAGAGGTTCGGCAGGAGCTGGCCGGAGAGGATTTTAACGGCGGTCGTCTTACCCGTTCCGTTGGGCCCGAGGATTCCGACGACCATGCCCTCCTTGACGACGGGGAGGCGGTAGAGGACGAAGCCGTTGATTCCGTAGCGGTGGACGCAGTCCTCGTCGAGCTGTTCTGGCAGGTTTACTATGGTTATCGCGTTGAAGGGGCACTTGTGGACGCAGATTCCACAGCCGGTACAGCTGGCCTCCTGTATGATGGGACGGTAGTTCTCCTCGTCTATGATTATCGCCTCACCGCCCATTCGGTTGACGGGGCAGACTCGCTCGCAGAGGAAGTGACCACACTTGTTCGGGTTGCACTTGTCGTAGTCGATGACAGCTATCCTCGCCATTCTCACCACCGGGCTAAGCTGAGGAAGAGGATTTTAAAGGGTTGCGGGGAAAAGTTGGGGGCTCAAGGGGTGTGCCGATAGCCGTCACGTAGGCCTTCAAAGTATCACCTCCACTCAAGAACACACTTGGAAGTTCATGGACAAATGGGCCGCGATTAGGGCTGGGGAGGTTTTGGAAAGCAAAGGAGAGGGCATCACTGAAAATTAAACTTCCTGACCGCCTCCTTGAGAAGGAGGTTCTCAACCCAGTACCTCTTTCCACCGAGCGAGCGGATCCGGTCTTTTTCAAGTTTAAGGTATTTGTAGACGTGCTGTACTCTTTTGGGAGCGAGGCCAGGGACTTTAGTCTCCGATAGACCTCTGCCCCCCTGAGTGCGCTTGGGCAGCCTCCACCAGCACTCTAAGAATCCCAATGTAAACCCCGTGTTTCTACGGTGAAAGTTACCAGCGCTCCATCTCGTAAGCTTCAATTATGCCCGCGTTCTCAATTGCAAGACTTGCCGCGTCGCTGTGGTGGGGGCCTTGATTCTCTCGATGAAGGCCTTGGCCTCTTCCTCAGTGTTTGCTGGAGAAGCATAGCCTATAAAGACGGACTTCTTTATCACGAACCTGGCAGTGCCGACGCCTTTCAGGGTTTTGTAGTCTATGACTACCTCCTCAGCGTCGCTATCAGCTTCTTCTCGTCGAGGAGCATCTCCATCGCGTCCCTCACGTCGGTGACGACAACATCGCTCGCAAGGAGCGCATCAACTGCTGCACCTTCCTTCCCGATTACACAGAAAGCCAACTCCGCCTTTTCAAGCATGGCAACGTCGTTGTTCCCGTTACCGATGGCAACGTAGGGCCTGTACCCTTCCGCGATCTCGGCCTTCTCTGCCCCGCTTGAAACCCTTTCAATTCGGACAGGAAGCCCTTTGAACTCCTCTTCCAGAGTCCCGAAGGTATCAGCGCTCAGAATGACAACGGTGCACCGGCTGGCCAGCCTTGTGAGGAGCCCCTTGACGTCCTCCGGAACCCTTCCCTCAACCCCCAGAGTGCCGTTCAGGTCGAAGAGGATGGCATTGAATTCGATTCGTCCGTGACCAGGAACGTCAACCTCCATTTAACTCACCGGTGGAAGTTGAACGCTGGCAAGAAAAACCTTTGGTTTTATTTCAACTCCAGTGGCGGAAAAAGTGAAAAGTTTAAATAGGGTATCCCATTACTCATAGCCGGTGGGGGAGTCCGATGAAACGACAATCAGTCAGGGATATTGTGGAGTCCCTCAACGACCACGACGTGCTTATACGGCTCAACACTTTTCTCCTGCTGTACTTCGGGTGGATAGGGTTTACAGTTCTCTACGATCACCTCAAATCCCACAGCAGGGACGTTACGTATCTCCTCCTTAAACTCCCCTTCACTTCATATCACTTCGTCGTCTCCACCCTTGACCTCACGAGAGAAGTCTTCCCGCTTTACCTCCTCATGAAGGGTATCTACTACATCGGATTCTCGGGCTCGATAGCGTTAACTGTCCTCTTCGTTCTCCTGTACAAGAGGGATCTCCAGAAGGCCGATGAGCTGGCACTGGGGTACCTCATTACATACTCCATCTGCGGTACAGTCTACACCTTTGCCCACGTTTATGCGCCCCACTACGTCTACCATTTACCCGGGTTCTACCCGGACAGGACTTACCTGACCCAGCAGGAATTTGTTCTGCCTTCCCTTCACAACACCGTGGCGGCCTTTAACATAATCATCCTGTGGAAATACCGGCGGGAGCTCAAGGCCAAGCTCATCATAGCCCTCAACTCACTCGTTCCTTTCGCCACCCTCCTTCTCGGTCACCACTGGATCTACGACGCCCTCTCAGGCATAGCACTGGCGATGGTAGTTGGTAAGATGGTCGAGGGAAGAAAAATCCATGTTCCATCAGCTTTCAGGAACGTTAACGTCTCCATAATCAAACATGCCACGATGCTCGGCTTCCTCGCCGGAGGCTTTCTCCTGATACTTGCCATGACGATGCCCAAGCCGTAGCGGAAAACTTATAAACCTCTCCTACTTTTTCTCCTCCGGTGCCGGGGTAGCCTAGCTCGGCAGGGCGGGGGACTCGTAATCCCCAGGTCCCGGGTTCAAATCCCGGTCCCGGCTCCACCACGTTTTTATACCCCTTTTGCGAAGAACTTTGGGTGGTTCCGTGCACCCCCTCGAGAGCGTGCTCAGGGTTAAGGGAAGCGGAAAGTTTTCAAAGAGCGAGCTCGTGGGACTGCTTACCTTCAAGCTCAGGATCATGAGCGTTGGTGAGGCCAAAGAAGCTATCTCAAAGTGGGTCGAAGAAGGCCTGCTCGTCGAGGAAGGGAATTTGCTGAGAATAAATCTCGAGGCGTTAACACAAAAAGAAGGGGAGGAGGATCTCTTCAGGGAGATGCTGTCCTTTGTGGCCTCCCAGCTGGACCTCGATGAATCAGAGGTTTTGGAAGAGCTTGAGAAGTTCTCGGGAAGGTACGGCAACCTCGACAGGAGGCTGGTTCTCTACCTCTTCGGCGTTGAGAAGGGCCTCGACATGTCCCGCTTCAGGGAGAGGCTTGAGGTTTGAGGGAGTGCCGGGGAACTTCTTCAGCTTCTGATGACAAGGATTTAAAGTCGAACGTCGATAATTCATCGGTGATGGACATGCCGGAGGAAGCCCTCATCGTTGTGGACATGCAGAGGGATTTCATGCCCGGAGGGGCCCTTCCGGTTCCAGAGGGGGACAAGATAATCCCTATCGTAAACGAGTGCGTGAGAAAATTCAGGGAGAGGGGTGCATTGATAGTCGCCACCAGGGACTGGCACCCGGAGAACCACATCAGCTTCAGAGAGCAGGGCGGCCCCTGGCCGAGGCACTGCGTCCAGAACACACCCGGCGCAGAATTCGTCGTGGAGCTGCCCGAAGACGCGGTCATAATTTCGAAGGCAACGGAACCTGATAAAGAGGCATATTCGGGTTTTGAGGGCACGAATCTGGCTGAGATACTCATGGAGAAGGGTGTTAAGCGCGTCTACGTCTGTGGGGTTGCCACAGAGTACTGCGTAAAGGCCACAGCCCTAGATGCCGTAAAACACGGCTTTGAGACTTACCTGCTGACGGACGCCATCAAGGGGATCAACCCGGAGGACGAGAGAAAAGCCCTTGAAGAGCTCCAGCGCGCCGGGGTAAAGCTAACCAGCTGCTCCTCTATCTGAGGTTCTCTTTTTCCACTCCTTCAGCAGAACTAGGGCGATGCTCAGTATTACAGGACCCAGTAAAAGGCCCTTCAGCCCAAAGGCCCAGGTACCCCCGAGCATGCCTATGAAAACAAGCGTCTCGTCCAATTCTGCATCTTTGGCAACGAGCATCGGCCGTACAGTGTAATCCGGCAGGGGCGAGACGAGGACGGCACCGTAAACCGCGATTCCTATCGCCCCGAGCAGGGATCCTTTCATGTAGAGGTAGATCGCACCCGCAACCCAGAGCATCCACCCCTCCAGGAGGGGCACGAAGCTAAAGAGGAACGTTAGAAAACCAGCTATTATCGCGGTGTAAACGTCCCCAACCCCAAAGATGATGTACCCGATGGTCATCAGAAAGCCCTTGGCGACGTTCAAGAGGAGCCATGCCCTGACAAGTGCGTCGAGGGTCTTGTCCGTTCTGTTCAAGATCTCAACTATGAACGGAGCCTGATTCTCTGGAACAAGGGACAGGATAAATTCCCTAAGCTTCTCGCCATAGACGAGGGCGTAGTAGAATGCGAAGAGGAAAACGATGAGCTGAAGGAGGTACTTGGGGACGGAGAATGTGAAAGACGAGACGTAATCCGTGAGTTTTGGCACTATCTGAGACTGCACCTGCCCAAAGAAAGTCTGGAGTGTTCCCGAGAACTGGAGCGAGGAGAGCCACGCCAAAACGTCCTTCACATTCATGTAAAATCGATTTACAAGCTTTATTGAGAGCAGAGTGAAAAACACGAGAAGGATCGTGCCCAGCCCTATCATGATCGCGGTCAGGATTAGAGCGGACTCGTGGGCCGAGAACCTCCTCCTGAGGCGCATATGGAGGGGATAGGCTATGTAAGCCAGCAGAACCCCGAAGAAGAGGGGCGTAACGAGAGGCCTAACCGTCCTCCATGAGAGGTAAAGGATTATTAGACTCACAACAGTCCAGACGACCAGCTCGATCCTTCCCCTCATACTCTCCGGGTATAAGCCCAATGGGTTATAAATGTTGACGTGGAATCAGGCGACGGTGATGAAGGTGGGGGTATTGGAGGAACTCCTCCGTGAGGCTGAGGAGCTCTTAAAGACGGGAGACACTAAGAGGGCTATGGACGTACTTCTAACAGCCTGGGCGTACCGGGAAAGCGGGATGTTAATGGCCCCAGAAGAGGCCCTCGACTATCTGAGGATCAGGTTCCCGGAGAGCGGGGAGCTTGCCTCAATCGAAGGGGGAGAAAATATAAGTACCGTAGCAAGAAGGATTTACGAAATGCTGGGAATGAAGAGTTTGCCGAGTGCTGAGCTGTGATGACTCAAACCCTCTGACCCTGAACGACCTCTATGAGGCCATCCTTCTCCTTTCTTTTCAGATCTGAGAGGTCTATCGCGCTCCGTAACGTTGGTTCCATATCCCTCGCTCCCCTCAGGAAAACGCCGACGACACCGTTCACCATCTCGTAGGAACCGTGCGGCTCTATGAGTATGTAAAGGTCATCTCCCTCGGAGAACACCGAAACCCTGCTCGTGTCCGCGAGGATTCTGATCCCGTTCTCGCCGCCCCTGCCCCAGATAGTGTATATCTCCAGGAAACCGTCGGAGTAGAATATCGACACGTACTCCGTGCACTCAACGGGACTTATAACGTACACCCTTTCATCATGTTCGACGAACACGAACCCCTTGGCCGACCCCAAGTATATCGAGCCCGAAAGGCTGTCCAGATAATGTCCCAAAATTTCATAAGCTGCCCCGTCCATACCCCATCACATCCATTCATAGGGTGGAGATGATCATAGGTAATTGGTCGTTACCGGAGGTGATGTTATGAGGATAGTCTCAGCGGACACCGGCGGGGCCCTGCTGACGGAGGACTACGAGCCGATAGGGCTCATTGCAACGGCGGCAGTGCTGGTCGAGAAGCCATACAGGACGGCGACGCTCAGCAGGGTGAAGTACGCGGATCCCTTCGACTACGACATGAGCGGGAGGCAAGCTATTAGGGACGAGGCATTGCTCGCGGTGGAGCTCGCAAGGGAAGTCAGGCCGGACATCATCCATCTCGACTCAACCATCGGCGGGATAGAGGTGAGAAAGCTCGACGAGCCGACGATTGACGCTTTAACGATAACCGACCGCGGGAAGGAAGTCTGGAAAGATCTCGCGAAGGATCTCCAGCCCTTAGCAAAGAAGTTCTGGGAGGAGACGGGAATAGAGATAATTGCCATTGGCAAGTCGAGCGTCCCTGTTAGAATAGCGGAAATCTACGCCGGCCTGTACACCGCCAAGTGGGCGATTGACTATGCGAGGAAGGAAGGGAAAGCTATCGTCGGCCTCCCGCGCTACATGGAGGTCGAGATAAGGCCCGGAAAAATCTACGGGGAGAGCCTCGACCCGCGCGAGGGCGGCCTCTTCGGGGAAATCGAGGCAGACACAGAGGGAATCGGCTGGGAGCTGTATCCAAACCCGCTCGTTAGGCGCTTCATGGTTCTCGAGGTTTGGAGGGAGTGAGGGAATACTGAACAACGTCGTTGAGGTCAAATGCGAGAAAGCCCTCTTTCCTGAGTTCTTCCTTACCCTTGAGTTCCCTCGCTACGATGCCAAACCTGTAATCCCCTTTGAGCGGGAGGAGTTCAGCCTTTCTTTCAAGGGACTTCAAAACCTTCCTCGCGTCCCTCAGGCTCAAATCCTTCCACTTCACCTCGAAGAGAATAATGTTCTTCCGGTCGTAGGTGAGGACGTCTATTTCTTCTCCTCCCCGCCACCACCTGCCGACGCGCTCCGGTTCAAAGCCAAGGTCGAGCTTTCTCACGAAGTCCAGGGCTATTCTCTCGTAGGTTTTGCCAACGAAGGCTGGAAATTCAGCTTTAAAGCGCTCAAAGGCCTTCTCAGGATTTTCTTCAAGAGTGGTATAGTTGTG
Source organism: Thermococcus gammatolerans EJ3 (assembly GCF_000022365.1). Taxonomy (NCBI): domain Archaea; kingdom Methanobacteriati; phylum Methanobacteriota; class Thermococci; order Thermococcales; family Thermococcaceae; genus Thermococcus; species Thermococcus gammatolerans. The sequence continues at coordinate 1,073,915 of NC_012804.1, read as the reverse complement.
GTAAACGAAGCGGAACCAGAAGTTGAAGAACTCGTCGCTTATGCGATAGGCGACTTTCCTAGTCTTCAGAGGGTTCTCGGTGGCGGGAACTTCTCTCGTCAGGTACTCGAAGTGGTTCGTCAGCTCGCTGAGGTACTTGCCGACGGTGAGTAGCTTCATACCCGTTTTGTTGCTTATCTCCTTGGGCGTAACGTAGCCGAGGCTGACCGCTTCGAGGATTGAGAAGTGAGCGCGGTAGAACCTGCCGAACTCCAGCTTAAGGACGTTTAAACCTTCTTCCCTCAGAGGGGCGAACTCGTCGAAGAACAGCGCCTTTAGGGTTTTGAGGGAGTCTCCACGATAATACCGCGGGACGTAGAGGAGGTACCTTGGCATTCCGCCCAGTGCTGAATACAGCTCAACGAAGTCCTTTGGTGAAACATCAACCAGAGAGCGCACGAAGTTAAATGAAGTCCAGAAGTCGAAGGGCTTGAGCTTGACCCACTCGTCCACCCTGCCGAAGAGGGGCTCTTTTCTATCCATGAAGATGCGCTTAATCATGCCGACGTACGAGCCAACTGCGATGAGCATGAGGTTTGAGGTCTCCTTTTTCTCGTCCCAGAGCCTCTGGAGGGAGGAGAAGAATGAAGGTTTAACCGTCCTGAAGTTCTGGAATTCATCAAAGACCACAACAAGCTTCCTCTCCTGCGAGAAGTCGAGCAGGAACTCAACCAGCTCCTCTAGGGAGCCGAACTTTGGCTTCACATATGGGGGAAGGTGGTGGGAAAGCTTTTCCTCAATCTCGCGCGAGTACTCCTCGAGGAGCAGAGCCTCGTCCTTCTCGCCAACGAAGAAGTATAGGCCTGGCTTATCCCTTAGGAACTCCCTGGCCAAGGCAGTCTTTCCAACCCTCCGCCTGCCGTAAATCACGAGGAAGCTTGAGCCTGGAAAGGAGTAAACCTCGTTGAGCTTCTCAAGCTCGCGCCACCTGTCGTAGAACATATTACCCACCGAGTATATTACTGAACGAGTAATATTTAAGGATTGCGGGGGAAAGAGAAAACTGATTAAGCCCCCCTCTCCAGCTCGCTCGGGAACTTTATCGCGTCGAAGGGGCACGTCTGGTTGCAGACACCACAGCCCGTGCAGAGCAGGCTGTCTATGCGTACCTTGTTCGTTTCGGGGTCGTAGACGAGCGCCGGACAGCCGGTCAGGAGTATGCACGCCTTACAGCCGGTGCACTTGTCCTCGATGACAACGGGGAGCTCACCTATTTCCCCGCGCCTTATGACGGGAATGACGCACTCACGCTTAGCTATTATCACGGCCGGCCCCTCAACCTGCATGGCCTCCTTTATGGCTTCTCTCGTGGCCTTGAGGTCGTAGGGGTCGACGGTCTTGACGTACTTCACTCCAAGAGCCTTGACCAATGCCTCGATGTCGATCTCGTTGAACTTCCTGCCGGTTTCGCTACCCCCGGTTCCGGGGTGGGGCTGGTGGCCGGTCATGGCGGTGGTTCTGTTGTCGAGTATCATCACCAGAACGTTCAGGTTCTTGTAGACGGCATCGATGAGGGGCTGGATTCCGTTGTGGAAGAAAGTCGAGTCACCGATTGTCGCGATTATCTTCTTGTCCGTGACGATGCTCTGCCCGTTCGCTAAACTTATGCTCGCGCCCATGACGTACTCGGTCCAGATGGCTTCGAGCGGTGGGAGGAGCGAGAGGGCGTAACAGCCTATGTCGCCATGTATTGGGACCTTGTAACGGCCGAGCTTGAGATCCCTCAGCGCGTCCAGCACGGCGCGGTAAGAGCCCCTGTGCGGACAGCCGGGGCACATAACCGGCGGTCTCTTCGGGGCGAGGCTCTCTGCCAGCTTTACCCCCTCTGGCTTCTCGTAGGTCTCTTCACTTTCTCCGATGAGCCTGAGGAGGGCGTTTCTGACGAGGGAAGGCGTTAGCTCGCCCTCAAGGGGCAGATGGCCTGTTCTCTTGCCGTAGATTGGAACGCTCAAGCCGGCCTCGTAGGCGGCTATCTTGACCTCCTCCTCGAGGAGAGGCGCGCCGTCCTCGATTACAATGGCGTAGTCCACATCCTTGAGGAAGTCGGTGACCAACTTCTTCGGTAGCGGGTGGGGCGTTGAGAGCTTGAGAACTTTAAAGTCCGCGTTGATTCTCGGGAGAACCTCCTTCACGTAGTTGTAGGGCGCGCCCTCGACGATTATTCCGATTTTACCGCTCCCCTCGACCCAGTTGAAGGGCATCGAGTTGAACTCCTCCTCAATCTTGGCGAGTGTCTCGTTGAGCCAGCGGTGCCTCTTCCTGTTGCCCTCCATGCTGGCCCTCACGTAGCGCTCGATGTCCTTCTTGAAGACGGGCTTCCTGTCGAGTTCGATGAACTCGCCGACCTCCACGTCGGCGGTCGTGTGGTTAACCCTCGTGGTTGTCCTGAAGATGACCGGGACTTTATAGCGCTCGCTCAGCTCGTAGGCGTACTTGATGAGGTCGTGGGCCTCTTGAGGATCTGCAGGTTCAAGGACGGGCAGGAGCGAGATCTTACCGTAGTAGCGGTCGTCCTGCTCCGTTTGAGATGTGTGCGGGCCTGGGTCATCAGCCACGAGGATCACGAGACCTCCCTCGACGCCTGAATATGCGAGGCTCATAAGAGGGTCCGCTGCCACGTTTAAACCGACGCACTTCATGGTTACGAGCGCCCTCAAGCCCGTGTAGGCAACTCCCGCCGCTTCCTCAAGGGCAACCTTTTCGTTGGGAGCCCACTCGGCAAAAACTTCCGGCTTGAGCCTTGCTATCGTCTCGATGACCTCGGTCGAGGGCGTTCCGGGGTAACCGGTTGCAAAAACGACGCCGCTCTCAAGGGCGCCGTAGGCTATCGCCTCGTTTCCCATGAGAAGCTTCTTCTCTCGCCTTTCACCTTTAACCTCGGTCGAATCAGAAGGGTAAGCCTTAACCGTCTCCATACAACCACCTTTCAAAGGTTGGAGGAAGGATATAAAACTTGTAGCTCGAAAAAATGCCCCAAAACCCAAAGGATTTTCACAGAATCCTCAGCGTTTCTTTCCGTAGTTTGGATCATAGAAGTACTTTCCGTGAGCCTTGGCCTGAGCATCGAGGACGCGTCTCTGGACGAGGAAAGCATAAAGGGCGTAGCCAAGGATTACTATTAACCCGACGGTTCCGAACATTTTGAGCAGCGTATAGGCCCAGAACCCAACGAATGCTATGATGCCTATAACTACCGCCGCGAAAATCCCCAGAAGTATCTTGTACCCATACCTCTCCATAAAGAGGGCAAAGTCCATGCCCACCACCGTTATAAATTCTTTTCACCGGTTGATATAAGCGTTTTGGCACGAGGACAAGGTTATTAAGGAAAACACTGAGGTCTTTCCATGAAGGTGGGAGAGCTCCTTGAACTCGTTGAGGAGGCGATCGGGGACATTAAGGTCGCGATAGTGGCCAACCAGATGAGGTCTTTTGAGAGCCCATATACAAGTCTGGAGTTCACCCAGAGGGCCGTAGAGCTCCAGGAGGATCTCAACGAGCTTGTAAGACTGCGGGATCGATTGCTAGCCCTCGATCCCGAGACGGACGCTGAGGAAGTCTTCGGGCAGGATGACCTTGAGAAACTTCTCGAGTACTTCAAACTGCTCCGGGAGAGCAAGAGCCACCTGTACTGAGGGATGGAGATGAAGTTTGGGGAGCTAAAAGTCACGATGTTCGTGCTGAGCCTTCAGGGCCTTCTAGCTTTATATCAGGGGACGAAGTTTCCTGCCGTTTACCTTCCCTTCGCCCTACTTGACTTCCTTCTCGCGTGGGGGGTTTATTCCCGCAAAAACACCGCCGTCAAGGTTTCCCTGGTGTACCTCGCCCTTGACCTCTTTCTTGCGATATTCTACCTCATCTCCGGGGTTCTGCTGAAAGGAGTTATAGCCCTCCTGGACTTTCTGGCCATCCACGACATGGTGTCCTACGTCGAGGAACTCTACCGCGAGGAGCAAAGCTTATAAGGATGTAAAGGAAGCTTTACGTAAAGGAAACTTTACATGGTGGAGGCTATGAAAGAAATCCTCCTGAACCTCATCGTGTGGACGCTCCTGGTTATCCTCGGGAGTGCGCTTTTAATCCTAGCCTCCCGCAAATCGGAGGAACCCGAGAGAAAGAGGGCAATGATTCCGGCATACGTTCTCGTCCTCACGATGGGCTACTTCCTCGGCTGGGCGACGAGCAGTAAAAAACTTCCCCTTGCCTTTGCCGTCTTTGTTTCCGGCGCGGTTCTCCTCTGGCTGTATTATAGGCACCTGGAGAAGAAAGGACACGTCCTCGAGGACGAGAGAACGTTGAGGATAGAGGAAATCGCCTCCAGAAGAACCCTTCAGGTAGCGATGATAGTCCTGGCCTTCACGACGATTTACCTCTCGATAGCCCAAGTGGAAAAGCCCGAGCTCAGGCCCGCCTTTAAGCTAACCTCCGGCCTCTTGGCGATTCTGCTACTCCTCCACTGGGGACTCATCAACTATTATTCCCGGAGGATGTAGAGATGAAGAACCGCCTGCGCGAGCTCAGGGAGGCGAAAGGGCTCACACAGGAGGAGCTCGCAAAAGCCTTGGGAGTTACGAGGCAGACGATTATTGCGATTGAAAAAGGGAAGTACGACCCCTCCCTAAGGCTGGCTTTCAAGATTGCCCGGTTCTTCGGCCTTAAAATTGAAGACGTGTTCATCTACGAGGGTGATTGAGGTGAACGGTAGGAAGGTTGCGGGCTTCGCACTGTATTTCCTCGGCATAGCCCTAGGGATAGCCAGACCGCCCGTTGAAAGGCTCGCATGCATGAAGCTCCCGAGCGGAGAGGTCTCTAAGGGGATAAACACGCCACTGCTTCTCATCGAGGTCAGCCTCATAATGGTGGGTGCACTCTTCGTGGGGCTGGGGCACCGATTCAAAAACAGACATGAACTTAACGGCTGGCTCGGAGTGGCTACTGGTCTCGGCATAGCTTTTGTGGGGGGATACGCAAGAATAACGGAGCTTTTCGCGTTTGGCGTTGTTCTCACCACCCTTGGACTTTTCGTTTACAAAATCGGGGGGCGTGAGGATGCTCGTTGAGGTTGAGAACCTTGAGAAGGATTATGGCAAGGTCAAAGCGCTGAAGGGGATAAGCTTCTCCGTCAGGGAAGGAGAGGTATTCGGTCTCATCGGGCCGAACGGGGCTGGAAAGAGCACGACCCTCAAAATCCTCGCCACCCTGCTGAGGCCAACCAAAGGAACGGCGAGGATAGCAGGCCATGATGTTGTTACGGAAGCTGACAAAGTTAGGGCCCTGATCAGCTACCTTCCCGAGGAGGCGGGAGCCTACAAAAACCTAACCGGAAGGGAGTACCTGGAGTTCATGGCGAGGCTTTACGCCAAAGACGAGCAAAAGGCCAGAAAGATGCTCCAGCTCGGCGTTGAGCTCGCCGGCCTTGGGGAGAGGCTCGACGACAAGGTCTCAACGTATTCCAAGGGAATGACGCGCAAGCTTCTCATTGCGAGGGCCCTCATGGTGAAGCCAAGGCTTGCCATTCTTGACGAGCCGGCAAGCGGACTCGACATAGTGAACGCCTACGAGATTAGAAAAACGATAAGGCGCTTCGCGAGGAGCGAAGGGACAACGTTCCTGATTTCGAGCCACAACATGTTAGAGGTTGAGTTTCTCTGCGACCGCGTTGCCATGATTGCCGATGGAAGAATCGTCGAGATCGGAACGCCGGGGGAGCTGAAAGCCAAATACGAGGCCGAGAACCTCGAGGAGGTCTTCATGAGGGCCATCGGGGTTAGTATTCCCGAGCCAGTTGGGGGTGAGGGCTCGTGAGCGATTTCCTTGTTCTGGCAAAGAAGGAGATAAAGAACCTCATGAGGGACAAAAAACTGATATTTGGCCTCATAATTGTCCCCCTCATCGTCTATCCAGCCCTCGGCAAGATGATGCAGTTCGGCTTCGAGAGCGCGACGAAGGAAACGCACGTTGCGATAGTTAACTTCGACGACGGAAAGTACGGAGAGCTTCTCATAAAAGCCCTCAACGCGAGCCCTAACGTGAGTGTAACCGTTATCACAGCCCCATCCGTAGAAGAAGCCCTAAAGCGAGCACTTCAGGAAAATCAAAACGTCCTGGTAGTGATTCCGCATAACTTCAGCGGGAGTATAGAATCCGACAGGATCGCGACCGTTGAGATATACGGCGTTTTCAAAGGGTTGAGCTCTGGGATGAGGGAGAGCGTGAGCGAGGGCAGAATCAACGCGGTTATAGCCGTTCTCTCGGAGGAGATAGCAAGGTTGAAGGTCAAGTCCCTCGGTGCGGGGAATCCTGAGGCGATACTCCATCCTATCCGGGCGGAGAGCAGATCGTACTTCATGGGCAGGATAGTTAACGTCTCTCCAACGGTTATTTCACAGGTCTTAGCTTCCCAATCCTACGGACTGCCCCTCATAGTCTTCCTAATGGTCATGATCACGTCGCAGATGGCGGCCGGAACGGTGGCGGCCGAGAAGGAAAATAAGACCCTTGAAACGCTCCTGACTCTTCCGGTGAGGAGAACCACGATAGTTGCCTCAAAGATAACGGGAACGGCCGTGATGGGCGTCATAGCTGCATTAGCTTACATGGTTGGCCTCAAGCAGTATATGGCAAGCTTTGGAACCCAGACGGGGGTCTCGCTGAGCGAGCTCGGCCTGTCGGTAACGCCCTCGGGACTGGCCCTCTTCGGCGTCGTGGTCTTCCTGACCATAGCCTTTTCGCTGAGCTTGTCGATGCTCTTAGCTGTCTTCGCCGAAGACGTGCAGAGCGCCAACACCGTCGTCAGCTCGGTTATACTGCCCCTCGCTTTCCCGGCGTTCCTGCTGATGTTCATCGACCTAACCCAGCTGCCCCCAGTTGCCCGCTACATCCTTCTGGCAATACCGTTCACACACCCGATAGTCGGCTACAGGTACGCTGTGACAGGCGAATACTCCCCAATGCTCTTCAGTGTTGCCTACTTAGGAGCCATCGCCCTCGTGACTCTCTACCTGACGGCAAGAATCTTCTCCAGTGAGAAAGTACTGACTGCAAAGATCAGCTGGGGCAAAAGAAAGCGCTGAGAGATTAGAATTGGAGAAAACGGCAGTTTGGTAGCGGGGGGAGGATTTGAACCTCCGACCTCCGGGTTATGAGCCCGGCGGGCACTCCTAGCTGCCCCACCCCGCTGCTTGACCCATTAGTTAGTGAAAGGGAGGAGGTTTATAAATCTTTCGGGCTGGGTTTATATTCCCTGAGCGCTAATCGGGACGGTGGGTCCGATGTACCTGACGAAGGAAGAGGAGCTCGTTTTGGCCGGTGAGTACGGCTACGCCCTCCAGAAAGCCATGGAGATCCTCGTAGCCCTCGGAGAGATCTATGGGGCGGACAGGCTAATCCCGATCAAGAGTGCCCAGATAGCGGGGGTCTCATACAAGAACCTCGGCGAAGCCGGCGTTGAATTCCTGAGGGACTTTCTGGAGGCAGGGGCAAAGGTTAGCGTCTACACAACTTTAAATCCGGCCGGAATAGGAGACGAAGAGTTTATGGAGAAGCAGCGTGAAGTGCTCGAGATTTACAGGAAAATGGGAGTTGAGGTGACATCAACCTGCACGCCTTACTATGGAGCGAACCTGCCGAAGTTCGGCGATCACCTGGCCTGGAGCGAGAGCTCCGCCGTAAGCTTTGCAAACTCCATCCTAGGCGCGAGGACGAACAGGGAGGGCGGCCCATCGAGTTTGGCCTCAGCCATAATCGGGAAAACTCCCAACTACGGCCTTCATCTCGATGAAAACAGGAAGGCAACCGTCCTTGTGAAGGTTGAGGCAAGACTTAAGACTTTCGTCGATTACTCCACCCTCGGCTACCATCTCGGTCGGGTTCTTGGAAACGATGTGCCCTACATAACCAACCTCAAACCGGAAAGCGTCGATTACCTCAAAGAACTCGGGGCTTCAATGGCGGCAACCGGTTCAATAGCGCTCTACCACGTCGAGGGCGAGACCCCCGAATACAGAACCGCAGTTGTTGACAAGGTGGAAGAGATTGCCGTTGAAGATGCCGACCTCAGGGCAGTGAGGGAGGAATTCTCAGACGACTGGAGCGAGATTGACATGATACTCATCGGCTGTCCTCACGCTTCCTTGAGAGAGATTAAAGAGGTCGCTGAGCTCCTCACCATGCGCGGAAAGCCGCTAAAAATACCGCTCTTCATCACTGCGAGCAGGGCTGTAAAGGCTTTAGCCGACTCACTCGGTTACACGGAGATCATAGAGCGCTATAACGGGCGGATTATAGCGGATTCCTGCTTCGTCGTGTCGCCGATTAAGGGCTGGTACAACGGCATCGCCACCAACAGCGGAAAGAGTGCCTTCTACTTCCGCTCCTTTGGCTTTAAGGTCAGGCTCGACGATGCAGAGAGGCTCATAAAAGAAGCCCCGTGAGGTGGTAGGATGAAGCTGAGGGGAAGAAAGGTCGTCGGCGGGAAGGCAGAGGGAGAGCTGATAGTCTCGAAAAAACCACTCTCCTTCCTCGGCGGGGTTGACCCCGAGACCGGAATCGTCACCGACGCGGAGAGCGACATAAGAGGCCAGAGCATAGCGGGCAAAATCCTCGCCTTCCCACGCGGGAAGGGTTCAACGGTTGGCTCCTACGTAATCTACGCCCTTAAGAAGAACGGGAAGGCTCCAAAGGCAATAATCGTCGGTGAAGCCGAGACGATTGTCGCAACCGGGGCCATAATAGCAGGGATTCCAATGGTCCAAGGAATAGACGTGTCCAAGCTCAAAACTGGCCAGAGGGTGAGGATCAACGCCGATGAAGGGGAGGTCGAAGTTCTCGACGGGTAGATTTTTAACCCTTCGTTCCCTCTTTTATCGGGGGAGAGCATGCCAAAGGGAATTTACGAGTGTGTTAACTGCGGTCACAGAGAGATAATCGAGTCAAACGAGCCCATCCTCGAGGGAGCGTGCCCCCAATGCGGCGGAGACATGGTTCTGGTGGGGTTCAGCATTGAAGCCGAAGAACCGGGAGTTGAGATCCAAGTTCTCCCCGGGGTTGAGGAGCTTGTATCGAGGTTCTACCGGGCGGAGTTCGTTGAAAAGCGTGGAGAGGTATACATCTTCAGGGTTAGTGAGATACTCGAGCGGGACTTTGAGGCCGTTCTCAGGGAGTTTGAAGCTAACGGTTACTGGGCAGCACTGAAGAGGGCAGGGGGAGAGATCGTTCTGTACGTCTTTCCGGCCGGCGAGATCAAACAGGACAATCCTAAGATAGGGATAGCGCTCTTCATTCTCACTCTTATCTCCACGCTCTGGGCGGGTTACGGCCTTGCCATTAATTACATAGCGACGCTCGATCAGTTTGGTTTACCCGGCTACAGGAATCCCTACCTCATAGCCGTTGCCTTCTCCCTGAGCGTTCTGGCGATTCTAGGCACCCACGAGATGGGCCACAAGATAGCCGCCACAATGCACAACGTTAAGGCGACCTTCCCCTACTTCATCCCGTTTCCCAATCTGCTCGGCACGCTCGGGGCAGTGATAAGGGTAAAGTCCCCGATCCCAACTAGAAACGCCGCCATCGATCTCGGGGTCAGCGGACCCCTCGCAGGCATTCTGGTAGCGATTCCAGTTACCATCATCGGGCTCCGGCTTTCGCAGGTTGTTCCGGCTTCTCTAGTACCAAGCTCAGGCAAAGGCCTCTACCTCGGCACGAACCTCTTCTTCACGATTCTCGAGAGGGCCATACTGGATGGAAAGATCGCCGGCAACGATTACGTGGTGTTTCTCCATCCGGTCGCCATAGCGGGCTGGGTGGGAATTCTCGTCACTTTCTTGAACCTCATCCCAGCGGCACAGCTCGACGGGGGGCACATAGCAAGGGCATTTATGAACGAGAGACTTCACCGGTACTTCACAATGGGGATAGGACTGACCCTCATACTTATGAGCTACCTCTGGACCGGGTGGATGATCTGGGGACTGCTAGTGCTCTTCATGGGCAGCGCCGGGAACCCGGGGGCGCTGGATGAAGTAAGCCCGATTTCGTGGAGCAGAAAGGGCCTGGCAATTCTTGCCCTGATAATCTTCGTGCTTACAGCCACTCCGGTGCCCTTCTTCGTCAAGTGATTACTTTTTCTCCTTCAGTATCTGCTGGATGTCGTAGTAAATCGTATCCCTCGAAACGCCAAAGACCCTTGCGAGTTCAGATATGTTGAGGACTTTGGGGTTGTATTCAAAAAGCGAGAGCACGTGGGCCAGAAGTTTTCTCCTGTCGGCCGTATCGCTTATCTGGGTCGCGGGCTTCATGGGAAGATTGTAGGCAACGACACCCACCGCATAGGTTCGCCTCGTTACTGGTGTTGTGTACGTCCCGAACTTAAAGGCAACGACCTCGGCGTTTTCTATGAGCGGATTTATCTCCGCGAGAACACCTTCAATGGCCTTTTCCCTGCTCCTTCCCGTGGAGTACTTCGCCACGACCCTACCACCGGGGGTCGATGGGTCAACCAGGAGCCCAGCGGAAAGGTGCATAAATGCACCGAACGTTAGGTTAAGCTCGGCTGATTTTATGTAACATCCAGAACCGGATAGAACTTTATCTATTCTCGAAGTGAACTCCTCAATGCAGTCCTCAACGCTTGCTGACTCACAGGAGACGTGGAACAGCCGCATGCTCCTCCCCAGGAGCTATGTATGGGCATAAAATATATAAACCCTTCCTCTTCAGGCTTTTCTGTCCGTTAAAATACAGTAGTAAAACAACGGGGAATGCATCCCTTCAAATTCGATTTGTATTAATTTCAATGTTGGCAGGGTTATTTTGTGATGTATTCAATACATTTACAGTGCCGTTAAGGCTTCCAAATTTTCCCCAATTTTGCTTAGGAGATCCGGCAAAATTATGGAGAAACCTATTTAAAGGATTTCAAGCTAAATACTTTGACAAGACCTCCCGGAGGTGATGTGAATGATGAGGAAGGCCCAGGGTGCAATCGAGTACCTGTTTATGATTGCGGCAGCGCTTATCATCGTTGCCATTGCTATCAAGTACCTAAAGAGCTCTGGAAAGAGCACCGGTGAGACAATCCAGCAGGGTCAGCAACAGATAAACAACGCAGTGAACAGCGAGCTTAGCGAGGCTCTTAGTTCATGATTTCTGCTATTTCTTTCTTCTTGCGGGAGGTAAGGCTATGGGCAGACTAAGGGCCCAAGGGGCTGTTGAGTACCTGCTTATGGTGGCGCTGGTTCTGATTATCATTGTTTGGGGCTTTCATTACATAAGAATAATTAAAAGTGAGCACGAAAAGCTCGCCGATTCTTTATCCCGTGCCGACAGTAATTTAAACGAAAAAATAAGGAGCGAAGTATCTTCAAATCTTAACTCCGGCTGATTTTTATCATCCCTTTATCCTAACCCCGATGCACTGTACAGTTATCCCGGAGGGGGTTATCCTCTTCACGGTTCCATTGCTCTCAACTGAAAAGCTCCCCCCCGAATAAAACGCCGTAAAGTCGCCGGGAGTTCCATTTTTGACGAGCTTCCCGTCCCGGAGGAACACGACTCTCTCTTTGAACTCAACCGTCAGGTTCACCTCAACCGGAAAAGACAGAGTTAGAGAATCCTCATCCAACTTTAAATGGCCTATGATCGAGTCTCCATCACTTGAATAATAGACAAGTTCGTACCCCCCGCTGGGCTTCCTCTCAACAACGGTTCTCCAAGTGTAGCTCACGTTGCCGATTGAGGGGTAAATGTATGCCACTTCACTACCGTTCACCCATAACTGAAGCTTTCCGGAGAAAGACGAGAAGCCGACTGCATGGGACCGATTTTCGGAGTTCCTGAAGAGCTCTATGACGTCTCCCTTGCCGTAGCTCTCGGCGTAAAGAAGGGATCCGTTAACAACGGCGTGTTCCTTAAGTTTCCCAAAGGTCTCCTCAAAGACCTTTGACTCCCTGCCGATGGCGTACATCCAAGTGCTGAAGAGCAAATAGTCGCTTTCGTTTATGGCCTCCCAGAGCCGGCTGGAGTTCCCCATATACACTATCCCAAACGTATCGAGGTAATAGGGGTCAATCCTGAGGTTTAGGTAATAGGCGTTAAAGGGGTTGACGGAGAGAAAAGTTCCGGTGAGGTTCATTCCCCCGATGTACATGCTCAGGTCATCTCGGAGGTCTTTGCTGTGGCCTGCCCAGGGAATGAGAAGTTTTCCCTCCCGGTAACTGCAAACCATCCCATAATCGGCCGCCCCAAAAACCAAGACGGCCGCAAAGACCAAGGCCACGAGCTTTCTTCCCTCCAGTCTTTCCAAGATCGACTCAAAAAACGCCAGATAGGCAGTTAGAACCATCGGATAGAGGAACCTCATGTTTGGAATGATTGGGAACAGTAGAAGGTACGTAACGAAAGACGTTATGAAAAGGGGCCCCATGACAGACGGCTCCCTAAGCTTCTCCCCGCGGCTGAAGTAAAAGAGGAGGAGGGTGAACATAAAGATAAGCGGAAGATAAAAAACAACGAAATCAGGTTTTTCAGCCCCAAATTTCTCAAAGAGATTTGCGAGAAGGTCAAAAACCCCTGCTAGGGGAGCGTACCTGGAACTCTGAGCCAGATATGTCTGGTTGAGGTAGTCCCTGCTTACACCCAGCCCGAGAGCACCTTCTATCAGGACTTTCGGAAGCAGGAATACCAGGAGATACTGAAGGGCTGTTTTGAGGTTTTTAAGGACTAAATGAAGTGAGCGTACCAGTTTTCGGAGATAGGAAACCCTGAAGACATAGAGAGTCAGGAAGCCCCAGATTATCAAGAAAATTCCAGCGGAGATGATGTGCCCGACGAGTCCTATCCTGTGAACGCCTGGTAAGATAAAGAGGCGTCTCAGTCCATCGGAGGGGTAAATCAGTATCGTGTCCACAATTAGAAGGGACATGATGCCGTAGGCGGCGAGAACCAGAAAAACCTGAACCCTGTTGAGCAGAAGCCTGCCCAGGCGCTCAAGGTAAGATTCGGTTTCCAGGTCGACGAGAAGTACCAGGACAACGTATAGGGCCACAGCATAAGGGATTATCGTGAACTTCGACGTACTGCCAACTCCAGTCCAAAAAAGCGACCAGAGGGCGTCTTTCCTGTTCCTGAGCTTCACGTACCTGACGAAGTGGTACAAGGAAAGCAGGGTAAAAAGCTCAATTGTAGTTTCATGAAACACGAGGCCGTTCATGTGAACCATTATGGGATCCATAACCACGACCGCCGAAAAGAGGACTCCAGTTTTCCAGTCGTGAAGCTCTCTGCCGACAAAGTAGGCAACCAAAACCGCCAGCAGGCCCAGAAAAACCGAGAGTAGTCTTCCAACAACGTAACTATCCCCAAAGAGGCGCAGCCAGAGGGCCAGAAGGTAGTAGTAAAGCGGGGGGTGAACTGCGAAGACGTCCCTATACGGGAGAACGCCATGGTTAATCAGCCTCGCGATCATCAGGTAAGTTCCCTCATCGTAGTCGAAGTACTCGTTCATTGTTCCCGACATGTTCCATAGGCGGGTCAGCAGGTAATACAGGATTAACACCGAGAGCGACAGGATTTTTTTGGTTTCAGCCTTCATGTTACCCCCCCATTATGGAAACCTGAGATCACGTGAGGATTCTAAGATGACAAATAATAAACCTTTCCGAGCTCAAGATCGGGGAAGCAGTTTAATGAACCGCACGAAGAGAGGACCCTTCTCTGAGGACATGGATAAGAAGACAACCCTGTCCTTTTGAAGTTCAGCTGGGATATTGAGCCTGTTTTCTCCTGCATCAAGCTTAAACTCCCCCACCAGTTTCCCGTTTACAGTAACGTTCAGAGACTGGCTCTGGGGAGAATAGAGGTCTATAACGAAACCTCCGTATTCCCTGCATGGAGCGAATCCTATCACTCCCTTTCTGCCCTTTATCCAGGCGTAATCTAAACCCTCAAGGTACATCCTCCTTATGCCAAAGTACTTCTTTCCAAAGCCGTAGACAAAGTATCTTCCGTACCTCTCGGTATTGCCGGGGATCAAATCGCTGCAGACCCTCAGGGCGGCGGCAGCTTTTCTCTCGTTCGTCGATGTGTCCTTAGAAGAAAGGTCAAAAACCCAGTTGTTCCCGTTCGTCTTCAGGAGCTTGTACTCCTGAAAGAGCTCCAGCGGATTGAGACTGGGGGCGTTGGTATCGATGTAGGCGATGTAACCTGGAAGGACAGCGCTTTCGTTCAGCAACCTCTCCAAAAAGATGGATGGGGTAATGTTACCTATCCTACACCTCTTAATCCTGCTGTTGAACATTACCTTCACACCACTGGAAGGCTCGAAGAAGGGCATCCACTGTGCAGAGTCCAATGTGCAGGAGTTCAGGATGGTAACGTTAGGGAAATGGGTGGAGATCCAGTGGAAGTCATCAAGGTTGTCAGCCCTGACGTAGAAGTTCGCCTCCGCTGAGAGGAGGTCGTAGGCCGTCCCCAAGGCAGGGGTCAGGAAGAACGCTCCAACAACGCTCAGATAGAAGAGCTTCTTACTCACTTCCCGCACCGGCAGTCCGAACACGAGCTCGCGGAACCATAGGAGCCCAGTCCCGGCGAAAACGGGAAGCACGGGGACCAGCCAGAGGAACATCCTCTCTATTGCGGCCGTGCTGTAGAATGGTACGGAGACGTTTACCGTCAGCCTGTCAAGGATTAGGAGGAGGACGAAGGCGGAAAAAACTACGAGTGAGGCCCCTTTTCTCCGATACTCCCTTTTATATAGGAGGAAAACCCCACCGAGAAACGTGAATATTGTTCCGAGGTAGTTGTCGTTCCTCACCGTTGCCCATTTTGTAAAGAGTTCAAAATACCACCAAGTGTCCCTAGATCCTTTACCATGGAAGAGGGAGAGCTTGGACAAAGCAACCCCTATATAAGAGGCCCAAGGGTACTCAATTTTTATGTGGACCAGGGAAGGAAACCAGAAGTAGGGATCAACAATGGCGTGGACGAAAAGGGGAACCGCAAAAAATGTGATGGCCTGTTTTAAAAATGAGGTTAAGTTACGGGTGCTCAAGCCATCGAAGAGGAGCTTAAGGCCGAGGTAAACCGCGGCCACAAAGACGTAGTTCTGATAGCTGTAGGGGTGAACCAGGATGGCACCCACACTCGTGAGAACCAGAAGGGGATATTTTCGCTTATCGGGCCTTTTGTACACCTCGACGAAAATGGCGAGGAGAACTGCAAAGAAGTAGAATCCAAGAAAGTTTGGAGCTATATAAACCAAGAGGTAGTAGTGGAGTATGTTCACCCCTAACATAGTCAGAAGAGTGTAGTTTGCAACTTTCTTCCCGAACCATGTGTAGGAGAGGGCGTAAAGACCCATGGCCAGAAAGACCCACTCCCAGAGCCTGAGTTCCAGCATGACCTTGGGTATCACCCTTTCCCCGCTCAGGAGCATTATGAAAGATGCGAGGGAGTGATAGCCGGCGGGATAAGTTAGGATGTTAAAGATTGGAACAACCTTGGGATAGGTGGTATCGTACCTGAGCATGTACTCGATTTTAGTCGCGTGGAAGAAGTTGTCAACGTTGTCGGTGGGGTACGTGTAAACCGCCCAGTGGATCATCACCATGACCAGTATGGGAACGCCCCACTTGAGAAGGTCGTCCCTCTCACGGGGAAGAGTTTTCAATAACCCGCTTAACTCCTGCCATGAGATAACCAGCAGTACAAAGGTCAACACAACGAGAAAAACCGCTCCGACCGTTATTCCAATCCCCAATAGACTGAAAAGATGGAAAACAATAGCCAAAATCGAGATCCCCACTGCTGGGGCTATTGAAAGCTTAACTGCCAGTGAAGAATTGGGAAAGGCAAGGTTCACCAGAGGGAGGCCAAGTAGCCAGACTAAGACAACAGCCCAGCAGGGGCAGAGGGAGCGGGATAGGATCACTAGAGAGATCACTAAGAGGGAGCTAATAGCAAACGGTCTAAGGAAAGCTCTTTCCAATACTCTAGGCATGAACATGGCGTATGATTAAGGGGGGAGAAGTTTTTAAGTGTTGACGTTGAAGCACTCAAATGGTGAAACACCATGGCATTCTTCTCATTCGGATCAAAAAAGGGTAAAGTCAAAAAGATGCTCGAGAGCGATCAGATCCAGATGGTCGTTGAGGACGCGGCTAGGGACAAAAAGGTTCGTGAGGCACTGTTTGAGCTCCTCCAAGACTCCAATCCCGGTATTGTTGGTGATGCCCTTCTCACCCTAACGATGGTCATGGACAGCAACCCCGACGTGATAAAGCCCCATCTCAATGAAGAAACCGTTAAAAGGCTTCTGGGCCTCGTGGAGTCACGCAATCCCTACGTTCGCGAGAACGCAATGATACTCCTCTACCGCCTCGCAAAGGATCTTCCCGACGTTACAAGAAAGTACTGGGAACTGTTCATGAAGGAAGCGGAGCGCGTTCTGAGGGAGGGAGATCTGAACCAAAAGGGCTTCATGCTGGTTCTCATCGGCGAGTTTGGGATAAAGGAGCTTGAAGGCCTCGTGAAGGAGTTTGTTAACGTTGAGGACAAGGTTATATTACCCTTCGAGGGAAAGAGGTGGGTAAAACTCGGTGATATAGCAAAGGAAACTCTTGAAAAACTGGTTTAACCGTTTTTCTCTTTCATTAACTCTGTATAAAGCCGGGGCTCAACGTCGTTTTCATCGAGTCCCAACTTTCTTGCGGACTCCCATATCTTCTCCCTGGCCTCCTTGGGATTCTCGGAAATCACCTCAATGTCCAGAAACTCTCCTATTCCCTCAACCCGGTTGAGCTCGAAGGTAACATCGCCAAGCCGGTAAACGAGACGGTGCTTCCTTATCAGCACGTCCTCCTGGAGGCCGAGACGCCTCAGTATCTTCCTCATTTCTTCAAAACCCGAGACTTCGACTTCGATTTCATCGAACTCTTCGTTTCTGCCGGGATCCACGATGAGCTTGTGGGTCAGGTAAGTCTTCCCGAGATTTCTGATCCTCCTTATTCTCAACAGTTCGTTCGGTGGAAGGGAGAAATAGAGATCTTCCTGCTCTTCCGTTCTGAGCAATCGGGCCCCGAGGACTTCCAGCTTTTTCTTGGCTTCCTCAAAATTCACGCGAAATTTAACCTCGATTTCCATTCCCTGGTTACACCTCCACGAGGAAGCCCACGAGCTCTTCACCCTTCTTCACATCATCTACCGGATAGACGTTAACCGATTTAAGCGTTGGCAGGGTTCTTATGTTCTCGTCGATGAAAGCGTTGAGCTTCTCCTCGTTCTCGTCACCTAGCAGGGCAATGACGGTGTCCCTACCGCTTTTAGCGACGAGGAGGACGTTGGGGAGCATTGAAAGGGTCTTCATGATGTGGTTCACGTAGCGCTCGAGGAAGTCCTCAATTATGGGGGTCTCAACTTGGAGAATAACTAACGCCGTCCGCTTGGGCCTTAGCTCAGGTCCAAGGAGTATGGTGTAGTGGTCTATAACCCCCCTCTCGATGAGTTTTTTGATTCTGAAATGAACTGTGGATTCGGGCCTGTTAAGAGCTTCGGCTATCTCTGAGATCGTGAGCCTCGCGTCCTTTTTGAGCAACCTGAGTATAGCCCTATCGAGGTCGTCGAGCTGTATCATGGCCCCTCACCCCATCTTGGATAGTTTACATTCACACCTATCTGATCTAGGACTCTCCATATTATAAAGTTTACCATATCATCCAATGTTTTGGGCTTTGTATAAAAACCTGGAGATGCCGGCATAACTATCGCCCCCGCCCTCGAAACGCGCAACATGTTCTCGATGTGTATCACGTTCAGCGGCGTCTCCCGAATGAGGAGCACGAGCCTTCTTCTCTCCTTGAGGGCCACATCGGCGGCTCTGGTTATCAAGTTGTCAGTTATGCCGTTGGCTATTGAGGCAAGAGTTTTCATGGAGCATGGAGCTATGACCATTGCGTCAAAGCGATAGGAACCCGAGGCAGGGGGAGCAAAGAGATCGTCTTCGTTATAATCCGGCTTTAACTCGATCCCGAGTTCATGCCTTGCAACCGCCATCCCGCTCTTCGAGGCGAGGGTTATAACCTCATGACCAAGCATCCTGAGGGTCTCAATAAGCCTTACCCCATAAACGCTGCCACTCGCTCCCGTTATCGCGACCACGATCCTCAACTTTTCCCCCATTCCTCTCCCCCCATTTATACAAGTTCACCCTTTTTAAGCTTACCTAATTCCCTGCGAGGATCTCCAGTTGGTAACAAAAATTTTAAATAATTCAACGGGAAGATTCCCATAAGGGTCGAAAAAATGACAATTCACGTCCTTAGTGAGGCGGCAGTTGCCGTTGCTGAGAAGATAAAGTCCCGGATAATAGTCTTCTTGGAGACCCCACCAAAGGAAGTCGAATCAGCACTCCTCCTCAACACCAAACTGACCGTCGTCATCGTGGGGCCGGTTTTCGATGTGCGCAACAGACGTTTACTCCGTCTCAGTATCCCCCCAACCCTTGACAGGGAGAGCGTTCTCAACCTCGTCTCGGCCTTCCTGATCGAGCAGGGTCTCATAAAAGAGGGGGAATCCTTCGTCTACGTCTCGAGTTCCGAGCTCGGCATCAAATCCGTCAAAAAGAACCTGTTCGCCGTTAACGGCTTCTTCTCACACTCTCAATCCGTAGTCCAGAGGCTCCTTGAGATAGCAATTGAACTGAGCATCGAGGGAAGGGAGGGACACCCAATCGGTACGCTCTTCGTTGTCGGTGACGTCAAGAACGTCATGAAGCACTCCCACAGTATGCTCCCAAATCCCTTC
Organism: Thermococcus gammatolerans EJ3; assembly: GCF_000022365.1. Classification (NCBI taxonomy): domain Archaea; kingdom Methanobacteriati; phylum Methanobacteriota; class Thermococci; order Thermococcales; family Thermococcaceae; genus Thermococcus; species Thermococcus gammatolerans. Next base: position 1,055,078 of record NC_012804.1, on the reverse strand, counting down.
AAAGGGCACAAGATAAACGTTCTCGACAGAAAAAGCAAGGAGATCATCAAGGAGTTCGCCCAGCTCGATGGAGCTTTCATAGTAAGCTCACGGGGAAGAATTCTGGCCGCGGGAGTTTATCTGGAAGTTGACCCAAAGAGCCTCAACCTCAGACTTCCCCCCGGTCTGGGAAGCAGGCACATAGCCGCGGCGGGTATAACCAAACTGACCAAGGCAACGGCGATAAGCCTGTCTGAGAGCGGGACGATAAGGATCTTCAAGAACGGGATGATGCTCCTCGAGTACAACCCGAGGATGAAATATTGAAAAGTTCAGAAGAGCCACTGGTTCTCAATGCACTCGTCGCACGGCGGCTTCTCGCCGGCTATCGCCTTGAACTTCTTGTAGATACACTCCGGAAGGCCGAGCGGGCAGCGGTCGGGATACTGGCCGGGCCTGACCTTCGTCGGGTCAAGCTTTATCTTGATGTAGGCCTCGTATTCCTCAACCTTCTTCCAGGGCAGTATCTTGGCGCCGTAGATCACGAGATCGTCCTTTATCTTGGCGTAGTCGCCAACGACAGCGTTCTCCTTTATGATAACGTTTCTGCCCACTACGACACCTTCGCCGAGTATGGTGTCCTTCAGCTCGGCGCGCTCCTTGATTATATCGTTTCCTATGAGGACAGAGCGCTTGATGTAGGCCTTATCCTCTATTACAGTGTTCGGGCCGATGTAGGAGTAGGCCTTGATCTTGACGCCGTGTCCTACTTTGACGCCCTCGTCTATGTAAACCGGTCCCTGAATTTCGACGTCCTCCGGAACCTCGGCGCTCTCTGCTATGTAGAAGTATCCGTTCTCCCTCGCCATCTCGTCGAGGGCTATCTGGTGTGCGTAGAAGAAGTCCTCTGGAGTTCCGAGGTCAACCCAGTAGGTTCCCTTTGGCATCCTGTAAGCGTAAACCTGACCGCGCTCGACGAACCTCGGAAGAACTTCGCGCTCAAAGTAGACCTCCTTGCCCTTTGGAATCTCCTCGAGGACCTTCTTGTTCACAACGTAAATTCCCGCATCAACGAGGTTGGTCTTGGGCCTCTTGGGTTTCTCTTCAAAGTGTAGTACCTTTCCGCTCTCGTCCATCTCCAGGACTCCGAAGCGCTCGGGGTCGTAGACCTTGGTTGCCGCGACAGTTATCAGCCCGTCGTTCTCCTCGTGGGCCTTTATGAGCTCGCGGTAGTCGAAGTTCGTGAAGACGTCGCCGTAAATCACGAGGAAGTCATCGCTCACGTACTCCTCAACGTTCTTAAGAGCACCGCCTGTCTCAAGGGGCATCGGATCGTTGACGAAGCGGATTTCCTTGGGATAATCTGCCATCTTCTCGTCTATGAACTCCCTTATCTCACCCCTCATGTAGTGGACGGAGAGAATTACCTCGTCTATCTCAGGAACCTTCTCGAGTGCCTCGAGGATGTACTGGAGGTTTGGCTTCCCGAGAACTGGAATCATTGGCTTTGGTCTCGTTGATGAGAGTGGCCTGAGTCTCGTTCCAAATCCACCGGCGAGAATAACCGCTTTCATGGTATCACCATCACCATATAGGGCGGGAAGCTTAAATATTTTACGGGCGTAAAATAAAAGCAAAAAGTCAGACGTTCATTTCGTGAATTCCCTTTCCCGAACTCCAAAGCTTGGCTTAAGCACCTTCACCCTCGGCACGAGGCACTTCCCGTAGCAGATTTTCCTGAGCGGACAGGTTTCGCAGGCGGGCCCCTGCTCAATCTCCTCAATGTAGCCGAGGCTCTTGAGGAGCTCTATGATTCCCTCGACTTCCTCGACCGTAGTTCCAAGCTCCTCGGCAATCTCCTGCGGAAACCGCTTGCCCTCGTTGATGAGCCTCAGCACTTCCTCCATCTTGCCCATCTTCACAACCCCAGCGCCGTTCCAACGTGCCATATCAGGATTCCGAGGAGCGAGGCAACGGTTATCATGTACACCGTGACCGCGAGCGCCCACTTCCAGTTGCTCTCCGCCCTTACGGCACCGATGGTGGCTATGCACGGTATGTAGAGCGTGGTAACGACGGCCAGGACGAAGCCCTGGAGCGGGCTCATGGCGGACATCATCGCCTCCCTCAGGGCGTCGCCGCTCAGACCACCGTAGAGGATGCTGTAGGTTGAGATGACGTTCTCCTTGGCAATTATTCCAAAGATTAAGCTAACGCCCGCCTTCCAGTCGAGCCCCATGAGGTTGAGATAGGGCGCGACAAGATGGCCGAGTCTCTCGGCGTAGCTCTTCCCGGTTCCTATAGGTACCGGGTAGTTGCTGAGGTACCATATGATTATCGAGCCAACGAGGATTACCGTTCCTGCCTTCTGGACGAACTCCTTGCTTCTCTCCCACGAGTGCAGGAGCAGGCTCTTCCAGCTTGGAAGGAGGAACTCTGGGAGCTCGATGACGAACGGGCTCTCCTCGCCCGAGACGAACCTGCTGACGAGCTTTGCCGAAAGTAACGCCACCGCGAATGCGAGCAGGTAGATTGCCAGAGCGACGAGGGCGTCTCCGCCAAAGAACGCCCCGACGAGGAAGCTGATGACGCTCAAGCGGGCGGAGCAGGGGATGAACGGATTGACGAACATGGCAACGAGCCTGTCCTTCTCCTCGTCGAGCGTCCTCGTGGCCATAACAGCTGGAACGTTGCAGCCGAGGCCGAGGATGAGGGGTATTATCGCCTTTCCAGGCAGGCCGAACTTCCTGAGGATGCCCTCCATTAGCACCGCTACCCTCGCCATGTAGCCAAGGTCTTCGAGGAAGGACAGCGCGAGGAACAGAAGGAAGACGAGCGGGAAGAAGCTCAGCACCGCGCCGACGCCGCCTATTATACCGTCCACGAGGAGACCGCGAAGGGTCTCGTCCGCTATGTGGGGAGCAAGCCACTCGCCGAACCTGCCGAAGGCATCGTCCAGAATCCCCTGAAGGGGCATTCCAAAGGCGAAGACGAACTTGAAGACGATGTAGAAGACGAATGCCATCGCTATGAAGCCGTAAACCGGGTGGACGAGGATTCTATCGAGCTGGTCTGTGAGCGTCTCCTTTGCCTTCCAGTGCCCCATGAACTCGTGGGTCAGGTCATCTATAAACTCGTACTTCTGGCCGGCTATGATTAGATCCATCGCCCGTCCGTAGCGTTCCTCAGCCTCTCCAATATGGGTCATTATCTCCTTCAGCTTCTCCTCGCCGAGGTGTCTAAGAACGAGCTTCATGACCTCGTCGTCGCGCTGGAGGAGCTTTATCGCCAGCCAGCGAAGTGGATAGCGGTCGGCCAGCTCGGTTCCCTCAAGGCACTTGGAGATGTGCTCGATTTCCCTCTCGACCTCGGGGTCGTAGCGCGGTAAAACGGGGTTCGTCTTTATCATCCCGTGCGCCATCTCCCAGATTTTCTCCTTGAGCTCTTCGATTCCGGCCCCTTCCTTCGCGTTGAGCGGGACGACCGGGACGCCGAGGGCCTTTGACATTTTAACGGGGTCTATCTTTATGCCCTTCTTCTCAGCAAGGTCAACCTTGTTGAGGGCTATGATTACGTTCTTCAGCCCCATCTCGAAGATTTCCATCGTGAGGTAGAGGTTCCTCAGAACGGCGGTGGCATCAACGACGTCCACGACGACATCGGGATTCCCGTTGAGGAGGAAGTTCCTCGCCACGAGCTCGTCAACTGAGTGGGCTGTGAGTGAATAAGTTCCGGGCAAATCAACGACGAGAAATCGCTCTCCCTTATGTTCAAAAACGCCCTCCTTCTTCTCGACGGTGACGCCGGGCCAGTTGCCGACGTGCTGGCGCATCCCAGTCAGGTCGTTGAATATTGTGGTCTTCCCCACGTTGGGATTCCCGGCTAGGGCGACAACCCTCATCGCCATGCTACCACCTCAGAGCTTCCTCACAAAGACCCTCGATGCCATTCCCTTGCCGAGCGCCAGTCTCGTCCCGCCCACCTCTAGTATGATGGGTCCCCTGGGATAGCTCTCAAGAACCCTGACGATGGCTCCTGGAGCAAGTCCCATCGCGTAGAGCCTGCTCCTGAAGTTGGGCCCTCCCCTCAGATCAACGACAACGCCCCGTTCCCCTGGCACCAGTGAGAGTAAAGGCACAATCATGTTCATCACCGTTAGGTTTTCCTAATTCCACTTGATGTTGGCGAAGTCCTTAATAAATCTTTGGTGGGCCTAACAAAACTCAGAGGTTCGAATTGGGCTCTTTAAGGTTCAAACTTCGAGAGGAGAGGGTATATAAAGGTGAACGCCTTATTCACCCCAAAACGTTGGAGTGTGGTGTCTTATGGGAACAATCGATGTTGGCGAAGCCCTTCGGAGGCCTCTTGAGATTATGACTGACAACTACGGCTTTTTCATTCCGCCAGCAATTCCTGCGGCTGTGGACCTCGTTTCGAGCCTGACCGCTGGAAAGCCAGAAGTGGGATTTGGTATTTCCACAACGGCTGCCCTGCTGTCCCTTATTTCGTTCATCCTCTCGATTATAGCGAGCGGTGCCCTCGTCCATATGGCAGATGAAGAGCTTAAAGGCCACCCTGCGAGTTACATGGAAGGGCTTAATGCGGCCTTCGGAAAAATCATTGACCTGACCATAGCATCCCTCATAATAGGGATAGGATTTTTCATTGGCCTGTTCCTGCTGGTAATTCCTGGACTTCTCTGGCTGATGCTCACGGCCTTCGTAATTCCGTTAATAATGATTGAGAACCTCGGTGCGATAGATGCAATAAAAGAGAGCATAAACCTGACAACCGGCAGATTCGGGGAAGTTCTCGTTTACCTTATCGTGCTGGTAATAATCGTCGGGCTTGTGTGGGTTATTCTCAGCTTCATTCCCTACATAGGTTCGGCCCTCGCAACAATAGTCCTTACCCCATACGCGGCGATTTCAATAACAATCGCCTACCGCCATCTCACGGAGAGTGAATCCGGGGAAACCTCTGCAGAGGCTTTTTAACCCCCTTACCTATTTTTTTACATGCTTGAGGAGACGATATCAGAAATCAGAAGCTTTGTCAGGGAAACAAGTCTCACAGACAAGAGAATTCTCGTCCTCTTTTCAGGCGGAAAGGACAGTTCTCTAACCCTTTACCTTCTCAAAGAGGCTGGTCTCGACGTTTCAGCCCTGACCTTCTTCCACCGCTGGAGCTGGCACGAGACACTGAGGTGGGCGATGAAATTTACCCGAAAACTGGGTGTCGAACACTACCTCGTCGACATTACCGATGGACTGCTCCGGGAAGCCGTTGGCAGGAAGGGGCCCGTTTGCATTCACTGCAAGAGGGTTATGTTATGGAACGCCAAATGGTTCGCCCTTAACAATGGCTTTGAGATCCTGGCCAAGGGTGACAACGCCAACGACAAGATAATTGGGGCGCTGCTCGACCAGTGTAAGGGCGATATAAGGCTCTGCAGGATACCGAGGATTGGACTTCCTATCCTCCGCCCCTTGATAAAGTACACGGCCGAGGAAGTTGAGAGGCTTGCAGAAGAAGCCGACGTAAGGCCCTACCGCATGTACGAACACTCGAGAAGGAGGCAGTGGCGCGAGGGCTGCCCGCTCCAATACATAGATAAGGAAGAAACGATAAAACCGGAACTAATGGACATGGCTTATCGGGTAAACTACGAGGTGAGCAAAATCGCGAGGAGGAGAAGGGTAAGGGTGAGCGTTCGCGTTCCCAGTTTTGAGATCATGTGCTGGGACTGCGATGAGGAAACCCTCCGGGAAATCAAGTCACTGCTGGAGGAGGTGCGTGGAAGATGAAGCTTCCACCCGGAAAGCTCAGGAACGATGTCCTCAGGAAAACCGTCCTCCCCTACCTGGGTGTTAAGGACGAGAAGGTCGTTTACGGGCCAAAAGAAGGCTTTGATTCGGCGGTTCTCGAGTACGACGGGGAGAACTACCTCGTCGTTGCAACGGATCCCGTGATTGGCGTTCCCAAAGAAGCCTTCGGGTTCTTCGCATACCACTTTGCGGCCAGCGACGTTGCGGTTTTCGGTGCCGAACCAAGATGGCTCGTGCTGAACCTTCTATTTCCGGAGGGCACATCAGAGGAATACGTCAGGGAGGTAATGGCCGACGTAAACGAGGAGTGTCTCAAGTACGGGGGGTCTGTTATAGGGGGACACACTGGGGTTTACCCTTCCGTCCTCGAACCAACGGGCACCTCAGCGGTTGCAGGAATAGTGCGGAAGGACAAGCTCAGGTTGCCGATAGCGAGACCGGGCGATAGAATAGTCGTGACGGCCAAGGTAGGCCTTGAGTTCGCGGTCTCTGCCGCATACTTCAGGGGGAGGGAACTCCTCGGCGTGCTGACCAAAAAGGAATTGATGAGACTAAAGCGCTCCTTTTACTTCGAAACTGTCGTTCCGGATGCCCTGATAGCGAGGCCCTTCGTCAGGGGAATGCACGACGCCACTGAAGGAGGCCTGACTGCTCTCCATGAGATAGCCGACAACTCAGGAGTCGGCTTCAGGGTCTACGCGGATAAGCTCCACCTCGATCCCCTCGTCAGGAAGGTTCTCGATTTCTACGGGCTTGAACCCTGGAGTGTGTCCTCAACGGGCACCCTGATAGCCATTACACCGCCCGAGAAAAGTGAGGCTTTAATTGTTGAATTACTTAAAAATGGAATTCTGGCATTTGAGCTCGGCGAGTTCACGGAGGAGAAGGAGAGGGTTCTCGTCGAGGGCGGCGATGAAAAACCCTTCCCCGAGTTCAAGGGCGACCCCTACGTGGAGCTATATGACAAACGATAAATAGGAGGAGGGTGTAGTATCACCCATGAGCTCGGAGCTTATCCGCGATGTAATTTTGAGAGTGTCCCGCGAACTGGGTCTTGAAGTCGATGAGGTAATCCTCTTCGGCTCCCGTGCCAGGGGAGATTTTAGAGCCAACAGTGACTGGGACGTTTTGGTCGTTCTGTCGGAGCCGGTAGAAAGGAAAAGGGAACTCGAAGCCTACAAACGAATGCACCGGGAGCTTCTGTTGAAGGGAATTAAGGCGGATATCATCTTCATCTCAAGGGACGAGCTGGAGAAAGTCAAAGATGACACGAGCTTTGTTTACTACTACGCCCTGAGGGAGGGTGTGAAAATTTGAGCTTCAGGGAGTGGCTCCAGAAGGCTGAGAAAGACCTAATACTGGCTAAAAACAGCCTTTCCCTCGAATTCTACGATTACGCAACTTTTCACGCCCAGCAGTGCGCAGAAAAGGCTCTAAAAGCGTTTTTAGTATCGAGGGGAATGCCCATCAAGAGAACCCACGACATTGGAGAGCTCATACTCCTATGTGCTGAAGTGGATTCAGAATTCCTAAAGCTCTTCGATGATGATGTTGACGTTCTAACCGCCTACGCCGTTGAGGCGAGGTATCCAACCCTCCACGAGCCAGATAAAGAGGAGGCAGAGAACGCAATAAGGCTCGCCGAACTCGCCCTCTCATTTGTGCGCTCCAGGCTCACTTCACCCTGAACCTCAGCAGAGCCGCTAGACCGCCCAGAGCCTTCAACTTCTCACCGCCCTCGTGCTCCGAGCTGACGATGACCACTTCGCCCCTCGCGTACCTCACGGCGTCCATGAGCTCCTCTATCCTCTCCCTGTGTTCGCCCTTCAACAGCTCGTCGAGAACGAGGAGCGTCTCAACCGCGCCGTAGTTTACAGCTTCCTCGACCTCCCTGAGGCCGTAGGTGGCCAACCCCGTGTTCCTTGCGACATGTTCGAGGACTTTCTCAACTAGCTGAACCTCCTTGGCAACCCTGTTCTCGTGGTAAACCCTGTCAACGGTTCCGCGCTTGATGACCTCGTAGATGCCCGTCCTTCCGGTTACGCTCGTATCTTCGATGACTACCTTCTTCGCCAGCTCAGGATAGTTCTCGCGCAGGAACTTGTGGAAGTCCTCCTTGACAAAGCCGGGGCCCGCGACGATAGCCTTCTCTATTTTCTCCCTCTCCATCAGCTCGGCCATCGTCTTGGCCAGGTCGTGGAAAAAGCGCTTCTCCTCGCTTTCTCTATCCGTGTTGTAGCGCTTCCCGCCGAGGTTCCGCCTTATGCTCGCCACCATCTCGACGCCGTACTCGCGGACGAGTGCTATGTCAGCTTCCCCCTCGTCGATGACGACAATCATTACCTTGGCCCTCTTCGAGGCCTCTATCGCCTCTTTAAGGCGCTCGATGTGGTGCTCCTTCCAGCGGGGCTTCTGGATTGTTACGACGGTTCCTTCCTCAATCGTTATCGTGTGGTACTTGCCGAGGGGAACATCGTCCCTGCTTGCGTAGACTATCGGCCCGGTAACGCGAACCTGATTTGCAAACTTGTGAAAGTTTATCTTTTCCGCCTTAACACCAAGGTAAACCGGAATGACCTCGACCTTCTCGGCCCTAAGCGAGTCAGAGCGTTGGGCCTGCTTCCTCAGTGTTTTAGCATAAACTACATCACCGGGATCTATGACGTGGTAGAGGTGCCAGAGATCGTCCAGCGTTTCGGCCTTTACCTTCACTATACCCTCCTTGGGCTTCTCTTCGAGTATCTGCATGAGCATCACCCGATGTTCCTGTAAACCTCATCCCTCTTCCCGATTCTTACAACGTACACGGTCTTCGAGTTCTCATCAACGCTGTAGATTACACGATAATCCCCGACCCTTATGCGGTAGAAAGGATAGCCCCTGAGCTTTTTATACTGAGTGAACCATGGGTTCTGACCGAGTTTAAGAAGGGCATCCTTTATCCGACTCCTGTCAGCCGGAGGCAGTTTCTTGAGAAATTTCAAAGCGTTTCGCGAAAGAATGACCTCATAGCTCATGGAGAACCTCCTCTAACTTCACGCCGTTTTTCTTGGCATCCTCCAGTTCTCTCATCAGCTCCCGAAGCTCGCCTTCATCGGCTTCGAAATAGCCCGCAAAGTTGTCAATCTTCGAGTTGAGTGCCTTAAGCTCCTCCTTGATCTCGCGAAGTTCTTGGAGGATGAGCTTTTCAACGCTTTCCATCGTCATCACCGCTCAATGGTAGTGTGTAGATGTGAATAAAAAAGTTTGGGGATTAGATTAGCTCCCTCTCCGTCTTGGTAAGCCTCCTGGCACCGTTCTCGGTGATGACTATCGTGTCCTCTATCCTGACCCCGCCGAACTTGGGGATGTAGATTCCGGGCTCTACCGTTATTACCATGCCCGGCTTTAGAACCGTCTCGTCGCTCTGGTTAACGCCCGGCCACTCGTGTATCTCTAAACCGACACCGTGTCCCGTCGAGTGGATGAAGTAGTCGCCGTAGCCGTACTCCTTGATTACGTCCCTAACGATTGTGTCGAGCTCCTTCGCCGTTATTCCAGGCCTCGCCATCTCAACGCCTTTCTTCTGGGCTTCAAGAACCGCCTGATAGATGTCCTTCTGCTTTTCGTTGGGACTGCCAACGACTATCGTCCTCGTCGTGTCGGAGTTGTAGTGGTTGTAGAGCGCGCCTTCGTCGATGACGACGAGCTCTCCCCTCTCTATCCTCTTGTCGCTTGCAACGCCATGAGGTAAAGCGGAGCGCCATCCGCTGGCTATTATCGTGTCGAAGGCCGGCTTCTCGGCCCCCTTCATCTTCATGACGTACTCCATCTTGGCAGCTATTTCCCTCTCGCGCTTGCCCTCGCTGATTTCCTCTATCGCGGTAAGCATCGCCTGGTCAGCTATCTCGCACGCGGCCTGGATGACCTCGAGTTCTTCCTTCGTCTTAATCATTCTCAGCTCTTTGATGACGTCATCAACAGTAACGAATTCCTCAACGCCGAGCTTCTCGCGGTAGCTCTGGACAGTTGAGTAGGCGGTTCTCCCCTCGATTCCGAGCTTCTTTAGCCTGAAGGACTTGAGCCTCTCGAAGAGCTCCGGGCCGCGCTTGAAGGCCTCAACCGGAACGCGTGAGGTTTCTCTGGCTTCTTCATACTCCAGCTGGGGAACGAGGAACAAAGCATCGTCGGCAGTTATGATCAGGTAGCCGCCGAGAACGGGAGCGGAACCCGTGAAGTAGTAGATGTTTGGCCTGTGGGTTATTATCACGCCGTCCAGTTCCTTTTCTGCGATAAATTCGCGAAGCCTTTCGATTCTCATCTGAATCACCAGACGTGTATCAGAGAGTGTCAATAAAATCCTTTCGTCGGCAAAAGTTTTATACCGTTCTGCATATTCTCACCGGCTGAAACCATGTACCGCAAAATCGACGAGTTCATTGGACAGGGAACTATCACAAAGAAGGAACAGGAAACAAGGAAGAAAAAGAAACGCCTAAGGGAGACGAGACTGGACTTGTTTCTACCTGAAGAGCACGTGGATTACTTCAAGAGCCTTAGAATAGGCTCCAAGAAGATAAGAAACGCAAGGATAGAGGAGTTATAGCTCTTCCGCGATGATCGCCTTTCTCCCCAGCTGGAAGACGAAGGCCCTTCTCTCCCCATTCAGCCCTGCCTCTACCTTTCTGCGGAAGCGCCAGTACTCCCGGTCGGGCAGGCTTATCCTGAGGGTTGCCCTGCCAAAGCCCTCTCTCCTCAGGAAGTCGTTGATCCGGACCGGATGGAAGGGCAGAACGGCCACGACGGAGTAAACCCTCTTGAAGTAGTCGCTTCTGATCTCGTCGTCTCCGGTTGCTAAAACGCGCCTCTTTTCCCGGAGAAGCATTTTCATCTCGCCCTCTACCGCGTGGAATAGCTCGTTTATCAAGTCGGCGTAGTCTATGCTCTGCGGGATCTCGTAGAGGTACTGGCCCGGCTTTTCCGTCCACTCAACTATGTTCTCGAGATCCGGATTGCTCTCAAGCCGCGCACCCTTTGGAAGCGTCACGGCACTCCTCTCGGCCCTCGCAAGGGGCTCAAAGTAGAAGGTCAGCCGGTTTATCGCCCCGAAGAGATCGATGTACTCGAATTCTCCACTCCAAGGAACCTTTTCACGCCTCATCTGGGGAGGAAGGTCAAAGATGAAGGCGTTTACCTTTGACCGATAGGCCTCGTAAACCCTGAGTGGACTGGGCAGGAGCCCCTCAAGCGTTCTCTCCGGGGCTTCCGGAGGTCTTGCCGGATCTGAGAAGACTACCTCCGCGTCTATTCTCCTGATTGTCTCCTCTGAGAGCGAATCCCCGTTTATGAACTCGATGTTGCTCACTCTGTATTTCTCGGCGTTTCTCCGCGCGAACTCTATCTTAACAGGGTCAATGTCAATCCCGTAGGCCCTCTCAACCTTCATCGCGTAGAAGATTAACTGTATCCCTATCCCGCACGAGACGTCTGCTATGCTCTTCACCCCGAAGTTCGCCAGCCTTTTCGCCCGGTACCTTGCAACGATCTCGTGGGTTGCGTAACGAAGCCCCTCGAGATCCATCCACAGATCCTGCCTGGAAAACTTGTCTTTTGCCCGTAATCTGGCCTTGGCTACCTCAACCAGCTCTTTCCAGTAAGGACCAAGCTTTGAGCGGAGCTTTCTCTCGTCCAGACCTCTCTTCACCAGCTCCACCGCGAGTTCAACCTGATCCTCGGTGACTTCGTTAACCCAGCTCATCGGCACTAATTGGGGGGAGCGTTTAAAAAGTTGAGGCATGGAGAAGCTTAAAAGGGGATAAACCCAATATCGGCGGGTGGTAGGATGGTAACGATGAGGCAGGTAAAATTAGTTCTGTTCATTCTTTTCGCGGCCGGCATGATCGGGGCCTCGCTGTGGTACGCTTTTGACACAGCCTCGCGGGCTGATCTCAACGATTACGTGGGCGACGAGGTCTGGTACGTCCCGGCATCGAGGAACATGCTCCACCGGTTGGGGCTTGAGGCCCACTACGTCCACAACGGGTACGAGGGCGTGAACGTCATCTTCTCGAACGACGATGAAAAGGCGGAGTACGAGCACGTTGTGGACGAAGCCATCATAATGTACGAGGGAAACATGTCCGCCACCGTAAACTACCAGAAGTTCCCGGGGATCTACGTCGAGATCCCGAGGGAGAAGCTGGATGACTTCATGGGCTACCTCCAAAACAACATCCCGGAGAACGCTTACTACACCGTAACGGGCTTCAGGTATCCCGATAAGGACAACATCCAGAACTACCTGAACCTCGAGCATCCTCTCCTTGGCAAAGACTTCATAATGCTCTCCATGCTCATCCTAGGTGATAAACCCTTCTACTGGCGCGTTCCGGGGCTGATCCTCTACGGCTTCCTTCAGATCCTCGTCCTCCTCACAGCTTACAGGATAACAAAGAGCTACCTCGCCTCCCTCATAGCCCTATTCTTCGTCGCGGTCGACCCGACCCTTCAGGCGACCGCAGTAACCGCGATGCTGGACATATACGTCGGCGTCTTCGTCGCTCTCTTCACGTTCCTCCTAACCTACGGCTGGAGGAACTGGTCAGGTTTTGGGATTGGTTTGGCGGGTGCAACGAAGCTGAGCGGTGCCTTTGGCTACCCCGTCCTGTTCCTCCGCCTACTTGCCGATGCCAAGGAGAAAGCCGGATGGAGGAAAGCTATCCGGATGGTAGTTATACTGATTCTACTCGGCCTCACCGTAGTTGCTTACTCCGAGTACCTGGCCGACTACTGGGACGCCAAGTACTTCCAGATACTGGCAATTCTGACGGTTCTGGCGGTTGCGGAGTTCACCTACTCAAGCAGGGAGGCCCTTGAGCCCCTTTTGGCTTTCCTGACGGCCGGCTTATCCCTTCCCCTACTCGGCTTCCTCCTGCCGGAGATCCCGGCAATAAAGGTGGTGGGCTTTAACGACTGGCTACGGAACTTCCTTGGGAGCTTCAAGTGGCACCTCAGCTACAAGGGTCCCAACCCGTGGACGGCACCGTTCTGGGAGTGGTTCTACAACGGCAACTCCTTCCACTTCCACTTCAACCCCGACATAGTTGCGGACACCAACCCAACGCTCCTGCTGTTCATGGTAGTGGCCATCTTTGCGGTCCCCTACGTCTGGAAGAGGAGAAACCTTATCCTCGTTCCATTCGGCATATTCTGGAGCACCGTTGGTTTTTTCGCCCTCCAGTATGCCCTCGGTGGAAAGACCCAGTTCAGCTTCTACGCCACGGCCCTCGTTCCCGAAGCGGCGGTTACTATGGGCGTGGTCGTCTACGAGATAGTCAACTGGGACGCCTTCAGGGAGTCACTGCTCGACTACCTCTACTGGATTGGCAGGGGACTCCGGATCAGGAGGTTTGTTGAATACGTGGAGGAGAAGAGAAAGAAATCGGAGGAGGCCGAGAGAGCTGAAGAGCCCGGACTGATCCCGGCGATACCCCTTCCACCGACCGTTTACGTGGAGCATAGGGGGCTTCCAAAGAAGGTTTCCCTCGCGAGGGGCAGGAGGGAGAGAAAGTCAAGACCCGGTGGCCTTCCAAAGAAGTACGTAACAGATGAAAGTTCTCAGACAACGAACGAATCAAGGGTTAGCTGAGATCCTTTTCTCTCCGATTCCAGCTTTTTTCGTATCTTTTCCACTGTTTTCCACGTTCTCCTCACGATGGGCGGAAAGTCGCCGTGTTCGCGGTAGTACCTCTCCAAGAAGTCCCTCGTTCTCGGATCGCTGGGATAACCGGATCCGATCTCCCCGTACTCTTCCTTGAGTTTTTCAATTGCCCTGTCCCTCACCACCTTCGCGAGGATTGAGGCGGCTGAAACCGGAACAAACTTATCGTCCGCCCTGTGCTCGGCAACTATCTCCGCTTTAAACTTGAGCAACTTGCCTATGGCCTCCCCGAAGCGCCCCTCCTTGACGTCGGCCGCGTCGATATAGACAACGTCCGGTTTAACCTTCAGTGAGTTCAGGGCCTTCGAGAAGTTCTCAACCTCGAACTCGTTGAGCGTTACCTCCCTGGAGTCTATCTCTTCTGGCCATAATTCAATGATTACATAATCATCCAATTGCGCAATTATTTCATCAAAGAGCCGCTCCCTCCTCCCAGGGGTGAGCTTTTTTGAGTCCCTTACCCCCAGCTCCTCCAGACTTTTCAGCTTCTCCTCATCAACGACCACAGCCGCTATGACCATCGGGCCAATGACCGGTCCCCTCCCGGCCTCGTCTATCCCGGCTATCTTCCTCCCCATTCCGATCACTTCCTGACCAGCAGGATCCCGTAGACTATACCGAGGATTATCGTTGCTATTCCACTCGGGGGAATGGAGGTGAAATAAGCTATGATCACGGAGGAGAGCTGAACAGTCAGCGTGACGAGCAGGCTCGTCAGAACGACCTTCTTTAAGTTGTCGCTTACCATAAGTCCTATCGCCCCCGGCAGAACCGCGACCACCTGAAGGGTAACGAGACCGACGCTCTGAACTATGAGGGAACCAACCAGGCCAACGAGGACGTAGAGGAGAACGAGATAGAACCTGGCCCTCCCCCCGTAGCTCTCAACGCCCTCCATGTCGAAGCTTATGTACAGGAAGTCCCTGTAAAACAGAAGGAGCACGAGGAGTATTGCAAACCCGAGACCCGTTAGAGTCAGGAGGTTCTCCCGGGTTATCAGAAAGAGCTCGCCGGTTAGATAGGAAACCACGTTCTCGGTGAGCGGGAAGTACGGCCTGCCGGCCATGAGCTTGTAGAGCACGCCAAAGCCGAGAACCGTTAAGCCCGCCACAAAACTGGCCACAATTCCCACCGCTGAATCGGAGGAGAAGCCGAGGCGTTCAAGTTCCGCTATCGTCAGCACTATGAGAACCGTTATCAAGGTCGCCACTGCCATAACGAGGGAGAGGTTGTTGAACACCAGCCCGAGTATCATGCCCAGCACGGCACCGAAGAGGAGGGCGTGGAAGAGTGCGTGGGTGAGGAACGCGAGGCCCTTCATGTTTATCAAAGGACTCAACAGGCCCAGGAGGACGCTTATTGTGATGCTTGCGAGTATGGCCCGGAGCATGAACTCGGGGATCACTTCCTATCCCTCCTAACGTGAATGTGGAAGTCTCCCGTTATGCAGTAGAGGCGCTCTTCAACCTTTATCGCCCTCGCCATTGGGCCGTAGACGCTCTTGATTATCTCGTCGGTCAGGGCCTCGTCAGGTTTTCCAAAGGCGATCATCCGCCTGTTGATGAGCATGACCTTGTCGCCTATCTCGAGGAGAGGGTTTATATCGTGGGTCGTTATTATCATGGCTATGTTCTTCTTTTTCTTTATCCTGTCCAAGACAGACGTTACCTCGGCCCTCGCCGATGGATCCAGGGCCGAGAGCGGCTCGTCTAGGAGGAGCAGCTTGGGATCGCTGACGAGTGCCCTTGCCAGAAGAACCCTCTGCTTCTGTCCCCCGCTGAGGTTCCTGAAGAGTTTGTTGGCAACGTTCTCAAGACCCACAAAACTGAGCACATTTAGGGCCCGTTCTTCGATCTCGGGGGGAATCTTCCGGTGTATCAGACCCCTCTTGTAGATCGCGCCCATGGCCACTACCTCCAGGGCAGTCAGGGGAACGTTCTCGTTTAGAGAATGGCTCTGAGGGACGTAGGACACCAGCTCCTTGGCTTCCTCTGGCTTTTTCCCGAATATCAAAAGTTCGCCCGTGTATTGAGTGTGAAAGCCGGCTATGGTTCTGAGGAGGGTCGTCTTTCCAGCGCCGTTTGGTCCGAGCAGGAGCAGTGTTTCCGAGGCTCCGAGCTGGAAGGTCACGTCGCTGAGGGCCACCTGTTTTCCGTAGTATATCGTCAGGTTCCTCGCCTCAACTGAAGCCTTCATCTTCACCATCCATTCCACTAAAGATCCCCCACACCTTTTAAACCTGTGCTTGAACCAAAAGCGATATTAACACGGTGGTGCAAAAACACACCGATAGTTTCCCAAAATTGATCCAAAGTTAGTGACAAAACCTTAAAAGTGAAGGGCAAGAATGATGCAGGGGTGAAGGCTTATGAGAAAGACCGCCGCTTTCCTTGTTGTCTTCCTGGTTCTGTTTAGCGTCGTGGCCGCCGGGTGTATCGGCGGTGGAGGAGGGAGCACCAGCTCAAGCGAGAGCCCCACCAAATCCACGACTTCTTCGGCATCACAGACGACTACTAGCAATGAGTACACTGTATCTCCCTCGGAAACGACGACCTCAACCCAGGGCGAGACAACAACTTCCCAGACCCAGACAACTACTTCCCCCACTCAGACGACCACCACTGCCCCCCAGACCACCACAACGGTAACCCACACCACAACAACCCCCCAGCAGGGTAACGTCGAGCTCATAATCCTTACCAGGCACGACACGACGATTCAGAGTTTAGCCAAGGAGTACTTCCTCAAGAGCGATATCGCCAAGGAGTACCACATCACCAAAATCCGCTTTATCAAGGCAACCGAGTCCCAGTGGGTTGAGTTCATCAAGAGGGGCGTTGCCGACGTCGGATGGGGTGGAGGTCCGACCCTCTTCGACACCCTCTACACCGAGGGTTACCTCGCCCCAATAACCGACGAGAAGATACTCTCACTCCTTGGCACGAACATCTCCGAGACCATAGCGGGAATGCCCATGGTCAGGAAGGATAACGACGGCAAGGTTTACTGGATTGCCGCTGCACTATCGTCTTTCGGATTCACCGAGAACAAGAAGGCCCTTCAGAAGTGGGGTCTTCCAGAGCCCAAGAAGTGGGAGGACATAGCGAGCGAGGCATGGGCAAGAGACCCGCCCCAGTACGGTATAGCCGATCCAACGAGGAGCACCTCCAACACGAGGATCTACCAGATTATCCTCCAGGCCTTCGGCTGGGATCAGGGATGGAGGATCCTCACCCTCATAGCGGCCAACTCAAGGATCTACGATGCGAGCGATGCCGTTAGAGAGGCCGTTATCGCCGGGGACATAGCGGCAGGAAACACAATTGACTTCTACGGCTACACCGCGATGCAGCTCAACCCGGACTGTGTCTACATCATCCCCGAGGGGGAGAGCATCATAAACGGCGACCCCATAGCGCTCCTCAAGTCCTCCAAGCACCCGGAGGCCGCTCAGGCCTTCATCTACTGGGTTCTCACCGAGGGTCAGAAGATATGGCTGAACAAGGAGGTTAACAGGCTTCCGGTTAACCCGTCGATCTTCAACACACCGGAGGGACAGCAGAGACAAGACCTCAGGACGGCTTACTACCTCGCCCTTCACACGCGGGGAATACAGTTCGATGATGAGAGGGCCCTCAAGACGATCTACGCAATGCAGCAGTACTTCAAAGCCACACTCGTCGACACCAACGAGGAGCTCCACAGGGCATGGATGGCTATCGTGAACGCCCACAAGTCCGGCAAGATAGACGACCAGACCTTTGAGAGGCTCAAGGACGAGCTGACCGCTCCGATCCAGTTCAAGGACCCCGAAACCGGAGAGACCGTCACTTTCACCGAAGAGTACGCCGAGAAGATCAACGACAAGATCCTCAAGGATCCGAACTTCAAGGACACTATAGTGCAGGAGTGGCGCGACGCCGCCAAGGCCAAGTACCAGAAGGTTCTCCAGGAGGTGAATGGATGAGCTCTAAGTGGATCGAGAGGCTCTTCGGCATCCCCAAGCCGGAGCCTCTCGTCATCTCTTCCTATCTTTTCCCCCTGCTCTACCTCGTGTTCTTCCTGATAATCCCAGTTCTGGCCATGCTGGCCATCGCGTTCACCTACAACGGGAGTGTATCCCTCCACTGGTTTAGGGAGATATTCACGTGGAACTCGGACTATATGAAGCTTCCTTCCTCCTGGCATCTCATCCAGAGCGTTAAGATGCCTGGTACGGGTGAGACCCTGTACATAATTGAGGGGCTCGATTTTGGAATAATCCTGAACTCAATAATCGTGGCGGCCATCGTTACCCTGCTGGCTTCAATAATGGGTACGATCTTCGCCTTTGTGATGGCGCGCTACGAGTTCCCGGGTAAGAACGTCTTCAGGATCCTCCTCTTCATACCCCTGCTCGTTACCCCCTTTGTGAGCGCCTACGTCGTCCAGCAGCTCTTCAGCGAGTACGGTCTCGTCAGTTCGATACTCCATGCCCTCTTCAACTTCAGGGTCAGGATAGACGGCTTAGCCGGCGTAACGCTCGCCCAGGCGATAACGTACTACCCGATCGTTTACCTGAACGCCTACGCGAGCTTCATCAACATCGACCCCAGCCTTGAGGAACAGGCTGAAAACCTCGGGAGCAGGGGCTTCCACCTTTTCAGGACGGTTACGTTCCCGCTCGCCCTTCCGGGAATAGCCGCTGGGGCCACGCTCGTCTTCATATTCAGTCTCGAGGATCTCGCCGCGCCAATCGTCTTCCACAGCAACAACCTCGCCAAGAAGATAATCTCCTACCAGGTGTTCAGCAAGTTCCTCTACGGAACCGGCGAGAGGAGCCCGCTCATAGCGGCCCTGGCCATAGTCATGCTTGCCCTGGCCATTCTAGCTTTCCTCGGGATCAGGAAGTACGTTGGTCTTAGGCAGTACGCGATGCTCAGCAAGGGCGGAAGGTGGTCCCCGAGGGTGAGGAAGCCCAGACTCGGACAGGCCCTCATAATATACCTCGTCCTCCTCCCACTCCTCGTGTTCACGATAACGCCGCAGGCCGGTGTTGTAAAGCTCGCCTTCACTCAGGAGCAGAGGGTAGTCACAAACGTGACAGACATAAACGCCCAGATCATCGGAACCATTTACCCCGACTTCAACGTCCAGCTACCTGAAAACGGCGTCGTGGAGACGTCCAAAAACGGGTGGTTCTTCCAGGGCAAGGTTCACGGTTACTCCAACCTGATCGGCGAGATAAACGGCACTCTAAACGGCTTCATCGTTGGCAATGTGAGCATAAAAGATGGAACGTTCACCGTAGATGGCAAAATCATCTACGCCGACTTCCAGGGCAAAGCCAGCAAGTACAATGGAACGATACACACCCAGATGCTCGGCCCTATAACCGGGAGCGGTACTGTAAGTGCGGGCATGCTCAACCTGAACTCCTCCACCTTCAAGGCGACGATGTTCAACATTCCAGCGGGCAAAAAGACCGAGATAACAGCAAAGTACGTGAAGAAAATGATCCTGGATCCAGACGTCAGGAGGTACATCGTGAACAGCCTCACCTATTCAGCTGCAGCGGTCGTGCTCATAGTTCTCCTGGCTATAACATCGTCCTACGCAACGAGCAGGTTCAAGGGGGCACTAACGCCGGTCCTCGAGAGCATAGTCATCCTGCCCATGGCGGTTCCGGGAATAGTCGTGGCAATGGGATACTTCTACTTCTTCCACCAGATCTTCCCGGGAACACCGCTCGATCCAATAGATCCCAAGCACTTCAACCCTGCCTACGTCCTCATCCTGGCGTACTCGATAAGGCGCCTTCCCTTCGCAGCGAGGTCAGTCTACGCGGGCCTTCAGCAGGTGCACGTGTCACTTGAGGAGGCCGCGATGAACCTCGGTGCCAGCAGGTGGAAGACCATAACGAGCATAATACTGCCTCTCATCTCGCTCAACGTCTTCGGAGGAGCAATGCTGAGCTTCGTTTACTCCATGAGTGAAACCAGCGTGGGCATTACCCTGGGTTCCCTCAAAATGGCCAACGCGCCGATAACAGCCTACATGAAGGAGATCATGATGTCAGCCGTTGGAAGCGTGAACATAGCGGCTGCCCTGGGTGTGCTACTCATTACGGTGCAGATAATCTCAATAGTGCTCGTGAACGTGATAACCAAGCAGAAGTACTCCTTCATAGGCCTCTCGTGAGGTGGTAAGATGGTTGAGGTCAGACTTGAGAACGTCGTTAAGGAGTTTGGTGATACCGTCGCCCTCAAGGGCATAAACCTTCACATAAAGCACGGGGAGCTCTTCACGCTCCTCGGACCGAGCGGCTGCGGCAAATCAACAACGCTGAGGATCATAGCCGGCCTGGACTATCCGACGTCGGGTAAGGTGTGGTTCGACGATCAGGACGTGACGAACCTCAGCTCAAGCGAAAGGGGAGCTGTGCTTGTCTTCCAGAACTACGCCCTGTGGCCCCACATGAAGGTCTACGACAACGTGGCCTACGGCCTCAGGCTGAAAAAGCTCCCCAAGGAGGAGATAGACAGAAGGGTGAAGTGGGCCCTTGAGCTTGTGAAGCTCCAAGGCTTCGAGGACCGCTACCCAACCCAGCTGAGCGGCGGTCAGCAGCAGCGTGTAGCGATAGCGAGGGCCCTGGTCGTTGAGCCCAAGCTGCTCCTCCTCGACGAACCGCTGAGCAACCTCGATGCAAAGCTTCGCCTTGAGATGCGTTCGGAGATAAGGAGGATCCAGCGCGAGCTCGGTATCACCGTTATCTACGTTACCCACGACCAGGAGGAGGCAATGGCGATAAGTGACAGGATAGCCGTGATGAACGTCGGAACGGTGGAGCAAGTGGGGACGCCGAGGGAGATCTACGAGAGGCCTAGGACGGAGTTCGTTGCGAGCTTCATGGGCAAGACAAACGTTATTCACGCCAAAGTCGTCGAGAGGAACGGGGACCGCGTTACGGTTGAGTTCGGAAGCTTCCGCTTTGAGGGGCTCCACTACACCGGGGAAAAGGACGACGTTGCACTTGTCATAAGGCCCGAGAGGATTCACCTCAAGCCCGTTGAGGACGCCGTCGAGATGGAGGGCAAGGTCGACCTGGTGGAGTACTACGGCTTCTTCGTCGAGGTCGTTGGTATCTTCGACGACACGAGGCTCATAGCGAGGAGCATAAGCACCAAAGACGTCGAGAACCTCAGGCCAACCATGCCAGTGAAGTTCTACATAAAGAGGGAAGACATCCTCGTCCTTCCCAAACAGCTCTGACGGTGTTTCCATGTTTTCCCTTCTAAAATTTCTCCTTGAGGGCCAGGTCTATGAGGTTCTCCTCGTGACGAGGAACAACGTTGCACCGGTCGGCGTCGTCAGGAAAGGCTCAAAGCTCCACTTCCGGCTTTTCGGGGGAAAGAGCGCCGAGGAGATAAAGGAACATCCCCACGTTTCAATTCAGTTTACCAACGACGCCGGTTTGATCGTTCGGCTTGCACTAAACATCCCACCCGAGGAGGAGCTTGGGTTCGTTGAGGCAGGCAAATACCGGTGGGTGAAGGGGCTTCCCGGCCTCTACGGAGATGTTGAGTGGGAAACAAAGGAGCACTCTGATGAAATCGGGACGACGAGTGTCCTCGATGCAACCATGACCCCCGTCGGGGAGATAGAGGGCTCGCTCTCCCCCAGGCCGATGAGCCGTGCGGACTGCGCGCTGATTGAGATGGCGGTTGATTTCACGAGGCTCGGGGTTGCGCGGGGAAAAAAGGCCTTGGAACTCTACCGCAGGATGCTGAGAAACTACCGCCTCTACGGGCGTCTTGGGGGAAGAGACCCGATCGCAAAAAAGATGGTGGAGTGGGCCTCAGAGCTCGGCCTCTCCAAGGAACTCGAGGAGATCGAGTAGTCTCCTATCCTCGACCTTTTCGAGGACCTTCTTGAGCTCTTCCTCCTTCACTTTACCGTCCTTGAAGAGGGCCAGATACTTGACCCCCTCAAAGAACGCTCCGAAATCCGGAAAGGCGCGGATGAACATGTCGGCGTTGTTGTATATCCTCTCGAAGTCGTCCTCGAGGAAGAGCTGCCAGAAGACATCAACGAGGGCATCGAAGGCGACGTCGTAGTACTCGGTTCCCCGGGCCCAGAGCATCGAGTACAGGCACTCCTGCAGGGCGGCGTCGTAGTTATCCTCCTCTTCAAACATCTCCTCAAAGCTCAGGTGAACCTCGGTGAGAAGCCTCCTGTCTCCAATCTCCATAATGCGCGGCAACAGTTCAGCCAGCATAGCCTTGGCCTCGTAGGTGTCTCCCATCTCGAACTTCACGTAGGCCTTGTAAATAAGGACGTGGAGCAGTTTTTCCTCATCCCCCAGCTCGCGGTAGTTCTTTTCGGCCTTCTCAAGCAGTTCGTAGGCCTTTTCGTAGTCCTGGAGCTCCTCCTCGATGAGGGCCATGTTGTGGTAGATCTCCGCCACGTGCTCGAGGTTGCCCTTCGTGATCTCCTCTTCAATGAGCCCCTGATACATCGCGAGGCTCTTCTCCAGCTCTCCGATGAGGAAGTAAAGGTCCGCTAAATGGAACTTTGCCTCAAAGGTGCCCTCCTTCTCGGCAAGCTCCTCGAACTCGCTTATCTTGTCAACCTCCAGGAACTCGTGGTAGTAGTAGACGACCAGCTTGTAGAGCTCGTAGTCCTTCTTCTCCAGCGCGAGCTTTTCGGCCTTTTCCAGAACCTCCTCAAGCTGCTCATCGCTGAGCTCGTCGATCTTGTAGTAGAGCAGACTTGCCACTTTTTTCGTGTCCTTCTCCTCCAAAGCCTTCAGAAGGTCTTCCATTCGCTTCACCGCCTTAACTACGTCGCTGGGGTTTTAATCCTTTCCTCATGCAAAGGCTTATAAACGATATGTCCAGCGATATGTCGAATACAGACATGCATGGTGGTCTTATGGAAGCTGAGGACTGGAGGGTTTACCACGAGAGGATGAAGGAAACGGCCCCTCTGACGATACACTACCCCCTGTGCGGCGGAGGGGAAGAGTGCATCTCCGCCTGTCCCTTCGGGGAGGAGATATGGGAGGTCGTGCCGATGAGAGTTAGTCTCTTCGGCCTCGGATACAAGGTCAGGCTGAGGCCCTACATGGCCCATCCCGAGAAGTGCAGGAAATGCTACATCTGCGTTGAAGCCTGCCCCACAGGGGCCCTCACACCAGTGGATAGACCCGTCAGGCATCCTGCCTTCGTTTTCATCTACAATGCCCTTAAACTCCCCTTCAAGAAAAGGTACGGAGTGAAGTTCGTGTTCCGAAGAGAGCATGTTGAGAAGTTCAAGCGAAACAACTGGCCGAAGGGTTAGCTATTTAACCACTCCGCGAGAGCTACCAACATGCTCCAGGTGATTTTTCTCGGTAGCGGCGGGATAATGCCAACGCGCGAGAGGAACGTTCCCGCTATAGCCCTCCGCTATAAGGGCGAGATCATCCTGTTTGATGTAGGCGAGGGCACGATAAGGCAGATGAACAGCGCGAAGCTCAGCCCCATGAGGGTAGAGAAGATTTTCATCACGCACTTTCACGGTGACCACTACCTCGGGCTCGGCGGGCTTATTCAAACGATGAACCTCTGGAACCGCGAAAAGCCCCTCCACATCTACGGCCCGAAGTACACCTTCGAGTTCGTCCAGAACTTCCTCAACAGCGGTTTCTTCAGGCCGGGCTTTGAGGTGCACGTCCACGAGCTCGGCGAAACGAGGTTGAAGTTCAAGGACTACGAAATCTGGAGCTTCAAGGTCGAGCACGGGATTCCTGCTCTGGGCTACGTCTTCAAGGAGAAGGACAAGAGGGGAAAGTTCCTGCCTGAGAAGCTCGCACAGTACGGCCTAAGGCCAGGGCCCATCCTCGGGAAGCTTGAGAAGGATGGCAAAATCGAGTGGAACGGACAGGTAATCCGTCTCGAGGACGTTACAGGGCCGAGGAGGCGTGGTGTTAAGGTAGTCTACACCGGCGACACCGAACCCTGCGAAAGGGTGAGGCTCTTTGCCGAGAGGGCCGATTTGCTGATTCACGACGCAACTTACCTCAGCGATGGAGACAGGGGCGATAGCTATCATTCAACGGTTGAGGAAGCCTGCGAGACCGCGAGGAGAGCGAAGGTTAAGCTTCTTGCCCTCTTCCACAGGGCCTTTCGCTACACCTACGACGAATATCTGAGCGGGGCTTCGAAAATCTGCCAAGAGACCGGAGTAAACTTCGTCATTCCAAGGGACTTTGATGTTTTAACTTACAAATCGGGTGAATGGAAACGCGAAAATCTGCTGGAGGAAGGAAAATGAGCTATCTCCGCTACGTCAGGCTCATAGGCACGATGCACGTCTCGCCGAGGAGCAGAGAGGAGGTCAGGAGAGAGATAGAGAGGGTTAGACCGAACGCCATAGCGGTCGAACTAGACCCGCTCAGGTTTCAGGGCCTTTTAAGCGGGAAGCGGGCAGACCTGAGGGAGAGCCTTACCCTTGGAAGGGCCGGAATCGTGAGCTATCTGCTGACGAAGTTTGAGGAGAAACTGGGCGAAGAGTTTGGAATGGCACCGGGAGGCGAGATGCTGGCGGCCATAGAGAGCGCGGGGATTTTGGGAGTGCCGCTTATCCTCATAGACGAAGACATCAGGGTGATAATGGGCAAGATCCTGCAGGCTCCCCTCAGAGAGAGGATTCTTCTGGCCCTTGAGGCCTCCCTCTTCTTCATCCCTGGGGTGGGAGAGGAGGTTGCCGGGGACTCCGACGTGCTGGCGTCTTACGAGGACATGATGCGGGAGTTCAGGCTCAGGTATCCTTACCTCTACCGCGTTCTGGTTGAGGAGAGGAACGAGATAATGGCGATGAACCTCAAGAGGGCAGTTGACGACATGCTCCTGCGTGGGGTGAAAAAGCCCAAGATCGTGGCGGTCGTTGGTATGGGACACAAGAGGGGCATCGAAAGGATTCTCAACTCATGGAGACCAAAGCGGAGGTTTATTTATCCACCCGGAGCTGGGCAACCTTTATAACCGGGAAACCGGTAGAATCT
Source organism: Thermococcus gammatolerans EJ3 (assembly GCF_000022365.1). Classification (NCBI taxonomy): domain Archaea; kingdom Methanobacteriati; phylum Methanobacteriota; class Thermococci; order Thermococcales; family Thermococcaceae; genus Thermococcus; species Thermococcus gammatolerans. The sequence continues at coordinate 1,030,546 of NC_012804.1, read as the reverse complement.
GAGGGAGAGGCCATGACAGACACCCTTGAAAGACTCAGAAAGATGCTTAACGTCGAGATCCTCGAAGTCGAGTATGATGGCGACACTATAGTTGTCTACGTTCCCAAGGATCAGGTCAGAATAGCAGTTGGAACAGGGGGAGCGGCAGTCAAGGCAGCGGAGCTGGTGCTCGGCCGGAAGATAGAGGTGAGAGCTAGATGAATTCCCAGGAGCTGGAGGATCTCCTCCTGTCTTTTCTGGTTCTCTTGCTACTCTTTTCGAACTTCGAGATAAAGCTCATGCCCCTAGTTGCACCGGCAATATTAACGGCATTCGTATTCCACGAGCTCGCCCACCGCTGGACTGCTGAAAGGTACGGTTACCGAGCGTTCTACAAGAGGTGGGACACGGGCATAGTGATTGCCCTCGTTCTGGGTCTCCTAACCCGGGTTCTTACCGGAAACGCATGGATCTTCGCGGCCCTCGGTGCGGTGCGGATATACGCCCCCTACATGCTCGCCGACAGAGAGGCTTTCGGAAAGATAGCCCTCGCTGGCCCGCTAACCAACATAGCGGTTGGCGTCATTGCCCTCGTCGGTTCACAGCTCGTTTCCGGAACGTTCTACCAGATTCTTGAACTGACGGCGAGCGTAAACCTGTGGCTGGCGTTCTTCAACCTCTGGCCAATTCCCCCGTTGGACGGATACAAGGTTCTTCGCTGGAGCGCCGGTTATTGGGCCATAAGCATCGGCGTTGCATACTCCCTCAACATCCTTACATAACACTCCCGGTGATACAGAAGGGAAAAGTTAAATAGCGGTTCTCCAACTCTCACCGGTGATTGTGCATGGAGTACAAGAGGCCGTTTGGTGTTAAGATCGATCTCGAAACGGGTGTCATCCCCGGTGCCAAGAGGATCGTCAGGAAACTGAGCGACATGAGGGGCTACTTCGTGGATGAGGAAGCCTATGAGAAGCTCCTCAGGGAGGACCCCGTTGTCTACGAGGTCTACGCCATCGAGCAGGAAGAGCGCGAGGGTGACCTCAACTTCGCTACCACTGTCCTCTACCCGGGTAAAGTCGGAAAGGAATTCTTCTTCACCAAGGGACACTACCACGCCAAGGCGGACAGGGCTGAGATCTACTACGCCCTCAAGGGGAAGGGTGGAATGCTCCTCCAGACGCCAGAGGGTGAGGCCGAGTGGATACCCATGGAGCCCGGGACAGTTGTCTACGTACCCCCCTACTGGGCCCACAGAACCGTCAACACAGGCGGTGAACCCTTCGTTTTCCTGGCGATATATCCAGCGGATGCGGGCCACGACTACGGGAGCATAAAGGAGAAGGGCTTCTCCAAGATAGTGATCGATGAAGGGGGAGAGGTCAAGATCGTCGATAACCCGCGCTGGAGTGTCTGACCTTTCTTTTCTACTCATGGAAAGGTTTTTATGAAATGTCTCTCAACATTTGAACGGTGATCGTAATGATTCGTCCGTCCGAGAGGGCGATGGGCGTTGAGTACGCCATCAGGGACGTTGTTCTCCCCGCGAGGGAGCTTGAGAAGAAAGGAATAAAGGTCATCCGGCTCAATATCGGTGACCCCGGAAAGTACGATTTTCAACCGCCAGAGCACATGAAAGAAGCCTACTGTCGGGCCATAAAGGAGGGCCACAACTACTATGGGCCCAGCGAAGGTTTGCCCGAGATGAGGGAGGCTGTCGTTAAGAGGGAAAAGCGGAAGAACGGCGTTGACATCACCCCCGATGACGTTCGCGTCACGACGGCCGTAACCGAGGCACTTCAGCTAATCTTCGGAGCCCTTCTCAGCCCTAGTGACAACATACTCGTCCCAAGCCCCAGCTACCCGCCATACGTCGGCCTCGTAAAGTTCTACGGTGCTGAGCCTAGAGAGTACTTAACCGTCGAGGAGAACGGCTGGCAGCCGGACATAGACGATATGAGGAAGCTAATAGACGAGAGGACGAAGGCAATCGCGGTCATCAATCCCAACAACCCGACGGGAGCACTCTACGAGAAGAAGACTGTCAAGGAAATCCTTGATCTGGCGGGTGAGTACGACTTGCCCGTCATAAGCGATGAGATATACGACCTCATGACCTACGAGGGCAAGCACGTTTCGCCGGGCTCCCTCACGAAGGACGTTCCGGTAATAGTGATGAACGGTCTCTCGAAGGTTTACTTCGCGACAGGCTGGCGTCTGGGCTACTTCTACTACGTTGATCCGGAAGGAAAGCTCATGGAGCTCAGGGAGGCGATAGACAAGCTCATGCGCATAAGGATATGTCCGAGCACCCCTGCTCAGTTCGCGGCCATAGCGGGCCTCACCGGCCCAATGGACTACCTGGAGGAGTACATGAAAAAGCTCCGCGAGAGGAGGGACTACATCTACAAGCGCTTAACCGAGATCCCGGGGGTCAGCACGGTCAAACCTCAGGGGGCCTTCTATATCTTCCCGCGCATTGAAGAGCGCTCGAAGTGGAAGAACGACAAGGAGTTTGTCTTAGATGTTCTCCACGAGGCACACGTTCTCTTCGTCCACGGCTCGGGCTTTGGCAAGGCCGGAAACTGGCACTTCAGGATAGTCTTCCTCCCACCGGTTGATGTACTCGAGGAGGCAATGGACAGGTTTGAGGAGTTCATGAGAAAGAGATTGGGCTGATTTTCTTTCTTCCCTCTGTCCCGAGGCCTCAGGAGTGGTGGCCCTCCACACCTTCTCGGTGCCGGGCCAACCGCTCATCATCGGCCGTTCTCTAAACCTCCAGAAAAGCTTTTATGGTTGTCGGTGGAGATTAGTTCTGGAGGGTTGGGAATGGAACCTCATGAGTTCAAGCTCACGGAGGAGGGTATCAAGGCCGTTCTTCCTCCCCTCGAGGCGGAGATAATGGAGTACATGTGGAAGGTCAAAGTGGCAACCGCGGGTGAAGTCTACGAGCACATGAAGAAGAGCCATCCGGAGATGAGGCGCTCCACCGTCAGCATACTGATGAACCGCCTCTGCGAGAAGGGCCTTCTCTCAAGGAGCGTGGACTATGGAAGGGGGGGTATGAGGTACGTTTACTCAATAACGACAACCAGGGAGGAGTTCGAGGAGAGGGTTGTCCAGCGCATCCTCGACGCACTCATGAGCAACTTCAGAGAGGCCACCTACGCTTACCTCTCCCGGATCAGGAAGGAGTGAGGGGTAGGAAATGATGTTGTTCATCCCCCTCGCGTTGATGCTTTTACTTACCTACGTCGCCTCGGGTTACTTCGGGCTGATCCTGGCGGGTCTTCTCTTCACCGGCCTCCTGATCCTCGGGAGGCTCTCCCTCAGTGGAAAGTGTCAGAACTGTCACCCTATAGCCCGGGCAGCTTCTGCGGAGCTCATCAAAAAACTCTACTCCATCCTGGAGCGGGCTAACCTCCGGGACGTTGAGATATACGCCCTCGAGGAGTACATCCCCAACGCCTATTCCTACGGCAGAAGGGTCGTCCTCTCGCTCGGTCTCTTTGAGATACTGGACGACGAAGAGATAGCCGCGGTGGTAGCCCATGAGCTCGGACACATTAAAAACAGGGACACTATCTTCTTTCCACTCGTTGCTTACGTCAGGATATTTGCGTTCCTGATGCCCTTCCTCATCCTGGTCTTGACCCAGAGCTTCTGGATAGCGATAGGGAGCTTTGCCCTGTACCTGTGGTTCGAGCTGGAGAGGTCAAAATTCCTGAGGAGCAGGGAGTTTAAGGCGGACGATGTTGCCCTCAGGCTTCTTGACAGACCCCTCTCCCTGAAGGAGGCACTGGAGGAGCTGAAGTACTACGAAGACCTGAGGGCCAGGGTTAAGAACCAAGCCCTGCCCGGGATAGAGCCCACCATAGACAGGCCGTCCCAGGAGAAGCGGAACTACTGGAGGCCGAGCTTCCTGATATTCCCCACCCACCCCTCCTACGAGGAGAGGATATTCAGAATAGTGGCATACTCCATCATCTCCTCGTGAGGGGGTGTAACCTTGGGCGTCGAGATTTCCCTTGACAGGGCGAGGGCCGAGCGAATAAAGAAGATTCGCCCAACGAAGGATGAGTACTTCATGCTCATAGCGAAGCTCGTCTCGTTGAGGGCCACCTGTCCGAGGCTAAGGGTTGGGGCAGTCGCCGTTAAGGACGGCTACATTTTGGCCACTGGCTACAACGGTGCACCAAGGGGGATGGACCACTGCATCGACGTGGGTTGCCTTATCGTTGACGGCCACTGCCACAGGGCGGTTCATGCCGAGCAGAACGTCATAGCAATGGCAGCGAGGAAGGGGATAAGCCTTGAGGGAGCCACCCTTTACGTTACGCACTTTCCCTGCGACACCTGCTTCAAGCTGGTCATAAACGCGGGGATCAAGGAGATCGTCTACGAGGAGATGTATCCCAACGAGGCGACGGAGATACTGCTGAAGGAGGCACAGGAGAAGGGAATAGTAAAGATAAGGCAGTTCAAACTGCCCAAGGACAGGGTAAGGCTCTTTCTGGAGGAACTGTTTGGGGACGACTTTTAGCGCTCTTCAAGCTTTTTAAGCCGTTCGTTTATTTCCTCCAGTTCTATCGCAACTTTCCTCGTGAGTTCAGTTATCTCCCTCTTAGTCCTGTCGATCTCGACGTAGAGCTGGAACATAAGCAGAAATATCAAACCTATCGAGACCACGAAGAGCGCATCAAGACCCCTGCCGAGTCCCAGCAGACCCTTTATCTCCAGGGAAATTCTGACCGGGAAGACCGCGATAACTGCGAAAATGCCGAATATCATGAGCCACGAAACGAAGCCGTACCAGTCTATCCTTCCCCGCCTGTAGTCGTTGATTATCCTCACGAGGAGGTAAACTATCGCCGCGAGGGCTATTATCTGAACCGCATACATCCCCATCACCTCAGTTTGTCAAACAGCAGGTTTAGTGCGATTTTTACGCCTTCAAGAACGTTGGTTCCCTTTTTCATGGAGTACTCGGTGTAGACCGCTTTGATTGGAACCTCAACGATTCTGCAACCATGCTTTGCGGCCTCTATTATTATCTCGCTCGAAACCGCGTACCGATCACAGGTTATGCGGATCTTCGATGCACACTCCCTGTTGAGGCACCTCAACCCGCTCTGACTGTCGCTCACGTACTTTCTCGCGAAGATGGCCGTTATTGCATCCAGAACGAAGTTCCCGAACTTCTTGACGAAGGGCATCTCGCTGGTGTCGCCCTTGAGCCTTGAGCCAACGGCGAAGTCGGCCTTTCCCTCGGCCACTGGTCTCATAACCCTGAGGGCATCGCTCAGCAGATGCTGGCCGTCGGCATCGAAGGTGATAATGAGCTCTGCCCCCCTTCTGACCGCGAACGCTATTCCCGTGCCGAGAGCCCCGCCGAGTCCCCTGTTGACGAGATGGTTCAGCACGTGAACCCCGTAGGATTCCGCTATCTCCCTCGTCCTGTCCCTGGATCCATCGTTCACCACTACTATCTCCTCCCTTCGAAAGTAACGGAGCAGGTCGTTGAGAACCGCTGGAAGGGCCCTTTCTTCGTTGTACGCAGGAACGACGACGTAAGTTGAGAAGAGCCTCTCGAGCAGGCCCTTAAGCCCCCTCAGATCGGAAACCTCAAAGTCGGGCTCGGCTTCCACGGAGAAGCTCATCCTCCCTGAATCATGACCTGTTACGAGCACGCTCAGCGTTCCTGCCTTCCTCGACGCCAGGACATCGTAGCCGTGATCACCGACGGCTATAGCTTTCTCGGGGGGGACGTTGAGCTCGGAGAGGGCTTTTAGAATCTGCCCGGGGTTTGGCTTCAACTCCTCTGGCTGAACGTCCTCCCTCGCAACGATTGAATCAAAGTACTCCGCTATGCCGTTCTTTTCCAAAGCGAATTCAGCCGCCTTCCGCGAACTCCTCGTTACGAGACCTATTTTAACTCCTTTCCCCCGGAGGTATTCAAGAACGTCCAAAGCACCCTCAAAGAGGAAACTCTCCCTCATGCGTTCCGTTTCTAGTTCGACCTGAATTGAGTGAAGCCTTTCGAAGTCAATCCCAGTTTTCTCCGAGACTTTCAGGAGGGTTTCGTACATGGGGGTTAGATCGCCCAGGAGGTTCTCCTCTATTCCCATCTCCAGCAGACGCTCTCTGAGGCGCTCTTTTATCTCGGAGAAGGGTGTGGGGGCCCCTACAAGTGTGCCGTCGAGGTCAAATATAACCGCCCTTACGTCCATGGAAACTTCCCCTCTTGCCGGTGGTCACCCAGCACTCCTTGAGTGAATCGTATATCGTGCCCCACTCGATGTACTCGAGGAGCGAGCCAAGGGAACCTTTTAACCTTCCAGCGAACCTTTTCATCTCGTCCATGTCCTCGAACTCCGCTATTATCAGGACCTGCGTTCTTCCGGTGGTTCTATAGACAGCTTGAACGTTGTCAAGAGCGGCGAACTTGGAGAGTACCCTGTCCACATCGGGATCCTCCGCCTTGAGCTTGAGGAGCATAAACACCTTCACGTATCGCTCGAGGAAAGAGGGGTCGATGACCGCCGAAAACCCCCTGATCGCCCCGAGTTCCTTCAGCTTGTCAATGCGGTTCTTGACGCTGGCCGGGGAGAGACCAAGCCTTCTCCCCAGCTCCGTGAGCGTTATCCTGCCTTCCTTTCGGAGCGTTTCGAGGATCTCCCTGTCCTTTTCGTCGAAGCGAACCATCCCTTCCACCGATCGTTAGCGGGTAATCTTGACCTCCCTCATGAGCTCGAGCGGCTCGGGATGCTTCTCGAAGTACTCCCTTACGGGCTTGAGAAGCTCGATGAGGTATTCTGCCACCGCGTTCTTGAGGTCGAGCGGGTGGAGCTTTCCTTCCGCGAAGTCCCTCTTGAGCTCCTCGGAGGTAGTGTAGGTGACGTCGCCGCCGAACTTGGCCGGGCGGTGGATTGTGAACTCAGTCGGCTCCTCGCGGAAGATTATGTACTCAGCCCAGTCGAGGACGGGGTTGTACCTGACTTCCCTCGCGGGGCAGAAGGCCTTCCTGAGCTTCTGCCTTATCTCCTCTGGGCTGTCGTGGATGAAAACTGCCGAATACGGCTTGCTCTTGCTCATCTTCATCTGGGTCTTCAGTTCTTTGAACTGCTCCTCGCTCTCTATCGGCCAGACGGGCGGTTCCTGCAGGCCGAGGAGGAGGTGGTGGTGTAAAGCGACCGGCTTGAGCTTCTCGCCCTTCCACTCGAGCGGGTGGTACTTCAGCTTCTGGGCAACTTCAATCGCTATGACGTGGGCCTTCCTCTGGTCCATTCCAGCGTGGGCTATGGTGACGCCCTGGTAGAAGATGTCGGCGACCTGCATCGCCGGGTAAATCAGCTTGGCGAAGTCTATGGATTCGCCCATCTGGCGCCCCATTATCGTTATCGAACGCATCATCCTCGCTAAAGTCACGTTCTTGGATATGTCTATCACCGTCTGCCAGTAGTCGCCCTTCTCCAGTATCTCGCTGGCCAAAACGAACTCGACCTTGTCCGGGTCTCCGCCCATAACCTTTATGCTCTGCTTCATGCCCTCCTTAAAGTAGGTGAGCGCGACCTTCTGAATGGTTTCCAAGTCACCGCCGAGCTTGTCGTTTATCCAGCTGTGCCAGTCGGCTAAGAAAATCCTCGTCTTTATCCCGGCCTTCTGGAGGTCGGCTATCTTGGCTCCGGCCATGAGTCCGGTTCCGAGGTGAATGTAACCGCTGATTTCGAAACCGATGTAGTGCTGCATCGGAATTCCAACCTCGAAGAGGTGCCTCAGGTTCTCCTCGGTGAGGAGCTCCTCCGTGGGTTTTTTCTTTATCAGCTCTATCTTCTTTTCCACGTCCATTCGCTCCACCTACCCTAAAAACGAAGATCGGTTTAAGGGCTTTGCGGCCGAAATTTTAAATAGGAGCCAGTGAAATTAACTCCGGTGATGAGGATGAAGGTGCTGTTCTTGAGTGCCAACGATTTCGAGGACGTTGAGCTGATATACCCCCTCCACAGGATAAGGGAGGAGGGCCATGAGGTCTACATAGCGAGCTTCGAACGCGGCAGGATAACTGGCAAGCACGGCTACTCCGTTGAAGTTCACCTGAGGTTTGATGAGGTGGATCCCGACGAGTTCGACGCCCTCGTCCTTCCTGGAGGGAGGGCACCTGAGAGGATCAGGCTCAATGAGAAGGCCGTTGCCATAGCAAAAAAGATGTTTGAGGATGGAAAGCCCGTTGCAACGATCTGTCACGGGCCGCAGATCCTCATCTCGGCAGGGGTTCTCAAAGGCAGAAAGGGGACAAGCTACGCCGGGATAAAGGACGATATGATAAACGCCGGCGTTAAGTGGGTTGATGAACCGGTAGTTGTCGATGGGAACTGGGTGAGCTCAAGGCATCCGGAAGATCTCTACGCATGGATGCGGGAGTTCGTGAGGCTTCTTCGCTAAGTGTTTTTCATTTTATCCCCAATAATTGAGTGTTCTGTGGATCTTTGAATACACTCCAACGGTGTACCCTTCTGTGGTGTCTCTCAACGTCCATTAATGTACAGAAAGAAACATTTATAAGTACTAAACGCCTATTATGTACGAACAACTCCCTGGGGTGCCTAAAATGAAGAGGTTGATGGCAATACTGACGGTTGTTGTTGCCATGTCCATGGTTCTCCAGCCGGTGGGAGCCTTTGGAAGCAAGAGCGGAGCCCCCTACAGCCACCCGTATCCCACAGGCCTCAAACCCGGTGATATCGTTATCGGACACAACCCCATAAGCGATCTCTTCATCCCAGGCTACTGGACCCACACCGGTATGATCGTTGGCTATGATTCATCCGCCGGAGAGTACATTGTCATCGAGGCCTGGGACGACCCCAGCGAAGTCAGGCTGGTCTACCTCTCGGACTTCCTCCAGAGGTACGACACAGTGGCAGTTCTCCGCGTGGCAACCTCAGACTACGTGAGGATGAACGCTGTGTACTTCGCTCTCCAGCAGCTTGGAAAGCCCTATGACTGGGCCTGGTACACCAAGCATGTCTACGGGGACAAATACTACTGCTCCGAGCTGGTTTGGGCTTCCTATAAGGCCGTTGGAGGGCCTGACATAGATGCTCACCCCGGCTTCAGCTGGAAGTACCTCTACGGCGTCGCCCCGCAGGAAGTCTACGACGACGGCGATACCTACGTCATATACTACGATTCCGCCTGAGGGCTTTTCAAACTTTTTTGCATTTTCATAAATTTTCACAATTCCAAATCACTTTCAAGTTTTTGGGTTTTCTCTAACAGCATTTGGATTTTTTGCAATTTTTATCATTAAGCGATGGAATAAATCCAAGATTTTACCAAAAATTTTGGAAAATCTTTAAATAGGATGAGGGAGCAATGAGTATCGGTGATGAAGATGAGGGTATGGGAAGGCATAAGGCTGTTCGAAAACATCGTTTGCAAATCTCCAGAGGATCTGTTCCTGCTCATTCAAGAGGCCCTGAGGCTTGGAAGGGGAGTCTTGGTTAGAATTTTTTCAAAGAATGAGAGAAGCGCCTACGTCCACCTGCTGTTCGATGAGGAGAAGCTCCTCCTTGCGGAGGTCGTTTTCATACGAACCGGTGGTAGGCTCACGGGTGAATTGGCGGTTAGGTATCTCCTGGACGTTCTAAGTTTTCCCGTGATTGCTGACGTGTACTCATTGGGTGATGAGGAAGTCAAGAAAACCGTGCTCTCCAACCTTGAGTTATACGATGAAACTCCCAACGTTCTACTCTTCGAGCTGTTCTCACCGAAACTCTGGCGGTCCTCCCCCACCTCCCTCAAATCAGACTCCCTGGTGCACTCGCTTGAATAAGGGGCTTAAATAAGCTTTTCTAACAGTATACTCAAGCGAGTCCTTGATACCTCGAAATTTTTAAATACTCCCTGTGGTAATTGGGGTTGGATGGTGAACGGGATGACCGAGGTCAGCAAGAGGTTGAAGAGGTCAAAAACGAACAGGATGCTCCTTGGTGTCCTGGGGGGACTGGCGGAGTACCTGAACGTTGATCCGACGATCCTTAGGTTGATCTTTGTGGTTCTGCTCGTCTTCAATCCGGTCACGATGGCACTCCTATACTTCCTGGCAGCCCTTGTGATACCCGAGGAGGAAGGGACGGAGAAGCCCCTGAGCGAGAGCATCGGGGATCTGGGGGAGGAGGTAAACCGTGTTGTGTCGAGTGATGAGGGTTTAATAAAGGCCGTGATAGCGGTCGTCGTTGTAATCGCCGCAGTGTACCTCATCACTTTCTTCCTGCCCCTCATGCTAGTCTTTCCATCGAGGACGGTCGTGACGGTATCTTTCCCCCTCGGGCTCCTCCTGGCGGCGCTTGTCCTGCTGTTGCTCATCAAGCGGTGATAGCGATGGAGAGATGGAGTATCGTGAAGGCTTTCCTGCTCGGGTCCCTCCTGGAGGCTACCATACCAAAACCCGGAAACGTTAGCAGGCATAGGGATTTTGAGGATCTGAGCATCTACCATTTTCTCTTCGGGAACACCGCCCTCGTTCCCATTTACCATGAGGCCGTGAAGGTTGGTGAGCTGGTGCGAAAAGGGATCCTCTCCCCCTCAGAGGCCGGCCTTGGGGATCTGATAAGAAGGGGAACTGAAGCGGTAAGGCGAGTGCAGGACGCCAACCCAAACTTTGGCGTTATTGCCCTCTCGATCCCACTGATGGCTGGCCTCGCAATGGGAAGGAACGTTCTTGAAGGCAGGGAAAAAGCTACTCTTCTCCTCCGTGAGTCCACTGTTAGGGACACGATGGAACTTTACCGGGCAATCAGGACGCTTAACCCAAAGGGAATAGGGAAGGCAGAGAGGTACGACGTGTACAGCGACGAGTCATTCCGGGAGCTCTTCGAGGACAGGGTGAACCTCTGGAAGCTCGGGGAGATAAGCTGTGAGAGAGAGCTGATCTTTTGCGAGTGGATCAGCGGCTATTCCCTGACATACTCAACCGCCGACAGGCTCGTGGAGCTACTCTCGCGGGAGCCACTTGAGGAGGCCGTTAAAAAGGCCTTCGTTGAGCTTCTCGCCGAGAGGAGGGACACCCTCATAGAGAGGAAGGCCGGAAGGAAGGAGGCAGAGCTCGTGCGGAAAAGGGCCAGGGAACTCCTGGAGGGGCGGATAAGCACCGAGGAGTTCGAATCCTTCATGGCCGAGAAGGGCGACCTGCGGAACCCCGGCAGTCTGGCCGATGTAATGGCCGTCTCCCTAAGCCTTCTGGCCCTCTCGGGGCTGAGAATAGAGATGAGAAACGGGAGAGTTTTTGGGGTTATTGGACGATCCTGAGCCTCTTTGCAGCGGGGGCGTAGCCGAGGGCCTTCGTGTCTATAACCACCGCATCGCCGCCGAGCTCTTCGAGGAGCCTTATCTTAAGTCCTGAAAGCTCCAGTATCTCTTCATCTCCCCCGAACTCCTCCTTCACCTGCTCCTTTATGAACTCGTAGGCCTCCAAGCCGACCAGAACGACGTCCGGCTCGTAGCCGTCGAGCTTCAGCTCGTTGGCCTTCTCCTCTATATCGCTCAGAACGCGTATCAGATCACCGCGCATTTTGGACACCGAAAAAAGTGGGGAGGGGGACTTAAAAGGGTTGCTCACCCGGCCGAGAAAACCTCAACGTAGGGTTTTAGGGTTTCCTCCTCTCCCATTGCCATGAAAACCCTGAGCAGACCGCGACCCTTTACCTCTGCCACCTCGACGTAGAGGTACCTGCTACCTTTCCTGTAAAGTCCAGCCATCAGCGGCTTGAAGCAGTCGTTTTCCCTCGGTGTCCTCCAGAGGGCACCTCTTCAAAACCAGCAGCCTTTATAGACGCTTTAAGGGCCTCAATCAGCCCCTCGCTTCCACAGGAGCAGACGGCAGTGAGATTTGTCACCCTGCCACCCTGTATACCGCCCGTCTTCAGGAAATTGGTTCCGTTGCCGATGGGGATGTTCTCGTAGACGGTCCAGCTTGAGTTCTTGACCGGGACAACGTAGCTCGCCAGATAGACCTTTCCAGGTGGTAACTTGGCCGACCTCTTCAGGGAATGACAGGGAGGCTTAAAATCAGCATCGACTTCTGCCTCGCTTACCGAGATGAAGGCATCTCCCACCAGAGGGCAGGGCGGCTTTATACCGAGTTCCGCCGGCCAGTCAACCCACAGCGACTTACCGTAGCTCTTCATCTCGCTGAGGTTCACCTTTGGAGTGATCTCAATGTCCTTGCCGTAGGCTGTCCTCCCTGTTCCGTCTTTTATCCACCATCCCACGACCCCATTTATCGGCTCAAAGCTCGTGTTTGAGATGAGGGTACAGGAGGGAACCTCAGGTTTTTCAGTTTCGATCGGAGTTGAGTCCTTAGGGTTGGTTCCTGTGGAGGGCATATCCTCCGTCATCGCTTTCTTTCCGGATCCTCCCTTAAATTGGATGGCCACCACTCCCGAGAAAAGGGCAAAAACCAGAAGGGCGGCAAGGATCTGGACTTTTTTCATGGACAGCACCTCCCAAACTTTAACCTGAGGAGAAGACCCCCGAGACAGCTTTCACCATTCCCTCGTCTCCTAAAGCGATGAAAACCCTGGTGGCGTTCATGCCTTTTATGCCAGCCACCTCAAGGTACAGGTACCCGCTTGGCCTCCTGTAGGTGAGCCGGTGAACCTCGGAGAACACGTCGTTTCCATTGGTCCCGTTGGAAGACACCTGCTCGAATCCCGCCCCCTCGATCCGCTCCCTGAGGTATGAGAGAACGGCTTCAATGCCACAGTGACAGGGGACCGTGAAGTTCTTGACGACTTTCTCAGGGTGGCCGCAGGTTCCAAGGAAATTCTCCACCCGGGAGCAGTAGACGTGATCCCACCTGTCCCACGAAGCGTTTCCAGTGGGCACGATGTACATTGCCAGGCTGACCCTGCCGGCCGGGAGCTCCACCCTTCCGAGGAGGGTTTTTAATTCCTCACATGGAGAGTACATCAGGTTTGTCTCGGAGGAGTTGGACGTGCAGAGTGTGACATGATAGAACACCCTGGCCGTGGAGTTCGTTTCAAACACGACCTCTCCCCCCTGGACGTAGCAGGGGGGCTTAATGTTCATTCCGGACGTCCAGTTCTCGATGTAAAGCCTGCCGTAGCTATTGGAAGCCCTGAGGTCCACCTTTGGGATGAGGGCGAACACCTCTGTGAACCTCACCCAGTGGTCCTCAAACCTCTCAGCGACGGCCAACCAGCCGAAGGAGTTCGAAGGGGCTTTAAACTCACCTGTGCAGTTGAAAGAACCGGAGGTCTCATGAGAACTACCGTTTACTGGGATCCCATAAGGACCATCGTTCATAAGCCAGGCTCCTGCGAGAAGACCGACGAGGATAAGGATAGCGGGAACAAGTACCCTCCAAAAGGTAAATCCCATTGAGATCCCCCAACACGGCTAATGTTGTCGTGTTAGGTTCCGCATTTATGGTATTTAAGGATTTCTCTCTTAGAGGAGGGTAAATTCAAAAACCAGTAGGAGGGACATTTTTTATCAACCCGGGGAGCTCACAGTCCAAAAGCCCCCTTGATCCCGTTGATTATCATCTGAACTGCCATCGACGTGAGTATGAGGCCCATCATCCTCGTCATAACTTTGATGCCCACACGGCCGAGGGCGCGCTTTATCCTGTTGGCCGAACATAGGGTGGCCCACACCGTCATGCCGATGGCGAGTATAACGAGGATCAGCACCGCTCGCTCGGTCATTGTATTCGTGTTCGCCATGTAGAGCATAACCGTAGTTATGGCACCCGGGCCGGAGATCAGGGGAATTGCGAGGGGAATCACCGCCACCTCTTCAAGGGTTACCGTTTCATCGTCCAGCTCTTCGGTGTCGTCCCTGCTTATCTTAACCGACGACAGCTTTCCCGAGAGCATCTCCATTGCCATCCTGAAGAGGAGTATGCCCCCTGCTATAGCGAAGGCGTCGGTCGTCGACCCAAAGAACCGGAATATCCACTGGCCTATGAGGGCGAAGATTATAAGGGTTACCACGACGGTTACGGCAGACTTAGTGGCTATTTCCCTTCTTTCCCTCCACGAGAGATCATGGGTGACGCTGAGGAACACTGGAACCGCTCCAACGGGGTTCGTTATCGCAAAGAGACCACCGTACAGGATCACGAACGTCTTGAGGAGCTCAATCATGAAACTTCACCGGCCCCGGATAAGGTGGGAACTTAAAAATCTACCGCCCCGGGATGATCTCAAGGGAGTACGTGACCTCCGCACCGCTGAGCTTCATATGGGCAGAGGCTGAGCAGTACTTGTCCTGGCTGAGCTCTATGGCTCTCTTCGCCTTTTCCTCCCTCACGTTGCCGTGAATGCGGTAGTGCAGGTGAACCCGGCGGTAAACCTTCGGGTGTTCCTCACTTCTCTCACCGGAGATCTCAACCTCCAGGCCCTCGATAGGTTCGCGCATCTTCTTGAGGATCATAACCACGTCGTAGGCAGTACAGCCAGCGACACTCAGGAGAAGAAGCTTCATGGGGCTTATACCCCCTTCCCCTAGAATCACGGAACATTTGTCGCCCTCTATTCTGCCGATGAACTGGTAATCCCTGAACCACTCGACCCTTCCCTTAACAGGTCCGCTCATTCCAGTATCACCGTAGTGGTATCGATAGGGGTTTTAAGGTGTTTTCGTATTCCCAACCATGAGCTACATCCGTCCCTTCGACCCATGGAAGTCCAAGCTCTGCACCTGCCCCTTCAAGTACACCCTGAACGTCTACACGGGTTGCGACCACGCGTGTGTTTACTGTTACATAACGAGCTATATTCCCAACGCTTTCCGTGTCAGAACCAAGGAGAACCTCCTACCAAAGCTGGAGCGCGAGCTCAGAAAGTTCGATGGGCGCCACATCATAGCCCTCTCCTACTCCTCAGACCCGTACCCAACCATCGAACGCGAGCTCGGAATAACTCGGAAGGTTCTTGAGCTCTTCAGGCGCTATGACGTCCGCTGTTTGCTCCTGACGAAATCCGACATCTTTGAGCGCGATATAGACGTTTTGAGCGAGCTCCGCTGTGCAGTTGGAATTACCGTGACGACAGTTGATGAAAGGAAGGCAAGGCTCCTCGAGCCCAATGCTCCCTCCCCGAAGGAGAGGATAAGGGCCCTCAAAAAAGCCAAAAAGGCCGGAATCCCCGTCTACGCAAGAATAGATCCAATAATTCCCTTCTACACATGGGATGATTTTGAAAAAACTGTCGAGGCCCTGAATTTTGTCAGTCATGTCACTGTCTCCACACTCAAACTGAGGCCAGATTCAAAGAGGAGGATGTTCGCCAAGTTCCCAGACCTTATGGAGAAGTTGTGGCCCCTCTACGAGAGAGGTGAGCGGATCGGAGGTTACCACTATTTGCCACGGGAGGTTAGATTCGAGATCCTCAGGAAGGCTGAGAGGGAGATAACAAAGAGGGGAATGACCTTTGGCTCATGCAGGGAAGGTTATCACTCGTACCCGAGCTGCGATGGATCTCATCTGGTTCCTTAACCTTCGGCCTCAACCTCAATCTGTTCCCTCTCGATTCTCCTCTTCTGGCTTTCCTTTGCCGCCTTGACGAAGGCCTCGTAGAGAGAGATCATCTCGGGGAGGAACTGGGGGTTCCACTGAACCCCTATGTAAAAGCCCTCGTCGGATTCAACGGCCTCTGCGATGCCGTCTATTGAAAACGCCACGGCCCTAAATCCTTCCCCAACCCGTTTTATACCCTGGTGGTGAAAGCTGTTGACGTGGATGAACACCTCGTTGGTGCTGGCAACGTCCAGTCTATCTTTGAGAATATCATAAAGCTTTGAAGACGTTTTCAGCCTTATGCTGTGAAGTCTCTGGCCCGGATCCACAGTCAGTGGATCCCAATCGTGCTTTATCGCCTTGGGAATCTCCCTCTGAAGATCCTGATAGAGAGTTCCATTGGTCGCTACGTTCATAATCTGCATTCCCCTGCCCACACCGAGAACCGGAATATCCCTGCTTCGGGCTCGGCGGAAGAGCTCTATCTCAAACTTGTCCCTGCTATAATCGACGTTCTTAATGCTCGGGGAGGGGTCATCACCGTAGAAATAGGGGTGTATGTCCGGCCCCTCGGTTAGCAGGATCCCATCCGCTATCTCAACGACGTCCCCGGGATCACCGAGGGCAGTGTATATCACCGGGATCCCTCCGGCGCGGCTAATTGCCTGCGAGTGATGGAGGATCCATTTTGATTTAATGTCGTTGAAACTGCCCGCTATTATCACGATCACAGGTTTCATAAGCACCACCCACAGGACTACAAAAGAGAAAGGGGTTATAAAAAAGTTCTGGAGGGCTCAGACTTTTCTGAGCTCTTCCTCAATGGTCTCTGCGAGCCTCTTGACACCTTCCCTGATGGTGTCCTCAGGAACGTAAGTGAAGTTCAGCCTGAGGGTGTTCTTGACGTCGCGGTGAGCGAAGAAGGCCTCACCCGGGACGTAGGCGACGCCCTTGGCGACGGCCTTCTCCATCATGAGCTTGGTGTCTATTCCTTCCGGCAGGGTGACCCAGACAAACATTCCTCCGTCTGGTCTGGTCCACTCAACTCCATCGGGCATGAACTCCTCGAGGGCCTCAAGCATTGCATCTCTGCGCGGCCTGTAGAACTCGATTATCTTTGGTATGTGTTCATCGAGATGGCCCTCCTCGACGTACTTCCACGCTATAACCTGACCGAAGGGGTTTGCACAGAGGTCAACGGCCTGCTTCGCTATCTCCATCTTCCTTATGAAGTGCGGGTGGGCTGAAACCCATCCGAGGCGGAAGCCAGGGGCGAATATCTTTGAGAACGTCCCGAGGTAGATAACCCTGCCCTCGTCGTCGTAGTGCTTTATTGGCGGAATCGGCTCGCCCGAGTAGCGGAGTTCGCTGTAGGGGTTGTCCTCGACGATGAGGAAGTCGTACTCCTTGGCGAGCTCTATGAGTTTCTTTCTCCTCTCGAGACTCATCGTGACACCCATCGGGTTCTGGAAGGTTGAAACGGTGTAGACGAACTTAACACGCTTTCCTTCCTTCTTCAGCTCCTCAAGCTTCTCCTCGAGGATGTCAATCCTCATTCCGTCGTGGTCCATTGGAATGCTCACGAACTCGGGCTCGTAGTACTTGAAGGCGTTTAACGCGGCAAGATAGGTCGGGGCCTCAACTATGACGACGTCGCCGGGGTTTATGAAGACCCTCCCGATGAGGTCGAGGGCCTGCTGTGAGCCCGCCACTATCATTATCTCGACCTTGCTCATCGGAATTCCGTAGCGCTTCTCCATCCACCTCGCGAGTGCCAGGCGGAGGGGGGTGAAACCCTTCGTCGTTCCGTACTGCAGGGCCTTGTCTGCGTGTTCCGTAAGAACCTCTTGGGCAATCTTCTTGATGACATCAACTGGAAATGTCTCGGGGGCCGGCAATCCACCCGCTAAGCTGATAACATCGCTCGTCTCGACGAGCTTGAGAAGCTCCCTAATCTCCGAGGCCTTCATCTGGAGTGCCTTCTCGGAGAAGAAGGACTCAAAGTTGAGGGGCTCGGACGCGAGCTTTTTTTCAAGTTTTTTGTGCATACCCACCACCTCAATGATCATTCAAGTTCATTAGTACGGAGCTGTACATAGATTCCTCGGCTCCAAGGGTTATAAACTTTTTCTTCAAAAAGGCGACCTGGTCTTTCCATTTGTAAAGCAAAGACCGGAAATAATTTTAAGAGCACCAATGAGCGATCAAATTCCCCACAACCCGGAAAAAGTCAACAATGGACAATTTATGACACAATGCAAAGTATCAAAAGTCCATACAGGCGGGGGAGAAGGAGTTTGGCGCCGGGGCAGGGATTTGAACCCTGGCGGGCTAACGCCCACGGACTCTCCAGGCCCGCGCCTTCCCAGGCTAGGCTACCCCGGCGCATAAAGGAAATCAGGAGATGAGCTCGATCTCAATGGTAACATCTTCAGGAACGCGGATGCGCATAATCTGGCGCATGGCCCTCTCGTCGGCCTCGATGTCCACGAGCCTCTTGTGAACACGGAGCTCAAAGCGGTCAAAGGTAGCTGTACCCTCTCCGTCCGGGCTCTTCCTGGTGGTGATCCTTATCCTCTTGGTCGGGAGCGGTATCGGGCCACTCATCCTGACGCCGGTCCTCTCGGCGATCTGTTTAATCTGGTCGGTGACCTCGTTGAGGGCCTTGATGTTCGTGCTCGCGAGCTTAATCCTTGCCTTCTGCATTTCCGTCCCTCCTAAAAGTTAAGGAGTATAGGAAAAGTCAGAGAAGGCCTTCACTCGGCCTTCTGGATGGAGATAACCATACCGGCAGCAACGGTCTGGCCCATGTCACGGATGGCAAAGCGACCCATCTGCGGGATCTCCTTGACCGGCTCGATGACCATAGCCTTGGTCGGCCTGAGGATGACGATGGCTGAGTCACCGGTCTTGATGAACTGCGGGTTCTCCTCGACGATGTTACCGGTCCTCGGGTCGAGCTTGGCCAGGAGCTGCTCGAACCTGACGGCGACCTGGGTGGTGTGGGCGTGAAGCACCGGGGTGTATCCGACGGTGATGGCAGTCGGGTGGTTGAGGACGATGATCTGGGCCTTGAAGGTGTCCTTCGGCCTGACGACGGTCGGTGGGTTGGTGGTGTGTCCGGCAACGTCACCGCGCTTTATGTCGTTCTTACCAACGCCACGAACGTTGAATCCGATGTTGTCGCCGGGGTAAGCCTCCTGGAGGGGCTCGTGGTGCATCTCGATGGACTTAACCTCACCCTGGATGGGCTTGTGGAAGATCGTGCTGGCAGGCTCGAAGATAACGACGTCACCGACGCGGAGGACGCCGGTTTCGACACGGCCAACCGGGACGGTACCGACACCCTTGATGGAGTAGACGTCCTGGATCGGAATGCGGAGCGGCTTGTCGATCGGCTTCGGCGGCTCGGGTATCTGGTCGAGGGCCTCGATGAGGGTCGGACCCTTGTACCAGGGCATCTTGTCGCTCTTCTTAACGACGTTGTCGCCCTCCCAAGCGCTGATCGGGATGACCGGGAAGTCCTTGTAGCCGAGCATCTTGAGGAGCTTCTCAACCTGGGCCTTGACCTTCTCGAAGACCTTCTGGTCGTAGTTCACCATGTCCATCTTGTTGATAGCGACGATTATGTGGTTGATACCGAGAGTCCTGGCAAGGAAGGCGTGCTCCTTGGTCTGCGGCATGACACCGTCGGTGGCGGCGACGACGAGAACGGCGGCGTCGGCCTGGCTGGCACCGGTGATCATGTTCTTAACGAAGTCCCTGTGACCCGGAGCGTCGATGATGGTGATGTACCTGTGCGGGGTCTCGAACTTGGTGTGGGCGACGTCAATGGTGATACCCCTCTCGCGCTCCTCCTTGAGCCTGTCCATGACCCAAGCGAACTTGAAGGACTTGCCCTTCTCACCCATCTCCTCGAACTTCTTGATGATGTTCTCCGGAATGTTGGCGGTGTCGAAGAGCAGTCTTCCGATGGTGGTGCTCTTTCCGTGGTCGACGTGGCCTATAAAGACTATATTAACGTGCGGCTTCTCCTTAGCCATTTTCAAACACCTCCATATTTTGGTCTAGTCTCGTTGACTAGGATGGCTTTTTAAATCTTTCGAACCTCGGTCCCCTCGGGCGGGAAACCCGCCTTTTTCGGGGGGACCTCACGAGTTCCGTCCATAACTTAAGGAGCGGGTTTAAAAAGTTAACTAATCGGGTTTGGACTTGAATTTGTCAATTCTGAGTGATGCAAAAGAGGAGAACTCTTCAGTGCCCCACAATAGCAAACCCATCAATGACCAAAACGTCCAGCCCTGCCCTTCTAAAGGTTCTCAGCGCGTCCTCCGGCGAGCAGACTATCGGCTCGCCGTGCATGTTGAAGCTCGTGTTCAGAACAGCCCTGATGCCAGTTCTCCTCTCGAAGGTCTTAATGACTTCGTAGTAGCTCGGATTCACCTCTTTTCTCACCGCCTGGGGCCTCGTCGTGCCGTCCACGTGAATTACAGCCGGAGCTATTTCTCTGAAGGTCTCGCTCGCGGTGTAGCTCATCGTCATGAACTCGTTCGGCCTGCCTCCAAGGTCTTCGAGATATTCCCCGGCCTTCTCCCAGAGCAAAGAGGGCGCGAAGGGCTGGAAGACGTCCCTTTTGAGCGCCAGATTAAGCCGCTCCTTGACGCTCTCGTCGGATGGGTTGGCCAGAATCGAGCGGTTGCCTAAAGCCCTCGGCCCAAACTCCATCGCCCCCTGGAAGAAGCCGACGAGCTTCCCCTCGCTCAGAACGTCGACAACGAACTTTTCGTCAACCTCCTCAAACTCGAGACTCTCTTTCCTCAGAAACTCCTCAATGTACGCCTTATCGTAGGACGGGCCAAGGTAGACGTGTTCAAGCTTGAAGGGCTTCCATTTTCCGTCGAGCCTCTCGAGCTGGGCTTTGGCGAAGATTGCCGCGCCAAACGCTAATCCCCCGTCGTCCATCGCGGGGAAGACCCACAGGTTATCGTCCCCGAAGATTTTTCTCAAAACCGCGTTGGCCTTGACGTTTTGGGCCACACCACCTGCGTAAGCTAAAGGAAGGCCCCTAGAGCGGAGCTTAACGCCGAGCTCCTCGAGGAGCTTCTCAAGGTGTTTCTGCGCGCTCGCCGCTATCTCGATGGCCTTCCTCTGGAGCTTCCCGTCGAGGTCGCCCCTCTTCATCCTCATGGCGATGTCCCTTGCGTGCCTTAAGGGATACCTGAAGAACTCGGCCAGCTTTTTAGTTGCTTCAACGCCGATTACCTTGAGGTGGTTCTCAAAGCTCAGCCCGTTGAGCTCGATTATCGCGCTCAGGTCGTAGCTCGGCCGCCCGTAGGCCGCTAAGCTCATCACCTTCCCCTCGTGGCGCATCGGCTTAAATCCTAAAAGCTCCGTAACCGAGGCGTAGAAGTCGCCGAGGGAGTCAATGTAGGTGCTCTGAGCTATCCTAATCATCTCGCCGCCCCTCGCCACGTAAATCGAGGAGCTCAGGCCGTCTCCAGCCGCGTCTATGCTAACCGCTAAAGCCTCGCGCCAGCCAGAGGTGTAGTAAGCTGATGCGGAATGAGCTAAGTGGTGCTCGACGAAGAGTACTTTCCTCTTGAACTCCGGGCCCAAGATGGCCTTCAGCCTCTCCTCAAGCTCGATGAGACGCTTCTGTTTCCTGAAAATTCCAGCAACGGCTATTACTTCAACGTCCTCTGGGCTTGCCCCAGCCATTTCGAGAACGGTTTTGATGCTGAGCTCTGGAAAGCCCCTGTACTTCTTGACACGGTTTAGGCGCTCCTCGTTGACAGCGAAAATCCTCTCGCTGTCTATCAGAACCGCCCCGGCGTCGTGGCCGTCGTGAACCCCGAGGATCATTTTAGCACCTCCATATCTTCGAGATCCCACACGAAGCCAAGCTCCCTCAGCTCTTCTTTTGATTCCACTCTCCTGGCGATTATTCCGAAGTGGAGCTCCCATCCGTCCAGGCCTATGAGCTTTGACTTTCTATCGAGTTCTTCAAAGACCTTCCTGGCGTCCCTCTCACTCAGGTGCCTCCACTTAACCTCTATCAGGAGGGCCTTCTTCTCAACCTCATCCATCGCAACGAGGTCAATCTCCTCGCCCTTCCGCCACCACCTGCCAACCCTCGTCGGCTTCAGCGGAAGTTTGTCCTTAATTTTCAGCAGAAACTGTCTGGCAACGTCTTCAAAAATCCTTCCGACGTGTTCATCCAAATCCTTCATGACGAGCCTCGTGAGCATGTCGCCGTTTCCGGTCTCGATTAAATCGGCGTTGGGGTGGACGTATCGGAACCAGAACGAAAAGTAGGGATCGTCGATGTAGTACCGCCCCTTTCTGCTCTTTTTGCTCTCAGTTACCGGGACTTCCCGCCTCACGATTCCGAGGTTCATCAGAACCGAAAGGTACTTCCCGACCGTTCCCCTCTCGAGGCCTGTCTCGTTCATTATCTCGCCGAGGGTCGTTCTTCCCCGCGCAATCGCCTCGAGAACGGCAAAGTAGAGCCTCGGCCTCTCAAGCTCTTCCCTCAGGACGAACTCGACGTCGCCGTAGAGGAGACCCTCCTGTCTGAAGTAGTTCTCGGTGAGGTTCTCCTCAACGCTGAGCCCATCGTCGAACTCAAGAAGGTACGCGGGGGTTCCGCCGAGAATTGAATAGGCCCTCACGAAATCCTCCATTGAAAAACGGGGGAGGAATTCTCTCGCGCTGAAGAAGTCGAGGGGCTCTACCTTCAGCTGGCCGGTTCTCCTGCCGTAGAGCGGACTCTTGTATCCGAGAAGCCCCTCCATCATTGAAACGCTTGAGCCGCTTATTAGCAGGTAAAGCTTCCCCTCTGAGAACTTGGTATCCCAGTACTCCTGGAGAATGGATGGGAGGCTTTTGTTTGAAAGGACGAGGTATGGGAACTCGTCTATTGCCACGATTAACCTTTCTTCCCTGCTTTTTTGATGGAGGTACTCAAAGAGGGCATCCCAGTTGCGGAATGGATTTTTGAGAAGGACGTCGTCTCCGAAGTAAGCGGCAATCCTCTCCGAGAACCGCCTGAGGTTCTCAAGCTCGCTCGTTTCCCTCGCGAGGAGGTACATACCCCCGTGTCTCCTCAAAAACTCGGTTATTAGGGCAGTCTTCCCCACCCTTCTCCTTCCGTAGATTACCACGAACTCTGCACTCTCGCTCTCAAGTCTCTTCTCAAGGAGCCCGATTTCCCGCTCCCTATCTATGAACCTGCGAGACAATTTACCCACCAGTAATTTACTTTGCAGTAAATTGTTTAAAAGAGTAGCGGAGGGAAAAAGAATCAGTAGGTCCTCGCGAACCTCGCGATGAACTTCGCTTCCCTTCCGCAGACCGGGCACTTCTTGCCTTCGATGCCTTCTCTGGCTTTCTCCTCAGGATAAGGCGTTCCGAGCATCTTTGCGTCGAGCTCCTCCTCCATTTTAAGCCCGCACTCCTCGTCACCGCACCAGGGAATCTCGACTATACCCCGCCTGTCCTCGAAGACTGCCTTGGCTTCCTCAATCGTGTCAACGCGCTTGATGTGGCTCTCAAGGAACTCCTTTGCCCTCTGATAGAGGTTCTCGTGAATCGCGTCGAGGGTCTTCTTCACTTCCTCGACGATGGCATCGCGCTCGACGGTTACCTTCTCGAAGGTGTCGCGCCTCGCGAGGACGGCTTTCCTTCCCTCGACGTCCCTCGGGCCGACCTCTATCCTCAGGGGAACGCCCTTCAGCTCCCAGTCGTAGTACTTCCTTCCAGGCCTTATGTCGCGCTCGTCAACGTGGACACGGAAGCCAGCCTTCCCCAGCTCTTCAGCAATTTCCCTCGCGTAGGCGAAGACGTCAACATTAGCGTCTTTCTTCGGAATGGGTACGATAACGACCTGAATCGGCGCTATCGTCGGCGGGAGAACCATTCCGCTGTCGTCGCCGTGAACCGCTATAACTGCCGCGAGAAGCCTTTCGCTCATTCCGAAGGTCGTCTGGTGGACGTACTCATGGTCGCCCGTCTCGGTCTCGTACTGGATGTTATAAGCTTTGGCAAAGTTCTGCTTGTAGTTGTGCATCGTGCCTATCTGGAGCGTCCTCCCGTCGGGCATCATTATCTCCGCTCCCAGCGAGTAGAAGGCACCGGGGAACTTGTCCCAGTCGGGTCTCCTGGAGATTACGTAGGGCAAAGCAAGGAACTTCGCGAGGCGGTCGAATATCTCGAGGTCTTCCTTTATCTGCCTCTCGGCGTCCTCAAAGTCAACGTGAGCTGTATGCGCCTCGAAGAACCTGCTGATTTCCCTAACGCGGATGAGGGGCCTCGTGTGCTTGGTCTCGTAGCGGTAGACGTTGACTATCTGGTAGACCTTGAAGGGCAAATCCGCGTGGGAGCGAATCCAGAGGGAGAACATCGAGTACATCGCGGTTTCACTCGTTGGGCGGAGGATGAGCCTCACATCGAGCGGGTCGAGGCCCGCATGCGTTACCCAGTAGACCTCGTCCTCGAAGCCCTTTATGTGCTCGGCCTCCTTCTGGAACTCGGTCTCAGGGATGAGCGCTGGAAACAGAACCTCCTCGTGGCCAGTTCGGGCCATCTCGGAGTGGATGAACTTTTCGATGTTGCGCATGATTTTCAGCCCGTACGGAAGCCAGACGTTCATTCCCTTGACGGGGTAGCGCTTGTCGATTATTCCTGCGGTCTCAAGGAGCTCGTTGTACCACTCGCTGAACTCGTTGCTCCACTTCTCACGCTTTACCTTGGCCATAATCACCACCCGGGCTGAAATGGAAAAGCTCCTTTTAAGGTTTTCAGGTGTCCGAGGGAAATAAGAAGAAGGGATCAGAACTTGAGAACCCTCGCGAGGACTACCAGCGGGTCCCAAACGGGAGCGAAGGGCGGTGCGTAGGCCAGATCCGTGAAGAATGCGTCCTTCGTGGTAAACCCGGCGGTGAGCATCGCCGCTGCCGTGTCAATTCTCGGCAGTATCTCAGCGCCAACGGCTTGAACCCCGAGCAGCCTGTTGGTCTCGTTATCAACAACTCCCTTCAGCCATATCGGCTTTGCTCCCGGGTAGTAGTGGGGCCTCGTGGTGGCCTTGATGAAGGCCGTCCTGACATCGTAGCCTTCCCTTATCGCCTCGGCCTCGGTCAGGCCGGTCTTGCCTATCTCAACGTCGAAGAACTTCGTAACGCTCGTTCCAAGGACACCGGGGAAGTGAAGCTCTTTGCCCGCTATGTTGCTTCCGGCAACGTAGCCCATCTTGTTTCCTGCCGGAGCGAGCGGAATCCAGACGCGCCTTCCCGTGATAAGGTGCCTCGTTTCCGCGACGTCTCCAGCGGCATAGACGTTCTCAACGCTAGTCTGCATTTTCTCGTTCGTCCATATCGCCCCGGTCTCGCCTATCCTGACGCCTATCTCTTTGGCTAGCTCAACGTTGGGCTTTATTCCAGTGGCGAGGATCACTAGGTCGGCCTTGTATTCCCCAGCGTCTGTGATTACCTTCTCAACCCTCTCGCTACCTTCGATCTTGAGGACTATCTCTTGGGTCCTGAGGTCTATCCTCTTCCTCATCTCCTCCTCGAGGACGTCGGTGATTTCTCTATCAAAGGCCTTGGACATTACTCTCTCGTTGCGCTCGATGAGGGTGACGTTCTTGCCTTGGGCCGAGAAAGCTTCAGCCATCTCAACGCCTATGTAGCCACCTCCTATGATAACGACATCTTCAACGCGGTTTTTCTCTATGTACTCCTTTATGGCGACGGCATCGGGTGGAAGGTCTGCCTTAAAGACGCCGGGAAGAGTGACACCCTCAACGGCCGGAATCCTCGGAGAGGCGCCGTTTGCAAACACGAGGTAGTCCCACTCGTAGCTCTTTTCACCGTCGCCTTCCCTGACCCTCACGTAGCCCTGACCGACCTCGATGACTTCTGCTTTAAGGTGGAGGTCTATACCGCGCTTCTTGATGAAGACCTCGGGCGGGTAGTGCATGAGCTTTTCAGTCGGGGAGATGCCCTCAACAACGTACGGAATGCCGCAGGGGGCGTGACTGACCCACTCGGTAGCTTCAAACACCTTGACGTCCCATTCAGGCTTTAGCCTCTTGACTCGTGAGGCCGTGCTCATTCCAGCGGCTCCACCACCGATGATGACTACCTTCTTTCCCATTTCCGAATCACCGGGGAAGGTTCAAAACCTTAGGTTAAAAATCTGTCTCAGGTCTTTCTAAGTATAACCTCGTATGTTTTGTCGTCCTTCATAATCCCCAGTACGAGGCTTTTGTCATAGTCTATGAACTTCGCCCCGGTGAGTGAGTAACCCTCCTTTTCCAGAAACTCCCTTATTTTGAGACCGAGATCGCCAAAGAGCTCAGCCGCAAGTGTGGCCAGGCTTGGTTCTTCTATCCTAAGCTCCCGGTGGTATCTCCTCGCCAGCTCAAAAACGTCCAGTTTCTCCATAACCATCACCATAGAACGATCGTTGCAAAGGTTTTTATTTCCTTCCCATATACCACCCCAAGCGGGGGTGAGAGAATGAAGTTCTGCCCGAAGTGCGGTAATCTCATGCTCCCGGACAGAAAGAGGAAGGTGTGGGTCTGCCGCTCATGTGGCTACGAAGAGCCCTTCGACGAAGAGAAAGACAGAGAAAAAACCCGGATAACTCAGAAGGTGGAGCATAAGCCAGACGAGGGCATCATCGTAGTTGAGCAGGACCTGAAAACGCTCCCGACGACTAAGGTAACCTGTCCGAAGTGCGGCAATGACACGGCCTACTGGTGGGAGCTCCAGACGAGGGCGGGCGATGAACCGAGCACGATATTCTACAAGTGCACCAAGTGCGGCTACGTCTGGAGGTCTTACGAGTGAACGAGCTCGAGCGTGAGGTCGTGAAGAGACTGGCGGAGAAGGCCCTGAAGGAGCTTGAGGAAGCCTACCGCAGGGTGCCCGACGTGGACAATGGAAAAGCTTATCTATTCCGGGGAAAAGAAAGGGTTAGGCTCATGCTCGAGATACTCAATAAGGAGGTGTAAAGATGCCGTTTGAGATCGTTTTTGACGGAGCGAAGGAGTTTGCGGACCTAATAGCAACCGCCAGCAACCTCATTGATGAGGCGGCCTTTAAGATCACCGAGGAAGGGGTCAGCATGCGCGCTATGGACCCAAGCAGAGTCGTTCTCATAGACCTCAACCTCCCGGAGAGTATATTCTCCAAGTACGAAGTAGAGGAGCCCGAAACGATAGGGATCAACATGGACCACTTCAAGAAGATCCTCAAAAGGGGCAAGAGCAAGGACACGCTCATACTCAGGAAGGGAGACGAGAACTTCCTCGAGATAACCTTCGAAGGAACGGCCAAGAGAACCTTCCGCCTTCCGCTCATTGACGTCGAGGAGCTTGAGCTCGAACTTCCTGAGCTTCCATTCACCGCAAAAGTCGTCCTCCTCGGTGAGGTTCTGAAGGAGGCCATCAAGGACGCTTCCCTCGTCAGCGACTCACTGAAGTTCATAGCCAAAGAGGATGAGTTCACAATGAAGGCCGAAGGGGAGACCAACGAGGTAGAGATCAAGCTCACGCTGGAGGATGAGGGCCTGCTCGACCTCGAGGTCGAGGAGGAAACGAGGAGCGCCTACGGAATAAGCTATCTGGCGGACATGGTTAAGGGCATAGGGAAGGCCGATGAGGTCACGCTGAGGTTCGGGACAGAGATGCCCCTCCAGATGGACTACTTCATAAGGGACGAGGGCAAGCTGACGTTCCTTCTCGCTCCCCGCGTTGAGGAGTGACCCCCTTTCTATTTCTTAAGGTGTTGCCCATGGACATCGTTAAACTCAGGGAGATGCTCGAGGCCGAGCTCTCAAACCCCGAACTCGCCCCGATCGACGATAGTTTTTATTCCGACTACGACAGCCTTCTCAAAGTCCTCCGCCTTGGTGCCGAGAGCTCAAGGGAGCGGGGTGAAAACGTCGAGGAAATGCTTTACCTTGAGCAGCTTAAGATAGCAGAAAGTCTCATGCGTGAAATCCTGAGAATAAGGCTCCATAAACTCGTCGATATGGCGTTTTCGGGGGCACCTGTCAGTGATCTCGTCAAGGAGGAGAAATCAATTTTTCTCATCCTACGGGAGTTCATAGAGAGGGGCGAAGTTCCTGCTCAGCCGGCAAAATCTCCGGAATCATCACCCGAAGAAATCACGGAGGAGAAAACCGGGCTCGATCAGGATGTGGGGCCAAAGCAGCCGGTTTCCGAAGCTTATCTCGTGTCCATTGACCTGCCAAGAATAGTCGACGAGAAGCTGAGGGAGTACGGGCCAATTAAGGCGGGTGATATAGCAGTTCTGCCAAAGAGCGTGGGAGACGTTCTGCTGAAGAGGGGCGTTGCACATAGAATTCGCATAACCTTCTAACTTTCAACACGTCGACAAAACTAAATGAAAGAAAAGAAGGAAAGTTCACGGCGTACTAAACTTGTCCAGGAACACGCTCAGGATCCTGTTCGCCCTCTTCTCCGTGAGGTAGGCCTTCTTCATGAGGTACGCTGCCCTTACCGGGTTGCTGTTCAGTTCATCGTATGCCTTCTCCGCGTAGTACGCTGCCCTGTTGTGGTATCTGCCCGCGACGAGGAGAGCTATTGTTCTGTATGGGTCCGTGAGGTTTGAGTTAACTGCCTGGACGAGCTGGTTGTACGTGGCTACCTCCTCCTGGTACAGGGATTCATAGTACCTGAACTCGGCACCCTGATCGAGCTCTGAGAGTGTGAACGTCTTCTCGGTGTCCTGGTACTCCGGGTTGATGACCTTTACCCTGAGGACATCGTTCAGGCTCTTCGGGGTGAAGTAGAACTCAACGACGCCGTTGTCGGTGTAGTAGACCTGACCGTTGATGATGACCTTGCTTTCACCGTAAACCGGCATCATCGTGACGGCATCGAGCAGGTTTATCCTGACCTTAACGGGCTCGCCGATCGTTATCGGGGTCTCTGGATAGGCTATAATTGTCATTCTAGGCATGCCGACTTGGACGAATACGGGCGCGTAATCGAGGATCTCTCCCGTTGAAGCGTCGCTTACACTGACCACACCGAGGTAGGTGCCCTCATCGTAGGCCCTGATGTTAAGGTACGTTGAGGTTACCTGGTCATTTGAAACGACCAAGTTGCTCGGGGTTGCCGTAACGTCCCCGTTGTCACTGAGG
The DNA here is from genome assembly GCF_000022365.1 of Thermococcus gammatolerans EJ3. Classification (NCBI taxonomy): domain Archaea; kingdom Methanobacteriati; phylum Methanobacteriota; class Thermococci; order Thermococcales; family Thermococcaceae; genus Thermococcus; species Thermococcus gammatolerans. Next base: position 1,001,844 of record NC_012804.1, on the reverse strand, counting down.
AGCTGGTAGTAGAAGAGGTAGTGTATCGGGTCGTAGCCAGCGGTGTCGTAACCGTAAACTGCGATGAGGTAGTAGCCCGGCTCTGGCAGGAACTTCTCGAACTCTTCGTACGAGGTTGGTCCAATCTGATCTGTGTACAGCACGTAGTTCTGGAAGTTCATGAGATCCTCGTAGGTCTTGAAGTAGAACACGTATAGGTCAAGGTCTGCGTAGGGATCCTCTGGCTCAGTTATGCCAACTCTGAGGTAGTAGTCACTTGAGGTAACTGGAATGTAGCCGATGACGTCAAACTCATCCTGGCTGACGTTTCTGATCATGCCGTACGCTACGTCAAGCCTGCCCATTCCAAGTCCGGAGACCTTGGCCATGAAGGTTCCGTAGTTGCTGTTCCTGACGGATATCGGAACGTGAATGACTCCACCAGTCTCGCGGTCAACCTGGATCTTCTCGGGCTGTATGGTTACGGAGACGGCTTTGACGGAGATCTGGTAGTGGGACTCATCGTAACCGGTTCTGGGCTTGGTGAACGTGCTCGTGTAAGCCGTTATCTCCCAGTTGCCGGGTTCTGGGTCACTGATGACCCAGGTGTACTCGGGCAGGCCTGGACCGACGAACCAGTAGTTCGGCACGTAGGCAGCAACGACCTCTCCGTTTGGCTTGGCAATCATGAGGGTCGTCCTGCCCATCGGGGTGCCGTTCTCGTCGAGCGGTACCCTTAGGGTAACGCGAAGCTCCTTGGTTCCCGGGGCAACCTGGAAGAAGTAGTGCTTGGCAACGCCCGGAAGGGCGGTGTCGCTGAGGCTCGCCTCGCTCTCGCCGTTCGGGTTCAGCGGCATGTCGATGATGACCGGAATGAATCCGTCGATCTGCTCGGTGTCAGGATCGTCGATGTAAACGAAGCCAACATATACCTTACCGGGTTCGAGCTTGGAGTAGTCTATCTGGATGCTGAATGAACCAATCGTAACACCGCCCCTACCCCATCCACCGGCGACGACCTCATCGGTGTTGGGTATAATCCAGTCAACGTTGGTGCTGATTCTGTACGCCTTCTCGCTCTCAGTGTACCAGAGGCCCCAGTCATTATAGTACACAAGCGGATAGAAGTACAGCGGCACTCCAGCCGGCCTCTCGTTCCTTATGTAAACGCCGCGGTAGAGGTACGGAAGTCCAAACTCAGCATAGAAGTAGCTGTTGAACTCAACGTAAGCTGGGCTGAGCGGTATCTTCTTCTTTCCAAGGAGGTCCCTGAATCCAGTGTAGGTTGTTCCTCCGTAGATGTATATCGTCTGCTCCTGGCTGAGGTTCTGGAGAACATTTATGGCGTCTTCAACCTGGATGAGACCAAAGCCCTGGTCTATCATGGTCGCACCCTCAACTGGCTTGGCGCTGAGCTCGAGGGCGCGCCTGAGCATGAGCGGGTTGTAGGTGAGGTTGTACTCCTTTGCGTAGCTTATTAGCAGGGCAACGGCTCCGCTGACGTGTGGCGTGGCCATCGAGGTTCCGCTCCAGATGCCGTAGTACCTGTAGGGGTTGTCGTACATGACTGTGTACCAGAGCGGGAGGCTTGAGAAGATGTCCTCACCCGGAGCGATAACGTCCGGGTCGAGCATACCGTCCATCCTTGGGCCCCTGCTGGAGAAGCTGGCCACGGTATCGGCAACGCCGTCGACTCCCCAGAACATCTGCCACCTGAGGCTTGAGCGGTAGGCGCCAACGGTTATTGCAAGGTCGCTGTCACCCGGTGATCCAACGGTGTTTGTGGTCGGGCCCTCGTTTCCTGCGGCTATAACGAAGGTGACCCCATACCAGTCAGTTAGAAGGTTAACGTAGAATATCTCGGGGTTCTCAAGACCGTCGTTGTAGATTGGAGACGAGCCAAGGGACATGCTTATGACGTCTGCCCCCATGTAAACTGCATCGATCATTCCGTAGATTATCCAGCTCAGCCTTCCAAATCCAAGCTCACCCGGAAGAACTTTGAGCTCTATGAGCTGGGCGTTGGGGGCCATTCCGTAGGTTTCGTTGAAGACGGGATCGGTTGGCAGGCCAACACCCGCTATTGTTCCGCTGACGTGGGTTCCGTGGCCGTGGGCATCCCACATGAAGACAACGTATCCGTACTCAGGCACAACGTCAGCGAGGGCTATGTCAACCTTGGTGGTGGGCACCTGGATGTAGGCCCCGGTCTCGTCGTAGAGCGTAAGCGGCTGGTCGTTTGTGAAGTCGTTGTCGAGGTTCAAGTCAATGTACACGGTGTAGGTTCCGTTCTTCTCGACGACGAGAACAGGATAAACGTCGCTGAGGTCTCCGAAGAGACCGAGGTCGTATGGATCGTAGGGCTCGCCGTTGAAGTTGTTGAGGTCGAAGTACCTCTCGGGGAGAAGGCCAACGTAGTACATATCTCCCTGTATGTCCCCAACGTAGTACTGGGTCATGTTATACTCAGTGAATGGCTGGTGGCCGTAGTATATTGAATAAACACCCCAGTACACCTGGACGGTCTCGTTAACGACGATGTATCCGTCTTCGGTTGTGTTGGTGCTGTAATAGAGGTCGGCTATTCCTTCATCGCTCTCATCGTAGACTTTTATGATCTTCCTCCTTCCGTCGAGGGTGGTCTGTAGGAAGGGATGTCCAACGTCAACTCCAGTGTCAAGGACGGCGACAGTGACGTTGTCTCCCAGAATCCCGAGGTCCACCCACGTGTCATAGGCCTGGGTTGTGTAAACGCTCAGGAACATGTCGGGTTTTGGAACGTCGGAACCGATGATCGCGGGCTGGTCGGGCTCTTTAACGGGTTCTGGGAGTTTGACCATCCTGTCCTCCCAGATCCCGACTATGCCCTCAATTGACTTCAACTTTTCAAGGTTCTCCCTTGGAATCGTCGCGACGATAAAGCAGTCCTGGGGTCTACTTATTGGGTCTATCTTGCCTATCTTGGCTATTTCATTGTAAACATCCATAGCCTTGTCCTTAGTCGGTGCAATGATTAGCCTTACTTCCTTATCGTTGCCGTTTAGAAGTTTCTCAATCTGCTTGTCAACGGGGAGAAGCTTTCCACCCTGAGTCGTCTGGGAAATAGTGGAAACACTGGTAGCTGAAACCGGCGCTGAGGTCACTGGAACGATGGCCAGGGCCATAATTAAAACAATCAAGACACTTAGAGTCTTTCTGCTCATGACTCGAGACACCTCCATGCAATATTATGCAGTGATGTATACACGCAGGGATTATTAAATTTTTCCCGTTGGCTTGGCCGCTCTCCAAATACTTCCCAATTGATCCAGATTACTTACCGCACCCATTGTGAGCGGCATAGAACCCATATCCACAGAACTACTATATCCATTAGCGTCGATAGTAATTCATCAATCCCCTAAAATTTGACGCAGAACTCGTGGATACAAAAGAGCAGGCACGGGTAGTTAGATTTACCTAAGATTTTTCCAATGAGTTCTTCAATCGCTTTAAAAAGATATCCCCAGCCCTCGTTGGGGGTTAATTTTAAATAGGGTTTCCGTATATCACCACCGGTAAGTACCTGAAGGAGGGAAACGCCATGAGCGAATACAGGTTTATAAAGTGGTTCGAGGAGCTCAGCAAGAAGGATGTCCCCCTTGTCGGAGGCAAGGGTGCCAACCTTGGTGAGCTTACCAACGCGGGAATACCCGTCCCGCCCGGATTCTGCGTCACCGCTGAGGCCTACAAGTACTTCGTTGAGAACGTCAAGGTTGAGGACGGTAGGACCCTCCAGGAGTGGATTATGGACATCATCAGCAAGACCAACGTCGACGACTCCAAGCAGCTCCAGGAGAACACAGCCAAGATAAGGCAGAAGATAATCGAGCTCCCGATGCTCCCCGAGATTGCCGAGGAGATTGAGAGGGCCTACAAGGAGCTCAGCGCCAGGTTTAACAAGGACGCCGTTTACGTCGCCGTCCGCTCTTCCGCCACCGCCGAGGACCTTCCAGAGGCGAGCTTCGCCGGCCAGCAGGAGACCTACCTCGACGTCTACGGCGTTGAGGACGTCATAGACAAGGTCAAGAAGTGCTGGGCCTCACTCTGGACCGCCAGGGCTACCTTCTACAGGGCCAAGCAGGGCTTCGACCACAGCAAGGTTTACCTCAGCGCCGTCGTCCAGAAGATGGTCAACAGTGAGAAGAGCGGTGTCATGTTCACCGCCAACCCGGTCACCAACGACAGGAACGAGATAATGATTAACGCCAGCTGGGGCCTCGGTGAGGCCGTCGTCAGCGGAAGCGTCACCCCCGACGAGTACATCGTCGAGAAGGGCACCTGGAAGATAAAGGAGAAGTTCATCGCCAAGAAAGAAGTTATGGTCGTCAGGAACCCCGAGACCGGCAAGGGCACCGTCTACGTCAAGGTTGCTGAATACCTCGGCCCCGAGTGGGTTGAGAAGCAGGTCCTCACCGACGAGCAGATTGTCGAGGTCGCCAAGATGGGCGCCAAGATCGAGGAGCACTACGGCTGGCCGCAGGACATCGAGTGGGCCTACGACAAGGACGACGGCAAGCTCTACATCGTCCAGAGCAGGCCGATTACCACCCTCAAGGAAGCCAAGAGCGAGGAGAAGGCAGAGGTTACCGAGGAGGCCGAGGTCATCCTCAAGGGTCTCGGTGCTTCACCTGGCATCGGCGCCGGTAGGGTCGTCGTCATCTTCGACGCCAGCGAGATCGACAAGGTCAAGGAGGGCGACGTTCTCGTCACCACCATGACCAACCCGGACATGGTTCCGGCCATGAAGAGGGCTTCCGCTATCATCACCGACGAGGGTGGAAGGACCAGCCACGCCGCCATCGTCAGCAGGGAGCTCGGTATCCCGGCCGTCGTCGGTACCAAGGTCGCCACCAAGGTCCTCAAGACCGGCGACTACGTCACCGTTGATGGAACCAGGGGTGTCGTCTACAAGGGCATAGTCAAGAGCCTCGTCGAGAAGAAGGAGGAAGAGAAGGCCGCCGGCGGACAGGTCGTCGTTGCGGGAGCACCGCTCATCACCGCCACCAAGGTCAAGGTCAACGTCTCAATGCCAGAGGTCGCTGAGCGCGCTGCAGCCACCGGCGCCGACGGTGTTGGACTCCTCAGGGCCGAGCACATGATACTCAGCATCGGCCAGCACCCGGTCAAGTTCATCAAGGAGGGCAAGGAGGAGGAGCTCGTCGAGAAGCTCGCCGAGGGCATCAGGACCGTCGCAGCTGCCTTCTACCCGAGGCCGGTCTGGTACAGGACCCTCGACGCCCCAACCAACGAGTTCAAGGAGATGCCCGGAGGAGAAGACGAGCCGGACGAGAGGAACCCGATGCTCGGCTGGCGCGGAATCAGGAGGAGCCTTGACCAGCCTGAACTCCTCAGGGCCGAGTTCAAGGCCATCAAGAAGGTCGTCGAGGAGGGCTACGACAACATCGGCGTCATGCTCCCGCTCGTTGGCCACCCAGAGCAGATAAGGAAGGCCAAGGAAATCGCCCGCTCAGTTGGCCTCGAGCCGCACAAGGACGTCGAGTGGGGCATCATGATTGAGGTTCCCGCGGCCGCGCTTATCATCGAGGACCTCATCAAGGAGGGCCTTGACTTCGTCAGCTTCGGCACCAACGACCTCACCCAGTACACCCTCGCCATCGACAGGGACAACGACAGGATTGCCTACCTCTACGACGAGAAGCACCCGGCAGTCCTCAAGCTCATCAAGCACGTCATCAAGGTCGCCAAGAAGTACGGCGTCGAGACCAGCATCTGTGGACAGGCTGGTAGCGACCCGAAGATGGCCAGGATTCTCGTCAGGCTCGGCATCGACAGCATCAGCGCCAACCCAGACGCGGTTGAGCTCATCAGGAAGACCGTTGCCCAGGAGGAACAGAAGCTCATCCTCGAGGCCGCTCGCAAGAGGCTCTTCGAGGATGAGGACGAGCTCGACTTCTGATTTCCTTCCTTTTCTCCTCTCTTAGTTTCTCTTGCAACTCCCCGGTTTTGTGGCACAAAGTTTATTTAATGCCATCTCTTATCCCCAAATGGTGATAGAATGTCCTCGGTGGAAGTTAAGAAAATCGACTCTCAGGGAAGGCTCGTTATACCAAAGTCATGGCGCGAGAGGTGGGGGAACGAAGTTATCCTCATAGAACTTGACGACAGGATAGAGATAATCCCCCGAAAACGACCGCGCCTCTCAAGGTTCTTTGACATAATCGATGCAGATGTTAAAGGGGAGGACATCGAAAAAGAACTGCTTGAAGGTCTCTACTGAGGTGTTCTTATGAGGTTCATAGACGCAAACGTCTTCCTGTACGCCCTGCTAAAGCTAAAGCCGAACCTACCAAAAGAGGTTATTGAAAAGAAGAAGCAGGCAAGGGAAATCCTGAGACGAATTGAAAACGGAGAGGAAGTTGCAACAACCATCGTACATTTAAGCGAGGTCGCCAACATAATAGAGGCCAAGGTTAACCTCTCCATGGCGATAGATTTCATTGAAGAACTCTTAACGGCCGAAAACGTTCGGATTCTTTCGGTCACCCCAGAGGACTACATTAAGGCAACCATCGTCGCGTCTGAGAAAAGAGTGAGTATAAACGATGCCCTCGCATACCTGAAAATGATTGAACTTGGCATTAGCGAAATCTACACGTTTGACAGGCATTTTTTGAATCTCAACGTTCGCGTTCTTCCATAAGTGGCTCCTTTATCCACCCTAAAGTTTTTATACCAACGTTTCGATGGGTATCTGATAGCTCATGGACGGCGGGAAAATCCAGAGAATGCGCGAGCAGGTACTCAGTGGCCCCGTTGTGAAGACACTCATCCTGTTAGCTTATCCCCTAATCATAAACCAGCTCGTGCAGGTCCTTTACAACCTCACCGACACCTTCTGGCTCGGCAAGCTCGGAAGGGAGGAGTTAGCGGCACCTGGAACGGCGTGGCCCCTCGTCTGGTTCTTCATGTCCATCGGAATGGGCTTTGCAACGGCCGGGTTTGCCTTCGTGAGCCAGTACGTCGGAGCTGGAAACTACGAAAAGGCCAACCGCTCTGCAGGAGCGCTATACTCCCTCATGATGCTCTTCGCCATCGGCGTTGGAGCCTTCGGCGTGGTCTCTGCCCCTTACCTCCTGAGGTTCATGGGGGTAAGCGAGACGATATACCCGTACGCATTAGCTTACACCCGCGTCATCTTCGGGGGAATTCCGTTTGCATTTACCCTCTTCGCCTTTAACTTCCTTCTTAGGGCGATAGGCGACACCAGAACGCCTGTTAAGATAAACGTAGCGACGGTACTGCTCAACCTCGTCCTCGACCCGTTCTTCATCTTTGGCTGGGGGCCGTTTCCGAGGCTCGGCGTCGTCGGGGCGGCCGTCGCTACTATGCTCTCCAACAGCCTCGGCTCAATAGTCGGCGGTTACCTGCTCTTCACCGGTAAGGTCGGCATTCACCTAACGCTCAAAAACCTCAAGCCCGACCCCTACTTCTACTCCCGCATCTTCCGCGTCGGCCTTCCAGCGAGCGTTGGAACCTCAACGACCGCTCTGGGCTTTGTAATCCTCACGAGAATCATCTTCACAATCGGAGAGCTCTACGGGCAGACTCACGGGATAAAGGGCTTTGAAGACGTTGCCTTCGCGACCTATTCAATAACCAACAGGCTGACCAACTTCATGTTTGCCTTTTCAGATGGAATAAGCATGGCGATGGGAACGATGGTCGGACAGGCCATCGGGGCGAAGCTCTACGAGAGGGCCAAGGAGATAGCTGAGAAGGCGATGGCAATCAACTTCACAATCCTCGGTGTTGGAACGCTCCTTTTCGCCCTCTTCCGCGTCCAGATTTTCAGCTTCTTCATCAACGACCCGGCGATAATAGCGGAGAGCGCGAAGGTTGTGGAGTACTTCTCCGCCTCGCTCCCGTTCTTCGGAATCTTTTCAGCGGTTAACAACGTCTTCCAGAGCTCGGGCCACACTAAGAAGAGTATGATCCTCAGCATGTTCCGCCTCTGGGGGCTGAGGCTCCCGCTGAGCTACGGCCTCGGCGTTTTGACGAAGGACACAGCGGGGCTGTGGCTCGGTATGGGGCTAAGCAACGTCCTCGGCGCGCTGGTAGCGCTCGCGTGGTTCCTCCGCGGTAGTTGGATGAAGGCAATAATCGAGGAGGAGTAAGTTTTTATAGGCACGTTTCGATAATGATCTCACTGTGGTGCCCATGGAAAGGGGAAAGGTTCAGCGAATGCGCGAGGAGATACTCACAGGCCCGATAGAGAGAACGTTGCTCCGCTTAGCTTACCCCCTCATAGTGAGCAACCTCATTCAGGTTCTCTATAACATAACCGATACATTCTGGCTTGGCAAGATAGGGAGGGAAGCCCTAGCGGCCCCCGGAACGAGCTGGCCGATAATAGGGACTCTGATGGCCCTTGGCATGGGATTCGCTATGGCTGGGTTTGCCTTGGTCGGTCAGTACATTGGAGCGGGGAGGTATGAGAAGGCCAACCGCTCCGCTGGAGCACTCTACTCCCTCATGCTGATCTTCTCCACGCTGACCGCTATAATAAGCCTCGCCGTCCTTCCCTACGCGCTTCACTTCATGAAGGTGACACCCAACGTTTATCCCCACGCCAAGGCCTACGCCACCGTTGTCTTTGCGGGGGTTCCTTTATCGTTCTCATTCATGGCTTTCTCTGCCCTGATGAGGGCAGCTGGAGATACGAAAACACCTGTCAAGGTCAGCATGCTGACTGTTTTTATGAACATCGTCCTCGATCCTGTCTTCATATTTCTACTCGACCTCGGAGTTGAAGGGGCCGCAATAGCTACGGTTCTGTCCAACGGGACGGGTGCCCTTATAGGACTCAGGCTGCTCACCAGCGGGCGTACGGGGCTTTACCTGACCAAGGAAACCCTAAAACCGGACTTAGAGTTCTACTCCAAGATATTCCGGGTTGGTCTGCCTTCGGCCGTTGGTCAGTCCGCCAACAACTTCGGGTTCGTCGTCCTTACGAGAATCATCTACGGCTACGGCGACGTAGTCTACGCGGCCTACATTATAACCACCCGACTCGTCAACTTCATAACCAGCATCTCCCGGGGAATAAGCATGGCGATGGGAACGATGATAGCCCAGAACGTCGGCGCTGAAAACTACGAAAGGGCCAAGAGGATAGCGGAGCGAACCATGATGGTTAATTTCCTCATAGCATCCTTCGCGATCCTCATCATCGGAATATTCAGGGTGCCGATCTTCAAGGTCTTCCTGAACGATCCCGCGGTCATAGCCCAGAGCGAGTACGTGCTCAAGTACTTCCTGATATCCGTTCCGTTCTTCAACGGGATCTTTGTCGTCGTGACGAGAACCTTCAGCTCGGCGGGCCACACCAAAAAGAGCATGATCCTCAGCATGCTTCGCCTCTGGGGCTTGAGGATTCCCCTAAGCTACGCTTTCGGCTACGTTCCGGCGATAATGATCTCGGAGGTTATACTCGACCACGAGATCAGCATAAGGATCCCGCTGGCAGAGCTTTTTGGGATGAGCAGCAGGGGCGTGTTCTTCGGGATGGGAATGAGCAACTTTTTGGCCGCTCTCGTTGCCCTCCTGTGGTTCCTCAGGGGAAGCTGGATGAAGAGGATAATAGAGGAGGAAGAATGAGTCAAGCCAGAGTCCTGAGCACGAAGGCGAGCAAATCGGTCAGTTCTCTCGCCCTCGTCTCTGGGGAAGCGCCCATGTGCCCGCTCTTGATCTCGACGCGGAGGTAAACGTCCCTACTAACTTCTTTCAGCTTCAGGAAGAACTTTATGGCGTGGGCAGGGTGCACGCGGTCGTCGTGTAAGCCCGTGTAGATAAGCGTCGGAGGGTATTTTGCTGGCTTCACGTTGTGGTAGGGGCTGTACTTCAGCAGGAACTCCCTCTCCTTCGGGTCGTCGGGGTTGCCGTATTCCGGAACCCACACGCTGCCGATGTAGAGCCTGTGGAAGCGGAGCATGTCGATGACGGGGTAGCCTATCAAAGCGGAATCCATGACGTCCGGCCTCTGGACAAGCGTGGCGGACACCAAGAGGCCTCCATTGCTCCTGCCCCACGCCGCTACCCTGTATCCTTCGCGCTTGAGCTTCTCAAGGACGGCTATGAAGTCATCGAAGACGTTCTGCTTGTTCTCCCTCATTCCAGCGCGATGCCACTCCTCGCCGTACTCGCTTCCACCGCGCAGGTTCGCCATTCCGAAGGTTCCCCCGCGCTTTATGAAGGGAATCGCCTGTGGGAAGAAGCGCGGAGTTAGCGAGATGTTGAAGCCTCCGTATCCGAAGACCCAGGCCTTCTTCTCGTCCCTCTCGCCCTTCACGAGGAAGTAGTGGATTTTGGTTCCGTCCTTCGAGACCGCGAAGTCCTCTTCAACATTGAAGCTCCCCTCGATTTCTTGCCTCTCGACGAGCTTGAGCTCTCCATTGAACTCGTAGAGCCTGTAAGGGACTGTGAAGCTCTCGTAGCGGAGTAAAACCTTCTTCCCATCGGTGTCGAGCGGATAGACGCTCCCAGGGAGGTCGAAGGTTATCTCCCCGAGTTTCTCTCCGCTGAGGGAGTAAACCTCAAGTATGTGGCTCGCGTGCACGAGCCTGCCCGCGAGGATTTTGTCTCCAACCAGAACGGCCCACTCCAGCGGAAACTCGCCCTCCGGGATTATCTCCATGAGTTCTCCGTCCATTACGGCAATGAGCTTTCCACGACCCTTTCCTTCCTTCGTTAAGAGGTAGAGCGTGCCGTCGCGAACGTCAACCGGCTCAACCGGAACTTCTGCTGAGTAAACTTTCTCCCACTTCTCCGGTTCATCTATCGGGCCGACGTAGATTTCCGCGCTGTTCCAGCCAAAGGTAACTGTTACCATCGCCGTTTTGCTGTCTGTGCTCTTCCCCAGCGAGATGAAGTAGCCGGAACCGAGCCCTTCGCCAAAGACAATCTTTTCCCCACTTTCGTCCTTCCAGAAGAGTCTTTCAGCAGGAGCTTTAACCCCGTCGGGCGTTTCGCCGTGCCTGTAAAAGCGGGCGAAGTAGTAGCCGTTCTCAAGAAATGTGACGTTCCACACGGAAGGTTTGAATTCCTCAAGGAGTTCGCCGGTTTCGAGGTCTACTATCCTTGTTATCCCCTCATCTGCACCGCCTATCGAGAAGCTGTAGGCTAAGAATCTACCCTTTCTATCTGCCGTGAAGCCTTGAAGGAGAACTTCGTCGTTAAGTTCTTTCTCAAGCTCCTTTGAGTCAACTATGGCATCCCCGCCGAGCCATCTGATAACCTGCCCCTCCCCCTCGCGGTACATCCCTATGATGCCCCTCTCCGTTAGCTTCACCTGGTGAAGCGTTGGAATTGAGTAGTACTCCCAGACCTCGGGGAAGAGCTCGTCGCTCAGCTCGCCCACGAACTCTCTAAAGCGCTTGTTCTCCTCCTCGACGAGCTTCAGAACGCGCTCATCCTTCAGGTTCTCCGCCCAGATGTAGGGATCCTCCATGAAAATCACCGTCTTAACGTTAGTACAGAAGATATAAAAGGGTTGCTCAGAGGCGCATCAAAGATACGCGTGTTTCCTCAATCTCCACAAGGGCGTAGTAGCCCCTGAATAGAGGTCCGGGGTTGACCACAAGGCTCCCGTTCACCTTGTCCACCCCCCTCGCCTCGTGGATGTGCCCGGTAATAACTAAGGGTGGCTTGTTTTCCCAGATGAACTTCCTCAAGGCTTTGCTCCCCACGTGAATGCCGGAACGGGTTAGATCCACCTTAGTCCCATATGGCGGGACGTGGGACAGGATTACATCTCCAGCCCGATAGTTCCTCCTCAGGATTGCCTCGATCTCCTCCTCGCTCAGCTCCCAGATCGTGTGAAAAGGTGTTATATTTGACCCGCCGATGCCCACCACCCCAATCCCCCTGACTTCAACCCGCCTATCGTGGGCTGAGATCCCGAGCTCCTCAAGGTACTCTGGAACGTCCCTGCCATCACAGTTGCCGTGAACTGCCACGATCGGTATTCCCAGCTCAAGCAGAGGTCTTAGAACTTTCTCCGCAACGCTGGCACTCCCAAAGTTAGTGATGTCCCCGGCTATAAATATTGCATCTGGTTCCCTTTCCATCTTCACTATCCTCTCGGCGAGCTCTTCCGCGGCCTTTGAATCCCCGTGGACGTCTGTTACGGCCACCACAAGCATTCCCATCCCCCAAATTCGCTCCATAGTCCACAACCCTTTTATATTTTTGGAACGTTTTAATTCCAGTCTGTTCGAAGGGAGGGATTGAAATGAGAAAGATGTCAACCCTGATGGCCCTCTTAATAACCGGATACATCCTGGGAGTGCTGAACTTTCTTCTGATGCCGAAGTACTACATCGCCTTCGGTCTCAAGGGCTTTGTCCTGTCTCTCGTGGCACTCGGCGTTGGGCTGATCCTGATCTACGGCGAGCTTGAGGCAACGCGGAAAACGCGCTACCTCATTCACGAGTTCATGGTGAAGGTCTCAAGGCTCCCCGCGATCACCATAATCCTGCTGATGTTCTTGATGCTCTTTGGGGCAATAAACCTGTACTACTCCGGTTTTGCCCTCATCAAGCTCTTCGACCTGGGCCCCACTATGCTCATTCTACTCCTCCTGGTAATCGTAACGCTGATATGGCTGTTCCTGATAATACTGAGGGGCCGCTCCGTGGAGTTCATAGGAATACTTGCGGTGCTCTTCATAGTGTTTGCCTTCGTCTCCCTTTTCCTGATGAGGGCTCAAGTTTACGACTTCGTTAGAAGTGAAACCGCACTGAACTACCTAAACTCCTACAGGCACGCGGTGTTATCCTTTGATCACCCTCTAACTGCAAGGGGCACGATAATGATGCTGATCACGGTTCTGCTCAGCCTCGGTCTCGGAGCGGGTGTTTACTACGTCCTCGGAAGCTTTGCCCCATCAGACCTCGATTTCAGGAAGCTCCTCGCTGTCGTGCTTCTCCTCCAGATACTGCTGAGCTTCACTGCCGCTTTCACGACCGTTTACGCGATTGGGGCCGCGTACCAGAGTTATGAGACCGCCTTTAACAACCCCCAAATCCCCTCGGAGAAGTCGATGAAGCTCTTTATGGACTTCCACAAGCTTGAAGACTACGGAGGCAAAAGTAACCAAAGCCCGATTAAGGCCATCGAGACCTTCTATCTCATCCCCGACATAATCCGCGAGAGTGGCATCGGTGGAAGCTCGGCCATAATCTTCCTCCTTATGGGATCGCTCTTCCTCGCAGGGTTCACGACGCTCATAGTGCTCGTTGAGATAGGCGCCCAGATCTCGGCGGAGATGTTTCAGATGAAGAGGAACACGAGCGTCTCCTTCGTCAGCGGGATAGTCTTAATTCTCTCCGCTGCCATGATGGTAAGCGGGATCAAGGTGATGTTCCTAGCGGCCCTCTTAGGCGTAGGTGGGTTGATAATAGCCCTCGAGGGTGCACCTCTGCTGGTAGGCGTCTCCCCCGTTGATCGGAGACTCATCGGAGTCGGAGTGCTGGCCTCAGCGGTGATAGGCCTCATATCCCTGAGGACTATGCTGAGCTTCAAGGGTTCCTACATACCGCTGGGCATACTGGTGGGCCTGCTGCTCTTCCTACCGATGCTCTTTAACAACTATCTGATGGCAGGCTCCAGAAGGGGCCGCTGAGCCCTTCAAAAATTTTTTAAATGGCCCTTCCGAGTTGGAATAGAACGCTTACGGGAGGTATGAGAGATGGGAGACAAGACCAAGGTTCAGGTCAGCAAGCTCAAGCCCGGGAGGTACATAATCATCGACGGCGAACCCTGCAGGATCGTGAACATAACGGTCTCTTCCCCTGGAAAGCACGGGTCCGCCAAGGCCAGGATTGAGGCCGTTGGAATCTTCGACGGAAAGGTCAGGAGCATCGTTAAGCCGACCAGCGCGGAAGTTGACGTTCCGATCATCGACAAGCGCGTCGGTCAGGTCATCGCGATAACCCCCGACACCGTCCAGATCATGGACATGGAGACCTACGAGCTCTACGACGTCCCGATCGAGACCGGTGTCGAGGACGAGGTCAAGGACCAGCTCAAGGAGGGCATAACCGTCGAGTACTGGGAGACCCTCGGCAGGATTCAGATTAAAAAGGTCAGGGGCGAGTGAGCCCCTCTTTCTCGCTTCTTCGGAAAGCCTTAAATATCAATTCTTCTTTTATCGTTTAGATCGACATGGAAGAGAACCTCCGGAGGAAACTGTGGTCCCTCGCGTGGCCAGCGATACTGGGGAACATCTCCCAAACTCTGCTCAACTTAGTCGATACTCTGATGGTGGGCCACGTCAGCGCCATAGCGGTCGGTGCCGTCGGTCTTGGGGGCCAGATAAGCTGGTTCATGTTCCCGATAATGATGTCGGTTTCCGTTGGGACGCTCGCACTCGTTGCCAGGTTTGTGGGGGCAAAGGACTTTGAAAAGGCGGAGCTCGTTCTGGAACAGAGCCTCTACCTTGCCTTCCTCCTCGGCATTCCGGTGTTCCTGTTCGGCTGGTTTCTCGGCGATGATGTGCTGCGGATCATGGGGGCAAGGGGAGAGACCTTCAGCTTGGCCTACTCCTACCTCAGGGTTCTCTTCCTGTTCTACCCCATAAGGTTCGTTGGGTTCACGTTCTTCTCCGCACTAAGGGGGGCTGGGGACACCAAAACACCGATGAAGCTCGGCATTATGATGAACATCATAAACGCGACCCTCGATTACCTCCTGATCTACGGTAAACTTGGCTTCCCCAGGCTCGGCCCAGTTGGCGCGGCGTGGGCATCCGGGATCGGAATAACGGTTTCTTTCCTCATCGGCTTCTACCTTCTCCTAACGGGGAGGCTCGTACTCCGTTTGAGACCCAGCTGGCGGTTCGACCTGTCCCTCATCGAGAGGATCGTGAGGATAGGGATTCCAGCCCTCGTGGAGCGCGGTCTCTTCAGCTTCTACAACTTCCTCTACATGACGATAGTCACGAGGTTCGGGAGCATAGCCCTCAGCGCCCACCAGATAGGTCTGAGGATAGAGAGCATCGCCTACATGCCGGCTTTCGGATTCAACGTGGCTTCGTC
Organism: Thermococcus gammatolerans EJ3; assembly: GCF_000022365.1. Taxonomy (NCBI): domain Archaea; kingdom Methanobacteriati; phylum Methanobacteriota; class Thermococci; order Thermococcales; family Thermococcaceae; genus Thermococcus; species Thermococcus gammatolerans. Next base: position 986,767 of record NC_012804.1, on the reverse strand, counting down.
AGCCCTCGTCGGCCAGAGCCTCGGTGCAAAAAGACCAGACCTGGCCGAGAAAACGGTGAAGGAAGCCCTCAAAATGATAACTGCCTTCATGAGTATAATGGCCATCATCCTTATACTCTTCCCGCGCTACCTCGTCATGCCCTTCCTCGATCCAAGTGATCCGCACTACAGTGAGGTGCTGAGGCTTGCGAGCATATACCTCATAATAGTGGGGATAAGCGAGATCCCCCTCGGCTGGGTCTTCGTCCTCAGCGGGGCTTTAAGAGGTGCCGGCGATACCAAGAGCCCGATGTACGTTACAGCCGTAAGCAAACTGCTCTTCAGGATTCTTCCCGCATATCTCCTCGGCTTCGGTTTTGAGGTACCCAGCTTCAAAGTTCTGGGCTTTACCTTCCCGGGCTTTACCTTCAGGGGGATGGGAGTCATAGCCGCGTGGATAGCGATGAGCCTCGAGACATTCACGAGTGCCGCGATGTACTGGTGGATATTCAGAAGGGGACGGTGGAAGTACGTCAAGGTCTGAAGGCCCGCAGAATCCTCTCGAATATCTCCCTCTCGGCTCCTCTCCTCTTCCGGGCAAGCCTCTCCACTATGAGCTCCGGGGTGCTTCTCCCTATCCTTCCGAAGCGCGGCTGTCTGTCCACGATGAGGTTCAGGCTCTCGTCAAGTCCCTTGGTCTCTATCCCGTCCACCCTCGCAAAGGGCAGTTCATTTTTCAGATCCTCACCGAGATGGGACACAATAACCACGTAAAAGCCCTTCCCGTGGGCTATCCGCAGGAGTTCACCTATTATCTTCACCGCCGCACCTGGCTCTGTTATAGCCTCGAACTCATCTATGAGGATTAGCTTTCTTCCCTCTCCCCTGAGCGCCCGAACAAAGGAGCGGAGCGCGGTCTCAAAGGCCCCGGCACCATAGATACTCCTCTTCCTCCTGAAGAAGAAAACCTCGTCTAGGGGTTCGAGCCATGCTCTCTCAGCTGGAACAGGGAAACCCATGTGGAAGAGCACCTCGATCTGCGTTATCAGCTCGAGCAGGCTCGTCTTCCCGCCGCTGTTGGCTCCCGTGAGGATGACGACCCTCTCGTCGGCTATATTCTCAGAGCCGGGAACGCTGAAGTTCACCGGTTTGGTGCCAACAACGTAGCTGACAGGCTGAGGGTTCTCGATGAAAAGGTGCCTCCCGTTTACGAAGGCGATGCCACCACTCCAGAGCTCTGGAAACGAGAAACCTCTCGTGAAATCCTTAACGGCCCTCAAAAAGTCGAGCTCTTTAACCGATTCGAGCTCCTTTTTGAGCCCGGGAAGGAGATGGGCTATTCTCTCAAGTATCCCCCTGCTCTTCAGGTAGAGTTCCACCTTTAGCTCCCTTTCGAGTTCCTGGTAAAGGGCCTCAACCCGCTCTGGAGCGGCCCGAACGGGATACATCTCGTCCCGCGGGAAGAGTTCAACGGCAACGCCAAGCCTCTCACCCAGCTCGCTCTCGGCCTCGTTGATTAGGTCGAGGATCTCCCCCTCGATTCCACCGAAGTGTCTGAAGATTGCATCGTAGTTGCCAGCCCTCAGCTCGCTCAGGAACTCGACAAGCTCCTTCCCGGTGAGGGTCAGGCTAAAGCGCTCCAGCTTCTCGGAGATCTTCTCGTTTAGTTCCCTCTCCTTCTCCGCCACGAGTTCGTCGAGGCTCTCAAGAACTCTTCTCCTTTCCATGACCTCCTTGAGCGGGGCGAGCTCGCGCAGGATTTCCCGGGCGACGCTCTTCCTTCCGAGGCTCTCCCCTATCCTCGCCAGGGCCTCCAACGTTTCCCGGTTCTCCCAGAGGGGCAGGACGTAAAGTTCCGGTGCTATCTGCGCGGGACTTAACTCAACGTCGATGCCGTAACCAACGGTGCTGAGAACAAGGGGGTACTCTGAGGGATCAACGGACTCGGTAGAGACCTCACAGAGCCCAAAAGAACTTGCCCTCTCGAATTCGCTCTCATCGACTATCAGCACCCTGTCGTGGAGGTACTCCCTCCTAAAACGGATCGGCTTCACCCGGGCTATGTACTCCCCGATACCCTCCTTGACGAGGGGGAGCTTTTCTCGGAAGTACTCCTGTCTCCTCCGTATCTCCCCAGGATCGGAGGTGGGCTCGAATTTCTCAAGAAGGGTCGAACTCTCTGGGAGGACCGTTCTTCTCCTTATCTCCTCCTTTATCGCCCGCAATATTGCCCTGGCTTCTGAGTTGAGTTTCAGCTTCATCGTTAAAAGGACGGGAAAAGGGATAAAAAGTTTATCCGCCGAAGAGCCAGGTTACGGCCTCACCAAAGTGCTTCCCCCAGTAAAGCTCGTTGTGTTCTCCTTTCTCCTCGACGACCACCTTGAGGTTCTGTCCCTCGACGTATCCCTTTTCCTTCAGGATCTCAACAATCTTGAGGTTGTCCTCTGCTATTTTCTCCGGGTTGCTCCCTTCGGAGGTTCCCCAGTAGATGTAGATTTTCTCCGGGCCACTAGGAGCGTTCCTTACGAAATCGTAGATCTCCGGATTGAACCAGAAGGCTGAGCTCATCGCCCCAACGTACTTAAAGATATCCGGATGTCTGAAGCCGGCGTAGATTGCCATCAGGCCGCCGAGCGAAGAGCCCATTATCCCAGTTTCCTCCCGCTCCGTTCTATAGAGGGCATCAATATACGGCTTGAGGTTCTCCACTATGAAATCGAGCGTTGCGTTGCCCAGGCCACCCCTTCCGTACTCGGCGTTTACCCAGGGTGCGTATTCGTCTATCCTCCTCTCCCCACCGTTGTCAATTCCAACCACTATTATCGAGAACCCCGTTTTGTTGTAGAGATATTCAAGGGTCTCGTCAACCCCCCATTCTCCTGCGAAGGCCGTTGCGTTGTCGAAAAGGTTCTGACCGTCGAGCATGTAGAGAACGGGGTACCTCTTCTTCTCGTTTTTGCCGTAGTCCGGTGGAAGGTAGACCCAGACGCGAACCGTCCTGTTGAGCTGTGAGGAGAACATCTTGAATACCTTCACGTTGCCGCTTATGGTGTGAGCGACCCTTTCAACGTGGTCGTGCCAGTTATAGACCCTGAGCTCGTACACACCTCCTTTCCTGAAAATGAAGTGCCTGCTCGGGATTTCCTCGCCGGAGGGTCCAACTTCCACACTCTCCCATGAGCCCCGCGTAAACTTGAAGTTTATAACCGTCCCGTACGGGAAGGTGAGGTTTATCGCCCACCTCCCGTCTTGGAGCTTCTGTAGTCTGAAACGTTCATCCTTTGGATTCCAGCCGTTGAAGTCGCCCGCAATGTAAACGCTGGCGTTCTGGGGCGTGTATTCCGGCACGGAGACGACGAAAGTTACGGTTACGTTTTTCTCACCCTGTGGAGGACGCCAGATTGTTGTTTCGACGCTTGAGGTGCTCGAGCCCACACTCGAGGTCATTGGTGTAGTGGTCTTTGGGGGCGAGGATGTTCCCTCTGAGGAGGTCGTGGATGAAGCTCCAGTACCGTTCGAGCCTCCGATGCATCCAAGGGACGCGATAAGAAGGATCACGATGAACAGCGTGAGGGCTTTCGTGTTCCTCAACTTCACCACCGCTCACAGATTGCCAAAGTTGTTTATAGCGTTAACCCAAAGGTTTTAGTCGAATCATATGGAACCAATTTGGGTGATAGAATGGAGCTGACCCACGTCGATGAGCGGGGAGTTAAGATGGTTGAGGTTGGCCACAAGGACGTCGTTTTTCGAAAGGCCGTTGCCAAGGGCAGGATAAAGCTAAAACCGGAGACGATAGAGCTGATTAAGGCAGGGAAGACGAAGAAGGGAAACGTCATAGCGACGGCCCAGATAGCGGGGATTCTGGCGGTGAAGAAGACGCCCGAGCTGATCCCCCTCTGCCACCCGATACCACTGACCGGCGTTGACATAACCTTCGAGTTTGGAAAGGACTACATCGAGGCCACCTGCGAGGTTCGCGCATACTACAAAACCGGAGTCGAGATGGAAGCCTTAACCGGCGTAACCGTCGCGTTGCTCACGATATGGGACATGGTTAAAGCCGTCGAGAAGGACGAAAACGGCCAGTACCCGGTGACGAGAATCGAGGACGTCCACGTCGTTGAGAAGATTAAACAGAAATGACCAGTTAGGGTTATAAATGTCCATACCCAGTTGGGCCGGTGGTTTGGATGTACGAGGTCAAAAAGAGCAACTCCAGCTACATCTTTGACCTGCCCCGTGAGAGAATAGCCTTCATGTTCTTGAGGGACGGAACCTACATGATGTTCCACGACGAGGAGTTCCTCTGCTACTCACCAAAGCCCGTCGAGGTCTCAAAGGAGGAACTTGAGCACTTCGAGAAAACCGGTGAGATGCCCGAGCTCGTGAAAAGGATCAAGGCCCACGACTTCCCGAGCGAGTGCGTCGTCAAGAGACTGCCCCCAATCGACGAGGATTTGAAGCCCTTTAACCCCAACAGGAAGTGTGTGGTGATCTTCACCGGCTTCTGGGACACGGTAATAGACTACATTGAAAGGGCCGGAATCACATACGCGGTCGCGAGGCTCGTGGACGAGCCCGACAAGGTTTGCCGGTTCGCTGGAAAGGGCAACTACAAGGTCGCGGCCGTGAGACTGAAGAGAAACCAGCCATGTCTCGACAGGGAAGAGTTCAGGAAGGTCCTCCCCAAAGGCGTTTGATTTTTAAGCCCTCTCTCTTTTCTCCAACCATGCTCCTCCACATCGGAATAGACGACACGGACTCACCCAACGGCATGTGCACGACCTACCTCGGGGCGCTCCTCTACCGCGAGATTTCCCGCTTAGCTGAACCCACCGACCTTCCGAGGCTGATAAGGCTGAACCCGAACATCCCCTACAAGACGCGCGGGAACGGAGCGGTTGCGATGACCTTTGAGGTCGATGAGGAGGCTGTTCCGGAAGTTAAGGACCTCGTGCTGTTCTACGTCAACCAGCTGGCAGACTTCACCCACGAGAACACCAACCCAGGCGTCGTCTTTTTCGAGGGCGAAATCCCCGAAGAGCTTCAAGAGTTTTCGCTCAAAGCTTTAAGGGAGCACGTAACCATCGAAGAGGCTGAAAGAGTCGCGAGGGAAGTTGGTGCGGAGTTCTTCAAGTTCAAGCTCGGCAGGGGAATAATAGGCGCGCTCGCTTCAATTGGCTATCCCCTTGAGCGCTTCACCTACGAGCTTTTAGCTTACCGCGAGCCGGAGAACTGGGGGACGCCAAGGAAGGTTGATGCAGAGAGCGTGTTTTTAGCAGACAGGTGGAGCTATCCTTTCACTTACGACAACGTTGACCCCTACAAGAGAACCATCTTAATAGCGCCTCACGGCAAAGACCCCGTTCTAGTCGGACTCAGGGGAATTGACCGGGGAAGGGTTCTCCAGACCTTTGAGATGGTCCGCTTTGGGGAGCCCGTTGCCTTCTACCAGCTCTACAAGACGAACCAGAACACCGACGATCACCTTACCCCAAAGAAAATCGGCGAGCTGAAGCTATACGACAGCGCGGTCGTCAGGGGAAGGGTTTCCAAGCCATACTGGGAGCGCGGGAGGCACGTTTTCTTCGAGCTTGAGGACGAGACAGGGAAGATACGTGTCGCGGCCTTCGAGCCGACGAAAAAGTTCAGGAACTACGTTCGGAAGCTCCTGCCCGGCGATGAAATCATTGCCGCTGGAGGGGTTAAGGAGCACGAGGGCGTTCTAACGCTCAACCTCGAAAAGTTCTATCCAGTGAAACTCGTCCCGAAAATCGAATACAGAAAGCCCAAGTGCCCGCGCTGTGGGGGAACGATGAAGAGCAAGGGCGACTACCTCAAGTGCAAGCGCTGTGGCTACAGAATGCCGAAAAAGCTGATTCCGGTTGAAGTCCCTCGCGAGCTGGAGAGGAAGATTTATGAGGTTCCTCCTGACGCGAGGAAGCATCTGTCGAGGCCGCTGGTGCTGCCGGGTGGGGAAGAGAGAGTTTTAGAAGCCCTAGGGAACTCGGGATGATAATCAGGATTATCATAATCGCGATTATCATTCGGGCCAATAGAGGTCAAGTCGGATGAGGCCATGAAGCGAGCGGAGGAGGACTTACTCAACCGGCTCGACAAACTCCTCGAAAACCCGGAGGAGAACGCGCTTGAGATAGCCTACACGGTTAAGCTCCTCAGGCTGGTTCAGTGGAGGGACGTGAAGGGGATAAGGGAATTTGCTAAGTGAGGTTGTAAAGGAATCCCGGAACCTCCGGGCCCTTCAGGATTCTAACGTCCCTCGGATACCTCCCCCTTCTCTCCCCCGACTTCACCTCGACCTTCAGGTTTCCAGCGATTGCATCAACCTCGTAGGAGTTCCTGTAATAGTAAACCTCCCCGAACTTCCTGTACAGGTGCTCCTGGACGAGCCACTCGTAGAGAACCGCTTTATCAATCCTCCTCCTCGTCCAGAGCTCCATGGCCCTCACGATGAGCGGGTCGCGGAGGATTAGCTTCCTCTCCTTCCGCGGATAGACCTTCCCGTCGCCTCCAAGGTAGAGAACCTGCAGGAGGACGTGGAAGGCCTCGAAGAGCTCAACATAATCCCTCGCGGTGTGGGGGGAGATTCCAACTACCTTCGCTATCGCGTTGAAGGATGTAGGTGAGGGAGCCTTATCAAGTATCGCACCCATAACGTCCCTCGCAAGGTCGGTCGAGCGGTCTAAAGCTTTCAAGTCGGCCTTCAGGAAGCCCACGAGCTCCTCGACCTTAAGGGTGCCGTTCATGTATGCCAAGTATCCTCCGGTCTCAATGTAGTTCTCGAAGACCTCTTCCCCCATTGAGGGGAAGAACTCGTCGTAGAAAAGGTTGTAGTGTTCATAGAAGCTCAGCGGCATGACCTCGATTGTTTTTCCGTTCCCCCTTCTGCCGCCGAAGGTCTCAAAATGCCTGCCTACCGTCAGGGAAATCGAGCCGGTCACCGTGATGACGTCGCTCCTCAACTCGCCTCTGTCTATGAGGAACTTCAAGGCACGCCACCAGTCATCCACGAGGCTGACCTCGTCGAGGAATATAAAGGCCGTTTTAACGCTTTTTCGTCTCTTCAGCCTTAGGTACTCGTTTAGAACCTCTAAAAGCTCTTTGTAGTCCTCAAGCACGTCACAGCTGAAGTAAAAGACGGCGTAGGGAGTGTGGACTTTTTTGAGGAGTTCCCTAATGAGGAGCTTTATTCCCATGGTCTTCCCGACCCTTCTCGGGCCGACGACGAAGTTGAGGGAGAAGGGCCTCAACGAGAGCTCATCAAGCCATTTCGGCCTGACCCTGTAGGTGAGCTTTTCAAAGAGCTCCCAGTCCCTGTCGGGTTCACCAATCCACCATGGGTTCTGTACCTCAAGCATGTGCATTTATAGTGCAAAGGTATTTATAAAGATTTTGCACTCTTATTGCAAATCATTTTTAAATCTCTTTGCAGTGGAAGTGCAAACTATTCCCTCATAAATCGAAACAGAACCCTCAGAGCAGCCTTCCCATGAACTCCTCCCACAGCCTTCTGAAGTCCTCGTGCTTCTCCCCGCTCGGCTCGAAGACCCTCTCCACCATAGGTTTCTCCCACGCGCTCAGGACGTCACTTCCCTCGGCAACCGCGCGTGCTATCATGAAGGTTCCCTGCGCGGAGCCGTTGAGCTCCACCGGCCGAACTATTCTCTTCCCGCTGAAGTCGGCTATCAACTGCAGGAGCGGGTCGATCTGCGAAGCGCCCCCGTCGGAGGTCAGGGAGCCAATCTCAACCCCGGTTCCCGATTCCATGGCGGCTATAACCTCCGCGACCCTCATCGCTATCCCCGCTATGAGCGCCTTGATGATGTCTTCCTTCCTTACGCTGAAGGACAGGTTGAGGAGCGCTCCCCTGAACTCAGGCTTCAGATAGGGCGTCGAGAGGCCGGCGAAGGCGGGTATGAAGAGCACCCTTGGAAGGGTGGGATCTTTAAACGCAGCGCTGATCTCAGAGTAGTCCTTGATGAGGCCAACGCTCAGGAGCCAGTCAACGGCCGAGCCGGAGGCGTTTATTATTCCCTCGAGGAGGTAGAGCGTCTTTTTCCTGGTTTTAAGGGCGACCATCGGGTAGAGGCCTGGCGACGCTGGCTTCGGCTTCTCGCCTACGTTCAGGTCAATGAACGTCCCCGTTCCGTGGGTCATCTTCGCGCTCCCCGGCTCAACACCCGCACGGTAAAGGGCCGCCTGCTGATCCGCCACCATCGTGAGGAGGGGCACACCGTAGTCCGTTTCCCCCACTGGGAGGTCGTTCGGCTGGAGGGCGGGAAGAATTTTCTTGGGAATTCCCACGATGCCCATGATGTTGTCGCTCCACTTGAGGTAGAACGGGTCAAAGAGGCCCGTCGCGGATGCGTTCGTGTAGTCCGTCACATGCTTCCCCGTCAGGTTCCACGCTATCCAGCTGTCCATCGTGCCGAACTTCGCAGTTCCATCCTCGACGGCCTTCCTGACTTCTGGCACGTTGTCCATTAGCCAGCGTAGGTGCATCGAGGAGTGGGAAGTGCCGAAGCCCACGTGGGCCAGGGTGATTATATAGGCTCCCTTTGGTAGGCTGGCTATTCCGGGAACGATGCGGGAGAGTCCGTAGAAGACCTTTCCGAGAGCCCTACCAAAGCGAACGAGGAAGTTGCGGGAAAAGGCCTCCACGATATCTTTGGTCCTCGTGTCCTGCCAGGTTATCATGTTGTGGAGCGCTCCTTCGTCGTCCCACACGACGGTGGAGCTCCGCTGGTTGGTGATGGCCATTCCCTTTGGCATCCCAAGGGAAGAGGTAACCCCGTCTATGAGCCGCCTGACCGTTTCAATGAGCTCTTCGGGGTCGAGTTCGGCCCAGCCAGGCTCCGGATAAACGGGCCGTGTTCTCATGCTCTTCTTCAGGAGCACCTCCCCCTCCTCGGAAAAAGCGTAGGCCTTGACGTTCGTAGTCCCAACGTCCAGGATGAGGTAGTAACTCATCCAACCGCCTCCATATCGCGCTCCGCAATCACATCAACACCGGTTCCAGCAACATCCTTCACGATAACCTGGCCGCGCCGAACCGGGGCCTTCACGACAACCCCCTTGAGGGCCTCTATAACGTCCCGGATTTTGTCCTTGGGCACGGGTTCTGCCGTTCTCACCGGAAGGCGCGGATAGCGGGCGTTGAGTATCCTAACGGTCGTCGTGACAATCCGCCTCGGGTTCCTCACTTCCTCCTCCCCGAATCTCTTGCCCTCAAGGCAGGCGAAGCCCGAGACGTGGACCTCGTTCCCCTCGACCGTGATCCTCAGCCTGCACCCCTTGGGACACCGGATGCAGAGAACCTCATACTCTCGCGACATCCACATACACCTCTTCCGCCCCGCTGATAGCTTCACGGGGGATTTCAATCCGCTCAAGCGTCGATGGCCTCACGTACTGCCGGAACTCCTTCTTCAGAATCTCTCCATTCCCGCCCCTGACGATTATCCATGCGCGACCTTCGACGGCAGGCCTGAGGAAAGCAACCACCGGTCTCTCGTCCTTCCATTCCAGCCGGTGGGGCGTCAGCGTCCGGACGTTGCTCCCGGGCTTGAAGGGTACTGGGTTATCAAGCCGCTTCTCGCCTTTCAAGTACTTCTCAACGCCGTCTGCCGCGATGTAAGCGCTCTCAACGGCGTCGTCAACGTAGTCGAATATCTGGACGAGGTTGCCGGCGGCAAAGACCCCCCGCACGGTCGTCTCGAAGAACTCGTTCACGACCGGCCCTCTGGTTCTCGGGTCTATCTCGGCCCCAATTGCCCTCAACTTCTTGGCATAGGGCACGAGGCCAACGGAGAATATCACCGTGTCGCAGGGGTAGAACTCCTCGGTGCCGGGTATGGGCCTCCAGTTCTCGTCGACCTTCACGAGGATAGCTCCCTCAACGCGCTCCTTCCCCACCATCTCCTTCACCACCGTCCTCGGCCTGAAAGGTATGTTGAAGTCGAGGATGCACTGCTGGACGTTCCTCGGGAGACCAACGAAGAACTCCTCCGGAAAGACGACGGTTATAGACTCAACCCCTTCCAGGTAAAGATGCCTGGCGACGATCATGCCAACGTCCCCGCCGCCGACTATGAGGACTCTCCTCCCGGGTAGGATTCCGTAGAGGTTCACGAGCCTCTGCACCATTCCGGCCGTGTAAACACCAGCGGGCCTCGTCCCACCGACCTTTATCTCGAAGGGGTGCCTCTCCCTGCAGCCTATGGCGTACACTATCGAGCGGGCCTTTATGCGCTCGACACCTCGCGGGCTCACCGTCACAAGCTCCTTGACGTCTCCCCCGGCGTTTACGGATTTGACGTACGTGTTCAGGTGCACATCAAGGCCGAGTTTGCTAACCTCATCCATAAAGTGGCCCGCAAACTCCGGCCCGGAGAGGGCCTTTCCGAATATTTTGGTCCCGAAGCCGTCGTGGATGCACTGGTCGAGGATACCTCCGAGTTCTTCCTTTCGTTCGATGAGCGCGACATCGTAGCCCTTACCGGCGAGCTTAACCGCCGCGGCCATCCCGCTCGGCCCTCCGCCGATCACAACGACGTCCTTCACGGTTCCTCACCCCTGACTGCACCGTTGAAGAGCCTCCCACCGTTCTCCTTGACGACCTGGGAGATCGGGATTCCCAGCTCCCTTGAGAGAATCTCCGCCGCCTTCAGCGTGCAGTAACCGCCCTGGCACGTCCCCATCCCAAGCCTCGTACGTCTCTTGATGGCGTCAAGGGTTCTCGCGCCCCGGCGTATCGCCTCCACTATTTCAGCCTCCGAGACCATCTCGCAGGTGCACACGATGTTGCCCCAGCGCGGATCTTCCTTTATCCTCCTATCGAGTTCCTCAAGGCTCATCTCGCTCGCACGAGGGATCGGTTCCCTGTGCGGGTTGAAGTCGGGCTTCGGCTCCAGAATGAGTCCCATCGAGCGCAGCTGCTCGACGGCGTACTCCGCTATCGCAGGTGCTGACGCGAGCCCGGGAGACTGTATCCCAGCGACGTGGAGGAGGTTCTTCACCCACTTGGCGGGCCTTATTATGAAGTCCTCAGTGAAGGTCGGCGCCCTGACCCCGGCAAAGTAGCGGATTATCCTGTGCCTCGGAAAGTCCGGGTATATCTCCCTGTAGCGCTCGAGTATCTCTTCGATCTCCTCGGGATGGACTGACGTGTCGGTTTTATCCGGCACTTCCACTGCAGTCGGCCCCCAGAGGATGTTTCCGTGAACGGTGGGGTTTATGCCACCCCCCTTGGTGTGGGCCGGCGCAGGAAACCTGAGCTCGGTGACGCAGTGGTTCACCCATCCCTCAAGCTCTTTGTCGAAGAGAAGGATCACGCCCTTCCTCGGGTGTATGGTGTACTCCCTCGAGCCGGCGAGCTCGGCTATCTCATCAGCGAAAACGCCGGCGGCGTTCACGACGTACCTCGCCAGAAAAGTCCCCCTGTTCGTAACGACGCCCTTAATGGTCTCCCCTTCCCTGATGAAGCCCACCACCTCTGTCTCGAGGTGTATTTCAACCCCGTTGGCAATCGCGTTTTCTGCCAGGGCCACGACGAGGTCATAGGGGTCAAGTATTCCCGTTGACGGCACGTAAACCGCGGCCCAGGCCTCCCTCGTGGCCTTGGGTTCCAGTTTCCATATCTCCTCGCCTCTGATTATGCGTATTCCCTTAACGCCGTTCAGCATGCCCTTGAGCTTCACGAGGTACGGGAAGATGTAGGCCGAGACGAATTTGTAGAACGGGCCCGGGAGGTATCTCCTGTACTTCTGGAGTGTCCGCGGGGTTATCAGCCAGAGGCTTCCGACGCGCTTGAACTTGACCCCCAAATCCCTTGCAAGCTCATCATACATCGCGTTTCCCCTGACGTTGAGTTTGGCCTTGAGCGTGCCGCGCTTCGGAGCCACTCCGGGGTGTATCATCCCGTTGTTCGCCTTTGATGCCCCCACAGAAACGTCGGTGGCCTTTTCGAGGAGGGCGACCTTCAGACGGTACTTTGAGAGCTCCCTCGCTATCGCCGTCCCGGTAACACCGCCCCCGATTATGACGACGTCGTACTCGCCGATAATTCTACCCTTGTTTTTCTCGTAGAGCTTCCTCCTCCGCTCTTCCTTACGCCTGAGCTCCTCCTCCGGGTAGTCCTTCCATTTTATCCTGTTCACCACGCCCTCAACGCCCTTAATGTTCCCCACTGCAAGCCCGATCTCGACCCATTCCTCGTAAGCCTCCACTTCCCCGTCGAGGAAGACCACGCCGTCCCTGATCTCGAAGGTAATTTCGTAAGGAAACCTTCCAAGGACCTTCCGAACCTTTGATTCGAGGCTCATTCTTCCATCATCTCCAGCAGGAACTCGACTATATCGAGAACCTCCAGACCATCACCGTTGAGTGCCAGTTCACAGCTCGGGCAGGCCGTCACGACTCTGGCCGCGCCGTCCCTGAGCTGCTCCCTCCTCTCCGCGGCAATTTCCTTGGCGAGCTCCGGCTTCAGTCTTGAGACGGCACTCCCACCGTGACCGCAGCAGAAGAGCTCCCTGCGCGGCTCCCTGATTTCAAGCCCTTCCACGTTCTCCAGTAGGCTCTTGAGGAGCCCCCTCCGCCCGAGATGCATCGCGAGCCTGCAGGGGTTGTGGTAGGTCACCGTTCCAGCTCCCTTCAGCTTCAGACCGCCGATGACCTCGCCAAGGAGCTCCGTTATGTGTAGAACCTGAGGTTTGAGCTTTATCCCGTATTTGGGGTAGAGAACGCGGAAGGTGTAGGCACAAGAGGGGCACGAGGTGACTATCAGCTCTGCACCGGTTGCGTTGAGCTTCTCCGCGGTTCTCTTGGCGACCTTCTTAAACAGCTCCGTATTGCCAAGGTTGTACGCTGGGAGGCCGCAGCAGGTCTCGCTTATGGTGAAGGCTTCATAACCGAGCTTATCGAGGAGGGTCAGGGTCTTTTCGGCCAGTTCTGGCCTCTCGTTCCTCACGGTGCAGCCTCTGAAGTAGAGGACTTTCCCCGAACCGTCCGCACCCGAATCAGCGTTCCCGTAGATGTCTCCCGACGTTTCGAGGTTTTCAAAAACTTTCCTGAACTCTTCGAACACCACGCCCCTACTCACGGCCTCTTCCTTCACCGGCCGGATGAGGTCGGCGACCGAGAACTCGAACGGGCAGTAGAGGGTGCACAGGTCGCAGCCGAGGCAGGTGTACAGGGGCTCCAGGTTGTCGAGGTTCAGTTCGAGCCGTCCCTCGCGTATCATGAGCGCGATCCGCGCCTTTCCCGCGGGGGAGGTCGTTTCGCGCCCTTCAACTATCGAAACTGGACAGGCGTGGCGGCACATGTTGGGACAGAGGGCGCACTTGGTCAGGTCATCCGCCGAGAGCTTCCCCTGAACGACCTTGAAGATCATCCTTCCGCCTGTAAGAAGGTTCGAGAAGCCGATTTCGTCCTTGAGCCAGTCCCACTTTCCAGGCATTCACATCACCATGTTACCGGGGTTCATAACATCCTTCTCATCTATCGCGAGCTTAACCTTCCTCAGCACCTCGTAGGCATCTCCCAGCTCCTCCGCGAGCCATCCCCGCCTGTGACGGCCTATCCCGTGGTGGTGGCTTATCGTGCCTCCACTATCGAGCGTGGCCCTCATTGCGGCATCCCAGACCGCGTTGTAGAACTCCCCCGCGCTTCTGCCCCTCGGGGGAACGCCCGCAAAGGTGAAGTAGAAGCAGACCCCCTGGTCGTAAAAGTGCGAAGCGTGGGCGGAAGCCATCAGCGTGCCCTTCACGGACTTCATGGCCCTGATGACGTTCTCATAAAGTTCCGCAGCCCTGCTCCAGTTTACCGCAACCTCTATCGTGTCTATGACCACGCCGATCGGCGCGAACTCGGATATCTCCTTCACGTTGAACCTCGTCTCCAGCCAGTGCCTCACGGGTTCCTCCCCGGCAGGCACCCCTTTGAACTCCCTCTCGACGATTTCTTTCTCGGCCCTTGCCAGCCTGGAGTCCCCCTCGACTATGATGACCGTCCCTATCTTTCCGTACAGCTCTTCGAATTTGTAGAAGTGCCTCTTCGTTTCGACCCGGTCGTATATCCTCACCACTGCCGGCCTCGCACCGCGGTGGAGTATCCGCCTGACTGAGTCCAGAGCCTCCTCAAGGCTCTCCGATGCAAAGGAGAGCAGAAAGCGCTCCTCAGGGTAGGGACGAACTTTGAGCCACACCCTCGTCACGATGCCGAATATTCCCTCGCTCCCAACGAAGAGCTTCCGCAGGTCCGGGCCCGTTGCCGTCCTTGGGTGTGGTTTGAGCTCGATGAGCTTCCCCGGCGGAATTACCGCCCTCAGGCCAAGCACCATATCCTCGATGCCGCCGTATCTGGTCGAGAACTGGCCTATAGCCTTGGTGGCAACCCAGCCGCCCACCGTTGAGGGATAGAGCGACTGCGGAAAGTGGCCGAGTGTGTAGCCCCGTCTGTTGAGGTACTCCTCGATGTAATACCCGTTGACTCCAGCCCCGGCCTCGACCATAAGGTCATCCTCATAAAGCCGCAAATCCCTGAGGCGCTTCAGGTCAACCACTATGCCCCCGTACTCCGGCACTGTTCCCCCCAGAACTCCAGAGCCGCCGCCGTATGGGTAGAGAGGAACGCCCTTTTCGTGAGCCACCCTAACTGCGTTCACAACGTCCTCCTCGCTCTCCGGAAACACCACCGCATCAGGAAGCGCTGGAACTTTACCCTTCAGCAACCAGTGGAAGGTTATGAGCCAGTAGTCGTGGCTGTACGAAAAGAGGTCAGCCGGCTTGGTCGAAACCTTGTCCCCAAGAAGATTTTTGAGTTCGGCGATGGCTTCATCAACGCTGCCCCTTTTGGGGCGCTTAAGGACTTCATCAAACGTCAGCGTCAAGATTCCACCCCTGATGCACATATTGCATGCACAAATAAAAGCATTTTGGAGCACTTGGGGAGCCACAGTGCAGACAAGAAGGAAGGTCAGAGAGATTGGAAAGAAAAGGGCATCAGCTCCTCATAACCTTCCACACCAGCAGGGGGAAGACCAGCGTCGCGTCGGCCCAGATTTCTACGTAGTCAGCCTTCGCCCTTATCTTGCCCCAGCTTACACCTTCACTCGGAGGTGCACCGCTGAGCGAGCCGTCCCAGGGGATTGCGGTGGTCACGTAAATCGCGTAATCGGTTCCGCCCCTGAAGAGGTTGGCGTTTATTATCGCGTGCTTCGGCAGAGAGCCGCCGAGAATTATCGAGGCGGTCTCCTTGGCGGTAACCGCTAAGTTGTTGAGCTTCACGATGTCATTGGCTATGTCAATTATCAGCTCTCTATCTCCGCGCTCCTCCTTGAAGAAGTAGAGCATGTCACCTATCGAGCCGTCGGTGATGGCCGGGCAGAAAATTGGGACGTTTCTCTTGTAGGCCCAGTAGATAACGCTCTTCTCCTTCTCCTTCCCGAGCTTCTCGTCCATGAAGCGGCCCATCTCGTAGATGAACTCGCTCGCCGTCAAGGGCTTTCCGCGCTCCTTCTCAATCTCAAGAACCCGCTCGAAGAAGGGAATCATGTACTTCTCGAACTCAATGTAGCGGTCGTTGGGCACGAAGATGTTACCGATTCTGTTTATGCCCTTCTCGCGCATTAAAGCATCGTTCACGTTCCAGTCGCCAAGGATAAAGGGCTTCAGGGCCTTTATGAAGTCCTCCTCGATTCCGCCGGCGGTAGTTACGATGACATCAACCTTGCCTTCTTTGACCAGCCACGCGATTATCTCTCGCAATCCCGAGGAGATTATGTTGGAGGTGTATCCGAGGAAGACGCGGACCTCTTCGCCCCTAGCGCGCTTCTCCTCGACTTTCTTCCATATTTCAATGGCCTTTCCAAGGTGCGTCGCCTGAAAGCCTATGCGCTCGTAATAATCGAGAACTTCCTCAAGACTGGAAACCTCGTCCAACCAGGGCCCCTCAATTGGAGTTCCCTCAACTTCTTCGCTCTCCTTCAGCACTATGTCCTTCGGCTCAGTCATGGAAGGAGGTTGGGAAGGGGGCGTTTAAAGCTTTCGTCAGCACTTCCCGCTCAGGACCGAGCCTATCAGCCTGGTCGTAACGGGGACGGGGAAGACCTTTTTCGGCGCCTTCTTTGTGAGCCACTCCTCTATCTCCTTCGCCCTTGCCCTTCCCTCGCGCATCGCGGTTCCGATGTTCCTCGGCGCGACGACGTCTCCCGCGAAGAAAATCCCTGCCTCCTTAAGGATTTTCTCGTTGGCACAGACTACCTCGCGAATCGGGCTCGTCGGCAGCTGGCCGATGGCATAGGCGACGATATCAGCGTCAACGATGAACCTTTCGTCCGTTGTCACAACGGTTCCCTCGACGATTCTCGTCCTCGCGAACTCAACCCCTTCGGCCCTGCTTTCGCCGATGATTCTTACTGGGGTGGCCATCTCGATGAACTCAAGCCCTTCCTCTATGAGCTTCCTGATTTCGACCTTTGCGTAGCTCTGCTCAAGGGAGCGGCGGTAGACCATAGTGACCTTTTCAGCGCCGAGGAGTCTCGATTCAATTGCGACGTCAACGGCAGTGTAGCCCGCTCCAATTATGACGACGTGCCTGCCCTTCAAATCGGGAACCTTCTCCCAGGGGTAGTAGCCTATCCTCGCCATCTTTATGTGGTGGAGCAACTTAAGCGCGTCGTAAACGCCCGGCAAATCAACGCCCGGAACCTTCAGCTTCCTCGGACGCCAGGCGCCCGTTGCAATGAGAAGGGCGTCGAACTCAGCGAGGAGCCTTTCCAGAGATACGAAGTGCTCGGCCCACTCGTCTCCGAGCTCCCGCGGGGAGTCGTAGACGACCTTCGTCCTGAAGTGGAAGTTCACGCCGAGCCTTTCGAGGTCTTTAACGCCTTCCCTTACGGTTTTTATCGGTATTCTAACCTCTGGAATCGCGAAGGCGACCATCCCCCCGCCCTCTGGCATCTTGTCGTAGACGTGAACCTCGTAGCCCCTGCACGCGAGGTAGCCCGCCGCTGTAAGCCCCGCTGGACCTGCGCCGATGATTGCGACCTTGAAGGGCTTTGGCCCGCTCTTCTCCCTGCAGACGTAGAACTTCACTTTATCACCCCCAAAATTTTTAGAAAAACCTGTTGAAAACCGAAGGTTTTGCACTTTAAGTTTCTTTTCCCAAAAACCTTGCCATAGTGACGGAGATTCCCCAAATTCGGGAAGCCTAATTCGTCAGGGGGACAAAGGTTATTAGTCGCTGGGGAAAGGTGCTACCATGATTGAGGTCGACCTTGGGGGAATGGGCGTAATAGTGACGGCATCCTCGCGCGGGATAGGCTTCAACGTCGCGAGGGAGCTTTTGAAGAGGAACGCGAGGGTTGTTATAAGCTCCAGAAACGAGGAGAACCTGAGAAAGGCCCTCGACGAGCTCTTGAGCTACGGCGAGGTTTACTCCGTTGAGGCCAATCTTTTTGACCAGAAGAACCTTGAGAACCTCGTGAAAGAAAGCTGGGAGCTCCTCGGGGGAGTTGACGCTCTCGTCTGGAACGCCGGAAACGTCCGCTGTGAGCCGTGCCTTCTCCACGAAGCCACTTACCTTGACTGGATTGAGGCTTCCGCTCTGCACACAGTTGCACCTGGCTACCTGACGACGCTTCTCATCAGAGAATGGCTCGAGAGGAAGCGGAAAGGCGTTCTCGTCTATCTGAACTCTGTCTCGATAAAGGAGCCCATGCCACCGCTCGTTTTAGCAGATGTAACGCGCGCCGGACTGGTTCAGCTGGCGAAGAGCGTTTCGAGAACCTACGGGAGCAAAGGAATTCGGGCCTACTCCGTTCTGCTCGGCAGCTTCGACACGCCCGGTGCGCGAGAGAACCTCAAGGCGGTTGCCGAGGCGAGGGGAAAGTCCTTCGAAGAAACCTGGGAGAGGGAAGTCCTCTCAAGAACACCCCTGCGCAGAACGGGAAGATGGAGCGAACTCGGCTCGCTCGTGGCCTTTCTGCTCAGCGATGAGGCCGAATACATGCTCGGCTCCACCGTAGTCATAGACGGCGCGATGACGAGGAGCGTTGACCTCTGAGAAAAGTTTATTTTGGCAGTTAAGGTCTTCGAGGAACTTCCGCTTTACGTCCAGATTAAGGTCATTGGGAATCACGTTGTAATCTATGGAGATGAGCTTGAGCTTTCGGAATACTTCTACCAGTTCAGAAAGCTGTGGAAGGACATGGAGCACAGGATTAGGGAGAACCGATTTGAAAGTGAAGGGAAAAAGCAAAGCTCAGGAGGAGCGCCCGTGAGAAGGCAAAGGTACTTAGAGAGAAGCTTGAGAAGTTTGAAGAAAAGTATGAAAAGCTGGAAAGCTGAAATCACCAATCCGCCTTGTGAATAAGCTCTCCCTCCACGAAGACGTGCGTCAGACAATTCTAAGGGGTATGAAGTTTGGACTTAAACCCCGGTTCCAAAACATAAGGTTTCCAAAATTTTTATATTGCTAAAACTTCCATTTATTTGGGGTGACTCCCATGAAAAAGATATTTGCCTCTCTGTTAGTTTTTGTCTTGGTGCTTGGGTTAGTTGGAAGTGGATGCATAGGCGGCGGGGGCAGCAGTACTTCGAGCTCGTCCTCAAGCAGAAGTGAAACCCAGATAAGCGGAACGATTTACTTCTACACTTCCATTCCAAAGGACATAGCCGTCAAGATAGCAGACGAGTTCCAGAAGAAATATCCAAACGTTAAGGTTGAGGTTTACAGAAGCGGGGCCTCCAAGGTCATGACCAAACTAAACGCCGAAATCGAGTCGGGGAAGATCATTGCCGATGTCGTATGGCTTGCTGACCCCGGAAACACTATCTACTTGAAAAACAAAGGTGTTCTGATGAAATATACACCCAAAGACGCTGACAAGGTTCCCGACTTCGCCAAGGATCCCGACGGCTACTGGATCGCCGGGAGGTTTATTGCCCCGGTCATAGCGTACAATACTAACATAGTTAAAAACCCACCCAAGAAGTGGACGGACCTCACAGATCCCAACTACAAAGCTTCCCTCCCCAGCCCGTGGAACAAAGCTGAGGGATGGGTGGCCATTCCGAACCCCCTCTACTCCGGCGCGGCCACGGCATGGGTTTACGGCATCAGCCAGAAGTACGGATGGGACTACTTCAAAAACGCCAGATCAATGGGAATCGTGGTTCTGAAGAGCAACGGCGCGGTTAAAAACGCGATAATAGAAGGCCAAGACCCCATTGGCGTGACGCTGGACTACATGGTTAGACAATCAATGGAGGAGGGGGCACCTATAAACTACGTCTACCCCGAGGATGGAACCGTTGTGATACCGAGCCCAATAGCGATAATGAAGAGCACGAAGAATCCAGATGCGGCTAAAGCCTTTGTAGACTTCCTGCTCTCAAAGGATGTTCAGGAGTTACTGGTTCAATACGGCATAATCCCGGCCAGAACTGACGTTACACCACCGAAAGGAACGCCCAACGTGAGTGACATACCCAAAATCGACATCGATTGGGAGAAGCTCTCCTCCCAGCTCGAGGACGTCAGGAATCAGTTCTCCCAGATTATGGGCTGATTTCCTTTTTATTTCTTGGAGGGAGCTAAAATGGAGAGGAAGATAACGTTCACCCAGGCAATGTGGCTGTTCTCACTGGTGGTTCTCCTCGTAACGATAGCCTATCCCCTCGTGGCGCTGATATACAAGAGTCTCTTCGGTGAGAAGGGCTTTGGGTACGCCTATAAGGTCATAGCCTCAGACCCGAACACGTGGGTTTATACTCTCAACACGCTCAAACTTGCGGTTATAGTGACCTTCTTTGCGGTTATCATAGGAGTCCCGTTAGCCTTCCTCGTTGTCAGGACGAATCTGCCCGGGAGAAAGGTGGTTCGCTTTCTTGCAGTCCTGCCCTTCATCCTGCCACCCTACGTCAGCGCCATAGCTTGGATCCAGCTCGCGGCGCCCTACGTTGGATACATAAACAGGATCTGGAACGGGCTGGGGGGAAGCGGCAACATAGTTAACATATACTCCTTCCCGGGCCTCGTTCTCGTCATGACGCTCAAGTTCTACGTTTACGTTTTCCTCACAGTTGCTGCGGCCCTTGAGCAGATGGATCCATCGCTTGAAGAGGCCGCAAGGATGAGCGGCTCTGGGCCATTCAAAGTCGCAAAGGACATCACAATACCCCTGGTGATGCCCAGTATAGCCTCGGGAGCGCTCCTGGCCTTTGTTGCCACGTGTGCGAACTTCGGCATTCCAGCTCTCATCGGGGACAGGGCCCACTACTACGTCCTGACAACGAGGATTTACAGCACTCTTTCGATTCCCGATATAGACCGCGCCATAGCCTACTCCCTGATCCTCGTTATCATAACCGGACTCGCCCTGCTCATTCAGAAGAGATCCTTTGGACAGAAGAGGTACACGACCCTCACTGGAAAGACCGTAAGGCCAGCGGTGATAGCACTCGGCCGGCGTAAGGGGCTCGTGGCACTTTTCGTCTTCCTGTTCCTGGCCTTAACCTCCGTGATCCCGCTTTTCTCACTGTTCTTCAGCGCGTTCCTTAAAAACCTGTACTCACCGCTTACCAGCCTTTCCTCCTTCACCCTCAGCAACTTCAAGTTCGTCCTGATGGAAGACGAAACAACGACTGCGGCGCTGAAGACCAGCGTTTTCTCGGCATTTACTGCCTCAACGATAGTTACGCTCTTCGGAGCCCTGCTGGCATACATGATCGTAAAAACCAACGTGAAGGGTCGTCTCTTCATGGACTGGCTCTCCTCGGTTCCCTATGCCCTTCCAGGAACTGTGGTCGGCGTGGCCATAATCCTCGCCTTCATCAAGACACCTATCTTCAACACACTGTGGATAATACCCTTCGCTTACTTCATCAGGTACCTTTCCTACGGTGTCAGGACAACGGTCGGTTCCCTGCTCCAGATAGACAGAACTCTCGAAGAGGCCTCCCTGATGTGTGGTGCAAACTGGCTCACGACGATGAAGAACATAGTCCTCCCCCTCATTAAACCCGGCCTCATAGCGGCATGGATACTGGTCTTCATGCCTACTCTCAGTGAACTGACGGTCTCGATAATAATCTATCCTCCGAACCACCCCACGATTGGTGTTGCCACCTACAACCTCATGGAGGAGGGTCAGTACACCGCAGCGTATGCCCTCTCCGCCGTTGTTGCGGTGGTTGTTATTTTGGTCCAGCTCGCGGTTAATAAGATCACAGGAAAAATTGGAGCAAGGGGGTTGTGAAATTGGCGGGAATACGGCTCGTTAATCTGGTTAAGAAGTTTGGAGAGGTTACCGCCGTCAGGGGGATAAACCTCGACATTAAGGATGGGGAGTTCATGACCCTTCTCGGTCCAAGCGGCTGCGGAAAAACCACGACGCTCAGAATGATAGCCGGTCTGGAGGAGCCCACCAACGGTGAGATTTACATAGGCGACAAACTCGTGTCCTCCCCGGCCAAGGGAGTCTTCGTGCCACCAGAAAAGAGGAACATAGGAATGGTTTTTCAGAACTATGCGGTCTGGCCACATATGACAGTGTTTGACAACGTTGCGTACCCGCTGAAGATCAGAAAGCTGCCCAGAGAGGAAATAGAGAGAAGGGTTAAACACGCACTTGAAATGGTTCGGTTGAGGGGTTTCGAGAAGCGCTATCCCCATCAGCTGTCCGGTGGTCAGCAGCAGCGCGTCGCCCTCGCAAGGGCGCTCGTTATGGAGCCCGAGGTTATGCTACTCGACGAACCTCTAAGTAACTTGGACGCCAAGTTAAGAGAGGAGATGCGCTTCGAGATAAAGGAGCTCCAGAAAAGGATAGGCATCACGATAGTCTACGTTACACACGACCAGGCCGAGGCTATGGCCATGAGCGACAGAATCGCCGTTATGAAAAGCGGGGTAATACACCAGACGGGTTCACCATGGGAGATTTACAAGAGACCGGCCGATTCATTCGTTGCCGGGTTCATCGGTCTGGCCAATTTTCTGAAGTTCGACAAGGTCAGGATTGAGGAGAATAAGGCCGAAGTCGTGCTCTTCGGGGGCAAGGTGAGGGTTACCTGCGCCCCACCGCTGAAAAAACAGGGAAAGCTAATATTTGTCGTAAGGCCCTCGGAGATAGAGCTCCTTGAAAGCCCGGCGGAAAACACTGTTGAGGGTACGGTAAAAAGGGCAACATTCCTCGGGGATATAGTTGATTACCTCGTCGAGGTCGAGGGTAAGAACATAAGAGTGCAGACCAAAGCGACGAAGATCCACCCAGAAGGAAGCAAAGTTTACTTGAAGATAACTCACGGCGTGCTCGTGAGGCTCTCGTGACCCTTTCATTATTTAATTATCCACTTATGTTACTAATGAGCCAAAACATGTGGAAGGGGGAAGAATCAGAAGTTGGGGACGTAGCCCATCTCCTCGGCTATCTTCCTGAGCCTTTCAATCCTCTTCTCGGTCGGCGGGTGGGTTGAGAACAGCTCGGCGATGCTCATTCCCCTGAACGGGTTGACGATGAACATATGGGCCGTTGCCGGGTTGCCCTCACGCATCGGCCTGTAGCGAACGGCCTGCTCTATCTTCATCAGTGCACTCGCCAGCGCCCAAGGCTTTCCGCTTATCCTAGCACCTCCCTCGTCGGCAAGGAACTCCCTCGAACGGCTTATCGCTGCCTGAATCAGCATCGCCGCGATTGGCGCCAGGACAGCCACGAGGATTGCCGCTAAAACGTTTCCTCCGTCATCCCTGTCGTCGTAGGAGCCGAAGATGGCTATCCATCTTGCCCAGTAGGCGAGCTGCATTATTGCCCCGGCCATTGCGGCTGCCACAGTTCCGATGAGGATGTCCCTGTTCTTGATGTGGGTCAGCTCGTGGCCGATTACACCTTCAAGCTCGTCCCTGTTGAGAATCCTGAGGAGTCCTTGAGTTACGGCCACCACTGCGTGCTTCGGGTCCCTTCCTGTTGCGAACGCGTTCGGAGTCTCGGTCGGGATTATCGCCACCCTTGGCGTTGGAAGTCCCGCCCGCTCGGCGAGGCTCCTGACTATGGCGTAGAGCTCTGGTGCCTCCATCTCGTCAACTATCCTCGCGTTGTACCAGCTCAGCACAATTCTGTCACTGTACCAGTAGGTGATGAAGTTGAAGAGCATGGCGAATAGGAACATAATGAAAGCTATCTGTGGCCCGCCGAAGAGGTAGCCTATTCCCATGAGCAGTCCCGTGAGGATTGCCATCAGAAGACCAGTTCGGAGCCACATCTCAAGCCCCATCGTCTCACCCCTAAGAATGTGGAAGAAGTGGAAAATAAAACCTTTTGGTCAGAAATGAGTAGAAAAGGGCATCACATGCCCATGTCCATGCCGCCCATGCCGCCGGGCATTCCCCCGCCCTGACTTCCCTCGGACTTGCTGGGCTTTGCCGCTATGACGTCGTCGATTCTGAGTATCATTATTGCGGCCTCGCTGGCGCTCTTGATGGCCTGCTTGGTGACCCTGAGCGGAGCGATGACACCCTTCTCGAGCATGTCAGCTGGCTTGCCCTCGAAAACGTCTATGCCGATTCCAAGGCCCTTGTTCTTGTGCTCACTGATAACCTTGACCATTACGTCAACCGGGTCGAGACCGGCGTTCTCGGCGAGGGTCTTCGGGATTATCTTGAGGGCCTCTGCGAAGGCCTCAATGGCGAGCGCCTCCTTGCCACCGACCTGCTTGGCGAACTCGTCGAGCCTGATGCTGAGCTCAATCTCGGGAGCACCACCAGCGGGGAGGATTGCGCTATCCTCCATGACGTCCTTGACTACTTTGATAGCGTCCTCAAGGGCGCGCTCGACCTCGTCAACGACGTGCTCGGTTCCGCCCCTGATGAGTATTGTCACGGCCTTCGGGTTCTTGCAGCCCTCAACGAATATCATGTTCTCTCCAGCAACCTTCCTCTGCTCGACAAGCTCGGCCTCACCGAGGTCTTCAGGAGTCAAATCCTTAACGTTGGTGACTATCTTCGCCCCAGTGGCCTTGGCGAGCTTCTCCATGTCGCTCTTCTTGACTCTGCGAACGGCCATTATGCCGTACTTGGCGAGGTAGTGCTGGGCGAGGTCATCGATGCCCTTCTGGACGAAGACAACGTTCGCTCCGGTCTTGGCTATGGCCTCGACCATCTCCTTGAGCATCTTCTCCTCCTGCTCTATGAAGTCAAAGAGCTGGTCCGGGCTGGTGATGTTTATCTTGGCGTCTGTCTCGGTCTTTTTGACCTCTAAGGCGTCTCCTATGAGTGCAATCTTGGCGTTCTCAACCCTCTTGGGCATCCTCGGGTGAACGACCTCCTTGTCGATGACGACACCCCTGATGAGCTCGCTCTCCTCAACGCTCTCGCCGGGCTTCTTCTCAATCTTGATGTTGTCGATGTCAACCTTGTACTTTCCGTCCTCCTTCTCGGCGACCTGCCTGACTGCCTCAACGGCCAGCTTCGCTAAAAGCTCGCGGTGGGCCTCGGCACTCTTTCCGGTGATGGAGGTGCCCGCTATCTTGAGGAGGGTCTCCTCGTCGTCCGGATCAACGGTTATGGCTATCTCATCGAGTATTTCCTGGGACTTCTCTGCCGCCATAGTGTAGCCCTTGACGATTATGCTCGGGTGAATGTTCTGGTCGAGCAGTTCCTCAGCCTTCTTGAGAAGCTCGCCAGCAATGACGACGGCAGTGGTGGTACCATCACCGGCCTCCTTGTCCTGAGTCTTCGCAACCTCAACCATCATCTTGGCAGCAGGGTGCTGAAGGTCAATCTTGTCGAGGATGGTTGCTCCATCGTTCGTAACGACGATGTCGCCGAGGCTGTCGACGAGCATCTTGTCCATACCCTTCGGGCCGAGGGTCGTTCTAACGGTTTCGGCAATAATCCTCGCCGCGAGGATGTTGAGCCTCTGGGCGTCCTTTCCGACGTACCTCTGGGTTCCCTCCGGCAGAATAACGACCGGCTGTCCGCTCATACTCATTTTGACATTCCTCCAAACGTTTTGCTTTTTTGCAGAATCCATTCGTCAGCACTCTATATAAATTTTTGGTTCAAATTGTTCAAATTTTCGGCTAATTTTTGGTCAATCGACAGGAAAATTCGGGGGAGGTTATGGAAAGGGCTAAAACTACAACCGAGAGCTAAAATCGGTGGTGTGATGAAACTCATAGCCCAGGGAGCCGAAGCAAAAATCTACGAGGGAACCTTTGAAGAGGTCTTCGGCGTTGACCTGCTGAAGGAGAAGGTAATCGTGAAGCACAGGGTTCCTAAGAGGTACAGGATCCGGGAGATAGACGTTAAGCTGAGGAAGGAGCGAACCGTTAGGGAGGCGAGAATCCTCCACAGGGCAAAGGCCTTTGGTGTGAACTGCCCCCACGTCTACGAGGTGAACCTGCGCGATATGACAATCGTCATGGAGTTCATAGAGGGAAAACGCCTGAAGGAGCATCTGGAAGAAGTCCCAATGGAAGAACGCTTAAACCTCTGCCGGGAAATCGGGAAACAGGTGGCAAGACTCCATAAGGCGGGAATAGTTCACGGCGACTTAACAACGAGCAACATGATTCTCCGCGAGGGGAAGGTCTACCTTATAGACTTTGGTTTGGCTGACTTCGACTCAACGCTTGAGGCGAGGGGCGTTGATTTGCACCTTCTCAAGAGGGCAATGGAGAGCACACACTACACCTGGTTCGGGGAGGGCTTTAAGGCAGTTCTCGAGGGCTATGCTGAAGTTCTCGGCGATGAAACGAGGAAGGAAATCGAGGAGAAAATAGAGGAGATAGAGAGCAGGGGGAGGTACAGGGAGAGGAGCTGGACAGGCTGAACGTTTTTGAAGACCCCCAAGATTTCCGGAGTTATTTCAATTTTAAACGAAAATTCTGGAAAAATTTCACGAAATCTTGGAACAATACAAAAATTGATCGAGCTCTAAGCTGGGTGGGGGAAGGTTTTTAAAGGAATGGTAATGAGGCGTGAGTGGTGATGGGCTTGAAGTTCAGGGGAAGGGCCTTCGGCAGCACCGCGAGGATAGAGTTCGACATAATGACCCTCGGCGAGCTCAGGGTAGATGACATACGCGATTTTGACGTCGATTCCCTCCGGCTGGAGTTCAGGCCGACCTCTTCTGGTATAAAGATAGTTGGTATATGGGAGGGACCTGTTGAGAGAGCGGGAGAGGGAATTAAGAAGGCCCTTGAGGAGAGCGCCAAGCTTCGCGAGAGGATTATGAATCGGATAAAGGCCAAAACTGCTTCAATAAGGAGCACCATGCTCCAGATGGGATTCAAGGAGGAAGTTGTAGGATACGGTAATGCCCTACGCTTCATAAAGCGGGTCGGTGAGTACGAGATAGTGGTTGTGGTCTCCACGACCGACAACGTCGTCAGGGTCGAGGTGTACGGCAACGAGGGCAAGATCCTCGGGCCCGAAATCCAGAGCGTCTTTGGGGACGTTGAGGTTGAAGAGCTCGAAGTTTACGACCTTGAAGATGAGAGGGACGAGAGGCTGGTCATAAACCTCGAAATACCGAAGGACGACGAGAGGCCGGACAGGAGGATAGCCGAAGCAATAAAGATAATCGAGAATATGCTCATGACTTGAACATGTTGGTGCATTCTTCTTAATTTGATCGTCGTTTATTCACAATCTTTTTAGGCAGAAAAAACTAATATTCAAAGGGGGTCCACATGGCGGGTGATTATGAGGAGGAATTCCCCGTCGACCAGTTCATGAAAAACTTCATCCCTGGATCCATCCTCGCTATCATCTATGAGACATACTCGAACGTCTGGGAGCTTCCGTTCGTTATGGCAAAGGAGTTCGTGGAGCGTGACTGGGCAGTGGTTATTACCAACTACATCAGACCCGTTGAATACCTCCTCCGGGACCTCAAGCTGACTGGTCTTAACGCCGAGGAAAGCCTCAACGAGGACAGGCTCTTCATCATCGACGTTTTTGGATCCCGTTACGGGCTGAGAAATGACAAAAAGAACGTTTTCTATCTTGATTCAGTTGATCCCGAAACCCTTAACCCCAAGATACTCCGGATATATCAAGATAAGATAATCCCCAAACTCCAAGGAAAACGGTTGCTGCGCATCGTTTACCCCCTCCATGGAGTGACCCAGATAGCCGGTGAGGAGGCCACCGTAAAGATGTTTGGCCAGCTCATGGCCCAGTACTCAAAGCTTCAAGTTGAGAGCTTTATGGTGCTTCCACTGAACAAGGACACGGTCTCTAAGAGCTTTACCGCCTGGATCGTTGAGCTGAGCGACTACGTTCTCCTCTCAAAGGTTTTCATAGGGAGAAATCAGATCGAGGAGCACCTATATTTCCTCAAGGCACCGCTCCGCGACTTCAAGCCGGAGGAATACCTCCTCATTAAGACTGGAAAAACAGGAAGGGAGAGATTTGGGATAAGGAAAATCAAGGGCTTCAGCCCCTGAACTTGGGCCTCCTGCTGAGGAGAAGCGGTAACGGCCTCGGCTTGTAGGGGAAGCCCTCGGTCTTCTGCCTGATTTCCCTGATGAGGTCTTCCAACTGCATCTCGACCTGCTTGCCGTCCTCCCTCCTCCTGACGGTGACTGTGTTCTGCTCTTTCTCGTTCTTGCCGACGACGATGATGTAGGGAACCCACTCCTTCTCGGCCTTCCTTATCTTCTTGTTGAGCCTGTCGTTGGTGTCGTCAACGTCCACCCTTATTTTCGCGCCTTCAAGCTTGCCGGCGACGTAGAGCGCGTAGTCGAGAACGTCATCGCTGACCGGAATCACTCTAACCTGTATCGGGCTGAGCCAGAGCGGGAACATCGGCTTCTTGCCCTGGGCCTGCAGTTTCGCCTGCTTCTCAAGGATTGCGTACATAACGCGCTCGATGGCTCCGCTCGGCGAGCAGTGGAGTATGAGCGGGTAGCGCTCCTTGCCTTCCTCGTCGTAGTAGGTTATGCCGAACCTTTCGGCGTTCTCGACGTCAATCTGGACGGTACTTAGAGCGGCCGCCTTGTCGAGGTTGTCAACGAAGTTGAACTCGAACTTGAGGATGAAGTAGAAGAACCTCTGGTCCCACATCTCGATGAGGACGGGCTTGCCGATTATCTTAGCCAGCTCGACGATGAAGTCCTTATTAGCTTCCCAGAAGTCGTGGGTGAACCTTATGGCAACCTCGTAGTCGTCAGGAGTGAGACCGACTCCCCTGAGAACCTCCATGCTGAGCTTGTACTGCTTCTTGAACTCGTCCATCGCCTGCTTGAGGTCCTTGGCGACGGTGTGCATATCTGGCATCGTGAAGGCCCTGAGACGCCTCAGGCCTGAGAGCTCACCGCTCTTCTCGCGCCTGAAGGAGTACCTTGTGAGCTCGTACATCCTGAGCGGGAGGTTGCGGTAGCTTATAATGGCGTCCTTCTTGATGAGGAACTGGCCGAAGCAGGCGGCAAACCTTAAGAAGAACTTCTTGTCACCGCTCTTGACGATGTACTGCCTGGCGGGGAAGCGGTTGAGGTACTTCTCGAGAGCAGGGTGCTCGAAGTCGTACATGATGGGGGTCTCAACTTCCATCGCTCCGTACTCGACGACCTTCTCGGTGACGTACTGCTCAAGGAGGCCCTTTATCAGCCTGCCCTTTGGATAATACCGGAGGTTTCCGGCGTCGCTTCCCGGTTCGTAGTCAACGAGCTCGTGCTCGAGCATGAGCCTGACGTGAGGCGGCTCCCTGTCGGCAATCCTATTCTTGGCTATCTCGTAGTTGACGAACTTCCTCAGGTTCTCGTGGCCGGTGAAGTCGAACTTGTCAACCTCTATGAGCTCTCCCTCGGGGGTGAGGATGTACCAGTAGCTGACTAACTCTTTCTCCTCCTTCTCGAGGGCTATGTTGCGCTCCTCCTTGCTGACTCCTTCCTCCGGGACTATCGTCCTGCTGAGCTCGGCCAGCGGGTGCCCCTTACAGCTCAGCTTGAAGGCCTTGTAGTAGCCGAAGGGAGCGCGCTTGACCTCGTAGCCCTTCTCCTTGAGCTTCTCCTCTATCTTTTTGAGCACTTCGAGGGCAACGTCAGGTTTCGCCAGTTCACTGCTGAGGTGGGCGAATGGGTAAACGAATATCCTCTCGGCCTTGACCTGCTTCGCAACGTCCTCTATCTCGGCTACCGCCTTCCCGACGACCTCTTCGGGGTTTGCCTCGTCAACCTTCTCGACGCTTATGAAAACCGCCAGAACTTCGTCGAGCCTGCCCTTCCTCTGCTCGTCGCTTATCGGCTCGGGATTTTTCAGGGCCTTGTCCCTGACCTCGTACTCGAGGTAGTCGGCGTGTATCAGAAGCATTCTCATTCCTACCACCACCCTTCCCTAGCTTTGAATTACTAAAACTTTTCCCCACCTCTTATAAAAGTGTTTGAGGAATCGGAATCCTCGAGCTTTATCCGTATCGGTTCCGGGAACCAGTTGACCCTCTGGGGGAACGGGATCTCTATGCCGGCATCGTCGAGCGCGCGCTTTATTCTCTCCACAATCTCAGTTCTGACGTCAAACCACTTATCGCTCGGAACCCACGCCCTGACGGAGAGGTTCACGCTGCTGTCCCCCAGCTCGGTAACGTAAATCCAGGGCTCCGGCTCGGCCAGTACGAGCGGCATCTCATCCAGAGTCCGCCTGATGACATCTATTGCCCTCGAGGTGTCCTCCTTGTACGCGATTCCGACGACGATGTCCACCCTCCTGACCGGGAACTTCTGGAGGTTTATTATGTTGCTGTTGAACAGCTTCTCGTTTGGAACCCTCACGAGGGTTCCGTCCCACTGCCTTATCCGGGTGGAGAGTATCCTTATGTCCTCGACGACACCCTCGACAACGTTGCCCTCTACCTCAAGCCGTATCGCCTGGCCTATCTCAAGGGGTTTGTCGGAGTAAAGAAAGAGACCGGAGATGAAGTTCGCTATGACCGTCTGGGAGGCAAAACCGAGGACGATACCCGTTATGCCAGCGGCCGCGATTATCGTGGTGAGCCTTCCGGTGAGTCCGGCTATGTTGAGGGCTATGAAGAACGCTATCGTTATGAGGGTGTAGTAGAGGATCTTGGCCTTTATCTGAACCTCTGGAAGCTCGGAGGGTGCCGCGTGCATGATGAGGTAATCCTTGGACTTCTTGGCCAGAACGTAGACAGAATAGAAGACCACGAGAGCGCTCAGGATCTCGCTGACAGAGGACCCGCCAACCTTGTAGTCGAGCAACCCGAGCACCTTAAGGGCGTAGAAGAGAGCTATGAGAACCACCATGTTGTGGACGGTCTTGGCGGTGTCCTCGTTGATTATCCACACGTGCTTCACGCTGGAGGAGAGCTCAACTATGTGGTGCCTCAGGAGCCTCGCAACAACAAAGCCCAAGAGGAGTATCAGTGCCGCCTCGAAGACCGACCAGAGGCCTATCGTTATCTTCGTCGGACCGAGGCTTATCGTTATGTTGGTCGCGTTGCTGAGGTTCGAAAACACGGTCACCACCTCATGATAAAATTGGGGAGTGTCTTGACGCTTCCAACCCTTACGAGGTCGTCCTCAGGTGCCATACCGGTGTTGTTTATCTCTGGGAAACCGTTGCCGAGTTTGACCGTGATGAGGGGATAGTATGCCCTTCCCTCCCTGTAGTACATGGTGCTGCCTTTTATGGGAAACACCACCTTGTCAATGGCCTTCCACTCTGTGGAAGCGTTTACGACGCTCAGCTTAACAACACAAACGCTTTCGGGTTCTTTTTCTGAAAACTCCGAGACCCAGTAACGGGCTATGGCGCCGGCCTCTATCGTGCCGTAGAGGGCATACTTTTCCCGGGTAAGGGAGAACCTGTCTATTGAGAGCCCCCCCACAAGAACGTCGAGCTCAACGGGGGCACTGACGTAGCCCTCTACCTTTTCTCCAGGGGGGACGACGAGTGGGCTCTTAAGCCTGATCATGAGAAGACCAACCCCATAACCGACGGCGGGGGCGGGGAGAAGGATTATTCTACCACCAGAGCTTTTTTTGATCGTCCTCGTGACATCACCCCTGCGGTACCTTACGAACTCGCCCTCCTCAAGCAGGTGAATCTTTGTCCCGGGAACCTTTATGAACTGGGTTTTCAGCTCGTAGGATCCAAACATGGTCTCTAATTGGCAGGGAACGATTTAAGGTTATCGGGCTGGCAAAGACTTAAAAGATCTTTGGGGGAATTCCAACGGAGGTGGGGGAATGGAGGCTAAAAAACCGGCCAAAGAAGGAGAGCTTGTTCTCCCGGGGGATTATCTGGGTGTAATCGAGGAGTACCTGCCCGGCGAGGGTGTTAAAGAGGAGAACGGAAACCTCATCGCAACTCGGGCCGGGAGGGTCAAGATAAACAGGGAGAAAATGGAGATAAGCGTTGAACCGGTGACCGACACGCCACCGCTTCCAGAGGTGGGGGACACTGTCCTAGCTCAGGTTTTGGAGGTAAAACCCCAGGTAGTTATAGTCCAGCTCCTTAGAATCGAGGGGAAGGGGAGCAGGGAGATAGCGACGTCCAAGCTCGCGGGTATACACGTTTCCCAGGTAAAGAACGGCTTCGTTGAGGATATGAGCAGGGAGTTCAAAGTTGGTGATATAGTTCGGGCGAGGGTCATCTCAAACGAGAAGAGCCCGATCCAGCTCACTACCCGGGCCCCCGACCTTGGTGTGGTTTACGCCTTCTGCTCGCGCTGCAGGACGCCGCTCATACGGCGCGGGGACAAGCTCATATGTCCCAAGTGCGGCAACGTCGAGACGAGAAAGCTTTCAACTCTCTACCGCAAGATGGTGATCTGAATGAGGGCAAAGCGCGTCATCACGATACACGTGCGCGACGACAGGGAGAAGGAGGAGTTCATGAAAGAACTCCAGAGGCTCTCACTTCCGGCGTTCATATACGTCCACGGCAAGCTCGACTCCATAAAGGTGAACGTCCAGGGCACAAAGGAGGAGATACGGGAGGCAATAGCCAAAATCAGGGCCATACACAACAGGGTGAGGGCAAAGCTCTACCCGGACAGGCGCGGCCTCTACCACTACTCCCCCGACGACGTATTCCGAGAGGCGGGAACGAGCGTGTCCCTCCCGATTATACTTAAAACCCTCGAGCTGCTGGGAGAGAGGGCGGAAGTGGATGAGGCCAAAGGCGAACTGGTGACCTCCCTACCCTGGGACGAGATTGTCGAGCTCGTGCGCAGGCTGGGTCTCACGCTGTCGGAGATAGCACTTCAGACGACAAGACAGATCAGGGAAGTCGTCCTTCCGGTCTCGGTAGCGTTCGATATGGATCCCCAGGAAGTTCTGGAGCTTCTCGTTGATCTCGGCTTGGCCGAGTGGAAAGAGGATAAGTTTAAATACGAACTCGTGAAGAACAAGGAGCAGGCTCTGGAGGAGGTATTAAAGCGTCTCAGGGGTGATGCTGATGAGGATTGAGGTCATCAAGAGGGAAGGTAACACCTTCGAGTTCTACCTTGAAGGGGAAGACCACACGTTCGCGAACCTTCTGGTTGAAACACTCCACGAGGACAAGCACGTCAAGTTCGCGGCCTACTCAATCGACCATCCGATTCTCATGGCCAGAAAGCCGCGCTTCAAGATCGTGACCGACGGAAAGGAGAGCCCGGAGGAGGCACTTGAAAAGGCCGCTCAGAGGGTCTTTGACCGGGCGAGGGCGGTACTTGAGGCGTGGAAATCCGCGATTGAGGGATAACCTTTTAAAGAGTTTTCCTCTTGTCCTCTTTATGAGGGTAAAGTTAAGCGACAGCCAAAAAAAGTTCATCATACTCATCGTGGCAATAGTAGTCTCCAAGCTCGTGCTGTTGGCTGGTGCTGACTTTGAGATCGAAAAGTTCTGTATGAGGTGGGACGGGGAGCATTTCATAAAAATAGCGGATGAAGGTTACTATGACATACATGAGCTGGCGTTTGGCCCCCTTTTTCCCGCCACGATAAGGCTTCTTTCCCTATTGGGTATAGAAACGTGGCTTGCGGCGTTCATTATCGTAAACCTGCTGAGCGTAGTCCCGCCCCTCATCGTCTTCAGGAGATGGGGCCTCAAGCCCGCCCTCTTCCTGGCCCTGAACCCTGCCTACGTCCTCTTCACCACCGCACCGTACAGCGAGGCAATGGCACTCTCCCTCGCCCTTTTGGCCTATGATCTCAGGGAGAAGAGACCGGAGTTATCGGGGATTTTCCTCGGGCTTGCTGTTCTCGCCAAGTATACAATGGGCCTTCTGATCTTCGCTTTCCTGCTGGATGGGAAGAGGATCAGGTTTCTCATCCCGTTTTCAGCCTTTGGTCTTGTCCTCCTGCTCTTTTTCAATTCAGTCGGTGGCAGTCCCTGGGTTTATTTTGACATCGAAAAGCAGTGGGATGCAAAGATGAGGGGGCCGGTAGCCCAGATAAAATGGATGATGGACAGCTGGTTCACTAACCAGCCCTGGAGGATAAGGGACTTCCACCTCAGGGGCATACACTGGGTTGTTCATTCATGGGCATTTCTCCTCACCTACACGGCCGGACTCCTCATCCTGCTAAAGGAGAAGCGGGTCAAAGAGTTTCTCTTTTCGGCTCCCTTCGTGATTCTCCAGTATCTCGTTACAGGGGTTCCCTCCATAAGTACACCGAGACTCCTCCTTCCGGCAGTGCCGGCTTGGACCGTGCTTGGAGAGAAGATGAACCGCGTGATATTCTCGATCATAGCTCTTATCCTGCTGATTTCGACCTACTATGTCGGCCTCTGGCACATGCAAGCTTTCTTCGGGTGATCCAAATGAAGTACGTTCGTGATTTCAAGGACAAAGGCCTTTCGACCCTCGGCGATTCCCTCATCAACTTCATCTACTCCCTCGCACTGAGTGAGTTTACGGGCCGGCCAACGGGGGGAAGGGTTCCGAACTCATCACTGGCCATCGCGATAGAACGGGCGAAGCTGAGGCACCTCGTCCCGCCGAGGACTGACAAACACGGAAAGGGTGACATAGCGGAGGCAATAATAGCGTACGCATGGCTGGAGGGAGCGTTCACGATAGAGGAAGCCGTTGAAGTGCTCAGAGCAAACTTCACCGAGGACGTCCTCCACCCGTACAGGAGCAAAGAGGCCCTCGGTGTGGCCCTCGGGGAACTGCTGAGGCTCATCGGGAAGAGGCTGTCCCTTTAAACCTTCGACCCCATGATTCCCTTCTTTTTCAGCTCTTCGTAGGCCCTTCTAAGTGCGTCCCTTATCAAGTAGCGCTTGTTGAGACCGCCAAGTCTGTAGGCCGCTTTCCTCAGGCTCCCGGTCTTGAGGAAGAGCTCTATCAGTTTTCTATCCTCCTCGGGCAGGTCGAGGTACTTCAAAGCCTTCTCCGCTATCTCAACCGGCAGGTTGCCCTCGTAGGCGTAGTCGGAGCTCATCACGGGTTTGTCAAACTTCTCCACAAGGCGAAATACTACCACGTGGGCCTTGGAGTCGTCGTTTACGTACTTGTAGTGCTCCTTCAGGGCTTCAATCAGCTCCTCCCTGCTGGAAAAGCCGTCGAGGAAGGCATCCTCATCGGTGAGCTCCTTCACGGTCTTACTTTCGACCCTCTCTATTACGGCCTTTCCGAGGGCGTAGCCACCTGCGTGGATTAGAACGGTATCGCCTTCCCTGAGGTTGGGCCTTCTGCCCAGCCTGACGGTTGCCCTCTTCTTCCCCTTCAGTATCGCCTCCGCGTATCTTCCGTCGAATTCGAGGTGCTTCATCTTTCCTCACCGACGAGCTTGAACTTTATGGCTATCACGCCGTAGCGGTTCTCCTTCCACTTGGGGTAGAGGTTGTGGAACCGCTTTACGGCTCTCTCAAAACTCGGCTCGTCGGGAAAGATTTTCTTTATGGGTTCCTCGCGCAGAACCTGCCTAAATGTCTCGTAGCGCTTGACTTCTGTAACAACTGCCGGAATCGAGTCGTTGAAGATGAGCTTGTCCCCCGGCTGGATTCTCCTGAGCTGTGGGTAGGCGACGCGAACCTCTATCCTCTTCTCACCCGACTTTATGAAGTCGAGGTACTCATCGCGAACGAACAGTCTGTAAACCTTCATCTTGGCCCCCGGAAAGAGTTTTGGGGAAACTTTTAAATCTAATGATCCCGAAATAGAAGTGGAGGCGAGAGCATGAGGAGAGCCCAGACAGCTCTGGAGTACCTGTTCATGCTTGCGGCCGCGCTGATACTCGTGGCAATAGCCCTTAGAACAGTTCTCGACACGACAAAACAGCTCCAGCAGACGGTTTCGAGCTACGCAAAGGCCGTCCGCAAGAACGTTCTGGAGGACCTGTGAGGGGTTGCCGATGGATCCCCTTACGATTCTTATACTGCTAGTTGGATCATTCATGGGAATCCTCACCTCTTACACCGACCTCAAGACCGGCTTCATATTTGACAACCACGTTTTTCCCCTCCTCGCTCTGGTCGAAAGGCTCAGGGGTCTTGAGGAAGAAGAGGAAGTGCCCCTTAATCCAGTTCTAACGAAGATACCAGTTCCCGCCGTTGAGGCGGGGATACTCATCTACCTATACCTCGGCCTGAAATCGGGTAATCCCCTGGTAGCTCTCGCCGGGATAATAGGCTTTTTCGTTGGCCTGGTTCTCGGTTTGATCCTCTACTACGCCGGGGCCTGGGCTTCAGGCGACGTTCTCGTTTTGGCCGGCTTTTCGGCCCTCCTGCCGTACCCGCTCCATTATGCCCGTGTTGTCGCACCGTACGAAGTCAGATACCCGCTCTACCCGATTGCAGTACTCTTCAACAGCATCCTCGCGGTCTTTCCCTTTCTCTTCGCCTACGCCCTCGGTGTGCTGATAGCGAGGAAAAAGACCAAAAAACTCAGACAGGTTCTCTTTGAGAAGGCAAACCTCTCCGTTGAAGTGGCGCTCTGGCTCATGGCCGGAGTAGCGGTCTCAGTTCTTCTCCAGAGGGCAGGGTGGACTCTTCCCGCCCCCGTGCGCTACCTTCTAACGATAGTCACCATCCTCATCTTTGGAAAGTACCGGCGCGTCGGTGATGGCATCGGTCTGGCTTCCCTCGCCTACCTCACGTACCTCCTCGGACTTGATGCAGCTTACGGCTTCCTAAAGCTCGCCGTCGTGCTTTACCTGTTCAAGGTCTTCTTCTCCGTCGTCAGGGTTCTCCGCGAGGAGGCCCTCGTGGAGGAGGTAACGGTTGAGGAGCTGGGGGAGTGGGACATCCTCGGGGAGACCATCTACATCGAGAACGGTGAGGTCAGGAGAGAGCGCTCCGGCTTTTTTGAACTGCTCGTGAGGGCCATTAAGGAGGGAGATCTAAGCGTGCTCACGTCCCCGGTGAGGGGTGAAGTGATCGCGTCCCCTACGGCCGAGGGGCTCTCGCGCGAGCAGATAGAGAAGCTTAAGGCCCTCGTGGAGGAGGGAAAGATCGAGAACAGGTTCCTCAGGAAAAAGGCCATGCCCTTCGCCCCGAGCATCTTCATCGGTTTCCTCATAGCCTTCTTCTGGGGCGATGTGTTCTGGTGGCTCGTGCTGAAGACGGCCGGACTTTGAGGGTCAGGGAAGGGCGTGCTCATCACCGCTCGGCAAAGCAAAAGGTCATCATCCCCTGTAGGCCCGACCGGAACCCCCGCATCACCCCTCAGCGGAGAGGGCGGGCAGCCGGGCCCACAGAGGGTTGGGGATCGGCCTTAAAAACCTCACTCCTCCTCAAGCAGTCCTTCAATTATCTCCCTGACCTCGTGGAGGCTCTCGACCACGTGATCCCCTTCGACGCCCTCGTGGGGGTTTATCGCTATGCTGACATCGGCCTCACGGAACATCGCCAGATCGTTGTAGCCATCCCCAACCGCAACCGTGAGTTCTGGTTTAAGCTCTTCCTTGAGTCTGCGGAGGATTGTCCCCTTTCCCTCGAAGTCCACGTGTGGTGTTACTTTCCCCGTTATTCTCCCCTCTTCGTCAAATTCAAGCTCGTTGGCAAAGACGTAATCGACCCCGAGTTCCTTCCCCACCTTCTCGGCGAGGCACATGAGCCCGCTGCTCAGTATCGCGATCTTGAAGTCCTTCTCCCTAAGAAACTCGATCAGTTCAAAGGCCCCGTCCATGTACTCAACGCTCTCCACCCACTCCATTATCTCCTCCCGCCTGCGCCCCCGCCAGAGGGAAGCGTCGAGATCCGCCCACGTGGGGTAGTCTATCTCACCCCGAAAGAACATCTCGGCGTACTCCTTACCCTTTTCCCACGTCCCAAAGCGCTTGTGGAGCTCGACCCATCCCGAAACTGATTTCACGAGCGTCCCCTCTAGGTCAAAGGCTATCAACCTGACGGACATTCTCTCACCCCCTAACCAGTTGAGGTTTGGTGTTATAAATCGAGCGGAGCTTAAGCTTAAATACGTGGAGTGCGTATCTCAAACCGGTGACGTGAATTGTACGTGGGTGAGATCCTTAAGAGCCTTGACCGCGTTCCCTCGGGAGTTCCGGGCCTTGACGACATAATAGGAGGGGGCTTTCTGCCCGGCAGGGTTTACCTGATAACAGGCCCCCCCGGAAGCGGAAAGACCACGATGGGGGTTCAGTTTCTGGTCGAGGGCGCAAGAAACGGGGAGAAGGGTGTTTTCGTGTCCCTCGTCGAGGATCCGAGGATAATCCTTCAGGACATGCTGAGGTACAACTTCGGCCTGCTCGGCTATACCAAGTCGAAGATGATAACCTTCCACGACCTCGGCAGGATCCTCCTCAGGGCCGAGTACCGCCTAACCTGGAACGAGCTCTTCAACAGCATCCTCCAGATCATAAGCGAGGAGGGAATAAAGAGGGCCGTAATCGACTCATTTACCTCAATGGAACACCTTGTCAAGGATCCCGAGAACAAGCGCTGGGCCCTGGGAAGATTCATAAGGGCCCTCCAGGAGCTCGAAACAACAACACTGATAACCTCAGAGATGCTCCAGGGCGAGAGGTACACCGACGAGCACTACCTCGTGGACGGCGTTCTTGTGATCCACCACTTCATGCGCAACTATCAGATGATCCGAGCGATGCAGGTGCTGAAGATGAGGGGCGTTCCCCACGACAGCAACCTCAAGCGGATACGCTTTACGGACGAGGGAATAAAGGTGTACAACGAGGCGCCTTTCTGAGGTGGTAACATGGGGAAGAGCGAAAACAACGGGAAGGCCGAGATAAAGAAGCTCCTGCAGGAGGCCTACGAGTTCGGCTATTTCATCGGTTACAGGGGCCACAGCGAGTGGATATCGTGGGTGAGGGACAGGAAGGAGGAACTCTACCGGAGGGCAAAGGAACTTGGGGTCTACGAGCTCATCAAGAGTGCCTACAACAGGGGAAAGGTTGAGGGCTCAAACAGAAGGCAGGAGGAGATAAACCTCGGCCTGATCGAGAAGGGCAAGTTAACAGAGGAGAAGGTTAAGCCCAGGGTTGAAATGAGGAGGGCCGAGGAAAGAACTGGAGAGGGTAAAGGGCTCGAGGTCGAGTTTGCCCGCTTTCTCCAGACAACCAGGCTCGTCCTTCCCCCCGAGTTTTTGGACACCCTCAAGCACCTCGAAATACCGAGGATGCTCAAGTTGGGGGAGGAATGAGGTATGGGAATCATGCCGTTTCTCAGGGAGTCGGAGGTTTTAAGCTCCGAACGGATTCTCCACGACATCGTTGAGATAAGCCAGTTCCACCGGATACAGGGTTCAAAAGAGCTCGTTGAGGCCGTTAGATACATTGAGGAAGAGCTTTCTGCCTGGGGAGTTTCGAGCAGGCTTATCAGGGAGAAATACGATGGAGAGAGCTGGTACCTCACGCTGAGGTCTCCAATAGCGTGGGATCTCGTGGGGGCCGAGATCGAGTTCGACGGGCACAGACTGAACTCCTCAAGGACTCCCCTCGTGGCGATGGCCCACAGTCCCCCCGGAGAGGGAGAGGGTGAGGTTCTGCCGATAATCAGGGAGGAGGACTGGGAGAGGGCCGAGGGCAAGGTAGTTCTCGTGGGAGAGAACTGGAGAAAAGCCTACAGACGGGCCAATGAGAGCGGTGCAGCTGCGTTCCTCGCCTACAGGAGGGGAACCGGAAGCGCGGTTCCGTACATAGGCCTGTTCCTCTCGAAGGACGATCTCAAATGGGCCCGGATTCCAGCCCTGGCCGTCCCTGAGACGTGGGCAGAGGAGGCGATACGAAAGCACCTCTCCGGGAAGTCTCCAAAGGTTAAGTTCCGGGTTGAGGTAGAGGTGAGGGAAAGGGAGACCCTTCCGATACTCTACGCTGAGATAGGAGAGCCGCCTTACATACTGTTCACCGCCCACATCTGCCATCCAAGGCCGGGCGCCAACGACAACGCCTCCGGGAGCGCAATGCTAATGGAGCTCGCGAGGGTTCTGAGCCGCGTCTGGAACGGTTCCTTCCGCTTTGGCTTCGCCTTCCTCTGGATCCCTGAGTACTACGGCACCCAGGCCTTTGTGAAGGAACACGCGAGGATGGAGGATTACTACGCCGTTATAAACCTCGATATGGTCGGCGGAAGCGTGGACCGCTCCGGCTCAACGGTAATGGTCGTCAGAACTCCCCTCTCGAACTTCTCAGTCCTGTCGGGCATCATCGAGGCCTCACTTTCCCTGGCAAACATGAGGGGCGGAAAGAGCTTTTCGGGCTCTCCGATGCCTTTGCTCCCGGTGAAGGCTTATCCTTACGAAATGGGGAGCGACCACGATGTCTTCAACTTCTTTGGCGTCCCCGCCGTGATGCCCATAACGTGGCCGGACAGGTTCTACCACTCCAGTGAGGACAGCCCGGAGAAGGTAAGCAGGGCGACACTGGATGTAATCGGACGGGGTGTCCTCTCAGCTGTCCTCTTCCTGGCCAGGGGAGAGAAAAACGACCTTCAACGCGTTTCTAGGGGCTATGCAATGAAGTACCTCGGGGAGCTGGCGATGGAGACCGAAACCGAGGTTGCCGAGAGACTCGTGATGAACGGACTCGCGAGGGATTCGAGGTTCCTTGGAATTGATCTTGGCCACAGCTTTGAGGAAAAGCCGTGGCTCAAGTGGAGCGCCCGCGGCAGGATCTCGGTGGAGTTCATAAGGGGCAGAAACACCTCCCTGGCGGAGGAGTTTGAGAAGCTAACTGAGGATAGAAGGGTCATAACCCATCTCCACGAACTGGTGATGCTCGGGGAGAAACTACCTGAGGAAAAGGCTTACAAAGCCCTCAGGGAGGAGTACAGCGATATCAACGAGGAGAAGCTTGAAAGGCTTGAAAGACTCGTGGGAATACTCCTTGAGACGGGTATCGTGGAGGGGACTTAGTCCGAAATCTCCTTCTCTATTTCGTTTATCCTCTGTATTATGCTCTCCTTTATGCGTTCTATGAGCTCCTTCGGGGAGGCGGCGGTGTAAACGTAGCCGAGCCAGCCCTGTTCGATCAGAGTTCTCTTAAGAACTCCCTTCCGGTAAAGGTTGAGAACGTGCTCCCTAACCGAGCGCTCGCTGAGACCCAACTCCCTCTGTATCTCCGTGATTCTCATGGGCCTTTTCTTCTCGAGCAGAAGCTTGTACACCCTGAGCTCCGTTTTCTTGAAACCGAGGCTCCTGAGCAGTCCTTCCAGCTTCTCGTAGACCTCGTCCCTTGCAACCATGCATTCACCTCTATGAAGTTTTTACTTCATGGCCCTTAAAAGGCTTACGGACTTAAGGGTTTTTGTGGAAAGAGTTGAGAAAAGGCACAAAGTTACTGAAAAAGATTTCAATTTTTAGGAGTTTCCCCGAAAATTGTCTGAGTGTGGGCCGGGCACAGAGGCCCGAGCTCACCGCTCGCACGGGTGGATGCTCCCGGCCCTGTGGGCTCGGCGTGAGCACGCTCCGTTCATCGAACCCGAGCACCTCACGGAGGCGGGTAGACCGAGCCCGTGCGAGGGGTATTGTCCCCCCGCTGTCGGCGATAGTGATTACCAGCCGGGGGTTTAAAAGATTGTGGGCTCCTCAATTGGCAGCTCGCTGCTCTCCTTGTGAACCTTTAAGACGACCATCGTATGGGTCGATTCAACGCCCTCTATATCCCCTATCGCGTCGAGGAAACGGTTGAGCTCATCGCTGTCCCTGGCCCTTATTTTAACTATCATGTCGTAATCTCCGGTAGTCTCGTAGACCTCTACTATCTTGGGGTACTTGCTGAGCTCTTCCGCAACCTTGGCATACATCCCCGCTTTCGTCTTTATCAGAACGAAGGCGAGCATTCCCAGGCCGAGAGCTTCAGGATTCAGAAGAACGGTAAAGCGCCTGATTATCCCCCTCTCCCTCATCTTCTTGATTCTCTCGTAAACGGTCGATTCCGCGAGGCCAACTTCCTTGGAAATCTCCCTCAGGGAGGATCGGCTGTTTTTCTGCAGGATCATGAGTATCTTCCGGTCTATCTCATCCATTCTACCGCGCATGGGAACCACCCCTAAAAAATTTTCGAAAGGATATATAAAGTTGCCGATCATCAAAAGGCCATACTTTTATAAAATCGCCCTCGCCCATAATCCCGGGAGGGATAGAATGCCAACGAACGTGACAGCGGAGTACCTCGCTGCCGAGGAGGAATACAGGAACGCAAAGACAATTCCCGAGAAGATCCGAGCCCTCGAAAAGATGTACGCAACGGTTCCAAAGCACAAGGGAACCGAGAAGCTCCGCCTCCAGATAAAGCGAAGGTTAGCGGAGCTCAGGAAGGAGCTTGAGAAGCAGAGGCAGATGCGCAAGAGCGGTGGCGGGCCCTCGATGGCCGTCAGAAAGGAGGGCGCGGCGCAGATAGTCCTTGCCGGTTTACCGAACGTTGGCAAAAGCTCCCTCCTTCGTGCCCTCACAAACGTCGATGTGGACGTTGCTGACTATGCTTTTACAACGGTTAAGCCAATTCCCGGAATGATGCATCACAAGGACGTTCAAATTCAGCTGGTAGAGGTTCCCGGTCTCGTTGAGGGCGCCGCCTTGGGTAAAGGAATGGGGCCCCAGCTCCTGAGCGTGGTAAGGAACGCCGATGCCATAGCGATAGTCGTTGACCTCTCCCAGGATCCGATCAGGCAGATGGAGGTTCTCCTGAGGGAGTTCGAGAGGGCAGGAATAAAGGTCAACAAGAGGAGGCCGAGGGTCGAAATCAAGAGGACAGCGATGGGCGGAATCGTCATCAACGGTCAGGAGAACATAAAGGGCGACATTCAGGAAGTCATGAAGATGCTCCGCGAGGAGCGCATACACTCGGCGGAGATAACGGTCAAGGAGCCCGTGACGCTTGAAGAGTTCGCCGATGCCATAGACGAGAGCCTAGTCTGGAGGAGGGCGATAATCATAGCCAACAAGGGCGACGCTCCCGGCAGTAGGGAGAACTACGAGAGGCTCGTTAAGGCCTACGGCGACCGCTTCAAGATAATCCCGATATCGGCGAAGAAGGGCATAAACCTTGAGAAGCTGAAGGACGAGCTCTACGATTTGGCCGGAATCATCCGCGTCTTCACCAAGAGCCCCGGAGAGGAGCCGGCTTATCCTCCGGTCGCCCTCAAGAAAGGTTCAACCGTCATGGATTTGGCCGAGAGGATTCACAAGGACTTCGCCAAGAACTTCCGCTATGCGAGGGTCTGGGGCAAGAGCGTCAAGTTCCCCGGCCAGAGGGTCGGAGCAGATCACGTTTTGGAAGACGGGGACATAGTGGAGATTCACGCGAGGTAAGTTCCCTCAAACGTTCTCGTACTCGATGACGGGGCTGTAGTCTATGCCGTAGAGGAAGCGGGGAACCTCTCTCCCGCCGAGCACGATGACGTCCTTTGGATACCTGCCGCCCCTTTTCCCGGACTTTACCTCGACCCTCATCCCAGGAACAACGGCGTCGATCTCGTATTCGCCAGTTCTAAAGTAATAAACCTCCCTGAACTTCCGGTAGAGGTGCTCCTGAACGACCCACTCGTAGAGCACCGAGTCCTCGATCCTAACCCTGCTCCACTCGGCGAAGGCCCTCGCCATCAGCGGGTCCCTGATGGCAAACTTCCTGTTCTTCTTCGGGACGACTTCCTTTCCCCACTGGGAGAAGGGAATTTCTAAGAGTACTTTGAGCTCCGAAAGAACGGAAACGTAGCTCCTCACGGTGTCCCTGTTGACTCCGGCTTCCTCACCGATCTCGCGGTACGAGAGCGGGCTGGGCGCTTTGGATATGATGGCCCCCAGTATCTCCCTCGCTATCTCGGGGTCTTTCTCCTTCTCCAGGCTCCTCAGGTCGGCCTTTAGCGAGCCGACTATGTCCCCCTTTCTGATCCTCCTGTTCAGGTAAGCGGCGTAGCCGCCGGTCTGGAGGTAGCTTTCGAAGGCGTCCTGGCCTTTCCCGTCGAAGTAGTCCTCAACGCCTGTAACCAGCTTATAGTAGTCCCTGAAGCCGAGGGGCATTACCTCAAGGACTCTCCCGTTACCCCTCCTCCCCGCGAAACGGCCAACCGCCCGGTCGAGGTTGACGGAGACGGAGCCCATAACGGTGACGACGTCGTTCCTGAGCTTTCTCCTGTTTATCAGGTCTATTATCGCCTTCCACCAGTTCCTGACCGAGGTAACCTCGTCGAGAAATATGAGGGAGCCCTTTATCCCCTTGGCGTCTCTGAGCTTCAGGTACTCCCTGAGAACGGCGGAGAGGTCGTTCTGGTCGTCGAGCATCGTGCAGTCGAAGTAAAAGATTTCGTATGGGTTCTCCCTCTCACGGAGGAGCTCTTTTATGAGGAGCTTCACCCCAAGGGTTTTGCCGACCCTCCTCGGCCCGACGAGGAAGTTCACCGAGAAGGGTTCGAGCGAGAGGTCATTTATCCACGAGGGGACGTAGCGGTACTCTAAGTCCCTCCACTCCTCGACGTCTGGGTCTTCCTCGTGCACCCACCAGGGGTTGTACTCTTCAAGGTCAACCATGGGATCACGTACGCCCCGTGATTTATATACCTTGCGGAACGTCGTTCGGCAAGGGTTTATAAATAAGTAGCGATTGTCATTCGACAAGACTTTATAAACTCTTGCCGGTTCTCGACCGGCAACAAAGAGCGGCGGGTTTTCGTTTTATACCTGACGGGTATAATACCCGTGGGGTATAACTATGATTCGGTTATTGCGGCAGGATGCACAGGGGAGAATCACGGAGGGGCCGAAAACCTCTTATCATGAAGTGCCGTAGTAGGCCGGGTGGTGTGCTGTGAATAAGGGGTCGCTGCTCCTTATCATCCTGCTCCTAACGGCCTCCTTGGAGTGGGTTCTCCCGCCGTTAAAGCGGACGATGGCGGGCCCTGGTGGGTTAAGAGTTATGGCGGTAAAGATTATGATGTGGCTTCCGCGGTTGCCGTTGCGGAGAACGGGGACGTTATTGTTACAGGTTCTTTCACTATGAGACTTGATGCAAGTGGAAACGTGATCTGGGCAAAAAACGTTGGCGGTAATGCGGTTGCGATAGCTGAGAATGGGGACGTTATAGTTGCAGGCTACACTTGGAGCTTCGGCGCTGGGAAAAGTGACGCTTGGGTTCTCAGGCTTGACGAGAACGGTAACGTGAAGTGGCAGAAGACTTACGGCGGGAGTGAGCGGGATTATGCTACCGCGGTTGCGATAGCTGATAACGGGGACGTGATAGTAGCAGGCTACACGAGAAGCTTCGGCGCTGGTAGTAGAGACGTTTGGGTTCTTCGTTTGGACGAGAATGGGAACGTTAAATGGCAGAAGACTTACGGCGGGAGTTATTGGGAGGAGGCTAACGCGGTTGCCGTTGCGGAGAACGGGGACGTTATAGTGGCTGGCTACACTGAGAGCTTCGGCGCTGGTGATGATGACTTTTGGGTTCTCAGGCTTCCGTCAGATGGAAACCTGCCGGGGTGTGAGTTCTGC
The DNA here is from genome assembly GCF_000022365.1 of Thermococcus gammatolerans EJ3. Classification (NCBI taxonomy): domain Archaea; kingdom Methanobacteriati; phylum Methanobacteriota; class Thermococci; order Thermococcales; family Thermococcaceae; genus Thermococcus; species Thermococcus gammatolerans. Next base: position 941,907 of record NC_012804.1, on the reverse strand, counting down.
AATGATTCAAACGCCCAGGTTGAGAATACAAACGCTCAAGTGGAATCAACGAACGCAGAAGTCCACGATACCAACGCAGAAATACATGACACCAACGCTCAGATCCAGGACACAAATGCGGAGGTAAAGACTCAATATTACAAGAAAGCCAGCAGTGGAATTAACCCCCTCTACATCGCCGCCGTCATCGGCCTCCTCCTCGTTGGAGGCATCGCCGCTAAAGCCAAAGGCGGAAAACCAAAACCCCAGAAACCAGCGCCGAAGGAAAACGACCTCGAAAGACTCCTCACCGGGGCGGAAACCCTCGACCCAATTGAAAAGGCCATAGCCCTCGCGGAAGCCCTCCCGATGGCCGGAAAGACCTCGCCCGAAAAAGAGGCAGAGATCAGGGCGAACCTCACAAGTACCCTCGACGAGGCCGAGGGACTCCTCCTCGCAATGGCTGGAGAAAGGCCGGAGGAGGCGTTAGAAAACCTTAACCGGCTCAAAAAGGCACTGAGCAGAGCGGGAATGGAGAAGCGCGCCCGCAGGATCGAAGAAAACCTCATCCTCAAGCTCGAAAACCAACTCAAAGAGATAACAGCCAAAATCGAGAGCCTAGCCGCCCAGGGCAGGGTTGGGGAGGCAAAAGGAAAGTACAGGAAAGCCCTCCGGATAGCGAACTCCCATCCCTCCCTCAGGGAGGAGCTCAACAACGCGGTGAACTCTGTGATCTCCAAGTTCCTTGAGGAGGGGGACGCACTGGCCTCAAGCGGACAGTACGACCGGGCCGTCTCCACCTACCTGAAGGCCATGCCCCTAGCCGAACTCCTCGGAAAGGAGAAAGAGGTCAGGGAGAGAATTGACAGGGTGAAAGCCCAGAAAGAGATCGCCAGAAACCTTGAAAAGCTTTCAGAACTCATAAGCAAGGCGAAAGAGCTCATCGAGAGGAGATCCTACGGCGAGGCTGTCTCGGTCATCAACGAGGCGATGGTCCTTGCCCCGGCCCTCGGAAGGGCGGAGGAGGTGGAGTCGCTCCTCGACTCCCTCCGGACGCGCATGGACAACCTCGTCTCGCAGGGGGACGGGGCCCTCGAAGAGAACGACCTCACGAGGGCCCAGAAACTCTACACCGAGGCGCTTGAGATAGCGCAGGCAATAGGCGAGGGAGAAGAGGCCATAAGGGAGCGCCTCTCAAAGCTCGAAGAGAAGAGGAAGCTCGAACTCCTCAGGGAGAGCGTCAGGATCACCGTTCCCGAGGAGATGCTCCACAAGGCCGAGAACGAGGTCTCGATAATAGTAACCAACAAGTTCTCTGATCCGCTGGGCTTAACAGTTGACCTGAGCGAGAACACCGACTACTTCGAGCTGAGCGAGGAAAGGGTGGAGTTCCCGAGGATAAGGCCCGGCAAGACGATAGGCGAGAGCGTGACCGTTAAGCCCAGGTTCCTCGGTGACTTCGACTTCACGGTGAAGGTCGAGTCGGAGAAGGGCTCGCTCTCCCACACCTTCCCGGTGAGGGTGAGCAGGACCGCCAGGGTTTCCGCGAGAACCCCAACGCCGTTAACGAGCACGCCCATCCTCAACCCGGTCGAGGCTCTCCAGGAGCTCTACTCCGACTTCCAGTACATTGGAGAGGGCGGCTTCGCGAGGGTTTACAAAGCAAAGAGGAAGGACGGCAGAGTCATCGCCCTCAAGATCCCGAAGACCCTCGATCCTGCCATTGGAAGGGCTTTCGTGCGCGAGATAACCAACTGGCTCCACTTAAAGCACCCGAACATCGTCGAGCTCTACGACGTTAACGTCCTGCCAGTCCCGTACCTTGAGATGGAGTACTGCGAAAGTTCTCTCGCAAAACTCCGGAAGCCCCTGCCGGTGGATGAAGCTTCGCTGATCGTCTTCAACATCGCCGAAGGCCTGAAGTACGCACACTCCAAGAAGATCGTTCACCGTGACCTTAAGCCGAGCAACGTTCTCCTGAAGAACGGTTTACCAAAGATCAGCGATTGGGGGCTGAGCAAGGTTCTCGAGGAGAGCATGAGCGCGACGACGACAACGAGCTTTACCCCCTTCTACGCCGCCCCGGAGCAGATCGACAAGAAGTTCGGCCACACGGACGAGAGGACTGACATCTGGCAGCTCGGCGTCATCTTCTACGAGCTCGTCACCGGAAGGCTCCCCTTCGAGGGCTCGCTCAGTCAGGTTATGATGGGCATTCTCAGGGACGATCCGGTTCCGCCGGGCCAGATTAACCCCGAGGCCAAGGAGGTTGAGCCGATAATAATGAAGATGCTGGCGAAGAGGAAGGAGGAGCGCTACCAGTCGGTTGAGGAGCTCCAGCGCGACCTCGCGAGGGTTCTCAACATGACTTACTCAGAGGGCCTGAGGAAGAGCAAGACCCTCGGAGACAGGAGGAGGGCGGCCTACTACCTGACGGAGCTACTCCTCATCAACCTGAAGACCAACAACGCCGGAGAGGCCTACAAGTACGCAAGCGATTTAGCGTTCTACGTTGGGGGCGAGCTGAAGGATGAGGTTCGGAGGCTCGCGGATCAGATCAAGTTCAGGCTGGAGGAGGGCCTCGAAATACCGCCCGAGCTCGTTGAGAAGGCCGAGATAATAGTCCACAGGGTCAGGGTCGGCTTTGAGAAGCCCTGAGCCGTTTTTACTTTTTGAGTTTCTTGAGTCCAGTTAAACTCGCAACGTTCCCGCCGGATTTTTAGTCGGGATCTTGTGTACACTATTGAACATCTCCGCTAGATTTCGTGTTAAAATGCCCGGAGAGGACTGATCCAACCGGTGAGGAGCAAAAACCATTTATCCTTTGATGCCATAACATCCAGCAATCCCACCGGCTCGTCATGAGTAGAGGGCATTGCCCAAATTTAAATGTAGTGCCAAAATCCCACAACTTAATATCTCCGAAATGGAGAAAAGTTTAAATAGGATAAACGACAAATAAATGGCAGTGGTGCGTATGGGATATATCCTCTTTGTCGCGTACGATAACGACGCCGAGAGGAAGCGCATCGATTACCTCCTCGACAAATGGTCATCCAGAGCAACCGTCAAGAAGCCGAGGGGCATGGTTTTCTACCTCGAAACTGACGATGCCCAGGGGTTCCTTGAGGAGCTCTTCTCAAGGCTCGAAGGGAACGCCGAGGAGAAAGTCGAGGTCTACGAGGCGAGGGAGGTAAGAAAGACCGTGAAGGCGAGGAGAAGAAGGCTCGAATACACCATCGACGAGGAGGCAAAGGTCGTTGAGCGCTTCATAGACTACCTGCTCTCCAAGATGAACGCAACCCAGGTGGAATCGAGCGGGGAAGAGAAAACCTACAGCGTCTACACCAGAAAAGGAAGGGGGACAATACGGCTCAGGGTCAGAAATGGGGGGCGAACCTTTGTGTTTTTCGAAATCGAAGGTTATGGGGAGGTTGTTGATCTTCTGGCGGATAGGATAGATGAGGAGATGAAACTGTTCGCAGGTGGTTGAGATGGGGCTGTTCGACGAAGGAAGAACGGACTGCGTTAAGGAACTGCTCCGTCCGGCAGAGCGTGTCCTCAAGGAAGGCCTCGACGTGGCGGCGGAAGACTTTGAGAGGAGGGAAAGGCTCTGGAGGCAGATAAAGGAGAACTACGACCGCTACCTTGATGGGGAGTGCGGCGGGTTCCTAAGGGACCTGGACGCCCATTTCCGCGCCAAGTTCGAGGGGGCCCTGGCAATACTCGCCTGGAGCTTTAAACAGAACGGCGAGCTTTACCAGCCGGCCAGCAGGAGGTACAGCGATCGGGAACTTGAGGCCCTCGAGAGGGTCCTCAGCTACAACGTCTTCGAGATCTACACCAAGGACGACGTCATGAGGATGATAATGCACAGGGACACCAACATCCTGAACCTTCTGAGGGACTACTACCGGGGCGTGGATAAGTGGATAGATGACTTCCTCAAGGATCCGACGGTAAAGCTCGCCCTCAGGGGCTTCCTCAAGACAAAATGGGACTCCTACAAGGGCAAGGTGAACGCGGCCCTCAGTGAGGCGATCGCCCGCTTTGACTGGATGAGGGACTACCTTCTGATGGAAGACGAGAGGACGGAGGCCGTTGAAAAGGCCTACAGGCATCAGGTGGAGAACCTGAGGAAACAGATGGAAGAGATGCGGAGGAACTTCGAACGGGAGAGGGAGGAGCTTGAGAGAAGACTCAGAACGGCCAGAGACGAAGAGATCGAGAGGCTGAAGAGGGAGAAAGAAGAACTCAGAAGACAGTTCGAAGAGGAGAAGGCAAGGCTCATCGAGGAGATCAGCAGAATGAAGGACGAGGAAGCGAGGAGAATGCTGGAGGAAGAGCTCAGCAGGATGCAGGAGGAGATGACAGCAAGCGTAAGGGCGATGGAGGAGGAGATACACCGGAAGGAGCTCGAACTCAGACAGAAAGAGATGGAGCTCCGCAGGAAGGAGCTCGAACTGAAGGCGAAGGAAGACGAGATTTCGAGACGGATCAGAGAAGTAATGGAGCTAGCTGGAAAGGTCGAGAAGGGCTCGCGCTTTGTGAAGGTTGACGAGGCCAAGATGATGGAGATGAACTTCGCGGGCAGAATGCTTGCCAAGTTCAAGGACGAGGTTAAGCTCCTCGGGAGGACGTTCAAAGTCGAGGCCGTTGAGGAGAGGGCGACCTTCGACAAGGAGCGCTACGAAGGAAAGCTGAGCGAGAGGGACATCAAGAACCTCCCGGACAACACCGAAGTTGTTGTCAGGCTGAGGGAGAAGAAGCTCCTCGGCAAGAAGGAGGAAATAATCGTCAGGGCACGCTTTTACGGAAGGCCCGAGCGCTACGCCGATGTCGGCTTCGACACCGATCCGCTCGAGCTGGCCGATATCAACGCACTCCTCGTGGACGCGAAGAGAGAAGCGAAGAACGGCCGCATCGTCCTCCTCGTTGCATCCCCTACGGGCTTCGAGAGGAGGATAACGAACTACATCAACTCGAACGAGTTCCACAGGAACTTCATATCCGAGAACGTCTCCTTAGCTTTGCTCGACCTTGAGAGCGGGGAGCTGATCTACAACCCGCACGATGAGTACGCGAGGGCCTTTGAGCCGATGCTTCGCCTTGAGAGGGACGAAGAGCTTCTCGCCCGGGTTAAGGAGTTTCTCGAAGGCAGGATTCTGGAGAGGGGCTACGTAAGGCTCGAAGAAGCGGTTGAGCACTTCGCCGAGGATCTGGTAAAGAGGGCCTTTCATGAGCTCAGGAACGAGAAGGGCTACCTCACGAAGTTCATCGAGGGTGTCGGCTACGTCCTCGTGAAGGAGGGGTTCCTCTGAGGTGAAGGGCGTGGAGATAGACCGGGAACTCGTCGAAAGAAGGCTCGCCGAGATAAAAGGGGCCCTCGTGGAGCTCGGTGAGATAGTCCGTGCTGGAAAGGAAGAGTTCCTCTCAAACAGCCTGCTGAGGAACGCGGCCAAGTATCTGCTGATAACCGCCATAGAAGGTGCCTTCTCAGTCTGCAATCACATATCGGTCAGAATGGGCAGAGTTCCAAAGAGCTACGCGGATTGCTTCAAAACACTTGCGGAGCTTGGAGTCGTGGAAAAGGATCTCGCCGAAAGGCTCGCAAGGATGGCAAGGTTCAGGAACGTGCTTGTCCACAGGTACTGGCGGATAGACGATGAGCTCGTCTTCGAGATAATGAAAAAAGACACGAGAGACCTTGAGGAGTTCGTGAGGGCGGTGGGGGAATATGTTAAACGTCAGTGAAATTAAGGAGAAGCTCAAGAAGGCACTCGAAAAGCACCCGGAGGTGGTCTTTGCCTACCTCCACGGCAGCATCCTCGAAACTGAACATCCAAGGGACGTTGACGTGGCGGTTTACGTGGAGGGAGTTGGGAACCCGCTCGAATACGAGCTTTCCCTCTCCGTTGAGCTCGAAAGGTTAGTTGGAAAGGAAGTGGACGTCAGGATACTGAACGACGCGCCGCCCGCCTTCCGGTACAGGGTTGTGAGCAGAGGAGAGGTGATCCTGAGCAGGGACGAGGAGAGGAGGCTGAACTTCGTCGAGAGAACTGTTGAAGAGTACCTCGACTTCGAGCCCCTCGAAAGGGCCGCAAGGAGGGAACTCCTCGCCGGGTGAAGCTTTCGTTTTTCCGCCCTAACGCTCATGGAGGTGTTTGAAATGGGAATCCGGGACATATTCGGAAGGAAGAACACAGTTGAAAAGCTTTCCCTCAGGGAACTTCAGGCCGAGGAGATAAGACTGAAGAACAGGCTTGAGAGGCTTAAGAAGGACCTCAACCAGATCGAGAAGAAAAAGAAGCAGCTCTTTCAGGAGGGCATCGGGGCGGACAAGCTCAAGAAGAAGATGCTCGCCCAGGAGATAAAGAGCCTCGACATGGAGCAGAAGCTCAAGCTCAAGGACTTCACCATGGCCCAGAAGCAGTATACCCTCGTGAAGAACCTCATCATTGTCAAAAAGTACGAGAAGGAACTCAGGAAGGTCGGGCTATGGGAGAAGCTCAGCAAGGTGGAACCCGAGCAGCTTGAGCAGGCGCTGATAAAGATAAACCTCGACGGCAAGGAGTTCGACGAGATGGTGGAGGGACTCAACAGGGTCTTCGAGATGGAGATAGCGGAGTTCGAGGAGGGCGAAGACGAGACCGAGAGGGAGCTCATGAAGGCCTGGAGCCAGGTCGAGGCGGGAGAAGCCGACGTTGAGGAGGTCGCGGAAAAAGTTGTCTCGCTCGACAAAGATACCGAGGAGGAGGAGCTATGAGCTTCTTCTCAAGATTTTTCGGGAGAAAGAACCCCCTCGACATACCCCTCAACAAGCTCAACGAGAGCAGGATAAAGCTTGAAGTCCAGATACAGAAGATTGAGAACGAAATTGCAAGTATTGACAGGGAGATAGCCCGGCTTTTCGAACAGGCAAAGAAAGCCAGAACCAAGAGCGAGGAACTCACGATAGCGACGAAGATCAAGACCCTCAACAAACGCAAACAGAACCTCCAGAAGACGCACATGCAGCTCAACAAGCAGCTCATGCTGGTCAGCAACCTCGCGATAATCAAGGAGAACGAGGCCCTCCTTAAGGGAACGCCGACCTGGGATTTGCTCAGGAACATGTCGCCGGAGGAACTTGAAAGGCACCTCGCGGAGATGCAGCTCGATGCCCAGAACTTCAACGAGAACCTCAACCAAATGCTCGGCATGACAGACCAGACGATCGGAGCCGGAGTGGAATTCGAGGAGGACGAGGAGCTGGCCGAGATCATGAGGACCATCCATGCGGTCAAGGAAGGTGAACTTGAGCCCGAGATCGCGGCGGAGAAGGTAACGGGAGAGGAGCGCGAGAAGAAAAAAGAGGGGGAGTGGCTTGAGGAGCTTTGATCTTTATTTCTCTTGAAGGGGAGATTTGAAATAAGCCCTATTAAATCAGCTAAACATCTTCGGAGTTGGTGGTGGGAGCATGAGAAAAATTATCGTGGTAGTTTGGTTGTTGCTCCTGATTACCTCAATGCTCGGAATACAGACGGACTTTGTAAACGCTGGTAATTCAGAGAAAACAATCTTCTTTGACGACTTTGAAAGTTACTCTTTGGGAAGTTATCCTTCCTCAAACTGGATCCTGGACTACGATGGGGCGGGGGAAGAATACCAGAAAATAGTTTCAAATCCCGTGAAGTCAGGCTCTAAGGCGTTTCAAATGCTCTCGGCACAAGGTTGTTGGGCGGCAGTTTCAGAGCATAAGTTTAATTCCGACGCGGAGGTAATTGGTTTCGAAGCTGACGTATGGGCTGAGAGCTACGGAACTGAGGGCTGCGGTGGGGATAAGACCAGTGTTATCAGAGTTGCCTTCTGGAATGGTGGTTTGGACTCGTGGGGCAGATACTACGCGGATGTAATATTTAGACACAATGGAATCGCCTACGCATACTCAGAGGGAGAGGAACACCAACTAACCTCTTGGGAGCCTAAAAGGTGGTATCATGTAAAAGTCATTTTAAACAGAAAAACAAACACATACGATGTTTACATAGATGGGAAGCTCGTTGCTGATGATATACCCGTGGAGCACAGCGATACCGAGAATATTAACGCAATAGTCCTGACGGCGGGACATGCAAACACCAAGGTTGTCTTTGATAACATAAGAGTTTTTGAGGTAACATCCGAGCCTTCAGAACCTTCAAGCTCCGGAACCGTTGACCTCTCCCGCGGCTTGGTGGCTTACTACTCCTTTGACCACTGTGACGCTCGTGACGACAGTGGCAACGGGCACGATGGCGAGATTTACGGGAACCCAAAGTGCATCGATGGAGTTCTGGGGAAGGCGTTTGAGTTCGATGGAGGCTCGTATGTACGTATAACTCCATCAAATGAATTAGACGATCTAAGTGAGTTCACGATTTCTATGCTTATTCGCATCAATGAATGGTGGAATGACGTACATTTTGGACTCATTGATTTTTACAACAAGAACTACGATGGTGGATGGGGACTTGAGATATTTAGTTCAGGAGAGAGGATTCAAATCTATGACTATGTGCCATATCGGGGTTTTGTAAGAGTTCCGGAGGAATACACTTTCAAAACTGGGACATGGTACTTTGTCACAGCAACATATGACGGTCAAAACGTTACATTTTATGTTAATGGAAAGCAAATTGGCACAGCCAAGCTGACTGAAAAGCTAACAACACCCTCTGATATTTACATTGGATACAACCCATCAGGGGGAAACGAATATAATTATGGAGACTTTGATGAAGTCCGCATCTATAACCGTGCCCTGAGCGAGGAGGAGGTTAAGGCTCTGTACGAGCAGGGTGTTGGCAAGGTTGTTGAGTACCTCACTCCTGAGGACCTTTCCCTGTGGAAGTACTACCGTGAAGTTACTATAAAAGAGCAGTCAGGACAAACACTCGAAAACTTCCAGGTTTCGATTGAACTCAACTCCAGCAACTTTGACTTCTCCAAGGCTAAGCCAGACGGTAGTGACGTCAGAATCGTTGACGAGAGTGACAACTTTCTGCCCTACTGGATTGAAGAGTGGAATTTAACGGCGAAAAGAGCAAAGATCTGGACTATAATTCCAAAAATCCCAGCGAATGGAGAGGTTAAGCTGAGACTCTACTACGGGAATCCAAACGCCCAGAGCAGAAGCGATGGGGAGAAAGTGTTTGAGTTCTTTGACGACTTTACAGTGTGGTCAGGGTGGCTGGATTATGAAAATGGAAGTGTTAAGTGGGACATATCTAAATTTGGATTTTCTGTCTTAAAAAAGCAAAAAGAGGGATATTGTGGAATAAATGGTGGCTACAAAGACATTGGGAGAACCCTAAACTATCCCACAATATTGGTAGCAAAAATATACCGTGATTATATTGAATGTGGTGACGCAGATAGGATTGGACTCCTAAACGAAAATTATGAAGGTTATGGAATAGCATTCTCACATGCATGGGATGCTCTCCTATGGGACAAACTTTCCCTCAATTCGAAAGTTAAAACAGTGCAAGAGATACTTGCAGATTCGCCAGAACTTTGGAGTAAGTGGTACTTAGCAGAGATCTCTTGGAACTACGGCAAATTAAACTTTAAGATTCTTGATCCAGAGTCATACCAAGTAATTGCTTCAGGGACAGTTAATGATAATGAGTACTCCGGTTTTTCAAAGATATATGTATATGGCGGAGAACCATTCTACATAGACTGGATCTTCGTCCGCAAATACGCCCCCAAAGATCCCGTGGCTATAGTTGGAAATGAGAAGAGTACCACCAGCGAAACGTCAGCGAGCCTGACGGTGACTTCTAATCCTTCCGGCGCGAAGGTTTATGTTAACGGAACATATCGCGGCACCACACCTGTAGGCCTAGTACTACCACCCGGAAAGTATTCCATTCGTATATCGAAAGATGGGTACCGAGAATATACTACGACCGTAACCCTCTCCCCGGGTGAGCACAGAATGATCTCAGCAACATTGACCTCTGCACAGGGCTACCTCACGGTTCATACCTCCCCCTCAGGAGCTAAGGTCTACGTGGATGGCAAGTACATAGGAACAACACCCATAGAAAACTACCAGCTTTCAATCGGACATCACGTGGTGAAGCTGTCCAAGGACGGATACATTTCACAGGAAGTTGGCGTTCTGATAAACCCCGAGGAAACCACGAAGATTAATAGGGCACTTGTTCCCGAGCATGCAACTCTAACCATTGAGTCGGAACCTTCTGGAGCTAGGGTATACATAAACAGCGTAAACAGGGGAAAGACCCCGCTCTCCCTGAACTTGTCACCCGGGACTTACTCCGTGGAAGTGGCTCTGGAAGGGTATAAACCGTACAAAACAAGCGTTAGCCTGAATGGAGGTGACAAAAGGACGATCTCCGCAACGCTAACGCCCCTTCCTGCTTCTCTGACCATTGTATCCTCCCCCGCGGAGGCAAAGGTGTACATAGACGGTTCATACGTTGGGACTACCCCCATTGAGAATCACAACCTCTCCTCCGGAGAGCACAGCATCAAAGTTGAGAAAGAAAACTACGAGGGGTACAGCATCACAGTAACGCTTAAGCCCGGTCAAAAGAAAACCCTTAACGTGACTCTCATACCTGAGGAGGGGCTTCTGAACGTTAAATCTGATACTCCCAATGCGGATGTTTACGTAAACGGCTCATACATTGCCACGACTCCCCTGAGCCTCAGACTGGCACCGGGTAAGTACCTCGTTGAGGTGTCCAAGGAAGGTTACAGGAACTACTCCAAAGTCGTTGTACTAGGTCCCAATGGAGTTGTAAACCTGTCGGCCATACTGGTTCCAGAGTTCGGATACGTGACTATAAACTCGGATCCCTCCGGAGCAACCGTTATCATAGACGGCCAAAATGTTGGAAGAACTCCCCTTGAGAAGTACAGAATGCCAGTGGGAACTCACACGATAGTACTGAGGATGGATGGATACCAAGATAAGGAGTACAGCGTGTCCATTAAAGGGGGAGAGGAAACCACCCTCAAATTTAACTTGATCCCTGTTCAGAGAACCAAATCCGAGAGTACCAGTGAGAGCTTAACTCGGAGCATGGAAAGCTCCACTCCAACTCCCTCAAGTACGGACGAGCCCTCTGCCCGAGCATACGGCGGAATTATACCCTTCCACTCGGGGTTCCCATTGATAGCAATAGTACTGCTACTTCTCGGAATCGGTGGAATTGGGTTGAAGTTCAACCAGAGGCGAGCTTTAAAAGCCAGCTATCTCGAATCTATAAACCTCATTGAGGAGGCCGAAAAATCCTCCTTCATAGATGAAACTAGGGACATTCTAGTAAAACTGCAGGAACTCCGGGCTGAGCTCGACGATGCATACAAGAAAGGTAACAGAGAAAAACTATCCCGGATTCGGGAGGAAATTTCCCAATATGCCTCCACGGTAAAGGAGATATATTCCAAATACAGTACAACAAAGGAAGAGGTTATTAACCAGATCACCAACATACTCACCATGGGCTCCTCCCCTGGAGCGGGAGCATCGATGGGGGGTAAAGACCGTGAAGGGTGATTTTTGATGGAGGGGATGTGAATGGCAAGTTTGGGACAGCTTAAAGAGGTGGAGAAATACCTCCCCAGAATAGCCCGCTACATGCGGCTTGACCTTCCAGGTTCCGACCCGGAGACCTCGAAAAGATATTTAGAGGATATAAAAGCCGCCCTCCAGCTTGATGACACGGAACGCGCGCTTAAACTCGCCAAGGAGGCTTTCTACCACGTTGCTCCGGATCCGGAGTTCATACTCAGCAATGCCCTGAAGTTAAGGCACGATGGTGAAAAACTGCTCAGATCGAAGAAGTTCAAAGACGCGATCGCAAAATTTGATGAAGCAATAAATAGATACTCAGAAGCAATTGAAATTGTATACATTAGAGAAGAGGAAGACGGTGAAAGGGCCAGAAAACTCCGGAACACTCTTGAAACAACGAGAAATCTCCGTAACATAGCCAACTTCAGAATGATATTCAAAAAGATAAAGGATGCAAAGACGGAGAAGGAGCTCTGGGATGCCCTCAAAGAACTTGAAAAGGCAGAAGTCCCCATGGAGGACGACAGGTTTGATGCAATTCTAACGGCACACAAGAAGATAATCCGCCTCCAGCTTCAAGGTGTTGTTGACCTCATGACCGACGCCGCATCGAAGTTCAAGGAGGAAAACTGGTATTCAGCCAAGAAAGCCTTTGAAAAGGCCAAGCAGATACTTGAGAATCTACTCAACACCGCCAAAAAATACCAGCTTGAAGAAGAAGTCGGCATGATCGGTGAGCTCCTAAAGGCATGCAATGAGAACCTCCGTGGAATTGAGGAACTTCTGTACAGCGGTGAAGCTCCTAAAGGCTGGAAACTACGTATTCCAAGCAAAGAGAGCTTCAAGATAACGGAAGAAACCATCGAGGAGGAGTTCTTCGATCATTCCATAAACTTCGAGACCCGCCTGGAGCAGATCAAAGAGAAGTACGTGATCACCCGGCTCATCGGTGAGGGGGCGTTCTCCTACGTCTACGAAGCCAAGAACCCGAGAGGTCAGAAGATAGCCCTCAAGGTGTTGAAGTATCTCGACAAGGAATCAACTTCATCGTTTATGCGTGAGTTCGCGGCAGCACAGAAACTCAACCACGAGAACATTGTCAAGGTATACAGGGCCGACCCGAGACTGGGCTACCTTGAAATGGAACTCGCGAGTGGTAACATAGACGATGTGCGGAAGCCCTTGGAACCGATAGTCGCGGGTAAGGTAATATTCGAGGTCAGCAGGGCCCTGCACCATGCCCACTCTAACGGCATAATCCACAGGGATATAAAGCCAAGCAACATGCTGTTCTTTGGCTCCATTGAGCGGGTAAAGCTGGGTGACTGGGGACTCGCGAGACTTGCCTCCCGGGCCACGAGAAAGTCCTCTCTTGTCAGACACAAGACGATACTCTACTCATCCCCCGAGCAAATAGTCAATCCAGAAAATCTGGACGCAAGAAGCGATATTTTCCAGCTGGGCATAGTCTTCTACGAACTCCTGACCGGGATTCATCCGTTCAGCGCTGACTATGAAGGTACGATCATGCACAAGATACTCACCGAGAATCCTGCTCCCCCATCCCATCACAATCCCAAGGCACTTCCCTTTGATGATATTGTCATGAAAATGCTCGAAAAGGATCCAGAAAAACGCTATCAAACTGTTAAAGAGCTCCAGAATGACATAAAGGACGTTCTCATCCGGATGGGAGTGAGGATAAAAGCAAGTCTGGGGACGAGAGAGCGCGCCAGGATTATCGCCGAGAACGTTCTTCTCAGACTTACAACAGTGATTGAAGGGTCTGTAATGAACGTCACAGAGGAATTCGCCGAGATAGTGAGAGATCTGGAAGAGTTACACCTTGAGACGGGTGATCCCTCGATCAAAAACCTGATGGAGCAGTTGAAGACGATGGCAGAAATGGGGGCCAAGCCTTCAGAGGAGACCCTAAAGGAAGCTAAGCTGATACTCAAGAGGTGGGTATGAAATGGAGGTGTTGAGGGTGCTGAAAAAAGACCCGAAAGCGTTTAAACGGAATTGGGCACAGTTTTTCATCTTTTTGATTATCTCCAGTCTACTGCCCATCGCGCCGGCAACTGCAGTCCCCACCCCCCCTGGAAACGCTGTTCTGGACGTGAATCAAAGCATCTCGGAGGCAAACCAGAGCCTAATACTGCTCGGAAACTATTCATCTTTACTTGGATTCAACATGACCGAAATTGAAAAGCTTCAAAACGAAACTCGCCAGGCCAAGATATTCTTAGACGAGGGAAACCTTACCTGTGCCAATGAGACAATTTCCGCGGTTTGGCATAACATAACCAGCATCATAAATTCAAAAGTAGGAGAACTCAACGAAAGCCTCTCAGGCCTCAAAGAGAGGGCATCGAATTATTCCACGGAATGCTCAAGGGTTATAGATAAGATCAACAACGAGACAGAAAAACTTGAAAGTTTACCCGGAGAGTTCCACAATGCCACTGCGGTCAACGAGACACTGAAACAGCTCGCCTTGATCAAGTCAGAGATCCCGAAAATTAAAAATGAATTGGATTCCTGCATTCAAAGAGTCAACAAGATTAGAATTATAAAAACCAAGGAAACTTTCATAAGGAATGTATTAAACGCAAGTTCCTGGCTTCTGCCGGAGAACGAGAGTAAGGGGTTCAAGGATCTGCTAAATGAGGTTGATAAACGCATCAAGTCCGGAGATCCAGGAAACGTAACCAAAGCTTTCAATGAGGTATCCACAGGGCAGAGACGGTTACTCGAGTTTATCAATGAAAAGATAAAGGATGTCAACGCCGATGTACGCAAGGTACAGTCATTCTGTCCCTACATCAAGCTCATTCCCGGAATTGACATCAAAGAAGTCATGAAAAGCCACGACTGGAGCTCAGTAATCGACAGGATAAAGACGATTAACGAGACCAAGGATAAAATTGAGCAATGTGTCTCGCTAAAGAAAGATCTAGACTCAGCCAATACAACCATTTCAATTCTCAAAAAATACGAGAGCAATCTCACACTCGATCTGACCGCCTTGGAAGATACCATTACAAACGCCAGCCAGGGAATGAGGAATGGCAACTTAACCTTAAGCCAGCGGATGTTAGATAATTTCTGGGAGAGCTTGGAGGATTACTTACGCAACCTCGCCAATAAAACAGAGAACCAGACAATCAAGAACGAACTACAACGGCTATCACAGGCCATAACGGATAAAAACTACTCCTCCGTTACAGGAGGACTCGATAATGTGCTGAAAATTATCTTCTCAAGCCCCTCTGTACCGTCACCGGGAAGCACGACGACCACAACAACCACTACAACTACTACGGCTACAACCCCAAAACCGCCCACGAACTCAACGACAACGAACTCAACAACCGGGAACATGACGGGGTCGACAACATCCTCCAAGAGCTCGGGGGGAACCAACTGGGGATCAATCTTGAAGAAGGTACTTTTAGGCATACTGGGGATCCTTGCGCTCCTTGCGGCGATATGGTTTTTGCCGGGGATATACTACGATTACAAGCAAAAGAAACAAGAGAGAACCAGAATAAAGGCTGCGGAAGAAGCTGTAAAAATCATGAGAGAAATTCTAAGCGATTTAGAGAAAAAAGTAAAACGCCTAGGGATCTCGGACTCCCCAACAGTAAGGAACCTGCTAACTGAGATGCAACAGATTTATTCGAGGGCCGCAACCAGCCTTAAAAGGAAAAACTACGTGGATCCAGTTAGGTTACAGGACAAGTTCAGTACATTGGCCATCAAATTGAACTCGATTATCGAGCCCTATGAAACAACGTTCAATCTGAGAGACGACGAATTCAAGCGGCACGTAGCCACCAAGAGCTACATAGGGAGAAGGGACAACAACGAAGACTATTACACCGCCAAGAAAATTGGAGGCAACATCCTTCTTGCGGTAGCGGATGGGATGGGCGGTCACCTTGCCGGGGAGGTCGCCAGCAGAAAGGCCATTGAGATCTTGGAGAAAACTCTGGAGCGTGATAAGGCAGAGGATCCAGAAAAGATACTGAGAGAGGCAATCAAAAAGGCCAACGACGAGATTTATCTGATGGGCCACGACCCCGACCACCCGGAGAGGTACAACATGGGAACAACGCTAACTGCCGCGATCATCAGAGGAAACAACGCCACGATTGGAAATATCGGTGACAGCAGAACATACCTCATCAGAGATGGCATGATCAAAAGGTTGACCAAAGATCATTCCTTCGTCCAAGAGCTAGTGGATAGAGGAGAGATCACTGAAGCCGAGGCCAGGGTACACCCCCAGAAGAACATCTTAACGAAAGCCCTAGGAATATCCCCAGAAATAAAAATTGACCCAGAGGATATAAAAACGATCCAGCTGAAGGAGGGGGATTACCTTCTCCTGTGTTCAGATGGTCTCAGCGATGCATTAACAGACGAAGAGATAGCGAAGACCGTCCTAGCTTCCCCATCGCTGGAAGAGGCCGTTGACGCACTGATTGAAAAGGCTTACAGCTTCGGTAGCACGGACAACATCACAGTCGTGCTCTACAAGCATCCAAAACTCAAGAAATGAGGGTATAAACGGCTGATACCATCAATTTTCTTTTTTTGCATATTTGCCGTTGATGGAGGAAGTGCTATGCCACGAAAAAAAAGTCTCGGAGAGGACTTCCTCGGCCGCCTCATCGTCTCAGTTTTCCTCGTGTACCTCCTTGGAGGATTTGGTTTACTCATCTCGATCTTCATATTCATGCCGCTTATCCGCGAGGTCGTCCGGGAGCTTGAGAGATCCGGCTTTCCCCGAGTTGGGGACGTTCTCACTTCCATTGCCCTCCCGACCCTGCTAAGGAGGGGTCTGATATTCGAGGCCCGCGAGCTCAGGGCCGGAAACGAGGGGAAGCTCAAGGTGGGTTTTAGAAACAGCTCCTCTCGGCTGATGGAGGTTGAGATCAACCTCGAACGCTTCAACAGGTACGGCGAGGTTTCTCCGGCCAGGCTGAGGTTCTCGCTGGGGCCGGGAGAGATGGAGTACTCGTTCGTCAGGTTCACCCCAAGGAGCGGGGGAACGCTCACGGTGAATCTCGAGGTGAGATCCGGAAGCACGAGGGTTAAGGTTCCAGTTGTGATGGAGGTTAAGGGAAGAAAAAGCAGGGAGGAAAAAGCTTACGAAGTCCCGATAACCGAGGAGGACAAAGGAGAGGACTACGGTGTTCCAAACCTCCGACTCCTCTTCTCCCGCTACACGGAGGTTGAGCCCATAGGGGCGGGAGGCTTCGCGAGGGTTTACAGGGCCAAAAGAAAGGACGGCAAAATCGTGGCCCTCAAAATTCCCCATTACCTAACCGAGCAGGCAGGTCGGACGTTTCTGCGTGAGGTGGCCGTTTGGAGCGGACTTAAGCACAGGAACATCGTTGAACTCTACGACGCCAACATAGTCCCGGTTCCGTACCTTGAGATGGAATACTGCGAGGGCTCCCTCGCTGGGTTGAAGAAGCCCCTCCACTGGGAGAAGGTCGCGGAAATTGCCTTTGGTATCTGCGATGGTCTTAAGTATGCCCATTCAAGGGAGATAATCCACCGCGATTTGAAGCCCTCAAACATCCTTATCAAGAACGGGACCCCAAAAATCTCCGATTGGGGACTGAGCAAAGTTTTAACGGAGAGCGGTTCCACAACGACGTCCTTCACACCCCTTTACGCCGCTCCGGAGCAGATAAGCCCGTCCCGCTTTGGAAAAACCGACGAGAGAACCGATATCTGGCAGCTCGGCGTTCTCATGTACGAACTCGTCACGGGGAAGGTTCCCTTTGAGGGTGAGGACTTCGTCGAGATAGCCGGGAAGATAGTAATGGACGAACCGACGCCGCCGAGCGAGCTTAATCCCGATTCAAAGCCCCTCGAACCTGTGATAATGAAGTGCCTTGCAAAGAGGAAGGAGGAGCGCTACCAGTCGGTTAAGGAGCTTCAGAGGGATCTAGCCAATCTGCTCGGCGGCAGATACCGCGAGGAACTCAGGAAGAGCGTTGATTTCTCGCGTTCGGCCTACTACGCCGGTCAGCTTCTCATCCTCCACATGAAGCTCGGCGACACAAAGGAGGCCCTCAAATATGCCATCGATATGAAAAGGTACGCAAGAGGAGATGCGAGGAAAGAACTCGAAAGGCTCATTGAAGAGCTGGAAGTCCGGCTCAGGGAGGGACTGCCGGTTCCAGAGGAGCTCGTTGAGCGCGCGGAGGTGCTCGTGCATGAGATTGGTAGAGCATAAAACAGCAATGCATAAAAGTGTAATGCATAAAACAATAATGCAAAGGTGGTTGATATGTTCGTGGACAGGAGAAAGGAGCTGGGAGTACTGGAGGGTGTGCTGAAATCCCTAATGAGGGGGGAGAAGCTCAACATAGCGGTGATAGGGCCGAGAAGGATAGGCAAGACCGAACTGCTCCTGAAGTTCAAGGAAATCCACGAAGGCAAAACTGGATGTATAATCCCCTACCTCAACGTCCAGAGGACTGGAAGCGTTGAATCGTTTAAGTTTGCCTACCTACGGGAGTTGCTTTACGAAGCGGCGAAAAAGAAGGGAGTTAACGTCGAAAGGAGCAGGCTGGTGGACTGGGACGGCCTGCTCGTTCTCGGGGCGAAGCTCGGGGTTGAGGAGGAAGTGGCGGCGGTAAAGAGGGGTTCAGTCGGCGAGCTCTTCGAACTGCAGGAGGAAATCCTCAAAAAGCTCGATTTAAAAGCCATCTTTATCCTCGACGAGTTTCAGGATACCGTGAGGTTCTCAAACTTCCTTGAAATCATGCGCTCCACCGTCGAAAAGCAGAGGGCGATTGCCTACGTTATCTCGGGCTCCGCCGTGAGGATGATGGAGGAGATACTCTCGCCGGAGAAGCCCTTTTTCGGACAGTTCAGGCGGCTCTACCTTGGCGGTCTGCCGAAGGAGGATTCAATCGAACTGGCAAAGGCGATGCTGGGCGATGTTAAGGCGAGCAATGCCGCCCTTGAGCTGATACACCGGCTTACAGGTGGGAACCCCTTCTACATCTCGGCGGTCTGCAGGCGGCTCGCGGAGGAGGGGTTTGAGAGGGCTGGGAGCAGGAAGGTTTATACGGCATTCCTCACCGAGCTGCTGAGCGAGAGCGGCGACATCTACAGCCACCTCGACTACGTCTTCAACGAGTCGCTCTCCAGGGCATACAAGGGAGCCGTCCACAGGGAGATACTGCTCATACTCGCCAGGGAGGAAGGGCTCACCCTCTCGGAGATATCGAAGAGGCTTGGAAAGCCGAGCGGGGAGATTTCAAACTACATGAAGTTCCTCCTGAGAACGGACTTGATAACGAAGGAGAACAACCGCTACTACTTCACCGATAAGCTCATGCGCTTCTGGCTCGCAAAAACGTACCTCGGCATAACCGAGCTTGAGCTGAGGAGGGAGAAGCTGCTCAAGGAGCTGGTGGCGGAGCTTGAGGAGAAGTACCTCAAAGCCAAGACGGAACTCGGAAAGGCGGCCGAGTTCATGGTCAGGGAAGAGCTCGGGAAACGCTTTGGAGTGAAGTTCGAGCCCTACAGGAGGGGCGACGTTGAATTCGACGGCGTTGCCTTTGGCGGGAAGACCTACGTCCTCGAAATAAAGTGGAGGAACAGACCCGTTGGAGCGAAGGACGTGGAGAGGTTCGCCAGGAAGGCGAGGGCAGAGTTCAGGGAACCGGTTATGGTTATGTTCTCCCGCTCGGGCTTCACGGAAAAGGCCCAGAAGGTCGCAGAAAGACTGGGGGTGGTTCTGGTTGAGGATAAAATGCTGTAGGGAAAGTATTATACTTTGGCAACATCATTTTGTGTGGTGATACCGTGTTCGTGAACAGGAAGCGGGAGCTTGAGTTCCTCGAAAGGAAGTGGGGGGAAAATGGTGCACAGCTGATAATAATCTACGGGCGCAGAAGGGTAGGTAAGACGATGCTCCTCAAGGAGTTTCTGGAGGGTAAGAAGGGCGTTTACTTCCTCGCCACCGCCGATTCAATGGGCGAGAACGTTAAAGGACTTGCCGATAAGTTCGGGGAGCTGACCGGAAGAGGATACTTCAGGGAGGTTAAAGACTTTGGAAGGCTCTTCCTTTATCTTGGGGATGAAATAAAAAACCAGAGGATCGCCGTCGTTCTGGACGAGTTTCAATATTTGATGAGCCTTGAACCGGGAATTTTGAGCGTTCTCCAAAAGGTTTGGGATGAGCACCTTAAGGATACAGAGATATTTCTCGTGCTCTGTGGTTCTTCAATAGGATTGATGGAGCGGGTCATGGAGTACAAGAGTCCGCTCTACGGGAGAAGAACAGGGCAGTGGAAGGTTGAGCCCTTTGACATAAGAGGCATAGCTGAGATGCTTCCCGAGGGGAGCATGGAGGAGCTCGTAAAGGTCTATGCGGTCTTCGGCGGCGTTCCATTCTACCTCGACCTCGTGAAAGATTTGAGGGTTGAAGATGCCATAAGGGAGAAGGTTCTGAGGAAGGGCGAAGTCCTCTACGAGGAGCCCGAGTTTCTCCTGCGGGAGCAGCTGAGGGAGCCGAGGGTTTACAAGCTGATTCTCAAGGGACTTGCCCTCGGTTACGAAACGCTCGGGGAGCTCGTGAGCTTTACCGGTCTTGACAGGGGGAACCTTTCCAAATACCTTGACGTCCTTGAGAGGCTCGACATAGTTAGTTACGAGCTCCCATACGGGAAGAGGAAGAGGGGGCGCTACTACATCAAGGACAACTTCTTCAACTTCTGGTTCCGCTTCGTGTATCCCAACTTAGCTGATTTGGAGCTCGGCTTGCTTGATGAGGTCTGGGCGAAGATTGAGCGGGAGCTCAACGCCTACTACGGGAGGATGTTTGAGAGACTTATACGGGAGATGCTCCGCCAGAAAATAATTGACCTCGAGCAGAGAAGGGTCGCAAGATGGTGGCACAAGGGCAAAGAGGTGGATACTGTGGCGGAGCTTGATGATGGTCTGCTCTTCGCTGAGGTGAAGTGGAGTGAGCTGAAGAGGAAGGAGGCCAAGAGGATTCTTGAAGAGCTGAAGGAAAAGGCGGAGCGCTTTGAGGGCAAAAAGAGGTTTCTGCTCATCGCCAAGAGGATTGATGGCAAAACTGGAGAGATGATGGATTTGGATGATTTGGAAAGGCTGGTTAGGGGGTGAATGAATGGAGAAAGACTTCGAGATATTCCTCAGCTACTACACGAGAACGGGTTTAGATTATGCAGAAGAGCTCAAAAAGGCGTTGAGAGACAATGGATGGAAAGCATTCTTGGCACACCACAATATCCTTCCTGGGGAACACTGGAAGGACATAATTTTCAACTATGTTCTACCTCATATCAAATACTTCATCCTACTATACACTCCAGGTGCTGAAACAAGAAAATGGACCAGAGAAGAATACAAATACGCCAAGAGACTGGGAAAAACCATAATCGCATGTGTGTATATGCCAGTGGGGGAGAGTGTTGGGAATATCCTCACCCGTATTGAGCCAGCATTTCCCGGAATCTCTGAGAAACAGGTAATTGAATGGAGGGATAAATCTGAGTTGAACTCAAAAGTAATCTTGACGTTGGAGAGATATCAAAAAAGAAGACTAGTTATTGGACATTTGTCCCAAACTCGGGATGTAATACAACCAAAAGGCAATTCTCAAAATTACCATGTAGATCATCAAGATATAACCTTGCTCGTTGAGATGGCCATTCTTGAAGCCAAAGCGAACAAAAAAATGGAGCTTGTTAAAACCCTACAGAAACTACACCTTTACACAACAATCCATAGAACCAAGATGGAAGCTCTGATTGATTACCTGAAAATCTACATAAGAGAAGATCTCCAAATCAGTCCTGAATTCATTAGGGAGCTAGAGATTGTTCTTCACGAGGTAGTCTTAGAGCGGGAATCTTCTACCCAGAAACGTTCGGGGGTGAAAGAATGAAGCCCGTTACAATTTCGGAAACGTCTGATAAGAAGTACTGGATAAAAAGGTATGAGTTTAAAGGAATGGAAGCTGAAGCTAACGCTGTTGCCCTGATGCCGAATGGCGACATAGTAATTGCCGGGAGCATTGAGTCAAAGGGAAAGGACGCCAAATCAAGCGGGCTGGTTGCGAGGCTTGACAGGGAAGGGAACGTGAAGTGGGTTAGGATTCTTGGTGGGGGTAAAGGAGATCGGTTCAATGATGTGAAGGTTGCCCCGAATGGGGATATAGTTATTGTAGGAACTACTTGGAGTTTTGTATCTGGATGGAAGGACATCAAATCAAGAATCTGGGTTCTAAGATTAGACAGTAGTGGTAATATTAAGTGGCAGAAAACTTACGGAGGCTCTAAAGATGCCAAATTTGAGCGGGCTAATGCGGTTGCTTTAGCGTCAAACGGAGATATCATAGTAGCAGGCTACACTGAAAGCTTCAGTTCTGATGGTAAAGATGTTTGGATCCTCAAGCTAGATTCCAATGGCAATGTTATCTGGCAGAAGACTTACAGTGGAAGTGGCAGTGATTGGGCTTTCACGGTCGCTATAGCTCCGAACGGGGACATTATCGTGGCAGGCTGGACTAACAGCTTCGGAGTTAATGGCTGGAATGTTTGGATTCTAAAGGTTCTCAAAAAGCTCAGGCTGATTAGGAACGGAAAGGTTACGAGAGCCCTGATACTGCTCTTCGGCAAAGACCCTCAGGAGTTCTTCCCGCAGGCGAAGGTCAGGGTTGGGAGATTTAAGGGCAGTGAAATTCTTGATTCGGTTAACGTTGAAGGAAACCTCTTCGAGCAGGTCGAGGGAGCGGTGAATGCAATAAAGAAGCACATGAGCAGGAGGTACGTGATAAAGGGGCTGGTGAGGGAAGAGGTCTGGGACTACCCGCTTGAGGCCGTGAGGGAAGCGGTGGTAAACGCGGTGATGCACAAGGACTACAGGATGCCCGAGGAGGTGCAGATAAAGGTTCTCGACGACAGGATAATCTTCTGGAACCCGGGTGGTCTTCCGGTCGGTCTGACCGAGGAAGACCTCTACCGCGAGCACCCATCGAAGCCGAGGAACAGGCTTATCGCCGAGGTTTTCCACTTAGCGGGATACGTTGAGAAGTGGGGAAGCGGGACGCTGAGGATTCTGAGGGCATTTGAGGATGCCAAACTGCCGAGACCGGAATTTAAGGAGGCCTTCGGCGGCTTTCAGGTGGTTTTCTACAGGGACTGGCTGACCGAGGAGAGACTGAGGGAGCTCGGACTGAACGAGAGGCAGGTTAAAGCCGTTCTCTACGTCAAGGAGAAGGGAAGCATAACGAACAGGGAGTACAGGGAGATGTTTGGGGTTTCAAAGGAGACTGCCAAGCGGGATTTGAAAGAACTGGTTGATGCTGGGATATTTAAGAAAATAGGAGAAACTGGAAGGAGTGTTAGGTATATCCTAAAGGGGTCAAACGAGTCATAAAGGGGTCATAAACGGGCCAAAATGACCCCTTTATAGGAGGTGGTCTGATGCCGTACTGGGCCAAGACGTACGGGCCGGGCGTTGCTAAAGCCGTTGCGGTTGATAAGAACGGGGATATTATTGTGGCTGGGTATGTGGAGAAAGACGACAAGGACGACGGTTTCGTCGCCCGACTGGACAGGGACGGGAATGTGAAGTGGTTCAAAGTATACGATACTGGAAGTAAAAAAGAATATAAATGGGATAGATTCAAAGATGTTAAGATTGCGTCAAATGGGGACATTATTGTAGTGGGTGATACTGACAGCTTTGGTGCTGGAGGTGAAGATGTTTGGGTTCTCAGGCTTGATTCTAATGGCAAAGTGAAGTGGCAGAAAACTTATGGGGGTCCTGATCATGATTACGCCAATGCCGTTGCAATTGCAGAGAATGGAGATATTATCGTTGCAGGTGAAACCAGAAGCTTTGGAGTTGGAGAAATTAAACGGTGGGGATTTACTTCAAACGTTTGGGTTCTTCGGTTAGATAGCCAGGGTAATGTTAAGTGGCAGAAAATGTACGGTGGGAGCGACGACGATGAGGCTAACGCGGTTGCCGTTGCTCCAAACGGTGACATCATCGTGGCAGGCCACACTTCCAGCTTTGATGGAGCTTGGCTCTTGTGTCTTGATAAGCACGGCAACGTAAAATGGCAGAAGGTATACAAAGTGCCTCAAGAATGGGCAGGATTTTATTCCGTTAGCGTTCTACCGAATGGAGACATTGTAGTTGGGGGCCGAGTCACTTTGGAGGAAGAGAATGAAAAACTAGTACTGCCGTGGATTCTTAAATTGGATTCAAATGGAAACATTAAATGGCAGAAATCCTACAAAGGTGATAGTGAGGATCCAAGTGACAAAGTTAGCATTACCACTTTACCAGATGGAAGTATTGTTGTCGCTACTTGGACTTGGGAATTCAGTGCTGGCGTGCCTAATGTTTGGGTTCTGAGGCTTGATAAGAATGGAAACGTGAAATGGCAAAAAACATTCAGTAAAGGTGATGATGATAAGGCCAATGCGGTTGCAATAACTCCCAATGAGGACATTATCGTTGCAGGCAGGACTTACAGCACTGGCACTGGTGAGAATATTTGGCTTCTCCGCCTTCCACCAGACGGAAACCTGCCTGGCTGTGACTTCTGCAATGATTCAAACGCCCAAGTAATGGACACTAACGCTGAGGTTCATAACACTCACTGCGAAGTTCTGAGCGGTGTGAGAAAATACCAGGTTGAAGTGGAGGAAGGCTTAATCTTTAAGAAGAAACGAAAGGAGTGGCGCACAGAAAAAGCTCCCTTAGTGGTTATGAACTCAAAAGCGACAGTCAAATCACTAAAAATAACCCCAGAGGTTCAGTATTACTTTAATCCAGAAATAAAACAAAACATCCAGAACTCCATCTCCTTCAACATTCCCCAGCTCGTCGAAGGCGCCGACTCAATCATTAAGCTCACAGCCAAAAACGACTTCACGAACTCCCTCAAACTCTCCCTCGATTTAAGCTCCAACGACTTCCTTGACCTTGAAACCACAAACCTCGAATTCCCCGAGCTGAAGAAGGGCCAGAAGGTCTCAAAGAGCCTCGTGATAACACCGAAGTACGCCGGGAGCTTCGATTTCCGCGTCAAAATCAAAGCCATAGCCGACGGCATCGAGCTTGAGACCGAGAAGGTAATCCCGGTCGAAGTCGCCGAGAGGACGGCTCAGGCCTACGCCATGCCTCAAACTCCAGCAACACCACCAACACCCCAGCCAGTAACCCCAACTCCAACACCCTCCCCCGCTGGAGTTCAGCTCCCAGCAGATTTCCCGCCCCAGCTGGCATACAAATACGCCGACGTCGAGCTGATAGGCAAAGGTGGCTTCGCTCGCGTGTATAAGGCCAAACGCAAGGACGGCAAAGTTGTGGCAGTAAAAATCCCGCTCAGCCTCGACGAGAACACTGGCAAAGCCTTCCTCAGGGAAATAACCAACTGGCTCCACCTCAAGCATCCGAACATCGTCCGCCTGTACGATGCGAACATCCTCCCGATTCCCTTCCTTGAGATGGAGTACTGCGAATCCTCGCTCGAAAAGCTCCCCAAGCCTTTACCCGTTGAGGTTGCCTCATACATCGTCTTCAACATAGCGGAAGGCCTGAAGTACGCGCATTCAAAGGGCATAATCCACCGCGACCTGAAGCCCTCAAACATTCTCCTCAAAAATGGCACGCCAAAAATCTCCGACTGGGGACTGAGCAAGGTAATGACGGAAACCCATTCAACGACTTTAGCCAGCTTCACGCCCTTCTACGCCTCTCCCGAGCAGACTTCAAGGCGTTTCGGAAAGCCCGACCACAGGAGCGACATCTGGCAGCTCGGTGTCATCTTCTACCAGCTCGTCACTGGAAGGCTTCCCTTCGAAGGAGACGACCTGATTGAGGTCGTCTCAAGGATAGCCACCGACGAGCCGATTCCGCCGGGCGAGCTCAACCCCGAGGCAAAGGACGTCGAGCACATAATCCTCACCTGCCTGCGGAAGGACATGGAGGAGCGCTACCAGAGCGTTGCGGAGCTTCAGTTCGAGCTGGCTACCTATCTCGGCGTGCGCTATAAGAGAGAGCTGAAGCGCTCAATAACCGTAAACGACGCCCCGAGGGCGGCCTTCTACGCGGGCAAGCTGATGCTGATGTTCCTCAAGATGGGGGACCTCAAGGAGGCATACAAGTACGCAAGCGACCTGAAGTTCTACGCGCGCGGAGAGCTCACAAAGGACGTGGAAAGCTTGGCGGAGCAGATTAAGCTCAGACTTGAGGAAGGCCTGAGCTTCGCCGGTGAGGAGCTCTTAGCGAAGGCCGAGGTAATAGCACACAAGGTGAGCCTGGGGTTTGGGGAGGTGTAACGTTGAGGTGCGCCTATGAATACTCCCACTCGGTGAAGGAATGCCCGAGAGAGGCCGTGGGTGATCTGCCCTACTGCATCTTCCACCTCCCGGAGGGGGGAAAGGACTTCGAGGGAGCGATGCTGGAAGATGAAGACCTGGAGGAGGCCTACCTCAGCGAGGCGAACCTCAGGGGTGCCAGGCTCAGCGGTGCAAACCTTCGGTGGGCCGACCTGAGCGATGCGACACTCGACAACGCAGACCTCAGCTGGGCGTCCCTCGTTGGGGCGGATTTGAGCGGTGCGAGTGCCCGGGAAGCGGACTTCACCCGGGCGGATTTGAGGGACGCCGACCTCTCGGCGGCCGTTCTGGAGGGGGCCAACCTATCACTCGCGGATCTCAGGGGCACCAACCTGATCAGGGCGAACCTCAGGGGGGTTGACCTGTACGGGGCGATTCTCGACGAGACCAACGTTCTGGGTACGGACCTGAGGGGGGCGAGGCTCTATGGGGCTTCCCTGAAGAACGTCAGAAACCTCGAAAACGCCCTCATCGACGTTGAAGCCGTTGAGGAGAGGGAAGGTGACAGGCTGGTGGGGGAGGGCAACTTAGGGGAGGCCATTGCATCCTACAAAAAGGCCTTGTCGGTTTACCTTGTGCTGAAGGAGGCCTTCAGGCGGGGCGGACTCTACGACAAGGCGAGTGCATATTCCGTTGGGGAGTGGAGGGTTCGCGGAAAGCTCCAGAGGGTGGCCCATCTCTCCCCCGACCCGGAGGAGGTTCGGGATTTCGTTCCCCTCTCCTCCAGAACGGGAAAGAGGTGGCTGATTTTCATAGAGGGCAAGCTCAGATGGCTGGCAAACGTGCTCTACCGTCTCACGTCGAACTACGGGGAAAGTCCCTGGAGAATCTTCGTCTCCACGGTGTTCATCATCGCGCTCTACTCGTTCCTGTACTGGATAACCGGGGCGGTGGGGAGCTCATCGATGGTGGAGTGCCTTTACTTCAGCGTGGTGACCTTCACCACAGTCGGGTACGGAGACGTGACGCCGCTCCCCGGCTACAGACTGCTGGCCGGGAGCGAAGCCTTCATAGGAGCGTTCCTGATGGCGTTTTTCGTTGTTGTGATGAGCAGAAAGCTGATCCGTTAGGAGGTGTTTGAGATGCCCGTCGATCTGTCCGGACCCCTGATGTCGGCCTTTAGGAAGGCCAAGAAGGAGTTTGAGGAGGCAATAAAGAAGGGCGATAAGGAGACCGCCAAAAAGAAGGCCCTTGAGTGCGCAAGGATACTGAAGCAGCTCTCAAAGTACGACGAGTTCAACCGCGAGAGCTACCTGAAGAAGGCGAAGAAGTGGGAGGCCATAGCGAAGGAAGTCGAGGAGGGTCACTACGGCGTCAAAAGGAAGCAGAAACCGATAAAGGAGGGTGGAAAGAGTGGCAGGGGAGGAAGCGAAGCGGGCGCAGACGAGGGAGACCAGTTCAAGCGCTACGTGGAGAACCTCATTGCCAAGTCGAAGGTGAAGTGGAGCGACATCGGTGGGCTGGAGGAGGTGAAGAGGCTCATAATGGAGACAGTCGTCATCTCGGCCCTGCAGAGGCCCCAGTCCATCCAGCCCTGGAAGGGTATTCTGCTCTTCGGCCCGCCGGGAACTGGTAAGACTCTTCTTGCGAGCGCCGCCGCAGGAAGTTTGAACGCGACCTTCTTCAGCGTCAAGGCCAGCAACGTGCTGAGCAAGTACTTCGGTGAGTCCACCAAGATAATAACAGCCCTCTACGAGGTCGCCCGCGAGAGGGCCCCGAGCATAGTCTTCATGGATGAGATAGACGCCCTAACGACCAAGCGCTCCGGTGAGCAGAGCGAGGCGAGCAGGAGGATGCTCTCTACCCTTCTCACCGAACTCGACGGCTTTCAGGACAAGAAGAGCGATATTCTTGTCCTAACCTTAGCCGCCACGAATACTCCCTGGGACCTGGACGAGGCCGTCCTGTCGAGGTTCCCGAGGAGGATCTACGTGCCTTTACCCGACAAGAAGGCCACGAAGGAGATCATCAAAATCAACACGCGCGGGCTGGACATAAGCAGGCTCGACCTCGATGCAATAGCGGAGGAGAGCGTCAGAAGGCTTTACTCGGGCAGGGACATCAAGAACCTCTGCCAGGAGGCGGTGTGGAACATGATTCGCGAGGAGAACCCGGACCTCCACAAGCTGGCGGAACTGCCCTACGAGAAGCTCAGGAGGCGCTCGCTGCGGACGAGACCGCTTGAGATGAGGGACTTTGAGGAGGCGTTCAAGAAGATCAAGAGCCCGCTGACGCGGAAGGACATTGAAAGATATGAGAAGTGGGCGGAGGAGTTTGGGGGGTGATTTTATCTTTTTAACAAATTAGGGTGATGCTTGTGAGGGGTAAGGATATGATCTCTATTATGGTAGTTCTGTTAGTCATACTCTCTGCGAGTGGATGCTTGGGTAACACCAAGAGTGATCATGGATGGACACCAAGTACACCAAGCGATACCCCTATTCTAAAAACTCTCTTTGAATCCGTAGGACAAACTCACAAGGAATTTTATCTTGATTCGGATTCCACTATAATTATAACAATCAAGTCCAGTTTCAACATTGAGAACACTTCTTTCAGGTATATAGGCATAATACCCTCCAAGGAACTAATGAACTGGGAAAAACATGTCTTCAATCCAAGTCTTGTCAACTTTTCGTGGATCATTTGGAACGCAAAGGATGGAAGTTATAGAGTTCACCTCCAAAAGGGGGAATATTACTTTGTGTTCGGGGGAGTACTGCCCAAACAGAAGTATCTACTGGGGGATACCGTGGTAGTAAAGTCCTACAAATACCTCGCCAGCAAGATTCCCATGGAATGGCCGGATGATACCAACGTTAATCTTCATCTGAGCATACGGGAGGCAGGAACAGTTGAGGTATACTTCTTCAGCGAGTACGAGTTCAAAGTTTGGAAGGAAGGAGGCACTGCAAGGGCTTATTTCATCGAGAAAAGGGCCACCAGCGGTGTTTACCACATATCAAACTTTCTCAACCCGGGAACGTACTACCTAATCTTTGGAAATTCTAACAGCGGCGTCAAAACCATTGACTATGCAATATACGTTGATCATTATCCAAATTTTGCCGTAAGTCTGGAAATCAGGAGGGAACGACAATGAGGCAACATCCGGAAATATCAAATGTCCAAAACAGAGCCGTAAAGTCAACTGAACGATTCCCGTATGTATTGAGATATCCTAAAACACGAACGAAAGGTTTTTGGAATCCTATGTTCTCATTATTTTCAATCGGTTATATTGATGAGCATAACCAACACCTGAATGGGAGGAGATGAACATGAGGAAGTACCTTGTGGTGATATGGGTTGTGTTACTGATCTCAAGCTTGATCCCTCCAACCCAGAACCAGAGTGGACTCGTCTCCGCAGGGACGGTTGACTACAAGTACAAGTACGTGTTTCCTCTGGTTCATCTGAAATCGCTGTGGGGACCGAGCTGGTATGGGAGTGGGATCGTTGTATACGCCACTGATCCAGATACTGTTATTATAATTGACGGAAATTTCAATGGTCTAGATGACTCTGATACCGAAGTTCAGCTCACGGCTGGAGAGAGGGTTTACATAGGGGACTTTCCGGATGTTTCATCGGATTTCAAGAAGATATACTGGGATAGGGATCCCATTGCTCTGTATTCAAACAAGCCGATCCAGGTGGAATTCTATTACCTCTCTGCAGACTTTGGAGACTATGAAGATGGCGGCCTCGAATACTCTGTACCAATGCCAGGAACCAGACTGCTCGGAGCTAATGTAAGATGGCTGTACATCACTCCATTTTCTCAGGATGCTACTGTCTACATAAACGGAGAGTATGCGGGTAATGTAAAGTTCGGTGATGTCATGATTAGAAACTTCACAACGCCCCAGACCGTCGTGATAACCTCCGATGAACCTGTGGTCGCGGTAGCGGCCTATGGAGACGCGGACGACCGCAGCAGAACGTACGCATTTCCGCTGATGCCCCCGATGACCGGAAAGTTCCTGATACCCTGTTCCGAGAAGGAGTACGCAACTGATGCAAACGCCGTAGAAGTCAACGAGTACTACGTGGTGGTTAACTCGAACGGTCAGATCGTCAAGAACGAGAGCCTCCCAACTGATCCGGAGGTGCTCTCCCTCTCGGACTCCGCGGTTTTTGTGTTCAGGACATACTACTACAAAGACCCCTGGGGAAACGATGCACCGAGGTACGCAATGAGCGCAACGGCGGTGAAGCCAGCCGAGAACTCAACGCTCTTCGGCTTCATTTACCCCGTGGGAACTCATACTGTAAATCACGAGCTCGTATTCTACGCCGAGAGCGACGTAAAAATATACAAAGACTATGGAATAAACGGAACTATCGACTACGTGGGGACGTTACCGGGAGGCCACATATACCGTTTCTCCGACAGGGCCGACAACCCCAGCGAAGCAACCGCTATATACATCGTCGGCAACATTTCGGGAGACTACATCCGCATTGGCGGATGGGCGGGACAGATAGAGGGAGCCAGCGAGATAGGGAGTTCCCCCCTCCTAACACCGAGCTCTTTCCAGCAGGATCAGATTGATCTCAATCGTGGCCTGGTTGCGTACTACTCCTTTGACCACTGTGACGCTCGGGACGATAGCGGTAACGGGCACGATGGGACTATCTACGGGAATCCAGAGTGCATTGATGGAGTTATCGGGAAGGCGTTTGAGTTTCAAGAATACGGGGACAGGATTAAACTCCCACACGCAGATCTGGACGGATTAAAATATGTAACCGTAAACTTCTGGATCAAAACAACAAATGGGGTTCAAGGCATTCTCACAGGAGCAAATTATGACTGGGATAATGAATTTCTAATATTCATGGGCACTGTCCCCTCTGATCCCATGTACGAAGAATACATGGGTAGAATCAAATTCCATATCCATGGCAAATCCATAATGTACTCTCCACCCATTAACGATGACAATTGGAAGATGGTGACTGTTGTAGTAACTCCAACATCCTCCAAAATTTACATTAATGGAAACCTCGTAAACCAGAGCGACGAGGGTTCCGGAGACGGGATTAAAATAGCCGAGGATGGACTGTGGATAGGAAATGATCAAGACTGCGTTGGAGGATGCTGGGACTCCAGCCAACAACTCAAAGGTTTACTTGACGAAGTCCGCATCTACAACCGTGCTTTAAGTGAGGGGGAAGTTAAGGCTCTGTACGAGCAGGGTGTTGGCAAGGTTGTTGAGTACCTCACTCCTGAGGACCTTTCCCTGTGGAAGTACTACCGTGAAGTTACTATAAAAGAGCAGTCGGGCGAGACTTTAGAGAACTTCCAGGTTTTAATCGAACTCGATTCCACTAACTTCGACTTTTCTAAAGCCAAACCAGACGGTAGCGACATCAGAATCGTTGACGAGAACGGCAACTTTTTGCCTTATTGGATTGAGGAGTGGAACTTGACGGCAAAGAGGGCAAAGATCTGGACGATAATCCCAAGGATTCCCGCTAATGGAGAAGTTAAGCTGAGGCTCTACTACGGGAATCCAAACGCCCAGAGCAGAAGTGATGGGGACAAGGTGTTTGAGTTCTTTGACGACTTCATTACCCTAACCAAGAACAAGTGGAAAACTAGTTATGCAAAAGCAACTGTGACAACGTATGACGGAGACTCAGTCGTGAAAATTTCAGAAACTGACAATACAAAAAACAATATATTATACGCCCCAGTAGACCTCACAGTTCCATTTATAATAGAGATGAGAGGGATACAACCTCTACAGTATTACAGGAATGACCAAGAGGGTTTGGGAGTGTTCAGTGATGGTTTTGATGATGGAGGTCATCCATTCAATGGATATTTAGGAGAGAGTTCTCCATATCCAGATGGAACATGGACAATAACAAAATTCAAAGGTGACGGAAGTTATGTTAATCTAAAAGAGGGGGAAGGCTCACCAAATTTGGAAAATTGGAGAATTCTAAAACTAGCAATTAATAAGGAAGGCATTATCAAATACTGTGTAGATAACTGGTGCCAGAGTGCTCAAGATGGAGAATTCACGACATTCAAGTACATTATGATATGGACAGACAACGAAGACCCAAATAAGCCATTCTACGCAGACTGGATCTTCGTCCGCAAATACGCCCCCAAAGACCCCATCGCAACAGTCGGAGAGGAACTCAAGGTCAAAAAGCCTCCGTACTGGGTTAGGAGCTACGGTGGGAGTAATGAAGATGTCATAAACGATGTTAAGACCCTGCCAGACGGAAGCATTATTGCCGTGGGATACACAAAGTCAAGTGGAGCTGGAGGAAATGACGTCCTCGTAATGAGGCTTTCGTCTGATGGTAAAATAATATGGGCAAAGACCTATGGAAGCAGCGGATCCGAAGAGGCATACGCGGTTGCCGTTGCTCCAAACGGTGACATTATAGTGGCAGGCTACACCAACAGTTCCGGGGCTGGAGGTAAAGACATCTGGCTCCTACGCTTGGATGAGAACGGGGGCATAAGATGGCAGAAGACCTATGGGGGAAGCAATGATGAAGTTGCTAAGGACGTCTATGTATTGTCGTCAGGAGATATCTTGGTTGCAGGAGTAACAAACAGCTATGGTGCCGGGGACAACGACCTATGGATGCTAAAATTGAACTCGGATGGTGATATCCTTTGGCAGAAAAGCTATGGTGGAAGCAGTTCCGACAGCTCTACTAATGGGTTAGATTATGGCAGAGTTATAGTAGCCGGTTCCCCAGATGGATACACATACCTTATTGGAGATACTACCAGCTTTGGCGCTGGAGGGGGAGATGTCTGGGTTCTCAAGCTGGACAGCTCCGGGAATGTGTTGTGGCAGAAGACTTATGGGGGAAGTCAATGGGAGAGACCTCAGGATGTGGCAGTCACAGACACGGGAGATTTGATCATCGCCGCATGGAGTTATAGCTTCGGCGTTGGTAAAGATGATCTCTGGGTTCTCTACTTGGATGAAAACGGCAGTATAAAATGGCAAAAAACCTATGGCGGAAGCAACTATGACTACGCAAACGGTATCCACCTGACTTCCACAGGAGATATCATTGTTACGGGCGGAACTACCAGCTTTGGTAACGGGTATACCGACTTTTGGGCCCTTAATATTGACAAAAATGGAAACGTAAAATGGCAAAAAACATACGGGGGAAGTGACTGGGATGAGGCTACCGCGGTTGCCATTGCGGACAACGGGGACGTTATAGTGGCAGGCAGGACTGACAGCTTCGGCGCTGGTAGTTATGACGTTTGGGTTCTTCGCCTTCCACCAGACGGAAACCTACTCTACTGTGACCTCTGTAGTAACTCAAACGCAAGCATCAGCACCCCAAACGTTCAGGTGAGCGACTCCAGCGCGACTGTCCAGGACACCAACGCGAACGTGCAAACTACTTATGCCAGTCCCGGATCAGTGGATCTCACCGTGGAGACCCAGTACATCTCCATCGGAACCCTTAGCGTCACTACAAACCCCTCTGGAGCAGAGGTTTACATCAACGGAACCTACGCCGGAACAACTCCCCTCACCACAAACCTGTCAGTGGGAACCTACGAGGTAACGCTCAAAAAAGAAAACTACACGGATTATAAAACAACTGTAACGATAAAACCCGGAGGGAAAACGGCACTCAGCGTGAATTTAACACCCACAATATCGCACTTAACCATTAAATCCGATCCCTCGGGGGCAAGCGTTTACATCAATGGAACTTACAAGGGTGAAACACCTTTGACTCTTGATTTAATGGCCGGAACATACACGATAAAGCTCTCCAAGGAGGATTACAAGGATTACACGACGACGATAACCCTCTCACCCGGGGAAAACAAAACCTTAAACATCAAACTAACCCCCCTCCCGGCACATTTAACGATTAACTCAAATCCCTCCGGGGCGGGGGTCTACATTAACGGCACTTACCGGGGCGTAACCCCCCTGACGCTAACCCTCCAGCCCGGAACTTACAGTTTGAGGGTCAGCAAGGAAGGTTACGATGACTACACCACAACGATTACCCTCCAGCCAAACGAGACCAGGACGATCTCCGTTGACCTGACCGTAGCCCACGGTTACCTGACGGTAAAAACCGATCCGTCAGGAGCAGAGGTTTATATAAACGGAACCTACGCCGGTTTAACACCCATCGAGAACCTTGAACTCTCAATAGGCAAGTACCAGCTCCTCCTCAGGAAAGACGGCTACGAGGACTACTCCACAACCGTAACCATCGAGGCGGACAAAACCACGGTCGTATCGGCAACGTTAACGCCCTTACCGGGCACTCTGGACGTTTACTCCACTCCCTCAGGGGCCGATGTCTACATTAACGGGACGTGGGTCGGGCAGACACCCCTCCAGAACTACAAAATAAACGCGGGAGTGTACACGGTAAAGCTCACCAAATTCGGGTATGAAGAGTATACTCAAACCGTGGAAGTGTCACCCGGGGGAAAAGTTACAGTTAACGCCGTCCTCCAGCCCTTACCGGTGAGTTTGACGGTAAACTCCAATCCCTCCGGAGCAAAAGTCTACATCAACGGCTCATACAGGGGTGAAACCCCCCTAACCCTTAGCCTCTTCCCGGGCAAATACTCAATCCGGGTCAGCAAGGAGGGTTACACCGAGTACAGCACAACAATAACGCTGAATCCCGGAGAGAACAGAACCCTTAACGTCGATCTAACGCTAAAACCGGGCTACCTTGCTGTCCACACAACCCCCTCCGGGGCGGCGGTTTACCTCAACGGAACTTACATCGGGGACACGCCGATAGATGGATACCCTGTTTCACCGGGTGTGTACTCGCTCGGGATCGCAAAGAGAGGCTACGTAACCTACATAACCAAGATAACTGTGGAAGCCGATAAAACGACCGAGGTAACGGTTACGCTCACCCCATCCTCCGCGATCCATGAAGGTAGCGGAAACGTATCCTGGCAGTGGCCGAGTCCCTCATCAGTTTCGACCGTCGACACTACCCCTGACGGAAAGTACGTCGTGGTGGGCTCGGGAAACGATGTTTACCTTCTCGAGGGCAACGGATCGGCTCTGTGGAGCTTTAGGGCCGAGGACACAATAAGTGATGTCGCCATCACGCCCGACGGGTCGATGGTCGTCGCCGGTTCGGTGGATCACAACGTCTACGCCTTCAACAGGAACGGGGAGCTCCTCTGGATGGGCACCACCAAGTGGGAAGTGTGGAGCGTTGCGGTGTCGGACGATGGAAGGTACGTAGTCGTGGGCTCCCGTGATGCTTCGGTATACGTGTTTGACGGTAGAACGGGAGAGCTACTGTGGAGGTATCCGTCGAGCGGTGGTATCCCCTCGAATGCGGGCGTTCTCGACGTGGAGATATCAGGTAACTACATAGCTGCTGGAACGCAGGACGGAAAGCTCTACCTCTTGGGGACAGACGGAACCCTCCTGTGGTCACGTGTGCTACCGGGCGAGGTCAGGGACATCGCCCTCTCGGCCAATGCAGAGTACATAGCCGTGGGCTCGTATTCGGACTACGTGTATCTGTTCACGAAGTCTGGAGGCCTTCTCTGGACATACTATACCGGGAACGACGTTGGAACGGTGGCGATAACCTCTAACGGAAACGAGGTTTTTGCGGGGAACTGGAACGGACATGTTTATAAGTTAAGCAAGGGTGGAAAGCTGCTGTGGGAGAAAAATCTCAATAATGGCGGCGTTACCAAGGTGCTGCTGACTCCGGATGGAAAATATGCCATCGCCGGAACGCAGCGTGGACTCGTTGTCCTTTTTGATTCAGAAGGAAACGTAATCTGGGCCAATTCTCTCGGTTCAAGAGTATGGGACATGACCCTCGCCAGGGAAACCGGAAACGTCGTCATAGGTGCGGACAAAGTGTATTACATGAACCCGATCGAAGAGATCCAGATGAAAGCAGACGCCGAAAATGCAATCCAGCAGGCGGAGAACCTCATAAACTACGCCGTAAATCACGGAATAAACGTGAGTGACGCCGAGAATATGCTGAACATCGCAAAAAGTGAGTATTCTTCAGGACTGTACTCTGCCGCGAAGGAACACGCAGACCAGGCCTATAACTTAACCCAGGAAGCCATCTCCCAAGCGAAAGAGGACGCGTGGAGCGCAATTGAAGACGCCAACGAAACTATAAACCAAGCCAGAACCCTCGGTCTTAACACGTCGATGGCAGAGTCACTTCTATCAAAGGCCCTTGAGAACTATACAGGAGGATATTATCCGACGGCTGAGGAGATCGCGAGAAACGCAGAGAATGCGGCAATGAACCTCCTTAAGAGATACAACGCCTCAGTCGCCATAGAGAATGCAACAGAAATAATAAAAATGGCCAAGGACGCGGGGGCGAACACAACCTATGCCGAGGACCTCCTGAACCAGGCGAGGGAAGCCCTCAACAGCGGAGACTATACAAAGGCCCAAGAACTGGCTGAACAAGCCAAACTCGCGGCTATGAAGGCGGAGGCTGAGGCTGTAATTAAGGACGCTGAGACCACAATAAACGAAACCGTTGAGAAGGGGATAGATGTCTCCGAGGCCCAGTCGCTCCTGAACCAAGCGAAGGAGGCCCTTAACAACGGCGAATACAAGCAGGCAAAGGAGTACGCCCAGAAAGCCAAGGAAAGCTGTTTGAACACACTCGCCCAAGTCCGGACTCAGGCCACAGAGTCAATAAACGCTGCGAACCAGTCAATCGTCAAAGCTGAAGGCCTGATTACCTCAGCTGAGGACGCCGGCATTGATACCAAAACGTACGAGGACAAGCTCAATAAGGCCAGAGAAATGCTCAGCACGGCCGTGGATCTCTACAACGCTGGCAGGTACACCGACGCCATAACAAAGGCCGAAAGCGCGAGGACGAAGGCCGAGGCTGTGGTCTCATCACTCAACGATAAGCTCCAGTCGTACAGGGAAGAAGCCCTTAACAGAATAGCTGAGGCAAATGAGACCATAACCTGGGCGGTGAAGCACGGACTCGACGTTGGAAACGCAAAGAACGTCCTAAACGAGGCCGTCGAGAAGCTTAGGGGTGGCCTGTACCTGGAGGCCTCTACCCTGGCCACGCAGGCGCTGAGCATGGCCAATAAGACGGTAGAGAACTACAGAATCGAGGCTGAAAATGAAATCAAACTTGCCAATGAGACCATAGAAAACGTGTCAAAAACCCTGTCAACGCTCGAGAAGCTCGGCTTCCCCGTGGACGAGGAGAAAAACAAACTTCAGCTGGCGATGTCAGTGCTAGATTCAGCAAGAACCCTGTACAGCGAAGGGAAGTATCCCCATGCCACAACCAACGCACTAAAGGCAAGGAACTCCGCACTCTCGATACTGGGAGACCTCAAAGAAGTCGAGAAAACTTACTCGGAGAATGTCATCAACAAGGTTACCGCAAACCTCACATCCCTCCAGAACGAGGGGATCGGATGTCCATATGGAAACTCCACGTTAAGACTGGCGAGGGAGCGCTTCAATAAGGATGAGTACAGGGAGGCTCTCAACCTTGCGGTGGAGGCCCTTGGTGCGATCGATCAGTGCAGAGAGGAAGGCACCTCTCTAAAGAAAGACATAGAAAGCGTCCTCTCCGAGACAGAAGACATGAAGAAGAAGGGCTGTCCCGTTTCAGACATCGAGGAGAGCCTTAACAAGGCCCTTGAGTATCTCAAAGCGGGGAACTTCACCGCGTCAAGAGGAGAGCTCCAGAACGCTGGGAACACCCTCAACGAGAGAGAAAACAAGTGCAATGAGGTACTGGCTGACATTGACCAGGCAAGGAAGGCCATCGACTCCGCAAAATCCTTAGGGCTTGATCCCTCCGAAGCGGAAAATCTCCTGAATGAGGCAGTTGAAAAACTGAGGAACGGGGACTTTGAGAGCGCAAAGTCGTTCGCACTTAACGCGGCAGAGAAAGCCAGAGACGTTGACGGGGACGGTATTCTAAATGAGGAGGATCCGTTCCCATCGATTAACAACTACATCCTCTACGGTGCGGCTGGGATTGTTCTGCTGTTGCTGATAACCCTCGTGGCACTCCTCGTGAGGAGACAGCGCCTCAGGAGGCTATATGGAAGCATTGTGACAACTGTGAACGCAGCCCTCAACGGCCTCATTCCCGAGGAAGCCGAGGAGAACAGGAAAGCGCTTGAATCCCTCCTGGAGTCGGCAAACAGGGAGTACAGAAAGAAGAACAGAAGTGAACTTCAGCGCATTAAGGAAGAAGTCCTGACTCATATTCACGCCATCGAAGAGAAACGGAGAGAATATAGTGAACTCAAGGAGGCGATTATCAGAGAGATAGACTCCCTCTTAAACCCCGGGCAGACTACTGCCGAGACCGCAAATCCGGAAAATTCGGAGGAATGAGCATTTTCGTTTTTGCTTTATTATCCTCTATGACAGTAGTCAGTGGGGTGGTAGTATGAGGAAACTCCCAGTTGCGCTGATCCTGCTGATCGCGGTTGCCCTGTTGGGGGTCAGTGCCCCCGGGATTGAGGCCGATGGGAGTCAGGTTTACTGGGTTAAGAGCTATGGCGGTAGCGGTGATGAGGTTATCAATGACGTTAAGGTTCTGCCGGATGGAAGCATTATCGCTGTGGGTTCCACAGATTCAACCGGAGCTGGAGGTAAAGATGTCCTCGTCATGAAGTTTTCGCCAGAAGGAGAAGTAGAATGGGCAAAAACTTACGGAGGGAATAAAGATGATTATGGTAACGCGGTTGCAATAGCTGACAACGGGGATATCATAGTGGCTGGAGGAACTTCCAGCTTCGGCGCTGGAAAAAGTGACGTTTGGGTTCTCAGGCTTGATGCTAATGGGAACGTGAAATGGCAGAAGACCTACGGCGGAGGCTCCAATGATGTGGCTAATGCGGTTGCCGTTGCAGAGAACGGGGACGTTATTGTCGCAGGTTATACGGAAAGCTTCGGCGCTGACTGGAAAGACGTTTGGGTTCTCAGGCTTGATGGCCAGGGAAACGTGAAGTGGCAGAAGACTTACGGCGGGAGCTATTGGGAGAAGGCTTTCGCGGTTGCCGTTGCAGATAACGGGGACGTAATAGTGGCAGGCTACACTGATAGCTTCGGCGCTGGCTATTATGACTTTTGGGTTCTTCGCTTGGACGAGAATGGGAACGTGAAATGGCAAAAAACCTACGGCGGGAGCGGTCGGGATGAGGCTCACGCGGTTGCTCTCGCGCCAAACGGAGACATCATCATCACAGGCTCCTTCACAGTGCGACTTGATGCAAACGGAAACGTGATCTGGGCAAAAAACGTTGGCAGTAACGCTGTTGCTCTCGTACCAAACGGAGACATTATTGTAGCAGGCTACACTGAAAGCTTCGGCGCTTATGATGACGTTTGGATCCTCAGTCTTGATGAGAATGGTAATGTTAAATGGCAAAAAACATACGGCGGGAGTGACGAGGAGGAGGCTTATGCAGTTGCCGTTGCAGATAACGGGGACGTAATAGTGGCAGGCTACACTGATAGCTTCGGCGCTGGTGGCAAAGACGTTTGGGTTCTCAAGCTTCCGTCCAGTGGCGGAGTACCGGGGTGTGAAGTTTGTAAAGCGTCTAACGTTGAGACAGCGTTCCTCGGGATTACAATAGGCACAAGTGAAGCAACAATTTCACAACCATCGATTAAGGTAACGGAAAACATCTATGTTTACCCAACTCCATGGAATCCTCATATAGAAACACAATGCGCAGGACTCAGAGCGACCTTGAATGTTTATTCCACTCCTCCTGAATCAAATGTCTATATCAACGGGACTTACAAAGGAAAAACCCCACTAACTTTGAATTTAGATCCCGGTAGATACCTTGTGAAAATAGTTAAAGATGGATATCGGGAATATTTGGTCAACGTGACCCTAAGCAGGGGAGACGTGAAAAATATCTCGGTGACATTACAACAATTAAAAATAGAGAATGTCTGGCTCCATGTTGGGGGAAAAACGTCTAATAGTTAAGAACAATTCAGGTCTGTACTTAATAACGCTTCTGAATGTTGACATGGATATGGATAAAGTTACAGCACTGGTAGAAGTTTACAATATCGCAGAAAAGACTAACGAACATATCTTACTTCATGAAGGAGAGCGCGCCTACAACAGTACTCTTAAAGGATTTGACATGAGATTAGATTCAGTATTTGTGGGCATTGACGACAGTACAATTGCAAGGATTACATTCTATCTTGTCGACGATATGAACTTAACAACTCTTGGCACATTGACTTTTAAGTCCACTCCATCAGGAGCAAGTGTGTATTTAAACGGAGATTACAAAGGGACAACACCCTTAACATTGTCCCTTCTCCCCGGAAATTATTCGGTAAGGTTTTCAAAAAATGGCTATTATGACTATACAACAAAGGTAGCCATCTCCGCGGGTGAGAAGAAGACGATAACAGCAGTACTCACGCCAGAATTCGGATATCTAAAAATTACAACAGAACCTCCAGGGGCGAATGTATACATTAATGATGAATACATTGGTAGAACACCAATTAGCCATTATAAACTCTCAACCGGAGCCCATACGGTAATCCTCAGGATGAAAAATTATGAAAGTTACGTGACAAATGTAACAATACATCCCGGTGAAGAGACAAACTTAGCAATTACATTAACGCCTCTTCCATCACACTTGATAATAAACTCAGTTCCGTCTGGATCAGAAGTCTATGTCAATGGAACGTATAGAGGTAAAACCCCACTCCATCTGACTATTAAGCCTGGAACCTACAATCTAAGGGTATCGAAGGAAGATCACGGTGAGTACACCACGACTTTCATGCTCCAACCAAATGAAACTAAAACTCTTAACATTACTCTGACTCCAAACTACGCGCATTTGACTATTAAGTCTGATCCACCGGGAGCAAGCATTTATATAAACGAAACATACAAAGGGAAGACCCCATTGACTGTTGATCTAATGATGGGAACTTACTCAATAAAACTCTCCAAGGAGGGTTATCAGGATTACACGCTCAAGGTAACCCTCTCGCCCGGGGAGAGTAAGACACTTTCTCCGAGTCTGACACCAGCTTATGGATTCTTGAGCGTTACCTCAGAACCCGCTGGGGCTGATGTTTACATTGATGGTAATTACGTCGGAACAACCCCTCTAACGAATTACAAGCTTTCTCCGGGCGAGCATGAAGTGAAGATCAAAAAGGATGGTTACAAGGAGTACACGAAAACCGTGACCATCACAGCGGGAGAAAAGAAAACGTTGAGTACTTCCCTCGTACTCCTACTCCCACCAACCTCAAGCACCACAACAGCCTCAGGAATCACAACCACATCAACCACTACAACAACTACTACCACAACTCCTCCCGCCTTCACTTCAGAAACTCCTGCTCCAGCTCAAACCTCAGGCGGTTCAAACTTTAACCCAATCTACATCGCAGGAGCACTAATCGGACTCCTCTTGGTAGGTGGTGTTATGGCGAAAGCTAGAGGCGGAAAATCCAGAGAGAAGCCGAAGCCAGAGCCGGCACCGATAGAGGATAAAAGACCTGAAGAACTGGCGGTGCCAGCGAGGAAGCACGCCCACCAAGAAATCCCAGTCCCGGGCTTCCCGCCCGAGCTCTTGGATAAATACGAGCCCCTCGAATTCCTAGGCGAAGGTGGCTTCGCCAAAGTATTCAAGGCCAGGAGAAAGAAAGACGGAAAGATCGTCGCCCTGAAAATCCCGCGCATTGATGAGAGGACGAGCAAAACATTCCTCAAAGAAATCACGGCATGGTTGCAACTCGACCATCCGAACATCGTTCGCTTGTATGACGTTGACATCCTGCCAGTTCCCTACCTTGAGATGGAGTTCGTTGAGGGTG
The DNA here is from genome assembly GCF_000022365.1 of Thermococcus gammatolerans EJ3. NCBI lineage: Archaea > Methanobacteriati > Methanobacteriota > Thermococci > Thermococcales > Thermococcaceae > Thermococcus > Thermococcus gammatolerans. Next base: position 900,049 of record NC_012804.1, on the reverse strand, counting down.
TTAACGTCGATGGAAAAACGGTCAGGGATCTGGGAGGATATCCGAAGCCCGTTGACGAGAAGACTGCTTTGAAACTCATCAAAGGCATCGCTGAGGGCCTCAAACACGCACATTCAAAAGGCATCTACCACCGCGATTTGAAACCGCTCAACATCCTCTTGAAGAGTGACTTAACGCCAAAGATTACCGACTGGGGACTGGCGAAGCTCGGGACGATGAGCTCTGGCAGGAGCGTCCTTGGATACACCCCTCTCTACGCTTCCCCCGAACACCTGATGCCGGGCAAGTACGGGCATACCGATTGGAGAACCGACATCTGGCAGTTAGGCGTTACCTTCTACGAGCTGTTAACCGGCAAACTACCTTTTGAAGGCTACACTTACGAAGAAGTCTTCGGCAAAATAACAGATGAGAGCTACCGCTTCACGCCACCCTCAAAGATTAATCCAGCGCTTGCCAAGTACGACGGCATCTTCGAGAAGCTCCTCGCGAAGAGGAAGGAGGAGCGGTACCAGAGTGTTGAGGAGTTTCTTAAAGACTTGGAGAAGCTTGATGAAGTGGAAAAAAAGAGGGCCGAGCTGGAAAAGGAAGTCGAAGAGCTCAAGAAGACCCTCTCAAAGAGCGTTCAGGCTCTCAAGAGGAGCACCACAGTTGAGGAGACCCTGAGGAACAGAAGGCTCGTGGTTGAGACGCTCGGCAGGCTGGCTCTGGCTTATGCCGAGCTCAACAGGAAGGCGGAGCTTTTGAACACCCTCAACGACCTCAAGTTCTACACGGTTCAGAACCTTGTCGATCTCACCAATGCGATAAACACGGTGGAGCTTCTCATCAAGGAGAACCTTCCGGTGAGTGACGACTTCATAGAAAGACTTAAGGTGTTGATTCACAACATAAAGAGGGAAAACGGGGCGTGATAGCGTGGTTCGGTTCTGGAAGTCCAAGGAGGAGAGGGATATCGAGCGCAAGGTCAGAATGAGGAAGGCGAAGATGGCCCTTAAGCAGTACATCAACAACCTCGAAAACCTGAAGAGAAAGGTCTTCCTCCAGGGAAAGGAGGCCGCAAAGCTCGGCGACGAGGCTCTCCTAAAACGGAGTGCCATGAAATACCTCGCCCTGGAAGAGAGGATAAAGCAGGCAAAGAGGCTTCTCCTCCTCATGGAGGAGGCCGAGATCCAGAGGGAACTCGTGAAAGTGTCGGCCAACTTCATCCAGTTCAGCAGGGACATCGTTGAGAGCATAGCCGAGGGGCCCGGGGCGGAGGATGTGGCCAAGATGCAGGTTGAGTTCGAGAAGGCAATGACAAAGGTCGAGGGGCTCGATGATGCTCTGAGCACGATGCTCGACCTGACGAGCGAGAGCATACTGACCGGAGACTTCGACGCCGAGACCATAGAGGAGGCAACTTCGCTGTTTGAGGCCTCAGCATCCTCAGACCTGGAACCGAAGAGCAGGTTGAAACAGATTGAAGACGCGATGAGGGGTTGATATGCAGTCCCTCCACCTCTCACTTTTTGAGGAATTCAAGAGGAAGTACGAGAGGGCCCTCGGCAGGGGTGATCCTGAAGCCGCGAGGGACTATGCTCTTAAATGCGCTCGAATCCTTAAGGCTCTCGCCGAGAAAGTCCCGGGGAAGAGGGAGTTCTACCTGGAAAAGGCGGAGAGCTGGGAGAAAGCTGCGCGGGAGCTTGAGGCAAGGCCTCCGAGCCCGGTGCCCCAAGGCAACACTCGGGGAGCGGGTTCAGAAGATGAGTACCGCACCTACGTGGAAGGGCTCATATCCACCTCAACAGTCACGTGGAATGACATAGGTGGGCTTCACGAGGTCAAAAAACTTCTGGCTCAGAACGTCGCACTAGCTTTCGCAAAGAAGCCCGAGGCAATAAAACCTTGGAGAGGAATCCTTCTTTTTGGGCCACCGGGGACAGGCAAAACGCTACTCGCAAGCGCCGCCGCTGGAAGCCTGAAGGCAACCTTCTTCAACGTCAAAGCCAGCGACGTTCTGAGTAAATACTATGGGGAGTCATCGAAACTGATAAGCGTCCTCTATGGAGTCGCAAAAGAAAAAGCACCGAGCATAATTTTCATCGATGAGGTTGATGCATTGAGCCTGAAAAGGGAGAATGTCCACGAGGCAACGAGAAGAACTCTCGCCACCCTTCTGGCTGAGATAGATGGTTTCAAAGGCGATGGAGAGAAATTCGTGCTCACACTGGTGGCAACTAACACCCCCTGGGACCTCGACGAGGCTCTGCTCAGCAGGTTCCCCGTAAGGATTTACGTGCCGTTACCGGACAAGGAAGCGGCCAGGGAAATAGTGAGGATACACACCCGGGGGCTGGACACGAGCAGGCTCGACCTTGAGGCAATAGCAGAAGAAAGCGTTAGACGGCTGTACTCAGGAAGGGAGATAGCCAACCTCTGCAGTATGGCCATTCATCACATGCTGGAGGACGTCAATCCAGAGCTGGCCGATTTAGAGAGACTCTCCAGTGCTGGAATCAAAGACCTTCAGCTGAAGGTCAGGCCGCTTGAGATGGAAGATTTTGAGATCGCGTTCAAGAAGATCAAGAGCCCGCTGACGAAGAAGGACATTGAACGCTATGAAAAGTGGGCGGAGGAATTTGGAGGACGAAATTAGCGGCAGAACGGCCCCTCGCAGGTTCTTCTTCCCTTCCCGGTCAGTACATCAAGGCTGTACTCACTTCCGTCGAGGCTGTCGAGGATTAACCTCTCACCATTCTTCTCATAGAGCCAGAAGACCTTGTAGGCGAGTTCTTCTCGAACAACCTCAATCCTTGGGAGCCACCACGAGATTACGCGCGAGTTTCCCCAGGTTATGGCGCTCTCAAAGGCCTTCATTCTGGCTTCCTCATCTCCAACGAGCGGGTTCATAACGACCTTTTCATCCACCTCCCACTCATAGAGTTCTATGAACCTGTCCCCTCTCTCCGCGCCGAGTCGGTAGAGGTCAACGTAGGCGAAGTAATCGAAGACCTTATCCCTCATTCCCAACCTCTTGTAGTAGAGCCTGAGGTGGTATATCCTGTATGGATACAAAACGAAGCCTGATTCTATCTCAGGACGGAATATAGGGCGCATGACTTTTACCCGGTTCATGCTCAACACCGTAACGGTTTGTACTAATTCAGCTTCCCAAATTTTCCCAAACTATTCAACATATAGTTTTGAACGGTAGGTTTATAACTTTTTGGCAATAATATACAGTGCTGGCCATTGGCCAGCATATATATGCAGGAGGGTTCAATATGGGGCTCAGTGCCGGTGGATGGGCATTGCTACTGGTTCCAACCCTTTTGGGAATAGCAACGATGCTCCTCTATGGTTTTTGGGACAGAATAACCGGCGAGGAGTACTACGTTGACGACGACATTTTAGCATACGACGAAGACCTAATTAAACAGCAGGAGGGAGCGGCATGAACACAGGGATACTGATCGGCTTCTTATTCTACCTCGCGTTGCTGGCCTACATCGGCTGGTGGGCCAACAAGTACACCAAGACCGAGGACCAGTACTTCGTGGGCGGAAGAAAGGTTCATGTCCTGGCCGCTACACTCTCCGATAAGGCGAGCGACTTCAGTGGCTGGCTGATGCTCGGTTATCCTGGAAGCGCCTTCAAAGCCGGTCTCGGTGCCTTTTGGGCTGCGGTGGGCTGTCTCTTTGGAACGCTCGCGGACTACGTTCTAATCGGCCCGAGGCTGAGAATCTACGCCGGTAAGTTCAGGGCGATAACAGTTCCGGACTACCTTGAGGCAAGGCTCAAAGACAACACCAAGCTGATAAGAATTCTCAGCGCGCTGATAATCCTCATATTCATGACCGCCTACGTTGCCGCCCAGTTCACGGCCGGTGGAAAGACGTTCGCTGAGGGTTTTGGGATCAGTGACAACGCGGGAATAATCCTCACAGTGATAATCCTAACGGCATACGTCATAACCGGCGGCTTCTTCGCGGTTGTCTGGACCGACGTCGTTCAGGCAATGTTCATGCTCCTGACTCTGATAATCGTCCCATTCCTTGCGCTTGCCAAAATAGGTGGTTTCGACAAGGCTACCCAGATAATAGCCCAAGCAGACCCGACCAAGCTCGACCCCTTCGGAGGGGCAACCGGCTGGGCCGCGATAATATTCGCCATCGGCTACGCCTCTTGGATAGTCGGTTACCTCGGCCAGCCACACATAGTTACGCGCTACATGAGCGTTGAGGATCCAAGGAAGCTCAGAAGGCCCGGAATCTTCATCAGCGGAACCTGGACAATAATCGTCCTCTGGGGTGCATTCTTCGCCGGATTCCTCGGTTTCGCGATGTACCAGGCTGGAATCCTCAATGTCAGCGACCCGGAGAAGGTAATCCCCGCGATGGCCGTTGAGCTCATGCCCGGCTGGTTAGCTGGCTTCGTCATAGCAGGTATAATTTCGGCAGTGATGAGCACCGCCGACTCACAGCTTCTCGTCGCTTCCTCCGCCATAGCGAGGGACTTCTACCACAAGGTTCTCGGCAAAGAGGTCGGCAAGAAACAGATGGTCAACATATCGAGGGTTGTCGTTGCAGTTGTCGCCCTCGTTGGCCTCTGGTTCGCGTTGACTGGGCCTAAGGTCATCTACCAGATGGTCGCAACCGCTTGGGGCGGTCTCGCAGTCGGCTTCGGCCCGATTCTCGTGCTGAGCCTCTGGTGGAAGCGCGTCACCAAAGAAGGCGCAATCGTCGGCATGGCCTACGGCCTTGTCAGCGAAGTCATTCTTGAGGCCAAGGTCTACGGCTGGGCCTTCAACCCGGATGCCCCAGGAATTTTCGGAACAATCGGCTCATGGTTCAACGGCGTTCCGGTGTTCTTCATCAACTTCTTCATTACCCTGTTCATCATAATCGTCGTCAGCCTCTTCACGAAGCCGCCGGAAGACATCGTCAAGCTCCACGAGGAGCTCTTCAGGAAGGTTCCCATCGAGACCGGAAAGAAAAGCATCACCGAGACCAGGGCCAAGAGCCAGGTCGAGAACGTCGCCGACTTCCTCATCGAGCGCGGTCTCGCCTGATTCCTTTTTTAACCATTTTTGGACAACCTAACGTTTATAAGCATTGGTGTATAAGGTCGAACGCGACCGGAAAATTTTCGGGGTGGGAGCATGAGACCGCTCGACCTAACTGAAAAGGACCCTTCTAAGAGAGTCACGATTTACTTTGAGGGGCAACCCCTTGAGGCATACGAGGGAGAGAAAGTTACCGTTGCCCTGCTCGCGAACGGCATATACTGGCTCACGACGAGCACGGGGGGAAGAAGGAGAGGTGCCTTCACCTTTGGCCCCGTCCCGATGGTCGTCAACGGCGTCAAGAACGTCAACGCGAGGAAAACCGCTGTAAAGGACGGTATGAGGCTCGAAAGGCAAGGCTACGACGATTTCCAGGAGAACGTGGAAATTGATGAAGGTAAGCCCGTTCTTCAGTACGTGGTTGACGTGGCCGTTATCGGCGCCGGTCCGGCTGGTCTCGGCGTCGTCAAGGAAATCGGCGGAAGGCTTACGACAGCGATAATCGAGGAGAGGGGCTGGCTCGGTGGGGACTTAAAGCTCAAGGGCGTCGAGCAGGAGGGCTTTGGAGACCCCAAAGAGGCCCTGAATGAGCTCTCTGATTTGCCTGAGAACACCCGCGTCTTCCTGAAGAGCGTCGCCATTGGAGTTTTTGACAAGGGTGAATACTTCCTCGTGCCGATAGTGAGGGGTGACCAGCTGATTGAAATTCTCGCCAAGCGCGTGGTTTTAGCTACCGGAGCGGTTGACAACATCATGCTCTTCGAGAACAACGACTACCCCGGCGTCTTCAGGAGGAGCGACGCGCTCGAGGTTATGAACGTCTGGGGAGTGGCTCCTGGAAGGAAGGTTGCCGTCGTTGGAGCGTTTCCCGAGGAGATAACGGCCGAGCTCGACCGCTGGGGGATTGAGTACGTCGTCGTGCCCAACCCGAAGCGCGTTGAAGGGAACGAGAAGGTCGAGAGGCTCATAGATGCAAACGGTATCGTTTACGACGTTGATGCCGTCATCATGTCCGACGGCAGGAGGCCCGATATAAACCCCATAACCCAGGCGGGGGGAAGGCTTTACTTCAAGCGCGGTTACTACAGGCCCGTAATTGACTCGAACCACAGAATCCGCGAGGGAATCTACGTTGCAGGCAGTGCGGTTTCAATAAAGCCCCACTACGCGAACTACCTCGAGGGAAGACTCGTCGGCGCTTACATCCTCAGGGAGTTCGGCTTTGAGGCCGAGCCGTGCGTCTACGAGGAGAGGCTCAAGAACTACGAGCCGATAGCCGTTCCAGTCCACAGGCTTCCATTGGATGAGTTTAACAGCCAAGACGTTCACATCTGCGGCTGCGACGTGACGCTGAGAAAGGTCGACGACGTGGTGAAGTCCGGCATCACCGACCTCCAGATAATCAAAAGGCTGACACACCTTGCGATGGGCTTCTGTCAGGGACGCTTCTGCCTCTTCAACGGTGCAGTGGTGGTCTCCCAGAGAACCGGAACGCCGATGGATAAACTTGACATTCCCGTCGCGAGACCGCCAATTAAGAACGTCAAGATGAAGGTTCCCGCGAGGAGGGATTGAAGATGCCGACGAAGGAACTCCCTGAGAGGAGCGAGATAACGATTATCGGTGGCGGAATAGTCGGCGTTACGATAGCGCACGAATTGGCCAAGCGCGGTGAGGAGGTTACGGTCATAGAGAAGCGTTTCATAGGTTCGGGCTCTACCTTCCGCTGCGGAACGGGCATAAGACAGCAGTTCAACGACGAGGCCAACGTCCAGGTTATGAAGCGCTCGGTCGAGCTGTGGAAGCGCTATAGTGAGGAGTACGACTTCCCCTTCGAGCAGACGGGCTACCTCTTCCTGCTCTACGACGATGAGGAAGTGGAAACCTTCAAGCGCAACATCGCGATACAGAACCGCTTCGGCGTTCCGACGAGGCTCATAACGCCCGAGGAAGCCAAGGAGATAGTCCCGCTCCTCGACATCAGCGAGGTTATTGCCGCGTCCTGGAACCCCACGGACGGAAAGGCGAGCCCCTTCACGTCAACGGCAAAGTTCGCCATAAAGGCCGAGGAGTTTGGGGCAAAGCTCGTCGAGTATACCGAGGTCAAGGACTTCATAATCGAGAACGGCGAGATTAAGGGGCTGAAGACGAGTAGAGGGGTCATAAAAACGGGGATAGTGGTCAACGCGACCAACGCCTGGGCCAAGCTCATCAATGCGATGGCAGGGATAAGCGTGAGGATTCCAATAGAGCCCTACAAGCACCAGGCGGTAATAACTCAACCAATAAAGAAGGGAACCATCAGGCCGATGGTCATCTCCTTCAAGTACGGGCATGCATACCTCACCCAGACCTCACACGGTGGCGTCGTCGGTGGGGTCGGCTACGAGCTCGGGCCAACCTACGACCTCAATCCAACCTACGAGTTCCTCCGCGAGGTGAGCTACTACTTCACCAAGATTATCCCCGCTTTGAGGGAGCTCCTAATATTGAGGACGTGGGCCGGCTACTACGCCAAAACTCCCGACAGCAACCCCGCGATAGGGAAAATTGAGGAGCTGAGCGACTACTACATTGCCGCCGGCTTCAGCGGGCACGGCTTCATGATGGCCCCAGCAGTGGCAGAGATGGTAGCGGACCTGATTACCAAGGGCAAGACCGACCTGCCGGTCGAGTGGTACGACCCGTACCGCTTCGAGCGCGGTGAACTCCGCGGGCAGGCTCTTCAGATGGGTTGAGTTTTTAACCCTTCTTTCCAAATTTACCCGGTGGTTTTATGGCTTCCCTCTACGATTACATGAGATTGCCTATGGATCCGTCCAGCGAGATTGCCCAGAAGAGGTACGTGGCGATAAGGAGTTTCTTTAACTGGGCCCTCAAAGAGAAACTCGTACCCAGAAAGAGGGAGCTCAGAGTTCTTGACCTGTGCGCTGGAACCGGGATAGCCGGGGCCGCTCTCTTGGAGACCCTCACCGAGTGGGGCATAGAGGCCTCGCTGACCCTTATTGAAAAAAGAAAGGAGGACCTCCTCCTGGTTGAGGAATGGCTGTCGGGTGAGAGGGAAGTCATTGGAATCGTCGGGGACTGCCTCACAGAGCTCCCAAAGCTGAGGGACTTCGATGTTGCCCTGCTTTGGGGGCACAGTATGGCTCACTTCAACCCGTTTCAGGCGGCGGAACTCTTTCGGAGGGTCGCGAAAGCTCTGGGCCATGATGGGGTGTTCCTGATAGAGGAAACAGACAACTTCGAGAGGCTATTCTACAGGGGAAGGTATCGCAGTCCCCACGTCGAGGCACGGGGCGATGACTGGACGCTGGTCTCCCTCGACGAAGGATACTCACGAAAGAACGGCACTATGCTCGTTGGATTTTACAAACTTCCCGGCTGGGAGCCCGTTGAGAGGGCCGAGATCAGACTCTGGGACCTAGCAGGAATTGCGGGAATGGTCTCGATGGCCTTTGAGAGGGTTGGTATCGTTTCAAAGAATGAACACGGAATCGTTGGGGTGGACGATGTTGTCTACGGTGCCTTCCCTCACCGGGCGTAATATTCGGGCCTCCTGTCCCTGAAAACGTCGTTGTAGTCGTTGAGCCTCTTGTTCCGGGCAAGACTCAGGTCTATCTCCGCTATTCCAACCTCCTCCCCGTCCTCGCTCCCCTCCACCAGGGTCTCGGCCAGAGGCGAATTTATCTGACTTCTACCGATGAACCTGAGGCCCCTTTCCTCACCCACACGATCCGCGGTTATCGTGTAGACCCTGTTCTCAAGGGCCCTTATCGGCATGGCCCTAGGAGCGTAGGGCATAACCAAGTTGGCTGGATGGGCTATTATCTCGGCCCCCTTTAGGGCAAGGGTTCTGGCACTCTCCGGGAAGAACCAGTCAAAGCATATCATAACCCCCACTCGGACAAAGCCGAGGTTAAAGACCTCAAACCCGAGGTTTCCCGGCTCGAAGAACTCCTTCTCCCGGGCAAAGAGGTGAACTTTTCGGTACCTTCCGATGTAGCCGGTCGGACCGACTATGACTGCGGAGTTGTAAAGCCTGCCGAAGCGATCTTTTTCTGCCGTTCCAGCAATTATGAATATCCTGTACCGCCTCGCAAGGCGTACGAGAAAGCGGGTCGTTTTACCATCAGGTATGGGGGAGGCAACTTCCTCAACCTCAGCCCTGTTTTTGAAATTATAGCCAGTATCAAAGAGCTCAGGAAGAACAATGAGCCGGACTTCGTTCTCGGCGGCTTCAGCTACCAGTCTCTCCGCCCTGGAGTAGTTGGCCTCTGGATCGAGCAGCACGGGTCTCATCTGGCCAAAAGCGACCTTTACCATTTCTCCCACCTTGAGCACCTATGTGATTGGAGTAAATAAAGTTGTCGTGGACAAGATGAGGTTTAGAAAATGGTTTTAATCTGGCAAATCACATTTTTAGATAATATCTCGGTCTTAAATCACCAATGCGTTTTGAATTCCAACGCACTAATGATTATCGATGGTTTTTATTCCCTAAATCTAGAGTAGAGCCTTTAAATAGGCGTTTATGCGAGAATTCATGAAAGGACAGATGAGCGGCTTTTTTCAGTTTAGAGACCAGTAAGGAAGCGGAAGAGGGAGTCAAAGGGAAAAAGCTTAAAAACCCTCCCGGGAACCCGGAGCTGGTGACGATCATGAAGAGGCGTCCAAGGAAGTGGAAGAAGAAGGGCAGGATGAGGTGGAAGTGGATCAAGAAGAGAATACGCAGGCTCAAGAGACAGAGGAAGAAAGAGCGCGGTCTCATCTGACCCCTCTTCCCTTCGGTGGTTATATGGGGGTTTCTCCCTTTTCTTTCAATGACCTTTCACTTGAACTCCAGACCTCCAGGGGAAGAACCCTCGTTCTCGCGGATCTCCACATCGGATTCGAGCTCTCCAGGGGATTAAGGATCAGAACGAGGTTTGAGCATGCCCTCGCCCGGTTCATCGCGGAAGAAGATCCCGACCTTCTAATAATTCTCGGGGACGTGAAGGAACCATTAGGTCTCCCTTTTGGACTCAAAAAGATTCTCATGGAGTTCTTTTCGGAGCTCAAGGGGATCCCAACGGTCATCACAAAGGGAAATCATGATGGCCGGATAGAAGAGGCCGTTAAACCCTTCAGGAATGTCGAGGTTGTTCAATATTTTGTCCTAGACGATATGCTGTTCCTCCACGGCCACACTCAACTTCCGAAGGGCAAATTCGCTGAAATTTACCTCGGGCACATCCATCCTGCGTACGTGTTCAAGGCCGGTGGGGCCAAAAGAAAAGTAAAGGTCTTCGCGCGAACGGGGAGTTACCTCATACTCCCAACTGTGAACCCTTACATAGATGGATTTCCCCTTGAGGAGGGTCTAAAAATGGTCCCATTCCTGAGGGACGTTGAATATATTGACATTTTTCTACCCGAGGGGGTTTACCTCGGAAAAATACGAATGAAAGGATAGACAAAAGCAAACAAAAAGCCGCACTTAAGCTTTCGTTATTCTAACAGATCGTGAGTTTTAGCCCCCTTATTTGATCCACCAAGACCATACCACCCCGGTAAGGGTGGGATCGCCGCCAATTTTATCGATATCTTGATTTTAAGGATTACTCAATCGCAAAACGGTAGAAAAAGCCATATATAAGCTTTTTTGTTCAAGATATCCAGGGTCAGAAAAACCTCTTTGGAAATTCACCATGCACCTACATAAATGCCTACATATCTGGTCAGTCCGTTAGGAGAAATCCAACGTTGTTGATTCACTTGCGGGAAACTATTAAAATTTTTACAAAGGTTTGAAAATAGAACGGAAAATCATCTCTCAAGTGACTGAGCGCGCTTTGCCAGCTCCTGGAGCTGCCCGTCGAGCCTCCTGAGCGCCTCCTGAGTTTTCTGAATCGCAGTGTCGTACTCATTGATCCTCCTATTGATCAGTTCTATGGCGTTCTCAAGGGGCATCTCCGCGGAATACCCTGCCCCTATGCTAACAACGGCCCGCTCCTTGTCCAATATGGTGCCCTTGAGAAAGGAACCTCCACCAATCGGCACGAGGATCTCGGGATTCTCCGAGTCTATGTTCTTCAGTCCTTCAAGGGTCTCCTTAAGGGCACTAAGCTCGTTCCTCGCAATGGTCAGGAGCTCAAGGTTCTGGGCCAGCAGCTGAGCCTGAGCCTGAAGGAGCTGATACTCGTACGCGAGCTTCTCAAGCTCTTCCCTTTTCTTTACGTTCTCTCCCATTCGAATCACCTGGGAGAATTGGGAGGGGTGGTTTAAAGGCTTTCCGCAGCGGTTCTGCCCTTGAAGATATCAACCCTTGTTATTATCCCCACGATTCTGCCCGTCCTGTCCTGAACGAGAACCGCCGGGTGTTCCTCAAGGAGGTATTTAACAACCTCCAGATCCTCCTCCTCGTTCACGATTGGGAAGGGTTCGTCCATTACCTCCAGAACCTTCCTGTCGTAGATGTCCTCGTACTCGAGGCTTCGGCGAACGAGTGAGCGCTCGGTGACCGAACCAACGACCTTGCTCCCACTTATAACGGGGATCTGGGAAATGTTGTGGGAGTTCATGAGCTTTATCACGGTCTCAACTTTCTCATAGGGTTTAACTGATATGACGGGCGAGGACATAACATCCTTGGCCTTTGGAAGTGCCCTCTTGCACTCCAAAAGGGCCTGGAGAATACGGTTAAAGGTTGATAACCTTGGATCGACTTTGCCGCTCTCAAGCTTCGCTATATAAGCCTGAGTAACCCCAGCTTTTCTGGCGAGCTCTTCCTGAGTTATGCCGAGCTCTTTTCTGATCTTCCTGATGATGGAGGGGTCGATGGGCCGGGGTATGATCACCGTAATGACCACCAGTTATATCTTGGGTTTTTAGTTAATAAACCTTGGGGAACCGTTTTAAGACCCTCAAGCCATATCCGTAATTAATGAGGGTCCTAAAATCCGCAACAGTGCTGATGCTCATTCTCACAGCCCTTGCCGTTCTCGGGTTAGCCGTGCCTAACATTAGCGTTCAGGTTCAGGGGGTTGGAAGCTCAACAACCCCCGTGTACAGCCCTACGGGTTCGGGAGGCTTCTACTTCTGGATCTCAACGGCAACGTATAACATTCTGAACGTTACACTGATGTTCGCCGACAACCTGAGTGCTGGAACGACGATATACGTCAAGCTTTACAACTCGAGTGGGGCCTTAATAGCAGTCTGGAGCAGAACTTTGACACGGGTTCTCCCCGCCTTGGAGGAGATCAACGTCTCCCCATCCACTCAAGTCAGCATCTACGACGTTTCAGACATTCACATCGTTCTCGATTCACCAGACTACGTTTCCGGTGCCGGCAGTTTCCAGCTTCTGGTGAAGAAAATAGGAGTGGGACTGTTTGCCGGGGATATCTGCAATCCAATAGCTGTAAACAACCCGGGTATAGCCCCTCTCTACAACTACACCATAAAGGTTGCCCTCAACTCAACCTCTGACGTTCTCTGGGGGTATATCAACTCAACAAACGTATATTTTACCACATCCACTGGGAGTCCCCTCTATTATTGGGTGCAACAGCTGGACTCCACAAATGAGCACGCCGTTCTCTGGGTGAAAGTTCCCTACATACCAGCGGGTGAAAGCGTCGTGGTGTGCATGCACTACGGTGGCACCAATCCATACTCATCCTACAATGACCCGCACAGGACGTTCCTGCTCTTCGATGACTTCGATGGAACCAGCGTAAACACAACTAGATGGAACGTTCATGGAACCCCATCAGTGAGTGGCGGGATCCTTTACATGAGCGGTGTCTATCAAATAGGATGGTTCTATCCCCGGATATATGGGAATTCCACGTGGATCTGGACAAAAATAAACCTGCCCTCCTCCTATGAGGTCATAATGAACGCGAGTCTCTCTTATCCTGACTGGGGGATTGCCTTTGGGAGTAATAGCTTTACCCCCGGTCCTTTTTACGCGATTTACATAAATGCAACCTCCGGGATAGGATATGGTGAAACCATAGAGTACGACAATAACCTGAACGAATACGATGCCCTGACCAAGAGGAGCATAATAAATGGAAGCGGAACAGTTTTAGATTATATAAACAATCCCTACACCCTCAACACCTGGAGCATCTTCGAAATTTACGTAAACTCAAACAGTACAGTATATACGTATCAAGATGGAACTCTTGTAGTCTGGTACACCCTGAATCCCTCGTACGTCACAAGTGGGCCCTTCGGCTTCGGTCAGATAACGGGAAGAACCCCCAGCGAGTATGATTGGATAGCCATAAGGAAGCATGCCTCCCCCGAACCGACTGTCACAGTTGGTCACTGGTATGGGGCCCTAGTATACTATCCCTCACCACCAGGATAAACCTCACTCAGCACCTTCCCCCGTTTTCCGGAAGAATTCAACGGTCCTCTTAAGCCCCTCCTCAAGCGAAAACTCCGGCTCGAAGCCGAGCTTTCTAATCTCGCCTATGTCTGCGAGGCTGTGTCTAATATCCCCTGGTCTGGGCTTATCAAAGATTATCGAGCTCGTCGTTCCTGTTATCTCAACGATCTTCATTGCGAGTTCTAGGATGCTCGTTTGCCTTCCGGTTGCGACATTGAAGACCCTACCGTTGGCACGCCTGCTCTCAGCAACGAGGAGGTTAGCTTTAACCACGTCCTTCACGTAGATGAAGTCGCGCGTCTGTTTGCCGTCGCCGAAGATTACGAGAGGCTCTCCGGCTAAAGCCCTTTTTATGAAGATGCTTATAACGCCAGCGTACTGGTTGGCGCTTTGCCTCGGACCGAAGACGTTGAAGTAGCGGAGCGCGACGACGGGCAAACCGTAGAGCTCGTGATAAACGCGAAGGTACTCCTCGGCCGTTGCCTTCGTCACGCCATATGGTGAAAGCGGTCTCGGCCGTTCGGTCTCCTTCAGCGGGAGGTTGGGGTTATCGCCGTAAACAGCCGCTGATGATGCAAATATGAGCTTTCCGTGTCCTTCGAGAAGGGCCCTGAGGATGTTGAGCGTTCCGAGGACGTTCACCTCCTCTGTAAAGACCGGATCGCGTATGCTCTCGACGACGCTCACCTGTGCCGCCTCGTGGAAGACGTAGTCAGCATGACTTATCAGCTCGGCTATCGCGTCGTAGTCCCTTATGTCGGCCTTGACGAGCTTCGCCCCCGGCGGGACGTTCTCGGCCCTACCAGTGTAGAGGTTGTCGATCACGATGACCTCGTTGTCCTTGACGAGTTCCCAGGCTATGTGTGAGCCTATGAAGCCGGCCCCGCCAGTGATAACTACCAGCCTGTTTCTCATTCCAATCCCCAACCGTTGGTGTTAATCAAGAGTTTTAATCTTTTTCAGACATTTCCCGTCTTCCATTAACATTGAAATGTCCAATTCGAAACCATTATAAGGGCCCTCTTGACTTAAACGTTGGTAAGGAGCCATGCCGAGCTACATCGTCGTTGGCGGTCAATGGGGAGATGAAGGTAAGGGTTCTATCATAGCCTACCTCGCCCTAAAAGACGAACCCGAGGTCATAGCGCGTGGCGGTGTTGGAACGAACGCGGGACACAGCGTTTTTATCAACGGGAAGAGATACGCGGTGAGACAGCTCCCGACCGGCTTTATACAGACCAAAGCGAGGCTCCTCATCGGAGCAGGCGTTCTTGTCGATCCTGAGGTGTTCTTCCACGAGCTTGAGCACCTCAAGGACTTCAACGTCGCCGGGAGGGTGGGGATAGACCACCGCTGTGCGATAATCGAGGAGAAGCATAAACAGCTTGATCGCTCCAACAGCCACCTCCACGACAAGATAGGGACGACGGGAAGCGGTTGCGGACCTGCTAATGCGGACAGGGTCATGCGAAAGGCAAAGCTCGCAAAGGAGGTTCCCGAGCTCGAACCTTATCTAACCGACGTGGCCCAGGAAATCAACGACGCGCTCGACGAGGGAAAGCTCGTCCTCATCGAGGGAACCCAGGGCTTCGGGCTGAGCCTCTACTACGGCACCTACCCCTACGTGACCTCCAAGGACACCACAGCCTCCGCCATAGCAAGCGACGTCGGAATAGGCCCGACGAGGGTTGACGACGTTATAGTCGTCTTCAAGAGCTTTCCAACGAGGGTCGGCGCTGGACCTTTCCCGACGGAGATGAGCCAGGAGGAAGCTGAAAAACTTGGCCTCGTCGAGTACGGGACGGTGACTGGAAGGAGGAGACGCGTCGGCTGGTTCGACTTTGATTTCGCCCGCTATTCGGCGAGAATCAATGGAGCAACCATGATAGCGCTCACGATGCTCGACAAGTACGATAAGAACGCCTTCGGTGTAACCGACTACGATAGGCTTCCAAAAAAGGCCAGGGAGTTCGTGGAAGAAATAGAAGGGCGCGTAGGTGTGCCCGTCGGGCTCATAAAAACGGGGCCCGAACTGGAGCACATCATCGACAGGAGGGAGGTCATTTAGTTTCACTTTTCCTTAACACCACCTCAAATTTGCCTTCCTCGCCGATGTCCAGTCTGAGGGGAACGTCGAGTGCGAGCCGTATCCCATACCTCCCGTGACCGGCTATGCACTCAAAGCCGTCCTCCCCAAAGGGATCCTCCCTCACGAGCAGGCGGAGGAGTTCCCTTGGGGAGATGGTGCGATGGGCTATGATCAGAACGTCGTCCTCAGGGAGGAGTCTCTTCGAAAAGGAAAAGTTGATGCCCTCCCCAATCCTGAAAACGTTTGATTCAAGGGCCGAGTGAAAGATCTCGACCTTGGCCTTCCGCGCCTTGAGCAGGTTCCCGTAGACGCTGCCCTCTATCGTTTTACCCCTGCCCTCGAATACAAGCTCAGCCTCATCGTTTTCCCATGTGGCAACTATCCTGCCCGAACCGGTGACTTCACCTTCGCGCGTCGCCACGAGCATGAGCAAACCCTCACCGGGCCCGGAGACAATCCTCAGAGCCGGAAACTCAATGAAGCCGTCCCCGTTCCTCTTCACTGTAATTAGGAAGGGCCCTTCCGGGAGTTCCACTTCCGACCCCATTCCCCTCGAACGGACATCGAACGAATGAGACCATACATAGTTTCCCCTTCCTCCCCTCCTCCATTCTCCCCTGCTCCTGTAAACCCCGACCTCGTACTCTATCTGGGCGGGGAAGACTATCTTCCAACCCATCACTTGATCTGGGAGTGCTCCAAGCGCGTTATCTTCAGCGCGATAGTTCCTGAACGCGAACAAGACAATCGCAATGGAAACAGCTGTAACCACTGCCGCGAGAGCATGGAAGGAGGGTGCAACTTGGGAGGGGGCGATGAGAGCGACTTTGAGCATAACCGCAGTGATTAGCACGAAGAGTACGATAATAAAAATCACGTACCTCTTCGAATACCTTCTGTAAACAAGCACCCTCATGAACTCACCCTTTTATCTTGGTTTATTTCGAACACGCTCAACAAGCCATTCAACGATTGCCCTATGGAACTCATCCGCCCACTCGGGATCTTCAAATATCTCATGGTAGGCACCTTCAAACTCCCTGAGCGTTTTGTCCTCAACCTTAAGCCTTTTGAAAAGCTTTCTCGCGCCTTCCGGTGGAGTTATGATATCCGCAGTACCAACGAGCAGGAGAACGGGAACTCTGATCCTTTCCGCCTCTCTGTGAGCAAGCTCCATGTTCACGAAGATGCTCCTTCCGAGTTTGGCAGAAATCCTGTCGTGGACAAGCGGGTCTTCAACGTACTTCCTTACGGCGTCTCTGCTCCTTGAGAGGAGCTCCGGCCTTATGCCGTTGGAGAGAACAAGGCCAGGGGCGACCCTTCCGAGGAACTTTGCGAGGGCAACCATGAAGCCAGGCGTCTCGGGGCTCTTGGCGAGTGCAGGTGATGAAGCGATTACACCCCTAATTTTGTCAGGCCTCGTCTCGGCGTATCTGACAACCGTTAAACCGCCGAGGCTATGGCCGAAGAGGAAAGGCTTCTCACCTAATTCCTCAATTATGGAATCAATTATTTCCATGGCCTCTTCGACGCTGGTGTGTCCCCTCTTACCGGGGCTTTTACCGTGGCCGGGCCAGTCGAAGGCGTAAATGGCAAAGCCAGCTTCGTTGAGCTCCCTAATCAGTCTCCCATACCTCCCGCTGTGCTCCCCAAGACCGTGAACGAGGACAACCCAACCGAGCTCTGGTTCGCCGAACTTGACCTTGTAAACCCCCATCTCAACCACCCAGCCAAACCCGTTTGAGCGGAAGAACGTCAAAATCCTCATCCTCGCTTACTATCACCTGCAGGCCGTTGTTCTCGATAACCGCAACGTGAAGGGCATCCGAAGGGCGGAGGCCGTATTGGAGGATAATTCCCTTGGCTGTTAAATAGTCCTGAAATGTCAGGGGAAGGACTCTAACCGCGGGCAGAACAATGTCGTCTATGAATTCGAGAGTATCCTTGTAAGCTATTCCATACTTGCGCTTTGAGACGTGGATTAGCTCATCGAGAACCAGCACATCCGTGTAGAGCTCATGCTTCTGAGTAAGGTCCGCGTAGAATTCATCGAGCTCGTTGGCGATATCCTCTGGAATTCTCGAGTTAAGGTAAACGAAAAGGTTGGTATCAAGGAAGAGCTTCATTCCTCAATCCCCCAGACCTCGTCGAACTCGTCTTCGAGGCTTATCCCTTTGAGCTCTCCCAGTTTTGCCGGCTTAGTGCCTTTTCGCTTCTCGTGATACTCCTTGAGCTTTCTTAGGAGTTCCTCTTTGCTCGGCGGCTTTTTAATAACGAGACCCTCCTCCGTAGGCTCGACTATCACTTCCCCGCCCTCCTTTATACCGTAGGCCTCGCGGAAAACCTTGGGGATTACTATCTGTCCCTTGGGCCCAACCTTGAGGCGTATGCTAACCAAAGGTATCACCATGTATAACTTGCGGTTCAACGAAATAAAGCTTTCGAAGAAAGGGCAAAAGAACTCAGGAGAACGGGCTTTCCTTGAGCCTCTCGTTGGTGAAGCGAACGAGCTTTTTGACGTCCTCCTCTATAGTGTCGGGCTCGGGTTTCATGAAAACGTAGAAGACGTTGGTTTTCGGCGTCAGGGAGACGTGCTTGACGTTGTGGGGCTTTGAAAGGTTCTCGACGAGCTCCTTGAGCTTTTCAACGTCCCTCCTCTTTTCGAAGAGGGCCTCGTACTCCTTGCCCGCTATCTCAATCGTCTCCCTCTGGAGAAAGTCCTCGTTTTCGATTTTCGGTTTTAGCCTGTAGTAGCCCTTCTGGATGAGGTGTGCCTCGCGCCTAATCTCGGCGAAGGGCCTGATTACGAAGTAAATCTTGTCGTGTCTGCTCGTAAGGAGCGCTATCGGGAAGTAAAGGATGCTGTGCCTCGGGAGGAGCGTTAGCGTGTATTCGAACTTCCTTAGGTTGTCGCGGTTCACCTTATAGCTCGCCCTGAAGCCGATGTAGCCGCCGAGCCACACGTAGTCCTTGTCCTCGGGCTTCACAACTTCCTCAATCGAGCGGAGGTAGTGCTGCATCAGCTGTAGATTCAGTTTTCTCCCCTTGTAGAACTGGATCGATGAGACTGCAGCGAGCACCATTATCGCCAGCAACAAACCGGATGTAAGCTCCATGCTTCAACCCCCATTTTATCATTCCTCGTCGTTCAGAGGGTAGTACCTCTGAAGGGTTGTGTCATCGAGTATTTCAAGGTATCCCACCTTGTCCTCTAAAACCTTTACCATGTCCCTAACTATCTTCGCCTGAAGGGGCCAGTTCACGGCCATTACGAACGGATGCGGTGGGGTGTGCCTCGCGAAGGCAACGTATATCCTGACCTTGTTTTCAACTTCGTCCACCTCAACCTTCGTTACCAGCCCCTCACTGACAATGTCCATGTCCGTGAAAGGGTTCTTGACGCTTTTCAGGAGTTCAAGTATCTCCCTCCTTCCCACCTTCAAGTATCATACCTCCGAGTTTCTCAAGCTCCTCCAGGCCCCTCGGCTCCCTCGGGAACATGGGGATTTTTATTATCTCAACGTTCGGGAACTTCTTTGGAATTTCCTCGAGCACCTTCCTCTGCGCCTCAAGCTTTACTCTTATCTCGGGAATCTCCCGCCCTACGGTTATGACCTTGTTGACAATAACCATGTTGAAGGGGACCTTGAACTTCCTAAGGCTTTCATAGGCCCTCTCGGTCTCGTAAAGAGGGAGCATTTCGGGGTTCATGACCGCTACAACAGACGTCCTGTCTGGGTCCGTTATGACGTCCTCAACGAACTTTATCTCCTCGCGATAGCTCTTTAACTCCCTCATAACGGGGTCCTCTTCCTCCTCCTTCGGAAGGACGAACTCCTGTCCCTCAATCTGGAACTTTTGCTCGCCCTGGATCTTGGCTATCATGCGTCTCCGTTCGAGGATTTTCCGCCTTATCTCTATCAGCTTGTCCGCCCAGATGAGCGAAATCCTCGGCAGGGCCAAAACGCGAAGGGTCAGGCCAGTGGGCGGCGTATCGAAGACTATTATGTCCCACTCCTCACCCCTGCCGAGGATGTTCCTTATGGCCTCGAGGGTGGCGTACTCTTCTATACCTGGGGAGAACCTCAGGACTTCGAAGTACTTCTCAAGGTTTATCACCGTCAAGTACTTGTACATGTTCTTGAGGTTCGTTTCGAGGTGCTTCAGATAGCTCTGTATCAGTTTCTCCATGTCGAGTTCACTTGCGTAGAGGTTCTCCGCGAGCTTTATCGGTTCGTCCTTCAGCTCCGCCAGGAAGACGTCTCCAAGGTTGTGGGCCGGGTCGAGGGAAACTATCAGCGTCTTGTATCCCATCTTCGCGAATGCCGTTGCGAGGGCGGCGCTTGTTGTTGTTTTCCCGACACCACCCTTTCCTATGACGAAAATCGTCCTGAACCCCTTCTTTGGAAGGAGGAAGTCCCTCATTTTCACCACCTCAGTCGATGTCAAACATCCCCGCTATTTCCCCGAAGATATCATCGAGGTTAACGGCCCTCTGTTGCATCACGTATATCTCCCTGACCATGTGGGGCATGAGCCTCACCACGAGCGTGGTTGGTGGACTTGGAATCCCTATGAACGACCCCATTAGGATCAGCGCGAAGACGTTCTCAAGCTCCCTCTCCTCGAACTCTATGTATTCGGTTGACTGATGCTTAAATGCCTCTCCAAAACCCCTGAGAAAGGCTTTTACGTCCTCGATAACCTTCTTTACCATACTCCCACCTCATACACCTATCCAGCCGGTCTTAAGGGAAATATCCTTTGTGCTCTTCTCCTGCATCACGTACAGCTCCCTCACGACGTAGGGCAACAGGCGGTAGGTTAAATCGGTTGGAGGGTGTGGAAGGCCTATGTAGTCACCAAAGAGTATGAGCGCAAAGATGTTCTCCAGCTCCTCTTCCTCCCATTTAATCCCCTGAAGGTAATACAGCTGAAAACCCTTGTGAAACTCCCACAGGACTCTAACTGGGGTTGAAATCCAGTAGAGAAGTTTTCTTACATCCATTCCTTTTTCCTCCGGTAAAGAAATAAAGGGAGAAAGCTCTTCAGGCCTTCGCCGCCTCGTACTCCTCTGCAGGCTTCTGCCAGGCAACGTAGAAGTCCCAGGCCAGCAGGAGGTTCAGGAGCAGGCCGATTAGGGTTATCAGTCCGACGGAGTACTTGGTGAAGGCATCGCTTATTCCTGGAACCACCACCACGAGGAACCATGCAAGGGCGAGGGTCACTGTAATCCACAGGAACAGCGCTGGAATGAGGACGGCCCAGCTCCACTTGCCGGCCCTCTGAACCTTGGTGACCCAGAGGGCAGCGGTCATCATTGCAATGCTCGCGAGCATCTGGTTCATGCCGCTGAAGGCCGGCCAGAGGATGAGCCACTGGTTGCCCCACGCGAGTATCACGCCGAGAACCGCGATTACGGCAGAAGCTACCCACTTGTTGGTGATTGTCTTCCAGATTCCCTCGCTGGTGTCAACGACCATTCCAAAGACTTCCTGCCAGGCGAAGCGGCCGAGCCTCGTGGCTGTATCGAGGGACGTCAGGGCAAAGGCTGACACCCAGAGGCTGGCGAAGACAGTTCCCGTCTTAAGGGATACTCCAAAGGCGTCGTTGAGACCGTAAGCGTAGCTCTTGGCGAAGATGCCTACCTTTCCAACAACCTTGGCAACCTTGG
The DNA here is from genome assembly GCF_000022365.1 of Thermococcus gammatolerans EJ3. NCBI lineage: Archaea > Methanobacteriati > Methanobacteriota > Thermococci > Thermococcales > Thermococcaceae > Thermococcus > Thermococcus gammatolerans. The sequence continues at coordinate 878,853 of NC_012804.1, read as the reverse complement.
GGGCATAGATGGCCGCCCAGTTGGACGCGTTTATGTCGATTCCAGCGTCGGCGAAGACCTTGATTCCGTAGACTGCTATCGAGGTAATGACTATAGTTGACAGGAAGCCCTCGGTGAACATTCCACCGTATCCAACGAGCAGACCGTGGAGCTCGTTGTCAAGCTGCTTTGACGAAGTTCCCGAACCGACGATTGAGTGGAATCCGCTCAAAGCCCCACACGCGATGACCAGCGGTATAGTGGGCCAGAACGGCGAGGGCTTTCCGCCGACGACGTGGGCGCTCCAGCTGGTGTAGGCCGGGGCCGTGAAGGTTCCCTTACCCCCTATCAGGATGAACGCGAGGCCGCCAAGGATGAGGCCGAACCACAGAATGTACGCGTTGAGGTAGTCCCTAGGCTGCAGTAGTACCCACACTGGAAGTGATGCGGCAATGATAATGTACACCAGGAGGAACAGGGCCCACTGGTGGTATGTGGCTTGAATCGGGAACTTGAAGCCGAGCCACACTGAGAGGGCCACGAGGATAAGTCCTATTGCCGTAGCCCCTGCGAAGTGAAGGCTTGTCTTGTACATCAGGTATCCAACGATTACCGCTGATACAAGGAAGAGCAGTGCTGCAGTCGCTGCCTCCGGGGTCTTGGTGAAGATGCCCGCTATGACCGAAGTGAATGCCGCCACGACGAGGAGCAGGGCGAACCAGATGTAAAGCTCGAACGCAATTCCCGTCCTCTTGCTCATGAGCTTTCCTGCAATCCACTGGACTGATCTTCCATCGTAGCGAACCGATGACATCAGTGCCAGATAGTCGTGAACCGCACCAATGAAGACGTTTCCAAACCAGACCCACAGCAGTCCCGGAAGCCATCCCCAGGCCATTGCCACCGCCGGACCGACTATTGGTCCAGCTCCTGCTATTGAAGCGAAGTGGTGTCCATAGAGAACAAGCGGGTGCGCCGGAACGTAGTCAACGCCGTCGTAGAGCCTGTGGGCCGGCGTTGGCCTGTTGGGATCGGCCTTGACGACCTTGTTTTGCAGGCTTTTACCGTAGGTGTAGTACATGCTGACGTATATGGCGGCGGCTATCAGGATTACAACAGCCGAGTTCATCTCTGCACCTCCATTAAAGTTTTGCACTACAGTGTACATTTTTTGAATATAAATGCTTTTCGGCGAAAAACCGAAAATACCTCGGCTTTAAACTTGGAGTTGAATTTTAAAGAACATCACGGCGTATTTGGGGATAGGCCTCCCTATGAGGACTCTAGTTTAAAAATTGAACTCTAAAAGAGTAAGAAAGCCGAAAGTTTGAAGAAAGTCACTCCTCCGCCTTCAGCTTAAGCGACGTGTGTTCCTCCTTTAGGCGTTCTATCTTCTCGAGGAGCTCCTCAACAAGGTTCTTAATCCTCGTTGCGGTTTCCTCAATCTCACTGATACGCTCTTCAAGCTCTTTTTCCCTCTCCTCAACTTCCTCAAGGGCCTTCGCAAGTTTCTCCTCCTCACTCCTCCGGTAGATCTCGATGTTTAGACTCCCGTAGTCCCAGACGATCTTTCCGTCCTGGATCTCAAAGGGAACGGTTATCCGGACGACGTCGGCCTTGTCCACTCCAAGCTCTTGAAACCTCTCAAAGATGTACTGGTTCAGCTCCCCCGCAGCCCTTACAACTTCCTTCGGATCGACCTTTCCCCTCGTGAGAGCAAAGAGAACCCTCCTGACCTTGTGGGCGTAGCCAGAGGCCCGGACATAACCCGTGCTGAGCTTCATGGCCATCACCAAAAGATTATTCAACTTTCGTGCATAAATGCTTATTGGTGGCTACCCATGAACATCCTGATCTTTGGACCACCGGGATCGGGAAAGAGCACCCACTCCCGAAGGATCGTGGAAGAGTACGGCCTCACGTACATCTCCTCGGGAGACCTCATAAGAGGAGAGATAGAGAGGAAAAGCTCCCTCGGTCTCGAGATGGCGGCCTATTTGAGCAGGGGTGACCTGATCCCCGACACGATAGTAAACACCCTGATAATCTCCCGCCTGAGGCGTCAGAGGGAAAACTTCATACTGGACGGGTATCCGAGAACGCCCGAGCAGGTTATAGCCCTTGAGAACTACCTCTACGACCACGGGATAAGGCTCGATCTGGCACTGGAGATATTCATCGATGAGGATACCAGCGTTGAGAGAATCTCCGGCAGGAGGATATGTCCGAACTGTGGGGCAGTTTACCACATCACCTACAACCCGCCAAAGGTTCCGGGGATCTGCGACGTCTGTGGAACAAAGCTCATACAGAGAACCGATGATAGGGAGGAAGTCGTAAGAAAGCGCTACCGGATCTACATCAAAAACATGGAACCGATAATAAAGTTTTACAGGGCAAAAGGCATCTACGTCCGCGTTGACGGGGATGGCCTCATCCCGGACGTATGGAAAAGGATAAAACCCCTCCTCGACTACATCCACGAGAGGGAAAAGAAAAGAAAGGAGCACGAGTGATGCCTATGGCCGTCGCCGAACTGTGCCTCTTTCCCCTCGGAACCGAAAGCCCGAGCGTTGGGAGGTACCTCGAACCTGTCATCGAAGTCATAGAAAAGAGCGGCCTCAAGTACATGGTCTGTCCTATGGGGACGGTTGTCGAGGGATCCGTTGATGAGATTCTCGAGCTCGTCAAAAAATGCCACGAGGCTATCCTAAAGGCCGGGGCGAAGCGCGTCGTCATCAGCCTGAAGATAGACGACAGGATTGATAAACCCCTCAGCATAGAGGGTAAGCTGGGGGTCTGAATGGCCGAGTACTTCGACAGGATCGCGGACAGGTACGACGACTGGTACAGGACGAGAACTGGAAGGTACGTGGACAGGATCGAGAAGTGGCTTGTTTTCTCGATGCTCCGGACGAAATCAGGAGAGGCCCTCGACCTTGGCTGTGGGACGGGCAACTACACCCTCGAACTCAAGAGGAGAGGCTTCGACGTAATAGGCCTGGACGCTAGCGAGGGAATGCTCAGGATAGCCCGCTCAAAGGGCCTGAACTGCATCAAGGGCAACGCCTACAGCCTGCCATTCCCAGACGAAAGCTTTGACCTCGTGCTGAGCGTCACGATGTTTGAGTTTATCCACGAACCCGAGAAAGTTCTTGCCGAGATCTACCGGGTTTTAAAGCCCGGGGGAGAAGTGCTCATCGGCACAATGAACGGTAGAAGCCTCTGGTTCCTTTTCAAACGTCTTAAAAGCCTCTTCATGGAGACTGCCTACCGCTATGCGCGCTTTTACACGCCCAGGGAGCTCGAAGCCCTTCTGAGAGGAGCCGGTTTCAAGAACGTTGAGAGTGCAGGGGTGATATTCTTCCCCTCATTCTGGCCGTTTCTCGATCTCGCGGAGAAGGTGGACAAAAAATGTTACAAAAAGTGCAAAGGAATCGCGGCCTTCATAGCGGTTAGGGGGGAGAAAGCTTAACTCCCCTCCCAAACCACGTACTCCTTCTCGGTGATGAAGACCGGTTCGAGCCTCTTCCTGTAAACCACAACGTTGTCGCCGTACTTCTGCTTCAGCTTCTCCACGTAGGTGCTGAAAATGTCGCTCGGAACGCTAACGTGGGCGCTTATCCTGTTATCGCCGGCTTTGACGCTCAGCTCTTTGATTGGGACGTAGGTTATGATGTCCTGGTGTGGTTCAAGGTAGAAGTCCTTCTTGTAGATGTCCCTCCCGTTGGGAGTGACGTAGTAAGTGACCATCGCCCTAAGGGCAAATGTGACGTTGTAGTCCTTTCTGAAGGCCGCCGTTAGCTCCATGTCACCGCTTTTGCCCGGAGCTATCGGGAAGCTCGGGTTAACTTCTTTTCCATTGACCTTAACGGGACCGTCGAGCACTCCAACGGGCCCCTTCTGGACGAGCACCATGCGGTAGCTGGTGGCGTTGGGAACGTCTATGCTCACTGTAATCGGGGTCTCGTTGAGGTGGTCTATGTGAAGGTTCTCGGCGAGGGTTTCCCTCTTCACGAGGGTTCCGTTCCGATAGGCTTCGAAGATCAGGGTGGCGTTCTTAACGTCCCTTCCGAAGGCTGAGAGGTGTATCCGGAAGGTATGGTTGCCGATGGGCAGTTTCATGGCCAGGAATGGAGAGTATACCTGTCTCCACGTTCCATTGGAGGGGGTGCCGTTCACGAGGAGATCGATCTTGTAAACCGCGAAGGGCCTGAAGCGATAAGTGTTGACACCACTTTCCATCTTTATCGGGACGAAGTTGGAGCGGAGCTTCATTGACTCTGTTATGTTCATGGGATTGAGGTAGTTGAAGGCCAGCTGGACGAAGTTGCTGAAGGCTATCTTGTCATAGGCCAAGACACCCCAGTTACCGGGATATACGTAGAGCACGTATGGGACGTTGGGCTGCTTGTTCTGGTAAACGGAGCCGGTTCCCATGTCTATTATCGTGTCGGGGATGTACTGGTAAACCCTTCCGCCGTAGGAAACCTGCACGTAGTAGATCTTCGTCTTGTTATCGTAGACTATCGTCGAGCCATACTGCGGACCGACGGGCATGAACATCGGGTTTCCGCGGTATTCGCCGTAGGTTATCGCGCCGCCGAGGTAACTTATGGCGTTGAACTTGAAGATGTCGCTCTGCCAGGCTATGAGGTAGTTGAGGCCCCACGCCTCAAAGTCCACCTCGCCCGCGTTCCCGCTGTGGGAGAAGAACTTGGCCAGAACGTACCTCCTGTCGTACGCGTGTCCACCGTCCGTTGAGGCTCTTCTGTTGCTCAGGAGGCTTGACTCTATCCAGTAGCCGTAGTCCCACCAGCTCGTCGCGCTGTCGAGGGGGTTGCTGTTGTTCTTCAACCAGAGCAGTGTGTCCTGCCATGACTTTGGAACGGCCTCATTGGCGGCCTGAGCCTTTGCGAGGGTGCCCATGTCCCTCGCCGCTATCACAGGCAGGGGAATGAAGAGCAGGATGAGCACAACTGCGAACATCGCCTTGGTTCCGAGGTTTTCTTCCATCCTCTCGATGGCCACTATTACCTCCCCGAGGAGAACACCAGCGAGGAGGATAACAGCCCCGGAAGCTTGGAAGCTGAACCTAACCGCCGTCCAGAGGAAGTATGTGGCCGTAGCATAGTAGACCGCCAGGAAAACCTCTTTGTAGCCCGTCACATCTCCCCTGTAGAGCTTCCAGGAAATCCTGCTGAGGAGTATCATGAAGCCAACGATCGAGAACACGTAGAGCATCCCATCCTGACCCGCCCCTCTGACGTAGTGTATGCTGAAGACGTTCTTTATGTACGCCCAGTCAGGCTTGGCCAGCTCAGCGACGGTCTGGTATAGGGGGTTTGACTGGTAGGCCCCAGCGAGGAACTTCCAGAGGTCAGGGCCGAAGTAGAGGTACGCGCCAGCGAAGCCCAAAACACCAACGGCCAGAACAGTTCCGAACCTGTGCTTTTTGTCGGAGTAGTTGAGACCGATCTTTTCCCCGAATAGCATTATGGCGGTGAGTGCTGCTATCGCAAGATAAACTTCAAGCGCGAACACGAGGAAGGACCTGTATCCTATGAGGGGAATTCCGGTCAGCGGAAGTGCACCTAAGAGAACAATCAGCATCACCGGATAGAAATCGTAGACAAAGCGCTTGAGCTCCTGCATCTTTCCGAAGACGAAGAGGAGTACTGGATACAGAGCCATGAAGAGCAGCAGTACACCGATTCCGAACTCGCTTCCCTGCCAGCTCATCATGAAGAGCCAGCTGAGGATCACGAATAGGGCTCCCCAGAGGATCTTCCTCCAGGACTTCGAGAGGTCCTTCCACTCGGCCTTCTCGTCGAGGTAGTAGGCCATCGCGACCAGGGCGAAGACGAAGAACATGAGGAACGGTGCCTCACCCCTGGCGTTTCCGGAGTAGGTCTTGGAGTAGTTGGCGTAGGAGAATGCCAGGAAAGCCGCCGCCCAAAATCCTGCCCAGTCCGAGTGGAGTTTTCTGCCCAAGAGATAAACCCCGACTATCGTTACAGCCCCAACGAGCGGTGTCCACATCTTAAAGAACTCAAGCTCGGTGTAGCCGAGGTGGCTGAAGATTAAGCTGTAAACCTTGGCGGGGATGACGTAGAGGCCGAGCGATCCGCCCAGCTTTATGCCAGTCGGGGGATTCGCACGGGAGAAGTAGCTCGGTATACCGTGCTTAACGGCCTCTCTAAAGATCTCGAAGTGGTAGAACGTATCGGGATCTATGAAGTACTTGAGCTTCGCCGTCTTCATCCTGATGAGATAGCCGTAGTAAGCGATTATCAGCGTGATTATCGCCAGACCGTAGGTTTTCAGCTTGGGATAAACAGAGGCCATCTTCTTGAGGCTCTCTGGCTCTTTGCGAGTCCCCGTCGACTTCTTGACTTTCTCCTTTCCCTTTTTCTTTACCTTGCTCTTAACCATCTCGATCACCTCATTCAACGGTAACGGATTTGGCAAGATTTCTCGGTTTATCGGGGTCGTTACCCCTCAGGACTGCCAGGTGGTACGCGAGGAGCTGGAGGGGAACAACATAGGTTATCGGCGTGAGCAGTTCGTCAAGGGGGGGCATCTCGATCAAAACGTCCGAGAACTTCTCCGCCTCCTTCCTGTCGGAAAGCGTTATTATAAGGGCACCCCTAGCCTTGGCCTCCTCGATGTTGCTAACCATCTTGGAGAAGGTCTTTCCGCTCGGTGCTATCGCGACGACGGGAACGCCCTCCTCGAGGAGTGCCAGAGGGCCGTGTTTTAACTCTCCAGCGGAGAGACCCTCGGCGTGGATGTAGCTGATTTCCTTGAGCTTTAGGGCACCCTCCAGAGCAGTTGGAAAGCCTATGCCCCTGCCTATGTAGAAGAAATCCCTCTTCCCCACGAGGGATTCGGCCAGCTCCCTCAGGCTTTCATCGTGGGATAAAACCCTCTCAACGAGCTCCGGAACCCTCTGAAGGTCTTCCTCAAGCCTGTTGAGGTAATCCCTTTCAATGGTTCCGAGCTTTCTGGCGAGCTCCATTGCGAGCATCGTTAAAACCGTGAGCTGGGTGGTATAGGTTTTCGTTGCCGCGACCCCTATCTCCGGCCCGGCATGGGTGTAGAGGGTCAGATCCGCTATCCTCGTGGCCATACTTCCAACGACGTTCACTATCGCCAGCACCTTTGCCCCCTTCCTCTTGGCAAGCCTCATCGCCGCGAGCGTGTCGGCCGTTTCTCCGCTCTGGGTTATCGCTATCAGGAGGGTATTCTCATCCACCAGATCCTCGAACTCGTAGCGGAACTCGCTCGCCTCCTCGACTATTGGAACCCTCTTGACGAGCCTCTGGAACAGGTACTTGCCAACGAGGGCCGCGTGATAAGACGTCCCCATTGCAACGAAGATTATCCTCTCGTAGTTCGCTATCTCCTCGGCAACCGTACCTATTACCTCCCTGTTGCCGTGTATCGCGTCCCTAATGGCCCTCGGCTGCTCGTAGATCTCCTTGAGCATGAAGTGGGGATAGCCTGCCTTTTCAGCCATTTCCAGCGTCCATTCTATCTCGTGGACCGGCTTTTCAACGATCTCACCTGTGTCAAGTCTCTTAACCACGTACGAATCCTTCTTGAGGATCGCGTACTCGCCGTCGTCGAGGAAAACCACTCTGTTAGTGTACTCGAGAAAAGCCGGAACGTCGCTTGCCGCGAAGTTCTCCCCGTTCCCGACTCCGATCACGAGGGGGCTCTCGTTCCTGACGACGTATATCCTGTCCGGTTCGTCCGCGTAAATTATACCCAGGGCAAAAGAACCCCTGAGCCGCTTAAGGGCCCTCCGAAGGGCTTCCTCAAAATTCTCGGCCGATTTCAGCTCCTCCTCTATAAGATGGGCGATGACCTCCGTGTCGGTGTCGCTCGTGAAGACGTGCCCCTTTTTCAGGAGCTCTTCCTTCAGCTCGGCGAAGTTCTCGATGATGCCGTTGTGGACGAGCGCTATCTTGCCGCTGCAGTCCGTGTGGGGGTGAGCGTTGATGTCGTTCGGAACACCGTGGGTCGCCCAGCGGGTGTGGCCGACTCCCCTGTTGCCCTCCATCTCAAGAAAGCCGAGCCTTTGGGCCAGCTCGTCTATCCTGCCGGCGCCTTTCCTGACTTCTATCTCATTCCCCTGGGCGGTAACGACACCGGCCGAATCGTAGCCCCTGTACTCGAGCCTCTTCAGCCCCCTGACTATGACCTCACAGGCCTTTCTATCACCTATGTAGCCAATGATCCCACACATGGTCTCACCTTTGCCCTCTTACGCTTGGGTTACATAAACTGCCCCTCGTTAAAAGAGTTTCTACCGGGTTCCCCTCCTAAATCCCCTCATCAGCACGAGTGGGAAAACCGAGAGAACAACGACTGCAGCCGGCCCGCAGAGGCCCCCTTTCTTCCTGGTCGTTGAGGATCTTGGCTCCGCTGATGAGCCGGTTGTTGTGGTCGTAATTGCTGAACTAGAAGTCGTCGAGAAACTCGTTGATATCGTGGTTGTTGTGGTCGTGCTCGTTGTTGAGGTCGTCGAAACTTGAATCCTTTCAAGCTCCGCCGAGAGGACTTTCCTCTCACCGGGGATTACCTTCACCTTCATCCTGTACGTCCTGTACCCGTCCTTCGTTACTTCCACCATGTACTCCCCCGGGCTCAGGTTCAGCGCTAAGGGGGTCCACCCAACGAGAGTGCCGTTGAGGTAAACGGCCGCGTGGGAGGGGCTTGAATTGACGAGTAGGATGCCGTGCTCCGCCTTTCTCTTGAGTTCGGCCTTGAGAACAGTCTCCATTCCATCCCATATCGAAACCGTCGCCTCGTAGTCCCAATAACCATCGGCGGTTAGCTTGACCACGTGTGTCCCCGGAGTGAGAACCAAAACGCCCTCCCGGCCCAAGAGGGCCCTGAACTCGCCGTCAATGTAGAGCTTAACAGGCTCGTCTATCCCAACTTCAATCCTCAGGAATCCAACGGGTTTGATGTCTCCGACCCTGACTTCAAGCGTGAAAACCTTCGGCAGGAGCGTTCTAGACGAGATATCTACCCCCTCAACCCTGGAACTCCCGGTGAAAATTGATGGATCCGCATCCTTCGATCCGTAACTTCCAATGGCGCCGTTGAGCGGCAGCTTGGCGACGAAGCCCTCTGTTTTAACGGCCCGGGAGAAGCGTTCGCTTGAACCGACTATGAGCAGGGAATCCTGGGAAACCTCCATCCCTCTTGGAATGTCGAGATCGCTCAGCCGATAGGCCCTGCTCACTTTGATGGATTCCCCCCTGAGGCCCAGAACGTAGAAGTTGATCCCGGGCCAAGGCTTCGCAACGCTCAGGGCGTAGAGGGTCCCATCATCTGAGTAGCCCGCCCCGACAACGTCAACGCCTCCGAAGCCGGGGTTGTAGCAGCTCCATTCCCCCGAGGGCAGGAGAACAGCCAAACAAGTCCCGTTACCGTTCAGTATTGAGGAGTGATTCCCCCCAACCGCAAGAACGGGCGACGAAACAGGGAAGTTTGAGCACCCTGTGGCCTCTATCACCCCCCCGCTGAGGGGGTTAAGCCTCATCAAAACGGGACTTCCCGATCCGAGCAGGCCTAGGGCCAAAAGTGCACTTCCGTTGAGGGCGAGGAACGGCTTGAAAGTTGGGTAAACTGCAGGATAAACTTTCCCCCAGACGACATCACCGTAGGGGTTCAAGCGGAGAACCCAGACCTCCGGGCTTTCGGGCGTTGCGTAGCCACCCACAAAGATGGCGTTGCCGTCAATCACAATCGAACTGGCAACTTCAAGCGATCCTGCATCGTAATCCCTCGCCCAAAGGACGTTTCCGTCTCCGTCGAGCTTCATGACGAGAAGGTCAGAGGTCAGCGTTTCACCTGCTTTCCTCCTGACGGATCCAACCGCTATGATGTTACCGTTGTTATCGATGGCAAGAGCCCTCACATCGGCCTCCACGCCCGGGATCGTGTAGTACTTCGACCACAGAACCCTCCCGTAACGGTCGAGCCGTATCACCCAGGGAGCGGTTGTACCGTTAAAAGAAGCCTTTCCAGCGGCCACGATGTCCCCGTTCGGCATTATGGAAACGGCCCTGAGCTCATCGTAGCCGGTCGTGCCGTAGAAGCCCACCCAGTAGTCGGAGGCACCGGCTAAGGTAGAGAAGAGCAGCATGAGCGTTATCGCCGCGAGGTACGCACCCTTCAACTCAACCACCGGGGAAACTCCAGCGGAGGGCCCTTAAACGTTATGGTTGCTAAACTCCAGACCTAAGCGATTCATCTGCAAACTTCGCGTCGAAGCCACTCCTCACCCTGAAGAAGCTCAGCGTTACCTTGGGGTTCCTCCTTGCCAGCTCTTCAATCGAAACTGACTCGTAATCAAGGAACTCTGTAATCCTTGAAAAGCTCCTGTATCCCTCTGCCATTGCCGATTCTATTGCCTCTCTCAGCGCATCTGCCTCGTAAACCGCGTGGAATACCTCAGCACTTCCATCGCTCCAGACGGGGATTAGCGCCTCGGGCTCGTCCTCGTAGAAGAGACCGACGAGATAGTTCACGAAGAAGGGCATTATAAGGGGCATGTTGCCTTCGACAAGGAAAAAAGGCTCGTCAGGAAGTGCCCTGAGGAGCGCCTCCATCTTGTTTCTTGCAGTCACGGGGACAGGGTTTGAAACGTGGAGCGAGTAAGTCTTCAGCTTGTCCTTTCTGACGATTGTAAGCGTTTTGTTTATTCTTTTGGCGGTTAAGAGCCTCCTCTCCGTGAGCCTGACGATGGGCTCTCCTTTCACGGGCAGGGTGTAGTTTTCCCACCGCTTTTCGGGAAACGCGAGGATTAAGCCGAGCATAGTGCGAACTAAAGGATTCTCTTTAAAAATCTCCCGCCCCCGAAAGTTTTATATACTCTGGGTTACTAAAATTCATCGGCAAGAACACGGAGGTGATGAGAGATGGCCGAGATGATAATACCCTACCCGCAGCTCCAGAAGATCCTGGAGAGGACCTGCGAGCTCGCGGTCATCAAGCCGAGGGCCGAGGAGATGATGGAGATAGTCGAAAAGAAGCTGGCAGATCTCTTCGAGGTCGCCTACGAGAACGCCAAAGCCGAGCGCTCGGATACGATAAAGATGCGTCACATACCGATTACCAAGGGCTTCAAGAACAGCCTGAACCTCTTCAGGGCGGTCATCGAGGACGAGAAAGTCCAGATCGAGCCAATCAGGAAGTTCCTGCTGAAGAAGATACCCGGAGACATCCCGCTCGAGGAGGACGTCGTCAACGAGCTCCCGATTATCGCAGGAACCCTCTTCGTGCTCATAGGAAGGGTCATCAAGGCGCTCCACCCGGAGATTAAGAACGTCTACCCGGAGCATATCGAGGAGGCAAAGAAGGTTCTGGACTACACGCTCTGATGCCTTTCTTCTGTTCTAAAGTTACTTTTCTTTACACCCTCAAGGAGAAACACTTATAAGCCCCGTGTCTTATTCTGAGCGGTGGTTGGGTGAGACGAAGCCCCTTCGTAGTGGTAATCCTGCTCCTCATGCTCATTCCGCTCGTTGCAGGTGCAACACTGGAATGTCCCTCCAAAGCCCCCGCAGATAAAGTCATTTGCAGGCTGGAGGGCAATGGAACGGGAAAGCTCTACCTGAAGAGCGTTGACGGAGTTCCCGCTGAAGACTACACAATCATTATAGAGCATAATAGCAGAGACGTTGTATCCTCAAGCAACTTTCATGATACATTTGAGTTCCCGGCCGAGGTTTTCCTCTGGGCCAATAACGCATTAGAGAATATTGTAGGTTTTTACGTTGGTTCAATTCCCAGTTGGCTTCTCATGAACAAGGAGCATACTTTTGTATTTGAGCTGGTCATGGAAAATGGCAGTAGGGAGACTTTTGAGAAGAAAATTTTCTTAGTGACTAACCCCAACTGGGGTGGCCTGAAAGAAGATTTAGTTGACTCACTTCGAGGGGCTTTTATCCTCTGGATTATACTGTCCGTGTTCTGGGGAATTGCAGAGTGGTGGCGCAGCAGAGACTTCATGCGTTTTATAGAGATTACACGACTTTCATTATCATCCACCGCATTGCTTATAGTGGCGATGTTTAGTCTGTTCAACTTTCGACCAGTTACCTTTGGGATACCTTACTATTATTTTGGGCATGAGGACAAACTATGGGGAGACATTGTAGTCTGGTGGGGCATATGGGCACTCACCACGCTGGTACCACTGTATATCTTTACCTATCTTAGGGTGGCGCCAGACCTGAGACGTATGACCCATCAAGAGCTCCTTTCGGAACTGAGGAAACAAAAATTAACAGACTGTTCCGGGCTCGCGTGGTTTATCGCCCCTCTCGCACTGGTCTCCGGAGCAATTGACTCTAAGATTGAAATTCTCCCTCTGATATCTCTTGTGGTAGTCCTCGCGATGTTCACCCATTACATCCTCGAAACATTATTAAAACCAGAGGGCGTTCTTTTCATCAACCTCGTCATCGCGGGCTTTCTCGCACTCAAATACCGTCCGGATTTCGCGTTCGTGGCCCTCCTCGTCATCCTCCTCTTCGCGGTGTACGTTATTCAGAAAAAGTGTCTCAAGCGCTTCACGACGGAAAAAGAACGCCTGATTGCGGAAATTGAGGAGAGGGTTGCAAAAATCTAGGGGGCAGGAATATGAGGATAAGCGTGTTGGTAGGAATCACGCTTGCACTGCTCCTCATTCATGGGGTTTCAGCCCTCTCGATATCATGCGATGATGTCGCAGCTTACTCTCATGGAGTTGCAAAGTTTTCGTGCGGAGTGAGCGGCATTCAAAATGACTCAATTGTGAGAGTTTACGGGTACTCATCCAACGTTCAGCTCTTCTACAGGGACTTTTATGTACCTCTTGGTGGGAAAATAGAATTCAACGCAAGCTTCCAGATCAAAGATATTGCGCCCGAGGAGTTCAGGGTCTTTCCATCCTATACATTCGCGAACGTCAGAGTCCCCATTTACATTAATGCCGAAGAAATAAGAAAAAACACCACTACCACCAAGGACTACAAAGCTGTTTTAAGGCTCAAACCAAGCCTGAAGAGTTATCTCCCACTGCTCTGGGCTCTGCTCGTTATTTTGGTCTTTTTCTCCGGCCCAACGATGGACTACAAAAGCGGCTGGGACTTCGCAATCGACGTTCTCGGACTCCAGCTGATTTTCAGGGCTGGTGGCTTCTGGGACGTCTCCGCCCCGTTCGTCTACGTTTCAGTGAGCTCCAAGGCTTTGACCGATCTCAAAATAGGACACTCCCTTCTCGCCCTGAGCGGTCTCTCGGCCCTCTTCCTCCTTCAGAGTGCTTACGCCCTCGGATTCCACAAGGCAAAGTATCCAAAGGTAAGCTTTTACACAGGCTTTGAATGGATCATCGGCCTACCGATTGCTCTCTACTTTGTATGGCCGGAGCACTACGTAACTCCATTATTCCTTGGCTTTTTGATCGGAATTCCACTATTCATAATCCTCTGGAAATATGCCGAACTGCCGTATTCAAAGTGTCACAAAGCCCTCTCACTCTTCAAAACTTACTCCGTACCCCTGAGTGCTGGCGTTGCGCTCGTCCTCGCGCTTCAGTACACAACCGAGGAAACGATTTCACTGCTACTGCTCGCGGTGTTCCTCGTTTCTCTGTTTGTCTACACTCTCACCTCAAAACTCGCCTTTGACAAGCTGGAGTGGGCGAAGAAAAAGTTCGACGAAGACATTGAGAGAATACGGGGAGAAAGTAAAACAATTTAACGCTCTAAAAGCTTTAGCCCTTCAAACTCTTCTTTTATCCACTCGAAGTGTTTGCCCCTCGTAAAGAGCGTCAGCTCCCGGTTCATTGCAACCGCAACAATTACCGCATCAACCACCGGCCCGGGTGCCCCTTTCTTGACTATCACATCCTCGCCAAGGAGTGATAACAGTTCATCCGAGCTAAAGCTTTTCTGCCTCGATTTTGGCCAAATACTCCGCTATGGCTTTCCTTACCACTTCGCTCCACTTTATTTCAGGGTGCTTCTTCATTCTCCTGTAGAGGTCGGGCGGGACTGAGAGGGTTATGTTTGGCATGCCATCGCCGCACAGAAATACGTGGATTCACATATTTGAGGGTTATGAAAGGTTATGAAAGGAAAAAGACAGACTCACCCCTTTAGCCACCTCTCCATCCATCCTGCTATCAGCTCAAGCCTCTTAACGCGATGCTTCGGCTTTCCGCCCCTGCTCAGGTCGTGGTTCTCGCCCGGAAAGAGCGCCAGCTCAACGGTCTTGCCGAGGTATTTGAGCGCCGTGTAGAACTGCAACGCCTCCGGGAGCCAGCAGCGGTAGTCTTCCATCGAGTGGATTATGAGGAGCGGAGTTTCCACGTTCGGCGCGTACTTCAGCGGGCTCTTCTCCCAGTAGCCTTCGGTGTTACTCCAGGGATCGCCCCCTATCTGGTCTGGAGCAAAGAAGTAGCCGATGTCCGTCGTTCCGAAGAAGCTCACCCAGTTTGAGATTGAGCGCTGGGTCACGGCCGCTTTGAACCTGTTCGTGTGGCCGACTATCCAGTTCGTCATGAAGCCGCCGTAGGAACCGCCGGTGACGCCTATTCTCTCCTCGTCAATGAAGTCGAAGCGCTTCAGTGCTTCATCAACGACCTCCATGAGGTCCTGGTAATCCCTCTCCCCATAGTGACCCCTTATGTCGGCGAACTCCTCACCGTAGCCGTCGCTGCCGCGCGGGTTGGAGAATATTACCACGAAGCCTTTAGCCGTCAAAACGTGGAACTCGTGCATGAATGAGTAACCGTAAGCCGTCTTAGGCCCACCGTGAATCTCCAGAACGGCTGGATATTTCCTGCCCGGCTCAAAATCAACGGGCTTCATAATCCACGCGTCAATCTCGGCGCCGTCGCTGGCCTTGACCTTGAAGTGCTCCGGTCTGGAGAGCTTGTAGCCCTTAATCCAGCCGTTGAAGTCGGTGAGCTTTTTCTCCTTCCCGTCTCTGAGAACGTAGAGCTCCGTCGGAGTGACCGCGTCCTGGGCGGTGAAGGCTATGTAGTCCCCGATTGCGAAGCTCTCGACGCTCCTATTTCCACCAACGACGCGCTCTATCTTCCCCTCAAGGTTCACGCGGAAGAGGTTCGCCCTCGGGCCGTCGGTCGCGACGTAGTAAACCCAGCCATCCTTGAAAACCAGTTCTGCCCTCTGGCTTCCGCGGACGTCGCTGTTGAGGGAGTTGTATGCAGAACGGTCCAAGCCAGCGGTGAGTTTCCTCAGCTCGCCCGTCTCTGGGTTGTAGTGGTAGATGTGAGTGTTCGTCGGAATCCCGCGCTCGCGCGTGTTAGCCTTGAGGATGAAAGTGCCGTCGTCGAGCGGAATGAAGTCGCTCACGCTCCACTTCCCCGGAGTCAGCTTTCTTGCCTTCCTGCCCTCAAGGATGTAGAGGTCGCTGACCATCGGCTTTTTCTCGCGGTCTTCCTGGGCAACGAAGTACAGCCTGCCGTTGTGGAAGCGAACCTGCGAGACGTCGAGGCTCTTCGGCGTTACGCGCCTCTTCTTTCCGCTCTCCACGTCCACCAGATGGACAACGCTCCTCTTTCCATAGACCCAGCCCACACCGTTGAACCAGAAGGGGATCTCCCTGATGACGTGCACGTCGTCCTTCGGCTTCTTCTCAACCTTTACCGGCGTAACGACCGCTACGCTCTTCCCGTCCTCAGTGAAGCGGAGGTTCTTAATCCCGTACTTGAACTTCGTTAAAAGCCTCGCCTCGCCGCCGTCGGTCGGAATAACATACAGCTCGGCCTCCTTGCTCTCCTTATCGCGCTTGGAGGTGAAGGCTATCAGCTTTCCGTCCGGGGAGAAGCGCGGGTTTCCGTCCTTCTTTCCGGAGGTGAAGGGCTTAACTTTCCTGCCGTCGTAGAGGTAAAGCTTTGAGAAGTAGTCGTCCTTCTCGACGCTTATTTCCGTGACCTGGAAAACAAGCCTTCTCCCGAAGGCGTCGATGTTCCCAACGAGCTTGAACTTTCCGATGTCTTTAATACCCAGCCCTTTGGCCATAGAAACCACCAAGATAAATCGGCTCTTTTCGTATAAAAGCTTAGCGTTTCGACTAATATCTAAATAAAGAGGCAAATCAATCAAAGTCAAAGAACACGAAAAGACGTCCTTTCAATGAAAGAGGTCATTATTTTGAAGGCAAAGATTAAAGGAAAGAACCCCTTAACGCCTCCGTAAGAGAAGCGGCACTATTGCCAGACCCACGAGGAAAGCCGGACCGCAGAGACCCTTCTTCTCCTCAACCTTTGCCTTGGCGTAGATCGGACGCTTTGAGGCCACGTAAAGGTTCCAGTGCCACTCGGCCTTGTTCCCGTTAACCACCTGAGCGTTGGAATCAACGATCTCTCCCGGCATTTCAAGGTAGTAGTCTATCGTGAAAAGGCTTGCGATCTCTTTATCCCAGTCGGTTTCATTTTTCTCCTCTTTTTTGCCCTCTTCGTACCAGGTGTAGTCCCAGAACTCAATGTAATCGCCCTGCTTCTCCACTTTCATTTTAGTGTCTCCCGTGAGCTTGGATGGGTCTATGTCCTTTCCGGTTATGACGATCGTCGCGGTCTCCCCAGAAACCTTTTCCTCGCAGGTAAAGTGCTCCTTCTCGTAATCCGTCAGGTTCTCCCTGAAGTCCGCGCAGAAGGAGCCCTCGCTGGTGTTGGAGAGCGCGAGAGAGTACACATCCCTGCTCATGTTGATGGCCATCTTGAGGAGCGCTATTTTCCCGTCGGAACTTACCTTCACGTGCTCCTCAACGGACACACAGCCGGCAGCAACGAGGGAAAGGGCAACGACTAAGATAACCAATGGTACGACTTTTTTCATCATAGCATCCCCAGTGTTCTAGGTTCTTACTTCATTAAAAACTTTATTCCCCAATGTCCTGACTATGCTTAGATGCTCATCGAAAGGCTCAAAAGGCTTTTATAGTTGCCCCTCTCACAAGAGATTGGACAAAGGTCAACGGTGGTGGACATGGAGGCACTTGAAAGGGCCCTTAAGTGGGCTGAAGAAAACCTGAAGGCCGAGTACATCGAGCTGCGCTACGAGGACTTAAGGAAGACCACGCTCGGCCTCAAGGACGGCGTCTTTACGAGTTTCACGGGGAAGCTCCACAGGGGCGTTGCCATAAGGGTTCTGGCGGACGGTGCCTGGGGCTTTGCCTCGACGAGCGAGCTTGAGAACCTTGAGAAGAAGATTGAAGAGGCCTACAAGCTCGCCAGGGCGGCCGCGCAGACGAAGAAGGAGAAAATCCAGCTCGCAGAGATAGACCCAGTCGAAGACTTCGTGAAGAGCAAGATGCGCGTCAAGCCAAGGGAAGTGGACATTGAGGAGAAAGTTTCCCATCTCAGAGAGCTTGAGAAGCTCCTCAAGGAAGACGAGGCCGTCAAGAGCGTTCAGATTCGCTACGAGGACGGCGGAGGGAAGAAGATACTCCTCACCAACGAGGGGACGAGGATAGAGTGGGACTACAACTACCTCTACCAAGGAACATACGTCACCGGTAAGGCCGACGGAAAGCTCGCGATGGCGAGGGACAGCATTGGAGCCGTTGACTACGGCTGGGAGCTTATGACCGAGATAGAGCCGAACGAGAAGGTGAAGGAGAGGCTTCTCAGGAAGATGCACAGCCAGCTGAAAGGAGTGGCTCCGAAGCGCGGTGAGTGGCCGATTGTGGCTGGCCCGATAGTCGTTGGAATCATCGCCCACGAGGCTTTAGGCCACCTCGCCGAGGCAGACCTCACGATAAACTCGCCCTTCAAGGACCTCATCGGCAAGCAGATTGCCCCCGAGTACGTCACGATGAGCGAGCGCATCGTTGAAGGCGGCTTCGGAAACGACAAGTACGACGACGAGGGGGTTCCGGTCAAGGACATCCACATCATCGAGAACGGAATCCTGAAGGAGATAATGCTCAACCGCGAGTACGCCCACAAGTGGGGAATGGAGCCGAACGGCCATGCCAGAGCTGAAAGCTACCGCTACCCGCCGATCATCAGAATGAGGAACACGGTCTTCGAGGCAGGCGACCACTCCTTCGAAGAGCTCATCGAGGACATCAAATTCGGCTATTACGTCGTTGACTTCCGCGGCGGTCAGGCCCAGCTCAACAGCGCCTTCCAAGTCGGAATCCAGGAGGGTTACGTCATCAGGAACGGCGAGATAGCGGAACCGATAAGGGACACTTCGATTACCGGCGTTGCGATAGAGGCCCTCAAAAAGATAAGCGCCGTCGGCAAGGACTTCGGCCTCGAGGTCGGCTTCTGCGGAAAGGGACAGACCGCCTTCGTGAGCTCAGGTGGCCCGCACATGAGGTTTGACGGGGGAATACTGATTGGCTGAGGTGGTGACGATGGAGAACCTCATACGCTACGCTGAGAAGCTCTTCGATGAGGTTGAGATTGCAGTTTACCGCTCGAGGGAGGTCAGCGCGAGCGTCGAGCTTAACGAGATTTCGATGGCCTCTACGAGGAGCGGGGCCGTAACGATAATCCGCGGTATAAAGGACAAGCGCCTCGGTTTAGCTATAGTGGACAGCGACGAGGAGAAGCGCGTTAAGGAAGCGATAGAGCAGGCCGCGAAGATGGCGAGGCTCAACAGCAGGGACGAGAAGTGGCTCTCACTGCCGGAGCCGGGGAAATACAGGGAGGCGCCGAAGCCCAACTACGAGCTGAAGGAGGCCTCGCCGGACGTTCTCGTCGAGATGCTCGTCAGGGCTATAAAGCTCGCCCGCGAGAAAGAGCCGAACGCCGTCGTCGCCGGCGGAGAAGGTGGCGTCAGCTGGGAGGAAAGGCACGTCGTCAACTCCCATGGAATAGACGTCTTCCAGGAGGGAGGCGCGGCGTTCTTCTTCGTTGAGCTCGTAGGCAGGAAGGAAGGCGTTGTGACGCCTGGAATTTTCGACTTCGACGCGAAGCGTGACCTAAACCTCGACGTTGAGGGGGTTGTCGAGAAGGCCGTCCAGAAGGTCAAGTGGGCCTACAGCGTCAAGCCGAGCAGGAACGAGGAGGTTCCGATAATCCTCGGCCCCTGGGCGATTGCAGGCCTCTTCAGCTACGCGCTCCTCCCTGCTTTCAGCGGTGAGCGCCTGGTCAAGGAAACCACGCCCTTAGCTGGCAAGGTAGGCGAGAAGATTGCGAGCGACGTCCTCACGATGTACGACGACCCGTTCCACGAGCTGTCGCTTGAGCCCGTCATAGCGGACGGCGAGGGTGTTCCGACGAGGAAGAACGTCCTCATTGAAAACGGAACATTCAGGGGATTCGTCTGGGACAACTACTGGGCGAAGGTTTACGGAACCGAGAGCACCGGAAACGGGAAGCGCGACCTGAGAAGTGGCGGAATTAACATCGGCTTCCACAACGTGGTTATTGAGAAGGGCAAGCGCTCCCTTGAGGATATGATAGCCGAAATCGACAGGGGCTACTTCGTGGACGGCTTCCAGGGCGCACACTCCAGCAACCCCGACAACGGAAACTTCGCCGTAACTGCCAACCCTGCCTTCCTCATCGAGGACGGGGAAGTCGTCGGCTCGAGCGTCTTCCTCATCGCTGGCAACGTCTACGAGCTCCTCAGGCAGGCGAGCGAGGTGAGCAGGGAGCAGACCGTGATGCCCTTTATGAACACCATGACGACGCCCTTCATAAGGTTCGAGAACGTCAGGATAGCGGGGAAGTGAACCGACTCCTCTGTCATCTTCAATCTTTCCGTTTTTATAACCTTAAGGGTGTTTTATCGGGAAAACACCTGCTTTTAAAGTCCCGTTTTCCATACGAAACATCACTTCAGAACCCTAAAGTCAATCGCGATGTTGAACTGCCTCGGCGCGTAGGGGCGGACTTTCCTCCGCTCAAGGAACTCGACCGAGAAGCCCAGCTCCCGCGCGACGGCCTTAATCCTCGCCTCGTGCTCCGAGTAGAGGTCTTCCTCCGGGGAAAAGCCATAGTAGTGGATTATCCCGCCGGACCTGACGCTAAGCATGGCCTCTCTCAAAAACCTATCTGCGAACTTGGGGAGGTTCATTATGACGCGGTCAGCCTTGAGCTTTCCGGCAACTTTCCTGACGTCCCCAAGGATTGGGACGAGGTTGTGAGCTTTGTTCAGCCTGATGTTCTCCTCAAGGTAGCGGATTGCCCAAGGATTCAGGTCACAGGCGAAGACGAGCTTCGCCTTCCTCGCGAGGAGGATTGAGTACGGCCCGACGCCGGCGAACATGTCGAAGACGACCTCTCCAGACCTTGTCTTCTTAAAAATTCTCATCCTCTCTGTGGCAAGGCGGGGGGAGAAGTAGACCTTGGCAACGTCGAGCTTGAGCCTTATCCCGTTCTCGCGGTGGAGGGTTTCGGTTCTTTTCTCCCCAGCAAGGTAGATTAACTCTCTAACGCGGTATTCTCCCTCGACTTTACTTCCCTTGGCGAAGACTGCTTTGATGTGCTTGTGGACTTTGAGAATTGCCTCGCCGATTGCCTTCCCGTAGGGCATCAGCTCGTCGGGGAGCTCGATTATCGCGATGTCCCCGATTACGTCGAAGGAACTTGGAAGGAGCGGTTTAACACTATCCGGGACTTCAACGACCTCGCGGTAGCTGTGGGGTCTCCTCTCAAGCCTCTCGAACTCGGCCTCGACCAGCTCGAAGCCCTCTACTTCTTCAGTCACGGGGAACAGAACGAACTCACCCTCCCGCCTGACGGCGTATCCCTTCGCCAGAACGCCGAGTTCGATGAGCTTCCTCCGCGCTTTTTCTGCCTCTCTCTTGGGGACTCTAACGGCGAGCATCGGATGAAGTTGTGGAGGAATGTTTAAAAAGTTGAGGCCCTGCGACGAAAAATTTATAACCCGGCCTTTCCTCCAATAACCGGGCGGGCCCGTGGTCTAGTCTGGTTATGACGCCGCCCTCACGAGGCGGAGGTCCGGGGTTCGAAGCCCCGCGGGCCCACCAGCTTTATTGGGCAGCAATTCACAGTTTTCTGGTCAACTGTAATCCGTGGGACATTCTGATTATGTTTAAAAGTTGAGGCCTAACATTCTGATTTTGGAAAGTTTTTTAAGGTCATCCATAGTACTAACAACGGTGGGAATTATGAGAAGACAGAGAGTAACGGCTATTGCGTGGGTTCTGATTGTATTTGTGACACTTATTCCAAGTGTTAATGCACGCTCCCTGCATCCGATTGAGAACCCCGCTAAATATGAACACCAGATAATATGGGTGGGCGAACTCGGGGATAATCTTGCAGTTCTTACCTCCGGCCAAGGAACGCTTCTTTTGCTGGTTTCTGATGATGGAACTCTCCAAAAGGCCATTGGATACGAGGATTTCATTGCAGAGGACGCGGTTTCTCTTGGGAGCAACCTCTACGTGCTCACAGTTGACGGAGAGGTTGTCGAGATAAACGAGACCGGCGGAATTCTCAAGGCGGCCAAGCCCGAGACTATAAATCTGGCCGTTAAGGGCATAAGGATGGCCAAATCTGGGAAATTTATATACGTCCTCTGGTCTGGAAACGGCCTGTACCTCAGCCAGTTGCTACCGGATTTGAGTGTAGAATGGACTGTGGAACTTGAAACGGAAAATAGTGTTCTAACAGTGAATCAACTGGGTTCAAACTTTGACGTGATCCCAACCCCATTTGGAATATACGTCCTAAAAAGTATCCCAGGCGTTTTCACTAGAATAATTTTTGTTGCTCCTAACGGAAAATTGAACTGGAGCGCTCAGATTGAAGGGATGACCGGCATTTATGGAGCGGGAAACGGGGATCTCATTTACCTAATCGGCACGGTTCCCACCAGTGATGGATGCACCCTCGGAATTGTGGACCTTCGGCCAGGGAGATTGGGGCCGATAATAGCGGGAACCTCCAGTAGGGAACTCCAGACAGAGTTCAGCATTGAGTACTCCGTTAAGACCAAGAACGAAAAATCCGCCATTCTGACCCCTGAGTCAATCACTTTCTCTAATGAGAACCTCGCAGTGCTTCTGAGAAGCGAGAAAGGGGACACCTATGTCATGGAGTTCTCAAAGTGGGGGAAGTTCCTAAGAGGCATTTACCTCGGTGAGAGGAACCCCGGAAAGTTAGGCGGGTACAAGGGAAACATTGCAATCGCTTCAACATCCCGGGACGGAATAAACATCTACATGCTCTCCAAAGACATGAAACTGAAATGGGCAAAAACGTTCCTGAAAGGGTTCACCATAGAAAGGATCGTTCTCAACGATGGATACTGTGTGCACATAAAGACGAGCTCCTGGCCGTGGGGATATATCCTCCACTATTCATCCAACGGAACCCTTGAGAACGCCTTCAGGATACCGAGCGAACACGTGGTTGAAGGAATGGTCCCTTATGGGGGCAGCGTCTACGTTATGCTGTCCCATAACGGGAGCGAAAGTCTTGAGGATTTAATGGGCGAGAGATCATATAAGCCACCAAGAAAGCGGGAGGCCGTTGATCCGTATCCCACTGGAGGAAGCTTTCTCAGTGGTACAAGAAATGGGCTACTCGTGAAATTCCACACCTCCTACTGGCCGTATTCTATGGAATCTCCGGGCGAGTTCAAAGAGTTGGTGATGCCTTTGAAGGCACTTTTCAGGGGGCCCATAACAGGAGGAATTAGAGAAGACAATCAGACGATACTGTGGAGCAACGGGTATCTAATAGTCATCGAGGACAAGAAGTTTGAGACCGCCCGGAGATATTCTATATCAGGGGGCAGGATTCTAAAGGCCTTCCACTTCAACGGGACGGTAATCACAATCGTGAAAAGTGGTGGGATGCTCTGCCTTATAACCCTAGAAAACGGCGGCTCGTACACGGTCAAAACGTTGGGATTCAGCGAGGGAGAGAACGTCTCTATCTCGAAAGCCCCCGGACTGTTGGTAATCCTCACGAAAGAGTACGACCAGTTTTTAGGCATAAACCAGACGAAGATCATTCTGATTGGCAAAAACGGCAATATGAAGGAGGCAACAGTTTATAGGCCCCTCCTGGGAATTCTCAAAGCTACTAACTCCACGGTTCTCGCATACGACAGAAACGGAATTATTGAGGTGGAGATTCAGAATAAACCGCCAGCCCTCTCCGAATGTAACTGGGTGGAGGTATCCAAAGACGCCATTGGAGTGAAGATCGAAAACGGCAAGTTACAGGAGTCCAAGATGACCCTCAGCAGGATTTCCCCTGAGAAGTTCTACGAAGAAGCCTACTATCAGGAACTCGACCACATCACGACGAAGGCCATTATGGTGAAGGAGCGCACTTTCACACCACACTATAAAATTCTTCCTGCAAACGGCACGAAAGTCATTGTTAAGTTCACCCGAGTTTCTCCTGAAAATGGAATAGTACTCTACCGGACCAAAGCTCACAGAAAGAGCACTCACGGAATCTGCGGACCAGCAACCTTCCTTCTCTTTGCAGTTGTTCCCCTCCTCCGCAGGATTCACGGATCCCAGGAAACTTTTTAACCCCTCTATTTATTCCCTTCCGGAGGTGAGAGGTTGAAGATCCTGTGGGCCCCTTGGAGGATAGAATACATACGCTCCCCCAAGCATAAGGGCTGCATATTCTGCGACTTTCCAAGAGAAAACCGCGACAGGGAAAGGCTCATTCTTTACAGGGGAGAACACAGCTTCGTTATAATGAACAACTATCCCTACAACCCAGGGCACGTTATGATAGCCCCCTACCGGCACATCGGAAGATGGGAGGATTTGAGGGACGAGGAGTTGCTTGAGATAATGAAACTCTCACAGCTGATGATCAGGGCAATAAAAAAGGCTATGAACCCGGATGGCTTCAATATGGGCGTTAACCTCGGTAGAGTCGCCGGCGCAGGAATTGACGACCACGTTCACCTGCACATAGTGCCGCGCTGGAATGGTGACACGAACTTCATGCCCGTCATAGCGGACACCAAGGTTATCCCAGAGTCGCTGCAAGAGGCCTACGACGAGCTAAAAAAAGCAATAGGGGAAGTACTAAAAGAGGGCATCTAGTTCCTCTTTACCCTTATTCTGAACCTTTTCTCAAGGGGTAGATCCTTGAATAGATCCTCATCAACTTCAAGAACCGGTATCTCTGTCCGAACCGTTGTCTTCCTGCCCGAAGGCTCAATAACCTCAACTTCGACGAGGTTTCCCTCGTGTACTCTGCCCTTCAAAACCGTACCGTCCTCTGAAGTGCACTCAACCAAGAAATCACCGCCCATCTCCATAGCGGTTTTCTTAAAGAGGGAGCACACGGTTTTAAAATCTAAATACCCCTCATCACCGGTTAGAGTGAGCGGACACATCTCTGCGGAACAGAACTCCTTCACAGCGTTGGCAATTCCATTCACGAACTTCTGGAGAGGCTTCCCCATGATGAGCTCCGCAAAGCCTGACCAGCTGGCGATGACCTTCAAATGCTTCCCCTCCATCTCAAAGACTACTGTCAGTATGCCCCTGTCCCCTGTGAAAGTATAGACCGCGCGGTTCTCTTGGACGGCAACGCTAAGCTTGAACTCGTAGCCTATCTTCGCCATAAAACGGGGAACATTAAACCTGACGGTGTCTCCCTCGATGCTCTCGAAGTAGGGGAAGAAAGGAAGCGTTTTCTCGGGTTTACTGATTACTCTAACGACCACGTCCCAGTTATAGGGAAGATCAACTTCACATGTCTTTGTTTTCATTTAGACTCACCATAAAAATTCCAGCAAACCCATAAAAAGAGTTTCCTAAACTAAGGGTTTTTAACCCCCATTCTGCTAATTCCACTCCGATGGTGTCTTCTTTCCGAAGGCATATAGGATTAAGCCGTAGATGTGCAGACTGAGATAAAAGGCCGCCCAGAACCACAGAATAACCGGGAAGAGAGCAACCTCTACGAGCATACCACCCTCAACCCTGACTATCAAATACATCATGAGCCATTCAAGAACCAGAAATATCAATAGCAAGGACCACTTTCCAGCCATAAGCGCGGCCAAGGGGAAGAGAACGTCCAAGAGAGCAACGAGATCACTCATAATGAAAACCAGTTTTTCTTTGAATGGCTTTGAGGAGAGTTTCGGCAGGTCACCGAGGAACCACCTCCTCCGTTGCCTCCACAGAGCCCCTAACCCGGAGGGCATTCGAACCCACACCCTCGCCCCCGGGGCGTAAACCACCCGCCCGATTTTCTTCAGGGCCAGCGTGGTTGCATAGTCCTCAACGAGATCATTGACGAAGCCCCCAATCTTAAGCAGAGACCTTTTCCTGAAGGCCGAGATAGGCCCGGGGGCAAGGCTGAGGTTCTCAAGCTCCTTAGCCCTTCGGAAAGTCGCTATCCTCAGGTGCTCAATATCCTGGGCGAGCTCAAGGAAAGTCTCTCCCCGAACTCTCACCTGGCCGCCAACCGCGGCAATGTCATCGGAATAAAACCTCTCAACAAGCCGTGAAACGGCGTTTTTCTCAAGGAGACCATCTGCGTCGATTGTAACGATGATTTCTCCAGCGGAGAATTCAAGCCCCACGTTTAAAGCCCTAGTTTTTCCTCCATGATTAATTCTAATGACCCTGAGCCTCTCATCCTTGATCGAGAGGGCTTTTTCGTAGGTTCCATCGGTGCTACCGTCGTCCACTACGATTACCTCAAAGTTTGGGTAATCCTGGGAGAGGGCAGCCTTAACCGCATCCTCGATGTTCTCCTCCTCGTTGTATGCGGGAATAACGACGCTAACCATTGGGCTCCACTCCCGCGTGGGATAGGCTCTTCTGAGACTGAGCAGGTAGCGGAGGAAGAAGTAGCCGTCCCAGAGCAGGATGAGGGAGAGGAGGATCTCAGCCAACATCTTTCACGGGTAGGAGGAGATTTTTAAAAGCCTAACCCCAAACCACCTCGGGGATGATGAGCAATTTCCCTCACTCTGAGTCGTGATGAGGAGCCGATGCTCTGACCATTCCAGTTCTCTTTAATTTGCCTGAGAAACCTAAAACCTAATAGGGCAAACATGAAAGCATTCCAGAAGAACCCTGAAGGACTCATCTTAACCATTGAGAGAAAAGTAAGAAAAGAAACTTAAAACTTTAGCTCAGCTCCTGAATCTTCCTTCTCACCAGGGTGCTCACGAGCTTGCCGTCGGCCCTTCCACGAAGCTTCGCCATTGCCCTTCCCATTATCATGCCCATCGCTCCCATGCCCTTCGCCTTGATGACCTCGATGTTCTGCTGGACGACCTCGTCTATGATGCGCTCAACTTCCTCTTCGCTGAGCAGGGTTAGTCCCTTCTCCTCTGCCACCTGGGCGGCGCTCTTCTCCGGGTGGAGTGCGAGCTCCTTGAATATCTCCTCGAAGGCCTCTTTGGCTATCTTGCCCTCGGTGTAGAGCTGGAAGGCCTCTCTGATGTGGTCGTCCGTGATGTTTTCAATTGGAACTTCCTTCTTGAGGCCCTTGAGGACGACCACGAGGATTGAAGCGGCCAGCGAGGGTTTTACGCCCTTCTTCACGAGCTCCTCGAAGAGCTCGTCGCGCTCGTCGTTAACGAGGGTCTCGGCCAAGCTCTTGTCAATCCTGTACTCCTTCACGTAGCGCTCGACCCTCTCCTGCGGGAGCTCTGGGAGGTTTGCCTTAATCCTCTCTTTCTCCTCAGGCGGGATGAAAATCGAGGGTATGTCAGTCTCGGGGTACATCCTCGCCTTTCCGGGGAGCGGGCGCATGTACTGGGTGTTTCCGTCCGGCAGGGCCCTCCTCGTCTCCTCTGGGACGCCCTCGATAGCTTCCCTTGCGCGCTTGATGACCTCGCGGAGGGCTTTCTTCGCAGTCTCCTCATCGGCGGCAACCAGCACGAAGGCGTCGAGCTCTCCGAGGCCGAGTTTTTCAATAACTGCATTAACCTCTTTTTCTGTAATTCCATAATTCGGTAATTCATCGATGTGGAAGATGCCCTTCACGTACTTCTTCGCCCTGTCGGCCATCTCGGTGCCAAGCCTCCTGCCGGGCTGGATTTCTCTGCCGATTAAACCCCTGAACTTCGGCAGTTTGACGGCCAAAACATTCCCGCCCTTCTTTATCGTCCGCGCGATTATCTTAGACTCAGTGTTCTCGAAGACGTCGGTAACGTCGTAGAACTCCTCCTTAATGTCCTCGGGCCTAACGCCCCTCTCGCGGAGCTCGTCGCGGATTTTGAGTAAGTTGAGCTGTCTCTCCACTTCCCTCTCGATGATGAGCGGAATCATGTCGAGCTCCTGCACACCTTTAATCTCAACGCGGGCGCCACCTTTAATCGAGACGTTCAAATCCTGCCTTATCGTTCCAAGACCGCGCTTGACCTTCCGAGTTGCCCTCAGGGCATCGCCGATGTATTTAGCGACCACCTTGGCCTGCTCCGGGTGGTGTATGTCTGGGGTCGTGCTTATCTCAACGAGCGGAATACCGAGGCGGTCAAGGCGGTAGATTACCTCCTTCTCCTTCCTCTCGACGATTCTGCAGGCGTCCTCCTCAAGGCATATCGTCGGGATCCCAACGCTTCCCCAAGGCGTGTCAACTTTCCCATCGAGCGCTATTATCGCCGTCCTCTGGAAGCCGGAGACGTTCGAGCCGTCGATGACGATTTTACGCATGAAGTGAACCTCGTCAACGGGCTTGGCGTTCAGCAGGTAGGCAATCTGGAGGGTAACCTCAAGGGCTTCCCTGTCAGGCCCCCTCGGCGGTTCCTCGTCCATGTAAACGAGGTCGCTCAGCTCGTAGTTGCCCTCGTAGATGTACTTCCTTCCCTTCTTGAACTCCTCAAGTGCCGCGGGGTCTATCTCGCCGAGCTCGCTCATCGTGGGTCTGAGGCGCCTTTCAAAGGTGAAGTCAACCTTCTCAGTCAGCTCACTCGGGACGGGCGAGAACAGCTTTTTGGTATCGAGCTGTCTGTGAATCTCAAGGCCGACCTTAAGGCCGAGCTCTTTGTAATCGAACTTCTCGGTCATCTTAACACCTCCAGATTGGTTCTCAAAAAGTCATCGTCGAAGGTGACCAATTTTGAAATTCCATATACTTCACAAGTTGCAAGTATTAAGGCATCATTGGGCAGGAGACCATATTTTTTCCGTAAGTCCCTGCTCTTCCTGACAACTTCCTCAGTTTCTTCCAAGAACTCGAGCAATCCAGCAATGTGGAGCTCATCGAGTAGGCTGTCGAAGGTATCAACAATCTCATAAAGTGAGGGGTCTCTTTTCAGTTCTTTCTTGAGTGCATAGGTTCCTTTTTTTCCTGTTTTGGAGGTGAAATGATGGCCAAGAATGACAAAGGAAACCTCCGAATAGATGGTGGGAGTTATACACAGCTTGCACTCTCTGCTGACTCTGTCAAGGAGTTCAACTGCCCTCTGGTTTCCACTGAGGACTTCAACCCACACGTTGCTGTCAACTACCGCCAGCTCTTTCCTCGATGTACTCATAGTACTCTGCCTCCCAATCATGCTCGCTCTTCTTCAACATGCCCGCGTATTTCCTCAGGATTGGACCGGCGCTCTTCACTATGACCTCAACCTCTGTTCCCTCGGGTAGTTTGACGCTTTCTAAAGGCCTGAAGACCCCATTTTTATAAACTGCTTTAATGCCCACACTCATCACCTCAGGAACGTGTCGTACCTCGTGTAGGGCGTGATTTCGCCGGCGTAGTTCGTCAGCATTATCTTCCTTACCTCGCCTAGGTCATCGGTGTGGCCGAGGACCCACATGAGCTTGACGTAGGCCGTCTCTGGAAGCATGTCCTCACAGGGTATGGCTCCAGCCTTCAGGAGCTTTCTGCCGTTGGAGTAGACGTTGAGGTTGACCCTGCCGTAGAGGCACTGGCTGGTCACACAGACGGCAACGCCCTCCTCGACCGCGCGCTGGACGTGGGGGATGAAATCCTGCGGAACGTGGCCGAGACCGGTTCCCTCTATGACAACGCCCCTGTAGCCCTTATCAACGAGGAAGTCGAGGAGCTCACCACTGATTCCGGGGTAGATTTTCATGATTGCAACTTTCTCCTCCATCTTCGTGTCCGCTATAACTTCTCCCTCGCTCTTTCTCCTGTAGTCGTTCCTGAGGAACTCTATTCCCCCTTTCGGCCATATCTTTGCTATCGGGACGTCGTTGATGCTCCTGAAGGCGTCTCTCCTGCTGGTGTGCATCTTCCTGACCTTGGTTCCCCTATGAGCTAAACAGTAGGTGTCGCTCGTCTCGCCATGCATCACCACCATGACCTCGGCGACGTCGCTCGTCGCCATCTTAACGGCACAGGTGAGGTTCATGGCCGCGTCGCTACTCGGCCTGTCGGAGCTCCTCTGGGCCCCAACGAGGACAACCGGCTTCGTGAGGTTCCTCAGCATGAAGCTTAAAGCAGCGGAAGTGTAGGCCATCGTGTCCGTCCCGTGCGCTATTACAACGCCGTCTTCTCCACTGTTAAGGGCTTTTGCAACTTCCTCCGCTATCTTCGCCCAGTAGGCAGGCTTCATGTCCTCACTGAGGATGTTCATTATGAGCTTTGGCGTAACGTTGGCCATCTCGAATATCTCTGGGACGGCCTTCGCGAGCTCTTCGGCTGTGAAGGCAGGATGAACGGCACCTGTCTTGTAGTCAATCCTGCTCGCTATCGTTCCTCCGGTTCCAAGAATCCTGACGTTTGGGAGGCCCTTCTTCCTCGGAAGGACCTCCTTGAACTCCATCTTCGGCTTCTCAGCGGCCTTCTCAAGGATTTCAACGCTTTCGATTGCATCAATGAGAACGCCGACGTTGTAGCCGTTGTCGAGCTTTATCGTCAGCGTTTCGCCGGGCGAAAGCTCGTAGGGTGGCATCACGAGGCCCTCAAAGGTAATTTTCTCGTCCCCTTCCCTCTTGACAAGCCTCACGAGATCGCCCACTTCAAGGTTATGCCTTTTCATGAACTCCTCAACCTTTCTCATCTTCCTTCCCCCGGCACTTGCTCTCACACAACCACTATAAAACAATGCCGGGGCCCTTATAAGTTCTTTTTCCAAAATGAGTCGGTGGGAACATGAAGATCGAGGAGATAATAGAAGGCATAAGGAAAAGGCTCGATGAAGTGGATGGGGCCAGGGAGGAGGCCCTAAGGATGACGCGAGAAATCGTAAGGCTGAGCGGCGACGCCGTCAAGGCCCTCCACAGAGGAGAGATTGAGAAAGCCCGGAAAAGGCTTAAACTGGCGGGAAATCTCGTTGACGAGCTTAAAGATCTCTTATCTCCCTACCCAATGCTCTACTACTCTGGCTACGTCCAGAGCGCCCACCAGGAGTTCGTCGAGGCCAATCTTTTACTGGCGTATCTGACGGAGGAGGAGCTGCCCTCTCCCTGGGATCTTGGAGTCCCCGAGGCCGATTACCTCCTCGGTCTCGGCGACTTCATAGGGGAACTGAGGAGACACTTCCTTCATCTGCTCCTCCGGGGGGAGATAGAGAGAGCCGAGAGCGTGTACGAGTTTATGGAGAAGCTGTACGGTGAACTTATGACGCTGGAGTACCCCAAAGGCGTTGTGAACGTCAGGGCAAAGCAGGATCAGGCCAGGTACGCACTAGAAAGAACCCTCGAAGACCTCACGAGGGCAAAACTCAACAGGAGTCTTGAGGAAAAGCTGAGAGCGGCGATTGGAGATGGATAAACTCCTTAAGAGAATCGCGGAGGTTCAACTTGAACTGGCCAGGAAGATAGTAGAGAGGCCACTGCCTCTCGATGACGTCTCAACAGTCGGGGCGGTGGACGTTTCGTACAAGGGAGAGAAAGCCAGGAGCGCCTTCGTCCTCTGCAGTTTTCCTGAGTGCAGGCTTTTAAAAGCTCGAACAATTGAAACGACTGTGAGATTCCCTTACATCCCGACTTTCTTCTTTCTCCGCGAAACTAAACCTGCACTCATGGCCATCGGAAAAGAGAGGCCTGACGTTCTACTAGTTGAGGGACACGGACGGGCACATCCAAGGGGATACGGTCTGGCCTCTCACATCGGTCTGATTCTAAACGTGCCCACCATAGGGATAGCAAAGAGACTCCTCAGGAATACTCCTGAGGGCTCCTGGGCAAAGGTTGGCAAAGCCTATGTAAGCGTTGGACACCTTATAGACCTCCCCTCCGCCGTGAAGATAGTTAAGGCTTTAAGCCGAGGAGGCTACCCACTACCGCTGAAGCTGGCGGACGAACTCTCCAAGGGGAAGCGAAATGAGCGAGAGAATCGAGCTTCTGATTGAACTGGCTGAATTAGGTGCGATCGGACGGAAGAGGGAAGTAACCCTCAGGGAACTTGCCTCCCGGCTCAACACCTCACCCCAGAGCATCCTCAGGCTCCTCAGGGAAATGGAAAGGGAGGGCCTGATCTCCAGGGAAACTTCCGGCAGAAAGACACGTCTTGGCCTGACAGAAAAGGGGCTGGAAATCCTCGAAGAGCTCCACGAAAGGCTTGAAAAGGCCCTCTACTGCGGCCTCATCATCGGAGAGGTTGTCTCGGGCCTCGGAGAGGGCTCATACTACGTCCGGCTTTACAGGGACAGGATAAGGGAGTACCTCGGCTTCGATCCATTTCCGGGGACGTTGAACGTGAAAGTGCTCTTTCCCCGGACAATATTCGACGCCCTAATTGATGTTAGACCAATCCTCATCCCCGGCTTCGTTCGGGACGGCAGAACCTTCGGAGACGTTAAGGCTTATCCAGTGAGAGTAGAGGATGTAGAGGGGGCTATCGTGGTTCCCTCCCGGAGCGTTCATCCACCAAAGATAGCTGAGATAATAGCCCCTGTAAACCTCAGGGAAACCCTCAACCTGAGGGACGGTAGTAGGATCAGGATAAAGGCTGTGGGAGGTAGATGAAGTTGGAGAAACTCTTTAAAGCCGTAGCGGGGGCCGGAGTTGGTGCACTCCTCGCCTTCATCTTTGTGGTCGTGGGAATCCCCGACCTGACAGACGTCAAAACTGTACTCTGGATCTATTTACTCTTCATGATTCCACTAGGGTGGATCTTCTCGAGAAGCCGTTTTAACTTCAGAACCTCCGCCCTGAGCTATCTATCCGGGCTCGGGACGGTCTTTGCACTTGTCCTCCTTTCCCCAGTCGTCAGCTTTGGCAAGGGGGCAATTTTCATTGCTATACTGATTTCCCTGCTGATAGTCCTTTACCCCGACCCCTGCGGTGTCTTGGATGTCCTTCTCTCCGGTCCCCTCTACTTCGCTGGAACAATAACGGTAATGGCCATAGCTGGCGCCCTAGATCTCCCAGGGAACAGCATAGGCCTTTTTATGGTAACCGTCTTCATAGGTTTCCTCGGGATGATAGGTGTGGTTACCGGTGCCGCCGCGAGGCTGCTCTTCGCAAAACCGAAACCTTAAATACGATTGAAAAGCAGAATTCAGGGGGTGGTTTAAATGGTCATGAGACTGTCGAGGATATACGGAAAGCAGATCTACAACACAAAGGGGAACTACGTTGGTTACGTTGACGAGGTTTTGATAGAGATAGACACGGGCTACGGAAGGGTTCTCGCCCTCGCACTTCCGGGAGAAAAGGTTGGAATACCCTACGAGCGTGTTATTGCAATAGGCGACATAATCCTCGTCAAGGCTAAGGAGGACTGAACTGCCTCTCTTTATTCCGCTACATTTCTAGGTACTCTCTGTAATGCTCAACGCTAAAGACCCGATATGGCTCCAAAGGTTCATCTGAGGGAGTATCCGAGGATTCTACGGAAGATTGAACTTTCTGGAGGGATTTGTCATCAAACTCCATGCTTTTTATTACCCTATCAAATCGAACCACGAGTTCTTTAACAGTTGGAGGTTCGGTCTTCAGTGGTCTCGTCTTCTTGGGATCATCTATCAAAAGAGCCTCATTTTCAACCGGTATACTCTCAGTGACCACGTTGGAAGTAGTGTAAACCCTTATGATGCCATTCTCCTCCACGAACTCCTCGTCCTCCGTTGGGACGATAACGTGAACCAAGTAAGGGTAGAGCAGGGATAAAAACAGTAGGAGACCCAAAAACACCGCCTCCCCTCCAACATATCCGTAAAGGAGAAACGCCCACAGTGGCGAAGCCAGGAGAGAAACCCTTCTCATACCCTCGGCAAGAGGCCTTACCCTAACCAGCGCCAGATAAACCATCAGGAAAAGAAAGCTGAGGAGGCTCATTTTAATGCTCATCATGTATAATGAAACCGGGATCCACTCCATACCGGTCAGCCACATTTGCTTTCTGTTTTCAGGGCTCATTCGTGCTATATCAAGAGTTACTAAAATCAGCACACCAAGTATCACCGATGACCAGCTCAGAACAAGATCGGCAAGAACCTCAGACGCGGCTCTGCCGAGGTAGTAAACGAGACCAGCGGCGAAGACCTTGAATATTTTGGTCGAACCGAGCACAAGGAAGAAATAACTCACCTTGGTTATAGCCTCGGTGGCCCTTTCAGTCCTCTTAGTCCTGCCTCTGAGCAGGGAAACCAGGTAGAGGACAAGAAGGACGAGCCCCACAAAGAGTCCGAGGTAAATGAAATATTGAACTTCCTTCCAGGGGCTCCCTTTCACGTACACCGGGACATTCACGATCTCGCTTCCGTTCTTATCTGAGATTAAAAACCCAACGTGGTTAACCTTGTTGTAGTATACCCAATAAAGGCCCTCGGCTGTTTGGGGACTTGAGTCCTTGATCAACCACCCCATAAACACCCTGAGCTCTAGGGGCAAACTCCCAGATTCTCCCCTATTCAGGAAATCGCCTCTTGAATCGTACGCGTAAAGATAGGAGGATCCCGAACGTGACAGGTTTACCCCGTTTATGGAGATTACCCTCACGGAGGCGTTACCTTTGCCATAGACGTGGCAGATAAGTTCAGAGGTTTTCCCCATGTCGATCTCCTTTGGACACACGACCTTCGCCGCACTGACCCCTGGGGCGATGAAAATAAGGACAATGGTAAACACGAGCAGGTACCTAACCGCGAACATTAGTACCCCTCAGTGGGAGGTGCTTTTTACTCACAAGGTAGAAAACACGTCGGAATTATAAGCTTTTCGACTCGATCCTGAACCTCGGCTCCTCAATCCACTCGGACTTACAGCGCGGACAGCGGGAGGGGATGTTGATTTCAGGCTTGAAACGGAAGCCACACTTTCTGCACTCGGCGGGTTTGACGAGCAGAACTTTCCCTTCTCGCTTCAGGGTCTTCTGAATCGCCTTAAGGTCCTCTAAGATGAGTTTTTTACTGCCCTTTCCCCTGATACCGAGAACTTGGGCTAGCTCGCTTACGGAATAGTCGCGCTCCTCCAAAAGGCTTATTATCCGTTCCCTCCGAGTGGCCATCGGAAAAAGTAGGATGGAGAAATAAAAAGCTTTAGGGTGGGAAGATGATACTCGAGAAGGCCGAAAGGATCCTTGAGAAGCACGAACTCTGCGACCACTGCCTTGGAAGACTGTTCGCAATGCTCGGCAAGGGGACAAACGAAGAGCGTGGAAAGGCTATAAGGTTCGTCCTCAACATGGAGCGCTCCGCAAGAGGGTTACAACCGATAGAAGAGCCCGAGGAGTGTGAGCTCTGCCACAGTGCCTTTGACAGGGTTCCTGAGCTCGTCGAGACCATGAAAAAGGCGAGCGAAGGGATTGAATTTGAAACTTTCCTCGTGGGTTCCCGCTTTCCGGAGGAAATCAAGGAGAAAGAGAAAGCAATCTGGGAGGCGTTTGATATCGAGACCGCCGAGCCGATAAACAGAGAATTTAACCGCGAGCTCGGCAAGGCCTTTGGAAAAGCAACCGGGAAGGAAACCTCGAAGAACCCCGATGTGGTTTTCATAGTAGAGCCGTTTTCGGGCAAGGTTGAAATTCAAATCAACCCGGTTTACGTTTACGGGCGCTACAGAAAGCTGATCAGGGGGATTCCCCAGACCCCTTTGCCGGACTTCAAGGACAGCGTAGCCTCTATAATCTGCAGGGCGTTTTCAAAGGCATTTGAAGGCAAGTGCGTCTTCAAGGGTGCCGGAAGGGAGGACGTGGACGTAAGAATGCTCGGCAACGGGAGGCCCTTCATCGTCGAAATTAAGAGACCGAAGAGGAGAAGGGTTGACCTTGGAAAGGTAGCGGAAGAGATAAATGCGAGCGGGAAGGTGGAGGTTCTCGATCTGCGCTTCGTCTCGGCGAAGGAGGCCGAGGAAGTTCTCACGAAGAATCACCGAAAGGAATACCTCGCGCTCGTTCTCGTTGAGGAGGGGGTAACCCCTGAGGAGGCTGAGGAAGTGGCGAGGAGGCTAAGTGGCCTTGAGATACACCAGAGAACGCCCTGGCGCGTCAGGAAGGCGAGGGCCGACAAAGTGAGGGTGAAAAGGGTCCACGAGGCCGAGGCGAGGTGGGTTGACGAAAAGCACTTTGAGCTTCGCCTCGTCACCGACGGCGGGCTCTACATCAAGGAACTTGTTTCCGGCGATAAGGGAAGGACGAGGCCGAGCGTTAGCGAGTTGCTCGGGAAGAAGGCGTGGTGCGAGAGGCTCGACGTGCTAAACATACTTGACGAGTAGGGTCATTCCTCTGGGAAATCTTTATATATTTTCTTTGCGGAGTTGACTTGGTGGTAAAAATGCTTCGGAATTGGAAGTTCCTCCCGGCAGTGTTTGTGGCATTGCTCACGACCGCTCTCGTCAGCGGTTCTGCTGTTATAGTTGCTCCGCCAAGAGGGACTGTAACGTATCCGGAGGTTATAGCTGGTGTCGGAAGCGATGGAGCTGGAGGCTTCATTGTCGTTGTTCCCTTCAACATGACCGCCAGTGGAACACCTGTGGTTCCCGGGGCTTGGATTGGTGATTTTTACCCGAACGGCTCGCTTAAGTGGGGTGAATACGTGAAAGGCTTTCCGTTCCGACCCTCACCAAGAGTGCTCCGGGCAACCGCCAACGGCTCAATCCTGCTCGTCGGGCAGAGCGACGCGGGAAACCACACGGACATCTGGGTGATTAAACTCGAGGGGGATGGAAGGCTCCGGTGGTCCAAGGACTACCTGCTCAATGTAAGCCCCGGCTGGATAATGTTCATTGATAATGTTGTGCAGATGGAGGATGAGATACTCATTGCGACTCACGTTGATAGCTTCGGAGGGGATGGGAGAGTCACGGCTCCGGTTGTACTGGCACTTGACGGAAGCGGAAACCCCCTCTGGGCAGGGGCGTACCAAATACCTCATGGTCCAAGGGAACTTTACAGCACGGCGATTGGAAAGGTTAAGGATGGATACTATCTGATACTGCACGATGAGGAAACCTGGTACTACGTGATTCTCGATAAAAACGGAAATCCCCTCGGAACATGGAAAATCATAAGCCCTCTTGAAGGGTTCTTCATAAAGTCGGCTCTTTCAGTGGGCGATACCGTTTATTTCCTCGGGGGCTCCTCCAACGGAACCGTCCTCGGGGCAATAACTGGAAACTCAACCGCATGGGCCAGGCTGTACACCCTGAGTCCTGAGAAAACCTGCACTGAAAAAAGCGGAAACGTCACCCTCTTGAGCTCAGAGACCTCTTCAACCGAGCCCGCACCCGTGTTGACCGTTTCAGAGGGGCATCTCATTTTCCAGCCAGCGATTGTCAAGGCATTCAGGCTGACTTGCAGTGATGGTCTCAATACAACCTATGCACTCATCAAAACTGATAGGATGGGAACAGTTGTAGATAGCTTTACTGTGGTCACAGAAGGAAAAGAGGAGGATACGATACTCCTTGGGAACTTTGGAGAGCCGGAGGGGATAAGCGCAAACGGGGATTCATTCATAGCACTCTGGAGGGAAACGATTTCTTCCGGGCCCATGCTACAGTTCCGGAGCTTTGCCATAGTGTCCAACCTAAAAGCGAAACCCAAAGGCCCGGCCATTGAGGCCTACAGCTTCCAAGTCAAGACAACACCTACTGATGTCAAATTAATACCTGGATCTCCTACTACAAAGAAGAAGCTTATCATAAAAGTTGTTGAGGGTCAGGTAACCGTCAAGAGGGCGAATGGAATACCGGTTAGGGTTATCTCAGTGAAGGATTCCTCCGAGAAAAGCATCTGCGGGCCTGGGATCAGCATTCTCCTTCTGCTTCTCGTCGCACTTTGGAAGCGCAGATGAGTTCTCTTTTCTTTTTCTCCAACTGAAAGATTTATAAAGGGGCCTCTGTAGGTTTTAGTGATTCCCAGGGGGTTAGTCCTAAGTCTAAACGGAGCGAAAAGGTTTCCCCCTCTGAAAAATTGGATCTCTAAGTTGTCCCGCTGGATGATACCTGTATATTGAAGTCGTTAAGAGGTGGTTGGAATGGTTAAGAAGGCGCACAGCTTCAGGAGGAAGACCCGCGGAAAGCTCAGCAAGCACCCGCGGAGAAGGGGCCTTCCCCCTCTCACGAGGTTCCTCCAGGAGTTTGAGGTCGGGCAGAAGGTCCACATTGTCATAGAGCCGAGTTACCACAGGGGAATGCCCGACCCGAGGTTCCACGGAAGGACCGGGACCGTCGTCGGCAAGCGCGGCGACGCCTACATCGTCGAGATAAAGGACGGCGGCAAGGTTAAGACATTCTTCATACACCCGGTCCACCTCAGGCCCCAGAAGGGATGAGCATGATCGGGAGAAAAAAGCTGGAGGAACACTACGTCACGCTGGCAGAAGCCAAAGAACTCCTCGAAAAGCGCAGAGCAGAGGGGATGGAGGAGAATCCCGAGGAGCCCATGTTCTACGAGGCCAGGATCAGCCTTGAACACGCGGAACGCTTTGCCAAACTGAAGCCAGAGCAGGCTAGGGAGCTCAAGGAGAAGCTGATGAACCTCTTCGACTGGATCGACGAGAGAATCGCGGCCAAGCTTGTCGACCTCCTCCCAGAGGACTACTTTGACATCAGGGTTATCTTCGCCAAGGAGGAGCACATGCCCACCAAGGAAGAGGCCGAGGAGATTATCAACCTGATAGACGAGTACAGACCCCTCGAGTAACTCTTCTATTTTTCTTCACAAAGTATAAAAACTTCTGGAGAGTAAATTTCTGGGGGAGAGAAGATGGACTACACAAGACGTCATCCCTATAGGGAAAGCCTCCAGAAAAAGAGGCACAACAAGGAGTATGAGGAGTACGCATACGTGCTCGATTACCTTCCCGAGGGCTACACTGATCTGAAGACAGGCAGGCGAACAGGCAAGCCCGTTGCACAGGTTATAGGGGAGAAAGCTTTCACGCTCCTGGAGGTTACCCCCAAGGTAGATTTAATGCTCTATGAGAGGGTCTTCATAGGCAAAGGAAACCGCGACAAGGTTCTCATGATAAACAGGAAGATAAGCTACGACGATCTGACCGCGACGGCCAAGGCCGAGCTTCCGTACGTCGTTAAGGAGATCGTCAAAAACAATGAGAACAGATTTGTAAAGTTCTTCAACATCGCCCCCCCAATAACCAACAGACTCCACAGCCTTGAACTACTGCCAGGCATAGGAAAAAAGCTGATGTGGGAGATCCTCGAAGAGAGAAGAAAAGAACCGTTCAAGAGCTTTGAGGACCTCAAATCGAGGGTTAAGGGCCTTCACGACCCCTGCGAGATGATCGCCAAGAGAGTGATTGACGAACTCCAGGGGAAGGACAGGTACAGGCTCTTCGTGGGATCAAGGAGGCTCTTCAGAGAATGAGGGATCGTCTCTTCTCCATTATTTATAAATACAACCTTCGCCCGAACAGAACCCTCGGCCAAAACTTTCTGATAGTGCCCGATATCATTGAAAGAAACGTTAAACGGGCGGAACTTAGCGAAAAAGATACAGTTCTCGAAATAGGGCCCGGTCTGGGTGTTCTAACGGACGAGCTCTCCAAAAAGGCCGGAAAGGTGTACGCGATAGAAGCCGACAGCAGAATGATCGAAATCCTCCAGAGGGAGTACTCCTGGCCGAATGTGGAACTCATCAAGGGCGACGCCGTCAAAGTCGAGTGGCCCGAATTCAACAAGATGGTCTCCAACCTCCCATACCAGATTTCCTCACCCGTTACGTTCAAGCTTCTGAAGCACGAGTTCGAGCGGGCCGTCCTGATTTATCAGCTGGAGTTTGCCGAGAGGATGATTGCGAAACCGGGCGACCGAAACTACTCCCGCCTCTCTCTGATGGTTCAGGCGAAGGCCAACGTCGAGCTCGTTGAAAGGATCGGCAGAGGTGCGTTCTGGCCCAGACCAAAGGTCGATTCCGCGGTTGTTGTTCTCGAGCCCAAACCGGAGAAGGAGAGGATAGAACTGAACGAAAACCTCGTTAAGGCCCTCTTTCAGCACAGGAGAAGCACCGTTGCATCCGCCCTCAAAAAGTCCGCCCATATGCTCGGGACCGACAAAAAATCTATCAAGGACTACCTCTCCTCGCTCCCCCACGCGGAAAAGCGTGTCTTCCAGCTCTCTCCAGAGGAGGTCCTTGACATTGAGGTTTACCTTCGAGACAACGGCCTGCTTTCTCAAAAACCGGAGAAAGGTTTAAATTGAATTCATTGAAGAACTTCCGGTGATGTTCATGATCGAAGTCGGCGAATACAAGGTTAAGGAAGGCCTCTACTACACGAAAGACCACGAGTGGGCCAAGGTTCTTGACGACGGAACCGTTCTGGTTGGTATAACGGACTACGCCCAGAAGGAACTCGGCGACCTCGCCTACGTCGAGCTTCCCGAGGTCGGTAAGGAGGTCAACAAGGGCGACGTCCTCTGTGAGATAGAGAGCGTCAAAGCTGTCAGCGAGGTCTACGCCCCGGTCAGCGGAGAGGTCATTGAGGTTAACGAGGCCCTTGAAGACAGCCCCGAGCTCCTCAACGAGGACCCCTACGAGAACTGGATTGCCAAGCTCAAGCCGAGCAACCTCGATGAGGAGCTCAAGGAGCTCATGGACGCTGAGGCCTACGCGAAGTACCTGGAGAGCCTCTGAGCTTCCAACTTTTCTTCCTCCTTTCGGAATCCTTAAGTATCTAAAGAGCCCACAAACTTTGGTGGTTTCCATGAAGGTTCTGAAGGAATGGGACGTTAAGGTGAAGCTTGTAAGGACAAAGAGGGGAGCGATTCTCCACATGATTGAGCTTGAACCCGGGCATTTCTACCTCGAACAGAACCCCCTCAAGGACTCCAAGTACGGCGTCGCCTACAGGAAGATAAAGGAGCACTTCCCCGAGTTCTACATGTTCTGGGAGATTAAGAACAACCGCTACACCGGAAAGCTCCTCGCCGGGGCGTTTTTAGAAAAGCAGGAGATAGATGACTTCATAACGCTGTTAGCACAAAGCGAGGACTTCAAGAAGTTCGAGGAAATCCTTGAGGAAATTGAGGAGCTTGAAGAGGAGTGAGCTCAGCCCTTGGTTCTCATCATTTTTGCCGTGTAAGTCACGGACTCAGATACCCTAGAGGTCGTCATCGCTCGCTTCTCTTCAAGAAAGGGAAGATAAAAGCCTAACGGCTCAGTCAGTATACCCCTCATCACGTTTCAGCTACCGTGAGGCTCGTCATCGCCGTCTCTCCCTGGAAACGTCCCTTAAAAAAGGTAGCTCAGCCGAGGGGGGAGTAGGACTTCCTCGTAAGCCTTCTCAATCTTGCCAGCCACGACCTTCCAGGAGTATTCTGCCTCGACAGCCCTTCTCCCCGCTTCCCCGAGCTCCCTTGCAAAATCCTCGTCCGCCAAAATTCTGCCTATGGCCCGCCCGAGTGCGAGTTCATCCCCTGGGGGCACTAAAAGACCGCTTCCGCTCCTCTCAACCACCTCGGGAATCCCACCAACAGTCGTCGCCACCACTGGAACGCCCGAGGCCATCGCCTCAAGGACCACTATTCCAAAGGCTTCAGCCGTTATGGAGGGGAGCACGAAGACATCAGCCGACGCGTACACCTTCGGCAGGAGCTCGTTGGGGACGTAGCCCATAAAACGAACCCTCTCACTTATTCCAAGGAACTTCGCCTGGGCCTTGAGCAGGGGGAGCATCTCACCCGAGCCGACCATCACGAGACCGACGTCATCGAACTCCCTCGCAATCCTCTGAAAGGCGTTTAGGAGAACGTGAGGCCCCTTCCTCGGTGACATCCTGCTGACGTAGAGGACAACGCGCCCCTCAATGCCGAGCTCCTCCTTGACTTTTTCCTTCTCCCCCTCGCTAATGGGTCTGAAGAGCTCGTCGTCAACGCCGTTCGGGATTATCTCGACGGGAGAGTCCGTGAAGTGCTCTATGAACGCTTTTGCCGCCTTGCTGACGGCTATTATCCTGTGGGGAAAGCCCAGGTAGTGGCTGAAGAGGGGGAACGTCAGCCCGAGGGCCTTCCAGAGCGAGGACTCGTGGGAGAGCGATATGCTGTGCGTCGTCAGGAGCGTGGCCTTCCCGAGGTTTCTGCCAGCTTTTACGGCTTTGAGGGACAGTGGCGTGAAGGCGTGGTGGGAGTGAATCACGTCGAAATCTTTCAGGTACTCGCCGAGCTCCCTGTTGGATTTGAGGCTGTAGGTGAGGTTTATGCCCAGGATTGGGCTCACCGTCCCTGGAATCTTTCTCAGCTCGATGCCCAGCTTCTCAAGCTCTTCCTCCTTCCCGGTTTCGAGGTCGTTCGTCACGATTGCGACCTCGTGGCCCCTCTCCCTCAGGTGTATCGCAAGGTGGTGCATGTGGCTCGCAACGCCACCGACCTTCGGGTAGTACCAGTCGCTCACGAGGGCTATCCTCATGACCGACCCCCCACTACCCTGTAGAACTCGACCGCTCCGACAAGCGACCAGAGGTACTGGTAGATGAACTTGTAGGTGAAGGCCACAACCGTGCTCTTCGTTGACGAGCCGAGGGCGAGGGTTATACCGAGCTCGTTTGCCCCGATTCCCGAGGGGATACCGCTCAGGCTCGCGAAAAGGGTGCTGAGTATGAAGGCCTTGAAGGCATCCAGCAGGCCAACAGGAAGTCCGAAGGCCCTTCCAACGGCGATTATTCCAGCAACCTGCAGGAGCACCGCGAGCACAGAGAGGAGAAGCGACAGCGTGAAGGTTGTTGGGTCCTTTCTGGAGGACCTCCACCCCGAATACGTCCTCTCAAGGTAGTTTCCGAGCCTTTCGGCGAGCTTGGGACTGAGCCTTTGGATTACGGCAATCCCCCCGTTGAGGAGTGCATAGGCTCCTTTATCGTAGAACAGGATTAGGGAGAGAATCCCAAGCAGAAAGATACCCCACTTGGTGGCGCCGAATACGAGGAGGGAGATACCGGCGATGATTAGAACCTCCAGGAAAATCCCGAAGGCGAGGGCGGACAATGCTTTGAAGTAGTCCCCTCCGACGAGCTTCACCTTGGCAACGTGCCCCACACTCGGGGGGAGGAAGGCCATCATGTAGAAACCGCTCAGAATTGCGGTAAAGGTTTTCCTGAAGCTCGTCTTCTGGAGCTTTCTGAGGACGATGTACCACCTCAGAGTTGAGACAAGTATAGCCGAAAACGCCATCCCAAAAGCCAGGAGGAGAAACCTCGGGTCGGCCGTCGAGATTGCCTCCCCCAGTTCCTCCACCTCTATTGTATGGGCAATGTAGCCTACCGAGAACAGGAGGGCGAGGACTGAAAGGAGGGTTCTTTTCTTCATAATGCCGTCCCTCCAGCCGCTAAAACTGCCCCAACCATTGCCACGTCGAACATGCGGTAGACCGTTCTCTGATCAACCCTCAGCCCGCGCCCCGCGAACATCAGGGAGGAGGCGATTATCAGGTGGGGCTTGAGGGTGTACAGAGTTACCGCGAGGGCGAGGACTGAGAAAACCTCCACTAAGAGCTCGCTCCTTCCTTTTCCAATGACTATCGGGGTTGTCCTGAGTCCAGCCCTTAGGTCGCTCTCGTAGTCCGAGAGGTGATTCCTCAGCTCGAGGGCGAAAGAGTAGAGGGTTATCCCCGTAGCCATCAGGATTTCCGCCTCTGAAAGGTTCCCATCGATGAGCGCCCCGTAGATGAAGGGCAGACCCCCGAAGAACAGCCCGTGGGACAGCACATCCACTACGGGCCTCGCTTTAAGCCTCGGTGGGGCCGAATAGAGTGTGGCGAGGATTAGCATTGCAACGTAAACCGCAAACGCGGTTCCATTTGTGGTTAGTGCAAGCCCGAGCCCCGTCACCGCGAGCAGAGCAGATATCGCCAGCCCTTCACTAAACGACAGCTCTCCAGAGGCTATGGGGTTCTTCTTAACCTTCACTGGATTTTTAGAATCCGTATCAACGTCGAAGCAGTTGTTTATCGAGAACGCATACCACACGAAGAGGACTCCCGCCAGGAACGCTGTAACGAGCTCATATACCTCGGCACTCCTCCAGTTCATCAGAAGGGCGAACCCAATCAGTGCTATGTATGCCCTCCCCTCCAGTGGCCGGAGGTTTCTGACAACGGCTGAAATCGATGCCATCGCTACCACCGCTCACCCTTTGAAGAAAGTGTTATAAACCTTTTCACAAAGTTGTAGACAGGTATGAAGAAAAATCTTCAGGGGATTGGAATGGAGGAGATACTCCGAGCCCTGTCCAAAACCCTCAGGGTCTTTGAGCTCGGGGAGTCCGAGATAAAAATCTACTCCCTCCTCCAGCGGGAGGCGCTTACGCCGAGGCAGATTGCAAAGACGCTCGGCCTATCTGAAAGGATTGTAAGGGAAAAGCTTAAGCACCTCCTCGAGCTGGGCCTCGTCGAGAGAACCCTCGTGAACAGGGGCTGGCTGGGCTACGTTTACTACGCCAAGGCCCCCAGGGAGGCTCTCCAAGCGCTCTTCAGCAGGCTGGAGTCCACGCTAAAGGCCATAGAGAAGGAAGGTGAGCTGAAGCTGAAGGGTTAAACCTCATGCAACTTCCTTCTCCAAGCTTTGGAACGTCAAAACCCTTATAACTTCTGCCCCAGTAGTTAACTACTGGGGTGGTAGTTACGTACTTCGATACCAGACCCAAGAGAAAGCGTGAGGATTTGTATGACCGTGAGAAGGAGCTGAGCGATTTTGAAAACTCCCTCCGCTCGAACAACCCCCTCACGGTCATCACGGGAATCAGAAGGTTGGGGAAGACTTCCCTCCTCCTCGTGGGGCTGAACGAACTCGGCCTTCCCTACGTCCTCGTGGACTTCAGGGGGGTGAATCCAAACTCCAGAATGGACGTTTACAAGCGGATAGAGAGCTCCCTAAACCTTTTCTTCCGCGAGAACCGCAACCTCTGGGAGGAACTCAAGGAAAACCTAAGGGCCATAACGGGCCTTCGAGTTCTGAGCTTCGGCGTCAACCTCTCCTGGCGCGAGGAGAAGACGGACTTTATAGCCCTGTTCCGGGATCTCGAAAAGCACGACGTCGTTCTGGCCTTCGACG
The DNA here is from genome assembly GCF_000022365.1 of Thermococcus gammatolerans EJ3. Classification (NCBI taxonomy): domain Archaea; kingdom Methanobacteriati; phylum Methanobacteriota; class Thermococci; order Thermococcales; family Thermococcaceae; genus Thermococcus; species Thermococcus gammatolerans. Next base: position 834,547 of record NC_012804.1, on the reverse strand, counting down.
AGGTGCAGTATTTGAGGGGCCCCGTCGGGAGCGAGTTCGCGGGCCTAATCGCTCACCTCTACGACTACTCGAACCTGAGAATAGTCATGACGGGCTCTGAAGTTGGCCTGCTCCACGACTACCTCGGCGTTGACGACCCCCGGGCGCCCCTCTACGGCAGGTACTTCCACGAGGTTACACTCCCAAAGTTCACGCGGGAGCAGAGCAGGGACTTTCTGATTAAGGGGTTCGAGCAGGTTGGACTTTCCCCTCCAGAAGAGCTAATCGAGACCGCGGTGGAGAGGCTCGACGGCATCGTAGGCTGGCTCGTTCTCTTTGGCAGGAGGGTTCTTGAGAAGGGCCCCTCTGAAGAAGTCATTGAGGAGGTCTTTGAAGAGGCCAGGAGACTCGCGCTGGAGGAGTTCGAGAACTTCCTCTCAAAGAGGCCCTCTGCGAGGAAACGCTACGTGGAGATAATGCGCGCAGTTGCGAGCGGAAGGAACACGTGGGAAGGGATAAAGGAGCACCTCGAACGGAAGGAAGGCAAAAGCATAGCCGACAGCGTGCTGGCGAGACTTTTGAAGGCGCTCGTAGATTCCTCCTTCCTCCAGAAGGTCAGGGACGGTCGGAACGTCCATTATAGAATTCCCGACCCGGTGCTTGAGGCGGTGTTCAAGTAACAAGAAAAACAGGGAGAGAAGAAACGCTCACGCGTTCTCCTTTCCTTCCCTCTTCTTCGTGAGGTATTCGTGGATGGCCTTCGCGGCCCTCCTTCCGTCGCCCATAGCCAGGATAACCGTTGCCTCGCCCCTTATCGCGTCTCCACCGGCGAAGACTCCCGGGATGCTCGTCATCATGTTCTCATCAACGACGATCCTTCCGCGCTCGACCTTCAGACCGGGCGTGTTGATGATGAGCCTGTTGGGGTGCTTGCCGATTGCGATGATGACGGTGTCGGCCTCGATTGTCACGTACTCTCCAGTCCCGACTATCTTCCTCTTTCCGCGCTTGTCCCTCTCGTCGAGGGGTTTCATCTTCTCGAACTTGACCGCTTTCACGTTGCCGTTCTCGTCGCCGATGAACTCCACAGGGTTGATGAAGTACTCGAACTTTATGCCCTCCTCCTTGGCGTGCTCGACCTCCTCAATCCTCGCGCTGACGTCCTCTTCACCGCGCCTGTACGCGATGATGACCTCCGCTCCAAAGCGCCTCGCGCTCCTCGCGGCGTCCATTGCCGTGTTTCCGGCTCCGATGACTATGACGCGCTTGCCGACCTTGACTGGAGTGTCGTACTCCGGGAACAGGTAGGCCTTCATGAGGTTAACTCTGGTTAGGAACTCGTTCGCCGTGTAAATTCCGTTGAGGTTTATGCCTGGGGCGTTGATGAGCCTCGGGGTTCCGGCGCCTGAACCTATGAAGACGGCGTCGTACTCTTCAAGGAGCTCCTCTATGGTCACGGTCTTTCCGACGATGTGGTCGGTCAGGATTTTGACGCCGAGCTTTCTGAGCTTGTCAATCTCGCTCTCTACGATGCTCTTCGGTAACCTGAACTCGGGAATACCGTACATCAGGACTCCTCCGGGCTCGTGCAGGGCCTCGTAGATTGTAACGTCGTAGCCGAGCTTTGCCAGCTCTCCAGCGGCGGTAAGTCCAGCGGGTCCAGCTCCGATGATAGCTACCTTCTGGCCCTTCTTCTCTATCTTCGGCACCATCTCAAAGAGGAGCTCCTCGTCTATGCCCTTCTCGCGTGCGTAGTCTGCAACAAACCTTTCGAGCTTGCCGATGTTTATCTTGTCGCCGACCTTGCCCATGACACAGTTCATCTCACACTGGTCCTCCTGCGGGCAGACGCGACCGGTGGTTGCGGGCAGGGAGTTGCAGGCCCAGATGACCTTGAGGGCCTCCTTCACGGCCTTATCCGGGTCGTCGCGGTACTCAACGAGCTTTCCGATGAAGCCGGGGATGTTGATGTGGACTGGACAGCCCTTTATACAGGGGGCGTAGTTGGCGGGACACTGCAAACAGCGCTCGGCCTCCTTAACGGCAAGCTCGAAGGTGTAACCGAGGTTAACTTCCTTAAAGTCGTGAATCCTCTCCTCAGCGGGCCTCTCGGGCGTGGGAACGCGTTCCTTGATGAGCTTTCTCCTAACGGCCATTTCACTCACCCCTCAGGGACTTGAGGTACTCCTCCAGGGCCCTCTTCTCCAAATCGGTGTAGAAGCCGACCCTGTGAATCAGCTCGTCCCAGTCGACCTTGTAGGCGTCGAAGCCCGGCCCGTCAATGCAGGCGAACTTGACCTCTCCGCCAACGGTGACACGGCAGGAGCCGCACATACCTGTTCCGTCAACCATAATCGGGTGCAGGTCCGCGTGCATCGGGATTCCGAACTCCTTCACGACGTTGAAGACCGCTTTCTGGGCACCTGCAGGGCCAACTGTAAGCACGAAGTCAAAGTTCTCCTCTGAGAGGAGCTCCTTTACCTTTTCGGCTCCCCTCCTCGCTATTTCCGCAACTATCTCCTTCGTTCCCCAGCCTTCCTGGATTTCAAAGCCTTCAAATATGTGCCTTGAAACGCTCTCCGTGAACTCATCCTTGAGGATTGCCATCGGTGCGGGGGCCACGTGAAGGGTTGTAACGTCGTTTCCAGCTTCCTGAAGCGCTTTAGCTATTGGGAAAACTTCCACTATTCCGGCGCTGAGACCAACGGCCAGAACCCTGCCGAACTTCTCTATTGGCGCGGGGTTCCCGAGGGGGCCGGCAACGTTGAGGATTGAATCTCCCGGCTTGAGCTCGTTGGCCATCCTCATCGTGGTCTTTCCGCGGACGAAGGTTATCAGGACTATCCATCCCTCCTCGCGGTCCCACATCACGGGAGTGAGAGGAATCCTTTCACCGTTCGGAAAGGCCCTTACGATGACGAACTGACCCGGCTGAACCTTTCTGGCCACGTGTGGAGCCTCTATCCTGTACATGATGTGCTTCGGAGCCAGCTCTTTCTTCTCAAGTATCCGGTACACGATGAACACCTCCGTGCATGAGCCCAAAGTTGGACATCTAAAGGTTTAGAACCTTTGGTGTTTATAAATATGTCCTCAACTAAAGGTTCAAGATTGTGAGGGCCCTTCGGCGAAGTGTCTGGGAAAGTAAAGATGATTCACCAAAGACCCGTTTGAACTAAGGCACTCTATGGGCTAGGACTCACAAAGTTGCGAGAACTGTCAAGAATTGCGAAGTACCTCCTTGGCACGGGGGATGAAGGAGGAAAGCGTTGGAACCGTCGTGAAGTACGAGGCCGAGCACGGGATCACGATAAAGGCCCTGAGGCGCTACGCGGACGACCTCGTCGAGATGGGCGTTTCCAGGAATCAGGTCGGGCACGTCATCGAGGAGACTGCAAAGCACGGAACCCCGGCGAGCAGCCTGGTTCAGGGGCTTGGGATGTTCCTTGAGAGTGCAGAAAATCTGAAGAAAGAGATCACCCTAACGGTCAACGTCAACGGGGAACTCAAAACAATAAGAGTCATAATGCAAGGGGGTAACGAAAGGAGTGGGCTGATCCACGCCTATCTCAGGCACGTGAGGGGGTACGAGATGGAGGACGCAGGAATAACGACCTTCTGGCCGTTGGGTCAGAAGATCATAGTGAACGGCCGGGCTAAGCAGTTGCCGAAGGTATTCAGGAACGAGGAGGAGCTGGTGGAGTTTTTGAAGGAAGTCGTTGAAAGAGTAAGCAAGAATCCTGAGTACGTGTCTGAGAAGTTCTTTAAAAATGGGGTTCCCAAAACAACGGTAGAATTAGAATTCCCCTTAGAGAAGTTTGGGATCAAAATAGACGGAATAGACCAAATACATTTAAGCTTTAGTTTTGAGGATGGGGAGTTTGTGCTTAAGACAGCGTATCCAACGAAGGGCTGGGCGGTTGAGACGTTTATTCCTGGCAGGGGTGGCTGGCAGTGAGGTGGTTAGAATGTGGGTTACACTGAAGGGGAAGCACTTAACCGTTAAGATAGACGTGAGCAGGTACGTTTCCTCCCCCCACCCATTCTTTTTGATTTTTACTGTTGATGAGCACTTACTCCTAGGAGCATGCTGGAAAGGAAAAATAGACGGAGCCAACGCAAACATCCATGGATTCTTACAAGAGCTCCTTATAGCGTGCATTCAGATTCTTAATCCAAAGGAAAGCACTTCCAATTTTGCAAGAAAAGAAGCCATGTGGATGGGATTTGCTCTTAAAGAAGGCAATCCTGCCTATGAAATCATCACATCATCCAATCCATCCAGCATTTATTACCTTGAAGCAGAGGGAAGCACTTTAAAAATTCATTATTATAACGACTTTCTCTCGTATACTGACTGTCCGGAATTCAAGGGTAAGCATAGGGGTGTCGTTGAAGTTCCTCTCAAAGAGTTCATTGAGGATGTTTTGAAAATCAGCAGGGAGTATCTGGAAAAGTACGCTTCAGTCATCGAGAAAATCAGGCTTGAGCACGGGGAAGAGCTGGACGATTATGACTTCCTCTGGGGGCTTTACCGGGAAGTTAAAGACCTGTACGAGAAGAAGTTCAGGCCAGAAAATCGTTGACCTCAAAACCGGGAGGGTTGTCCAGATCCCTAAGGTCTTCAGGGACGAGCACGAGCTCAGAGAGTTCCTTGATGAAGTACTGGAGAGGGCCCTTCAGAAGGAAGAGTACTACACAGAATTTAGGGGACAGAGCTTTGTGAAGCTAAGGGTAAACTTGGATAAGCTTGGCATGCACATAGATGGAATAGATGCGGTGGAGTTCCAGTTCTCATACAACCAAGCTAAGGGTGCCTACGAGATCATTACGGCGTATCCCTCAAAAGGCAGGAAAGTTTTAGGGTACGTGTGGGACAGAGAAAAACAATCTGGTAGATGGATATACATGGGGTGACTTCAATGAGGTGCAGACTTCGTGGAAAATTCATTGAGATTGAAATAGATATGGAATCCTTTGAGCCAGAACCATTTCCCGGCCGTTTTCCTATTCTTTTTTTGGTGGCTGGGCATGAAGTAGGGGGATACCCCGATGAGGGATGGCTTGGCGACTTATATGCTCTCTTTCAGGATCTACTTCTCTGTACTAGAGATCTCCTGAAGTACCCTGAAAGTTGTTTTAACAAAAGGAAAAACGCTGAGAATGACGGTTTTGATTTATTGCCTGATAGCTATGTCTGCGGGCCAATACTTGACCTTGATTTTAACACGTATTATCTCGAAAGAAAAGGGGAATTGTTGCGTTTTCATTTCATAAATGAGGCTCCCAGATACATTTCCTCAAAGAACCCTCTTCAGGGCACCATTGAATTACTGTTTGAGGCCTTCGTCGCCGATATTCTCAAAATAAGCGAGGAGTACCTTGAAAAATGCTTCCCAATAGAAATGGAGATTAAAGCCACGCAATATGACGGATTTGCAGAGGAAATTTCTCGGCTTAGGCGATACCTAGAAAACCTCATACAAGAAATTAAAACAGAGCTGGATTTAAGCATTGCATTATATTGAAAAACGACCTTCTGGCCATTGGGTCAGAAAATCATGGTGAACGGTGAGGTTAAGCAACTTCCTAAGGTCTTTAATAGTGAGGAGGAGTTAGTGGAGTTTTTGAAGGAAGTTGTGAACAAGGCGCTCAAGGATCCAGATTATGCGAGTAAGTTCAATGGTGGAGGGAAGGTTGTACTGACAGTTGATCTTAATTGGAATAAATGTAGAAGGAATCGAAGAGGTCGAATTAGTGTTCCCAAAAGCAAAAGGCTCCTCCAACTACTACCTTAAGACAGCATATCCCACAAGAGGCAACAAAGTTCTCGAATATCGGAAATGGAGCAGAGAATGGGTAGTAACTGGATAGACTACCTATTTCATTTTCCATCGGTATGGAGGTGATAATATGGACACACTTAAACTATCAAGCAAACACATCTATATAGAAGCGGATTTAAGGAAGTTTTACGGGGGAGCATATCCGTTTCCTGTTGTTATGTTGGTGGACGGCCACGTTATTGTAGGCATGTGTTGGGAAAAATGGAGTTCTGGAAAGCTGACTGGAGCACCCGGGGATCCTTACGGGATTGTGCAGGACTTGCTTGACAGCATCAGGTTCTTTATGAGAGCAAAACCAGGAGAGCTTGTGGGTGTAAAGAGGGACACAGTTAGGGAATACGGCTTTCATGTGGAAGAAGACTCTCTAATTTACTCTGCAACATCCATAGCGGACTCTGTCTACATTTTCCTCGAAAGAACGAAGGATATCGTGAATGTGCATTACTACAACAGACTCCTTGACGAAACTGACTGTCCGGAATTCAAGGAGAAGCAAAAAGGCACCATCGAACTACTATTTGCGGAATTTGTCGAAGATGTGCTCAGAATTTCAGGGGAATATCTCAAAAACTATGCAAGTATAATAGAACAGATCATGATGGAGCGAGGGGAGGAACCATATGATCACGATGTCCTCTGGAAATGGTACCAAGAAATCAAAGAGTCGCACAAAAAAGAATTGAAATTTTTGAAGGCAAATGTGATTTAATTAGAAGATGGGGCGTTTGTCTTAAGGACTGCTTATCCTAAGGAGGGTAGTGCGGTGTGGGAGTACAATAGGTACAGGGTGAAAAAATGATTGAGTATTGAGTATTTTGATTTAAAGGAGAGGCACGTGTTCGTAAGGGCCTGGACAGAGTACGTACCCTCCCCAGACCCCTTCACTTTAGTTTTTATCATCGACAACACAATACTCCTTGGAACCTGCTGGAACAACAAACTAGAAGGAGCCGAGGCTGACGTTTACGGGTTTTTTGAGAGTTTGTTAACTGCCTGTTATTACTTTTTACAGCCAGAACACCCACACGTTCAAAAAATAACTAAATTCGACAGAGAGAATGCGGAGAAAGATGGGTTTGAGTTGAAGGATGAGGTTGTTGTGTACCAAGTGTCTGAGAGGTCGGGCATGTACTACTTCTGCTCCAACGGAAAAACAGCGAGAATCTACTATCACAATGAACTCCTTGAATTTACTGACTGTCCGGAATTCAAGGGCAGGCACAGGGGTGTTGTTGAGCTTCCTCTCAAAGAGTTCATTGAGGATGTTTTGAAAATCAGCAGGGAATACTTAGAAAAATACGCTCCGGTCATCGAGGAAGTCCTGCATGAGCACGGGATATGGTCCGATGATTATGACTTCCTCCAAAAGTTCTATCGCGAAGTAAAAGAGTTGTATGAGAAGAGGTTTGGCTCAGAAACCCATAGGGAACAGTCGGGCTAAGCAGTTGCCGAAGGTCTTTAACAGTGAGGAGGAGCTGGTAGAGTTTTTGAAGGAAGTGGTGAACAAGGCTCTCAAGGATCCAGATTATGCAAGTAAGTTCAACGGTAACGATAAAGTTATACTAACAGTCGATCTTAAAAAACTCGGCATAAGAAAAGATGGAATTGATGTTGTGGAGTTCGTATTCCTGAAAGAGAAAGGAGGAAACAGTTACTATCTGAAAACAGCCTATCCCAAAGCAGGTTCAGCAGTTGCAAAGTACGTCTCAACAATTGGTAGGTGGGTGAGCTAAACATGAAAAATCTAGCCAATTCCATAACTCTCAAGGGAACCCATATTGAGATAACCATAGACATCTCAACCTTTAACACAGCAGAGCCTGCCTTTCCCTTTCCAATTATTTTGATCGTAAACAGACAAATTTTGGCCGGGACATGCTGGAGCAGGGAAGGTGGGAAACTAACCGGACAGCCGGGGGACCCCTACGGGTTACTCCAAGAACTCCTAAACGTATTGAAGTCAGTGCTACAAAAACAAGCCGAATATAGAACAACGTTGTTCATATACTTCAGTGATTATCTATTTAAATGTGAGGATGAGAGCAGTTTGCTGATATATTACAATAACGAGCTTCTATCTTACACCGACTGTCCGGAATTCAAGGGTAAGCATAGGGGTGTTGTTGAAGTTCCTCTTAAAGAGTTCGTTGAGGATGTCTTGAAAGTCAGCAAGGAGTACTTGGAGAAGTACGTTCCTGTTATTGAGAAAATCAGGCTTGCGCATGGAGAAGAGCCTGATAATTACGATAGCCTTTGGGGGCTCTACAGTGAAGTGAAAGAGTTGTATGAGAAGAGGTTTAAGTCAGAGTCTTGAGCTTTGAAGATGGGGTGTTTGTCTTGAGTGGAGAAGGGTGATGCCCGTGGAGAAGATTGTAATTAAGGGTAAGCATATTTACTTTGAGGTTGCGCTAGGCTGGTTTAAGGAGGCCGAAGTTTACGATCCTTTCCCAGTTATTTTACTTTTTGATGAGCACGTCCTGGTTGGACAGTGCTGGACTCCAAAAGGCGGAAAACTCCAAGGAACATGCACGGATCCTTTAATTGTCCTCGATGGGCTGGTTTGGGGGCTTGATGGAGCTTTACTAGAACCTGATGAACAGGGAGGCTGCAACAGACATCGAGAAATGGCTAGAGAGTATGGTTTCAACGTTGCCAATGACACTCCCATATACCGTTCAGTACTGGCGATGCAATCTTATGTTTTCTTTGAGAGGATTGGGGATAGTGTGAAAATCCATTATTATAATGGTCTTCTTGAGGGGACTGATTGTCCGGAGTATAAGGGTAAGCATAAGGGTACTATTGAGGTTCCATTAATCGAGTTTGGGGAGGATGTTTTGAGGGTTTTTGGCGAGTACTTGGAGAGGCACTACAAGCGCGTTGAAAAAGTCAGACAAGAAGCCTACGGATACAACAGAATGGATGAGTATAAGCTTTATCTAAAGCAATACTTAGAGGATTTAGAGGACTGGAAGACACTGAAAGAGAAATTAAAGGTCAGCAAAAACAAATGAAAATCTTAAAAAGTGTGATCTTCTCAGATAATTACCTAATTTTTTAGTGCTTGGTTTATTGGGGCAGAAAATCATAGTGAACGGTGAGGTTAAGCAACTTCCTAAGGTCTTTAATAGTGAGGAGGAGCTGGCAGAGTTCCTTGATGAAGTACTGGAGAGGGCACTCAAAAATCCGGACTATGCGAGTAAGTTCAAGGAGGGTAGTGTTACCTTAACTGTTGAACTTTCGGACGTTGGCATTTACAAGGAGGGCATAACATCAGTAGAGTTTGCATTCGAATACAAAAACGGTATCCACTACCTAAAGACGACATATTCGAAAACAGGATACAATGTTTGGGCTTACAAACCATGGAAAAGAGTTATAGAGCCTGTGGGGTGAAGGACATGAAAGAGGTAGTCCTCCGAGGAAAGCACATTTCACTGAAGATATACCTTAAAAAGGCCCTTGATTTAGTCTTTCCTTTTCCAATTCTTCTTTTTAATCGATGATAATCTAATCGCCGGAACCTGCTGGATTGGAAAGGATGGAAATAAAGAGCTGTATCCAATTCAGGGGGATCCTGCAGGAATTATTCAGGAGTTTCTCTACTGCTGTGATTTCCTTATTAACAGTGAAAAACTTGAAGGAGGAGGTTTTATCGGTAACCTCAGGGAGTATGCGCGAAAACTAGACTTTCCTATAAAGAGAAATACAAAGCTGTACTTTACAAGCCTAGTGATATACTTGGGCGAGTACATCTTCGAACTTGATGGGAATATCATAAATGTCCATTACAACAACATTCCTCTAAAGGATACGAACTGCCCAGAATTTATAGGAAACTGGAAGGGGACAGTGTCTGTCCCCCTGAATGATTTCGTGCAAGATGTACTAAGTCTCTCCAAAAAGTACATCGAGGAAATAGCTCCGGTAGAGGCTAAAATATTGGTAGAGCTGGGAGAAAAAGAAGAGGTCATTGCTGCCAAATTGGCTCTCCTCAGGAGGTTAAGAAGAAGAGTAGAATTCAGCGAGGTATAATGGGTTTTAGGAGAGACAATATTTTCATGAAAAAACGGACAGTGGGCTTGGAATACATGTTGAGGGGATAGAAAAAATTACACTGGAGTTCAGCCGTGAAGGAGATTATTATGTCCTTAAAACGGCTTACCCAACGCGAGATGGGGCTATCTATCAGTATGAAAGCTGGAGTAGGAGGTGGGTAATCAATGGATGAAAACCCACAAAAAATAATCCTTAAAGGAAGACACCTCCGCATTGAGATTAGCTTAGACAAGTTCAATGAAACAGAACCAATTCTCTCCTTTTATACCCTTATACTTTTTGGTGAACAGATAATAGCTGGAATGTGCTGGAGAATTCTGGGAAATAACTTAATGGGAACCTACGGAAATCCAGATGGGATTATTCAGGAACTTTTATTCTGCTGTTTATCCTTGCTTGATCCGCGTTTTAGAGAGAACGGAAACTTGGGAGGTAATGTAAGAAAGTATGCCAGAGAACTTGGATTCAACGTTGGAGACTCCACTCCCCTTTATGGGACGGACCTCCTAACTTACTCGGCCAATGTTTTTTTCGAATTAGTCGGGAACACATTAAGGATACACTATTACGAAGACTTATTAGCCAACACAGATTGCCCGGAATTCAAGGGCAAGCACAAGGGTGTTGTTGAGCTTCCCCTCAAGGAGTTTGTTGAGGACGTTTTGAAGATCAGCAAGGAGTACCTGGAGAAGTACGCTCCGCTTATTGCAAAAATTCGGCTTGAGCACGGGAGAACTCCCGAGAAGTACGACTACCTCTGGGAGCTTTACCAGGAAGTTAAAGAGCTGTACGAAAAGAGGTTCGGATCAGATAATAAGGGCATGCCGGAACGGTAAACGTTAAAAGCCTGATTGAGAGGAGTGCAGGGGGAAGAAAGATGCGAGAACTTTACAAAATCTTCATAATCCTCACCGCGATATTTATCTTCTGGCCCGTGCTCTACGGAAGCTTGGAGGCCCTCAGGAGAATTCCCGGGAACCCAACCCTCCAGGCGGTGATAGGAACCATAGTCTTCGGACTGCTTGCGTACGCAACCTATGAGGAGAACAGTGAAAAAGAAGACGTTACAGCTTTCTGAGGAAGGTTATGTAGCCAGTGTGAGCGAGCATCGTCGTCTTCGGCCGCATGCACTCCCTCTTTACCTCGTGTTCCCTTACGAGAACCTCCACAACCCTTGGCCTCATGAAGTGCCCTCTGTACTCCTCCAAAGCCTGGAAGAAGCGGTGAACCTGGTTCATACACGGGGTGTAGGCGACGAAGTAGCCCCCGGGCCTCAAAACGTCCACCGCGTACGGGAGGACGTTCTCGGGCTGAGGCAAATCCAGAACGATGTGATCAACGCTCTCCTCCTCTATGCCGTCGTAGATGTTTTTGTTCTTGAGGGTTACTCTCTCGGAGAAGCCGGCAAGCTCGATATTCTTTTTCGCTATCTCGTAGAAGTCCTTCCTGACCTCGTAGCTTATGACCTTGCCATGCGGCCCAACGGCGTTCGCGAGGAATATCGTCAAAGCCCCGCTCCCGGCTCCGGCCTCTATAACGGTGTCCCCCGGTGAGATTCCTGCGTAGGCTATGATTATGCCCGCGTCTTTGGGATGGACTATCTGGGGCCCGCGCCTCATCTTCGCTATTATGTCGTTGATGTCGGGCTTGAGCGCCACGAATGTCTCTCCCCTGTGGCTCTCTATCCTGCTCCCGTAGGGCTTCCCTATGAGCTCACCCAGCCTGAGGATTCCGAGGTCGGTGTGGAACTCCCTCTCCTCAACCTTCACGAGGTAGCGTTTTCCCCTCTTATCGACGAGCAGAACCCTGTCACCGCTTCGTATCGTCACGCTCTTTACCCCCTTTTATGATCTGGCAGCCTTCCTCGGTTATTCTGATGACCCACGAAGATATCTCCTCGAGTATTGCCCTCTGCCGCCCGTCTATCGCATCGATGTTGAGGGGTACCACCGTTACCCAGTCCTCTATGGGAATTGTGCTTATGACGTTTAAGAGGTTGAACAGTCCAGAGGAACCGGTAAAGTACAGGTACTCAGACAGACCGAACACAACGGCGTACCTCGGTTTTCGGGGGAGGCTAAGGGCCCGGTGAACCATGGAGTAGTAAGCCTTGAGAAAACTCTCGGTGTCCGTGTAGACCTTCTCCTGGCCGACGATCCTGCCGTAGCTCGCCCCTCCGGGCCCTATTTTGAACAGGTAAATGTTCTTCTTTGATTCAATGAGCTTTTTGTACTCCTCACTAACGGCCGATCGAAGGTAGTTCCTGAAGGTTATGTCCCCTATCCCGTAAAAGTCAAAGATTATGATGGTTTCATCGTTCAGGATATGGTGTGTTATGCTCTGCCACAGTATCTTCGAGATCGGCACGTTTGAGGTGTACTCAACCAGAACCCTATCGCCCGGCTGGAAGAGGGGGATTATCTTGGATATTTTTTCATATTTTAGCATCGTCCTCACCACAATGGTTTTTAAAGCTTCAAAATTTTAAAAGTTTGGGTGGTGAAATGCCGCGGTTCGTAGTGTGGCCCAGCGAATTTGACGCGAGGCTCTCCAAGAAGTACGGAAGGAGCGTTCCAAAGAACATTGCCATCAAGTCCCCGACCCTCAGGGAGATCGAGGATGCTGCAGTTGCCCTCGGTTTCAAGGTAGTGGAGAAGGATCCATCAAAGCTCAATCCCCGGCTCTCGGGCCTCGAGGAAGAGTATCGCTCAAGGGGTGTTCTTGTCATAGAGGCACCGCACGGAAAGGTGAAGAGCCTCAAAATGATCGCCGAAAAGATACGTGAACTAAGGAAACGGGCAGAGGTAAGGAAACACAAGCGGAAGAAGCGCTGAATCACTCCTCTTCCATTTCCACTACTATTGCGGTTGTCGTGTCTATAACACCGTCGATGTTGTGTATGTCGTGGAGTATCTTTCTGGTTAGCTCTCCAAGGTCGTTTGCCTCAATGTAAACGATCGCGTCATAGGGGCCTGTGACTGCATCCGCCTTGATGACGCCGGGTATCTGCTTCAGGGCCTCTATAACGCTTTCAACTTTTCCGATCTCAATAGTCAACAAAACATAGGCCTTGACCATATCAAATCACCTGTGGAGTTTTTACGGTATTCTCTTGTCTCGGGGGTAATTTAAGCTTTTCGCAATTTGCTCCCGGAGTGCGAAGGCAGAGAACTCAACGGAGCACAGCTTTTACCAATGATTCACTATACATCTCCGTGTCAAAGTGCTGGCTCTTATATCCATATGTGCGCATCGAAAGATTTATTATAGTCATGAGGCACACTTATAGTGCAGATACCCCTGAGGTGATACCCAATGAGAACCAAAAGCCAGGTACTGGCTGTTTTGGTAGTGTTTTTGGTGGCTTTTTCAGTCGTGGCCAGCGGCTGTATCGGTGGTGGCGGAGGCGGCACGAGCTCAAGCCCAACGCAGAGCTCGAGTCCAAGCCAGACTCAAACGTCCAGCACAACTACCACAAGCACACAAGCGAAATTGACACCCCAGATACTCGAGATGGATAAGGTCTACGTTATAGAGACTGACAAGAGTGTTATAATCGTCGGTCCGAAGGGTGAGAACCCAACCGCCCAGATCCCAAGCGGCGTGAAGACCATAAAAATCCAGTACGAGGTAGATACCGAGAATACTCCCGATGTTAAGACCCTGATGGAGCAGGGTCAGGGATTCGGTGCCATTGACCCCGCCTTCTTCCGTGATGAACACGTTGATGCCCTCGTTATAGCCGCGAGGCGCGAGACCAACCCCGAGATCAGAACCGAGATATTCAAGGCCCTCTACATGCTCGGAAACAAGCTCGTGCCAGAGGTAATCCTCGGTCAGAACAAGCAGCTCCGCGTCTACTGGGAATGGGTGAAGGGCCGCTACTACCACCCGACCCTCGCGGAGCGCTACGACCTCCTCAGCGAGGATTCGAACGCTCCGTCCGTCGAGATCGGTATCAAGGACTACAAGAATGGCCCCGATACCTACGTTATAGCCACCATCGGCTGGCCGGAGAGCTTTGACCCGGCCATGACGTACGAGACCTTTGGATGGGAACTCTGGCACGAGATAGGTGACACGCTCGTTACTTACTGGAAGGAGAACACCGAGACCGTAAGCCCTGACCTGGCAGTTGCCTGGGCCCACAACGAAGACGGCACAGAGTGGTACTTCCTTATCCGTGGCGGCGTTAAGGCCTATGACCCCTGGAACGACAAGACCTACCCGATAGACGCAACCGACGTTGCCTTCACGTTCCTCCGCGTCGAGAGGCTTGGACACAGCGTCAGCTGGATGGTGGACAGCTTCATGGACGTCAACAACTCCCAGGCCATGACTGAGGAAGAATTCAACAACTACCTCAAGGATCACCCGCTCGTTGCCGAGTACAACGGTCAGGTTAAGGAGGTTCACTCACTTGACGAACTCAAGCAGTTCTTCGGCTACAACGGCGAGACTGCAGGTGTCTTCAAGCTCGTCCTTCCGAACCCGTACGCTCCGGTTCTAAGCATACTGGCCGACCCGTTCCTCAGCGTCGTCCCGATGGAGTACCTCCTCGGCGACAAGTACCAAGAGGCCCTGCAGGCCAGCAACAACGGCCATGACCCGAGCGCCTGGTGGAACTACCTCCAGTCTGGTAAGGATGACCCAACCCACCAGCTTATGCACCAGAAGCCCGTTGGAACCGGACCGTTCTACGTCAAGGACTACCAGGAGAACAGCTACATAGTCCTCGAGTACAACCCGCACTACTGGAACGCCACCAGCAACCCAGGCCACAAGTACGTTATCTACGTCATCAACAACGACGCTCAGGCAAGGATCAACCTGTTCAAGACTGGCACCGCCGATGTCGTTGCCATACCCCCTGAAAAGATGGAGAGCGTGAAGGGGCTTGAGCTCAACGGCTTCCACTCAGTTGTCAAGACCGACATCCTCCAGCCAATACTGACCTTCCTCGTCTTCAACACCCAGAAGGAGCCCTTCAATGACCCGAAGGTCAGGCAGGCCCTCGCCTATGCAGTTCCGTACGATCAGATAAGGCAGCTCGTCTACCAAGGACTCCTCGAGCCCAACTACGGCCCGATACCCAAGCCGTGGCCGGGTTACATGGAGGAGGGCATCATTAAGTACACTTACAACGTCAACAAGGCCAAGCAGCTCCTCCAGGAGGCTGGTGTTGACCCGAGCAAGTACAAGATCGAGCTCATCTACAACGAGGGCAACAGTGCCCGTGAGAAGATAATGACCCTCCTCCAGAACGTCTGGAGCCAGCTCGGATTCCAGGTCACGGTAAACAGCTACAACTGGCCGACCTACCTCAGCAAGACAGAGCACGGCGACTACGACGTCTACATCGTTGGATGGGTTCCGGACTACCTTGACTCGGACAACTGGGTTGGACCATTCCTCTATGGTGCCACAGAGTTCAAGAGCCTCGAAATCAACGTTTCCGGATGATATCTTTCTTTTCTTTCCCCTCTTATCGAGTATCGAGAACAACAAACTCCAGAGAGGTGAGCAAAGTTGGCGAACCTTAGGAAGTTCCTTGTGAGGAGGCTTCTTACGTTCATTCCAACGATCATCGGAGTTACTCTCATTGTGTTTATAATCGCCTACGTCATTCCAGCCGATCCGGCAAGGGCATGGGCGGGTGGAGAAAAGGCCACCCCCGAGGCCATTCAGAAGATAAAGGAACAGTACCATATGAACGACCCGTGGTACGAGCAGTACTGGTTTCTAATCAGCGGACTTGCCAAGAACAAGATCGTTGACCCAAGAACGTCAAACTACGTGTTTGATGATATTGGAAAGAGGTTTCCGGTGACGTTTGAGCTAACGTTGGTGGCGTTCTTCTTCATACTGATAATAGGTCTTCCCCTTGGTATACTGGCTGCCCTCAAGAGGAACACGTGGGTTGATACCCTCGTCAGGATTTTTGCCCTGACCGGAGTTTCCATGCCGATATTCTGGCTCGGTTACATGCTCATGTACATATTCTTCGTCAAATGGCGTGTTATAACACTCGCCGGTTTTCCTGCCCCTCCAGCCCATGAAATAACCCACATCCCCATGATAGACGCGCTCCTCACTGGAGATTTCAAGATCTTCAGCCAGCACCTTAACAGGCTCTGGCTTCCAGGCCTTACTCTTGGTTTTACGGGCTCGGGCGTTCTTGCCAGGTTCGTCAGAAACTCGTTCCTTGAGGCACTCAGCAGTGACTACGTGGCCTTCCTCAAGGCAAAGGGAGTTCCAAAGCTCAGGATATACCGTCACGCCCTGAAAAACGCCCTCGTGCCCATACTTACAGTTCTCGGCCTCCAGTTCGGTGGGCTGCTCGGCGGAACCCCAATAACCGAGACAGTATTTGGCCTACCAGGGATGGGCTCATACGTTCTCGACGCCATAAGGAACCTTGACTTTCCAGCGGTAGTGGCCATAACCTTCATCTTCGCCCTGATCTTCGTGACTACCAACCTGATAGTGGACATACTGTACGCGGTCGTTGACCCGAGGGTGAGGTACTGAGGTGGTGATAAATGTCACAGGAAGAGTACAAGAAGGGGATTCTTGACAGGTTTGCTGATAATCTCGTCGAGGGGATAGGCTCATTCATATCCCTCTTTAAGAAGGATTGGAAGAGGAAAAACCGCTCGAAGATGGAAGAGTGGAAGCTGATGCTCTACGCCCTCAACCGCTCACCCCCCGGATTAATAGGCCTAGTCCTGATAGGCATGTTCATCTTCCTCGGCATCTTCGGTCCAACTCTCGCACCTTGGAGCTACCGCTACTTCCCCGCCCTCGAGAACATGTCGACTTACCTTGCACCCCCGGGATCCCACGCTTACTTACCGTTTTCCAACAAGACGATATCCTACCCCCTCGGAGCCGACAATTATGGAAGGGATCTGCTGAGCCTGATCCTCTACGGGGCAAGAACGTCCTTCGTGATATCCATCATAGTCATTGTCCTTGGAGTGCCCCTTGGCATAATCCTCGGCCTCATAGCAGGCTATTACGGAGGGAAGATCGACGAGCTCATAATGCGCATAACCGACATGTTTCTGGCCTTCCCGGCGTTGATCCTCGCTATAGCGTTCTCGGCCGTCCTGCCCGAGAGACTTCAATCCTTCATCAGCAGTCACAAGGTCTTTGAGAGCCTGTTCCTAAAGATATTCGCGTTGAAACCGCAGGAAGCAGGAAACCTCGGAAAGCTGCTGGCGGTTATACTGGCAATGGTCATAGTCTGGTGGCCGGCATATGCGAGGATAACCAGAGGTTCAACGCTGACGGAGAGGGAGAAGCTCTACGTTGAGGCGGCAAGGGCAATAGGTCTGAGCTCCAGAACGATAATGTTCAAACATATCCTGCCGAACATCATCGGGCCGATTCTAGTTTACATAACCCTTGACTTCGGTGGAGTTATCCTCATGGAGGCCGGCCTGAGCTTCCTCGGCCTCGGTGCAACACCTCCAATAGCTGACTGGGGTAGGATAGTCTACGACGGCTCCCAGTACTTCCCCGAAAAATGGTGGCTTGTTACGTTCTCGGGATTTATGATCCTGCTCGTTGCCCTCGGATGGAACCTCCTCGGTGACACGCTCAGAGACATCCTCGATCCAAAGATGAGGCGGAGCATAGAGTTCAAGGTGAAGAAGCAGAAGCAGATGGAAGAGAAGGAGGGTGGGGAGAATGCCTGAACCCGTTCTCGAAGTTCGCGATCTCACGGTCCACTTCTACACCTACGCCGGTATAGTCAAGGCAATAGAGGGAGTCTCATTTGATGTTTACAGGGGTGAAACCTTTGCCCTAGTCGGTGAAACAGGCTGTGGAAAGAGCGTGACATCAAGGGCATTGACCCAGCTCATAGAAAGTCCAGGAAGGATCGTGAGGGGGAAAGTTATCTATCACAGGGAAGACGGCTCGACAGTTGACCTGCTCAAGCTCAGTGAGGAAGAGATCAGGGAGATAAGGGGTAAGGAAATAGCGTATATCTTTCAGGATCCACATGCATCACTGGATCCCCTCTACACCGTCGGCTATCAAATAGCGGAGGCAATGGTTGTCCACAGGACCGTGAAGGACTGGAAAGAAGGATTCAGAAGGGCAGTGGACATACTGAGGCGCGTTCTCATCCCCGATCCAGAGAACAGAGTCAAAAACTATCCGCACGAGCTCAGTGGAGGTATGAAACAGCGCGTTGTTATTGGAATCGGGGTTTCAAACGATCCAAAGATCCTGATAGCGGATGAACCCACGACTGCCCTTGACGTTACCGTCCAGGCCCAAATCCTCGACCTCATGAACAAGCTCAAAAAGGAGTACAACACGACCGTGATTTTAATCACCCACAACATGGGAGTCGTCGCAGAGATGGCAGATCGCGTTGCAGTCATGTACGCCGGCAAGATCGTGGAAATAGGCTCAGTGGATCAGATCTTCAAGAATCCCCTCCACCCGTATACAAAGGGCCTGCTGAGGGCTGTTCCAAACCCGCTGGCGAAGATAGAGAGGCTTGAGGCCATACCGGGAACAGTGCCAAACCTGATAACACCGCCCAAGGGCTGCCGCTTCCACCCGAGATGTCCCTACGCGACCGAGATCTGCAGGAAAGAAGTTCCAAAACTGAAGGAGATCGAACCGGGCCACTTCGTGGCCTGCCACCTGTACTGAGGTGATGGCGATGGAACCCCTGCTCAAGGTTGAAAACCTTAAGAAGTACTTCCCCGTCAGGGGGCTCTTCCGGACCATAGGATACGTCAAGGCCGTCGATGGAGTAAGTTTTGAGATAAACAGAGGTGAAACCTTTGGGCTCGTCGGCGAGAGCGGATGTGGAAAGACCACAACGGGAAGAACAATCCTGAGGCTCATAGAACCAACGTCGGGAAGGATAATCTTTGACGGAAAGGACGTTACCAAGCTGAGCGGTGAGGAAATGAAGGCCTTCAGGAGGAGGGCCCAGATAATGTTTCAGGATCCGTACTCCTCCCTGAACCCCAGGCAGACTGTTTTTGAAATCATAATGGAACCCGTTCGCTTCCACGGGATACCTGTTGACGATCCGGAGGAGTTCGTTATAGACCTGCTCGAGAGCGTCGGTCTCAACGAGATGCACCTTTACCGCTATCCCCACGAATTCTCCGGAGGACAGAGGCAGAGAATAGCCCTCGCGAGGCTCTTGGCCCTCAAGCCAGAGTTCATTGTACTCGACGAGCCCACCTCTGCCCTAGACGTCTCGGTTCAGGCGAACATACTCAACATGCTCAAAGATCTCCAGAAGAAGTACGGGTTCACATACCTATTCATAAGTCACGACCTCGGTGTCGTCAAGTACATGAGCCACCGAATGGGCGTGATGTACCTCGGAAAGCTCGTTGAAGTCGGTCCAGCGGAGAAGATCTTTGAGAACCCACTGCATCCCTACACCCAGATGCTCCTGTCGGCGATTCCCGTTCCCGATCCGGAACTGGCGCAGGAACTCAAGAGGAAGCGGATGAAGATAGAGGGAGAACCTCCGAGCCCAATAAACCCGCCGAAGGGCTGCCGCTTCCACCCGAGATGTCCCAGGGTTATGGACAGGTGCAAGAAAGAGGAGCCTCCTCTGGTGGAGGTTGAGAAGGATCACTACGTCGCCTGCTGGCTTTACGCCAAATCATAACCCCCCTTCTTTTTTCAACACTTCATGGAGGGCCCTTCTAAAACCCGCGTCGTCTTCGTAAAGCTGTGAATAAACTGGATCCACGGGTCTACCTTTCACTATCTCCAGCCTGAAAACGGACCATCCGAGGGGCTCAACGAAAAGGTCATCCAGATCGGCAGGGCCCTTTATCCCGAGGACGTGTTCCACTATTGAGAGGGCCAACAGGGCCCGCCTCACCCTCCCGGCAAGTTCCTCGTCCCGCTTCAGGTTCTTAATATAGCCGGAAGGAATACCCAGAAAGCGAAGTATATTCCAGCGTCTCATGTGTCGGCCCCTTTCATCAAAACTTCTGCCGGTGAGTTCGTACAGCTCAAGGGCCAACTCCCTGAGGACTTTCCCCACGTTGCTTGGGGTCACGTAGGAGTCCCCGTAGGCTCGGGGAACAGGTTTCGGTGGCATCTTCCTCAGCAGGGCGGCCCTGTGCTCAACCCTCTCAAGGGCAGGGTAGAAGTAGCCGTCTATCCCATAAACCCCAGATCTCGTTCTGAAGAGCACATAGGGTACCTCTACGGCCATCGCACATCCCGCCTAGTGTAAGACAATAGACATATAAAACCGCCGATCAAAGGGATGTGGAGCTGAGGGTAGATGAAGGTTGATGAACTTCCCGTTGACGAGAGGCTTAAGGCAGTCCTCAAGGAGAGGGGCATAGAGGAACTCTACCCACCGCAGGCGGAAGCATTGAAGAGCGGTGCCTTAGAGGGCAGAAACCTCGTTCTGGCAATCCCAACGGCGAGCGGAAAAACTCTCGTGAGCGAGATAGTTATGGTGAACAAGCTCATCCAAGAGGGGGGCAAGGCAGTCTACCTCGTCCCCCTCAAGGCCCTGGCGGAGGAGAAATACCGAGAGTTCAAGGAGTGGGAGAAGCTGGGTCTGAAGGTCGCGGCAACCACAGGAGACTACGACTCAACCGACGACTGGCTTGGGCGGTACGACATAATAGTCGCCACCGCCGAGAAGTTCGACTCCCTTCTCAGGCACGGCGCGAGGTGGATTAACGACGTTAAGCTCGTGGTTGCCGACGAGGTTCACCTAATAGGCTCCTACGACAGGGGAGCGACGCTCGAGATGATTCTGACGCACATGCTCGGCAGGGCGCAGATATTGGCCTTGAGCGCCACCGTCGGCAACGCGGAGGAGCTGGCTGAGTGGCTCGACGCTTCCCTCGTCGTCAGCGATTGGAGACCCGTTCAGCTGAGGCGAGGAGTTTTCCACCTCGGAACGCTAATCTGGGAGGATGGGAAGGTCGAGAGCTATCCCGAGAACTGGTACTCCCTCGTGGTCGATGCTGTGAAGAGGGGCAAGGGTGCCTTAGTTTTCGTCAACACGAGGCGCTCGGCTGAGAAAGAGGCTTTGGCGCTCTCGAAGCTGGTCTCAAGTCATCTTACCAAGCCTGAAAAGCGGGCCTTAGAAAGTCTCGCCAGTCAGCTTGAGGACAACCCCACGAGCGAGAAGTTAAAGCGGGCCCTCAGGGGCGGCGTTGCCTTCCATCATGCAGGGCTGAGCAGGGTTGAGAGAACCCTGATAGAGGACGCCTTTCGCGAGGGCCTAATTAAGGTAATCACAGCGACGCCGACCCTCTCGGCTGGGGTGAATTTACCTTCATTCAGAGTAATAATCCGCGACACCAAGCGCTACGCGGGCTTCGGCTGGACCGACATTCCCGTTCTGGAAATCCAGCAGATGATGGGTCGCGCTGGAAGGCCGAGGTACGACAAATACGGCGAGGCCATAATAGTGGCGAGAACAGACGAGCCCGGCAAGCTAATGGAGCGCTACATCCGCGGGAAGCCCGAGAAGCTCTTCTCGATGCTCGCCAACGAGCAGGCCTTCAGAAGTCAGGTTCTGGCTTTAATCACCAACTTTGGAATCAGGAGCTTCCCCGAGCTCGTACGCTTCCTTGAGAGGACTTTCTATGCCCACCAGAGGAAGGATTTGAGCTCGCTTGAGTACAAGGCGAAAGAGGTGGTCTACTTCCTAATAGAGAACGAGTTCATTGACCTGGACCTTGAGGACAGGTTTATTCCGTTGCCCTTTGGAAAGAGAACCTCCCAGCTCTACATAGACCCTCTCACGGCCAAGAAGTTCAAAGACGCCTTTCCTGCAATCGAACGGAACCCAAACCCCTTCGGGATCTTTCAGCTCATAGCCTCAACCCCCGACATGGCGACTTTAACGGCCAGAAGGCGCGAGATGGAGGACTACCTTGACCTGGCCTATGAGCTCGAGGACAAGCTCTACGCGAGCATACCCTACTACGAAGACTCGCGCTTCCAGGGCTTCCTCGGTCAGGTGAAGACTGCCAAGGTTCTCCTCGACTGGATTAACGAGGTTCCCGAGGCGAGGATTTACGAGACCTACTCGATAGACCCCGGCGACCTCTACAGGCTTCTTGAGCTTGCCGACTGGCTCATGTACTCGCTCATCGAGCTCTACAAGCTCTTCGAGCCGAAGGAGGAAATCCTGAACTACCTCCGCGACCTGCACCTTCGCCTGAGGCACGGGGTTAGAGAAGAGCTCCTCGAACTCGTCAGGTTGCCGAACATCGGAAGGAAGAGGGCGAGGGCTCTCTACAACGCGGGGTTTAGAAGCGTTGAGGCGATAGCGAACGCAAAACCTGCGGAGCTTTTGGCGGTCGAGGGAATAGGTGCCAAAATCCTCGACGGAATCTACCGCCACCTTGGAATCGAGAAGAGGGTAACGGAAGAAAAGCCAAAGCGAAAGGGGACTCTGGAGGACTTCCTCAGATAGCCTCTCCCTCTCCCCTTCCACTCCAAAGGACGAAAACGTTTCTGCCCGGATTCAAACCGCTCTCGTGGGCCCTCTGATAGAGCTTTCCGCCCGTTCTCTGCCCGAGGAAGTAGGCAAGAACGAAGACGAGTATCAGCGGCGCCCCGCTGGAGTTCCAGCTGAGCCCCGCCAAGTGCCTCAGCACCACGACCAGCGGGACAGGAAGGTGAACAGCCAAAGCCCACTCCAGCCTGTTTCCCGTCCTCTTGGCATGGGCTCTCCAGAAGCCGAACGGTATGTTTACCAGAAACGTTACTATGGGGCCGATGATAAACCAGTTTACGTTCATCTTTCCCACCATGATGGTTTTCATACTGAACCTTAAAAAGTTTTGCCCCCCTAACAGGACTCAACCTTTTTAAATCCTTCCCGAGCTACTCGGGGTGGGCTCAATGATAGTAATAGTCACTGGAATGCCCGGTTCAGGTAAGAGCAGGATTGTGGAGGAATTCGAGAAGAGGGGCTTTCCCAGCGTTTCTCTCGGCGACATCGTCCGCGAGGAGACCGTAAAGCGGGGCCTCGAGCTCACCAAGGAGAACGTCGCCAAGGTAAGTATAAGGTTGAGGCAGGAGCTCGGTCAGAACGCCGTTGCCAAGCTCGCGGTCGGGAAGGTGAGGGTTCTTTTGGAGAAGAGCCCGCTCGTGGTCATAGACGGCGTCCGTTCCCTCGACGAGGTGGGAACCTTTAGGGGGGCCTTTCCTGAGGAAAAAATCATCATCGTTGCTGTCCACACGCCACCAAGGCTCCGCTTCGAGAGGTTAAAGGCAAGAGGAAGGCACGACGACCCTCAAACTTGGGAGGACTTCGAGGAGAGGGACTGGAAGGAGCTCCGCTTTGGAATCGGTGGCGTTATAGCGATGGCCGACCACATGCTGATAAACGACGGCTCGAAGGAGGAGTACGAGAAGAAGGTAAAGACCCTCGTTGAGAAAATCATCCGAGGGCTGAATCGAGGAGGAGCATGACGTAGAAGCCCGCGAAGAAGCCCAGCGTGACGAGGGTCTCGCTCTTCTCCCCCTTGTATATCTCCGGAATCATCTCCTTGACGGTGACGTAGAGCATTGCCCCTCCTGCGAGGCCGAGGCCGTAAGGTAGCGTCCAGGCGAAGGAAGTGAAGAAGACCGCGCCGAGGATTACCATGACCATCTCGGCCAAACCGCTCAGGACGCCGATGAGAACAGGGCCGAGGCTCTTCTTCTGTATGACAGCGAGCGGGAGCGAGACGACGGTTCCCTCGGGGAAGTCCTGAATGCCTATCGCTATTGCCGTAACGAGGCCGACCTCCAGGTTGTAGACGAGGGACGTCCCAACCGCCAACCCCTCGGGCAGGTTGTGGATTATGAGCGCGAAAACGAGGAGCCAGACCTTTCTCAGCTTCTCCTTCATTCCCTTCGGACCCTCGTAGCCCCTGACGAGGTGTTCGTGGGGCAGAAGCCTGTCAACGGCGTAAATCAGCAGGACGCCGAGGGCTATTCCCAGGGCTACGGGCGGAAACCCGGCGCTCTCTATTCCCGGCAGAATGAGCGAGGTGAACGAAGCCACAATCATAACCCCGGCCGCGAAGCTGAGCGAGAAGTCAACGCCTTCAGCCGGGAGCTTTTTTGCGAAAAGCGCCACCATCGCTCCGAGCGACGTCATGAGCGCGACGAATAGGCCCGCGTAGAATGACACCCATATCAGGCTTCCCCCGCTGAGGTTGAGGAGGTACTTAGCGAGTCCCTCGATGAAGCCTTCTAACATATTTCGGCCACCCTAATTATCTGGGCGGTTGGGTTTATAAGCCTTCTTTCGACCTTAGCCCGGTGAGAGCATGGAGGAGCTGTTTGAGGAAGTCGAGCTTGAGGCGTACGTTTACCCGACCGAGGACATCGAGAAGGTAAAGAGGGCCATGCTGAACCTCGTGCCCGATTTAGAGTTCGAGGCCTTTGACCGGGGCGATTACGTAATACTCACGGGAAAGACGAGGAGCAGGAAAGCTCTCAGCAGGCTCTACGAGCTGTTCAGAGGGCAGGCGATACTCGACACGGCAAGGAGTTTCCTCGAGGAGGGCTACTTCGGCGAGGAGATAATCGTCAAGGTGAACAAGCAGGCGGCCTACGCGGGAGTTGTGAACTTCAACGAGGAGAGCCCGCTCGGCCCGATAACGATAATAATCCGCACGAAGAACCCGAGGAAGCTTATGAAGTGGCTCGCCCCGAGGACAAAGGACGGCGTGCCGATTGAGTGAGGAGAAAGGTTTTTAAATTTCCGGCCACTTTCTGAGCCGAAGGGGCGGCTGGCGGGAGCTGGCCGTCACCGGGAGGTGGTTGTATGGCAAGAATGCACGCGAGAAAGAGAGGTAAGTCAGGCTCGAAGAAGCCCCCAAGGAGCGCTCCCCCGGCGTGGGTCGAGTACACGGCGGAGGAGGTTGAGGCTCTGGTTGTAAAGCTCAGGAAGGAAGGTTACAGCGCGGCCATGATAGGGACGATTCTCCGTGACCAGTATGGAATACCCAGCGTCAAGCTGATAACAGGGAAGAAGATCACCAAGATCCTTGAGGAGAACGGCCTCGCACCTGAGATACCGGAGGATCTGATGGCCCTCATCAGAAAGGCAGTCAACCTCAGGAAGCACCTCGAACAGCACCCGAAGGACAAGCACTCCAGGAGGGGTCTCCAGCTCACCGAGAGCAAGATCAGGAGACTCGTTAAGTACTACAGGAGAACTGGAAAGTTGCCCGCCAAGTGGCGCTACGATCCGGAGCAGGCCAAGCTGCTCGTCCGCTGATCCCTTTCCTTCTTCTTGGTGATGCCCAGTGGATAAGAACGCCTTCTTGGAGCGGGCGAGAGAAGGGGCCGAACTCATCAAGATGCACATCGAGTTAGGACACACCATAAGGCTTGTCTCCCACCGCGACGCCGACGGCATAACAGCCGGAGCTATCCTGGCCAAGGCGATAGCAAGGGAAGGTGGCAGCTTTCAGCTCAGCATCGTGAAACAGGTAAGTGAGGAACTCCTCAAAGAGCTCGCCGAGGAGAGGAGAGATGTCTACGTATTCAGCGACCTCGGGAGCGGCTCAATCGAACTGATAGATAAGTACCTTGATTTTGCAACGGTTGTCGTTATCGACCACCACCCGCCCGAGAGGGAGAAGTTCTCAGTTGATTCACACCTTCTCGTCAACCCCGTACCGTTCGGCGCCAACAGCGTCCGCGACCTGAGCGGTTCAGGAGCCGCATACTTCGTGGCCAGGGAGATGAACCGGGCCAACAGGGAGCTGGCCTACATAGCCATTGTCGGTGCCGTCGGGGACATGCAGGAGATAGACGGAACCTTTCACGGGATGAACCTCGATATAATTGAGGACGGCAAAGAGCTCGGCATACTCGAGGTCAGGAAGGAGCTCCGTCTCTTCGGAAGGGAGAGCAGGCCCCTGAGACAGATGCTAGCATACGCCACCAACCCAGAGATACCTGAAATCACCGGGGACGAGAGAAAGGCCATAGAATGGCTCCGGGCGAGGGGCTTTGACCCCGACAAACACTACTGGCAGCTCCGCGAGGAGGAGAAGAAGAGACTTCACGATGCACTCGTTCTCCACATGATAAAGCACGCCGTCCCGAAGGAGATGATAGACCGGCTGATAGGCGACGTCGTAATCAGCCCACTCTACCCTGAAGGGGATGTGAGGCACGAGGCGAGGGAGTTCGCAACGCTCCTCAATGCTACGGGTCGGTTGAACGCTGGAACGCTTGGAGTTGCCATATGCCTCGGCGACGAGGAGGCCTACAGAAAGGCCCGGAAGATGCTCGACGATTACAAGAGGGAACAGATTGAGGCTAGGAAGTTCATAATCCAGAACTGGAGCATGGCTGAGGAAGGAGAGCACGCCTACGTTTTCTATGCCGGCAAGAGCATACGGGACACTCTGGTGGGCATAGCGGCCAACATAGCTATAAACGCCGGTCTGGCTGATCCCGAGAAGCCTGTGGTGGTCATAGCGGACAGCGAGGAGGATGAGAACCTCGTCAAGGGATCTGCCAGAACGACAGAGAAGGCTCTGGCCAAGGGCTATCATCTCGGGGAGGCCCTCAGGGAAGTTGCCGAGAAGCTCGGTGGTGAGGGCGGCGGTCACGCGATAGCGGCTGGGATACGCTTCCCCAAGGAAAGGATAGACGAGTTCATAAAGCTGTTCAACGAGGCTCTGGCAAAGCAAGTGGCCGGAGGAAAGGACAGTGAAGATTGAGGCTCAGGCTGAGATCACCTGGAGGTACGGGGATGAGAAAACTGCGAAGGCCGTTGCCGAGGCTGTTCAGGTTGATAACGAGTCCATGCCAGCTAAACTAAAGAAAAGTTTAAATGTGGAAACCCGATGGGTTGATGGGATCGTAAGGACAAAGATTAAATACTCGGGGGATATTGAGACCCTCATCAAGGCTCTCGATGACCTTGTGTTTTCGGTCAAGATCGCCGAGGAAATCGCCGAAAAGGTGTGAAGTGGAGGTGTTAAGATGGCAAGAGCTAATCCGAGAAGAAGGGCCACCGCGGCCAAGGATAAGTGGAAGATGAAAGAGTGGTTCGTCGTTTACGCTCCCGACTTCTTCGGGAGCAAGGAGATCGGCCTCACACCAGCTGACGAACCCGAAAAGGTCATAGGAAGGGTTGTTGAGACCACCCTGAAGGATCTCACCGGAGACTTCACCAAGGGCCACGTCAAGCTCTACTTCCAGGTCTACGACGTCAAGGGCCAGAACGCCTACACCAAGTTCAAGGGGCACACTCTGGCGCGCTCATACATCCGCTCGCTCGTCAGGAGGAGGACGACGCGCGTTGACGGGATATTCAACATCACAACCAAGGACGGTTACAAGCTGAGGGTCATGGGCATGGTCATCGCCTACAGGAGGATTCAGACCAGCCAGGAGAGGGCGATAAGGAGGATCATCCAGGACATCATATACAAGAAGGCAGAGGAGCTCAACTTCGCTGACTTCGTTCTCCAGTCGGTCAACGGCCAGATAGCTAGCGAAATAGCAAAGGAAGCGAGGAAGATCTACCCGATTAAGCGCGCCGAGATCCGGAAGATCAAGGTTCTGGCCGAACCGGAAGCCTGATCTCTCCCACTTTTCTGATTCATTCGTTTTCCCCATAAGGTAAACCTTATTAAGCCACCCGAACACATTCAGATGAAGATCTAAAGGAGGCGAAAACCATGGTGAACCTCGAACTGCTCAAGAAGATCGTTGAGGCCCCCGGCGTTTCTGGCTATGAGTTCCTCGGAATAAGGGACGTCGTTATGGAGGAGCTCAAGCCCTATGTCGACGAGATCAAAGTGGACAAGCTCGGAAACGTTATAGCTCACAAGAAGGGCAGCGGGCCAAAGATCATGATCGCCGCCCACATGGACAAGATAGGTGTCATGGTCAACCACATAGACAAGGAGGGCTACCTTCACATCGTTCCAGTCGGTGGCGTTGACCCCAGAACCCTCGTTGCCCAGAGGATAAGGTTTTTCACAGAGAAGGGTGAGAGGTTTGGGGTTGTCGGCCACATACCCCCCCACCTTCAGAAACCCGAGGACAGAAAGAAAGCGGCGAACTGGGACACCATCGTTGTGGATGTTGGCGCTGAGGGCAAGGAAGAAGCAGAGGAGATGGGTTTCCGCGTTGGAACCGTTGGCGAGTTCGCTCCGGCTTTTACTCAGCTAAACGAGAACAGGATTGCAACGCCATATCTCGACGACCGCGTTTGCCTCTACGCCATGATAGAGGCCGCCAAGGCCGTTGAGAACCACGAGGCAGACATCTACTTCGTCGCCTCCGTGCAGGAGGAGGTCGGTTTGAGGGGTGCTAGAGTTGCCAGCTATGCCATCGATCCCGAGATAGGCATTGCGATGGACGTCACCTTTGCCAAGCAGGTCGGCGACAAGGGCAAGATTGTGCCCAAGCTCGGTGGGGGCCCGGTCATGGACGTCGGCCCAAACATCAACCCCAAGGTTCGTGCCTTTGCCGACGAGGTTGCAAAGAAGTACAACATCCCACTCCAGGTGGAGGCATCTCCAAGACCGACAGGAACCGACGCCAACATAATGCAGATCAACAGGGAGGGCGTTGCAACTGCTGTCCTCAGCATACCGATACGCTACATGCACAGTCAGGTCGAAACTGCCGACCTGAGGGACATCGACAAGACCATCGAGTTTGCCAAGCACTTCCTTGAGGAACTCAGGCCAATGAACCTCATCCCGTGAGGGGAAAGGTTTATTGGCCTCTCTTTCTTCTCCCTATTGGGGTGGGAGATGATAGCGATCGTTTCTATCGGCCCGGTTGAGAAATGGCTTATAGAGGGGATCCTCGATTTCGTGGGCTATTACTACTCACGCTTTAACCTCAAGGTCAAGTTTTCAGGCAATCTTCCCGGGGAACCCTTCTCCGTTGCGCTCCATCCATCCAGGGGCCAGTACCTCGGGAGGGTATTCCTTCCCACACTCGCCGCCCTGAGGCGAAAAATAGGGGCAACGGCCATACTGGGGGTCACCGATCTCGACCTCTATGAGGAAGGCCTAAACTTCATCTTCGGGCTCGCCAACCGCTCCCTCAGGAGTGCCCTAATCTCCACCCGGAGGTTGAGAAACGAGTTCTATGGCCTGCCTCCTGACGATGATCTCCTCCTTGAAAGGGCCATAAAAGAGGCGATGCACGAGCTGGGTCACGTCTTCGGTCTGGAGCACTGTCCCAATCCGAGGTGCGTTATGCACTTCTCAAACTCCATCCACGACACAGATGTCAAAGGGCCCCTCTACTGCCCAAGGTGTGAGGGTAAACTCAAGGGGAACCTCAGAAAACTGGGGGTGTTGTCGTGATTGAAGTTGAGCTGAAGGGCTACGCGGACGATTCCGTGTTTGAGAGAGTTCGTGAGGAGTTTAGACTAATAAGGAGGGAGTACCACGAGGACACCTATTACCAGCATCCCTGCAGGGACTTCTCAAAAACGGACGAAGCATTGAGAATCAGAATAAGGCGTTTCAACGGCCACTTCGAGGCGTTTTTAACCTACAAGGGACCCAAGATTGACTCAGTTTCGAAGACCAGGGAGGAGATAGAGGTTCAAATAAACGATCCCGATGAACACGCCCGCATTTTAGAGGCCCTGGGCTTCACGGAGGTTCTGACCGTTGAAAAGATCCGGGAGAAGTATTACGTCGAGAAGGGCATTACGCTGACCCTCGACGAGGTTGAAGGGCTCGGTAAGTTCGTCGAGGTTGAAGCCCTAACCGAGGATAAAAGGAAGGTCCCCGAACTCGTTGAGAAGCTGAAGAAGATCCTCTTTGATCTCGGGGTTACGCGCTTTGAGAGGCGCTCCTACCTTGAGCTACTCCTCGGGAGAGCTGAGGATGAAACCCCTTGAAAAGCTACTCGGCCTCTCGGAGGAGAGCTCCGATCTGGACAGACTCGAAAGGATAGAGGACCTGCTGGACGCGGGAGAAATAGAGCAGGCAATAGCCGAGCTCGAAAAAGTCCGAAAAGACGAGAACGTTTACGTTGGAGTCAAGATGATAATAAAGAGCCTCTCAAAGCTCGAACTCGAGCCGGGTTATATAGTTGGATACCTGAAAGCGCTGATACCAATAGTCAACGGGCTCTCGAGCTGGAGGTACAGGGCAATCCTTATGGCGGACATCGCTATGGCTTTTTACCGGGCTGGGGACGACTTCAACGGCGATCTAGCTCTGAAAACTGCCATAAACCTTGCATACGCTTCAGGTGAAGACGTGCTTGTCGAGATACTCAGAGAGCTCATACGGAACGGCCTTCTGGAGAAGGGAGCCTACGCCTTCTCCTTAGTTAAGGACAGGAAGAGACTGGACTTCCTTCTCAGCCAACTCGTGGAGTTCTTTTACCTATCTGGCGACCATGAAAAGGCCAGAAAAGCCCTCAACGCTATAGAGGATCCCTTCCATAAGGCGATTGCACTGTACCGTCTGGCCCTCTATGAGGCTCCCCGAAACAGACTCAAAGCCCTCGCCTTCCTTGAGGAAGCAATAGAAAACGCGGAGAAGATAGAGAACAGGCACGCAAGGCTTGAACTTCTGATAAAGCTGAACGACCTCAAGGCCGAACTGACGGGGAAGGGAGTGAGCCTCGTTGATATTCTAAAGGCCTCACCTCCTCCTAAAGATGGCGGCAACGCTAACGAGGAACACAAGGATTGAGAAGATCTCCAGTCTCCCAGTCCACATTAGGAATATGAGAACCGTCTTAACGTCAGGGGGGAGGAAGGGGGAGGTTATGCCAACGCTCAGACCAACGTTTCCCTGGGCGGAGGCGACCTCGAAGAACGCGTCCACGAGCGAAGCCTTCACCCGGATCATAACGTAAAGTGTCCCCAGGAGGAGGAAAGCAAGGTAAGTCATCGTGAAGCTGGTAACCTCTTGAAGATCCTCAACGGTAAAGACGTAGCTCCCCACCTTCCTCCTGATAACGGCACCTTTGGGAAGAATGGACTGCTGAACCGTCCACTTCAGGCTCTCGTACATGAGGGTAAATCGGATGAGCTTGATTCCACCGGCGGTGCTCCCGGCCCCGCCACCAATGACCATCAGAAGGGCGATAATGAACTTGGAAAGCTCTGGATACTTTGACAGGTCTGATATTCCAAAACCCGTGCAGGTTATCGCCGAAACGGCGTGGAAGATTGCCTGTCTGAGAGAGTCCGCGATACCATCACCGTACCGTACAAGACCGTAGGCTATAATGGATATCGCAGGTATCAAAAAGAGGAACATGTATCGAACCTGAATGTCGTCGAAGAAGGGTCCAAGCCGCTTTTCCTTGAAAACCTTGTAGTGAACCGTGAAGTTAACGGCACCAAGGATCATGAGGAAAATCGTGATGGCCTCTATGCTCATGCTGTGAAAGTAACCAATGCTCGCGTCGTGACCGCTCATTCCACCGGTACCGAGGCCGGTCATGGAGTGCGTTATCGCGTCGAAGAGATTCATGCCGTTGATGTGGTAGAGGTACGCACCGACGAGGGTTAGGGCAAAGTATATCTGGAATATGACCTTAGCCGTGTTCGCGAGGTTTGGAAGGATTCTCTCACTCCTCGCCTCCGCCTTGTACAGCCTGGCCGCGGCGACCCCGGGACGTATCAAGACCGTCAGGGCAACGAGGACTATGCCTATGCCACCGAGCCACTGCATCCAAGCACGCCAGAAGAGGAGAACCCTTGGATAGCTCTCGAGATTACTCATCATAGTTAAGCCCGTTCCCGTCCAGGCGCTCATGCTCTCAAAATACGAATCTATGAAGCTCATCCCCGCAATCTCCATGAAGGGAACAACGCTAACAAAGGACGCGAAGAGCCAGATAAAGGCGGCTGAGATCATGGCCTGTCTCAGGTTAACATCCTCGATTCTCTCCTGATGCCTCGAGAGCCAAGCCCCAAGGAGAATGCTCATAAACCCTGGTATGGCAAAGTAGTAAACGTATCTAACCTCGGACGGATAGAACCACATAAGGAGAACGGGAATCAGATAGGCTATTCCAACACCCTCCAGGATGGCTCCGATTAAATTTCTGACGACGAACAGATCCTCGCCGAGATTAACGTACCTCTTGAATTCGAACATCCGCCCACCGGGATATAGAGGGAGGGCTGGAATAAAAGGTTTTCGAGATCAAAAGGTTTAAGGGTTAGGTCCTCCTAAATCAGGCGGTGCTGAAAGATGGAGGCAATAGAAGCGTTGTTGAAGGCTGGTGAAATAGCGAGAAAGGTCAAGGAAGAGGTCGTTGATCTTATCAAACCAGGGACTAAGCTCTATGATATAGCGGAGTTCGTTGAGAAGCGCATAGTAGAACTTGGGGGAAAGCCTGCTTTCCCCTGCAACCTCTCGCTCAATGAAATTGCGGCACACTACACCCCCTATCGGGGCGACGAGAGCGTTCTCAAGGAGGGGGACTACCTCAAGCTGGACCTCGGCGTCCACGTCGACGGCTACATAGCGGACACTGCAGTGACGTTCCGCGTTGGGATGGGGGAAGACGAGCTGATGGAAGCTGCGAGGGAGGCCCTCGAGAACGCCATAGCGACAGTCAGAGCCGGTGTCATGGTCAGGGACGTCGCGAAGGCCATCGAGGAGACGATAAGAGGTAGGGGCTTCAACCCGATAGTGAACCTCAGCGGCCACAAAATCGAACGCTACAAACTCCACGCAGGGGTGAGCATCCCGAACGTTTACAGGCAGGCGGACACGTACGTTCTCCAGGAGGGAGACGTCTTCGCGATAGAGCCCTTCGCGACGACCGGTGCCGGGCAGGTGATAGAGGTTCCCCCGGCGCTGATCTTCATGTACGTCCGCGACAGACCCGTCAGAATGCTCCAGGCGAGAAGGCTGCTAATGCACATCAAGCGCGAGTACAAAACGCTTCCCTTCGCCTACCGCTGGCTCCAGGGCTTTATGCCAGAGGGACAGCTCAAGATGGCACTGGCACAGCTGGACAAGGTCGGCGCGATATACAGCTACCCGATACTGCGCGAGGTTAGGGGTGGAATGGTGGCCCAGTTCGAGCATACCGTTATAGTCGAGAAGGACGGGGCTCACATAACGACATGAATTCTCTTCTCTTTTGTTTGTTTTTAGAATGACTACAACATCTCGAGTCCCGCGCTTCTATTGGGGATGTAAGAGAAGTATAGGAAGAAGCCCCCTCTAAGAGGATGTAAAATTCCGCATCTCTTTTTCCAACTTTGGCGCTAAGTTACGGGTTCTTTCAAACACACCGAATTGAGTTATGTTTTCTGTTTCCCAACGTCCGAAGGATATTTTTTGATAGTTGAAAACGATAGAAGGGTAGAAATTTGGGTAGGGATCCCCAACGGGCTCGGCAGTTGAGTGGCGCCGGGGCAGGGATTTGAACCCTGGCGGGCGGACGCCCACGGGATCTCGAGTCCCGCGCCTTCCCAGGCTAGGCTACCCCGGCGCTCACCAATGACGAGAAAGGAATGGAGTTTATAAATTTTTAGGATTCAGGTTCGGGGTCTAACTCTGTCCTCTCAATTGACAGAAGAGCTCAGCCATTTCGAAATGATTAACTTTGGCTTTGCACTGGTGAGGTGCTACTCCCTCAGCATCGTCTGGCCAGAGAAAACCTCAATCCACCTCGGCGAATGAATTTACGAGAAGCTGAGAAAACGGTAGCTTTTTCTCCCCCAGGGAAAACTTTTAAAAAGATTCCCCGGATTGGGTTACGGCTTAAGCTAATCCGAGGTGATGAGAATGGGAAACATAAAGCAGGCTTTCATCAAGAGGACCGCTCGCGAGCTCTTTGATAGGTATCCTGACAAGTTCACAAGGGACTTTGAGCACAACAAGAGGATGGTTCAGGAGCTCACAAACGTAACGAGCAAGACCATAAGAAACAGGATAGCGGGATATATAACCAG
Organism: Thermococcus gammatolerans EJ3; assembly: GCF_000022365.1. Taxonomy (NCBI): domain Archaea; kingdom Methanobacteriati; phylum Methanobacteriota; class Thermococci; order Thermococcales; family Thermococcaceae; genus Thermococcus; species Thermococcus gammatolerans. Next base: position 800,746 of record NC_012804.1, on the reverse strand, counting down.
GCTCGTCAGAATGAAGGAAGAGGGCAAAATTCTCTGATCAGGGTATCAAGTGTCTTCTTCATTTTTCAGCTTTTTCCGCTTCCTAAAAGTCGTTAAGGTTCGTTGAAATTCTCCTCGGGAGTTTTGGACCCAGCTCGTGCATTATTTCCTCAAAGAGTCGTTCATCCTCCTGAGCAACCCTCCTAAGGAGGTTCTCGATGTAGGTCTCGACCATAAGCCTGACTTCTTCAAGTTCCCTTTTGACTTCCAGCATCTCGTTAAGTCTCGTCTCAAGGCTATCGAGGAACTCAACGAGCTCTCTCACTTTCTCCTCCGTTGGCTCCGTGGACTTTATTAGCCTCTGAGCTTCTGAATAAACGCTGGTCTTCCTGACTTCCTTGGGCTCGTAGAGCTCCGTCCCAAAGAGGTAGGGAGTGAGCATTACCTCAAGCCTGAAGCCTCGCCTTATGGTGTAATACTTTCTTGGCCGTCCCCGGGGTATTTTTTCGGTCCTCTCCTCTATCAGACCCGCGCTCTTGAGGATCCGCAGGTGCTCCAGTACCGCCTTCTGACCAACTCCAAGCTCCTGGCTCAGCTCACTGACGAAATAGGGCCTTTTGGTGAGAAGGATGAGTATCCTTCTTCTGGTTTCGTTCCCAAGGATATCAAGGAGCTTTCCCATCTCTGATTCCATAATCTCACCCCCAACTCACTTACTAACTTAATGTTAGAAAAACTGCCTTTAAGTTTTTTGGTTGGAGCAGGTTTATAAGATGCACCTCACACCACAGCGGGGGATGGGAATGATATACGTCAGGATCTACCGTGTCCAGGGGGAGGTACTCCTTGCGGCCTGTGACGAAGAACTGCTTGGAAAGACATTCCGGGAGGGCGAGCTAAAGCTCGAGGTCAAGGAGCGCTTTTACAAGGGCGAACTTGTTGAGGAGGCAAAGCTCGGGGAGCTCCTCAAGGAGGCCACGATAGCGAACTTAACAGGGGAGCGCTGTGTCACCAAGGCCATCGAACTCGGCTACGTTAACCCCGAAAGGGTTCTCAGGATTGAAGGCGTTCCCCACGCCCAGATGGCGAAGCTCCTCTTCTGAGACTTTTTAAACCCTCATCCCAACTCGAAACTGGTGAGAGGAATGGGCGAGAGATTTTGTTATCGGTGTGGAATAAGCGAGGAGGAAGGAGGTCCGCTCATCGAGGGGCTCTGTCAGGTCTGCTACCGCAAGGAGAATCCAGTCCTGCTCATAGGCGACGAGATAAACACGGAGCTCTGCCAGAACTGCGGGAGCTACAAGAAGAGAGGGGTTTGGGTTGACCCGAGGAGCTACGAGCTTGAGGAGCTCATCTTTGAGGTCGCCGAAAATGCCCTCCTTGAGGAGCTTGAGGATTCCTTCAGCGAGAAAATCAGGGAATACGAGGTCGTCTCACCTGAGGATATGGAGGAGATAGAGGATTTGTCCGTCGGCAGGGCAGTGGTTTCCTTCGAGCCCCTGGATTTTCACATTGAGCACTTTCCTGCGATAATCGTCTATGAGGTTCGCGTTAAGGCCAAGACCCACGAGCTACAGAGGGAGCTCCACGACGAGAGGAAAAAGGTCACCGTCTACGTCCGCCAGACCGTCTGTCCCCGCTGTCAGAAGTTCCTCGGCGGCTACTTCGAGGCCATCCTTCAGGTTCGCGCCGAGGGGAGGCCCCTGAGTGAAGAGGAGCGGAAGGCCATCGGGAAGCTCGTCGAGGAGAAGGTTGACGAAATAATGCGAAAGGACAGGATGGGCTTCATACAGGACACAATAGAGAAGGAGGAAGGCCTCGACTTCTACATGGGCTCCACGAGCTCCGCGAGAAAGATAGCGCAGGCAATCCGCGAGCGCTTTGGCGGGACGATAAGCGAGGCTTACGAGCTCGTTGGTCTCGACAGGCAGACGAGCAGGGAAGTTTACAGGACGAGCGTGAGCGTTAGGTTGCCAAAGTTCAGGAAGGGCGACATCGTGGCCGATAGAAGGGGCAACGTCTACGAGGTTGAGCGCGTTGACGGCAAGGGCCTGACGCTCAAGAACCTCGAGAACTGGGAGAGCGAGCACCTCGACTGGAAAACCGCGAAAAGGGAGCAGGTGGACACTGTTGAGCACGAGGAAAGCGAGGCGATGGTGACGAGCATAGGGCGTGACGAGGTTCAGATGATGGACATGGAGAGCTACGAAACGTACGAGCTCAACCGGCCACCTTTTGAGTTGGGTGAGGGTGAGGTCTACAGGATGGTCGAGGTAAAGGGAAGAAAGTACTTCAGGAAAAGAAATCAGGCGTGAACTTCCTGCTTTTCTCCGATTTCAATCAATTTTTCGGCGATGTGCTCAACCGCCCTGTAGTAGCTCGGCACGTAGAGGCTCGGCCCGCGGAGAACTACCGTCTCATCGACCCAGTTGACCTCTGTGAGCCCCTTCGGCTTGCCGTGTTTGACTATTTCCTCCCAGAGACGCTTGTTTATGATGCATCCTGGGTCATCGCCCTTCAAGTCGAGCGTGTAGTGGTAGGCCCTCGCGCGACAGCCGCCGCAGATGTACTTGTAGGGGCACTTTCCGCACTGGCCCTCCCAGCTGTCCCTGTCGCGGAGGATGTTGAATATCCTGCTGTTCTCCCATATCTCTTTGAACGGCCTGTGCCTGACGTTCCCGACTGGCAGTGGGAGAAAGACACACGGCACAACGCTTCCGTCGGGCTCTATCCCCGCGTAAATTCTTCCGGCTCCACACCCCCCTATGAACTCTGCGAGAGTTTTCACGGCGTTGTTCTCGCCTATGTAGAAGTGCGCCGGCGTGACGCTCTTTCCCTGACTCATGAGCAGGGTAACGCGCGCGTACTGCGGCGCCGTTGTGAGTATCTCAAGCTTCCTCTTCTTCATCTGGCGGTAGACTTCCTTCATGAACTCCTCGCGCTCCTCCGGCGAGAGGTCCACCTTAATCATGTCCTCTGCCCTTCCCGTCGGCACGAGGTTGAAGAATATGACACGCTTGACGCCTATGCTCTCCGCCAGGTCGAGTATGTCGTCTATCTCCTGATAGGTTTCCTTGTCCATTATCGTGGCCATCCCGTGGCTGAGCCCCAGTTCGACCGCGTTTTCTAAGGCTTTTACCGCGTGCTCCCACGCCCCTGGAATCCCGCGGAACTCGTCATGCTTCTCGGGCTTTGCGGAATCAACGCTGACCTCAACATACTTTATTCCCGCCTTAACTGCCTTCTCAAGCTCCTCCTTCCTGGCGAAAGTCCAGCCGTTCGTGGCGACCGAGGTGTGTATCCCCCTGCTCGACAGCTCCCTGACGATTCTGAGGAAGTGCGGGTGTATCGTCGGCTCACCGCCGCTTATCGCAACCGCCGCGACACCGGCTTTGTCGAGCTGGTCAACTAGATTCAGTTTCTCTTCAAGGCTGAGCTCACTTGGAAGTGGCCTGTCTGCTCTCTGGTAGCAGTGCTTGCACCTGAAGTTGCACATGTTGGTGAAGTTCCACACTATCAGGAAGGGCCCGGCAAGGCGCTGGGGAACGGTTACTCCGTACTTCGCTATGCCCTCAAGGACGACCCAGATTCCACGCCTTATGTGCGGGTCACGCAGAAGGGCTTCCTTGGCGGCCTCCTCGTCGCCGTGGGCGAGCTTTATGCCGAGCTTGAGCAGGAGCTTTATCGTGTCCGCCTGGAAGCGAACCATCATCGGCGCGTTTATGCTCTCGCCCGCGTAGATGCTGAGCGCCCAGTATAAAGCTGGAAGCTCGCGCCCGTTGATTTTGTACTTTTTGAGGCTCGGCCTTATGAGTGCCCTAGCCAGGGGATTTCCAAGGATGAGCTTGAAGGCCCTCAGCGCGGTGGTCACCTGACTTCCACCTTCTTCGGATTCAGCCTCCTCCACATCCACCGAGGGATTCATAGCGTTTGGGAAGGGTTCTTTTATCGTTTTTGGAGCCTTCATGTATCTCACCCCCAATATGTGGTACTCACCATTGCGTTTAAAGGTTTCGACATAAAAGAGTTATAGCTTATGTCGATTTTTTCTGATATGTTAGACATAACCAAAAAATTTAAATAATCGGGTAGACAACAGTTAATTGAAAGAACTTTGGGAGGTGAAAGCCATGGCCTCTGCGAAAACCGGTATGTGGACCGCCCTGCTGGGTGCCCTTCTGATACTGATAGACGGAATAGCTGTCCTGAGCACGGGGAACTTCTACGGCTGGCACTACGGTAGCGCATCAACTGTCGGCTGGGTAGAAATAATCCTCAGCCTGATGATGATGGGCCTGGCGTATTACTACAAGAGCAACAAGAGCCTTGTGGGATGGAGCGTAGTGATTTTAGCGCTGATAACGATGCCCTTCGACGGTGGCTTCTGGTTGATAGGCGCAATTGTCGCCCTGATAGGCGGAATCATAATAGCAACCGCCAAGGAATGAATCCCGGTTCCTTTTAGTTTTCTGCTTTCGTGCCTTTACATTTATAAGTTCTTTTTCGATTTTTAGAGGGGGATGTGGATGAGGGCCAGAACGGAGCGCAGGAAGTTCATAGAGATCGTCGAGCGAATCATGGTTCGCTGGGGTTACACGGCGACCGATGGAAAGGTGTATGCAATCCTACTGCTCTCTAACAGACCGATGACGATAGCCGAGCTCGCGAAAGAAACGGGTTTGAGCCGCTCCTCGATATCCGTCGCCCTAAGCCGTCTCGTCAGGGAATACCTCGTAACCTGCAGGAGGGAAGGCAGGACGAAGTACTTCACTGCGGTTCCCGCCTTTCTGGAGAAGTTCCTCCGCCAGCCGAGGGAGACACTTGAACGCGAGGTTCGCCCGCTGGAGAAAATAGTTGAGGCCATGATTGAAAAGAGCGACGACGAGATGAGAGGCAGGCTGGAGGCGATTCTCAACGACCTGAAAAAGCTTGAGTGCGTCCTTGAACGCATAATCCGTCTGGAAGAGGAGGAAAGCGAGTGCCTCACGAGCTCGTGAGGCCCATCTTTAAAGTTTTTGTGAAGGTAACCGACCAGAGGGCGAGCAGTAACCATAGCAGGCAGTAGCCGAAGAGCCTCATCAGCTCAAGCTCGAAGACGCTTCCCAGGTCCATTGTTGCGTTTGTGAAGGCTCCAAGCGGGAAGATGAAGGCCCACCAGGCGAGGCTGTAGGGCAGGCTCATGTTTCTGATGTAGTGGAGAGTTAAGGCCACCGCCATAACCAGCCACCAGAAGCCGAGCCCCCACAGGAAGAAGGCGAAGATGAAGAGCGGGTCCTTCGAGGTCGCTATGCTCGAGTTGTTCACGAGGGCGAAGAGGGCAGTGATGCTGGCTCCGATGGGTCCGAGGTTCATCCATATGAGCGGGGCCATCTGCGGTGGCATCAGCTCGTGCCTTATGAAGCGGAGCGTCACGACGGCATAGAGGACGAGGTACAGGAAGAAACCCGCGCCCCAGCCGAGGTAGTTAACGATTGTGACGAATTCCTGAGTGTAGCCCTTTGTCGTTCTCATGAAGGCCGCCCCGAAGGGGAGTATAACGAGGGCAACGGGCGGGATATACCAGGCGGGTGAGAGGTGCCTGAGGTCAACTTCACCCGCTATGAAAACCTCGTAGGACATCCAGAACGCGAAGATGAACGTCAGGACAAGCCCCCAGAGCCAGAGGTACCACGCCACAGTCTGGTTGTGCAGTACCGCCAAGAACTGGGCCGCTAAAACAATCGTGGCCGCTCCACTCGTTCCGTAGAAGTGCCCCTTTGATGGGTGCCTGAGGTCTTCCAAGGCGTCCTTCCTGTATAGAATCCACCTCAGAATCCACGGGATGAGTAGAGCTACGTAGAGGACGACGTTCAGGTACGTCAGGGCGATTCCCACTTCCTTCAGGGGGCTCCAGTATGAGGAGTACTTGTAGGAGGCAATTGCCACCGCACCGGTTCCCATGACGCTCGCGAACCACGCTGGATTGAAGTTCCTAGCTCTCTCCATATGATCATCCATCCCTTACTTTTTTTCAATCCAGAATTAGGATAGCTTAAAAATTTTTGGTCCCAAAATATTTGATGTGTTAGATTCACCGGACACAAAAGCTTATAAACCGCTTTTCTTTCATTTGGGTGGCAAAAGAAAATGAGGTGAGTCTAATGAACTACCCAGAGCTGGCACTCATAGCCTTCATCCTGAGCATCGTCTTTTCAATCGGTGGGGTGGGTTCAGCGATAGCGATAGTCCCGGTTATGGGCTGGCTTGGAATACCTCTCATGACGGCCAAGCCCACTGGTCTCTTCATAAACACGCTCTCGATGCTTTCGGCAACTCTCAAGAACATAAAGCACGGGAAGCTCGACCATCGCTTTGGGCTCCCGATTTTAATCGTCGCAACGGCGATGGCCCCTGTTGGAGCCTACGCGGGCAAGTTCATTCCCAAGGTCTACGTCCTCTGGGTTTTTGTCGCGTTTCTCATCTATTCGGGCACGATGATGATTTTCTTCAGGCCCAGAAGAAGGGGAAGCGGTGGAAACCACATCGTCGAGGGCTCTGTCATCGGTGGAATAGCGGGCTTCCTCGGCGGCCTCCTCGGCGTCGGTGGGGGCGGGATAATCAGCCCCGCTCTCATAATGCTCGGATACGAGCCGAAAAAAGTCGCCGCAACGACCGCGCTGGTCGTGTTCTTCTCATCGCTGAGCGGGTTCCTAACCTACTGGGGGATGGGAACGCTGGACTGGGAACTGCTCCTCTGGGTTTCGATTCCCGCCATAGCTGGAGGCTGGCTGGGAACGCACCTCATGCACTTCAAGATGAGCTCGGAGCAGGTAAAAAAGGTGATAGGGGTCATAATGTACCTCATAGCCCTGAAAACGCTCCTCGTGGCTATGGGTTAAACTCGCTCTCGGTTCCCTCCACCTTTTCTTCCTTCTTCTTTCTCAGGGGCCTCGTTATCTCGAAGGCCTTGCTTATTATATTGTTCTCAATGACCAGCCTCTTGATGTACTCCTTCGGCGGGAACTCTATCGCGTCGCAGGGGCAGAGCGTTGCACACGTTGAACAGCCGACCATGCAGTTGTAGGGCCTCGCAACAACGGGCTTCCCTTTCTCCCTATCCCAGTCGAAGACGCGCCTTCCGCAGGTTATGAAGCAGATTCCACACCCCGCGCATCTGTCGTAGTTTATCCTCGGGTACCACTCTATATCCTTCCTGTCAACGCCCCACCAAGGGATGACGCTCAGGTCTTTGACGGGCCTTCCAAGGGCATCCTTTCCTATGACGGGAGCTTCTCCTCCGGACATTTTATCACCTCCATAGAGAGTTGTCCAAATTGGTTTAAAATAATTTTCATATGTTTTTGTTCTTAACCAACGGTTCTGGACGAACTTGGCCAGAAAATTTTAAGTTCTCTTCAAATGAAATCTCGGCGATGAAAAATGCTCTGCCTGAGGAACGTTGAATACTCTCAAAACGGCAGGAGGATACTCCACTCGATAAACATGACCTTCAGGGAGGGAATGAGCTACTCGATACTCGGGCCCAACGGCGCGGGGAAATCGACGATAGCCCGTATTCTGATGGGGGAGCTTAGACCAACCTCGGGCCAGGTTCTCCTCGATGGCGAGGACGTAACCGGGCTGAACGTTACTGAGAGGGCAAAGCGGGGGATAAGCATGGCCTGGCAGGAGCCTGCCCGATACGATGGAATAACCGTGAGGAACTACCTCACCCTTGGCGGGAAGCTCAAAATTGGTGAGGACGAGATAAGGGAAGTCCTTGAGCTCGTTGGCCTTCCCTACGAACTCTACGCCCATCGTTTTGTGGACAAAAGTCTGAGCGGCGGTGAGAGGAAGAGGGTGGAGCTTGCGTCGCTCCTCCTACTGAAACCGAGGTATGCCATCCTCGACGAACCCGACTCTGGCCTCGACATAACGGCGGGGAAGCTGATAGAGGTAATCCTCGATCGCTTCCGGAAGTGCGGAACCACGGTAATCCTAATCACCCACCACGAGGGGATTGCGCTCAAGACGGACTTCGCCTATTTCGTCTGTGGCGGGAGGATCGTCAGAAAGGGTTTCTCGCAGGAGGTTGTCGACTACTATCGGAAAACCTGCAGGAGATGCTCCTTTGCGGAGGGCTGAGTATGGCGATAAAGGTTGATCTCACCAGGGAATACGAGGCGCTGGTTGAGGCCTACCAGCGGGAGGGCCTCGATACATCCCTCTTCGGGGACAGGATAGCGGCGATAATCATCAGCGGGGACAAAATCATCGGCCTCAACAACGTTCCGGGGGTTGAGATAAGGGGCGAGGAGATTGAGAACGGCGTTAGGGCTGAAGTTAAAATAGCCGAGGGTGTTGAGCTTCCATTCCCAATACACCTCTGCACGGGCTATTTGAAAAGCGAGGGCTACCAGAGGGTTATCTTTGACATAAACGTTGGCAAAAACTCGAAGGTCAGGTTCACCTCCCACTGCATCTTTCCCTACGCCAAGGACTTTACCCACGAGGCAATAACGAGGATAAAAATCGGGGAAGGTTCGAGCGTGCTCTACGACGACGAGCACGTCCACGGCGAGGGCGTGAGGATGGTTGGTAAAACAGAGGTCGAGGTCGGCAAAAACGCCCGCTACACGGGGAAGTTCACCCTGACGAAACATAGAGCAAAGGAGCTGAAGCTTGAGATGGTCGCGAGGCTCGGTGAGAGGGCTGTTCTCGAGCTTGAGACGAAGGTCAAGGCCGTTAAAGATGATTGTGTTGAGATGAAGGAAGTCGCCTACCTGGAGGGAGCCCACTCGAGGGCGAACCTGAGGAGCACGGCAATAGCCTTCGACAGGGCGAAGGTAAACGTCATAAACGAGGCCTATGGCTTCGGTGACTACGCGAAGGGGCACGTCGAGTGCCACGAAATAGTTAAGGGCGACGCCGACGTCCAGACAGTTCCCCTGCTGAGGGTGAAGAACGAGAAGGCCGAGCTTACTCACGAGGCCTCGATAGGCAGGATAAACGAGGCCCAGCTCATCCAGCTCATGGCCAAGGGCCTGACCGAGGACGAGGCGGCGGAGCTTATAATAAAGGGCCTCCTCGGAGAATGGTAAAAAGAAAATCATTCGAGGAGCACGTGCTTTGCTGTTTTCAAACCCGTTACCAGCCATATGGTGAGGAGAAGCCAGTAGAGGGCGAAGCCGAAGCCGTCTATTACCCCTATGCCAAAGGCCGTGCCAACGTTGTGCGTTGCCCCCACGTAGGCCCCGAGCGGGAAGATGAAGGCCCACCAGGCGAGGCTGTAGGGCAAGCGAAGGTTCCTGATGTAGTATAGGGTCATTATGATGGCCATCGCCAGCCACCAGACGCCGAAGCCCCAGAGGATTAAGCCAAAGGCGAAGAACGGTTCTTTGACAGTAAGGAAGTCGCTGGCCTTAACGAGCGCGTAGAGCGTTGAGGTTCCAGCTCCAATGGGACCGAGGTTTATCCACACCGCTGGGGCCATACCGCAGGGCATCGGCTCGTGCCTTATGAAGCGGAAGAAGACTATCGCGAAGAGGCCGAGGTAGAGGAAGAAGCCCGCACCCCAGGCGAAGTAGTTGACCGCGTAGGCAACCTCCCTAAACGTTCCCGAGAAGCTCGATATCAAAGCCGCGCCGCTCATGGGAATCACGATTAAGCCGACCGGGGGAATGAACCAGGCCGGGGTAACGGACTTTAGGTCTATCTCCTTCTCAACGAACATCAGGTAGGGGATGAGCAGGGCAAAGAATATCGTTAGAACTGCTCCCGGAATCCAGAACGCCTTCGCTATTGCAGTCTTCTTGAGTATGAAGAGGTAATCCGCCGAGAGTACGAGCATGGCCACGGCTATCGTCCCGTAGAAGTGGCTCACCATTGGATGCTTGAGGTCTTCCAGGGCGTTTTCCGTGTACTTCACCCACCTGAGGAGCCATGGGATTAGGAGGATGAAGAACAGGAGCGTGTTGAAGTAGACGAGAAACTCCGCCAGTCCACCTAAGGCCGGAATCCTCGATGAATAAGCTTTGCTGGCCAAAGCGAGAGCTCCCGTTCCCATAACGCTCGCGAACCAGCTCGGTGCGAAGTCCTTTACGCTCACCTTCATCTGCTTCACCGGGGGAAACTCATATGAAAAAAATTTAAAAACTTTCCTGAACGCCTCCCAAACTCAGTGGCGGTGCCCTTCCCTTTCCTTTTCGCGCTCTATCTTCTCCTTCCAGTGGGGATCAACCTCAAGAACCTGATGGATGAACGCCTCGACAACGTCCCTTATTTTTCCATAGGCACCAGTAACGACCTCTATGCCGAGCTCGTTGAAGAATGAGATAGCTCTCTGACCCATTCCGTAGGCGATGACGACCTCCCCGCCGTGCTCCTTGACGAACCTCGGAAGGTCGCCGGGCCCGTGCTCCTCGAAGGGAACCTCAACGACCTCGAAATCCTTTATTTCGCCGTCTTCAACGTCCACGAAAACAAAATACCTTGCCCTGCCGAAGTGCCCGCTAACTTCGCTTTCTAAGCCTCTGTCATCCACAGCCGGAACCGCTATCCTCATGCCACATCCCCCGCTTAATTGAAATTTTTTTCTCATATAAGCTTTGTGCATAGGCACAAAACAACGAAACTCCGCTTCAAGGCAGGTAACTCACTCCCTGAATATCTCCCCCGTGACGAGATCTATGCCGACCTTCCTGACCTTAAGCTTCCAGAGCTTCTCGGGCGCTCCGCCACCAACCTCTCTGTAACCCGCCATCTCGATTATCCCCATGTCCTCGAGGGCAGAGAGGTGGTAGTAGAGCGTTGAGCGGGGCATGTTGAGGCCCCTCTCCTGAAGGGCCTGGTATATCTCGTTTGTCCCCTTTATGCCATCGCTCAGGATTCTTATGATGCTCCGCCTAGGTTCGGCCATCAAGGGCTTGAGGGTCATCATGAGGTTCTTCAAAACTGCCATGTCACCCATCATCCACTTCGGCACCTTCACCACCGTTGATTATTACCTCTTTATCTTTATAAAATTACCGCTTTCAGGCGAGTTTAGCTCGAATGTTATAGAAAACTTTATAAAGACTTTTGTGATATTACAAAACAGAGAAGACGGAGGTGATGGAGGATGTTTGGGATGGTGATACTCACCTACATCCTCGCGAGCGTGTTCGCGATAGCTGGAATGGGAGCGGCGGGAGTGCTCATACCCAACTACATAGCCATGGGGCTGGGCGTTCACGCGGCCATGCTGCTCGGGCTGACCCAGAACACGGCGGAGCTGACGGTGGCAACCGCCATGAACTGGAAGAAGGGCCTCATAGAGTGGAGGAAGGTTGCAAGGGTTCTCGTTCCCGCGGCGCTCTTCGTGCCTCTGGGGGCGTACGTGAACGTCCACATTCCAAGGGTCCTCGTGCTGGTGGTCTTTGCTTTGTTCCTGCTTTTTGCCCTCTACCGCATGCTCTCCAGCGGGATGGCGGAAGGCGACGACGGCTGGAAGATCTACGCGCTCGGGGCCGTCGAGGGCTTCACCGCGGGACTCATAGGCATGGACGCGGCCCCAATAGCGCTCATAGCCTTCTCATACCTCTTCAGAAACCCGAAGAAGGTCTCGGCGAACACGGCGGCAACTGCGCTCGGAGTTTCGGGCGTTACCCTGCTGACGTACGTCCTCTTACTACCGAAGATACCCATAGCGATTGAAACCCTCGCGGCGGTGGGGACTGCTGGCTTCCTCGGCGGGATAACGGGCTCGCTCCTGATGCACAGGATAAAGCCACTCTACGTCCGCTACACGATGCTAGCAATACTCTCGCTGGCCCTCGTTGAGATTGTGATGAAGATATTCGAGGCGAACGTGCCCGAGACGCTCCACGTGCTCAGCGTGGAGGCCGTGGTGGGCGGCTTCCTGGCCTTCCTGTACGGAATGGGAAGGCGCATGGCGAGAAGGCCCTCCCCCGCCCCGTGACCCTTTCGTTGTTTGAGCAAAAAGAAGGAGGTGGTTGAGATGCCGTTCGGTGTTCCCGGATGGAAATGGAAGGTTGGAAGGTTTGGCTACGTGATGGGAAACGAGCCGAGCTACGAGGAAATTAAGGCAAAGGCGAAGGCACTGCTCGAGAAGGCCACGAAGGGGCCCGCGTGGCACTGCCGCTGCGGAACCTTCCACGTCCCCCTCCTCGTTGACGGGGAGATAGTCGGGGAGCTCTGGGAGGACGTCGAGCCGAGAGAACTCGAAGTCGGCGCCTACTGGCACGGGAAGTGGGGGACGAAAGTCCAGCTCGTGAAGGACGGAAGGGTGGTGGGCCTCCTATGGCTCGCCTGAGCCTTTATTTTTCCAATGGGAGGTGGTTGAGATGAAAATTGTGAAGTTCCTGAAGGATAAGATGATTTACATCGTCTTCACGCTCATTATCCTATCGAGCTACGCCGGCGTTCATCACAGGGATGTCTTCCTGTCCCTCAAATGGACGCTGCCGATTGCACTCTTCATGATGCTCTTCCAGCCGATGGTCTTCATGGACATAAAAAAGGCATTTGCGACGAGAACCGAGATAAAGACGAAGTATCTCATAGCTGTGACGGCCTTCTACGTCATCATCTTTCCGGCTTTAACGTGGCTTCTCATCAAGTTCTGGCTCGCGGTAATGCCGAACACCGACCCGAGGCTGCTCGCTGGGATCGTGCTGATAAGCCTCGCTCCGCTCCCGAGCTCGGCTCCAGCATTCACTAACCTCGCGGGCGGAAAGTTCCAGCTGACGCTCGTCGGCGTCGTGTGGACGTTCGTCCTCTCGCTCTTCGTCATGCCCGTCTACGCTAAGCTGCTCCTCCACACACTCATAAAAGTCCCCACGTGGCTGCTCCTCAAGTCGCTCGTCCTCTACATCATAGTGCCCCTCGTGGCGGGCCAGCTAACGAAGTACGCAGTTCTGAGGTGGAAGGGAAAGGATGCCCTCATGAAGCTCAAGGAGCCCCTCGTGGGCCTCTCGCTCCTCGGCATGTACTGGATGATAACCGTGGTCTTCGGCATAAACGGGAAGATTATAGCCGAGAAGCCGGAGGTTATAGTCGTCGGAGCGCTCATAATGAACGCATACTTCCTAACGCGTGCGGCCATAGCTTACTTCACCGGAAAAGCGCTTGGCTTTCCTCTGGAGCACATTATATCGCTCGTGTATTCAACCGGTTCCAACATGACCCTCGCGACGGCGATGGCAATAGGGACGTTTGGTCCCCTCGCGGCCGTTGGAACGGCTTTAGGAGGCCCCTTCAGCGACATGATACTCATGATACTCTTCGTAAGGCTCTTCGCCCTACTGAGGGCAAAGAGCGTGTCTGGAGAAGATGAAACCTGAGAAATACCGGAACTTAGAGAATGCTTCCCCAAAGGGTTTTAACCCATGAACCCTACTTCATCCGGGTGCTGAAAACATGAAGGCCATAGAAGTCGTCGGACTCACCAAGTACTACGGCTCCTTTCTCGCCGTTGATAACGTGAGCTTTGAGGTTAGGAAGGGGGAGATCTTCGGTTTCCTCGGCCCGAACGGGGCGGGAAAGACGACAACAGTCAGAACGATTACCGGTATTTTAAGGCCGAATTCAGGAGAGATAAGGGTTCTCGGCTACGACATGCTTGACGAGAGGGAAAAGATAAGGGCGAGGGAGAGGACGGGAATAGTCCCAGAGATGGCCAACCCCTACGTGGATTTAACGGCGATGCAGAACCTCAGGCTCATGGGCGAGCTCTACGGGATGGGAAGGAGGGAGATAGAGAGGCGCTCGGTTGAGCTTCTCAAGCTCTTCGACCTCTACGAGAAGAGGAACGTGAAGGTAAAAGCTTTTTCCAAGGGCATGAAACAGCGCCTTATCCTCGCGATGGCGATGATAAGCGACCCAGAGCTTTTAATCCTCGACGAACCGACGAGCGGGCTCGACGTCCTGAGCGCACGCCTGATAAAGGACGTCATCCGCGAGGAGAAGAGGAAGGGGAAGACGATATTCATGACGACCCACAACATGGTTGACGCAAACGAGCTGTGCGAGAGGATTGGAATCATAAGGAAAGGGCGACTCATAGCGATTGACACGCCCGAGAAGCTCAAGCAGCTGGTCAAAGGAAGTGTCTCGGTCGAGGTCAGCTTCGAGCCCATGAAACTCGACCCCTCGGAGATAGCCTCGGCAACGAGGGTCGAGCTGATGGGGGACAAGGCGAGGGTTTTCACGAACGACCCAGATGCAACGGTTAAGGAGCTCGTCCACTACGCCGAGAGAAATAACCTGCGGATAGTGAGCCTCAAAACGCTGTCGCCCTCACTGGAGGACGTCTTCATCAAGCTGGTGGGTGAGGGAAATGATTGAAACGCTCAAACGTTCCTTCGCCATAGCGAAGAAGGACATGCGCATCTTCTACCTCAAGGGACCGGTTGTAATAATGGGCCTCCTCTTCCCCTTCTTCCTATTCTTAGCTTTCATGATAGGGCGTAACCTCTCTGGCGACCATCTCCTCGTTGGTCTAACTGCCATGACGGCCTTCTTCACGTCAACGGCCGTCGGCCCCACGATAATCCCGTGGGAGTGCAGGGGAAGAACCTTCGAGAGGCTCATAACCGCTCCAGTTTCACTGACGACGGTGCTCCTCGGCGACTTCCAGGCTTCCCTCTACTTCGGGCTGGCGATAACGTTCGCGATAGCGGTTCCCGCGATGCTCTACCTCTCAGTCCGCCCTGCTATCTGGCTCTTCATACTGTCCACGCTCCTGGCCATCGGGTGCTTCTCTGCGATGACGGTGCTCATGTCCTCCTACCCTCCCACGGACGTCCCAGCCGACGTCATGATGCTGTCGTCGCTCGTTAAGTTCTCGCTCCTCTTCATCAGCGGAATCTTCGTTCCAATTGAGAACCTGCCGGCCTACGGCAGGTGGATTTCCCTCGTCTCGCCGCTGACATACTACGTTGACGCCCTGAGGCACTCCCTCGGTAGTGGATATTTGCCAGTGTGGCTCGACCTTCTGATGCTGGCCCTGTTTGGCCTCGCGTTCTTTCTCACGGGCACGGCAATCCACAGAAAAGTTCTGGAGAGGAGGTTCACTTAGGCCTGATTATTTCAACCTTTCCCTTTATCTTCTTCGCCCCGACGGTGTTGAAGACCGTCCCGTACTTCTCGGCGAGCTCCTTGACGCGGAGTATCTTCTTCTCGGGCTCGTCCGTCACGATGCAGACTTCGTATGTAATTTCCCTCAGCTGGGGCTCTTTTCTGTCCCTCCATCCCGAGACGGTTATCTCCATACCATCCACCTTCAGGCGCATCTTCTTGATTAGTCTGCCCCAGTTCACTGTCAGACAACCGCCTATGGCCGCCAGCAGATATTCGGTCGGGTTCGGCCCGGTGTTGTTGCCGTCCGTGTTCGTGTCTATCCTGAAGGAGAACTCCCTAACCTTCGCCTCACTCCCAACGTTGCCATCCCATTTGAGTTCGGCGTTGTATTCAAGGCGCTCCATATTCATCCCCCACCTGCTATGAAGTTCCCTTCAAATAAAACCCTTTTCTATGTCAGAAGTTGCACGGTGGAAAGGGCGTACAAAACCTAATAACCTTGTCCTTCAACCCTTTTCCGGATTCTCATAGACAGAATCAACTATGAGTTTTTTGACGCCTTCAAATGGTTCATGGAGCTGGTCGAGTGGGGCTACGGGGACACCTACTTCTTCCTCGGGAGCGACGTGATGAAGCTCGTTGAGATAAAGTTCAAGGAAGAGGTGAACCCGGAAGAAATCACTAAAAGACTCCTCGAAATCCCCCACGTCAAGGACGCAAAGCTCATCGGAAAGCAGCTTGAAACACTGCTCCTGGCATACAAGAGCGGCTACTTCGACAGTCCGGGGAGGGTTACTCTAAGAGATCTCGCCGAGATGCTGAACTCGGCCCCTCAACGGTGAAGGAGCACCTTCCTTAGGATTCCTTCGGGGGTTGGCTCCTGTTATCCTAGAATTTTGGGAAATTCACTATTCCCTAACAAATTTGCTATTGGGTCATATACTCCCGCACATGTGCAGGACTAACTATAACTACTTTGAGGCCCTATTTTAAATTGGTGAAAACATGCCGGTGATTGAGGTTGCGAACGTTAAGAAGTACTACGGCGAAGTCAGAGGTGTTGATGGACTGAGCTTCTCCGTAGAGAAGGGCGAGATATATGGCTTTCTCGGACCGAACGGGGCTGGAAAGACTACGACCGTCAAAATCCTCGTGAAGATCATCAAGGACTACACTGGAGAGGTTAGGGTGCTCGGCAAAGATTTGAGGGAGTGGGGTAAGGAGTACTACAACAAAATCGGCGTTTCCTTCGAGTTTCCGGCCGTTTATTCAAGGCTCACCGCCAGGGAAAACCTCGGGTTCTTCGCGAGCTTCTACAAAAAGCACCTCGACCCCACCGAAGTGCTCAAGATGGTCGGCCTGGAGGAGAAGGCGGACGAACTCGTTAGTGGCTTTTCGAAGGGCATGAAGAAGAAGCTCGACCTCGCGAGGGCTCTGCTCCCTGACCCGGAAATTCTCTTCCTCGACGAGCCGCTCGAAGGCCTCGACCCGGCGAGCGCGAGGAGGATAAAGGACCTGCTCCTGGAGATGCGTGAAAGCGGAAAGACGGTCTTCCTGACCACCCACAACATGTACGTGGCCGACGAGCTCTGCGACAGGGTCGCCTTCATCGTGGACGGCTCCATAAGGCTTGTGGACAACCCCGGCGAGCTGAAGGTGAAGATGGGCAAGCGGCTCGTTAAGGTGGAGTACGTCGCCAACGGCAGTGTTGCCGTGAAGGAGTTCCCGCTGGAGAACATCGGCCAGAACGAGGAGTTCCTTAGGGTCATTAGGGAGCACGAAGTTAGGAGAATAAACACGGAGGAGCCCACCCTGGAGGAGATATTCCTAAAGGTGACGGGGAGGAGGCTCGTATGAGGAATATCGTCAGAACGAACATTGTTCTCGGGGTGAGGAGCTACGTTTATCCCATATACCTGCTCGTGGCCTTAGCTTATGGCCTCATGCTCCTTGCCTTCCCGGAGCGCTACCTCCCGACGATGGTGCCGATCTTCCTCCTTTTCGAGCCGGGGCTCGTTGGCTTCATGTTCGTTGGCACGGAGATATTCGCCGAAAAGAAGGACGGCGCGATAGGCGCTCTGGCGGTCACACCGATAGACTGGAGGAGCTACATCCTGGCCAAAACACTCCTCCTGAGCCTGCTCTCAGTCATCGGGGCGGTGCTCATAATGGCAGTAGGCACCCGCTCCCTCAACGGGCTTCCGTATGTGGTTGTTGGGACCTTTCTCGTCTCCATAGTTTACACGCTCCTTGGAATAGCGGTCTCGGCCAAATACCGCGACCTCGACGACTACTTCATCCCGATACTGGGGGTTCTGGTGGTCTCGCTCCTGCCCTTCGCGCACTACCACGGCTATCTGACGGGTGACGTCTGGAAGGTCCTCTATGCAGTCCCGAGCTATCCGGCGATATACTTCTTTAAGGCGCCCTTCGAGGAGATAGCGAGGAAAACGCTGGCCTATTCAGCGGCAGCCCTGCTCGCCTGGTCTGGAATAGCCTATCAGCTCGCTAAAATCCGCTTTTACAGGTATGCGGTGGAGGGATTAAGATGAGCTTTGTGGGGAAGTTCCTTTCCATCTACAAGACCGACCTTAAGCTCCTCCGCAGGGACCCCATGCTGGTCTATTCCGTGGCAATGACTCTGGTGTTCCTCTTCATAGTCCGGTACTTCAAAGACCGCATCGGGGTTTACTACCCGACGCTCACCCTGCTGGTGATGCTGTTCATCCCCATGATATTCGGCATGATTCCGGGCTTCATGATGGCCGACGAGAAGGAGGACAAGACCATACAGGCCCTTCAGGTGATTCCCATCTCAAGCGAGGCCTTCCTCGCCTACAGGCTTACGTGGGCCTCGGTGGTTACGGTGGTGATGACCGGCCTCGCACCCACAATCCTCGACATTGAAATCTCGCGGAACGGCCTGCTGGCGCTCATGGCTCTCTTCGTGCTTGAGGTCTGGATTTACGGACTGCTCATCACAGTCTTCGCCGAATCGAGGATGCAGGCGCTGACGGTGTCAAAAATCATTGGCTGGCTCCTCATGCTACCGCCGCTGATAAAGCTGGTCGTGGAGTGGAGGAACCTCTCAACCGACTGGAGCAAGTTCACGGCGTTCCTACCGACCTACTGGCTCTACAAGGTGTTCGAGGGGATTCCACTCAACGATTACGGCGACTTTCCGACCGCTGTGGTCGTGCATCTGGTCTGGCTCGTTCCGCTGGTGGTGCTCTTTAAGAGGAGGGTGCTGTGAGATTCTTTTCCACCAAAATCTTAGCGTTCGAAAGCCTTATTATATGCCGGGCAAAGCCACCTTACGGGGATTAAAATGGGCCACCACCATCATCACCACGCTCATAAAGTAAAGGGAAGGTTGCTCTTCTCCTTCGCCCTCAACATCGTCATAACCCTCGCCGAGGTAGTTGGGGGTATTCTCTCGGGTAGTCTGGCCCTTCTCAGCGACTCAGTCCACAACTTGGGCGACAGCATGAGCCTGCTCGCGAGCTACTTCGCAGTAAAAATCGGCGAGCGGAAGGCCAACGAAAAGTACACCTTCGGCTACAGGAGAGCCGAAATCCTCGTGGCGTTCGTCAACTCGGCAGTTCTCGTGGGAGTTTCGTTGCTCCTCCTCGTCGAAGCCTACAGGCGCTATAAGAACCCCAAACCAATAGACGGCCCGCTTATGTTGGTTGTGGCTTTAATCGGCCTCTTCGCCAACCTTTTCTCGGTTCTCCTCCTGCACAGTCACGCGCACGGCCTCAACGTCCGCTCCGCGTACCTGCATCTGTTGAGCGATACCCTCTCCTCGGTGGCCGTCGTCGCGGGTGGAATCGCGATAATAAAATGGAACGTCCTCTGGATTGACCCTCTCATCACGGTTCTCATAGCGCTCTACATCCTCCGCGAGGCGTACGAAATCCTCAGGGAAAGCATCGAGGTGCTCATGGAGGCATCCCCCGAGCTCGACCTCAGGGCGATAAAGACAGAGCTCGAATCAATCCCCCGCGTTAAAAACGCCCACCACTTCCACGCCTGGCGCGTTGGGGAGGATGAGGTTCACCTCGAGTGTCACCTTGATGTTGAGGATATGCCCCTGAGCGAGGCGCAGAAGATTATCGACGAGGCCGAAAAGAGGCTGAGGAAGTTTGGAATAACCCATATAACCGTCCAGCTCGAAGTGGACAGGTGTAGGGGCAAGAACATCATCTGCACCGGGAAAAATGATTAAGGTCTCGATTTTGTGCGTGAGGCACGCCAAGCTGTTATGAACGCGAAAAATCAATGCCATTTAGCTCTGATGATTGTCGAAAGAAAGAGATGAGCACCTGGAGATGAGCTTCCGTTAAAGTTAAGGTTCCATTGCGAACTTCAAAGCGGTGGGCAAAATGTCCCTAAAGGTCGAGAACGTTGTGGCTTCCATTGACCTGCACGGGGAGATAGATGTTGAGAAGGTGGCAAGTAAACTGGACTCAGTGCAGTACAACCCTTCCGTATTCCCCGGAGCCGTTTACAAGATGGAGTCCTTTGGGGTGACGTTTTTGATATTCTACTCAGGGAAGCTCGTCTGCACCGGGGCAAAGAGCGTCGAGACGATTAGGAAAGCCACCGAGAAGCTAAAACGGACGCTTGAATCCATGGGCATGAAATTTAAAGGAGAGCCTGAGATACAGGTTCAGAACATCGTGGCCGCGGGCGACCTGGGCTTTGGGACGCTCGACCTCGACATAGTTGCGCTAACACTCCCGAACGTCGAGTACGAGCCCGAAATCTTTCCCGGTGTGGTTTACAGGGTCAGAAACTCCAGGATGACAATCCTCATCTTCAACAGCGGGAAGGTTGTGGTTTCTGGGGCCAGGACGGAGGAAGACATCAGAAGGGCCGTTGAGGAGCTCACCAGGGATTTTGAAAAATACGGCCTGATATAATATGGGAGGAATGAGGTCATGGCTTTCTCTTCGTTAAATTCACGCGAGCAGTCCAGAACCGTGAAAGTGTGGAGATGAGAAAGGACATGGGGGAACTCCTGAAAGATAAAGATGTCTAAGAACTCAAAGTCAGTCGAAGATGTCGTGAAATGCGATTGAAAGGGTTCTAACACACCGCTTCACGGCCTCCGTTACTTCCTTCTCGTTTCCGGGCTGACAGCCGAGAACGACTATTCTCGTCCTCGGAAGGAGCTCGCTCACGTGCCTGAGCGTGACCTCAAGCTGGGGCCTGAACTCTTCTGGAACGTCTTTGAGGGCCTCCTGAGGCTCGGCAACGACGAGCTTTCCAGGCTCCGCTCCAATCTCAAGGGGTACCGCCACTATCAAAAGCTCCGGGGCAAAGCGAACGGTGACCCCTGCCTGGCTCTCGGGAACCTCCCTGCAGTTGAGGGGCAGGAAGTTCGGGTTCCTGACCGCTATCATCAGGGCCTCAGCGAGGTAGGCACCGAAGCCATAGTCGCCTTTCTTCTCGTTCCCTATCCCCCACAGGACGACTCTCCTCGCCTTCCCGATCACGTCTCTAAGGCTAACGGCTTCCATCTTCGACACCCGCCGAAACAAAAAAGGATCAGAGAACCGAGTAGCCCGAAACGATGCTCTTCTTCAGCTCCTCGTCACTGAGCTCTCTCTGGTGCTCGGGGATGTTCTTGGCGCGCCTCTCCTTGACGAGTTCGAGAACCATCTCGAGCGGACCGTACTGAATAGCCTCTGCGGGGCACATGAGGGCGCAGGCCGGTTCGAGCCCTTCCTCGCGCCTCTCGGCGCACATGTCGCACTTGGTTATCGCCTTCACCTTGAGGCTGTAGAAGGGAACGCCGTAAGGGCACACCTGGAGGCAGGCGAGACAGCCGATGCACTTGTCCTCGTGGATTCTAACTGCACCGTCCTCGTCACGGTATATCGCGTGGGTGGGGCACACCCTCAAGCAGGGCGCATCGTCGCAGTGCTTGCAGTTTATTGGGACGTACTGCTTGTTTTCGGTGACGTAAATCCTGATGTTAGGGCTCCCGTCGTGTATGAAGGCGCAGACGGTTTCGCAGGTCTCACAGCCGATGCAGGTGAGGTAGTCGAGGTAGAGGTACTTCCTCTCCATCAGAGCTCACCCCTGAGCCACCTGTCAATTGAGACCGCCGCGTAGAGGCCGTCCTTTATGGCCCTGCCCACTTTGGTTGGGCCGTTGACGACATCGCCAGCCGCGAAGATTCCCTCAACGCTCGTCATGTGCCTGGAATCGACGACTATCCTTCCCCTCCTGTCCGTCGCCAGGTAGGAACCGTTAACGGGCGGTGTTGGAGCCATGCCTATTGCGAAGACGAGGTAGTCGAGCTCGACCTGGAACTCTGAGCCGGGAATCGGGATTGGCCTCCGCCTTCCGGTTTCATCGGGCTCGCCGAGGCGAGTTCTGAGAAGCTCGATGGCCTTGACGCGCCCGTTCTCGCCTATAACGCGCTTCGGCGTTACGAGCTCGAACCACTTGACCCCCCTGTTCCTGAGGATGTTTATCTCGTAGGCTCCAGCTGGGGCTTCTCTTATCGTCCTGCGGTAGAACATCTCGACCTCTGCACCGAGGCGGTTGCACTCGAAGGCAACGTCAACCGCGGTCAGTCCCGCCCCGATTATGCCGACCCTCTTGCCCTCTAAGTCGGGAACCTTCTCCTTGGGCACGTAGCCGAGCTCGTGGCCCTTTATCCAGAAGAGGAGCTCGAGAGGTGAGAGTATACCCTCGAGGTCGTCTCCAGGAATCCCAATCCTCCTCACGTTCCATATCCCCGTTGCTATCAGCACGGCGTCGTACTTTTCCTTCAGCTCGCTGAGCTTTACAATTCTCTCGTAGAACTCGTCGCCCTCGTCTTCCCTCCCCCCTTCCATGACCTTCGTCCTCGGGTAGTAGGTTACCTCGAACTCCTCCTCCAGCTCCTTCGCGCCGAGGCGGACCCTCTCAACCGGGATTCTAAACTCGGGGATGACGAAGAGCATCAACCCGCCGGGTTCCGGCATTTTATCGTAGATATCGACGTCATGGCCCTTGCAGACGAGGTAGCCAGCCGCTGTAAGTCCCGCCGGCCCAGCACCGATAATCGCGACCCTTTTACCTGTTCTTTCTGGTTTGCTCCTGCAGAGAAACGAAAACTTCATGCCCCTCATTTGAGCACCCCCCCGAAGAACTTCAGGTACTCGCTCGGGAACTCCTTGACGCGGTCGTGCTTGCACCTGTCGCACATGAACACTATCTCCGGGTGGTCGTAGAAGCGCTCCAGCTTGTGATACAGGAACTCGGCGGTTTTGACGGTGTAGTCGAGCTTCTTACCGCAGACCTGACAGTGGGCGTACTCAAACTCCAGGTCGAGCCTTTCTGGCCTTCCCTCAATCGCGTTGGTGGGGCATATGCTGTTGCACTCGTAGTTGCACTCCCCACAGAGCTCGGGATGGAACGAGATGACCCTTTTATCATTGTCCATGACGAATATCGCGTTATGGGGACACACCTGGGCACAGAGTCCACAGCCGATACAGGCCTCGGCTTTGAGGGTTCCCCCCTTTCCAGATGCTTCTGGAGTCTCAGTTGAGGAGTCTGGAGCCTCCTTTTTCCTACCCAATAACTCTCTGATGTGCTTGAACATTCTCTCACCTCAAAAGAGGGATAAAAGAGGGAGCTCAGATGCCGAGCTCCTTCCTCTTCTTCATGATGTGCTCGTACATCAGCTTTGCCGCCTTGTACGGGTCGGGTTCGACAATGAAGGCCGCTCCAACGATGTCGTAGAGGTCCTGGGTGAGAATCTTCACGACCTTCGGCCCGCCGAGAACGGGCGGAACGACACCGAGGTGCGTTGTTATTCCGCTGGCGACGAAGTAGGTTCCTATCGAGACAGCCTTCTCGGTCATTGCCTCCGGGGCGGAGCCGACAACGGGCAAAGCCGAGATCGGCACGTTGAGGTCCCTCGCCACCAGGTCTGCCAGGACAAGTATCCTCGTACAGTCAACGCACGAGCCCATGTTGAGAGCCGGTGGAATGCCCCACTCCTTGGCGAACTCCCTCAGGCCGGGACCGACGTTCTCGGTGTCCGCGTACTCGGGCAGGAATATGCCGTACTTCATAGCCGCGGTCGCCCAGCAGCCGGTTCCCACGAGGAGCACGTCCCTCTTCATGAGCTCGTTCGCTATCTTGATGTGGTTGTGGTCCTGCTTCACCTTCGGGTTGTTACAGCCGACCAATCCGGCTACACCCTTTATCTTGCCCTCGACGATGGCCTCTTCAATGGGCTTGAGTGTACCACCGAAGTGCTCGAGTATTGCCTCGACGCTGAAGCCGACGTAGCCGGACATCTTCTCCTTGGGTATCTCCACCCTCTGCTTCGACCTGTTCGGGAAGTTCTCGACTGCAGTCCTGACGATTTCCTTCGCTATCTCGTCCGCCCTCCTCTCGTCGAACTTGATGTGAATTGCACCTGGGAAGGTGGCTATCGGGCTGGTGTCTATTATCTTGGTGTGGAAGCACCTGGCAACGTCGACAGTTGCGGGCATTATACACTGGACGTCAACGACCATGGCCTCGACGGCGCCCGTAACGATTGCCATCTCCTGCTGGAGGAAGTTGCCCGCTATCGGTATTCCGTGCCTCATGAGAACTTCAAGGCCAGTACAGCACATTCCGACGACGTTTATGCCCTTGGCACCGAGCTTCTGGGCGAGCTCTATCAGCTCGGGATCCTGGGCCGCCTCGACGATTTTCTCCGAGAGAACCGGCTCGTGACCGTGAACGACTATGTTGACGTAGTCCTCCTTGAGGACGCCGAGGTTGGCCTCGGCCTTTATGACCTTTGGAGTTCCAAAGAGCACATCCTGGAGCTCAGTGGCTATGAGCGAGCCACCCCAGGCGTCGCCAAGGGCAGTCTTGAGGCCGTGGAGGAGTATGCTCACCGGGTCGTGGTCGGTTCCTATGTGGGTTCTGTGGAGGCTCTCGACTATCTCCCTGTCTATGCTCCTCGGGAGTATTCCGTTCTCAAACCAGGGCATGCCGGCCTTTTCGGCAGCCTTTTCAAATATCTCGTAGGTCTTCGGGTTGAGGTAGGCCTTGAGGAAGGCCAGGGGCTCCTCGTCCTGCTTTCCAAAGTCGTTGAGGGCAACTTCAGCAACCTCCTTGGCGAGCTCGCGGATGCTCTTCCCCTCGGTTTCTATGCCGAGCCTCTTAGCAACGGCCTTGAGCTTCTCCGGGTCCCTGACCTGGTAGGGCAGTGTATTTGAGGCCATGTTGTCGAGCTCGAGGACGGGCTTTCCTTCCTTCTTGAACTTTTCGGCCATCTCGGCCGCGACGAGGAGTGTTAGAGCAACGTGCCTTCCGTGGTCGCTGTGTGCGGCGGCACCGGCCGCTATCATCCTGAGGAGGTTCCTAGCAACTATGGTGTCAGCGTCGGCACCGCAGACGCCCCTCTTCGGCTCTCCGCCGAAGGGGTTGATCCTGCACGGTCCCATCATACAGTTCCTACAGCAGATTCCTAGGAGGCCGTAACCGCACTGGGGCTGCTGCTTTTCGAGCCTCTCCCAAACTGTCTCAATGCCCAGCTCCTGGGCGCGTTCATACATCTTCTGGGTGGTCGGGTCTATAGATACCTCCTTATACTTCTTCATTTTGACTCCCCCTCATTAATCCGAATAACCTCGGCCTGAAAAGACCTAAACAGCTCCCAACCGTTGTATTCCTCCTTGTATTCGCCTTCCTTCAGCTTGATTATCTTCTCGGCGGTCTCCTTCCTGACCTGCGAGACCACCTCGTCAATCGTTCCGAACATCAGTGCGCCCGTCTTACAGGCCTCAACACAGGCGGGCGGCCTTCCTTCGGCCCTCCTGTCTGGGCACATGTCGCACTTGAACATCACGCCGTTGAGGGTGTCGAACTCGGGGATACCGAAGGGACAGACTATTGCACACATCTTGCAACCGATGCACTTGGAGGTGTCCACTAAAACCGCGCCGTCTTCGTCCTTGAAGATG
The DNA here is from genome assembly GCF_000022365.1 of Thermococcus gammatolerans EJ3. Lineage (NCBI taxonomy): Archaea > Methanobacteriati > Methanobacteriota > Thermococci > Thermococcales > Thermococcaceae > Thermococcus > Thermococcus gammatolerans. The sequence continues at coordinate 775,733 of NC_012804.1, read as the reverse complement.
GCTCCCGTCGGGCAGACTTCCATACAGGGTGCGTTTTCACAGTGGCGGCAGTTCATGGGGACGTTGTAGGCGCCCATCGGGAGGATGTGTATCCTGGGCTGGGGCAGTGGGTCCTCGAATATCGCCGAGAAAAGGTTCTTGCTCTTTGAGTGCTCCACTGCACACGCTATCTCACAGTGCCGACAGCCTATGCACTTCGCTGGGTTTATGAAAATGGTAGGCTTTGAATCTGGAGGCATGGGAATCACCGAGGTTTATGTAACAAATTTGTATATAAATGGATTTCCGTTTTAAATAAAAACCGAGAAATTGTGAAATAAAATGTTACATTTTTCTTAAATTTTGCCCCAATGGTCTTATCCAACCCACTGACTGAACAGTCAGAGGTCAAATTATCCAAAAGTGTGAAACCTAAGGTTATACATTAGAGGATTGAAAAGATCATGAGTTCTTAAATGTTCATTAGAGGGCAAATTTATTCATGTGGGGCCATAAAAGTGTATACAAGCTTGGTTTTAGATTCGAACCTAAAAGCATTTATACGAAAGTTTTTCAAAATTTTTTCGGTGTTGGCAATGAGAGAGCCTCTCAAAGGTAGAGAAGACGAAAGGCGGAAGAAGCTATTTCAAATAGCCGAGGAGTTACGAGAACGAACCAAAAAGCAGGCCCCCGAGGAGGGATTCAGGGTCGTAATAACGGGTAAGGGCGGCGTCGGCAAGACCACGATGACAGCGCTCCTTGCGAGGTTGCTTGCGCGCGACGGCTACCGCGTTTTAGCCGTTGATGAGGATCCCCAGATGAACCTCGCACATGCCCTCGGCGTTCCCAAGGAGGTTAGGGATAAAATCGTGCCCCTCAACAAGAACCTTGATTATATCGAGGAAAAGACTGGCGCAAGGCCCGGGACAAACTGGGGGCTGTACTTCTCGCTGACCCCAGATGTAAGGGACGTGGTTGACAGGTTCGGTGTCGTGGGTCCCGATGGCGTTATGCTCCTCGTCATGGGAAGCGTGGTTCAGGCAGCCGCCGGCTGTCTCTGTCCGGAAAATGCACTCCTCGATGCCGTTGTCAAGTATATAAACCTCAGGAAGGGAGAGATAATCCTCATGGACACTCAAGCGGGCCTTGAGCACTTCGGAAGGGCCCTAGCGAAGGGCTTCAAACAGGCCGTCGTCCTCACCGAGCCGACTTACAATTCGGTCCAGGTGGCGGTTGACGCCGCAAGGCTCGCGAGGGAGCTCGGCATCAAGTACGTCCACCTCGTGATAAACAAGGTGAAGAAGGAGAGCCAGATTGAGAAAGTCGAGAGAATACTAGACGAGCTTGGCTTTAACGACTTCATGACCAAGACGATAATCCCCTACGATGAGCTCGTGGAGGAATACGACCCCGAAGTCGAGGCCATACTTGGAAACCCCGAGTCTCCAACCTATAGAAAAGCCCTAGAGCTGAAGGAGATTCTTCTGAGGTACGCCGAGTGACCTTTCCCCACTTTTCTGTATTACCAAAATCCCGAAAATGTTTAAAAGGATAACACCAATTTTGGAATTGGTGATACAGATGAGGAAGGCCCTCGCGCTCCTCGTAATCCTGCTGGTTCTTTCAACCGCCGGGTGCATTGGCACATCAACCTCAAGCTCCTCAAAAGCCAGTGTATCTTCTCCAACGAGCTCAAGCGCGGGTTACATCACGATTACAGACACCCTCGGAAGAACAGTAAAGGTTCCTGCAAACGTGAGCCGTATCGTAGCCGTTGGGCCTGGAGCCTTGAGGATACTCGTCTACCTCAACGCGACCGATAAGGTGGTTGGAATCGAGGAGCTGGAGAAGCGCTACCCCTACGGGAGGCCCTACGTCTTAGCTCACCTCGAGCTTCTCAACTTACCGGTAATCGGCCCGGGCGGCCCCGGAAAGCTCCCCGATATGGAGGCACTCGTTAAGGTTCACCCCCAGGTGATATTCTGGGTCTTTGCGAGCAAGGAAACGGCCGATGAAGTCCAGGAGAAGACGGGAATCCCGGTCGTGGTCCTCAGCTACGGCACGCTGGAGAACTTCACGGACGAGACCTTCTTCAAGTCGCTCCTCTTAGCTGGAAAAATCCTCGGGAGGGAGGAGAGGGCCAGGGAGATAATAAAGTTCATCAGGGAACAGCAGGCCTACCTTGAGAACCTCACGAAGGGCCTTGAAAGTCCCAAGGTCTACCTCGGAGGAATAGGCTACAAGGGCGCCCACGGGATAACGAGCACCTCAGTTTACTACACCCCCTTCACAGTCCTGCACCTCGACAACATCGCCTCGAAACTGACGAGCACGAACAGGCACGGCTGGATTCAGGTGGATAAAGAGTGGCTCCTGAAGGAAGACCCCGACTACATCTTCATCGACGAGGGTGGTCTGAAGATAATCCTCGACGACTACAGGAGCAACCCCGACTTCTACAACTCTCTCAAGGCCGTCAGGGAAGGCAACCTCTACGGCGTCTTACCATACAACTTCTACAACACCAACATCGGGATAGCGATTGCGGACACATACTACATCGGAAAGGTTATCTACCCCGAGCGCTTCAAGAACGTTAACCCCGCCGAGAAAGCGGACGAAATATTCACCTTCCTCGTCGGGAAGCCCGTTTACAGGGAGCTCGCCAAGGAGTTCGGCGGGTTCGGGAAGATAAATCTCGCCAGCGGGAACGTTACCTACGGCCTGCCGACGAACCCGTGATGCCCCATGGACTACAAAGCGTACAGGAGAAGGAAACTCATCCTGTGCATTGCCCTCTTCCTTTCCCTGTTAGCTGTTTCTTTATTCTCGCTCTCAAGCGGGCCCTACCACGTCCCCCTCAGGGAAGTCCTCGCCGTTCTCCTCGGCGGGGGAGGCAAAGACGACCGCCTCGTGCTCCTCGGGATAAGGCTTCCAAGAATAGTCGCTGGAATCCTCGTAGGGGCTTCAATGGGAGTCGCTGGGGCAGTTCTACAGGGCTACCTCAGGAACCCGCTGGCAACGCCCTTCACGATGGGCGTCTCGCACGGGGCGATGTTCGGGGCTTCCCTCGCCATAATCCTCGGCGCTGGCTACTCGCTCAACTCGGGGCAGGTCTTCCTCAACAACCCTTACGCGGTAGTCCTCTTCGCGTTCCTCGGGGCGATAAGCGCAACCCTCGTGATTCTCGCTCTCGCGAGGCTCCGCGGTCTGAGCCCTGAGGCGATAGTTTTAGCAGGAGTCGCGATGAGCTCCCTCTACTCAGCTTTAACCACCCTCGTTCAGTACTTCGCCAACGAGCTTCAACTTGCTGCGATGGTCTACTGGAGCTTCGGAAACCTCGCGAGGGCAACGTGGCGGGAAAACGCGATAATGGCGGTTGCGTTCGCTCTCATTTTCGCATACTTCCTCATCAAGCGGTGGGACTTGAACGCCTCGACCCTTGGAGATGAGATAGCCAAGAGCGTTGGGGTCAACATCGAGAGGGAAAGACTAATCGGAACCCTGCTCTCAGCCTTCATAACCTCCGTAACGGTGGCCTTCGTGGGGGTAATAGGCTTCGTTGGCCTAATCGCCCCCCACTCGATGCGCCTCATCGCTGGCGGTGATTACCGCTCGCTGATTCCCCTCTCGGCGTTAGCGGGAGCACTGCTCCTCGTTTCAGCCGATACAGTTGCGAGGCTAATCGTTTCACCTATGACACTCCCCGTTGGCGTCATAACTTCCTTCCTCGGCGCGCCTGCGTTCATATACCTCCTCGTGAGGATGGAGGGGCGGAGATGATTGAGACGAGAAACTTAAGATTCTCCTACGGCGAGCGCGAAGTCCTGAGGGGAATAAGCCTGGAAGTCGGGGAGGGGGAGTTCGTGGCAATCCTCGGCCCGAACGGGGCCGGAAAGAGCACACTGCTCAAATGTCTCGCCGGAATCCTGCGTTGCGAGGGAGTCTTCCTCAAGGATAGGTCCGTTCGGGACTATTCGCCGAAGGAGCTTTCGAGGGTTTTAGCTTACGTCCCCCAGAGGGTCGAGCCAGGGTTTTTGACGGTCTTCGACACCGTTCTCCTCGGCAGGAGGCCCTACATGGGGCTGACGCCGTCGGAGAAGGATTTAGAGGTCGTCGAAGAAGCCCTGAAGAGGCTCGGTATTGAGGAGTTGGCCCTCAAGAGGACGAACGAGATAAGCGGTGGTGAGCTCCAGAAGGTCAGCATAGCGAGGGCTTTGGCTCAGGAACCGGAAATCCTTCTGATGGACGAGCCTACCAACAACCTCGACCTCAAAAGCCAGCTTGAGGTCATGAGGCTCGCGAGGGAACTGGCGAAGGGGGGGAAGACCGTTATAATGGTCATGCACGACGTGAACCTGGCCCTTCGCTTTGCGAGGAGGTTCGTCTTCATGAAGGACGGGAGAAAAATAGCAGACGGAGGCCTTGAGGTTCTGAGTGAGAAGCTTTTTGAGGAAGTTTACGGCGTTAGGGTGGAGATAGGAGAAATAAGAGGAGTCCCTGTGATAGTCCCCCTGTAGGCGGGAACGAAACCCTTATTAGTTCCAATTACTTTTCACTCCCGGTGATACATAATGTGGGACAGGCTTTACGCTTCTGCCTTTGAGAGGGTTAGGGCCAACATGGGCAAGGTTAATGGTGTTCTTCTGGCTTACAACACAAACATCGATGCCATCAATTACCTTGAGAGGCGCGACCTTGAGGAGAGAATCGAGAGGGCTGGGATGGAGGAGGTTCTCCGCTACTCCGAGGAATTACCAGAGAGAATCACGAGCGTTCCCCAGCTCCTAGGCTCAATCCTCTGGAGCATCAGGAGGGGCAAAGCCGCTGAGCTGTTCGTCGAGAGCTGTACCGTTCGCTTCTACATGAGGCAATGGGGCTGGGACGAACTGAGAATGGGCGGTCAGGTCGGCATAATGGCAAACCTCCTTGGTGGAGTCTACGGCGTTCCGGTAATAGCGCACGTCCCCCAGCTTTCCCACCTTCAGGCGGGCCTCTTCAAGGACGGCCCGATTTATGTGCCGAAGGTCGAAAACGATGAACTCAGGCTTGTCCACCCGAGGGACTTCGGTGGCGACGAGGAGAGTTGCATACACTACATCTACGAGTTTCCCAGAGGCTTCAGGGTCTTTAACTTCGAAGCCCCTCGCGAAAACCGCTTCATAGGTGCCGCCGACGACTACAACACGAACCTATACATAAGGCCCGAGTTCAGGGAGCGCTTTGACGAGATTGTCGAAAAGGCCGAACTTGCGATAATAAGCGGACTTCAGGCCCTGACCAAGGACAACTACCGCAAGCCCTTTGAGACGGTAAGGGAGCACCTGAAGGTTCTCAACGAGAGGGGAATTCCCGCTCACCTCGAGTTCGCCTTTACGCCGGACGAGACCGTTAGGAAGGCAATACTCGACCTGCTTCCCGCTTTCTGGAGCGTCGGCCTCAACGAGGTCGAGCTGGCCTCGATAATGGAAGTGATGGGCGAGAAGAGGCTTGCCGAAAAGCTCCTCGCGAGCGACCCCGTTGACCCGATAGCCGTCACCGAGGCGATGCTCAAGCTCGCAGAAAAGACCGGCGTTAAGAGGATTCACTTCCACACTTACGGTTATTACCTCGCGCTGACCGATTACAGGGGCGAGTTCGTCAGGGATGCTCTCCTCTTCGCGGCTTTAGCGGCTGCGGCAAAGGCGAAGCTCGGCGACGTCCCTTCCATAGGCGAGGTCGTCAGAGCCATGGACGTGCCCGTGAACGAGAGAGCAAAGCCCGTTGAGGAAGCCCTCGCCAGAGAGTATGGAATGAGAAACGGCATAGCTGAGGTCAACGGCTACCAGCTGGCCTTCATACCGACCAAGATAGTGGCCAAGCCGAAGTCAACCGTTGGCATAGGCGACACCATATCGAGCTCAGCCTTCATCGGTGAGTTCGCACTGCGTTCTTAGGACAAACCTTTTTATTTGATTTTTCCCAAAATTTTTACGGGGTTTTACCCATACTTCAAAAAATTGTCCGGGAGGTGTCGAATTGCTTTTGGAGGCACCCGTTTATAAGGAGCTCTTCGGGGCAGTTGAAATCTACGAGGTCCAGAAGGTCATAAAGCTGGACAGCGAGACGAGAGACGTTGGGACGTTCACCGTCAAAAACGTTCCCAGGGAGGACATTTACCGAACCCTCGAGGACATAGCGATAGTCGTTCCGATGAAGGACGAAAAGCTTCAGCTCGTTGACGGTGTGCTCAAGGCCATTCCCCATCAGTGCCCAATAATAATAGTCTCGAACAGCAAGCGTGAAGGGCCGAACATCTTCAAGCAGGAGGTGGACCTTGTAAAGCACTTCTACAACCTCACGCGCTCGCGGATAATAATGGTTCACCAGAAGGATCCCGGTTTAACCGAGGCCTTCAAAAAGACGGGCTACACCGAGATACTCGAGGGTAACTCCGTGAGGAGCGGTAAGGGGGAGGGCATGCTAATCGGTCTGCTCCTGGCTAAGGCCATTGGCGCGAAATACGTCGGCTTCGTCGATGCCGACAACTACATCCCCGGTTCGGTGAACGAGTACGTCAAGGACTACGCCGCAGGCTTTCTCATGAGCGAGAGCGACTACACGATGGTTCGCCTGAGCTGGCGCCACAAGCCCAAGGTGACGACGAAGGGGCTCTACTTCAAGAAGTGGGGGCGCGTAAGCGAGATAACCAACCGCTACATGAACGAGCTCTTCGGGGTCGCCACCAACTTCGAGACCAACATCATAGCAACGGGAAACGCCGGCGAGCACGCGATGAGCATAAAGCTTGCCGAGATAATGCCCTTCGCGACTGGCTACGCCATAGAACCCTACGAGCTGGTCTACCTCTTCGAGACCTTCGGAAGGTGGGGAAGAGGCAAGGAGGAGGTCTACGACCAGGGCGTCGAGATCTTCCAGATTGAGACCCTCAACCCGCACCTCCACGAGGACAAGGGGCAGGAGCACGTGAAGGGCATGATTCTAAGCTCCCTTGGAACGATTTATCACTCCGAGCTCGCCACCGAGAATCTGAAGAAGAGAATCCTTGAAGAGCTCCGCGTTCACGGCCTCCTCGGCGAGAACGAGGAACCGCCCAAGCCCAAGGTCATGCCTCCGGTTGAGGGGATAGACGTGAACGAGTGGATGAAAACGCTTGAAGACGAGGCCGAGACTCTCCTCAAGTTCGAGGTGTGAGCGTTGATTAGGGTCATCTTCCTCGACCTCGACGGAACCCTACTGGGAGACGACTACTCGCCAGAAAATGCCCGTCCCGTCATTGAGGAGCTCCTGAGACGGGGCTACGAGGTCGTTGTGAACACCTCAAAGACCCGCTTTGAGGTCGAGTACTACCTGAGGGCATGGAACCTTGAGACGCCTTTCATAGTTGAAAACGGGAGTGCGGTCTACGTTCCGAACAACTACTTTCCGCCTAGGGTCGTCGGTGAGTTCGGGGCGAAACGCGGAAAGTACCGCGTGGGTGAGCTCGGGAAGCCATATCCAGAGATAAAGCGCGCGCTCGACGGCCTCTCCCGGAGATACGGCCTCAAATACTACGGTAACTCGACCCTCGACGAGGTTAAGGCCTTCACGGGCCTGCCCGAGGAGCTCGCAAAGCTCGCGATGAAGCGCGAATACAGCGAGACGATATTCAGGTGGGGGAAGGAAGGATTTGAGGCGGAGCTTGAAAGGGTGGGCCTTAAAGTAAGCAGGGGAACGAGGTTCCTGAACGTCACCGGCAACACCGACAAGGGTAAAGGCGCCAGAGCCCTCCTCGAACTCTACTCCCGCCTCGGCGAGGTTGAGAGCTACGCGCTCGGAGACGGTGAGAACGACTTTCCCCTCTTCGAGGTCGTTGATAACGCCTTCATCGTTGGGAAACTCTCTCATCCAAAGGCTAAGCATATAAGCTCGATTGAAGAACTCCTGGGGGTGATACCATGAAGACCGTAATCCTTGCCGGAGGAAAGGGGACGAGGCTGTGGCCCCTGAGCAGGGAGCTGATGCCAAAGCAGTTCATCCGCTTCCTCGACGATAGGAGCCTCTTCCAGAAGAGTGTTGAGAGGGCACTTCTCTTCTCGAAGCCGGGCGAGATATTCATCGTAACGAACAGGGACTACCGCTTCCGCGTTCTGGACGATTTAAGGGAGCTAGGCATTGAGATTCCAGAGGACAACATCCTCCTTGAGCCGAGCGCTAGGAACACCCTGCCCGCCATTCTCTGGGCGACGCTCAGGATAGAGGAGGAGTTCGGGGACTCGGTCGTTGCAGTTCTGCCCAGCGACCACCTCATAGAGGTCAACGAGGCCTACGAAAGGGCCTTTGAGAACGCCGAAAAGCTTGCCAAGGACCACCTCGTCACCTTCGGAATCAAGCCGACCAGACCTCACACTGGCTACGGCTACATAAAGCCGGGCGAGAAGATTGAAGAGGACGGAAGGATAATCGGGTACAAGGTTTCAGAGTTCAAGGAGAAACCCGACCTTGAGACTGCAAAGCGCTACGTTGAAAGCGGTTACTACTGGAACAGCGGGATGTTCGCGTTCTCGAGCTCGCTCTTCATCGAGGAAGTAAGAAAACATGCCCCCGACGTCTGGGAGGCCTTTGAGGAGAGCGGTGACATAGAGGAGGCCTACAACCGCGTCCCTGAGATAAGCATAGACTACGGCGTCATGGAGAAGACAGACAAAGCAGCTGTGGTTCCCCTCAACACGAAGTGGAGCGACCTCGGCAGTTTTGATGCAATCTACGAGGTTCTTGAGAAAGACGACGACGGGAACGCCGTAAGGGTTCGCGGAAAGAACGGCTACCACATAGGGGTCAACTCGAAGAACAACCTCATAATGACCGAAAGGCTTACCGCGACTGTCGGCGTTGAAGACCTGATAATCATAGACACCGGCGATGCATTACTCGTGGCGAGGAAGGGCGAGAGCCAACGCGTTAAGGAGGTCTACAAAGCTCTTAAAGAGCTCGGTGACGAGCGCGTCATTGTCCACAGAACCGCCTACAGGCCCTGGGGAAGCTACACCGTCCTTGAAGAGGGCGACCGCTACAAGATAAAGCGCCTGACCGTTCTGCCGGGCAAGAAGCTCTCCCTCCAGATGCACTACCACCGCTCGGAACACTGGGTCGTGGTCAGAGGAACCGCCAAGGTCATCGTCGGGGACAAAGAGCTACTCCTGAGGCCAGGTGAGAGCACCTTCATTCCCGCTGGAGTCAAGCACCGCCTTGAGAACCCCGGGAAGGTGGTCCTTGAGGTCATAGAGACTCAGATTGGCGAGTACCTCGGCGAGGACGACATAGTAAGGTTTGACGACGATTTCGGGAGGGCATGAGGGTGAGTGACAAGAACTGTTCGGACTCATGGGAGCGTTTCAGCTCCTCCATTTCCTCCCTTTCATTGAACCTTTTACCAGCGCTGCTTTTCGTGCTCATAATGTCGTACCTCATCACAGGCAACCTGGGTGAGGGGATAACCCTGAACATCAACGGTCAACAGGCGAACATAACTTATCCCCCCACTCAGATCCCGATAGACTATGCCGCAATAAAGACAGCCGTTCTGTACCTCTTTGGGGCAATCCTTATAGGCCTCCCGGTTCCGTTGTTCTCGGGGAAGTTCAAGCCCCTGAAGATACTGATCAGCATCGTCCAGGCTGGTGCTTTCGTCTACGGGCTCTACATTTTCGTCTTCATGATAATAAAACTCGCAAACTCATTAACGTGAGGTGGTGGACATGGGAAGGCTCTTCGGAACCTTCGGTGTTCGTGGGATAGCCAACGAGAAGATAACCCCGGAGTTCGCGCTCAAGATGGGCATGGCCTTCGGGACGATGCTCAAGCGCGAGGGAAGGGAAAAACCTCTAGTGGTAGTCGGCAGGGACACGAGGGTGAGCGGTGAGATGCTGAAGAGCGCCCTCATCAGCGGTCTCCTCAGCGTCGGCTGTGACGTCATCGACGTTGGAATCGCGCCGACCCCTGCAATACAGTGGGCCACCAGCCACTTCAAGGCCGACGGAGGAGCGGTTATAACCGCTTCACACAACCCGCCCGAATACAACGGCATAAAGCTCCTTGAACCCAACGGTATGGGCCTCAAGAAGGAGCGCGAAGCGGTCGTGGAGGAGGTCTTCTTTAAGGAGGACTTCGACAGGGCGAAGTGGGACGAAATCGGCGAGGTTCGCGAAGAGGACATCATCAAGCCCTACATCGAGGCGATAAAGAGCAGGGTGGATGTTGAAGCAATCAGGAAAAGACGGCCCTTCGTCGTCGTTGACACATCAAACGGCGCTGGTAGTCTGACTCTGCCCTACTTGCTCAGGGAGCTCGGCTGTAAAGTCGTCAGCGTCAACGCCCACCCGGACGGTCACTTCCCGGCAAGGAACCCCGAGCCAAACGAGGAGAACCTTAAGGACTTCATGAAGATCGTGAAGGCCCTCGGTGCCGACTTCGGCGTTGCCCAGGACGGCGACGCGGACAGGGCAGTTTTCATAGACGAGAACGGACGCTTCATTCAGGGCGACAAGACGTTCGCGCTCGTTGCCGACGCGGTTCTCAGGGAAAACGGTGGTGGGCTGCTCGTGACCACGATAGCGACCTCGAACCTGCTCGATGACATCGCGAAGAGGAACAACGCTAGGGTTATGCGCACGAAGGTTGGAGATTTAATCGTTGCCCGCGCGCTCCTCGAGCACAACGGAACCATCGGCGGCGAGGAGAACGGTGGAGTCATCTTCCCGGACTTCGTCCTCGGGAGAGACGGGGCGATGACCACCGCAAAGATAGTCGAGATTTTCGCGAAGAGCGGAAAGAAGTTCAGCGAGCTGATTGATGAGCTACCGAAGTACTACCAGTTCAAGACGAAGAGGCACGTAGAAGGCGATAGAAAGGCGATCGTGGCAAAGGTAGCGGAGCTTGCAAGGGAGAGGGGTTACGAGATAGACACCACCGACGGGACTAAGATACTCTTCCCGGACGGCTGGGTTCTCGTGAGGGCGAGCGGAACCGAGCCGATAATAAGGGTCTTCAGCGAGGCCAGGAGCGAGGAGAAGGCAAAGGAGTACCTTGAGCTGGGGCTTGAGCTTCTTAGTATCTCCACTCGCGAGGCCTCTGGCTAACTATTCACATTTTTTGCTATTTCCAGTAACGTCTTTGCTTGGAGGTTTTTATCGGCTATCTTGGAGGATAACAAAAGCGCGTTATCAAGATCCCATTTGGATATCCCAATTGCCAGCAATGATATACATTCCTGTTCGCTATCATCGAACGTGATCTCAGTAATTCGCTTGAGGAATTCGTCATATTTCCCAACATCATTTTTGTGCAAGTACCTGAGAATTTTGACGAATCCTTTCATGCCCCACTTACATCCGTAGGTATTCAACATCCTGAGGGAGACGTTGTAAACAGTCTGAGTGTCGCCGTATCTTTCCAGATACGTGTCTATAATCTCGACTGTAGGTGTTGGCTCTGGGTAGCAGCCGCCAATAGGATTACCCTTCTCATCAAATCCGTCGTAGCATACAGTAGAAGCTGGAACACGGCTGAGGTATTCCCTGCAATATTTAAAGCTCTCTTGAGTCATGTTTAGTTCCCAGAGCAAATTGCATAGAGTCAGATTGTCGAAATATGGTTCGATATCCTGAACGGTGAGAATTCCTTGCGAAAATAGATATAAATCGCGCGAATACTCGGCCGACTTCCTATCATCTTTATATCTAAAGTCAATCCTTTTTCTGACAAGCCTCGCAAGGACGGTGTTGTTCTCCTTTTTGAGTAGGATGTAATATCTAAGTGCCTCAAATGTGCTGGAATTTTCGGCAAGGATATTGGTTATGTTATACGCAAGGTCTGTATCTCCCAACCACATTAAATACTCAATCATCCATCCATTCCCGTATCCACAGGTGTTTTCCACCGTGTGTCTTTTTTCAACAATGGTCTTTAATGTGGCGTTGTCGAGGGGCATTTCCTCGATTTCATGATCCCACATAATTTGGAAAAACCATTCTGTCTTTAGAACATCCTCTAACTGCCATCTCCTCCGGGAGGTGTAATTCTCCTTGCTCTTTTCCTTTCTCACCCAGTCGTATTTGTTAAGAACGAGTTCCTTTACCCTCATCGAATAGTCCGTTCTGTTAACAGCTTCGTACATCATCGCAAGCCTTATCCCGCTGAGATACGATCCAGGATACAGCGTGGAAAGACTTTCGTTGAAGATTTTAAGGGCAAGGGAATGATCTCCCCTTTGTACTATGGACTCTTCTATCCTCGATAGCATCTTCTGATAGTTCCACGGAATTTTATCATAAGCGTATCTAAGTAATACCCTAACTTTCATTTTTTGAATTATCTGTTGGGCTAGGAACTCTTCCTCACCAAGCTCAAAGGACTTACTCAGGAGAACCTCACACGCATCTTGGTTCGTGCATCCTTCGGTCTTGAATATTCTGGGACCCAAGTCATCCTTCAACAGCGCATCTTTAACATCCCCTAACTCAAATCCCACAATCAGTGCGGTGTATGGAAGTCTCTTCTGGGCAAGGTCGTATAGAATTCGTCTTTTATCTTCGGGACTTAGATTTTCCAAGGCCTTTCTTATGAGTTCTCTTCCCTCTTCTACGCTCCCTGACAACACAAGCTCGGCTCCAATTTCATACATTAATTTTGGGTCCGTTGCCATTTTTGAAGCATTAACAAGCAACCTACTTTTTGTTGGATTTTGATGGATTTGATTTGATTCATAGAGTCTAAACAGTTCAACGAGTTCGTTGGACCTTGGATGAGGAGGAATAGTTGGAAATTGATCATGTGGAGGTCTGGGTAAACCATGAAGTACGTACGTTAAACCGATGAGAATCACGATGGTAAGCGCCAAGGCACTTTTGCGATTCATTTCAAGCGCCGGGTAATATACGCTAAAGAATTTAAAAAACTAATGTCACTTGAAAAGTGAAGTAAATTCAGAGGTAGCCCCTGTCCTCTTCCTCGGGAGCAGGGGGCATTGTCTGCTCGAGCATCGCCCTCTGCATCTCCTGGACTTTTCTGAGTATCTCCTCGGTCTCCCTGGCGCGCTCCTCCAGTGCAGTCATGTCGACCTCGATGCCGAGTATCTTCGTGACCGCCGTCAGAACGGCCTTCGCTGCCTTGGGGTCAACTATGTAACCGAGGCTCTCGCCGAGCAGGCTTATGCCGTACATCGAGCGGAGCTTGCCGATGCCGAGCAGAAGACCGGCCGCACCGACTATCGCTCCTCCCTCGTCCTCTCTCCAGATCACCTCGACGGAGCAGTCCTTGAGCTTCTCCTTGTAGTAGTCCACGAGCTCCTCGTGGGTTACCGCAGCTAAAACCCTCGGCTCACCCTGGAGCTCCGGCACCTGGTAGCCGCCCATCGTTATTATCTCCCTGACGCCGAGTTCCTGAACGAGGTCGAGCATCTTGCCGACCACCTCATAGTGGCCGGGACTGTCCGTCGGTGGAACCTGCTGGTCACCGGTGATGATAATTAGGTCCCTTCCGTTCTCGTCGGGGTTAACCCAGTAGTAGAACTCGTTTTTCATGAGCTCGACGATTGAGCCCTTCTTTATGATGACCTGGTGCATGAAGTGCGGTGAGTAAAGTTCGGCGAACTTTACCGCGTTGAGCTCCTGGATGAGGTGCTCCGCGGCGAGCTTTCCGACGAGGCCTATGCCGGGGAGGCCCTCTATGAACACCGGGTCCCTCAGCTGGGGCCTCTCAAGGAGGTAGATGGTAGTTTCCTTCATTTTCTCACCTCTATCCCAAGGACTTCCCTCTTCCACCTGCGCCTGTACTCACCGTAGGGGTCTTCCGGCGAGAAGCGCGGTGGGTGGGCTACCTTGGTCTTGGCTCCACAGACCGGGCAGATCTCTTTGAGGGTGTACCTGCCGCAGTTCGGGCACTTCCTTATGCGGAACCTCATGGTTACCTCCTCTTAATCTTCCTTATGCGCTTCTCCTTCCTTATGAGGGTCGCCTCTCCGCCCGCTTCCTTTATGACGCGGAGGATTTCTTCGGCTATGCTCTCGAGAACCTCTTCTGCCTTGTAGTAGTCCGGGGCAGTTATGTCAATCCTGTAACGGGGAGCGCCCTGGTAGGTGAACTTGACGTCTATGTCCTTCTCCTCGTTGGCCCTGTCCCTGGCTCTAATCAGGGCCTCCTTGATTATCTCGATTCCGTTGGGCTTTGGAACGGTTATCTCGAACTCCGCATCAATGGTAACGGTCGGAATCTCGACGTAGGCCTCGATGATTGGCTTGAGCGCATCGAGCCACTCATCTGGAATGAGCCCCTTCAGAACCTCAATTCCGTTCTGGGCGGCGTCCTCGAATGCGGCGTAAACCTCGCCGTACTCTTCTTCGAGCGGAACCCAGACCTCTCTCCAGGCCGTCTCGAAGTCCTTGCCTATCTTTTCAGCGGCCATCTTTAGTAGGTTCTCGGCCTTCTGGGCGCGCTTGTACTCCTGGAGCTTGGCCTTCCTCTGCTGCTGGTTTACCCTCTTGAGGCTCAGGTCTATGTGACCCTTCTCGGGGTCAACGCGAATGACCTTGACGACTACCTTCTGGCCCTCCTTCACGTAGTCCCTGATGTTCTTGACCCAGGTTGGAGCCACCTCGCTTATGTGCATGAAGCCCTCCTTTCCGGGGTACTCATCAAGTATCAGGAACGCTCCGTACGGGTGAATGTTCTTGACGGTGGCGACGACGAACTCACCCTCTTCAGGATACTCTCTGGCCTTCCTTGGCATGAGAATCACCTCTCCTTTTTGTCCCGGGAAGTCTATGGAAAAGACCTTTTTAAGCTTGGTGGAAGTGGAGAAAAGCGAGGCGATTTAAAAGGAAAGATCTCAAGCCGGCTTGGCGCTCTGCTTTATAACCCTAAGAAGCTTTGCCTCCTCAGCGAGAACGCGGAACTTCTCCCTCTTGACCCGCTCAAGCTTGTGGGCAACTTTTTTCTTCTGGCGGGCCATCCTGACGAGCTTGGCCTCCTCAAGGATCAGGTATTCCTTCTGCTTCTTAACAACATCGAGCCTGCGCTTCAGCAACTTTATTCCCGACTCCATACGCTTTCACCTAAAGAACCATAACGGACTTGAGCCTTAAAAGGTTTTCGCTTAATGCCAATATTAAACTCGTCAATAGTCGAAGAGCGTGAGGATAAGGGGAAGGAGAAACGGAACGATAGCGGTCAGGATGAAACCGTGAACAAAAGCGACCAGCGCCACTTCTTTGCCTCCAAACCTTGCCATAATGGGAAGAGTTGTGTCCATCGTCGTCGCTCCCCCAATGACGATGGCCTTCTCCGGGTTGAGTTTTCGAATTGCAAGCGGATATAGCGTTATCGTCAGGATTTCTCTTAGAAGGTTTCCAAGGAAACCGACCGCACCGTAAACGGCAGAGTACTGGGCTATCAACGGGCCTGTCAGCGAGTACCACCCACAGCCAGCCCCTATGGCGAGGCCCCATCTCATCTCTATCCCGAGAACCAGTGCCGCCAGAAGTCCGCCAAGGATTGAGCCCGTCAGCGTTAAAAACGGCAGGAGAAGGGCCTTCCGTCCAACCTTTCTGAGCTCTCCAGTGCTGAAGCTCAAGCCAAGATCCACTCCAATCAGGAATATGAGGGCGTAGAGCATTATCTCGTAGGCGTTCCCGAAGTCTGGAGTGAAGAGGTGCCCCACAAGGATCCCCGCAACAAGCGACGCGAGAACGAGGTAAAGAAACATCACCCGACCACCTCCGCCAAGAAAAGGCTTCCAGCTATCGTCAGAACTGCAAAAACCGCAGAAACGCCGAGGAGCCAGAGACCGTTCACATGAACCTCACCAGTTTTAACTCCGAGGAAAAATATCATAGCGAGCAACGCAACACTCATAGGTGTTTCCATGCTCGGTCGTTTTCCAGCTTTCCTGAGGAAATAACCGAACAAAAGGCCCGCGATAAGGAATACAAAGATCATCATGATCCCCGTTATCCAGCAGCATTTAATAAAACTTTTGTCGAAACGCTGAAAACGTCGCCGTCCAAAAGGCAGATCCTTCTCTGAAACTCGTCGATCAGCCACCTGAAACGACGGGAATGACCTCCACGTAGTCCCCATCCCCAACGGGATCGTCCTCAAGGACCACCTTTCCGTTTACCCTCGCTATCGCGCTCTCCGTGTTGAAGCCAACCTCCCTGAGGACGTCGGCGACTTTCATTCCCCTTTTCCACTCGACTTCTTTTTCAATTCCCCTTCCAAGGACTTTCACCCTGATCATCCGGCTCACCCGCCCTTCCTGCTCTGGAGTGTTTATAAATCCAGTGGCGGTTTCGGATCATGCAAAGGTTTATAAAACGTCCCCTAAAAAACCCAACAGTCTCAGGAGTGGAGTTAATCAGGGGTGATGCTCATGGGAAGGACTGTTAAAGTTGGTTCGGCTGGAAGGTTCGGTCCAAGGTACGGTCTCAAGATCAGAAGGAGAGTAGCCGCCGTTGAAGCCAGGATGAAGCAGAAGCACGTCTGCCCGGTCTGCGGAAGGAAGGCCGTCAGGAGAATCAGTACGGGCATATGGCAGTGCCAGAAGTGCGGGGCAACTTTCGCCGGCGGTGCCTACCTGCCGACCACCCCTGCCGGAAAGGTCGCGAAGCGCGTTGTCGCTTCCAAGGCCTGATTCTCCCATTTTGGGGTGATATTATGGTCAAGGCCATATACCGCTGCGCCAAGTGCGGCCGGGAAGTTGAGCTCGATCTCGAAACGGCGAGGGAAGTCCGCTGCCCGTACTGCGGGAGCAAGATACTCTACAAACCCCGCCCGAGGGTAGCCAGAAGGGTCAAGGCCATCTAAAGCTCGATCTCGAGCTCTGGCTTTTCTAAAATCACTCTCCCGTCCGGAATAAGAGAAATCGAGAGTCCCTCGATTCTAACCCCTGCCCTCTTTGCCTCTCTCAAAAGCCTCGCGAGTTCCGGGTCGCCCTTCTCGTAGGGCCGGAACTTCTCAACCTTTGGCATCGCACCGATGAAAAAGATTATCGCGTCCTTTCCGGCTTTGACGAGCTCAATCAGCTCTCTAACGTGCCTCTGCCCGCGCAAAGTTGGGCAGTCAGGATACATCGCGTATTCACCTTTCTTCCCTCCCCTAAGAACGGCGCTTTTCATCTCGCCGTAGAGCTCTCCACCGGGACACTCGAAGAGGTAGTCGAGGCGAGAATTGCCGAGGCGAACTTCCTTCCGCTTTATCGAGCAGTTCTTCAGCCAGGGGACTAAACCAAGCTCAACCGCCCTTTCAAAGGCCTTCGCCTGGGTTCTCGTGTCCACTATCGCTCCCTTGCCTTCTAAATCCTCGAAGGCAATCAGGACGAAGTCCGTCTTTCCCCCGCTCTTAGGCGTGCAGAAGGCCTTTCGTCCTGGAATCAAGAACTCCTCAAGGCGACCTGTGTTCGTGAGAAGAGCTTTTCTGATTTCGCCGTTCACCTCGACCAGAGCCACGAAGCGGTTTAATCTTTTGACGAACCTGCAGGGAACCACGTTGAGCTTCATTAACACGGGCTTCATGGGGTTAGCTTAACCGAAAGGCGTTTTTAACCTTAGGGGAAGTTCAATGGGTGGTCCAATGATACCAGAGGAGTTCATACGCTACGCCTTCGATGAGAGGGTCGAAGGGGTTCGGAAACTCGCCGAGGGGAAGTTCGGGCCCGAGGCGCTGATTGGTTTCACCAGGCACAACCCCGCGATAATAACCTGCGGGAAAGCCGGACCAAACGGCTCGATAAAGGGGATTGGGTTCATACACAAGCGGGAGTACCTTGGGGAAACCATTGAGAAGCTCAGGGAGGAACTTCGGAGGCCCTACGACCCCAGGAGAGCCCTTAGGTTCCTTCTAAACGAAATCTACGTGAGGGAGAAGATTGACTTCGGCAAGCTTGTTTCCCTGGAGCTGGCGAAGAAGCACACGTGGACCAACATCACCGGCGGGAGCAGGGAGGCGACGGTGCTCTTCTTCACCCCGCCGAGCACCTCCTACGAGGTTCGGTGCGAGGTGGAGGTACATGAGGGGGATGAGGTCTGGGAGTACACGAACGCGGTTCACGACGTCTTCCACAGGCCGAAAAAGCCCCGGGACTGGACTAAAACGCCCGCCTACCTCTTCAAAATCAAGGAAATATACGACAACGGGGAGCGGGCAATGGGAATCAGGATATACCCTTAGCACCTAAACCCTTAAAAGCTCATTACGATGACTGTCTAAACGGTGGTACCGATGGTGGACTTCGAACTGCTGAAGAAGATTATTGAAGCCCCTGGAGTTTCCGGCTACGAGTTCCTCGGCGTTAGAGACGTTGTAATCGAGGCCTTCAAGCCCTACGTTGACGAGATTAGGGTCGACAAGCTCGGAAACGTCATAGCGCACAAGGAAGGAAAGGGCCCGAAGGTCATGCTCGCGGGGCACATGGACCAGATTGGACTCATGGTGACCCACATCGAGAAGAACGGCTTCCTCCGCGTTGCGCCCGTTGGAGGTGTTGACCCGAGAACTCTCATCGCCCAGAGGTTTAAAGTCTGGATTGGCCCGAACGAGTTCATCTACGGCGTCGGTGGAAGCGTTCCACCGCACATTCAGAAACCGGAGCAGAGGAACAAGGCCCCAACCTGGGACCAGATTTTCATAGACATAGGCGCCGAGAGCAAGGAAGAGGCCGAGGAGATGGGTGTAAAGATAGGCACCGTTATCACCTGGGACGGTCGCTTAGAGAGGCTCGGAAAGCACAGGCTCGTCAGCATCGCCCACGACGACAGGATAGCCGTTTACACCCTCGTCGAGGCGGCCAGGCAGTTAAGCGAGACCGACGCAGACGTTTACTTCGTCGCGACCGTTCAGGAGGAGGTCGGCCTTAGGGGCGCGAGGGTTTCGGCGTTCGGCATTGACCCGGATTATGGCTTCGCCCTCGACGTCACCATAGCGGCCGACGTTCCGGGAACTCCGGAGCACAAGCAGATAACCCAGCTCGGAAAGGGCGTCGCGATTAAGATAATGGACCGCTCCGTCATCTGCCACCCGACGATCGTCAGGTGGATGGAGGAGCTGGCTAAGAAGCATGAGATACCCTACCAGTGGGACATCTTAACGGGCGGAGGAACCGATGCTGGAGCCATACACCTGACCAAGAGCGGCGTCCCAACGGGCGGAATAAGCATTCCAGCCAGGTACATCCACTCCAACACGGAAGTTGTTGACGAGCGCGACGTTGATGCAGCCGTTAAGCTCACGGTCAAGGTTCTTGAGGAGATTCCGGAGCTTAAGCTCTAAAGCTCCATAATTTTTCTTACTTTCTTTTCAAGCCTCTCTTTTCAAGAGGACTCAGTCTATGCTACCCGTTCAATCCCGAGTAAAAAGAAAAAGGAATCCGTGGTCGGTGCTCTTAAGATATCTCATTCTCCCTTTGGATCCTGTGCAACAACACCTCAAGCCGCTCAATCAAATCATCACTAACAGGGATCCCTTCCTTTAACCGCACCTCCACCTGATTTATCGCATTCAACAAGTCATCCAAATTCTCCCGCGTGTAAACCTTCAAATCCTCCAAAGCATTCAACAACCCAACCTTATCATTAAGCCGAGCACTCAATACTGCTATCCTAGCAGTCTTCTCAACAGCCTCCCGCCTAAGCATCTTTATTTCCCACATAGATTTGCTCCTTTTGAGACTCCTCTTCGTCTTTTTCAGTTCCTTAAGCTCCCACTCCAACTTTCTAAGAATCTCTAGTGCTGCTAAGAACTCCTCAACACTCTGGTAGCGATCCTCCTTCCTCTTCGCCAAGAGTCTCTCGAAAATACCGTCATACTTCGCCAAGGCCGGGTTTATCTTCGAAGGAGGGAGTGGTTTCACGTTCTCAGCTAGTATCTTGCCTATCACCGCCCCAGGCGAGTAGCCCTCATAAGGTAGCTTCCCGGTCAACAGTTCGTAAAGGATGACTCCAAGCTGGTAAATGTCTGTCCTGTGGTCTGGCGTTCCGTACAAGCTCTCATCAAGCTGTTCTGGTGCAGCATAAAGTGGTGAGTAGCCAGAGTGCGTTGAGAGGGAACTCCTCGCGCTGATCTTTGCCAAACCCCAGTCCGTAATCTTTGGTGTCAAGTCACTTTTCAAGAGCACATTGAGGGGTTTCAAGTCGTTGTGGTAGATCCCCTTGGAGTGTGCATACTTCAGGCCTTCCGCAATACCCCTGATAAGTTGCAGGGCTTTCTTTTCATCTACTGGCTTTGGATACTTGTCTAAGTCTCTGATAGTCTTCCCGTTGAGGTTTACGCCTTCAACGTACTCCATTTCTAGGTATGGGATTGGGAGAATGTCTGCTTTGTAAAGCCTGACAATGTTTGGATGATTAAGGTTGTACCAGGCGGCAATTTCTTTTAAAAAGAGTGAGCTCGTCTTCTCGTCGATGCGCGGGATTTTGATAGCGACAATTTTACCGTCTTTCTTACGTTTGGCTTTAAAGACTTTGGCAAAACCACCCTCTCCAAGGAATTCTAGAGGCTCGTACTTGTCTAAGAGCTCTGGCGGGAAGCTAGGGATAGTTTCTCGGATTGATTCTTGCTTCTGCCCTTTCACGGGAGTTGGAGATTTGGATTTTACAGGGGTTTGAGCTGGTTTTTCTTCTCTTGGTGAAGTGAGTAGTTTGTTTTTCCCGCCTTTGTTCTTTGTTGCAATCTTGCTAATGATAATTAACCCTATCAATACACCTAGTATGAGGCGGAGGCTGAAGCTTAAACCGCCAGAATCTTCTTCCGTTTTAGAAGGAGATGAAGGAAAGAGATCTGAAGAAGATGCTTTAGTTGTAGTGCTTATTGGCCGTGATGTAGTGGAAGATTTTGTTGAGGTTGACGAAGGAGTTGTGGTAGTTGATTGGGATTTTGACTCAGAAGTTGAGCTAGGAGTGGTCGCCGCTTGAGTCGAGGTTGTCATGGTTGTTGTGCTTGAGCTTGGCTGTGGAATAACCGTTAACGAAGCGCTTAAAGTTGTTGCTTTACCCGAAATAATGTTCACACTCTTTGTGTACTCTTCATAACCTTCTTTTTTAATTGTGATAGTGTACTTGCCAGGAGGAAGTTTGTAGTTTTCCAATGGCGTTGTTCCAATGTAAGTCCTGTTAATGTAAACTTCTGCCCCAGAAGGCGCACTATCAACGTTCAAGAAACCATAAGCAGGCGTTAACGTCGCTGAGACTGTTTTAGTTTCTCCTGGTTTGACTTCAACCATTGCAGTATAATTCTCATAACCTTCCTTAGTGAGCTTTAAAGAGTAGTTTCCTGTTAGCAACTCAAGAGTCAAAGGTGTCACACCTTTGTAAGTCCCATTAACGTAGACCTCTGCGCTTTGAGGCTCAGAATTAATAGTCAGGTGGGCATAGTTCGGGGTCAAAGTAACTTTCAGAGTTCTATTCTCGCCTGCCTTGAGAGTTATTGTTGTTGTGTAATTCTGATATCCATACTTGACTAGTTTTACCTTATAAGTCCCTGGCTGAAGCTCATAATTCCCAACAGGCGTGACTCCGATGTAAGTCCCATCGATGTAAACTTCTGCTTCTGAGGGATTGGATTCAACCTTAAGAAGGGCAGGTGCAATTTCTAGGAAGGCATACACCTCAGTAGTACCGCCAGGATACACAACAACTGTCTTTGAGTACTCCTTATACCCCTCTTTGACCAGTGTCACAACATAAGTATCGGGCTCCATCGTTAAAGTTAATGGGGTTACTCCCTTGTATGTTCCGTTAATGTAAACTTTAGCTCCAGAAGGACTTGAGGAGATCTCAAGCGTCCCAGGAGGCTGGGTAAGATTTGCCTCGATTACTTCTACTTCTCCGGGAGCCACTGTTACCGTAGTTTCGTAACCGTTGTAGTTTGCCTTGATAATCTTCACTGTATAGGTTCCAGACTTTGCAACTACTGTAAGTGGTGTGAGACCTTGGTATTCGTTATCAATATACACTTTGGCTCCACCCGGATTTGAAAAAATCTCAAGAATTCCAGCACTCACCACTGTGGTGATAGTGGCAGTAGAACTCCACTCCAAGGCCTCAGAGTCCATTGTCCACGCTTCAGAATCTGATACTTTAGCATTAGAGTCTGTTATCTGAATACTTGGTTCATTAGCAAAACCATTGGAATCTTTTGAAAAACCCACAATTGACCCCCATGAAGGGAGCCTGAGAACCCAAACATCTTTATAGCCAGCGCCGAAGCTTCTCGTATAGCCTGCCACTATAATGTCCCCATTATCCGCAATGGCAACCGCGTAAGCATAATCATAGGAGCTTCCTCCATATGTTTTCTGCCATTTAACGTTCCCATTCTCGTCCAAACTAAGAACCCAAACATCCTCACTACCAGCGCCGAAGCTGTAAGTGTAACCTGCCACTATAATATCACCGTTTGGTGCAATGGCAACCGCGCGAGCCCAATCACTACCGCTCCCGCCATAGGTTTTTTGCCATTTAACGTTCCCATTCTCGTCCAAGCGGAGAACCCAAAAGTCATCACCACCAGCGCCGAAGCCGTAAGTCCTGCCTGCTACAATAATGTCCCCGTTGTCAGCGATGGCAACCGCGTGAGCCTCATCCCAATTGCTCCCGCCGTAGGTTTTTTGCCATTTCACGTTCCCATTCTCATCCAATCTGAGAACCCAAACGTCGTCACCATAACTGCCTGCTACAATAATGTCCCCGTTGTCAGCGATGGCAACCGCGTTACCGCCCACGTCTTTTGTCCAGATCACGTTTCCGTTAGCATCAAGCCGTATCGTGAAAGGAGAACCCGTAACAATAATGTCCCCGTTGTCAGCGATGGCAACCGCGTGAGCCTCATCCCAATTGCTCCCGCCGTAGGTTTTTTGCCATTTCACGTTCCCATTCTCATCCAATCTGAGAACCCAAACGTCATAACCACCAGCGCCGAAGCTTTTAGTGTATCCTACCAATATAATATCACCGTTTGGGGCAATAGCAACCGCACTAGCTCCATCATCGTATTTTCCACCGTAAGTCTTCTGCCACTTTACATTACCATTCTCGTCAAGCCTGAGAACCCAAACGTCTTTCCCTCCAGCACCAAAGCTGTAAGTGTATCCTGCCACTATAACGTCCCCGTTGTCAGCGATGGCAACCGCAGTAGCCCAATCATCATATTTGCCGCCGTAAGTCTTGACCCAGTATGATTGCTCTTCAGCGCTCACTTTTTCAACTGGAATTAACGCCCCAACAAGTAGTAAGAGTATCCAGAAGAAAGTGAGTATTCTCCGCATGGAATTACACCCCAGCTGATAGTTAAGTCGTGACTCTTAATAACAGTTGCGCAGGATGCAACGTCTTTGATGAGACAGGAAGCGAGCTTTTAGATAAATGGAACACCGAATAGATATGATTGATCTTCCCGCACACGTAAGCAATAATCTCAGTTATCTCCCTAATTCTTCCAATTCAAGAACGAAGCAAAAAGAGTTGCTTTCAGTCAGACCATTGAGAAAAGTCTGATTCCTCTGGAGATCCCACCTCCCCTTCGAGGGGCTTCTCTCCCGACTTCACCGGTTTGACTTCTGGCTGGCGTGTCTCCACTTCTTTCAAAATCTCCCTAGACTTATAAAGGAAGAACCCCAGCCCCACAACGGCCCCGATGATGAGGAAGGGCAGCTTATCAGGGAGCGGTAGGCCGCGATGCCAGCGGTAGAGGAGGTAGTTCTGGTAGGCGAAGAGGTACGTGAACGCCCCAAGGAGAAGTGCCTCGACACCGTACTCAATGAGCTCCAGTGTCCTTTCCTCGTCCATTTTGATCGCCGTATTGAATGTGCCTGACACTTAAAAAACTTGGCCCCAGTAGGTTTAAAGATATTTTTATCGCAGGTCTAGATGGGTGGTTGCATTGAGGAAGGGGCAGTCCGCCGTTGAGTACCTCCTGATCATCGTTGCTGTCCTGATAGTTATCGGTATCAGCGTGCACTACCTCCGGGGGACCACCAGGAACGTCCCCTACTACAACCAGCTCGTCCTCGATCCGCTGATTTTCAAGAACGCCACCGCAGACTACGGCGATGTGAAAATAGAGGCGCACCTTGTGGATAACGGAGATGGAACGTACAAGGTGGAGTACAAAATCTGGGCGCTCAAGGCATCTGTCAGAAAAGCTCAGCTAGCCCTAGTGTGTTTTAACAAACCCCCCGATGTGGCAGGTTATCAGGTGATCACCCACGAAGGACCGCTCGAACCCGTCAACTACTGGGCCAACTACTGGACGCCGGTTCCGGAGGAATACTTCCCATGCGAGATAAGGTTCTACATCTGGAAGGACTGATCGGGAAAGGTTAAAAGCCCCCCTTCCTACTCCTCCGGAGAGCCATGACTGAACTCGAGTACCTACCCTACGAACCACGTCCGCACCAGTTGGAGTTCATCGAACTGGTTAGAGGGGCAGTTGAGAGGGGCGAGAACGTTATCATCGAGGCCCCAACTGGCTTCGGAAAGACCGTGAGCGTTCTGGCTGGAGTTCTTCCGGTAGCCAAGGAGCTGGGCTTCAAGGTTCTCTACCTGGCCAGAACCCACAGGCAGATGGACAGGGTTATAGAGGAGCTCAAGGCAATAAACCGGAAGGCGCGGGTCTCGGGGGTTGAGATGAGAAGCAGGAAAGAGCTGTGCCTCCACAACTACCTGAGGGAATACACCAGCGACGCTTACACCGCCATGGTGGTCTGCAAGAACCTGCGGAAGAGCGGGAAGTGCCAGTTCTACGAGAACGAGAAGAAGAAAAAGGCGGAAGTCGAGGAACTCACGCGCTTCTTCCTCGAAACTCCCGGACATCCGGCCGAGATCCTGAACTATGCCGAGACCCTTGAGGTCTGCCCCTACGATGTCACCAGGATGATAGCATACAAGGCTGACGTCATCGTTGCGAGCTACCTCTACGCCCTCAACCCCACGATACGGGAGAACTTCATGACCTACCTTGACCTCGATTACTCCGATTTGATAGTCATCTTTGACGAGGCCCACAACCTGCCGGATCAGGCCATCTCGGCTTTGAGCGACAGGATGAGCATCCACACCGTGAACAGAGCAATCAAAGAGGCAGATGAGTACAGGGAGCACGAGATAGCCAACTTTCTCAGCATATTCGGGAAGGGCCTGGAGATCCTGTACTCGGAGAAGCTCGGCAGCCGCGATGTTGAGGAAACCCCCATAGCGCCGGAGCTCGTGTTCGGCCACGTCATGAACGTCCTCGGGCTCGATACCCGGTGGCTCGTTAAGACCCTCAACGAGATGGTGGCGGTCGGCGATTCAATAAGGGAGGACAGGATAAACAAGAACAAGCCGCCGAGGAGCTACATTGGAAGGGTTGGGGAGTTCCTTCTCCTGTGGCTCTCGCTGATCGGACGGGACGATTACCTCTTCCTCCTCACCAGGGAGAGGGGGTTGAGCCTTGAACTAGTTGCTCTGGACCCCTCGAAGGCTTTGACATTCATCCGCGACGTCCAGAGCGCGGTTTTCATGTCCGGCACACTCACCCCTCTGGAGGCATTTCGCGACGTGATGGACATCGAGAACGCCAGGCTGAAGAAGTTCCCGCGCATGGTGAAGCGCGAAAACGCCCAGGTTCTCGTTGCCAAAGACGTATCCACGCGCGGTGAGGAACGCTCCCTCGACCTCTACCGGAGGATGACGGAGTACATAGTTGAAGCCGTCAAGCTGATCCCCAAGAACGTCGGCGTCTTCACGGCCTCTTACGAGGTTCTCCAGGGCCTCCTGTCTGCGAACCTTCAGGTCAGGCTTGAGGAGACCGGAAAGGCCATCTTCATCGAGAGGCAGGGGACGAGCTCTGCTGAGAACGACGCGATGGTGGCGAGCTTTAAGGCCCACGCGAGGGGCAACGGTGCAGTTTTGCTCGGCGTTATGGGAGGGAGAAACAGCGAGGGACAGGACTACTCGGGCGACGAGATGAACGGTGTGATCCTCGTTGGGATTCCATACGCGAGGCCCACACCGCGCGTCCAGGCCCAGATAAGGTACTTCGAGCGCAAGTTCCCTGGAAAGGGCCGCTACTACGGCTATTACTTGCCGGCCCACAGGAAGCTCGTTCAGGCCGCCGGAAGGGTTCACCGCTCGGCGGAGGAGAAGGGCTCGATAATAATCCTCGACTACCGCGTCCTCTGGAGGAACGTTAGAAAGGACTTCCCCGACTGGATGGTAGAAACTATGAAACCCGTTGATCTCGCGAGGATGCGGCTGTATCTGAGGAGGTTCTGGGGAACCCCGACTAAGGGTTAGATCCTTAAGCAGGAGAAAGGTATTTAAGAACTTCTCACCAAGTTGTTTCGGGGGAAGATCATGAAGCGCCTTCTCCTGCTCCTACCCCTCCTCTTCCTTCCGGGAGTTCTAGCATACCCCTCATGGTTGAGACCGGGGGTTTACCTGACTTATCACGCCGAGGATCCCAGCGGCAATACCGGTCTCCTCTACTCCTGCAACGGAACGAACTTCCTGATAATCGGCGTCTCAAGCCTCACAGTGAACTTCTCGGTTTTGAACGTCTCCAAGGGCGGAGTTGAAATAGGGGTTACCGTTCTTCTTGAGCCGTCCAGAAACTCAACGATCAGATCTCCGGGCTTTCACATCACGTTTCTGACGGGAAAGGCGCGCTGCAACTTCTGGGGATCCGGGGAGAGCCTGATCGGACAGGTTCCACTTGAAAAAGACGGGAAAACTGTCCAGATAAACGTGACTACGGTGATAGTGGAGCACCCCCTAACGCTGAGGGGAACCTACATCGTGACACCCGACGGAAAGGTCTACGACCGCTCGGGAACTTATCTCGGCCACACCGTCCTCTGGGGCCTGCGAGAGCTCAAACCCGGGGACGTTTTCGCAATCATCAACGGGAGCGCCGTGACGGTCGTTAGAAACGACGAGACCGACTACGATATCATCACCTACTGGAGGACGTTCCAGCGCCCCAACGGTAACCTCATAACCAACTGGTCCCACATCACCCTGCCTTTCTATCAGAGCAGTTTTGCAGACATTTATTACTACAATCCTGCCCTCGACATCACGGAGGTCATGATGGGCTCCGCTCCGGATCTCAGGGCCATCGGGATAGTCTCAATATCCCCGAACGACGTTGAGGCAGAACGTTACAACATGCTTCACAAGGAAGAACTCCTCAAGGGAAAGCTGAAGACAATAAGACCCCAGGGCCTCAGCCTCTACGACGCAAACATCAACATCGGCAACCTTCACATCGCCGGCAAACCTCCGAGGACGCCCCTGGTTTACCTCTTTCTCGCCTCCCTGTTCCTTCCGCTCGTGGCCTATCAAAGGAGGTGAGAGCTTGAAGGGGCTCTTTAAGTGGGAGCTCTCCGAGCACCTGAGGGTTTCAATGCTCGTCGCTGGGATTCCTACCCTCCTGATGGTTCTGACCTCAGACCTGCTGAGTCATGGCAGGGCGTTTTCTTACTCAACCGGAGGGTCCATCGGCGGGGGAAGCGAGGGGATGCCCCTTTCCAAGAGCCCAACGGGGAGCGTTATTCTCTCCACCTTTGGACTGAATCACTTCTGGATCCTCCTCTCGATCTTTATAATCATCATGAGCGCCATGATCTTCCGGGCCGACAGGGAGGGCGGCTACGCCCAGGCGATATTCACCCTCCCCATTTCAAAGAAAAAGCTCTTTGGAACCAAGTTCCTGGTTCTTCTCGTGTACTCGCTCCTCCTGCTGTATTTCCCAATGTTTCTGTTCCTTGCGATGGCCTTCGCCAGCGTCCCCAACCTCTTCTCCGGGCTCTTTGGCTGGGAGAGCTTCAGGCACCTGCTGGTCTTTGCCCTGTATTTCGCCCTATACTCGGCTTCTCTGTCGGTGCTCGTCTCCCTCGTGCTTCCAAACTCCTCCCAGGCCATAATGATATCCTTCATACTGATCCTCCTTCCCAGCTTCCTCGGCCTCAACCTCCCGCCCTTCAGTTTCGTCACCGCCATCCCCAAGTATCTGGGTCAGGCCTTCAGTTCGGGTTACGTCCTCCAAGGAGTCGTCGTCCCGGCGGTTTTTGTTGCGCTTTCCCTAGCGCTGGTAGAAAGGAGGGATGTGGTTTGAGGCGATTTCTGGCGGGAGTGCTGCTCTCCCTCGTTCTCTCGACGGTCGCTCTCTTGGTTGTCTATCCCCTCAAGTCCGGTGAATCAATAACGATTCCCCCGGTTCAGGTGAGCAGGCTCGAGAGCGGAAACTACACCATGCAGAGCACGCTTTCCCTCCACATCCCGGCTTGGTCAAGGGTGAACCTCACGTGCGGAAACGGGAGGGGTCAAATCTACCTCAAAAACGTCTTCACCGGGAAGATCGTTTTCGAGGCCCCCATCTATGGCAGCCTGAAGGCCAGCTTCCCAGTTCCCCACGAGGGCACCTACGTGCTCGCTCTTAGGGGGAACGGCTCGGCCATCTGCAGTCTCGTGGTGACGGACTTCCACGCACCCGAAAGAACCCAGGAGCGTTACTCCATCATAGGAATAGCCGCCTCGATTCTGCTCGCCGTCATGATAAGGGGGTGGTCCCGTTGATCGAGGCGAGTGATCTGAAAAAGTACTTCGGGAGCATTAGGGCTCTCGACGGCGTGACCGTTGAGATTCCCGGGGGAGTAAACCTTATCGTCGGCCCAAACGGCGGCGGAAAGAGCACGTTCTTCAAGATAGCGGCCGGAGTCTACCGCCCGACCTCCGGCAGAATAAGGGTTCTCGGAAAGGATCCCTGGAGGGACGCGGAATTCAAGAGGAAAGTCGGTGTCTCCTTCGATCCAGCGGGTTTCCCGCCCTTCGTCACGGGCAGGGAGTGGTTGGAACTCTTCGCTGAATACAGGGGCGGCAATCCGGATGAGGTGGCGGAACTGCTCGGCATCGACTTCCTCGACAGGAGGATCCGAGAGTACTCTTCGGGAATGAGGAAGAAGCTGAGCCTCGCTCAGGCTTTAGTTGGTGATCCCGAGCTGGTTATGATCGATGAACCTCTGGCTAACCTCGACTTTGAGGCCATGGGTAGGGTCGTGGAGATAATCAAAACCCTGAGAAAGGAAACCAACTTTCTGCTGATAAGCCACATCTGGGAGCCTCTCCTGCCAGTGGTCGACAGGGTCTACGTTATAGCAGGCGGAAGGCTGGTGGCGCAGGGAGAAGTAACTGAAATGAAGGAAGTGCTGAGAAACCTCTACTCCCTCTCCTTCACATCACAGTAAACTCCTTCTCGACCCTAACCCTTGCGCCGTCCACGTAGGCGAACTTAACGACCTTGTAGCGGCCGGGGCTTAAATCGACGGGGAGCCTCTGCTCGTAGGTTTCACCGGGCAGGAGCACTATCCTCCTCTCGATGAAAACTATCCCCGGGTCGAGCCTGGCCCAGAAGCCGTCGTACTTGTACAGCTCGACTTCGTTGGTTATCTCTACCTTCACGGTGTTTGGGTTCGTTGTTCGGATCAGCAGCTCACCCCTCTTGGGAACCACCTCGATGATCAGCTCAACCTCGGGAACCGATCCATAGGGGATAACACCAACTCGATCGTCGCGCGGAACCTTAACTATCCTCATCGGTTCGAATTGATCAATTCTTCGCATAAGCTTTTCGGCCCGTTACCGCGTTGCTATCGCGTTGACGCCCGCCCCGGCGAGGATCAGCAGTTCAACGATCCGGTAGGCATCTTCAACCGTCTCCGCTTCGAACCTGACTGTCTTCCCGTCAATGCGCTCGATGATGGGCAGCAGTTCAGCCGCGTCGGCGAAGGCGCTGCTCAGGAAGCGAAGCTTAACCTCAACGGGTTCCTTTGCCTTTAGGGGCTTTGCTTCTCCTTCCTCAAGCTTGATGACCGCCTCCGTAACACCAGCCTTGAGTAAAGCCTTCACCTTCCCAAGGCTCGGGCTCTTGGCGGCGTAACGGGAGAGGCTCTCCTTGAAGGCTATTCCAACCGCCCAAGGGGCAAACTTTTTGACATCCTCTATGAGCCTCGCGTCCCCACCGACAAGTATCACTGGAACCCCCCAGCTACCGAGGAGGTACGCGTTGAGGAGGAACTCGCTGACCTCGATTCCGTTTATCTCGAGCCGATCAATGGTCGAGCCGCTGTATGTATGGTCGAAGGTTGCGTAGCCTGTTCCCGCCTTAGCGTGGTAGCCGAGAAAAATTGCCGCATCGCTTCCCTTCGCGAAGGCGACCATGCTCAGGGGCCTAGGAAAGCCCCTCACGAGCTCCACGTAGTCCGGCATCTCCTCCGGGATGACGTTCACCATGGGGCCGTGACTGTCAGCCACCACAACCTCGTCAAAACCGTTCTGGTATAAGGCCTCGGCCGCGGTTTTGACGACTTCAGTCGCTATCCTCCGGGCCTCGCTGTACAGGGCCCCCTTAACGAAGAGGTGCTCCCTGCTGACGACATGGGGAAGGCCCTCCAGGTCAACCGAGATAAACGCCCTCATTTCACTCCTCCTCCGGATACTCAGGACAGGGACAGAGCATAACCATGATCTTCCGGTGTCTCGGCCCATCGAGCTCAACGAAGAGTATTCTCTGCCACGTGCCGAGAACCAGCTCGCCCTCATCAACGGGAACGACTAGTTCGGTGTTCAGGAACAGGCTTGCCCTGAGGTGGGAGTGGGCGTTGCTGTCAATCCTGTCATGTTTGTAACCGGCACCCCTCGGAATTAGTTCCTTCATCTTGGCCTTGATGTCCTCAAGAAGTCCTTTTTCCGGCTCGTTTATCATCAGGCCGGTTGTCGTATGCTTTGTAAAAACAACAGCTATGCCGTGCCTCAGCTTCCCCTTCCACACGAGCCGCTGAACCTCGTCGGTCACGTCAATGATCTGAAACCTTTCAGTCGTGGACACTTCAAAACTCAGCAACATCGGGACCACCGGGGAAAGTTGGAAAAAGAGCTTAAAACTCATTCGAGGATCTGAACGAGTTCCTCAAGTATCTCCCTTGAGGTCTTAACGCCATCCTGTACAAGGTAGCGGAGTACGACGGCGAGCTCATAGGCCTGGATCAGGTTCTCGTTTCCCTCCTTTCCCTTGAAGAGAGCCTCCTTCAGGGTGGTGTAGATCTCGTTCACCGCGTCCCTGAAGAGAACGTCCTCCCCAATAACCCTGCCCTCAAGCAGGGCCTCCGCAAGGTCCCTTGCATAATCAACGGGATCGCTCTTCTTTCGTCTAAGAGTGATTCTTAGCCTTTCCATTGACTATCACCTTGGCCTCTATCTCCCTGTCAAGGGCTCCGATCAGGATTTCAGCTATCAGAATGGAAGAGAACTTCGGATCCCTAACTTCAAGGGCAACGTCAATAGCCCTTGAAACGTCCCCCATCTTGAGTAACCTGTGGGCTATATCTGCCAAGACTATCGAGCGGAGCCTTTCGTTCTCTATGTGCTCAACGACCTTCATGGCGCCGTCTATGTCGCCCTTGACGAGGGAATAGCGCGCTATCTTAACCCTGATCTCCTCGCTCCGGGAGCGCTCCCATATCGCCCTGATCGTTTCCCACTCCCCCTCGTCGGGGTTCTCAAGGAAGCGGTTCATGAGGGCCCTTCCAACTTCTGTCGCCTCGCGCTCGTTCAGAACGCGGATGAACGAGGGGAGGTACCTCGGGGCAACCTCAAGGAGCCTGATGGCGACTTCAACGAGGGCTTTGTCACCGTCGAGCTTCCTCAACAGGTCCGCCGCCTCAACGGGTTCCTCTGCGAGTGCAAAGGCAACGCCCAGCTCTATCTTGAAATCATCCCCAAACTTCCCAACGAGATACTTGGCGAGTTCCTTGAGGTTTGGAACGTACTTCTCAATAACCCCCCTCTCCTTGAGGAAGAACAGGGCCTCCTTAAAGGCGTACTTGGCCCACTCCCTCTGCTCAATCTCCCTGATCGTGGCTATCCCGTTCTCGTAGCTACTCAGGAGGAAGTACGACTTCATTATCTCAATGAGAGCCTTCGAGCGGTGGGGTTCCGTAGAGATGTTT
Organism: Thermococcus gammatolerans EJ3; assembly: GCF_000022365.1. Taxonomy (NCBI): domain Archaea; kingdom Methanobacteriati; phylum Methanobacteriota; class Thermococci; order Thermococcales; family Thermococcaceae; genus Thermococcus; species Thermococcus gammatolerans. The sequence goes on along the minus strand of NC_012804.1, from coordinate 743,744 downwards.
TCGAGGGCCATTTTGCTCTTCCGTATCCTGTAGGCAACCCTGACCTTCTCGGTGCCTATGAGGGAGGTATTCCTTCGTATTATTTGGAGGAGAACGGTATCCCTGAGGGAGGGGTTCTTGACCTCCATCGCGTAGATTATGGCCTCGTTTATCTCGCCAAGACCGAGCATGTAGCGCGCCGCGAGAACCATGAGGTCATCCCTAACCGGATCCGGGAGCTCGCGCGAGTCCTCAAGAACCCTCTGGTAGATCTTTTTTGCAGAGCGGAGGCCTGCCTTCTTCATAGAATACCCTATTGAGAGGAGCGCCCTGAAGGTCTTGACGGGATCATCAATCTCCCTCGTGGTCTCGATTGCCTTTAGAAAAACTAGCTTGAATTTCGCATCCCTGACCCGGGCGAGCCGCTCCCCGATTTTAGCATACGTGGTTGCCCGGAGATAAGGATCGCGGATGACTTCAGCCGTCTCGATTATTTCACGGATGAGCAACCAAAACACCCCCGTAAAATCCTTACGGAATAAAGGTTCTTAACATTATCGGCCCAAAGGCTTTTAAAAGCCCGAGTAAAGGCTTTTTCATGTACGGGGTAATTCTTGGCAAGAATCCAGAGCTGAGCAGGGCGGAATTTTACAGTTTCGGCAGGAGATTCGGTCTAAAGGTTAAACTACTCGAGGAACATTCTAACTGGTTGCTCATCGAGGCAAGACCCTCGATAGAGAGGCATTTCCGGTGGCTCGGAGGTTCCTTAAAGCTTGTCAGAATCGTCGGCGAGGGGGAAGAGGCGATAAAAGACCTCGAATACGCCAAGCTCTTCACGGTAAGCCTCTACGGGAGGGACGACTGGAGGCTCTGGCGGAAGCTGGGAAGCGCCGTAAAGAGGGAGTTCAAGCAGGAGGGCCCTGCCAAGTTCTTCAAGCCCGCTAAGGTTTACTCCATGCCGGCAGAGCTGATTCTAAAGGGCTTTCCTGAAGTTAAGGACGTCGTTTTCCTGTTCCGCGACGACGGGAGCTTTCTGGTTGGCGAGACGGTTAAGGTTACCGATCCCTTCGAGCTGAAGAAGCTCGACGTGGAAAGACCGGTTCAGAGGCCAATCCTCTCGATTCCACCGAGGCTCGCTCGAATAATGGTGAACCTCACCGAGGTGAGGAGGGGCCTTTTCCTTGACCCATTCTGCGGTATCGGAACTGTCCTTCAGGAGTTCGTCCTCCAGGGGTTGCCCGCTTACGGGAGCGACCGCGACCCCGAGAGGGTTAGGGAAGCACGTAAAAACATCGAGTGGCTCAGGCGGGAGTTCAGGCTCAAGAACTCGGCGAGGATAGAGGTCTGCGACGCGAGGAAGCTGAAGCGCTGTTTCCGCGAGAGGTTCGATGCCATAGTCACCGAGCCCTACCTCGGGAAGCCCCTGAAGAGGAACCCGGGCAGGGGAGAGGCGATAAAGTTAGCGAACGAGCTGGACAGGCTGTACTTTTCGGTCTTCGAGAGCTTCTCCGAGGTTTTGAAGAGGAACGGAAGGGTCGTCTTCGTCTTCCCCGCCTACAGGCTGAGGGACGGGAGCATCTACCGGAAGGAGCGGAGGTGGCTCGGTAAGCTGGGCTTCGAGGTTCTGGGGAGATATCCTGACTACGAGGAGAGGCACAGGCTCGTTAGGGATATTCACGTGATAAGGAAGAGGGGCTAAAGGTTATATAACACGGGAACCAACCGGTGTTGGTGGTAGTCTTGGGTGGTATTGTTGTTAAAGTCCCGCAGGGCGTGGACGATAGGATAGCCCTGCTGATTGCCAGAACAATTTCGGAGAGGCTCAAAACGCTCGTGGAGATAAACGAGGCCCTTAAGGATTCTAGGCTGTCCGAGGAAGACGCCGTAGAGCTTGGTCGGCTGGCAAAAAAGGGCAGAGGGAAATACCTTGAGAGAAGATATTCTTCTCGTCGTTAACACGAACGTGCTGTTCTCTTTCTTCGGAAATCCACAACCACCCGCGAGCTGGTATTCCTCCTCTCAGGAAGACTAATCAGCCCTGAGTTTGCGATTTCAGAACTGGAAGAACACAAGGAAGAAGTTCTTCGCAAAGCCAAAATAGATAAGGGGACTTTCCAGGGAATGCTCGAAATTCTGAGGGAACACGTTATTTTCGTCCCAGAAGAGTTCTACTCAGAGTTCATACCCCTTGCGCTGGAGATATGCCCCGACAAAGATGACGCCGACTTCGTTGCCCTCTCCCTCAAGGTGAACGCTCCACTGTGGAGCAATGACAGAAGGCTAAAGGAGATTAGAGAGATTAAAGTCCTGAACACCGGAGAGGTACTGAAACTGCTCGGCATCACCCGATAAGCCTCTCATGTTCCTGCTTGATACAGCGGTGGGCGACAGCGGTTAAGCCCGCTTCCCTGGCTCTTCTAAAGGCTTCTTCGTCGAACGTCCCGAACTGGAACCAGACAACTTTCGCACCCTTCTTTATCGCCTGCTCAACGTAGTCCCTCGCGAACTCCGGGCGAACGAAGAGGTCAACTATCTCGACTTCCTCGGGGATGTCGAGGACGCTCGGGTAACACTTCCGCCCGAGAACCTCTGAGTAGCGGGGGTTGACCGGATAGACCTCGTAGCCCTTCTCAATGAGGTAGCGCATGACCTCGTTCGCGTCGCGCTCGGGCTTCGGAGAGGCTCCAACGAGGGCTATCTTCCGATACCTCGTCAGGATTTCCCTAACTTCATCGTCGGTCAGTCCGTCGACGGCAATCGCGTTAACCATCGTATCACCACCATAGGTTTGGGAAGGGGTTTAAAGCCCTAACGAGAATTCACCGTGATGGCCATGCTCTACGAGGAAACGCTCTACTCGAAGTGGATAACGCTCTTGCTCCTCCCGCCTTTGGTTCTTATGCCCATCGGGCTCTACGAGAGCCTCAAAACGGGGGAGGCAGTTCCCATAATGGCTGTTTCAACGGTCCTTACCGTCACGATACTCATTGAGGTCATGGCCTTTCGCGTTAGGGTCTACGAGGATAGGATATTTCTCAGCGGTTTCCTCGGCCTCTTCCTCAGGAAGACGGTTAGGGTTGACGAAATCGAGTGGTTCGCGGTCAGGGAAGGCTGGATGAGCTGTCCGGCGAAGATTCACTTCACCCTTCCTGCAAAGGCCTGCGTCTACATCAAGCGAAAGAAGGGCTGGGACGTCTCCTTCTCGACCAACAGGCCGGAGGAAATTATCGAGGTTCTTCGCTCGCTGGGAGTTCAACGAGGAGCTTAGTTCCATCAACTTCAACAACCCTAACCTTTTCTCCCCTCCTCGCGGTTCCGTGAAAGCATCTTGCCCGCCAGAGCTCGCCGTCGAGCTTCACGAGGCCTTCCGGCGAGAGGTCATCCACGACCACAGCGGTTCTGCCGACGAGAGATTCTGGCCCGGCCTTGGGCCGTTTTTCGAGCCCGCCTCCGAGCACGTACGGGGCTATCAGAACGTCCTTGACGAGGAGGACTCCCAGAACCAGCCCCGTGACCAAAACCGGTACCCCCATTCCAAGGGCTGGAAGAACAACGAGAAGGAAAACACCAACGATTATCTCGTCTGCAATCAGCGCGATGAGCTTGAGCAGACTTACTCCCTTCCCTCCAGCCATCTCCACCCCTCGTTGACCTCAATTACTCCCCACCAGCGCCTCAGCTCCCTCCTAGCGGTTCCATAGTCCGGATAAAACCGTCCCACGAACCTCCAGAAAGCCCTGGAATGGTCGAGGTAGCGCAGGTGGGCGAGCTCGTGGATCACGACGTATTCGATAAGTTTCTCGGGCAAAGCCGCGAGACGGAGGTTGAAGCTCAGGTTTCCCCTGCTTGAGCAGCTCGCCCACTTCGTTCTCTGGTTCCTGATGTATATTTTGCCCGGGGAGACGCCCATCAGGACGGAGTAGAGGGTGACGAGAGCTGCTACCTTGTCCCGCAGGAGCTCCTTCAGAGCCTTCCGCGCCCGCTCGCGCTCGGCCGGGAGGATTAGCTTGCCGTCCCTGAGCTCAACTTTCCGAACGTTCCCCAGCTCAAGCCTGTAGAACTCGCCGAAGAACGGGAAGCCCCTCGCAGATTCCCTCCTTACCTCCTCAAGCTCCCTCAGCCGGTTTCTCAGCCACCTTTCGTGCTTTTTGATGAACGCCTCCACATCAAAGCCTTCCGGCGCCGTCACGACGATTCTCCCGTCGGGTTTGATTTCGAGCCTCGCATAGCGGACAGGCCGGTGCCGAACCTCAACCTCCATGCGACCACCTTTTAAGGTGTAGTCCCTACCCGTGCTTATGAAGGTTGAGGTCATAAAGCGGAGGGCCAAATCCCTCTACACCCGTTCGCGAATTCCCGGCGTTTCGTGGAGCGCCAACCAGTACGTCGGCTGTTCCTTCGCCTGTCCATACTGCTACGCCAAAAACGTAGTCCGGGAGTTTGGGGAGAGAGAATGGGGGAGCTGGGTGATAGCCAAAATCAACGCGCCCGAGCTAGCGAGAAAGCACGTTTCCGGGAAAATCGTGATGTCCACAGTAAGTGACCCCTACCAGCCTGTTGAGGCCAAACTTAAGCTTACCAGAGCGACGCTCCGGTTCATGGACAAGAGGAACGAGCTTTCAATCCTTACCAAATCGCCCCTAGTTACGAGGGATATTGCCCTTTTCAAGCTCTTCCGCTCGATTGAGGTCGGCTTAACCCTCAACTCCTTCGACGGCCGGGAAAAGTCCCTCCTGGAACCCTTGACACCGGTTATGAAAGCCCGCGTAAACGCCCTTCAGAAGCTCCACGAGGAGGGAATACGGACTTACACCTTCGTTAGCCCAATAATCCCTGGAGTTACAGACGTTTCGAGGATTGTTAAGGAAACGCGTGGTTTTGTCGATTACTACTTCTTCGAAGTTCTAAACCTCAAAAAGGCCGGAAATGAATTTCAGGAAACGCTCCGCTCCGAGTTCCCTGAGAGCTACTGCATCCTAACCAGCGAAGAGCTCTTCGGGGCCTTCATCTCGGAGCTCCGCGACGAGGTTCGTTCGCTGGGGATAAAAACGGAGGGCATAGAGACGCACTTTAGAGGTTGGGGGTTTGTGCGGATTTAATCACCACACCGGCGACAGCAGGGACCCGCCGTAGGCGAGCCACAGGAGGAAAGCTGTCGCGAAGGGAACCGTGAACTCATCGTAGGCCGAGCGGAGGGGAAGGCTCTCAAGGGCAGTAGCGACAAGGGCGACGCCAGTGATAAGGCTCCAGCTTGGGTCGAGCGAGAGAACACTGTGGGCAGTCCAGAGGACCAGAACTGAAACAATGAACATCGTTGCGCTTCCGATTAGGGTCTTCTTCCGGTTCCAGGGAATCCTCGGCCCACCGAGAGCCTGTCCAGTTATGGCGTTGAAGCAGTCGCCGAAAGTCGAGACCCATAGGGCCGAGAGCGCCATGAGCTTCGGAAAGACCGTGCAGATAATCCCCATCGTCACCCAGAAGAGGAAGCTCCCGAGGAAGTTGTCGCGCTCGTCTTCCCTCGCCATCGTCCGGTAACTCAGCTCCGCTATCGGAACGGTGAACTTCCAGCCCCGCCTGAGCTTGAGGTGCTGGAGCGTGTAGAGGAAAGCCAGCGACCAGACCACAAGCAGGGTAACCCATCTCGGCGTGAAGAGTATTATCGGCGCCCCGAGGATTCCGGGCGAAACGTGCCAGAGCTTTCTTATTAGCTCCCTCTTGCTCAAACCCATGATTTCACCCTAATATCATTGGGTTTGGAGTATTTATCGGTTTTTCCCGCCTATCGTTAACTATAAAAAGGGATAATACAACAGAAACACATGCGAGTAACGTTTGAGCGCGTAGTGGTCGTTGAGGGAAGCCCCGAAAACCTCGAAAAGTTCCTCGGGGAGAACACATTCGTTTACTGGGTTAAAGGGCCCAACGGAGAGATATGGAGCCTTGCGCCGGACTTTATCCGGGAGCGCTACGAGGGACACTTTTATCTGGTGGACTTCGAGGAGGAGAGCTTCCTTCTTGCTTCCACAGTCACTCTGAAGCTTCCCGTTCTCGGCAACCGCGTCGCTCGGTTTGAGGGAAAGAGAAAGGCCGTAGCGAGGAGGGTTAAGCTTCACCTCATTGACCCCTTTAGGAGAATTTTAATGCTTCAAAAAAAGTGGAAACGTGGGCATCGGCAGGGTCTTTTATCTGGCCTTAGCATACGCCCTCTTTGCATGGCTTAGCCCTTGTCTCCTGCTCGTCATTGTTCCAATAACTCTTTTAGAGTTTGTTCCGGGTAGCGAGAAAGTTGTGATGAGGGAAGGCGAGTATGTTAAAATGTTCTCAAGGGACAGAAGGGCAGTTTTTGCCAGAGAGTTTCTGCTGGGGACGTGGCTTCTTGTAATCGGTGTGGGAGCAACAATTTACCGCGCTTACCTTGGACAGGAAGACCCCGAGGAGGCAATATTCCTTGCGGCTCTCACCTTTGCTCTGGCCGTTGATGAGTACCGGCGTTTCCAAAAGCGCCGGCGGGGGGTTCTCCAACAACCGCTATGACCAGAGTTCATGCTCGTTCCCGTTAGTTTCTTTTTCTCTTTCAGTTCCAGAGATAAAGGGTCAGAAAATACCACTTTATCCGGTCGGGTTGAGAAAAGGCATAGCCGTGCCTCGTAACTACCAGCGCGTTCCCAAAGCTCTCTTGAAAGGGCCTCAAAAATCGTCCGCATGAGAACGGAACTTCCCGAACTGCAAAAATCTCTCCTCCATGAGGAAAGCCTTCCTTCTTAAATCTGAAAACCTTACTCATAGAGCTAAAACGGATCAGTGGCTTTAACGGAAGCCCGATAGGCTCCCTCACGATATCGTAGGTAACACCCTGAACAACACTGACCAATCAGATTTTTAAAATGCTCCGCGCACTTAGGCCAGAGAAGAGAATTAGGTGAGACTAATGGCGATAGTGGTTAAGGCCAACCCGAACATGCCGGAGGAAATCGCGCTCCTCTTCAGGAAACAGCACTACGAGCTCGTTGGGAGGCACAGCGGGGTTAAGCTCTGCCACTGGCTCAAGGAAAGCCTTACTAAGGGTCGCTTCTGCTACAAGCAGAAGTTCTACGGCATAGCGAGCCACCGCTGTCTACAGATGACGCCCGTTTTAGCTTGGTGCACCCACAACTGCATCTTCTGCTGGCGTCCGATGGAGAGCTTCCTCGGCACTGAACTGCCAGAACCCTGGGACGACCCTGCCTTCATCGTCGAGGAGAGCATAAAGGCCCAGAGGAAGCTTTTAGTGGGCTACAAGGGCAACCCCAAGGTTCCGAAGGAGAAGTTCGAGGAGGCCTGGAACCCGAAGCACGCGGCGATTAGTCTCTCGGGCGAGCCGATGCTCTACCCCTACATGGGCGACCTCGTTGAGGAGTTCCACAAGCGCGGTTTCACGACCTTCATAGTCACCAACGGAACCGTTCCGGAGCGGCTGGAGGAGATGATTAAGGAGGACAAGCTCCCGACCCAGCTCTACGTCTCGCTCACGGCTCCGGACATCGAGACCTACAATCGCGTCAACGTCCCCATGATTCCCGACGGCTGGGAGAGGATTATGGAGACGCTCAGGCTCATGCGCGACGCGGAAACGAGGACGGTGATAAGGCTCACCCTTGTGAAGGGCGAGAACATGCACAGTCCAGAAAAGTACGCCGAGCTGATTAAGATAGCGAACCCGATGTTCGTCGAGGCTAAAGCCTACATGTTCGTCGGCTTCTCGCGGAACAGGCTCACCATCAACAACATGCCGAGGCACGAGGAAATCAGGGCCTTCGCCGAGGAGCTCGTGAAGCACCTCCCCGGCTACCACATTGAAGACGAGTACGAGCCGAGCAGGGTCGTTCTCATCATGCGCGACGATGTTAATCCAAAGGGCAGGGGGCTTGAGGGAAGGTTCATCAAGGATTGAACTCTCTCCAATTTTTGCCCCGAGGAAAACTTTATTTATTCCGCCACCGTTTAGCGATTTTAGAGGTGTGGACTATGGTGAAAAGGTGGCCCCTGAAAATTATTCCCCTAATTCTCATCGGTGTAATCGTTTTTGCTCCCCTCACTGCAGCCCTTTCCATTACTGAGGGCTCTGCAAACTTTCTCAAGAAGTTTGGAGACAGCAGTGGGCAGATAAGGACCCTGAGCCTTACTATCATCGCCCTCGCGGAAGCCAGCGGTAGGGTAAACGAGGATCTGACGCCGAAGGTTAGAGAGTTCACTAGGGAACTGATCTCCTACCAGAATCCGGACGGCGGCTGGGGCTACTTCCCCGGAAGCGTGAGCAACGTTCTCGATACCTCCTATGCCCTGATAGCCCTCTCAAAGGCGGAGAAGTTTTTCGAGGGGACCGATGACCTTTTCAAGGTAGATGACGCCCGTAAGAAGGGAGTTAAGTTCCTGGTAAGTTCCAAAACGGGGAATACATGGGGCTACATTCCCAACAGCACGCCCATGTTCTATCCGACGGTTCTGGCGCTCTGGGCCCTGGGAGAGAACGGCCACAACTCATCAAGTCCAGTGGTCTCATCTGCGGTCTCATCCCTACCCGAACTGCCGAGGTACATCGACGATTACACCGCCCTCGGCCTGAGACTCATAGCCTTCAAAGCGGTTGGAGAGCCCGTTGACAAGTCCGAGGTAAAAGAGCTCATAGAAATACTCAACGGAGACGATCTTTCTCCGGCCCAGAGGGCACTGCTTACATATGCCCTGACCCTCTACTCGGAGCCAACTTTCGAAGTCGTGGCGACGATAGCAAGGCTCGACCAGATAAAGCACACCGGGGCCAACATGGTCTTCTGGGCGGACACCCCGAAGTATCCTATCTCGGTAACGGATACTGTAACGCCAACGGCCTACGCTCTCCTCGCAGTTTCCGAGCTCGTACCACCGATAAGGGAGGTAACGATCAACCCCAATGAGATGCCCTGCGACCAGTTGATATCCTACCAGAACCCAGATGGGGGATGGGGAATCTACCGCGGCTCCCCCTCCAACGAGAAGGCAACGTACTACGCTCTTATAGCTATAGAAGCCTGCTATCCCGCTCCAGATATCGTTGAAAAAGCCCTGAACTGGACGGAGGAGAGGCTTAAGGAAGACGAGAGGGTAGTCCTCAATGAGGGCAGGCTTACGGTTGGTTACTACTACGCCCTCATGACCCTACTTCACTTCAATCGGCTCAACGAGAGTGAGAGGGAACACGCGATAGAGGTTATAAAGTCTGTTAAGATGGACACTGGAAAGTGGGGCGTCGAGAACCTCGGTCCTCAGCCGGCCGAGACGGCTATGGCCCTGAGCGCTCTCATGGCCCTTGGGATCAATAGATCCGACCCCGATGTTATTGCCGCCAAGAAGTGGCTCCTCTCGATAAGTTCAACGGGCTGGGGCCTCTACTACCAGAGCGGCCTCTATCCTTTCATGCTCGAGGTGAACGTCCTTGACACGCTCACCGTTCTAAAGGCCCTGGAACCAATAGCGACCAGACCGGAACTCGAGGCTCATCTGAAGTGGCTTATCTCCCAGAGGGTCGACGGTGGCTGGCCCTACATGAAGGAACACACCAATATCAATGGAACCAAGATCGAAGGAAGGCCCCGCGTGGATCTTACCGTCGAGGCAACTCTCCTGCTCATGCACTACGGCTTTGACTACACCCAGCAGACCCTCGATTTCGTGAAGAAGGCCAGGGATTCCGGATTGATCGCCAACGACACACTGGAGACCGCCTTTGCGGTGATATACCTTTCAAGCTTCAACAAAATGCCAATGGTGGATCTCTCGGACGTTAGAAACGCCCTTGAAACCTCAACTTTCAACGTGGTCTGCCCCGAAGATAGGATAAGTGACGCAAAGGATGTCATAAACTACCTCCGTGAAACCTTTGGCTACCGCTTTGACCTAGGACCCCTCTCGCTAATGGAGGAGGGGAACTCCATTGTGCTGGCGGGCTTCGATGACGTAAACGTCTCCCGCTACAACCGTTACATAGTCCTAGACATTTCAGGAAACGAGATAGGGCTCAAAAACTCCACTTATCCGCGCCAAGACACGGTTCTCCTGATCCCGGGAAGAACCGCGAAGGGAGTTATGCTCTTCGTCCTCTACGACGAGGACTCCTCGGAGATAGCGAAGCTCGTGTTCAAGATAGGCTACGTCAAGTACATGCAGGGGCCTGCGGTTGTGGTTCACTATGAGGACAGGAACGGGGACGGAAAGATAGAGCTCAACGAGGTAACCGCCGAGACAGTTGGATGAGGTGAGATCGTGAGAGCTATAATCATAGGGGTCGGCCAGTGCGGAACCAAGATAGCCGACCTCTTTTCTTTAGTCGATTTTGAGGCTTTGGCGATAAACACTTCCAGGGGTGATCTCGACTATCTCAAGCACATCCCCTCCGACAGGAGGATCCTCATAGGGGAGAGCCTAACCGGTGGGAAGGGCGTTAACGCGAACCCCGTCCTCGGAAGGGAGGCCATGAAGAGAGACCTTCCGATGGTTATGAGGAAGATCTCCTCAATGGTCGGCTACGAGGACGTTGACATCTTCTTCCTTACCTTCGGCTTTGGTGGTGGAACCGGAGCGGGCGGAACGCCGGTTTTGGCGGAGGCCCTCAAGGAGGAGTACCCGGATTCACTGGTAGTTGCCATCGGAGCCCTGCCACTAAAGGAGGAGGGTATACGGCCTACCATCAACGCCGCCATCACGATAGACAAGCTTTCCAAGGTGGCGGACTCAATAATAGCCATAGACAACAACAAGCTCAAGGAGGGCGACCTCGACATATCCCAGGCCTACGAGATGATAAACTACACTATCGTAGAGAGGATCGCCTCACTTCTCGCCCTGATTGACGTTCCTGGGGAGCAGACCCTCGACGCAAGCGATCTGAAGTTCGTCCTCAAAGCCTTTGGAAGTTTTGCAACAGTCGGCTACGCGAAGGCCCGGGCGGATCAGCTCAAGAGCCTCTCGAAGCTGATAGTCAGGTCGTTCGAGAGTGAGGGGCTTTATCTCGAGGCCAACGTTGAGTCAGCCCTTTACGGTCTCGTAGCAGTTCACGGCCCACCCGAAGTCCTCAAGGCGAAGGAGATCTTCGAGGCCCTTGACGAGCTCACAGACAGAATCAAAGGAAAACAGATCTTCAGGGGCTTTTATCCTGATCCAAGAACGCGCGAGGTTGAGGTTGTAACGCTTCTCAGTGGCATCTACGAGAGCGAGAGCATAGAAAGAATCATCAGAACCGCCAAGGAGTACGCAAGCTCGTTTATGAGGGCAAAGAAAGAAGCAGAGGAGAAGAAGAGGGAACTGCTTTCAGGCCTTCCTGATTTCGATGATCTCTACCCCGGTGGTGAGAATGCCGAGTGAGGGGATAAGGGATTCGGTAGAAGTCGCGCTGGAGCTCGATGAGCGGGAGGTATACTCCCACATAGCCCACGAGAGCGCGGAGGACATAAGGCGGATAATTTCATCAATAGACGCGGAGAGGGCCCAGAAGAAGGGCTTCCTCGTATATTACCATGACGATTGGGACAGCCTGATAAGGGAACGCATCAGAAAAGGAAAGAGGCATACCGCCTTCGATTTCTACAACCCAGCCCTTCTAGACATATGGGAGGCCAAGGTCGAGGAGCTCAAGGACGTCAGAAAAGCCAAGTACTTCCTCCTTTCACTTATAGGTATCGGCGTTATCTTTTCAATCACCGCCGGACTGCTCTTCTCGTGGTACTTCGTCCTCCCAGGGCTGGGACTACTGCCCTTGGTGCTCTGGGTCTTAGATCGAGCCAGGGAGAAGAGCGACCTCATCTACCATCAGCTGACCCAGTTCTTCATCGATGAGATGAGGGCCCTTCTGAGCAGATACAACCTCAACCCGGAGAGGTACAGGTTCAAACTGTTCAACGACGATTATTTCGGTGTCAGGAGGATTAAAATCGGAAGGGAATCCTTTGCCATTGCCGAACCCCTCAATGATGTGGAATGACCCCATATTTTTGTTGAGCAAGCGTTAAATAGGCAAAATCCATAACATACTCAGAGTGAGGGCTATGGGCAAGAAGGGTCAGATCTCCCTCGAATTCCTGTTCATCTTCGCAATCCTGCTCATCCTGTTAGCTTACTCAGTCAAAAACACGACGTTCCAGCAGGGTTCCCAGTCAATCGAAACACTAAGGGTACAGATAGCCCTTGAAGAGAAGGAGCTGGCCAACACCATATCCGGAGCCATAAGCCAGGCGTACTCCCAGGGACCGGGCTCGAAGACGACCGTTTACGTAAAGCTCGTGTACCTTAGAAAGCCGTACTACCTAGAGAAAGTGTGGGGCGTTGCAGATCCCATGATCTTCGTAACCTATGGCCAGCATCTAAACGATGGGAACGGAACGTACGTGATGGTCCTCAACGGCACCGGAACAACGAAAGTCATCCTGACGGGGGGAAACAAGAACGCCTTCTGGACTAGGGCGCTCTACCAGAGGGATCTCCTGGGAAACTCAACGGTGTGGGGCGGTTCGAGTGCCAGCGTTGATTTTGGCACTGGAGTGACAACAGTGTACGGCCTCAGGCTGGATCCATCAACGATCCCCCAGGTCCTCAAAGTGGTCGTAGAGTGGAACCCAGACCTTCCGAACTCGTGGGTCTTCAACTCGACCGCCGGCGAGCTCATGATAAACATAAACCCCGGTGGGTGAGATGAAAAGAAAAGCCCAGATAACCTTTGATTTCCTCATTGCCATAATGCTCGTGACCGTTACGGTAGCTGGTATTGTTTCCATTGCATCGGGGGAGACTGCAAACGCCAGAACCTTCGACAGCGCGGCCAAGCTGAAGATCCTCGCAGTGGATCTGCGGGACACCGTCACCCAGGTCTATGCCGCTGGCGACGGCTTCACGGTGAGGAAGGAGCTTCCCTTTGAGCTCAAAGCTGGTGACAGCGTAACCATAACGCTGAACTCGACGACGAACAGGGTTGAAATAGCGGCGACGCTCGGCGGTAAGACATTCAAAGTCGCGCAGAGATTGCAGGTCCCACTCTACGCAACGAGCTCGATTACACTCGGACAGGGGGAGAGGGACTTCAACGTGACAGCCCAAAACGTTGGGGGTGAGATCCATGTCCTCCTCCAGGGCTAAAGCTCAGACTGCTCTTGAAGTTCTTTTCATAGCAGGGATCATACTTATCGGCGCTGCAATACTCCTCCCCGGGTACATGAATACCAACACCGACACTGTCGTGCTGATGCACGTGAAGAACGCGGCCGACAATGCATGCTCGTACCTGGGGACTGGGGTTGAAGTCAATGAGCCCGCCTATTCGTCACTCAATGCTGTGATAAAGGAGGCAAACTACTCATCGATTCAGTGCAAGGTGTCCAGGACTTTCATAGACTCCTCAACGGAAAGTTCGATAAACCTCAACGTTACTGTGATTTACTCGGGGCCGCTCGAGGTTAGTAAGGTCGAGAATGCGATCTCCGGGTTCATTGAAAACTGGCTTGAATCAAAGGGATTCTCCCGGGTGAACGGGGCCCTATCCTATGGAGGTAAAACCGTGAGCATAACCGTGAAGGTGGTGAGAGCGTGAGAAGGGCCCAGCTACTATCGCTCGATGCGATGCTGTCGCTGATAATCATGATGTTCGTGTTCGCGGCGGTCATAAACACGTCCACTACGTTGAAAGGCGAGATAACATCGATGATCGGCTGGTACGAGAGGTCGAACATAGCTGACAACATGCTCGACGTTTTAACAAAGAGCCCGGGGGATCCCGTGGACTGGGAGCTCAATCCATCCGCTTTCAGGGTCATTGGATTGAGGAGCGTTAATAACACGTTTGCCATCAGCTACCGCAAGATAGTGGTTATGAATGAGAACCTTCCCAGCGTCCTTGGCTCGCTGGTGAACATGTCTCTAGGTAGGAACATCATGATGTCAACATACATATCAAAATTTGAGCTCGCCGGAACATTTCCCACCATTAATGGAAATTACACCCTCGCGTCAACATTCGTGGAGCTCAACCAGCCGACGTATTCCTTCGCGATAGTGAACAGGACTATCGTAACAGATTACACCACGATTTCAAGCTCGCTCAATGAGTCAAGCTGGATAGACGTGTCCCAGAAGAAGTTCGTCGTGGAACGCTTCGAGTACAACCTCTCCGCCGGTCCCTCCACCGAAGAGCCCATCGTTTATGGGGTACTCGCCCAGAAGCCCCCAATAAATTCCCACATGGAGATAACCGCACCAGACGTGGCGGGTAACCTAACGCTGGTAGTACTGGCAGGATCCGGGCTAAAGGCCATCCTCATTTATCGTAATGAGACTGGCAATCCCCTCTCAGCAACGCTGGTCGAGAACGGAACGGTGATCAATTACTCAGGGAACACATCCTCAATTTCGATACCTCTTACTAATGTCATTGGCGATAACGTCAACAGTGTTGTGGGTATATGGTTGTACTCTCTCAACGGCTGGGCCCGAAATGAGATTGAAATAACCATCATCCCGTCACTTAAGTGGCTGCTCAAGCCCAAGTTCGATGAGGGGATAATAAAACTGGTCGTGTGGGATTGACCATGAGGCGAGGTTTCGTGTTCACGCTTGACGCTTTGCTATCGCTCATACTCGTCACCCTATTCATCACGGGGATAGTCGCCGTTACCGAAAACAGCTCAAAGGTTTACTCCACCTACATGAGGTCCCAGTCAAAGGAGCTGGCCTCAAGCACCCTTCTAACTCTCAGAACAGTACCCCTCAACGAACTCGTTGATCCGGGCGTTATTCAGGGGTGGATTCAGAACGGAACCCTGAACCTGAGCCTTGTCAATCCGGATATGAGTCCACTGGACATAGTTTCAACGTACTGGGCGACCGCTCCGATATATCCCTCCGCAAACTTGAGGCACAAGGCCGAGGTTATACTCGGGTACATCCTCAACAAGACACTTCAGAGGTACAACTACGAGCTCCTCATCAACAACTACACTAGTCCCTACCTGAGAAAGCTCGGATCAAACTACTCAAGAGCACCCGATGTCTCCCCCGCGACCCTGATAATGAGCGGCTATGCCTACAACCAGACGCCGAGGGGATACATGGCGAGGGCATATCTAACAAAGCTGGGAAGTAAAGAGAATACATATATAATAAGAGGTGGTTACATCTACGCTAAGACGTATAGTTCAGACGATGAAGTTATTATCAAGTATACAGTGCCCGCAGGTGCAATCCCACCCGACGCCACAATAGAGGAAATAGACTGGTTCCTAGAGCCAGCGTGGGTCGGATCAGAGTACGAGGTGTATCTGAATGGGAATAAGATCTGGTCAGGATACGTTGACAACAACCGCCTTCTAACCGATACGGATCCTAGTGGAGGACTTAGGCTAATAGAAAACTTCAAACCGGGAGAGAGGAACACATTTGAGGTTAGGGTCTACAAGTCTTGGTATGATGGTGGAGAAGATGGGGCCCAGTACATAAGGATAAAGTACCAGACTTCAAAACCCTCCACATTAAGGTTCCCGCAGAAATTCCACTTTGAAGATGTAAGTGCAAGGTACGGGATAACCGCATGGAAGTACCTGTTCGTGCCAGGATTACTGAAGTCTCTCAGCGTGCAGATCTCTGTAGGCAACATATCCTCAGGCACTCCCATAACCCTTTCCTTCATGTTTGATAGAGAAATAAAGATTCCAGCAACGAGGTGTACCTACGACCAAGCAAGTAAAACGAAAACCTGCTACTGGACCAACTCCACGATTTCAACTACACTGGCACATGAGGGCTACAACTACAATCAGATATCTAGTAGGTATACAACTATCATTGTCCAAGCTGGAGAGAGCGATACAGAGTACTCCCCAAGAATACACCTGATCGGGGACAACTCCTTTGTAGAGGCTGATTATCGCTCTGAGGTTCTTCTCACAGCCTACACAATAGACATTACCGAGCCAATACCAATGCCACGCTCCGACTGGACCAGCTACCTCACCATACAGTTCAGAGTGCCCTCTGGTGCAACTCCCCTTTGGGCAAAGTTCCAATTTCCTTGGCTCTATTACACCGGCTACGACCCGTATCAGAAAATACAGATCGATAATGACGAGATATCACCCACTTATATTCACTGCCACGGGGGAGGTTGCAATCCTTCAAGCCCCTTCATCTACGCCCTAGCAAGGGTGGGATATACCAAAGATACGTTCGATTGGAGATACAGACCACTGCCAAATGCAATATCCAAGGGGTTTAACAAACTTACAATATCACTAGGATATGGGTACTGGCTGCAACCAAAAAACGGAAACGGAGAGCTCACATATGTAATCCAGGCCTATGCAGGCTACGGAGATGTCTTCCCCAAGTACATCCGCGATGGGTGCAACGGATACAATATCACATACTACTGGGTGGGGGACAACTCCCCACATCATATATTAGCTGGAGAGGAACCCTACTGCGATCTAACCGCACAGGATCTTCTCGACGGAAGAAACACGTACGCCGTTGACGACGCAATAGTAAGACTGTTCAACAACCTCGGCGGTGATGGCACACAGAGCAACCCGATCCTCGTTGAGCTGCCCTCAACGGTTCAGATTGAGGTCGCATCAATGGGGAATATTCCAGGTCTCTTCAAACCGATTCAGATAACCCTACGCGTGTGGAGGGAAGGCTGATGAGGCGGGGCTTCCTTCTCAATTCGGCCGTCATTGTGCTCCTTATTCCCCTCCTCCTTCTTCTGGCTACTTACGAGGACGTTTCCTCCTCGATAATCAAGGCCCAGAGCGAGAGAACCCAGTTTGGGAGGACATACGATGTCATCAACTTCCTGAATCTCGAATTCCAGAAGGCGTTAGAGCTGTCAGGAAAGAGGGCCGTTGTTGCCGCGGTCGATTACGTGGCCGTTACTGGCAACTTCATAAGTCCAACATACAAGGCGAACAACACCATCCGCGATTTCATAAAGAGCGGAACCTCACCCGCGGTTACTGGATACGATACACTTCGCGTTATGGGCGGTCAAACCCTCAAAACATGGCTTTCAAACGTGAGCAAACTTCTTCAGGATCAGGGTTACAGCATCTACCCCTCAATAAGCGATATCGTCAGTTCCACGGAAATAACTGTGGCTCCCCTCGACGCGTTTACAGTTGTTATCAAGGCTCGCATACCCAGGGTGAGGATTACCGATTCATCTGGTCTCGTAGTCTACGACGGACCGATACCCTCAACCGGCGGATACGTGTACTCAACCGTTGACATTCGCGATCTGGAGGACCCAATATTCTCGGCGATGACTGGAGGAAGGTACCAGAGGTCTCTAAGAGCCTGCCCCTACGCCTACCCCGAGCTTGGATCAAGACCCCTCACCATAGCCAACGGCACCGGAGTTGGCACATCATCCACGGTCATTGGCTACTTTGGAACGGACTTTCAGTACAACCTAACGGACATATGGGACTCCTCCGGCGACCACGTCTCTAACCTGACAGTTGACGGAATCCCCACAACGACAAGGGACGTCATCCTTAACAGCGGAGACGTTGGAATCCTTAAATTTGGCAACGTTACCTCCTCCGGAACCGGAACGGGACTTCCATCGGGATGGTGCTCCATCCTAGGCTATCGTATAAACCTGACCATCGAGAACAACGTGGGAATAGACCTCAACGACTACCAGATTCCCCTCCTGATAAGCACCGCCAAGGGCTTCACAACCCAGATGCTGGACTTCATCTTCCAGAACACTCAGAACACGTACTTAGGAGACCCATACCAAACAAACGCCTCCATAGCCTTCTACGACACAAACTGCAATCCAGTTCCGTTCTGGATAGAGTATTGGGATCCAACGACGGAAACAGCCTTGGTGTGGCTCAGGCTATCGATTCCGGTCAACGGCCGCGTGACGGTGGAGATGTACTTCGGCAACGAAACCGCGCCAACTAAGGGAGACGGAAACGCCGTGTTTGAATTTTTTGAGGACTCTCTGACAATCGACGGCGGAAATGAGGTTGAGATCAAACTGAACCAGAACTCCCTCGATCTCTACGGAGGCTTTGCCGTCAGGTTCAGGATGAGGGCAGAGAGGAACTATTATGACTGGGATTCCGGCGTTGGTGTTGAGGACTCAAGCGGCAGAATGCTCCTGTTTACGGATGATGGAACCTGGAGCGACGACGGCCTTGCGATCCACAGACCCTGGTGGGTATATCTTTCGGAGATCGGGGGGAGGGATCCAATAGACACATTCCACGTCTACGAGGCCCTTATGAAACCGTACTCCACAACTTCCAAGGATTCCAAATTCAAGGATATAACAGAGGGGAGGGTCAACAACGATAACTACTACAGGACATGGACTGAACCCCTGGCATACGTTTACGCAGTAACCGACAGTGAGTTCTGGTACAGAAAGACAGACTACCAGTGGATAGCAGTCCGCAAGTACGATACCTCCACCGATCTGCTTGAGGATCCCCATTTCAATGGAATAACCCTTTACTGGCAGACCACGACGCTGAGTCAGATCATAGAGTCCAAGCCGGCTCCCTCCACATCCGCGCCGTCATCGAGCAACGCAACCGTTTACGACATACAGCCCCTTCTCAACTGCATCCTGGACCAGAGGTACATAGCCACCGAAAACGGGTGGTCCTTCTTCGAGAGGCTCGAGGGAAGCGACGCCAATCACGCCGCTTACGTTACACTTTCCCATCAGATGCAGGATGAGATGGGTTACAAATATGGAAACCAGTACTACCCCATTGGACTGGTGAGCTTCATGATACCTGATCCCACCTACGACAGGAAGCTCTTCAATCTGTTCCTCACCCTCGGAATTTCAGTGGAAGAGGGGCAATCCAGCACCGACTACTACTTCCTCAACTATTACTTCGGAGACGGAACCAAGGTTCAGGGATATCGTGTATGGGGTGTCTCAGAGGGGACAATAGGAACAAGCAACCTCGAAGAAATACCGTTCTTCCTGGATCCTCAGACCAGCGAGGAGATCTTAGGGCCACAGGGGACGTGTGACCTTCTCTACGGCTACACCTGTCCGTGAGGTGATCAAATGTCTCTCCTGGATCTTTTTTACTCAATTGGCGAAGCGGTAGAGGAGTTTTCTAGAAAAGCCGTTCACAGTATCAGAGAGCTTGTAAGCCCGACCCCCCAGTCTAAACCACCGGAATTCAGGATCCTGCGGCGGCTCGTGAGGAGAGAAGTGACAGTCCACGAGCTCCTCAGCCTCAAGCTCCAGCTCGTACTCGTGGGTTATCTTCTGCTTTCCCTCCTGATAGTCCTGACCTTAAGAAGTCCTTATCTCCTTGCCCTTCTGTTTATTGGAGAGATAGCCTACCTAAGGTACCTGATAAAAAGGAACTGGAACTTTTTCGTTGAGGCCGAGCCGTACTACTTCTTTTACAGCGTGATTTCAGTGATATCGTTTCTCTCCTTTCTGGGATACCTCCTCCTGAGAAAGCTTGCAACGAGCGTTTACTACTACTATGGCTACCTCATAGGCGTTCTGATAGTGGTTCTGCTCTTCAGATGGTACTTTAAGGGGCGGTACGGAAGGGAATACACCTACGGGATCGTCGAAGAGGTAAGAGGTGACCTCATAAGGGTCTTCGTGAACGATGATTTAGCTGCAAACGTCAAGCCGGGACGGTACTGGGTTCCCGCCGTTCCTGATGCCGAGCCGGGCAGGGTCGTGAAGCTACTGGTGGAGGAGAGAACTTTGAAAGGTTCGGTGCCGGTCAGAGTAATCGAGGTCTACCTAGATCAATCCTCCCACACCGAGACCGAGCCAAAGGACGACACCGAGTGAAGGATAAGGAGATAAATTGAGTGGCAGGGTTCAATAAGGTTAGTTTTTACGAAGCCCTCCCCACTTCGCGGAATGAGGAGGGGCTCCACTAGCGAACAGGTGGGAAATACACTGACGGACTCCCCCACAGGTGCCACTTCATAGCCCAGCCCCTGACAAACTCTACCAATGAAACTCAGAAACTCTTCCCACCGATGGATTGAAGTTTTATAGTAGATCGTATGTCCCAAGATATCACCAAAAATAGTAACAAGCAAACCTTAAAAAGTTTTTCCCTAAAAGTAGTGGATGCGATGATGAGTAAATCCGTTGCGGAAAGGTGAAGAGAGGACCGACTAGCTGAGCTAGAGCTCCCCGCAGAGCCTCGCGAAGTTCCTGTAAACCTCGGCCCCGCGCTCGGTGTGGGAGACCTCGGGATGGAACTGGACGCCGTAGATTGGGAGCGTTTCGTGCTTCATGGCCTCAATCGGACAGGTCTCGCTCCTCGCGAGCAGTTTAAAGCCCGGCGGGAGCTCCTTCACCTCATCCATGTGGCTCTCCCACACCTTCAGCTTCCTTGGAAAGCCCTTAAAGAGGTCGTTTTCCTCGACTATTTCAATCTCAACCAAGCTGTACTCGGCCTTCTTGCCCCTACCGACCTTTCCACCGAAGTGCCTCGCTATGAGTTGGTGACCGAGACAGATCCCGAGGATTGGGACGTTGAACTCGTCGTAGTGCTCTAGAATGGCATCGCAGTTGCCCGTCTTGTTTATGTCGGGGCCACCTGAGAAGATTATTCCCTTCGGCTCCATCGCCTTGATTTCCTCAAGCGGGGTTGTGTTCGGAATTATCTTCGCCTCGACGCCCAGATAGCGGAGCGTTCTCCAAATCCTGTGGACGTACTGTCCGCCGTTGTCCATTATAACTATCATGAGCCCACCTCCAGGAGTTTGAAGAAGGCATCGTGTTCTTCAACGAGATAAAAAGCCCTCAAACCAAGGGACTTGGCCAGCTCGGCCATCTTCCTGTCATTCGTAACAAGAACCCCGTCAAGGTATCGGGCTGTCGCAATGAAATAGATATCAGAAGCCTTGTGATGCGTCTGAAAGGCCACTTCTCGAAGCTCCTCGATGAGCAGTTCCTCAGGAACCCACGCAACTATTTCGCTGTAGTAGGTTAGCGCCTTCTCAACCTGCTCCCGCTCAAAATACCTTGAGAGAACAGCAACGAACTCAACTTCCCCCAAGCGGGGAGCGTAAAGCTCAAGCGAGCCTAACTGTGCATACTCTATGATTCTTTCGGCGACTTCTGCCCTTTCAGGATAGAAGCTAGAAAACAGATGGAAAACAACGGAGGTGTCAACCACGACCTTCATGTTTCCTCCTCCCTCAAGCGAAGGAGATAGTCCGTCGGGTCTTCCCTGAACTTTTCGGGCGTTACTCTTTTCCTCATCTCCCTTGCCAGCTCAAGGAAGTCCTCGTGGTAAATCCTTACCCTGAGCCTCTGCCCCTCCTTCAGCTTGAGGGGCTTGAGGGGCTTCAGCACGCCGTTCTCGTAAATCACCTCGATAATCTCACCCATGCTCCCACCGCTTAAAGTTGGAAACGGAGGTAAATAAGCCTTCACTCGAACTCTATGGTAGCGGGTGGCTTGTTGGTGATGTCGTAGAGGACTCTCCCGACCTCGGGAATCTCGCTCGTTATCCTGAAGGCTATCCTCTGAAGAACCTCGAAGGGGACGTTCATAGCATTAGCAGTCATTCCGTCGAGGCTCTCAACGACCCTAACCGCTATCGTTTCCTTGTAGGCCCTTATGTCGCCCTGAACACCGACGGTTTTAACTCCAAGGAGAACCGCGAAAGCCTGCCAGGGTCTGAGCCCGGCCTTCTCGATTTCCTCCTCGACTATTGCGTTTGCTTCCCTGACTATCGCTATCTTCTCCGGCGTGACCTCACCAAGAACCCTGACGGCGAGGCCCGGCCCCGGGAAGGGCATTCTGTTGTAAATCTTCTCGGGAAGGCCGAGCTCCTTCGCCAGCTCCCGAACCTCGTCCTTGTAGAGGTCACGGAGCGGTTCAATGAGCTTGAGGTTGAGCCTCTCTGGCAGACCTCCGACGTTGTGGTGGCTCTTGATCTTCCCCTTGCTCTCAATCCAGTCCGGGGCGATGGTTCCCTGAATCAGGAAGTCGGCGTTGATTTCCTTAGCTATTTCTTCGAAGACCTCGATGAAAACGCGACCTATTATCTTCCTCTTCTCCTCCGGGTCGGTAACGCCCTTCAAAGCCTTGAAAAAGCGCTCGCTCGCGTCAACGTAGTGCAGGTTGAGGCCGAACTCGTCGCGGAAGGTCTTGACAACGAACTCGGGCTCGCCCTTGCGCATGAAGCCCGTGTTAACGAACACCGCGTGAAGTCTATCACCTATAGCTTTGTGCGCGAGTACAGCGGCGGTTGAGCTGTCAACACCACCGCTGAGCGCTATTATCGCCTTCCCATCGCCGACGGTTTCCCTTATCTCCTCAACCTTCTCCCTGATGAAGTCCTTCCACATGAACATCACCATTCAGCGTTTAAATGACAAAAACAATTTAAAAATTTGGCGATCTTAGCATTTATTTGTTAATCGGGTAGTTTGGGGCTTCGTTGGTGATAAGGATATCGTGAGGGTGGCTCTCCCTGACGCCGGCCTGCGTTACGATAACGAACTCACCCTTCTCTTTGAGTTCCTCAATGTTCTTAGCGCCAACGTAGCCCATTCCAGAGCGCAGACCACCGATGAGCTGATAAATGACGTCGCTGACCGATCCCTTATAGGGGACGACACCTTCAACGCCCTCAGGTACAAACTTCCTCGTCTTCATGTGACCCTTCTGATAATAGCGCTCTGCCCCGCCCTTCATCATTGCACCGAGTGAACCCATCCCTCGGTACTGCTTGTAGCGCCGTCCGTTGATTACGACCTCCTTGCCCGGGGCCTCCTTTGTTCCTGCCAAAAGGGAGCCGAGCATGACAGCATCTGCTCCAGCCGCTATGGCCTTCACTATGTCCCCGGAGTAGCGGATTCCACCATCTGCTATGACGTGAAGCCCGTACTCACTCGCCCTGTCCGCCACGAGCGCTATGGCCGTAATTTGGGGGACACCAACACCAGCTACAACGCGGGTAGTGCATATACTTCCGGGCCCTATGCCAACCTTCACCGCGTCGGCAAAGGTTAAATCGTCAACCGCTTTTGGATTGGCGATGTTTCCAACGATGATGTCGGCATCAACCGCTTTCCTTATCTCCTTCATGGCCTTAATCGCCTTGAGATTGTGTGCGTGAGCGGTATCGATTACGATAACATCAGCTCCGGCCCTATCGAGAGCCTTCGCCCTTTCAAGATCAAAGGGTCCAACGGCTGCAGCAACGACTAGATCTCCGTTCTCGTCCCTGACTGCGTTTTTCCACTTCCTTCTCTTTGCCAAATCGCTCATCGTGATTATGCCAACGAGCTTCCCTTCAGAGTTCACAACCGGCAGTCTGTCAATCCTGTGCTCGAACATCAGAGTGAGGGCTTCTTCAGCCGTCACGTTCTCGGGGACGGTTATCGGCTCGCCGGTCATGATATCCCTTACCAGTTTTCCCTGCTTGACAGCTATGTCCTTTTTGCTGATAACGCCGACGACTTTTCCATCCTCGACGACGGGCAGGCCGTCTATGTCGTTCCTCTCCATAAGGAAGATGGCGTAGTCCACCGTTTCATCGGGCGAAATCGAGATTACATCCTCGACGATAAAGCGCTCCGCGCGCTTGACCTTCTTCACCTGCTCAACCTGCTCCTCGATGCTCATGTTCCTGTGGATTACTCCAAGACCCCCTTCACGTGCCATCGCGACGGCCATTTCCCATTCCGTAACCGTGTCCATCGCCGCGCTGAGAATCGGGATGTTGAGCCTTATCTTCGGCGTAATCCTCGTTGAAACGTCAACGTCCTTCGGCTCGACCTCAGTCGGCTGTGGTATAAGAAGAACGTCGTCGAAAGTGTAACCCCTAATGGCATTAACAAGTTTGTGTTCAAACTTTCCCATTTTTTCTAAACCTCCGCGTCCTTTTTGACTTGAAAAAGTACATGTTTTTTAAGGTTTGCGGAAGGTTTTAAAGGGACTCCCCCAACATCCTTGGGGGCAAAGATGGACTATGCATTCGTAACGGCAGCCTTCAGCATAGCCATCAAGCTCGTCGCCGGAGGGATGATACTTTTTTTCGCAGAAGTGAAACACAGAAAGACTTCCCTCCCTTGGGGGCTGGCATGGATAGCGTACGCCTACGCAATTGCCGGCGATATTTCAGGGAACTACATCATAGGGGCCATGTCGGTAGCGATTTTTGCCTCGCTAATATTCTATGGTACAACCAGGCTCATAGGGGCGGAGTTTTATATCGGAAAGGTGTCGCGAATCATTGCACTGCTTCCCATGTTCTTCGTTATCCTCCTTGTATCGGGTGCATTAATGCTCCCAAGGAACCTCAACCTTCTGATAATGGGCGTCTCCCATGCGGTTTCCGGTCTCTTCATGATACTCTCCGGATTTCTCCTCCTTGAGCTCAGGGAGATCTACGGGAAGAAAGCCAACAATCTCGGCATCACATTGATAATCTATGGCATTCACCAAGTCGATTACCTAGCCCTGAGGAACGAGCAGGGATTCGCAACAGTGGGGTTTGTTCTTGGACTGATTTTAACTGTAGTTTCAGCACTCCTCATGATCCAGTTCGTTCTGGTTACTCCTTTCGGCCCAAAATCAGCCCGGGTTCATGAAAAGATCCAGAAAGGAGTTCTGATACTCAGACTGGAATCGATCGAGGGATACATGGATCTACTTAGGGACTACCCCGTCCTTGCATTTGTCAGGACTATAAGCACTCCAAATAAATGGACTACGTTCAAGCTGAGCAACGTCCCTGGGAAGCTCACAATAGAACCAACGAACCTGCCGAGAATCCTGGAAACTGCCGTGGAATACATGAAACGGGCTCGAGAAGATGGGGACTCGTTCAGACCCGTTATATTGATAGAGGGCCTCGAGTATCTAAGGCTTTACAACGATTTCAGCAGCATAGCCAAGTTTCTCGCGACCCTGAAAGACTACGTAAGCGTTAACGAGGGGACCCTTATTGTGGTGCTGGATGAAAAAGCCTGGGAAAAGAAGGAATTCCACCTCCTAACCCGGATCCTCACGTAACGATCTCGTCGAGTCTGCCCTCTTCTAAAGCCTCCCTCAGCTCCATCGCTATCCTCCTGCCGGTGCTCACCGGGAAATCATAGCGGAGCCAGCTGTAGGGGGAGCCGTGGACAAAGGGGTTCGTTCCGGCAACTATCCTCGCCGAAATCTCGAAGACGACGAACTCTAAATCCTCCGTGAAAACCCCCTCAAGGCAGAAGGGACCCCAGAGGCCACCCATGAGCTTTTCAGCGGTCTTTACTACCCTTTCACCGGCCTCAATGACGTCCATGAGCAGGCTCTCGCGCAGGACGATTGGAATGTTGCCGATAACAGTGTAGTTGGTGTTTACCTCGATGTCCAGTTGCTCTTTCGCGGGAATCCTGCCTATCGCGTCGGCGTTCGACTCGTAGCGCCTGTCGATGCTCATCAGCTCCAGCTCGCGGTTCAGCTTTGAGTAGAAGTAGTGAGGATAAACGGGGACGCCGACCACGTACTCCTGAATCTGGACCTCGCCCAGGTCTTCCTTGTCTCTGATGCCGAGCCTCTCTGCCTTCCTCCAGAAGTCCTCAGGGCTTTTGGCTAGGAAGTAGCCCTTCCCGCCCTTGGCTCCAAAGGGCTTGACGATTACCGGCCGGTCTACCTCGTCGGGGTCGTCGTAGACCCTCGGAAGGCGTAGCTTCGCCTCCTCGAGCCACTTCCTCTCGAGCGAGCGGTCGCTCTCCCACTTCAGGACTTCTTTGTTGCCGTAGTGGGGGACGCGCATCCTCTCGACGAGCTCAACGCCGAGGTGAGCGACAAAGGAACCTGTGGGAATGACTACAGCGTCCAGATTAAGGAGTTCTTCCTCGGGATAGCTTCCCTCAAGGAAGTAATCGGCAACCGGGAAGTACTTCGTGTAGAGCGGTCTAACCCGGGCCTTTCCGAAGGCTACCGTCTCAAAGCCCTCCTGCTTCGCCCCCTTCAGAATCTGAAGGGCCGAATGGGAGGCGTAGGTCGCTATCCTCATTCCTCCTCACCCAAAAGCATTGGTAGAGACTCGTGAACGGCTTTAAGCTCCGAAACGGGTTTTCTAAGGAGTTCCCACCCATTCCAGAGGAAGACCGCGTCGCTTCCTCCTGTCCTTCCGATGATGACAAAGTGCTTGAAGAGGCCCTTCAGCTCCTCAAGGTTCTCTTCCGGGAACGCCACGATGTAGCGCCCGTGGCTCTCGCTGAAGGCGACCTCGATTGGGTTAGTGGTTTCGGAGGGAACCTTCGAGAGGTCTGCGGTGAAGCCAGTATTCCCGGCAACAGCCATCTTGGCCAAGGCAACCGCCAGGCCGCCCCTGCTCACGTCGTGGACGGCCCTGACGAGGCCCCTCCTTATCGCCTCAAGGACGCCATTCGCGTTGGCTTTTTCTTCCTCCAAGTTCACGCGCGGTGCGAGGCCACCCTCAACGCCGAGCCTCGCGAAGAGCTCAGAACCGCCGAGTTCGGGCTTCGTGAGGCCTACAACGCCAATGAGGAGGCCCTCCTCGAAACCCCCATTCGGAATAGCTTCAAGCTTCACCTTCCCGAGGCCGGCAACGACGGGAGTCGGCTTTATCGGCCTGTCAACGACCTCGTTGTAGAAGCTGACGTTCCCGCTGACGTACGCCAGGCCAAAGGCCCTCGCCGCGTCAGCCAGGCCCCTGACGGTCTCGGCGAAGCTCCAGTAGACCTCGGGCCTCTCGGGCGATGCGAAGTTGAGGTTGTCAACGAGCGCTAAAGGCTCGGCCCCAACGCTGACCAGGTTTCTCACCACTTCGGCAACGGCCCCCATCGCGCCTTGGTAGGGATTCAGGTAGCTGTGGTTCGGGTTTCCATCTGCTACAAAGGCCAGACCGTACTCGTCGTTTATCTTAAGAACCGCCGCGTCCCTTCCAGGCTTAAGAACCGTTCTCCCCTGAACCTCGTGGTCGTACTGCTCCCAGACCCAGCGCTTGCTCAAGATGTTTGGACTGCCCCAGACGAGGTCGAAGGCCCTCTCAAAGGGAACGTCGGGAGTTTCGACCGGCCCCTCGGCGCTGTAAGGCTTCAGCTCCCACTCTATCGTTGGAACCTCTGTCAAAAGCTCTATAGGCAAATCCGCAACCTTCTCACCCTTCCAGTAGACGACAAAGCGTGGCTCCTCAATCGTCTCGCCGACGACGGTCCACTCGAGCTCGTACTCCTCGAAAATCCTGCCTATCTCCTCGACGTCCTCCGGCTTAACCGCGAAGAGCATCCTCTCCTGGCTCTCGGAGATCATGACCTCGGTTGGGGTCATCCCCGGCTCGCGGAGCGGAACCCTGTCCGCGTAGATTACCGCCCCGAAGCCCTTCTTGCCCGCCATTTCGGAGGCGGCGCAGGTCAGTCCCCCGCCCCCCAAATCCTTGAGTGCCTTGACTCTGCCCGTGTAGACCGCCTCGAGGGTGGCCTCGATGAGGAGCTTTTCTGTGAACGGATCTGGAATCTGAACCGCGGAGCGGTCTTCTTCGGTGTTCTCGCTCAGCTCCTCGCTCGCGAAGGTGACGCCGTGAACCCCGTCCCTGCCGGTCCTGTTGCCGACGAGGATTAGCTTGAGTCCTGCCTCGGTCACGTAGCTGTGGACGAGGTGCTCGGGCCTCATTATCCCGACGCAGGCGACGTTAACGAGCGTGTAGCTGTCGAGGCTCTCGTCGAACTCCGTCTCGCCCCCAACGGTCGGAACGCCTATCCTGTTGCCGTAGTCGGCTATACCCTTAACGACATACTCGAAGAGGTATCGGTTTCTCTCCTTCTCCAGCGGGCCGAAGCGTATGGGATCGAGAAGCGCTATTGGTCTCGCGCCCATGCAGAGTATGTCCCTCACAATTCCCCCGACTCCAGTGGCCGCTCCCCCGTAGGGCTCGACCGCGCTTGGATGGTTGTGGCTCTCGATTCCAACGACTACCCACGTCTCGTCGTCGAACTTCACTATTCCAGCATCTTCACCCGGGCCCAAAATCACATGCTCGTTCTCCGTTGGGAGGAGCTTGAGCCAGGGCCTGCTGGATTTGTACGATGCGTGCTCGCTCCACATCACTTCGAGCATCGCCCACTCAAGTTCGTTCGGCTCCCTGCCGAGCCTTTCGCGGATGAGCTTCTCCTCGTGCGGGAACATTTCCTCACCTCCTCGCCCACTCAACCATGCTTTTGAACAGCCTCAGGCCGTCCTCACTGCCTAAAAAGCGATCACTCGCACGCTCCGGGTGCGGCATCGTTCCGAGAACGTTTCCACGTTCGTTGGCTATCGCCGCTATGTTGAGAACCGAGCCGTTGGGATTGACTTCTTCGCTCACATTCCCGTTCTCGTCGCTGTACTGGAAGACGATTCTAACCTTCGACGGGTCGTCAATGTAGTAGTTGCCCTCCGCGTGGGCAATCGGCATCCTTATTACCTCACCCGGCTCGTAGAGGGAAGTGAACGGCGTTTCCACATCGTTTACGCGGAGGTGAACCCACCTGCAGAGGAAGCGCGGAACCCTGTTGGGCCTCAACGCCCCTGGAAGGAGGCCCGCCTCGGTGAGGATTTGAAAGCCGTTGCATATCCCGAGAACCGGCCGTCCCTCCTCGGCAAACTCCTTAACCTCCTCCATTATCTTCTGACGGGCGGCTATCGCACCTGCCCTTAGGTAGTCGGCGTAGCTGAAGCCGCCAGGCAAAACCACGCCGTCGAAGTCCTTGAGACTGGCTCTGTACCAGACGCGCTCGGCCTCGGCGCCGGCCTTCCTTATGGCCCTCTCAGTCTCGAAGTCGCAGTTGGTTCCAGGGAAGACCACAACGGCAAAGCGCACCATCTCAGCTCACCGGCTCTATCCTATACTCCCAGCTGTGGATGAGCGGGTTGGCGAGGAGCTTCCTGCACATCTCCTCTACCTCTTCCTCCGGCCTCTCGCTCTCAAGCTCGAACTCGAAGCACTTCGGAACTCTCAGGCCATCAACCGCGTAGCCGAGGTTTCTGAGTGCCTTCCCTATGACCCTTCCCTCGGGGTCGTTGAGGCCTTCCTTGAGGCGAACGGTGACGGTAACCCTCCACTTCATCGCGACCACCCTTGCCAGAAAAATGTAAAAATTGGGAGTTTTTAAGAGTTATTTTAACAAGAAAATGCAAAAAAGAAAGATTTCATCCCGAGAGTTCTTCGACCGGGAGCTTCATGCGGCTCGAGAGGAGAAGGGTGGCAATGCCGAGGGCAGCCATGAGCAGGTAGATTACCATCCCAGTGTTCACGCTGTGCACGAGGACGAACATGACGTTCGGAGCGACGGCGTTGGCGGAGTTCGAGATGAGTCCGAGGGCAAAGCTGGCCTCGGGATATATCTCCCTTGGGTAGGCCGCTGGGGCGGTTGTCCAGAAGGCCGGGCCAGTCCCCTGGACGATTCCCGTTATTGCTATTCCAATGAGGGCGAGGGTGTAATCATTGGCAAGTATGGCTTTCCAGACAATAAAGATCCCGAGGAAGGTTACCGCGTAGGAGAGAGTCATGACGCTGACGATGGCCTTGAAGAGACCCCTGTTGCTCGGGTTCCCCCTCGATAGGCGGTAGCCGAGATACCCCATGATTATCGACCACAGACCCATCGAAACCTCCAGCGCCCTGACGAGGTTTGCCACCTGCGCCTCGCTGAAGTCCACATTGTGGAGGGTGAAAGAGCCGAGGGTAAAGATAATCCACAGGGCCGGGAAGAATGTGAAGCCGAAGACCCAGGTGAACGGCATCTTCCAGACGTTTGCCTTAGAGGAGCGCTTCTCCTTGGGGATCTCAAAGTCCTCCGTAAAGAACCACCAGATTGCGAGCATGACGTACATGAGAACGGCTGAGATCAGAAAAGCCTGGGTGACGGAGGACCAGCTCGCATCACTCCCATCAGCCCATTTGGCCAGGCTTATTCCATAGATCCCGCCCCAGAAAATGCCTGACAGTATTATACCCTTTGCAAAGGGCCTCTCTGCCACAAAGAGCCTTCCAATCTGGTTGCTGAACACTGCTATGAGGGCGACGATGAAGCCCTGGAAAAAGCGGAGCGCAACCACTCCCCACCAGTTTGGCATGAATGGAATCAGGAACTGTGGAATCGCGGCGAAACTGACGATTAAAGCCACACTCCTCTTGAAGGAACCCTTGAAGAGGGTCGTTCCGCCGAGGAGGAAAGCAACGAAGAGGCCAACGACGTAGGCTGTCTGCTGGTAGCCCATCATTGTCTCGGTGATCCCGTAGTGATTCACAACTGCATCCTTAAACTTCTCCAGCATGTGCATCGTTCCGAAACCTGAGGCAACAACGAGGGTGTTAAGAATGACCGTTCTCCAGCGGTTATCCATGGTTTCAACCCCCAGATCGTTGATCGACAGGAAAAGCGGCTCTTCCTCTCTTAAAAACGTTTCCCGAATGAGATGCGGCTTTAATAAGCTGAACAGAAAGAGATGAGGGATTATCTGGCAAAGAATAAAAAATTTTCTAAGAGGTCATGGGCCCATCCGAACGTGCAGAGAGCCCTCTACATAGTTGAGGAAGTACTGGAGAGTTAGTTGGGGAGACTCGGCACCAATGGTTGCACTGAGCTGGACGTCATGATCTCCGTTGTTTTTCACTGTCCACGCCGCGGTGTTCCTGAAAAAGCTCGACCTGTCGTGGATGGTGAAGTCTGCCCCTTAGATGTTGTTGGATGGTAATTGGATAGTTTCCCATTCAGGGGGACAAGGGAGAGCTCAACGTTCTCGTTCCCGGGAACAGTTATCTCCACAGAAACGAAGTACTCTGGAAGGGTGCCTCCAACGGAGCTCCAGTTCTTAGGTGGCTCAATGTGAGATGATCTAACGGCCAGCAGGATTCCCGAGTGTTCAGAGTAAATTCCAAAGCTCCAGTGGGCTTCATATCGTATGACTTCGCGAGTCCAGACAAGGAACTTCCTCACATCTCCAGATTCGAGGAAAAGTAACCCTCTGTTGTACACAAAGACGGCCTTGGGGGAAGGTTCAATGGAAGCAAGCGGTGTCGTTATGTTGAAGGTAATTAAGAGCCGTGTGACGTTGATCTCTCCAACCACAAGAACCGGCTTGCTCAAGTTAATCGGTGCCTTTTCAATGTCAGAGTACTGGACAACGAGAATCCCCGGCCCCTCGTTTGAGAATCTGGCGTTTAGGGAAACGTTGGAAAGGTAAACTGGCCTGAAATCTATGGGATTATTTTTCTTCCCGTAATGAGCACTGTGGGTGAAGAACACGCAAACTGTCGCAATCAATCCGATTAGTAAAAGAACCCCCACAACTTTTCTCATTGAAATTGCCCTACTTCTTTACGCATTGTAAGTTAAAAATGTTTCGTCTTAAAAGATTAAAACTGTGATTAAGTCACCACCCTCTCAAGCTCGTCGAGCTCGATTGCGCGCTTTATCTCGAGGGCAACCCTCCTTCCCGTGCTCATCGGCTTTCTCCAGAGGGCGTTTCCGTAGGGGTGACCCATCGCCATATGGATGTTCGTCCCGCCGCCGGTTCTCGGGGCGACGTCGTAGATGTAGAAGTTCAGGTCCTTGTCAACCGCCGTCTGGAGCGTGAAGGGCCCGATTATGCCTGGAGAGTAGTACTCCTGCGTCGCCTTCACGTACTTCTCGGCCATATCGAAGACCTTCTCAAGGAGGGACTCGCGGAGCGTTGAGGATGCATGGCCCGTTACGGTGTATTCGGGTTCGAACTGCCACTCAGGGAGGGTCAGTTGCTGGGCCGCTGGAAGCCTTACGTGACCGTCCAGGCTCGTTTCAAAGCGCCAGTCTATTCCCAAAAGCTCTATTTCCCCATCTATCGGCGAGTAGAAGAAGTCGAAGTTGAACACCGGTCCAATGATGTAGCGCTCGATTCTGGCCCTCGCGAGGTCCTCTTCCGTGATTACGCCGAGCTTGATGAGCTTCTCAGCCTTCTCGCGGAACTCCTTGTAGCTCGCGGCCGTGAAGAATCCGCGTTCGAGCCTCTTCTTGGCGTGCGGAAGCTTGACTATGACGAGGCCGACCTCGTCAATCTCTTCCGGCTTCACAGGTTCCGGATATGGGAGCCCGGCCTTCTCAAGGAGCCAGTAGTAGCTCTTCTCCTCGCTCCTCTCCTCGCTCCTGAGGAGGTTCCTGCTGCCGAAGAGAGGAACCTTAAAGTCGTTCTCAACCCTGTCTATACCAGTGTACACAACAAAAGAGCGGTTGGGGACGAAGATGACGTTCCTCTTAACAAGCTCATCCTGGACGTCTATTATCCGGGCGAACTTTTCAAGGACGATGACCTCGTCGATGAAGCCCTTGGTTATGCCGTCCCTCGTCTTCCTCAGCCTGAAGTACTCGGCGTAAGTTTTGTGCCTGCCCCTCTGGGCGACGACGAGAACGGGCAAACCTTCCTCTTTAGCACCGTCGGCTATGTCCAGAGCCGAATGACTTCCAAGGACGCCAACGGTTATTTTCTCGGGGTCGTACCTCTCGAGTATTCCCAGAATCTCATCGCGGCTTATCATTCCCATCACCTCAGCACGGGTTCGGCTCGAATTCCTTTCCAAACTCCTTCATCAGCTCAATCCTCTTCTCGACACTCTTCCGGGTTCCGACGTCGCGCCTGTAGAACAGCTCGCCTTTTACGTGCGGAATCACGCTCTTGGCTATCCTCTCAGCCTCCTCAAGGCTATCGGCGATTCCAACGACCGCTATGGCCCTCGAGCCTAGGAGAGTGAAGTTCTCGTCAATTGAAGCGTAGTAGAGCCTTGCACCGACCTCTTCAACGGCCTTCTCGTTGACCTCCACCTTTACGCCTCTAACTGGGTTCGTTGGGTAACCTTTCGGCGCGAGGTACTTGACGACCGTTGCCTTTTTCTCGAACTCCGCTCCCTGAAGGTTGCCGTCAACTATTCCCTCCGCAACCTCAAGCAGGCTCGTCTCGAGGAGAGGGAGAACGTTTATTGCCTCTGGGTCGCCGAAGCGGGCGTTGTATTCTATGAGAACCGGCCCGCCTTTGGAAAGCATGAACTGGCCGTAGAGGATTCCCTTGTAGGGCGTCCCCTCCTTCCTCATGGCCTCGACAGTGGCTTTGAGCGTCTCAAGGGCCTTCTCGTAGTCTTCCCGCGTCACGAAGGGAAGCAGGCCGTTTGAGCAGGAGTAGCTCCCCATCCCGCCGGTTATCGGACCTTCGTCGTTCTCGTAGGCGTGGGGGTAGTCCTGGGCGAGGGGCATCGGGAGAACCCTTTTTCCGTCAGTGAAGACCTGGAAGGTGAACTCGACACCGTTTGTGCGTTCTTCGATAAGAACCCTTCCGTCGCGCCTGATGAGCTCCTCGGCGTAGGACTTAGCTTCCTCGTTGTCCCTCAGCTGGTAGCCAACGACCTTAACGCCCTTCCCGCCGGTCAGACCGATGGGTTTTACCACGACAGGCCTTCCAAAGTCGTCAACCCACGAGCGCATCTTCGAAACGTCGGTGAAGACGCGGAAGACCTTTCTCCCAGGGATTTCGTTGCGCTCCATGAAGGTTCTCGCGAAGGCCTTGTCGGTTTCGAGCTTAGCTGCCTCCCTGCTCGGTCCGACTGCGGGGATGCCGTTTTCCTCAAGGGCATCAACGATGCCCTTCTCAAGCGGCGCTTCTGGGCCAATGAATGCCAGCTCGACGCCAAATTTTTCGGCATATTCGAGAACCTTTTTGATATCTGTCTCTTTTGCCAGGCCGTAGCCCCTCGCGAGCCTCGCGAGGCCAGGGTTTTTGTGCTTCGAGACGACGTAGAGCTCGGCACCTCCCCTTACGAGGGCCTCCCCAATAGCGTGCTCCCTTCCCCCTCCGCCAACGAGCAGAACCCTCATGAGCTTCACCATTTATATGTCAAAATTTTTGCTTTTTAAGGTTTGTTTTTACATTAATTCGGCAAGAACATACCAACTAACAAGCCGCCTAACGCCAGAGGATCTTTTCATCCACCATAAAGTATTTAGCCACTTAGACCCATCATTACAGGAGGGACAAACTATGGACGGCGAGGAAAAACTAATGGCGATAATATCAGAATCATTTCTCAAAGGTAAGATTGTGGGTATTGTAGATCGGGATTTTTCAGCGTTCACTTATATCCCAGCCCTTAGAAGCCTCAAAAAACCGCTGGAAGAAGGCAGGTACATATGGGTTGTGTCGTATGAGCCCCTTCAGAGTCTCTTCAGGGA
This sequence comes from Thermococcus gammatolerans EJ3, assembly GCF_000022365.1. Taxonomy (NCBI): domain Archaea; kingdom Methanobacteriati; phylum Methanobacteriota; class Thermococci; order Thermococcales; family Thermococcaceae; genus Thermococcus; species Thermococcus gammatolerans. The sequence continues at coordinate 709,547 of NC_012804.1, read as the reverse complement.
CTTCAGGAGGGCGGGACTGGATTACGAAAGTCATCTCGGCAAAAACCTCTACGTCCTTGACGTTTTTGGCTCGATGAGACACATAGATTCGGGAGTCAATGGAGTGTTCGTTTTGTCAGGTTATCTTGACGACAGGGTGTTCATCCTCAAGTACAGGACGCTAATACAGGATCTGCTGTCGGAACTTGGGCCGGAGGATGTCATAGTGGTGGGTTACCTCGAGTCCGGAATGTGCAGGCTCTTCGATAACCCGATAAGGGCCCAGAAACTGCTATGGAATCTCCGTGAAGAGTCCAGAGTAAAAACCGCAGGGCTGATAACGTACATAAAACCGGAGTGTCCGGCCCTCGAGGAGTTTATCTACCTCTACTCCGACTACGTCTTTGAGGGTGTTGTGGAGAACGGTCTCAGAAGGGTTATAATGACCAAGGGTGATGAAGAATGACCCTAACGCTTGGAATTAGGGAATTAGACGAGGCCCTCGGGGGCATTGTCGAGAGAAGCCTCATTCTCATCCACGAAGCAGACCCCCGCTCCCTGGGGAAGTTTTTAGCCTTCGAGATCATGAGGGAGAAGCTCGAGTCCGATAACCTCGTGGGGTATTTTAACATAGGCACTCCCCTCTCGATTACACTAAGCGTTATGGAAAAGGCAGGGGTTGACTGGAGAAGACACCTCCAAGAGGGCAGACTCATGATCATCGACACCTTCGGAAGTATATATGACATAAAGGGCGATCTTGAAAACGTGTGGTACCTCAGAAAGCCTATTGACATCGATACACTGAACGAGAAATACATCCGGGTAATCGGAGCCCACAAGCAGAAGTGGGCAGAGATGGGGATGTTCAAGGGGAGGGAGCTGTGGGGTATTACAGTTTCTATGTCGGATTATCTCTCCATATTCACCCCCAAGGCAACCCAGAGGTATCTGGAGATCGCCGACCTCCAGAGAAGTAGATCCGAGATATATAAAAAGTACCCCGCGGGGACGAACGTGTGGACATACACCGGCGAGGACACGATGGTACTGCCCCTCCTCTACCGCAAAGCTGATTACGTTCTCAAGACGGAGAGCAGAATAGAGGACGACAAAATTAAAAGGTACCTTCACATCGTCAAAGCCCCCGAGCTGGGGGACGTTACAACACTGGAGTACGACTTCAAAGGAGGACGGATTCACTTCCAATGAGTTGACATTTCAACGTTAATTTACTCGCAAATTTTTTAAATTTTAGACATGTTTCTGTGAACGGTGGTTCCGGTGAAAGTCCTGGTGGTTATGGGAAGCAAGAGTGACAGCCATGTAGCTGAGAAGGTAACTTCAGTTCTCGATGAGTTCGGGGTTGAATACGACATCGAAGTTGCTTCCGCCCACAGAAATCCCAAGAAAGTCGAGGAGCTGGCCAGAAAGGACTACGACGTATTCATAGCGATAGCCGGCCTGAGCGCCGCGTTGCCCGGAGTGATAGCGGCCCACACAATCAAACCGGTTATAGGGGTTCCAGTCTCGGCCAAGCTCGGTGGTCTCGACGCGCTCCTAAGCATGGCACAGCTTCCGCCGGGAGTGCCCGTTGCAACGGTGGGGATAGACAACGGTAAGAACGCGGCCCTTCTTGCCATCGAGATCCTCGCGCTGAGGGATGAAAGACTGAGGGAGAAACTCAAAGAACATAGAGAAAAGATGCGGGGTTGACTTTTTCATTCTTACTTGCGTGTCGTTATGGAAAAAGGCGAAAACATCAGAATTCATCCCAATTCCCATAGACACCCTTAAATAGTAGTTTTGCCTAACTACTGTGAGTGATGACGATGGAGGCCCTGGCCTTTAAGTGCGAAAGGTGTGGTGCGCCCCTAGAGGTGTCGCCCGAGACTATCGTGGCGGTCTGCCCATACTGCGGCTTTCCAAACCACGTGAGCGGCAACATCAAAACCGATGAAATCCACATCATACCCTCCTTGGACAAGAACGCCATAGCCCAGGCCTTTTGGAAGAACGTGGAAAGCGATTTCGACCTCAGAAGAATAAAGGACGAGATCGAAATAGTCGGCATAGAGGGCCACTACGCCCCCTACTGGATCGGTCTGGTTCACGTCTACGGAACGGTCCGCTACATGAGGCGTGAGGAAGAGTGCCACACGGACTCAAAGGGAAACACCCGCTGTCACACGGTGGAGAGACACTACACCGAGAGCGTCGATGAGAATCTACGACTCCTGGGATCGGCCAGGAGACAGGTAAAGAGCTTTGGTGTCGATGACCTGATAACCCATTACTCGAAAACGTGGCCCAAAGGTAAGAGGCTGCTCGATCTGGAGGAGGGGGAATGGGAGAGAATAAAGCTCGAGATCCTGAACACCGAAATGGACGAGAGGCAGGCGAAGCTGATAATGCGTGAGGACGCGATAGACGTCATCAGAAATCGCTTCCTGGCAAAATCTGACAGAATAGAAATGTTCAACCTCCACGCCGATGAACCCGAAAACGTCAAGCTGGTCCTCCTGCCGATGTGGACGGTTTACTACCGCTACGGCAACTCGATATTCCAGACGGTTTTTGCGGGCTGGGACGGGAAGAGAGTCGCCGCAACCGAGCCGATGAACGTGCTGAGACAGGCACAGTACCTAGTCGGTGCGGGTGCTGGCATAGCTACCGCCGCTTTCGGCGCGGCTTTCTTCTCAAGTTCACCTGTCTTCGCGCTTTTGGCCATCGTCGGCGGTTCTGCGGTAAGCTGGCTGGCCGGAAGCAAGGTGCTCGAAGGACAGAGGATCGAAAGGGAAAGGAAAGGCCTGATGGGGTGATGGTGATGGAGGTCACCTGTCCGACGTGCTCGGCGAGATTCAAGGTTCCAGATACCGTGAGCATCGCAACATGTCCCTACTGCGGTACCACATTCCACGTTCAAACCGGTGAGGAGAGCAAGGTCGATCACTTCTTCTTTCCGCCGATGAGGGAAGACCCGGCAGGAAAGCTGTTGAAGTTCCTCTCACGGCAGTACGGTGCCCCCGCGGATATCGTCGACGCGAAGGTCACGAAAAAGGAACTCCACTGGGTTCCGGTTTACTTCTTCTACCTCCACGGGAGGAGCAAGAGCAGGGAAACAGTTGAAGAAGTTGAGTTCCTTGGAATTCCAGCGGGTTCCCCCTTTAAAACCCTCCTCGCAGAGTATCCCTTCCCGATCAGGGGAAAGCGCTTCTTCGATGAGGCCGTTGTTAAGAAAGGGAAGTACTACGAGCCGGACGTTGACAGGGAGGAAGCGGAGCGGATAGCACGTTCGAGGCTTGAAAGCGCGCTGAAGAAAGAGGCCAGTGAGGAGAGTGCGTATGCAGGAGAGCTGGAGCTCAACGTGAAGTTTCAGGGCCTGGTTCACTACCCTCTCTGGGAGATTCACTACGAGTACGGCGGCGAGAGGTTCGTTAACTTCGTAGACGGAACCGATGGGAGAGTGATCCGAGCAGAGTACCCTCTCATGAGCGAGGCAAGAAAAAAGGCAACCCTCCTGGGTTCCGGGGTGATAGGGTCAGGTCTCATACTGGGAATCATCGCGTCGGCGGTGGGAGGTAGCCCCTGGGGCATTATAGGCGGACTAGCCGGTGGCGTCGCCGGGGGAATTGGAATTTTCATGAAAGGCTCGGTTAAAAAGAGAACGGTTAGCGAGGTCATCAAGGCTGGAAGGGGTAACGTTTATTTCCAGCCGGTTTGAGGTGATAGCATGGGAAAGGAAACGTCAATAATTGAAAAACTCGAACTTATAGTGCCGGGCTTTCACGGCTACAAAAAGAAGGAACTCCTCAGGGAAGACGACAGACTGATAAGGGGAAAGGTGGCCGACCTCTTGGCCCAGGCAAAGAGGGAACTTGAAAGAGCCCTCCAGAGATGTGCGATGGTGAACTGCAACCAGCTGATGGCCATAGAAGGCATGAGGAAGAAGCTTATGATGCTTGAAAGCAGGATCCGGCACGCCGAGGCCGGCTACCGGGGTTACTTTGACAGGGTCAAGTTTAAGGAGAAGGAACTTGAAAGGCTCATCGAGTACGACGCCAAGATGATCGAGCTGGCCGAGGGGATACTTAACGAGGCCAAGGCTTTAAACGCCCAGATCGCCAATCCCCAGGCCCTTGGTATGGCAGTTCTGGGTCTGGATGAGAAGCTTGTGAACCTCGAGGAAGTTTTAAGCCAGAGAATGAGCTTCGCGGCGGGTGAGTGAAAATGGTCCAGGTAATAGAGTGGGTTAACCCCGGAGAGGACGAGATAATCTGGCGCTACCCCAACGAAGTCATAAAATGGGGTGCCCAGCTCATAGTCCACGAGTACGAAGTCGCTGTGTTTATGCGCGACGGCAAGATCTACGACGTCCTCGGGCCGGGAAGGCACACGCTGACAACGCAGAATTTACCTCTCCTCTACAAGCTCGTCGGCGGTTCAAACAGCCCCTTTAAGGCAACGGTAATCTTTGTCAGCATGAAGCAGTTCCAGGGGCGCTACGGCGGCGAAACGCAGACGAGGGAACTGGCGCCCGTCAAGTACTACGGCGTCTACTGGTTCAAGGTCGCCGATCCGGTTCTCTTCATCACTGAAGTTGTCGGCGGCCAGAGCCTCTACGACGCCCAGGACGTTACAAAGTTCATCAGGGCATACTTCAACGAGGGCATGATGAAGCACCTCTCTACCTACTCAATAGTCGATCTCTTCCAGAACCTCGACGTGGTCAGCACGCAGGTCAAAGTTAAACTCATGGAGGACTTCAGGAGACTCGGCCTTGAGCTCGTTGACGTTAAAATCGAGGGAGTAAATACCACCGACGAGTGGCGTCAGAGGCTCTTCTGGCTAATGCAGACTGGCAACGCTCAAGCGGTTATGCAGATGGACACGGTGAAGCAGGTCGCGGCCGAGCTCGGCAAAAGTCCCGGGGCCGGTATGGGAACCGGGATGGTACTCGTGCCGCAGCTCTTCCAGCAGCAGGCCCAGCCGATTCCACCGGCCCAGCCCTACGCGGGTGGGGGCACCCCTCCAGCACCACAGCAACCCCAGCAAGCGGCACCTGCCCAGACCCAACAGCAGGAAATCTGCCCCTACTGCGGCAAGCCGATTCCACCGGGGGCGCGCTTCTGTCCCTACTGCGGCCATGAAATCAAGCGCTGTCCCAACGGCCACATAGTTCCAGAGGGAGCGAAGTTCTGCCCTGTCTGCGGTGCAAAGATTGAGTGATGGTTTTTATTTATACTTCCCTTTTTGCAACTTCTCTGCAAGAGTTCGCTTTGGGATCTCTGGTATTCCTCCAGGCTTATTCTCAAGACTTACACTAAACAACGACGACTTCACGAAAAGGGTAGAATGGGAGAAAAAGTCAGGCACACCTCTCCTTGTACTCGGAGCTTACCTCGGGCTTCTTTTCCTCCGGCTCCTTGAGAATGATCCTAGCGTCGACTATAACCGCGCCCTTGCCCTTCTCGTAGACGAAGACCGGGTTGAGGTCCATCTCCTTGATGTAGTCCCTGAGCTCATCAACCAGCTGGCTGACCTTGAGAAGAAGGTCAACGATGGCGTCTATGTCGGCAGGCTCCTCTCCACGCGCCCCCGCGAGAATCGGATAGCCCTTGATTTCCGTTATCATCTTTCTGGCGTCGCGCTCGGTTATCGGGATTATGCGGAAGGTGACGTCCTTGAGGACCTCGACGAATATTCCGCCTAGACCGAACATTATCGCGTGGCCAAACTGCGGGTCTTCTGTAACGCCTATGATTATCTCCCTGCCGGGCCTGAGCATCGGGGCAACCAGAACGCCGAGGATTTCGGCGTCGGGGCGGTACTTCCTCGCGTTCTCGTGTATCTCCTCCCACTTCTGCTTGAGCTCCTCGGGGCTCTTTATGTTCAGCATGACGACCTTCGCGTCGCTCTTGTGGAGTATCTGAGGCGACATGAGTTTTAGGGCAACGGGATAGCCTATCTCCTCCGCATACTTGAGAGCCTCATCGAGGGTCTTGGCGAGCTTTTCTTCCGGAACCGGAAGGCCGTAAGCTTTTAAAACCTGCTTGGCCTCATACTCAACCATAGCCGTCCTGCCCTGGGACAGGACGGACTCGATAACTTTGAGGGCTTCCTCCTTCATACTACCACCACCAGTGGGTAAACATCACTCACCTTTAACTTTTTTCAAATATTCGGCGTACCTCACGAGACCCGCCAGAGCGCGGACGCCCCTCTCGGGAGTCGGGTAAACGGGAACGCCCTTCTCCTCCAGCATTCTAGCGTAGCGGTCGGTCTTCTTACCGCCCATAGCTACGGCCACAATCGGTTTGTCGCTCTTCTTCTGGTACTCGGCGAGAATGTCGATTATCTTCTCCTCCTCGAGGAGCGGGACCTGGAAGAGCACTATGACGAGTATCGCGTCAACGTTGGGGTCGTTCACGAAGCCCTCGATGGCCACCCTGTAGCGCTCGGCGTCGGTATCTCCAACGACGTCGGTCGGGTTTCCTGCCACCGCGTGCGGCGGGAAGTTTTCCTTGAGGAACTTTATCGTCTCCTCGCTCAGCTCGGCCATCCTGAGACCGAATTTGGCAACGGCATCACTGGCCATGACTCCGGCGCCACCGCCGTCGGTGATTATGCCTATCCTGTCACCCTTCGGGAGCTTGTCCTTGAGCGCGGCGAAGGCCTTAGCTAAGTCGAACATGTGCTCGAAGTCCTCAGCCCTTATGATGCCCGTCTGCTTGAAAACTGCGTCGTAAATCGTGTCCGCTCCGGCTAAGGAACCGGTGTGGCTCGAGGCGGCCTTTGCTCCGTACTCGGTCCTTCCGCTCTTGAGAGCGATGACGGGCTTGACCCTGGTTATCCTCTTGGCGCTCTCCATGAACTTCCTTCCGTCCTTGACTCCCTCGATGTAGAAGGTGACGACGTTTATGCCATCGTCGTGAATGAAGTAGTCCATCAAATCTGCATCGTCAACGTCAATCTTGTTGCCATAGCTAACCATCTTTCCTATGCCTATTCCTGCCATCGCCGCCCAGTCGAGCATCGCGGCGGCAAATGCACCGCTCTGGCTGACGAAGGCTATCGGCCCGCTCTGAGGCCTGTCCATCTTGCTCTCGGGCAGGAAGACGGTGTCAACGCCGGTGTCTGGGACGTAAACGCCGACACAGTTCGGGCCGATGACCCTTATCCCGTTGGCCTTGGCTATCTCGTAGATCTCCCTCTCGAGCTTCTTGCCCTCCTCACCGAGCTCTCCGAAACCGCCGGTGATTATGATAACGGCCTTTATTCCCTTCTCCGCTATCTGCCTCATGGTGTCGGGCACGAACGGGGCGGGAATCGAAATAACTGCCAAATCGGTGTCATCGGGAAGCTCTTCAACGCTGTGATAGACCTTGTATCCCTCAATCTCGTCGAGCTTGGGGTTAACGGGGTAGATATTACCTTTGAAAATACCGCGCTCCTTGTTCATCCTGAAGTTCTCGAAGATGACGTTGCCAACTTTCCCCTTCTTGTTGGTTGCACCGATGATAGCGACCGCCTTCGGGTCGAAGAAGGGCCTCAGTTCCTCAACGATTTTTTCAGCCATGCTCGTTCCCTCCAGAAGTTATCGAGAGTTCATTGGGTGGGGATGTATAAAAGGGTTGCGTTTTGTAAAAGTGAACCCCAATGAGCTTCAAAGCTCACCAATGTCCCTGAGAAAGGCCAGACTGACCCGGGCGTCGTCGAGACCCGACACTTCAAGGGCCCAGGTCAGTCCACCAAGCTGGGGCAGAACCTCCCGCCAGGGGACGGTTCCCTTTCCGAGGGGCAGGTGCTCGTCGCTCTTCCCCGAGTTGTCGTGGAGGTGGACGTGAACGATCCTGTCGCCGAGGAGCTCCATAAAGCGCTCGAAGGGAAAGCCGACGGTGTTGAGGTGGCCGAGGTCAAGGGTAACGCCGAGATTGATGCCGTCCAGAAGCTCGGCCAGCCTCTCAGGGGTTTGAGCGTCGAGTATGAGAAAGGCCGGCATGTTCTCAACGCCAACCCTAATGCCAAACTCCCCGGAAAACCTCTCAAGCTCCCGAAGGGAATCGCGGTGAACTCTGTTGTAGTCCTCCCTGAACTTCCTGCTCGCCGGCGAGCAATGGCCGGGATGAACCGTGACGGCGAGCGCGTTCAAGCGGGAAGCAACGTCAAGCGTCTCGGCCAAAACTTCAAGGGAAGCCTTTCTAAGCTTCTCGTTGAGCGAGCCTATGTTGACGTCGCTGAACGGGGCGTGAACGGTAACCTTAAGCTCGAAGCTTCCGAGAACGTCGGCGTAGGTTTTCCAGGTTTCCCTCGTCAGGAAGTTCGGCCACTCGCTAACCAGCTCGACGAAGTCGAAGCCGAGCCCTTCCGCTTCCTCAAGCCAGCGTTCGAACTCCTCGGGAGTCCTGCCCTTGTAAGACGTCATCGAGAGCCCTATCATGCTCCCACCATCAGCCTGGCCATCAGGACGACGTATATTGTTCCGAATATATCGCTGTTGTTCGAGATGAGCGGTATCGCCACGTGGTCAGGGTCTATGCTCCTCTGGAAGAGGAAGTATGAGAGCGTGTAGGAGTAGAGCATGATGAAGAGCACCATGAACGGGTAGGTCAGGACCACCAGATAAGCGGAGCGCGGAATCGGGTTCCCCGTGATGAGGGTCATAAGGGCACCGCCGATGAGTATCTTGGTCAGCCCTATAACCGGCGCCGTCGTGAACAGGGCTATGACGTCGGTGAAGGCCTTTGGGCAGAGGAAGCTCTCTATCTCACCGAGGTGGAGCTTCGTCGAGGTTTTCGCGGCTATTATGGAGCCGTAGTTTCCGAAGCTGCTGAGGAGCGAGGGGTAGATGAAGCTCAGTATCACCGAGGCCTGGATAATCCCGCTGAACCTGGCGAGTATCGAGCCCGAGACGGTAGATAGAAGCGCCAGGGCGGTTATCGTCACGAACACCTGCCTGAGCTCCGAGAACTCCTCGAGCCTCACCCTGCTTAACGCTGTCACGAACAGGAAAAAAGCTATGGTGACGTAGTTGAAGGCCTTAAAGGCCCAGGGGGAGCGCTCTATCAGGAGGATGAAAAGGACGAGCGACGGAACTGTGAGGAAATCGCCCATAGATGCAACCAGCGGTGCGGCAACGCTGTCCGGGTCTGTACCGCGCCTGAAAGCGAATATCGTGACGAAGGAGGTGAAGTAGCCGAGTATGAAGGAGACGAGTATCGTTGAGGTTATCACAATGAGGAGGACGTCAAAGGCGTTCTTTTTAATGCCCGTGAGGACTCCAATCGCCCAGAGGAGGAAAACCGGGATTAGGGAGAGCACCATCCTCAGGACTATTTCCTTCAGAATCCTCCTGTCCCCCAGAGACGGCTCGAGCTCACCGAGGTAGAGCATCGTGGAGAAGCGCGAGGCCATCGAGCCGAAAACGTTCCCGCGAAGCCCCATGATACCCGGCAGGACGACGAGGAGGCCCGGAAACCTGAGCCTCACCGTCTCGAAGTACTTACCCAAGAAGGTGCCCCCGAACAGGCCGAATATCTGGGACGTGAACAGGGAAGGTAGAGTAACCCTGTAGGCTTCTCCAATTTTACCCCGGAGTTCTGAGAGCATTGATTCTCTCATGGATTTCCAACCTTCTAGAGAATAGAAAGGTAGGCTATTAAAATTTATGCGAGGCTCTCCGCGAGCAGAACGACGTACACAGTACCGAGGACATCGGAGATAGTCGTCACAGTCGGAATCGCGACGTTGTCGGGGTCTATCGAGTGTGTGTAGGCAACGTAAGCAACTCCAATTCCCACCAGCGCGTTAACGATGACGAGGATTGGATACGTTGCAACGAATGCCCATATCATGCCTCCTTCAAGTCCTGCGAGGTGAGAAACGTAGACTGCTATGAGGTTGGTGAGAAGGCCTATGACTGGCGAGAGCAGTAAAACCGAACCGACGTCCGCGACAAAATCCCGGCTCCGCAGTTCGGAGGGGCCCGCAAGGTTCAGGCGGGTTGAGGTTGTTGCCGCAACAATCGAGGAGAAGTTACCAACGCTGTCCAGGATTGAGGGATACATTATGCTCAGGATTATGACCTTGGATATGACCTCACCGTAGTGCTCAAGCGTGGAACCCGAGAAAATTTCTATCATCGCCAAGGCGGTGAGTATCAGCGTTATCTCCCTGAAGGACTTCCGGTATTCCCCCGTAAACCTCGACCGGTAGATGAGCACCAATAGCAGGGCAACCATGAGGGCCGTAAAGGCGTAAAACTCATCCGGGTGCCTCTCGTAGAAGAATATCAGGTAGACGAGGCTCGGTATGGTTATGAGGTCAGCCACAGAGGTTATCAGTGGAGCCGCGATTGTGTCCGGGTCAATGGAGTGTTTGTAAGGCACAACCGTGATGAAGGCGGTGGAGTAGCCGAGGACGAGGCCTATAAAAAGGGCCGAAGAAACCACGATGGCGAGGACAACAATCGCCGAGTGCGAGAGGCCCAGCTGGACGGCTCCGGCCACCCAGAGGATTATCAGTGGAATCGTGGAGCTCGTTATCGCCATCGTGATGTTGGTCGTAACGTCGGGGTCCCTTATGCGGCTTATTTTTCCCAAGTATAAGGCGGTGGTCAGCCTCGATGCCAGAGCCCCAAAAACGTTCCCCCTGAGGTCCATCATTCCGGGAAGAATAACGAGAATGAGGGGATAATGGGTCAGTATCTTCTCAAAGTTCTTTCCCAGGATTCCGCCCCCAACGAAATCAAGGGCTAGGCACAGGAGAAGGGCTGGAAACGTGATGAGAAACGTCCCTTTCAGGCGTTCGCGCCAGCCACTGTAGCCGGCCGTTCCCTTCGAGACTATCACCGCCATCACTCTCCACCACTGCCACCCCGAGCTTCAATAGGTGGAAGGAGTATAAATTTTTCGGCGAAAACTAAATAAAATTCCCCTCCTTTTCCCCTTCGGTGAGAACGGGGTGGAAGAATGGGACGAGATTGAGGTTCCCAACAACGTCAAGGACATCTTCGTCGAGATGAAGAACACCGCCGAGCTGATGGTTGACCTGGCCTACTCCTCGGTCCTGTTCCAGGAGAAGGAGATAGCGGAGGAAGTCCTTGAGCTCGAGGAGTACCTCGACCTTCTCAACTACCACCTGATGGTTAAGGCAGTGCTCGCGGCGAGGAGCCCGAAGGAGGCCGAGCAGATAACGGCAATTCTCCAGATGGGGAGAGCAATAGACGAGATATCCAACGCGGCCGCCGACCTCGCGAAGATGGTTCTCGAAGAGAAGCTCCATCCGGTGGTGAGGGACGCCATACTCGAAAGCGAGGAGACCATCGGCAAGGTGCAGGTTTCCCCCGAGTCCATACTCGTCGGAAAAACGCTGGAAGAGCTTGACTTGGCAACAAACACCGGCGTTTGGGTGTCTGCGATAAGGAGGGGCAAGCGCTGGATTTTTGACCCCGACGAGGACACCAAGATAATGCCCGGGGACATCCTCATAGGCAGGGGCACGAGGACTGCCCTGGACTACCTGAAGGAGATAGCGAGGGGAATCCTGAAGGTGATGAAACATGAGTGAGCTCGACGAAATCAGGAACTGCCTCGTGGAGATGAAAGATTTGTCGGCCCTAATGGTTGACCTCGCCTTTTCATCGGTCCTCTACAACAGCGAGGACATAGCGGAGGAGGTCTACCTCCTTGAGGAGAAGATGGACGACCTAACTTTAAAGGTCAAAAAGCTGGCCCTGAGGGCCGCGAAGAGCGAGGAAGACCCCGAGAGCCTTTTGAGCATCATAGATCTGGCCGACATCAACGAGCGCATAAGCGATGCCGCCTACGCGATAGCGGACATAATCCTGCGCGACATCGAGCCCCACCCGATAATAAGAAGGATAATGGAGGACACAGAGGAGGAGCTCGGCCGCGTTACCGTCAGGCCCGGCTCGGTGCTCATAGGCAAAACCCTGCAGCAGCTCAAGCTTCCGAGCAAGATAGGGACGAGGATTCTGGCGATAAAGCGCGGAACTAGGTACATCTACAACCCCGGAAAGGACGACGTGATACAGGAGGGCGACGTTCTCATAGCGGTGAGCCCCGATCTCGACAAGCTCAGGAAGCTCGCCGGGGAAGAAGTGGCAGAAGAGGAGTAATGGGGGATAAATGCATCATTTTCCTTATTCTCCCAGCTCGGCTTTTGAGTGCGAAGTAAAGAGACGATAGAACCTCACTCCACGCCCATTCTCTTCTTTACAACTTTCAACGCCCGCTCCGCGTCTTCCTTAAACTCCGGATAGCCAAGCTCCTCCATCGTCTCCGGCAGCGGGACACCGAGCTCCTCGTGCCAGCCCCTGAGCCTGTAGAACTCTCTCCTCGCCTCGAGGAAGTCGTCGTAGTCTATGAAGGCCGCGTTGCCCTTGGCCGGCCCGTCCGGCTCGGGTTCCCACCAGCGAGGCGGAATCGTATCGTCGAGTGGAGGCGTCACCCAGTCGAGGGCGTTGTGTATCCTTGCTATGCTCTCAACTGCCTGGGCAATTTTTCTGAGCCTCTCGACCGTCCACTCCTCCCCGGTTGCGAGCGAGTAGAGCTCGGCCAAGTCCTCCATCCTGTAAGGCACGAACTTGCAGACCCCGAGCATGTCGGTGATGTAGCTCTCGTCCCTGCTCTCTATCATCGACGGCACAAGCTCCTTAGCGGGTCCCTGGTTCGGGTAGCTGATGGGGTCTTGGCCAGCCCCTTAAATGGCTCGCTCCAACGTCAGCGGTGGCGTAGCTGAGCGCGTAGGTTCTCCTCCCGCGGGGGTCCCAAGCTGGACTTTCCATGCCCTTCACGTGCACCGCGAACTCGCAACCCCTGCCGAGCCTCTCACAGGCCCTCTTTACGCCGTCCGCTAAAATCGCTCCGATTCCCTTCCTCTCGGCCATCAGCCTGATGAGCCTCTCCTCCGCCTCCTCGTCGCCGAAGCCCTTGACAGGGAAGCCTATCTCCTCCTCGCTTATGAGACCCCTCTCGACCAGCTCGAAGAACCAGGCTATTGTGTTGCCCGTCGCTATGCTGTCGAGGCCGAGGTTGTTGACGAGCCAGTTGAAGTAGGCAACGGCAGGAAAGTTGAATACTCCAGTCGCCGCTCCGAGCATCGCGATGCTCTCGTATTCCGGCTTGACGCGGATTCTCCTGCCCCTATACTCGACCTCTACGTAGCGGGCGCACTTAATCGGACAGCTCTTGCCGTGGACGAACCACTCCGGTTCAACCTCGTACTTCTTGACCTCATCACCCCCGAGTTTGCTGGCAAGCTCATCGGGAATGTAGGGCCTTGAGAAGTTGTAGGCCGGGCTCATGCCGAGGGAGGCCGAGCTTCTCAGCCCATCGCTCGTCCCGTATTTTCTGCTGTGCTCGTACTTTGGGTCGGTCGCGAAGTGCTCGTAGAACTCCTGCCACAGTTTCTGGAACTCCTCCGGGTTGGCAACCGGTGGCTTCTCCCCGGGCTCAACTACAATTGCTTTAACCTTCTTGCTTCCGAGGACGGCTCCAAGACCGCCCCTCCCGCTCGCGCGCTCGGTGTCGTAAATCACGTTGGCAATCCTGCTGAGCCTCTCGCCGGCCGGGCCAATTAAAGCCAAGCTCGCCTTCGGGTGCTCCCTCCAGAGTTCTTTGGCCACTTCATAGTTGCCCCTGCCCCACAGGTGCTCTGCATTCCTGATTTCCACCTCCCCATCGTGGACGTAAAGGTAGACGGGCTCCTCGGCTTTCCCTTCGATAATGAGCGCATCGAAGTGGCCCTTGAGCTTGGGTCCGAAGGCGTCTCCACCGCTGGAATCGCTGATTAATCTGGTTTCGGGGCTCTTGCTGACCGCTATGACCTTGCTCGAACCCGGAATTAACCCGGTCAAACCGCCAGTTGCAAATACGAACTTGTTGGCCGGGCTGAGCGGGTCGGTTCCCGGTGGAACCTCCCAATAAATCAGATAGTATCCGAGTCCCTTTCCGCCGATGAACTTCCTTATCACCTCGTCGGGCAGTTCCTCGTAGGTGACCGTTCCCTCGGTCAGGTTCACCCTCGCTATCCTGTTGTGGTAAGTGAACATCAGACGCACCCCCTTGCCCTCTCCCTATCTTCCCTGCTCAACCTCCAGCCCATCGCTCCCGCGTTCTCTTCCACGTGCTCCTTCCTGCCGGCCTTGGGAATAGCGATAACGTTTTCCTCCCAGATGAGGTAGTTGAGCGCGACCTGGGCGGCGCTCTTGCCGTATTTTCTTCCAATCTCGGCCAGGCAGGGGTTCCTCGCGAGGGAACCCTTCTCCAGCGGGGTGTAGGCTATGAGGGCAATCTTTTCCTTCTTCATGTAGTCGAGCAGACCGCTCGTCTCGGGCCAGCGGTCGCGGAGGGAGTACTTCACCTCGTTGGCGACTATCTCATACTTTCTCATCGCCTCCTGAGAGCGCTTGAGGAGTTCAAGGTCGAAGTTGCTGACGCCGATGTAGCGAATGAGTCCCTCATCAACGAGCTCTTCAAGGGCGTGGAGGGTTTCCTCTATCTTCCTCCACTCCGTCCCGGGCCAGTGGAGGAGGTAGAGGTCTATGTAAGTCCCTAACCTCTTAGCGCTCGCCCTTACCGCTCTCTTCGCCCTTTCGTAGCCGAAGTTCGTTGGCCAGACCTTGCTGATGATGAAGAGCTCGTCTCGGTCAAAACCCTCAATAGCCCTTCCGACGAGCTCCTCGGAATGACCAGCGCCGTAGAACTCGGCGGTGTCTATGAGGTTTATGCCGAGTTCGAGGCCGTAGCGGAGAACCTCAACATTCTCCTCGTCCCTGGAGTAGTCGGGGCTCTCGTAGCCACCTATCCCCCAGGTGCCCATACCGATGGCAGTGACCTTGTCGTCGCCTATAATCTTGAGGTCAGAAATTTTTACCATTTTCAACACCATCATAATAGTTAGGGATTGAATTTAATTAACGTTTCCGTCTGAACGCTAAGATATTGGATAGAGCCTGAGGGCATGGCTCGGAGAGGGATTCTACCTAGGAAATTGGAGAAGTAGGAAAAATGAAAGGTCAGTCCGTTCCACGCCCCCGGTAGTGGATGAAATGAGAGACTGGAACTCCGAATATCCATCCCAGAAAGCCTAGGATTCCAAGTGGAGTTACAGAGCCCACCGTGGCGATTAGATACGAAAGCCCTTGGACTCTGAAGGCAGAAGTGCCAGTTTTCTTTGATATCCTCGACAGGGCGGTGTAGTACGCAACGCCTGAGGCGGAGCTGAGAAGGTAATCCGGAGCTGAGAAGCTGAGCCCTACGGAGTCATCGGTTATGGCCACAATCCCCGGCTGATTGAGGAGCATGTCCATGGCAGGTGCCATAAGGGCCATGGATCCGATCAGGAGGAGGATCGTCTCTTCTCCTTGCTCTTCCACTGTCCACGGCAGTAAAAGCGCGTAAATCAGGAAAGACGTCAGGAACATCACGTCGTCGTACCCTTCCCAGAACCCTCCCAATACGATCGAGATAAGGGGCAGCAAACCAGCAAGGACTCCGATAAGGGCCTTTTTTCTCCCGTGCACGGTTCATCATCCTTACATTACCCGGAAATCAGCAATATAAACATTTTGGTCGTATCCTGCTCATTGTCCAACCAAGTAAAAACTCGAAAGGCTGGAGGAGGCCTCGGGATATCCCCCAGGTGCCAGCTTTGGCAACTCATAAAGAATAAAGGGCAAGATCATATTGAGAGAAAACCTTCATGGGCCTCTCTTGGAAACTGAAAAGAAAAGCTAAAGAGCTGGTTGAGAGGCTTGGCCCTAAGGGTTCAAGCCCCGAACTTCTCGGAGCGGTTCATTAGGTCCATCATTACCGGCACTATGTCGTGGCCCCTTATCCTGCCGAGGCCGCCGCGCATGCACTCACGCTCGCCGAAGCTCTCGGTGTGGTCGGGCCTGACGCCACCACCCACGATAAGGAGCGGAACCGGGTCTCCGCTGTGGTTCATGACCTCACACGGTGTGCTGTGGTCGCCCGTTATCGCTATGACAACGTCCTCTAGGTTGATATGCTCGATGATGTAGCCTATCATCCTGTCGGCCTTCTCAATCATCTCGGCCTTGAGCTTCGGGTTGTTGTCGTGGCCGGCGGCATCAGTTGGCTTGAAGTGGAGGAACACGAAGTCGTACTCCTTGAGCAGTTCAACGGTCTTCTTGGCCTTGGCCATCTCGTCGGTGTTGTACTCGCCGGTTGCTCCCTCTGGGGTGTAAACGTCGAAGCCTATCGCTCTGGCTACTCCTTTGACGAGTGAGACCGCTATGACGGCCCCTGCCCGGACCTTCCACTGCTCGGTGAACTTCATCGGAATGTCAGGGTATGTTCCGGCTCCCCTTATTAGGAGGTAGTTGGCTACCGGCTTACCCTCCTTCCTGCGCTTCTCGTTTATCGGGTGCCTCTCAAGAACCTCGTGCGCCTGTCTGACGAACTCCTCAAGGATTTCCGCAACGCGCTTGCTCTCCTCGTCCTCCCAGGTGAACCTGTGCGGTGGCTTTCCTGCCTCATGCGGGTCGTTCTCGCCGACGCGATAGCCCTTGGCCATGCCCTTGAGGACCAGAACGGCCCTGTGCCCGGTGGCTCCAACGAAGATGAAGTCGACGGGCAGTTTGACGTTCTCCTGGATGGCCTTCGCAAGCTCGTGGGCCTCCTCAGTGCTTATTCTGCCCGCGCGCCTGTCGGTTATGATGCCGTTCTCGATGGTGGCGAAGTTGACGCGGAAGGCTAAGTCGTCCTCGTCGAGGTCGAGGCCGACACCAAGGGCCTCAAGGAAGCCCCTTCCGCGGTAGACCTTGTAGGGGTCGTAGCCGAAGATGCTCAAATGGGCTGTGTCGCTCCCCGCCGGTTGACCGGGCTTTATCGGATCCTGCTGGCCGAGGATTCCGAGTTTCGCAAGCTTGTCCATGTTGGGCGTTTTTGCATATTCCAGCGGGGTCTTTCCTCCAAATTCTTTAATCGGTCTGTCTCCGAGACCGTCGAGGATTATGAGAAGCCCCTTTCTCTTCTTCATCGCCTAATCACCGGGAGTGATAGAGAAGAAGGGTTATTAAAGTTAAGCCCAAAAGGAAAGGGATCAGAACTCAAGCTTCTCGAGGAATCTCTTAGCGTACCTGATGTCCTTTTCAAGTTCGGCCTTCTGGAGGAGCTGCCTCTCAATGGCCCTGAGAGCGTCGTGGACGGCCTGAATTGCACCCCACGTCTCGCCGGTGGCCACGAAGACGCCCCTGTCAGTCACGACCCTCATCCTAGCCTGGTAGAGGTGCACTCCCCTGAACTTCTCCTTGAAGCGCCTGATGTAGAGATATATTATGCCCTCCTGGCCGAGTAAATCCTCGTAGCCATCGACGAAGCGCCTGATGTCGCTGATTATCCTCTCCCTCGTGAAGTCGCTGAGTATTGCCGCATCCCCTCCGAGCTGGAGGTAGAAGCGGGCCTCCTTCTCTGTCATCTTTGATATGGGGAGGAGCAAGTCCTTGACTGTAAGAACTCCGACGACCTTGTTGTCCTCGTTCACAACGATTAAACCGTCTATATCGTTGTCCCTCATCGTGGCGACCGCTTCCCTGACCTTCGCGTCCGGAAGAATCGTTATAACGCCCTTTATCATGACATCGCGAAGGGGCATGCTGAAGGGCGGTATCTTTTCACCGGCAAGCTCTCCGGCCTGGGCCCTGAAGCGGGGCTTTATGAAGCGGATTATGAGGTCGTGGAGCGTGACGAGACCCTCAAGCCTGCCCTCCTCGTCAACTATCGGAATCCTCGATATCGCATAGTCGCGCATCGTCGCGAGGGCCTTGGCGACGGTATCGTCTGGCTTAAGGGTTATGACGTCCTTGGTCATGAACTCCTCAACCTTTCTCTTTCCGAAATCCCCCTCGGAAACCCTCTCGAGGAGGGCTATATCGTTTATAACGCCGATGATTTCAGCCTTACTCTCCCCAACGGGGAGGGAGCGCAGGTCAACCTCCATCATGAGCTTGGCAGCCTTGCTGAGATCCTCATCCGGTTTTATGACGGGAGCGGGCTTGTAAACGTCCCTGACCTTGGCCTTAGTTGGATCCCACTTGAGGTGGGAGCGGATAATCAAATCCTGCGTTAGAACACCTTTGTACAGGTTCCCATCGAACACGAGAATGAGGTCGGGGTCTTCCTTCTCGAAGATTCCTATCGCCTCAGAAAGGGGGGCGTCAATGTCTATCTTCTCGAACCTGTCGGTCATTACCTCCTGCACCTGAATTCCGACCATTTCTGCCACCTCCTGCAATTTATATATTGGTTCTCTGGGGATTTAAACCTTTGCAACCGCCAGAGTTTTAGTTAACTCAGGTTAATAAATTTTGCGGTGGACGGGCCTGCCGTTCACCACAACCTTTTCTACGTCGCTTCCCCTCACCGAATAAACGAGGAGCGAGTAAACGTTCTCAATCGGCCTGAACCAAGGTTTATCTGCGTTTATGAGAACTAAATCAGCGAGATAGCCGGGCTCTATAAGGCCCGCCTTCAGGCCGAGGGCGTGGGCCCCTCTAACCGTCGCCATCCCAAAGAGCTCCCTCGCCGGAACGGCATGAGCCCTTCCAGCTGTGAGGTTTGCAACGATTCCGGCGGTTCTCATCTCAAGGAAGGGGTCGAGGATTCCCGTCGGGTTCGGCGAGTCGTTGCCCAAAGCCACGTTGAGGCCGAGGTCAAGGAGTTTTCTCAGGTTCACGGTCTGTGCCTCAAGCTTGACGTTGCTCGTCGGGCAGTGGACGAGGCTTGGGCCAGCCTTGGCAAGACTTCTGAAGTCAGAATCGTCCAGGTAAACGCCGTGAACTCCAATCAACCTTCCGTTCAAAAGCCCAGCCCTTTCGAGAAGACCGACAGGCGAGAGCCCATAGCGCCTTCTAACCTCAGAAACCTCCGCCCTGCTCTGGGCCAGATGGATGTGAACCCTCGCCCCGGTTTCCTCCGAGAGCTCGGCGATTTCCCTGAGGAGGTCTAGCGAAACGGTATTTGTTGCATGCGGTGCCAGAGTAAGTTTTACGAGCTCGCTTTTGTTTTGCCAGCGTCTGAAGAACCTAAAGCCCTCATCAGGACTCGCCGGGGAAAAATCAACCTCGTCCATAACCGTCTGCCCGATGAAGGCCCTTACGCCAAGCCTTTCAGCGACCTTCGCTATTTCATCGGCAAAGAAGTAGTGATCGTTTATTGTCGTCGAGCCGTTCATTAAAGCCTCTTTAATGCCGATTTCGGCCCACTTGCGGATTTCCCTCCGTGTCCACTCAAGTTCCATCGGCCAGATGATTTTCTCAAGCCATTCCTCAGTGGGCAGGTCTTCGCCGAGCCCCCGGAACTTCGCCATCGCCACGTGGGTGTGGGCGTTGATTAGGCCGGGGATTACGAGGTAGTTCTCCCCGCCGTAAACCTCGTCAACGCCCCACTCCCTGAGTTCCTCCACCGGAACGACGGCCCGAATGATGTTGTCCTCGACGATGACTGCTCCGTTTCTAACGGAACGGTAATCGACGAGCTTCCCGACCAGTGCGAGCATTTTCTCACCGTTGAACATATGGCAGGGGAGAACTTAAATCTTTTGACGTTTTGACATCAAAATGCCCAAAGGGTTTAAATCCCAAAACGAAAAACTCCGACCATGCCCCGGCTCGTTCGGATTGAGTCAAGGTTAAGGGTCCTGTCACTCTGGTTGAATCGCCTCTTCTGATTGGGTTAGCGTTATAAACCCCGCTGAAAAGCTTTTGGAGGTGGTAAAGGTGATTGATAAGGTTTACTGCGCCGACGTTAAGCCCGAAATGGAAGGAAAGAGGGTTAAGCTCGCCGGATGGGTTTACAGGAAGAGGGAAGTCGGAAAGAAGGTCTTCATAGTGCTCAGGGACTCGAGCGGGATCGTTCAGGTGGTCTTTTCAAAGGAGCTCAACGAGGAAGCCTACAGGGAGGCAAAGAAGCTCGGCATCGAGTCGAGCGTCATCATCGAGGGAACCGTCAAGGCTGACCCGCGTGCCCCAACTGGAGCCGAGGTTCAGGCGGACAAGCTCCAGGTAATTCAGAACGTTGACTTCTTCCCGATAACGAAGGATGCAAGCCCGGAGTTCCTGCTCGACGTTAGGCACCTGCACCTCCGCTCGCCGAAGGTCGCGAGCATAATGAAGGTCAAGGGCACGCTCATGCAGGCCGCCCGTGAGTGGCTCCTCCAGGACGGCTGGTACGAGGTCTTTCCGCCGATACTCGTCACCGGGGCCGTTGAGGGTGGCTCAACGCTCTTCAAGCTCAAGTACTTTGATAAGACCGCTTACCTCAGCCAGTCGGCCCAGCTCTACCTTGAGGCCGCTATATTTGGCCTCGAAAAGGTCTGGTCGCTCACGCCGAGCTTTAGGGCCGAAAAGAGCAGGACGAGGAGGCACCTCACCGAGTTCTGGCACCTCGAGCTTGAGGCCGCGTGGATGGACCTCTGGGACATCATGAAGGTCGAGGAGGAGCTGGTAAGCTACATGGTGCAGAGAACGCTCGAGCTCAGGAGGAGTGAGATTGAGACCTTCAGGAAGGATCTGACGACGCTCAAGAACGCGGTTCCGCCGTTCCCGAGGATAAGCTACGACGAGGCGATAGACATACTCCAGAGCAAGGGCGTCGAGATAGAGTGGGGCGAGGACATGGGCGCCGACGAGGAGAGGGTTCTTACCGAGGAGTTTGAGGCTCCATTCTTCGTCTACGGCTATCCGAAGCACATCAAGGCCTTCTACATGAAGGAGGATCCGGAGGACCCGAGAAAGGTTCTGGCCGCTGACATGCTCGCGCCCGAAGGCTACGGCGAGATAATTGGGGGCAGTCAGCGTGAGGACAACTACGACAAGCTCATTCAGCGCATTTTGGAAGAGGGGATGGATCCCAAGGATTACGAGTGGTACCTCGACCTCAGGAAGTACGGTTCAGTTCCGCACAGCGGTTTTGGATTGGGCTTAGAAAGGCTCGTCGCCTGGGTTCTGAAGCTCGACCACGTCCGCTGGGCCACTCTCTTCCCGAGGACGCCGAGCAGGCTGTATCCATGAGCCCTTTGCTTCGCAAAGCGCTTGCGGAAAGTTTTTGTTCCTTTATTCTTTCAAGGTTTTGATGGCAGGTTCTGCTAGATCATGCCGTCCTGTAACTACCCCTTCACGACCCTCCATTTTAGCCCCTTTTCGACAGTTGCATCAATGAGACCCCGGTTGTAAAACTCGGCGATAACTGCCCTAACCGGAACGAGGTTCAGGGCGAGCTTCTGGGGCGTTATCTCCACTGAGTAAAGGCGCATAAGCTTGAACGCTATTTCGTCGATTCCCAGGGGGCTTTCGAGAAGATCCTGGACAAGTCTCTCAATCTCCTCCACCCGTTCAAGGTTCTTCATGATTAGGGATCGAGCTTCCTCCTCCACCACCGGCCTGCCGTGAGAGGGAATCAGGAGATAACCGTCATCGGCATAGCGGAGTAGTCTCCCGAGGGAGTCCTTAAACCCGGCCAGATCGACGAAATAGGGAAGGCCAACGGTTTCGAGAACCCTCTCACCGAAGAAGGCATCGCCCGCATAGATAAGCCCGCTCTCCAGGTCAAAGAAACCGGTCATTCCCGGTGAATGGCCGCTAAGGTTCAGGGCCTTGAGACCGAAGAGATCATCGCCCCACTCGAAAACCGCGTGAACCCTGACTTCCTCAGGGAACTGGAAGACGAGGAATCCCTTGGGCGCTTTGGCCCCGAAGGTTATGATCTCCCTTGCGAGCGGGCTTTCAGCGATGGAGAACTCGAACCTGTGGATGTAAAGAGGGGCTTCGAGCTTTGTGGAAACCGCAACGTGATCTGCGTGCCCGTGCGTGACGAGCTGGGCTTTGATCTCGAGACCCAGCTTTCTGGATTCCCGTTTTAGATCCTTGTGCCTCCCCTTTCCGTGACCGGGATCAACTATCACTAGCTTCCCGTTGTGAACGCGGAGGAGCGTTGAAGGGCTGCCCGGATAAAGGTACGCAAAATCAGACAGTTTTCTAAGGCCCATGAAACCACCTGAGAATATTGGAAAGGGAGAATAAAAGGGTATCCAAAAATCAGACGTGCCTGGCATAGAGGGTCTTTCTGCCCTCTTCCTTGGCCCTCTTGACGGCCTTCTCGATGAGGACCTTGACCTCAGCCTCAAGGGCGTCGTAGAACTCCGGGCTGACCCTCATCTCTGCGTCAAGGCTCTTAACAAACTCCTTAACCTTTGACTTAACTATAATCTCGGCCATTTTTCAACACCTCCTTTGCGGGCTGTCCGGTGGACAGCGCCGTCTATATCTGGTATGGAGAGTTTATAACTCTTCCCATTGAACGAGACAGAGCCTTAGAGTCTCGCAACACAAAAGGTTAAATCTTCTCCCCTGGTAATCCTATTGGTGGGCCCCATGAAGATAGCACTCATAGACGGCGAGCATTACCCGGATGTTGTCAAATGGGCCCTTGATAAGCTTGGAAACGTTTGCTGTGCGGTTTTCCTCGGAGGTTCGGAGAAAATAGGCAGCTTGGAGGAAGTCGAAAGACGTCTCGGTGTGCCCATCTACCGTCACGATGATTACCTAACGGCCCTCGCGAGGGCCCTCGCTGAGAACCCGGGAGTAAAAGAAGTAGTGGACCTCAGCGACGAGCCTATCGTTGGCTACGAGGATCGGTTCAGGATAGCATCACTCTGCCTTCTTCACGGTGTTACCTACAGGGGGGCAGATTTTGTATTCAAACCCCGTCCCCTGAATAGAACGTCAAAACCGAGCATCGGGGTCATAGGAACTGGGAAGCGGGTGGGAAAAACCGCAGTCAGCGGCTTCGTCGCGAGAACCCTCAAGGCCATTACCAGGCCTGTGATAGTAACGATGGGCAGAGGAGGGCCGGAGGAGCCCGAGCTGATAGACGGGGAAAAGTTGGAGATAACGCCGGAGTTCCTCCTGAGGATAGCGGAGAGCGGAAGACACGCGGCATCGGATCACTTCGAGGACGCCCTCACATCGAGGGTCACCACGATCGGGTGCAGGCGATGCGGCGGGGGAATGGCCGGGTTTCCTTTCTTCGATGCCGTTGACAGGGGGATTTCCCTCGCGGAATCGCTTCCCCACGATCTGATAATACTG
This sequence comes from Thermococcus gammatolerans EJ3, assembly GCF_000022365.1. NCBI lineage: Archaea > Methanobacteriati > Methanobacteriota > Thermococci > Thermococcales > Thermococcaceae > Thermococcus > Thermococcus gammatolerans. Next base: position 686,434 of record NC_012804.1, on the reverse strand, counting down.
GAGGGAAGTGGTGCAACGTTCCCCCCCTACCGGGCGGACGCGTACGTTGTCGTCGTTGGAGCGCGGCAGGAACTGAGCTCGATAGCAAACTACTTCGGCCCGTTCAGGCTTTCCCTGGCTGATCTCGTAGTCGTCACGATGGCTGATCTTGTGAAAGAGGAAAAGATCGAGAAAATAGTGGGGGTCGTCGAGGGGGTAATTCCCAGGGCGGAGGTCCACGTTACTGTCTTCAGGCCGAGACCCCTGGGGGATGTCTCGGGAAAGAGGATCGGGCTGGTTATGACGTCTGAAGAGGCCCTAGAGAGCTCAGCGAGGCACCTCGAAGCGCTGGGCGCGGAAGTTCTGCACTCATCTGGAAACCTGTCGCGGAGGAAGGCCCTCCTCAGGGATCTTGAGGGATTCAGCGGAATAGAGGGAATAGCTGTGGAGCTCAAGGCGGCTGCGGTTGACGTTGTCACAAGATGGGCCCTGGAGAGGGGAATCGAGGTCATTTACCTGGACAACGAACCGGTCAACATAGACGGGAAGAACCTTAGGGAGGCCGTTTTGAGACTCGGCAAAAAGGTTCTGGGGAGGCGGGCCGATGATACTCGTCGTTGATAAGGAAACCGGAGCGAAACTGCCATTTTCAAGGGGAATACTAACGAGGTCGATAACGCTCTCGGGCGTTGATGTCGGCGTGGCATACGCGATAGCCTCTGCGGTTCAGAAGGAGCTGATAAAGCGGGGAAAGAGATTCGTGACAACGGATGAAATAAGAGAACTGACGTACTCAACGCTCATAGAGAGGGGGCTTCGGGAGGAGGCAGAGAGGTACCTCTTCTGGCGTACCCTCAGGCGAAGGAAGGTGCGGCTCACAGTTCTCCTGGGTGGAGCAACCGGTGTGGGAAAGTCAACGATAGCAACGGAACTGGCCTTCCGGCTGGGAATACTGAGCATAATCGGAACGGATACGATAAGGGAGGTTCTCAGAAAGGTCATAGCAAGGGAGCTCCTCCCCGACATACACGTCTCCTCCTTCCTGGCAAGCAATGTGGTAAACGCGCCGAGGGGCATTGACCCCCTTATCTACGGCTTCGAAACGCAGGTGAAGCACGTATCGGTGGGCATCAAGGCAGTCTTGGAGAGATCTAGGAGGGAAGGTCTGAACGCCATTATCGAGGGGATCCACGTGGTTCCAGGTTTCATAGAGCTGGACGAGAACGAGTTCATGTACGTTATAACCGTTCCGGGCAGGGAGAGCCTTTTGGCACACTTCTACGAAAGGGCCAGATACTCCCCAAGGGGAGCTGAAAGGTACGTAAAGAACGTCGAGAAGATAATGCGCATCCAGGATTACATCGTCGATCGTGCCAAGGAACTGGGCATCCCCGTTATTGAAAACGTCGAGCTGGAGAAGGCCGTGACAGCGATAATGGAAGATCTCATGAAAAGATTGAAAAAAGAGGTCGATTAGTTGCCCTTCCTCTTCCATATTCCCAGGAGCTTTCTGCTACCCCACGTTGCCTGAACTTCCCAGACCACCACCATGTCAGTGTAAACGTCTATCAGGTTGAAGCTGTTTCCAAAGGGATTTCTGTGGAGTTCCCAGCTCACGGAGCCGGCGTTAACTATCGGCGTTCTCTCAACCTTGACTCCGTAAGCGTTGCCGCCGTGACCGGTCAGCACGAGCTCGGTTCCCTCCCTCGTCAGGAGTTTGAGAACGTCTCCGCCGTCTTCGAGGAAGCCGATCTCCCTGCTCCTGGGGATTGGGATGACGTTGTGATGCATAACCACGATGCGGAACCTGTCATCGTATTCCTCAAGCACTTTCTCCAGCTTCTTCTGTCCCATCCTGCCGACGACTCCGATCGGCGTCTCGTACTGGGCGCTCAGAACGGGTATTATAACGTACCCGTCGAATTCTATAACTTCTGGCTCCCCGAAGTACTCCTCGAAGAGCTCGTGGCCGAGGTAAGTTATGTCGTTGTGACCGGGGACAACGAGCTTTTCAGCAGAGATCGCGCGGTAGTACTCATAGGCCCGCTCGTAGTACCGCTCTATGCCCGCATCGACAACGTCACCGTTGTGTATGACGAGGTCCGGTTTAAGCCTCTCGTTGATCATCCGGATGACGTTCTCAAAGACCTTCCTCCTGAAGTAGACCCTGTCAGAAACGTTGCTCTCGCTTAACTGAACGATGCGGAGGACCCTTTTTCCAGAGGGGATAAAGATTTTCGGCCGTATAGGCTTGTGATCCTTCCTCTCCTCATCGCCGGTAACACGCCTTATCGTGACGCTTACCCTGCCGTCATCGTGGAGTTTGATGATGTTATAGCTGTTCACATCACCCCTCCTCGTCTTCCGGCAGGACGTGCAACCCGCGTTGTCGATAACGAGATCCTCAACGCGATAAACGTTGGGAACATGCTTGTGGCCGCAGGTGTAGAGGGTCACCTCGTGCCTCAGGAGGAGATCGAGGACGTCTCCCGCGTTGAAGAGAACGTTCCTCTCCCTCCCCGTGTCTGGAAGGGGAACGAGGTGGTGATGGGCAGCGACGATCTTGAACCTCCTGTCGGAGTACTCCTCGAGCTTTGCCTTGAGCCAGCGAAACTTATGGCCCCCGATTCTGCCGTCACTCAAATCCGGAATCGTTGAGTCCACCCAGATCAGAACCCCGTTATCGAACTCGTAGACCCCGTTGAGGGGCCCTATAAACTTCTCGAACAGCTTGTAGCCGACGTTCCTGACGTCGTGGTTGCCGGGAATAACAACGAGCGGCTTCCTTATCTTGCCGAGCTGATAGGCAGCCTGCTCGTACTCCTCCCTCAGTCCCTGGTTGGTTATGTCCCCTGTGTGAACGACGAAATCGAAGTCCCCCCTGTTGATCTCCTCCACGATGAGGTCGAAAGCGTAGCCCTTGAAGGCCCCTTCGTTCGTTATGTGGGTGTCACTTATGTGGGCTATCTTTATCATCGCCATCACTCCGTTGCTATCGCCGTTTCAAGCTTTCTCCTGCTCGCCTCGAGAAGATCCGTTATCGAGAATATCCCAACTATCTTGCCGTTCTCCTCTATGAGGATGTGCTTCAGCCCCTTCTTTGCCATAACGTCGAGGACGTCCTGGAGGGGCGTTTCAGCTGGCACTGTAACGAGGTTCTTCGTCATTATCTCCCTCACAGGGGTTGTGTTCGGAAGGCCCGGAACCACGAGGCGCCTTATGATGTCCCCCTTGGTGAGAAATCCAACGACGTCGCCGTTCTCGTCCACCACGACGAGGGAACCTATATCGAACTCAGTCATGATCTCGCCGGCCCGCTTAACGGTATCGTCGGGCCTTATACCTATGAGCTTCCTGCTCATGTAAACCCTGATGGGGGCCTTCATATCCATAGCGATCACCTGCGGGAATACGTCACAAAAATATAAAACGATACCTCATCCCATAACGAGTTCATCCACTGTGAAGCGCCCTTCCTCAGGAGAGATCTCAAGGTACAGCGCCGTCCCATTCCTCAGAGAGTTCCACTTGGCCTCGTAGTAAAGCTCAAGGGTTGACGAGGCGACCGCAAAGACATCCCTGCTACGTAGGAGTATCTGCCTCACGTAGTCCCAGTTCTCCCGTTTCAGGAGGTATTCAGGCCGGGAGTAAGCGGTGATGAAGCCCCTCACCCATTCATGGCTAATGAAGAGCGAACCCGTGTTAAGGCTGGTGTTCACGAAGGGCATTATGGAAGAGTAAACCCTCAGGAGCTCACCTTTACTGACGGAATGGAGGGCCCTGCAGACGTAGAGGGCCATAACGTAGCTGTCAGATGCCTTCTTCAGCGAGCTTTCATCAAGACCGGCCCTCTCCACCAGTCCTGCCTTGTTGAGGTCTCCGTTGTGGTAGATCCAGCACGAGAACCCCGTGGAGGAAAGGGAAAACGGCTGGGTGTTGAGGATTCCCTTACTTCCCTGGGAGGCAGCCCTGGAGTGCACGAGAAGAACCGAGAAACCATCGAGCAACTCCACCAGTGTCTTAACGCCCGGGCTGTCCTCAAAGATGGGCCTGATCGAGCGGTAGTGCTGGAGGGAACCTCCGTTGAACAGAACGTAGCCCCAGCCGTCGCGATGCCGGCTTCCCTTCCCCCTCGCTTCTTTATAGGGGTCTTTCTCTGAGGCCCTGACCATCGCCTCCACGAGGGGGGCCATCTTTTCTCCCTCACCCACCGCGAAGAGAACCCTGCACACATTGATCACCTTTCATCCGTACTCGGGAAAGGATAAAAGGTTTCTCACCAAAAACGTTTTTTAGCGGGAGGAGTACAGTTTATGGGAAGAAAGCCATGGCTGAGAGCAACCTTGATGCGTTGAGCTCAACCCACGAATTAACCCGGCTTGAGACTAGGTCTTCTGACATCGGGCCGATAGCGGAGGGCATAATGAAAGTTCTAAAGAAGATAAACGCCCACAGAAAGCTCTACGAGACCAACGAAGAGGCAGTTAAGCAACACCTCATAGGAGAGGTAATGCGAACCCTTGGCTGGGAGTGGGACAACCCGGAGGAGGTAAGGCCAGAATCGAGAACAGAGGAGGGAAGGGCTGACTACGCGCTCATACTGGGCGGGGAAATAGTGGCCTACGTTGAGGCCAAGAACCTCGGCGTGAACATAGAGAAGCGTGAAGAACCACTGAGACAGCTCGCCAAGTACTGCTTCAACACCGGCGTGAGGTACGGCATACTGACCAACGGGGCGGTGTGGATAGGGGTGAAGGCCTTTGAAGTCGGCTCAAGTTTGAGGGAGAGAATCCTCGTCAAGGTAAACCTCCTCAACGAGCCCCCCATGAAGGCCGCGCTCAAGCTCTCACTCTTCTCCAAGTCGCGAATTCTCGAAATGGAGCGGATCTCATCCCTTCTCAAGGCCCTTGAGCTGAGCTTCATGGGACTCGTCAAGGAGGGCTACCCAAGGGAGGCCCTCTTTGAGTACCTTAAGGTCGATCGTGGAAAGAGAATCGTTCCGATACATCTACTCGAAGGGCACGAGAACCCGAAGGTTGCCTACGTCTACGACAACGGCTGGAAGCTACTCCCCCTGCCGGAGAGGACAATGAAAGGTGTGCTCCTGGCTGTTCTGCTCTACATGGGGCAGAAGGCCTTCGGCGACGAGAAGAGGGAGATAATGGCGGCATATGAACAGCTCAAGAGGATACCTCTAGAACAGAGAAAGGCCCACGAGATCCTCGTCAGACTCGAGGAGGAAAAGAAACTCAACATCTCCGTCGAGCTTTAGCGCCCGAAGCGCCTTTGCCTCTTCTGGTACTCTCTGATTATCCTAAGGAAGTCTATCTTCCTGAACTCCGGGAAGTAGACATCAACGAAGAACAGCTCGCTGTAAGCTATCTGGTAGAGGAGGAAGTTGCTTATCCTTACCTCCCCACCCGTCCTTATCACGATGTCCGGATCGGGCATGTTCGGGTAGTAAAGGTAGCGCTTTATCAGATCTTCGTCGATGTCTTCGGGCTTTACCTTGCCAGCCAAAACGTCGCCCACTATATCCCTCACGGCATCCGTGATCTCGCTCCTCCCACCGTAGGCCAAAGCGATGTTGAGGGTATAGTTGCTATACTTCCTCGTCGCCCGCTCGGCTTCCTCAATGGCCTTCCTGACGTTTTCGGGCAAAAGCTCCTTTCTTCCGATGACGTTAACCCTCACACCGTGTCGGTGAATCCTCTCGTCATTCACGAGCTCCTTAAACTTCCGTTCGAAGAGGTTCATAAGGGCGTTTACCTCTTCCGGGGAGCGCTTGAAGTTCTCAGTTGAGAAGGCGTATACGGTCAGGGTTCTTATTCCAAGCTCCCTGCACCATTCGAGGATTTCTTCGAGCTTTCTCGATCCAAAGTAGTGGCCGTACCAGGGGGGCTTTTCAAGCTTTCGCGCCCATCTCCTGTTTCCGTCCATTATTATTGCCACGTGCTTTGGCATGTTCCCCGATTTAACCTTCTCAAAGAGGTAGCGCTCGTAGAAGTCGTAGACTGGCCTGAACAAAATGTGGGGAACGTGGGAAAGGAGCCTGTAGATCATGGCCCTCACTCAATCCTCTTCCTTGATTTGAGGTGTTTCTCTGCCAGCTCCATGTAGATTTCCGCGTTCTTCTTCGTCCACTCGATTTCCTCCTCGGTGAGCTGTCTCACGACTTTCCCTGGGACACCTATGACGAGACTGTAGTCGGGGATCTCCTTACCCGGCGGAACGAGTGCTCCCGCGCCGATGACCACGTGCTTCCCTATCTTCACCCCGTCGAGGATCACCGCACCCATACCTATGATGACGTAGTCATCAATGGTAGCCCCGTGAACGACGGCGTTGTGGCCTATGGTGACGTACTTTCCAACGATCGTGGGTTGGTTGTGGGAGGTGTGTATGCTCACGTTGTCCTGAACGTTGGAGCAACAGCCGATGTAGATCTGCTCGATGTCGCCCCTGAGAACGGCGCTCGGCCAGACACTCGTCTTCTCCTCCAGAACAACATCACCTATGATGGACGCGCTCTCATCGACAAAAGCCGTCGGATGAATCTTGGGTTTCTTTCCTTCCAGCTCGTAAATGGCCATCTAACCCACCCCCGCGTGAGTTGGATGGATGGCTTATAAACCTAACCGGAAACAAGTATATAAGTCCGGCCGATCGAATAAGAGGTGTGTTGAGCCATGAGGTACAGAAGGGGAGCCAGCGCGGAGAGGGAACTTATACACAGACTGGAAGAGCTTGGCTTCGCGGTCGTCAGATCAGCAGGAAGCAAGAAGGTCGACGTTATAGCGGGAAACGGCAGGCTGTACCTCTGCATAGAGGTCAAGAGCACCAAGGGGCGGAGGATCTACCTGAGCAAAGAGGACCTTGAAAAGCTCCTCTCGTTCTCGCGAATGTTCGGAGGAAAGCCCTACGTGGCGGTAAAGTTCATCGGGAGGGAATGGCGGTTCTTTCCGGCGGAGGAGATAACCAAGAGGGGGGCCGGCAGGAGTTACCGTATAGACTACACCGACGCCGGCATGAGCCTTGAGGAAGTCGTTGGAAGACAGAAGAGCCTTCTTGACTTGATGAAACCGGGTGGTGGGAATGAAGGTTAAAACACTCGTCCCCTTGGTCGTTCTCATTGCTTCGCTAATCCTAATCGACCACGTTGCAGCTTCCGTATCCTTCGACGTCTCACCCGTGAAAGAGACCATGAGCGCGCCGCCGGGGGCAATCATATCCGTCCCCGTCAGGGTGACCAACACTGGCGACGAGCCGCTTGGCAACCTGACACTCTCCCTCATCTGGAACATGGAAAACGGCCTCTACGTCGTGAACAAGACCGTTTACGTCGGCGTGAACGAGAGCAGGGTATTTGACCTGACGCTGAAGGTCCCCGAGCTACCGTCTGGGTACTACAACGTAACCGTTCGCGGAACCCTGGGGAACGTTAGCGTCGAGAAGAAGCTAGTCCTCCGCGTTGAGAAGGAGGTTCTCTACTCCCTTTCAATAGACGTGGGGGAGCGCTACATCTACGGAAACGACGTCAGGATAGGATTCTCCCTGGTCTCCCACTCCAACGATAGAATAATCGGCCCAATATGGATGAAGGTTTACAGGAACGGAACCATAGTCGCCGAAAAGGCCGAGATAACGTATTTGGACCCGGGGGAGAGGTGGAACTACACTCTCGTGCTCAACCGGCCGAAGATCGGCATATACAGCGTCACGCTCTCAGCAAACATGTCGGGTGTTTACAGGAAGGTTGAGAAGACCTTCGTCGTCTACAGGCGGAGGTTCACCTACAGGGCCTGGTACTCCGACGGTGAGCTGAAGGTTCAGGTCAGGCTCATCAACGGCTCGCCTGTGAAGGGCATAGAGGTCACCGTGAACGGGCTAAAGCTGAAGACCGACGAGAACGGTCTCGTTAAGTATCCCACTACCTCGCCTGGCCTCTATGAAATAGAACTCAACCTCGACGGCGTCGTTGAGAAAACGGCCCTCTACGTCGGGAGACTCTTCATAAACTACGAGGTCAGGGGAAACACCCTTGAACTGAGGGTTCTTGACTCCAGCGGAAACCCCGTCCCCAACGTAACCCTCAGCATAGCCGGCCCCAAAGGAGAGTACCAGGCAGTAACGGACGGGAAAGGTAAAGCGTCACTCTCGCTCACCGCACTCGGGTACGGCACGATATCGATAACGGCCAGTGCAGAGAACTACGTGGGCTCCAGCCTGACCATCGCGGTACCTTCCCCATCACCGACCACGACGACAACAACCCACCGGACGACCACCAGCTCGACTACCCCGAGCCCAACGACCACCACTGAGAGCACGGGGAGCAGTTCAACCGCTCAGACGGGGCCTCCCTCCAAAGGAGGAGGCATCAGCTGGAGCCTACTCGGTTCGGTAATCCTCTTCCTGGCGGTGTTCGGAGGGAGCATTTACCTGTCCTTCCTGAGGCCCCACCTGATAGAGGAGGAGCTGGGGAAGTACTACTTCGTGAAGCTCAGGGCCCCAAGAATCATTCCCATCAGGAACTTCAGGTGGGAGAAGGGAATGAACGCAGTGGAGGTCAGGGCGACGAAAGGAAACGCAAAGATCGAAGGCTCAAAGGTCGTCTGGACGATCGATGAGCTGGAACCCGGGGAGGAGGCCATCCTCCAGGTTGTCCTCGGGTGAGCTCTTTTCTATTTCATCCAACATGCCGGACTGCGACGGGAGTTCATGGGAAAATGGGATAAAATTTGCCGGCAAAAGGGAAAGCATCAGGATGATGCCCCTTCCTTCTTTTCGGCCTGTTTTGTTTCGTCTTTCTTCTCGGCCGGCTTTGATTCCTTCTTTTCAGCTGGTTTGGCGGTCTCTTTCTTTCCAGTGGCCTTGGCGGCGGGCTTGGCTGGAGTCGGCCTCTTGGGGGGCCTTATGCCGTAGCCGACTATCTTGAACTCGATTACCTCCCCATCGCGGAGGTGGTAGCGGTAGGTTCCATCGGCTTTCTTCTCAATCTTGACAACTGGGAAGCGGTAGTCACCGAACTTCTCGTTGAGCTCCCGTACTTTATCGGGGTGAATCGGCACCCAGTTGAAGAGCTCTAACGCATCTTCCGTTCCATCGGTGGTCAGGAGGTAGGCCTCGCTGAAGCCGAGGGCTCCCGTCGGACAGACGTCGACGCAGAACTGGCAGAAGGTACAGCGTCCGTAGTCGATCTTCGGGTGGGGCCTCTTCTCCATCTTGCCGTCCACTTCGAGCCACGTCATCTCTATTGCCCTTGCCGGACATATCTGACCGCAGAAGTTACAACCAACGCACTTCTTCCAGTCGAGCGTGTGGAATCCCCTGTACTTTGGAGCAGGCTCTATCTTCTCGAAGGGTATCTTTATCGTCACGGGCTTCTTGAAGAGGTACTTGATACCCATCCAAGGCTTGACGAAGGACTTCTTGATCTTGACCTTTTCCTCACCAACGACTCTAGCCATCGTCATCACCTGTCTATGTCGGGCGGACAGTTGTCGAGGGTCTTCAATATGACGGGCACATCTGCCAGGCGGGCTCCCTTAAGGAGCTCCTCAAGCACCGTGACGCCGTGACTCTGGCTCGGTCCGCGGACGTGAACGCGATACGGCTTGTGGGTTCCGTCGCTGACGACGTAGGCCCCGAAGTCACCCTTGGTGCTCTCGACGTGGGCGTAGGCGTCTCCGGCGGGAACTTTAAAGCGCGGCAGGTTCTTGAGCTTGGGGTCCTGCACCATGTAGGGCCCGCTCGGCGGCCCCATGTCGAGGAGCTGTTCGAGTATGTAGAGATCCTGCTCAATCTCGTACCTCCTCACGAGGACGCGCGCGAGGCTGTCGCCCTCTTTCAGGACTGGAACCTCGAAGTCGAGCTCGGGGTAGAGGTAATAGGGGTCGTCTTTCCTGACGTCGTAGGGGACTCCAACAGCTCTAAGGTTCGGTCCTGTCACGGCATGCTTCAGCGCGAACTTCTTGTCCATAACGCCGACTCCCTCGGTCCTCTCGAAGGTTATGTAGTTGTCAAAGAGTATCTCGTCGAAGTCCTTGAGCTTGGACTTGATGTACTCGACGGTGTCCCTCAACTGTCTCAGCCACCTGTCACCGGGTATGTCCCTTCTAACTCCCCCGGGGACGGTGTAGATGTGGTAGACCCTCCCGCCGGTTAGCTCCTCAAAGAGGCGCATGAGCCTCTCACGGTAGGCCGCGGCCCACTGGCCTGCAGTGTAAAGGCCTATCTCGTTTCCAAAGCCCATTATCCAGAACATCCACGCTGAAAGCCTTGCCATCTCAAGCACTGTCGTTCTAATCCATATCGCCCTCTCAGGAACCTCCCAGCCGACTATTTCATCAACGGCCATCGAGTAGATGTTCTCGGGAACGTCGCTCTCGGGAACGCAGATGCGGAGGAGTAACGCTATGTTTGTGAAGTAAGGCCTCCCCTCGGCGAGCTTCTCGAAACCCCTGTGCAGGAAACCCGGGTTGACTATGGCCCTCTCAACCCTGTTGCCGTCCATCTTGAGTATTATGCTGAAGTTCTCGGTAGCCATGTGCTGTGGGCCGAAGAACAGCTCGTAGGTGTCTTTGGCTATTGGTGTGAGGTACATATCGTGCTTTCTCGCCTCCTCCCTAAGCTCCTTTGGAACCTCCAAATTCGCCATGAGCATCACCTCATATCACGTAGTTGGTCTTACTCTCGTCATACCTGTCGAAGTCCTCGCCGTAGATTGTCTTGACGTAGCTAAGGGTGTTAAAGTCCTTCCTGAGCGGGTGCTTCTCGTACTCCCTCGGCTCGAGGATGAACGGCCCAAGCCTCGGGTTGCCCTTGAAGATTATTCCAAAGAACTCGTGGGCTTCCCTCTCGTAGGTCTCTGCAACGGGCCATATGTCCATTACCGTCGGCACCTCTGCGCTGTCCCTCGGAACCCTTGTTTTCACGAAGGCGTGAACGCTCTCACTGACGCTCCAGAGCTGGTAAACGAGCTCGAACTCACCCTGCTTGAGCCAATCGACAACGCTTATCTGCATGAGCATCTCAAACTTCTCGCTCGCCAGCTCGAGGAACTCGTGTATCCTCTCGGCAGGAACCTTGAACTCTATCCTTCTCTCGCGCCTAACTTTGCCTTCAGCGTAGGGGGCCTTCTCGAGGAGCTCTCTAACGAGGTTGCCCTCCTTGGTGTTCGGGAGCTCGGGCTTCTCCTCAGGAACCTCCTGAGCTTTCACCTTCCCCTCAGCCTTGTTCTCAACCTTGCTATCGTTCACAGCCATGCCAACCACCTCTTCGCGTCCTTCTCACGCCAGCCCTCTCCAAACAGCTCGTCCTGGTTCTTCCTGTACCACTCGTAGTTCTCCCTGTAACGCTTCCAGCCATCGGCTTCTCCGTTCTCTATCTTCCGCATTATCTCCATGATTCCGTCCATTACCGCCTCCGGCCTGGGCATGCAGCCTGCTATGGCCACGTCTATCGGGATGTACTTATCAAGCTGCTTAACCACGTTGTAGGAGTCCCAGTAGACACCGCCGTTGATGGGACAGGAGCCGTGAGCGAGGACGTACTTTGGATCCTGCATCATCTCGTAGGTTATGATTATCCTCTTCAGCGTTTTTGGCGTGACGTAGCCGGTGATGAGGAACAAGTCCGCCATCCTCGGGGCAGGATTGGGCATTATTCCAAAGCGCTCGAAGTCGTAGCGGGCGGTTGCAAGTGGGGGCATCTCTATACCGCCGCAACCGGTACAGAACGCCACTATCCAGAGGCTCTTCTTTCTCGCCCACCTGAAGAGGGGCTCGAAGAGCTTGAACTCTTGGAGTTCATAGCTTATGAAGCCGTCTTTCTCACTCATCCACATCACCTCACATCGTCAGCAGCACGGCTATTATCCCAAGTATCGTCGGCCACTTCCAGAAGAACTTCGCGGCCTGGTCGATGGTGAAGCGCGGGTAGATGCTCGCTATGAATATCGCTATGAAGAGCACCGCTATCTGCTTGACCAGCAGTTCGAGGAGGTTGCTTGCGCCGCCGAGGAACAGTATCGCGAAGAACGCCGTCTCGGCAAAGAGCTGAACCGCGTGCTGGGTGAAGAGCAACGCCGCGTGTTTGCCTCCGTACTCGACCATTGGACCCATCGAGATTTCCGCCGGGGCAGTTACGATGTCGAAGGGCTCAAGACCGAGCATCGCCTGGAAGACTATGTCGAAGATTATCATCGCTATCAGGAGGGCAGGAACCGTTATGCTCCAACCGTGCAGTTCCTGAAGGGCAACGATTTCACTGAGCTTGAAGGTTCCCCAGTGCTGGATGAGGGCTATAAGCGCGAGACCGTAGGGCAACTGCATGGCCACCATCGTGAGCAGACCACGCTGGACACCGACCGCTGAGTAGGGGTTGCCCGAGCTCATGGCACCGAGCATTATTCCGAGCATCGGGATTTCCAGGAGGTAGGCAACCACGATGAGGTCTGCGTTCGAGCTGAAGAGCTGGAAATTGGCTATTGGAAGGAAGAGGAGCGCCGTTATGCTCGCCCCGAGGGCAAAGACCGGGCCGAAGTCGTAAATGAGGCCGTGACTGACGCTTTCCTTCTTGCCGAGCAACTTCAGCGTATCGATTATTGGCTGGTATATCGGGGGCCCCACGCGCCTCTGTATCCTTGCCATTGCCTTCCTCTCGATACCCATGAAGATGAAGCCCATGAAGGTGGCGTAGATCAGCATTCCGATTGCCTCAAGGATGAGCTTCCAGTCAAACATTCACAACACCCCCCAGAGTGCTAGGATCAAGAGCACTATTGCCAGGTACCATGAATACGCCTGGACGTTTCCGTTGTAGAAGCCCTCCCTCAGCCAGTCGGCGAAGTCCTCGGCTATCTTGGCCACTCTGGCGTAGAACCTGTCGAAGCTGTACTTGAGCCAGAACTCAAGGGCTTCGGCGAGAGGCCGGTAGAAGTTCCTCCTCATGCTGAGGTTGTAGTCCTCGGTGACGGGGTTACCCGATTGGTAGGTGTTCGTGAGGGGTATCCTCCTCGCCCTCGCACCGTAAATGTAGATCAGACCCGCTATGGCAAGGCCAACGACAAGGATCAAAGCAACGCTGAGCGCGTTGTAGGTTCCAACGCCCGTGCTTATGGAGTAGTAGCTGTTCACAGCGACGCCAGTGTTTATGAACTTGTTAAGGAACCTTACCACGAGCCCCGGGGCTATACCGAAGACGACGTTCGGTATCGCGAGTATCGTCATGCCGACGAGGAGCGGGAGCGGTGCCTCCTCAACATCGTCAAGGTCGCTCGGCCTCTGACCGAACCATATGGCGTAGAGGAACCTGACGACGTAGGCAAATGCTATGGCGCTTCCGAGGAATATTGCTCCCGCGACGAGGGGCATGTGAGCGCTTATGGCGGCCTCGTAGATCAGCCACTTGCTGGCGAAGCCGGCCATCGGCGGGATTCCGGCGAGGCTGAGAACCGCTATGAGGGCCATCGCAAAGGTTACCGGCATTTTCTCGGCTAAACCGCCGAAGTCCTCAAAGCGGGTCTTTCCTGTTCTGAGTATCAGGGCAGCGGTGATCAGCCAGAACAGACCCTTGAAGACCGCGTGGCTGAGGATGTGGAAGAACGCTCCAGTGAAGCCGATTCCGCTTCCAACCCCGAGGGCAAGAACGATGTAACCTACCTGGCTGACGGAGGAGTAAGCCAGGAGTTTTCTGAGGTCTTCCTGAAGGACCGCCAAAAATCCCGCGACGACGACTGTTATGGCTCCAAGCCAGGCAAGGATGTACGTGAACAATGGATGTCCGCGGAACGTTCCAAGATCGGTGTAGAGCTTGACACCGAGGAGTATAAACATCAGGACGAAACCGTAGGCACCTGCCTTGCTCAATGCACCGCTGAAGAAGGTGGTGTAACTCTGGTTGGTCTCAGAGTAAGCGTCGGGTGCCCAGACGTGCAGCGGCCAGGTTCCGGCCTTAACGCCAAAGGCAACCAGGAAGAGCGCGTAAACTAGTACCATATCGGTCTTTGTGAGGGGTACCATGCCGTAGGCAGCGTAAACTACCATCCTGCGCAGGGACTGGAACTCCAGCGTTCCGGTTTTGGCGTAGAGGATCGCTATGGCCAGGAGCATCGCGTAGGCGCCGATGATACTGAGCACGAAGTACTTAAGCGAGGCCCGCTTGTTGTAGCGGAGCACCATCATGAAGCTCGCGAAGGTCATGAGCTCCCAGAACAGGAAGAAGCCCGCGAAGTCCCCACTGAGGAAGACTCCCAGCAGGCCGGAAACACTGAAGAGGGCAAACATCCACTCGTAGCCGCTCCTCGAGGTCGAGACCATGCCGAAGGCCATCGCAGCTGCAACTACGGCCGCAACCGCGGCGAGGTACCACGACATGTGCTCAAGCTGGAAGAACAGCTTGAAAACGCCGGTGTCAACGGTCCACTTTATTCCGTCTCCGAGCTTTCCGTAAGTGATGGCTATGATCACGAGTGGCGAAAGACCACCGATGAGTCCAAAGATCTCCCTGACAATATCCCTGTCGAAAAGCCATGCGAGGACACCACTGACTGCGGGTATGAAGAGGAGCAAGGGTATAGCATAATCGACGAACGTCATGATCCCACCCCCATCAACGGGACGTTCTTGACGTAGTCAACCACGTTGAAGATGTCCTGACCGGCCTTCTGGGAGACCGTCCAGAAGTAATTGGGGTAGAGGCCGATGAAGAGTATCAACAGCACGAGGAACAGTGCAATCGTGCCTATCGCTAGGTTCTCCCTGATCCTTCCCTCACCCTCTCCGAACCACATCGTGTGTATCAGTCTGATGTAATAGACGGCCTCGACGACGCTCGCACCGAGGATTAAAGCAACTCCCCAGGTGTAGCCTGCCTCAACGCCCGCTATGAGGATCCTGATCTTGCTCCAGAATATGTTGAAGAGCGGTATTCCAACTGCCGCCAGCGAACCGACGGTTATGACAAAGGCCGTCAGGGGCATTCTCCTGCCGAGACCGGAAAACTTCTCGATTCCAGTCCCCCCAAGGGTTATCCCAACGTAGCCAACCGCCAGGAAGAGGAGGGCCTTCACTATGGCGTGGTTGATCATATGGAAGACGCCCGCCTCAACGCCCGCCTGGGTGCCCAGAGCGAGCGCAAAGGCTATCATCCCAACCTGACTTATCGAGGAGTAAGCGATCATCCTTTTGACGTCCCTCTGCCTCAAAGCTGAGAACTCGGCGACGAAGACAGTGAGTGCGGCCATTATGACAACCATTTTGAGTACTGAGCCCCAGCCGCTGGCGTTCTGCATTATGTAGAGCAGCCTCGCGGCGGCGTAAAGGCCCGCTTTAACGACGAACGCGGAGAACATAGCGGTTATCGGGTGGGGTGCGGCCTGGTATGCATCCGGCGCCCACGCGTTGAGCGGGAAGAGCTCGGCCTCAACGGCCAGGCCGAAGATCAGAAGGGCCAGGCCTATTTGGGCGACGGTGGGGTTGATGCCGCCCGCTAGCTGGGCTATGTGTGCCATGTTGAGCGTCCCGGTTGCGCCGTAGATCAGGGCAACACCGATGAGGAAGAAGCTCGACCCGATTCCGCCGAGGACCATGTACTTGAGTGACGCCTCCGCCGCCTCACCCGTCTTGTTGTAGGCAGTTAGTGCGTATGCGGTTATGGAGGTTATCTCCATGAAGACGAAGAGGTTGAAGATATCACCGGTCGCTATCATTCCGGTCGAGCCAAGCATGAGCAGAAGGAAGAGCATGGCGTACTTGTCTATAGGTTCGGTTTCAACCGCTTTGAGGCTGAAAACTGCCATGAAAAAGCTCATTATTGCAACTATGAGGACGAAGAGTGCAGCGAATGGGCCAACGTAGAGGTTTATTCCAACCGGGGGTTTCCATCCGCCGGCCATGACTATCATTGGTTCCCCCGTGCGGTAGACGTTAACGAAGACTGCTCCAGCGATCGCGGTCTGAACTAGGGTTACCAGCATAAGGTAGTACTTCACCGTCCTCTTACCGAATCCCTTGATCAGGGGGACGAAGAAAGCGCTTATGAGCGGAACTGCGATGAGGAGCGAAGCGTACTGCGCGTTCATCCTCTCAACCTCCTTATTTCCTCAACGTTGAGCGTTCCATACTTCTCGTAAAGGATTATGGCAACGCTCAAGGCCATAGCCGTGGTGGCAACGCCTATGACTATCGCGGTAAGAACGAGTGCCTGTGGAATTGGATCAACGGCCCTTGAAGCCGTTACCCCCTCGCTCAGAATCGGCGCGCTCCTTCCGGAAATGTAGCCTATGCTGATGAGAAGCAGGTTGACACCGGTTTCCATGATGCTGAGTCCAACGAGAATCTTAAGGACGTTCTTCTTGACGAGGACGGCGTAAAGGCCGATGAGCACGAGGCTTATCGCTCCGAAGTAGTAGACGCTGATGTCTGGAACGTTCATTCGCTCACCCCCTCCTTGAGCATGTTGTCGATGATACCGCTCAGCTCTGTACCTACCTTAATGCCTATCAGCGTGTAGATTATCGGGATGAACCCGCCGCTGAAGAGCCTGCCGATGTTGTCGTGTCCCCAGTTCCAGGTCTGCCAGATCCAGTCGAAGAGGAAGTAGCCGCCTATGGCGAGGCCTATGAGGCCGACGAGGACGTAGCCCATTCCAGCCAAACCTTCGGTCTTCTCGAAGGCCCTGTGCGGAATCTCGTAGTTGATGAAGGCCATGTAGAGCAGCAGGAAGGCAGTTGCTATGGTCGCTCCTCCCGGAAATCCTCCACCCGGTGTGAGGTGTCCGTGAATGAATATGTAGGCGCCGAAGAGAACCACGAACGGAAAGAGCAGCTCTGTCCCCGTCTTCAGGACAACAGAACCCTCAGCTCTGGCTGTTCTCTTTTTCTTCTTCCTCCAGAGAAGTGCCCCAACGCCTGTTGAGGCTATGAAGAGCACGGTAACCTCACCGAGTGTATCGAAACCACGGTAGTTAACCACGATGGCCGTTACCGCATTAACGGCACCGGTCTGCTCTTTAACGTTCTCAAGGTAGTACCTGCCAACGATCATCTTGTCCTGCCCAAAGGGCACACCGGCCAGCCCCTGGGCCAGCCAGTAGCCGATTATTAGCAGAGTGATTATCGCGAGGGCACGCTTGAGCATGTTCACCACCTCACCCACCAGCCGGGTTTCTCCTCTTCCTCCGTCTCAAAGCGCTGGGTTCTCTTAATGGCGAAGATGAACACGGCACCGCTGAGCGCTGCGCCTATGGCAGCTTCGGTCATTGCAACGTCGGGAGCCTGGAGCATGAAGAACAGTATCGAGGCGAAGAGGCTAACAGCCGCCATTCCAACAGTAGCGGCGAGCAGGTCGCGCCACTCGACCGCGAGCACAGCGGAGAGTATCATGAGGGCCACGATTATATACTCAACGCAGGCAATACAGTTCATTCGGCATCACCTTCCCCCTCAACGCTTTCGGCCTTTTCAGCCTTGGACTCAATGTATTCGTGGTACTTATCAACGACGCTGCCGTGCCAGAGGGGAATCCCTCTCTTGTATGCCGCCCTGATCAAGGCGTGGGCGCTTATCGGGTTGGTGAGGAGAAGGAACGTCGCTATGACCACCGTCTTGGTGAGCCAAGCAACGCTCCCAAAGTCGCTTCCAAGGGCCCAGAGACCAACTCCTATCATAACACCGAGGCTCCCAAGGGTTGCACTCTTGGTTGAGGTCTGCATCCTGTTGTAAACGTCCGGCATCCTGATGAGGCCGAGGGCCGAGAGGAAGTAAAAGAACGTCCCTATGAAAACGAGGATCTCACCGATTGCAGCTAGCACGTTCATAGGCCTCCCTCCATGTAGCGCGCGAAGGCTATAACGCCTCCAAAGGCCAGAACCGCGTAAACCAAGGCAACGTCCAGGAAGATCATGCGCTTGTAGTAGAGTGCAAAGAGCACCATCAGGCCCGTGGTGATTGTCGTCATAATATCAACGGCAACGAGCCTGTCGACGGTCGTCGGACCTCTGAAGACCCTGTACATGCTGAGAAGTGTCGCTATGGCTATCAGGATGAGGTAGATGTTTATCCCTATCATCCGAAGATCACCTTCAGGAACTTTTCAAAGGGGGCCGTTATGTTGGAGGAGGCCCTCTCAACGTGCTCTTCATCGCTTTCCGCGCGGAGAACCTCATCGGGAACCCAGATCCAGTGAATGAAGTAGTTATCGTCGTCAACGTCGAGGGTTATGGTTCCGGGGGTGAGGGTTATCGAGTTGGCCAGTGCCAGCTTGCCTGGGTTGGTCTTCAGTACTGTTTTGCAGTGGACTATGCCCGGCCTTATCGGTCTCTTCGGATGAAGAACCCTATAGGCCACGTCGAGGTTGGCCATGATCATGGCCCACAGAAAGTACGGTATGTACGCTATCGCGTAGGCGACCCTCTTGGGATGAAGGTTTGCCAGGCCTCTGGTGGTGAATATTGGATACGCGAAAGCCGCTATCAGCAGGGAAAATATTACCCCCATAACGAGTTCCTGTGGGTCCGTGCTTGCCGTTAAGAACAGCCATATCAAGAACAGGACGATCACTGTGTACAGGTACCTGCTTATTTTGCCCGCTTCTTCCATTTATCAACCCTCCAGAGATGTGGAAGTTTAACCGTGAGCTACCGAGGGTTGAAAACAATTGCTTATAAACCTTGCTTGATTAGACCAAAAGTTTGAAACTTTTAGTTTAATCGAAGGAAGCAAATTTGTCCTTTAATGCATCGGAGGGTTCTTCAGGCTCCAAAGTTAAACTAGGGAATGGAAGAAAAGAACGGGAACTCAGTATATCGAGATCCTCTTAACACCCTCCAGCTTGGAGAGCTCGTTGATGAGATCGCCCGGAATCGGCTTCTCCGTGATTATCGTGAGAGTTGCCTCGGGATATAGCTCGGGATCCTCCGCAACGACCTGGACGATGTTTATCCCCCTGTCCGCTATCTTCTGGGCTATCTTGGCGAGTATTCCAACCGCCCTCGGCTCGGGCTCGATCTCGATGACACCGTAACCAACGTGCCTGCCGACGTGCTTCATATGGACGGTCGGCTCGAGGTTCGTGTATATCTCCCTCAGGTCGGGAATCTTGAGTATCATGCTGACGGTCTCCTTGACGACCCTCCTGTCAACGTCGAGGGCCTTGGCTATCTTCGTGTAAGGCACCTCAATGTCGCCGGCCTTTATCTTGAGGTCGTCCGAAACCCTGAGACCGTACTTAAGGAGCGTCTTTGCTATAAGCTTCCTCACGGGGTACTCGTCAAAGTAGTGCTCGATCTTTCCCCACATCCTCATCACCCATAGTAGTTCATCACTAACCGTTTTGCATCACTGATATTAAAATGTTTCCATGTTCACATGCATCCAGATATGACAGTGATGGATTTTTCATCCATCGTTTGCTTTTTAAGTCCCGACCCCGGAACTGGGGGCATGATAGAGCTCCGCCTGCCAAACTCACGCTTTGAGGATCTTGGGGATGCCATCAGGCTGATCTGGCGCGAAACCCTCTACGCAGACTTTCCAAAGCGAGAGCTTGAGAGGGTCATCAGAAGAAAGTACCGCGTCTCGCCCCAAATCACAGCCCGAAACGGTACACTAATTATAGACACTGACTACAAAAAAGTTGAAGGGTTTATAGCACTATACATTCAGAACAACCTCGGTGCCCTGCTTAGAAATCGGTACACCAAAAGAAAAGTTCTTTACATTCACGAAGCTCTTGACGTTCCTCTCCTCGGCTACAACGCCTTTGGCCTAATAGACCGGGGAACGAACCTCATCCAGATAAGGGGCGTGAGCGGCTGTAACCTGAGCTGCATCTTCTGCTCTGTTGATGAGGGCCCGTATTCGCGAACCAGAAAGCTCGACTACGTGGTTGATATAGACTACTTGATGAAGTGGTTCGACGAGGTCGCGAGGATAAAGGGAAAAGGTTTAGAAGCCCATCTAGACGGTCAGGGAGAACCGCTCATCTATCCATTCCGCGTCGAGCTCGTTCAGGCCTTGAGAGAGCATCCAAACGTCTCCGTGATCTCCATGCAGAGCAACGGGACGCTTCTTACGGATAAACTCGTCGAAGAACTTGCGGAGGCGGGCCTCGACAGGGTAAACCTCTCCATTCACTCCCTCGACCCGGAAAAAGCTAAAATGCTCATGGGAATGAAGAGCTACGACCTCGATCACGTTCTGGAGATGGCGGAAGCTCTGGTAAACGCGGGAATAGACGTCCTCATTGCTCCTGTCATAATCTTCGGGATCAACGACGACGAGGCGGAGGCCTTCATAGAGTTCGCAAGGAAAATCGGCGCTGGAAAGCGCTGGCCGGCCCTCGGTTTCCAGAACTACGTTCCCTACAAGTTCGGGAGGAATCCAGTCATAGCGAAGCCCGTTCCCTTCAAGGAGTTCTACGCCTGGCTGAGGAGGCTTGAGGAAAAGACAGGGATGAAGCCCCTCGTCCTGAAGCCGAGCCACTTTGGCATGGAGAAGAGGGAGTTCATACCGCTGGCCTTTCGGCCCGGAGAAATAGTTAAGGCCGAGGTCGTCCTCCCGGGCAGGATTGAAGGAGAGATGCTTGCAAAGGCCAGGAACAGGCTCATAGAGGTCGTTGGAACGAGGGCGGAAGTTGGAGACAGGATAAGGGTGAGAATAGTGCGGACGAGACACGGGATTTACATCGGGAGGGAAGTCTAAAAAACTTTTTAAAGTAATTTTTTCGACTATTCCCTGTGAGGGCGTATGAAGCGCTGGTTGGCCCTCGGCATCTCAATCCTTGTGCTCCTATCCGTCCTTGTCGTGACAACCGCCAGTGAATCAACCGTACTATCTGAACTCTCTGGTGAATCCCAATATGGTGGTTCTCTCATTCCCAACAGCTCCGGCTGGAGGAGCGCTCCGGAGGATCCGCAAACGGTCTACATTGAAATCGTCGCCCCAAACGTCCGGCTTAAGAAGGCCCTTAGAGAGGCCCTCACCAACGTGACCCGCGCCCATAACTTAAAGCCGGTTTACGTCAGCGGCTCAATAGATGACCACGACATGAAAGGCAGAGTCGTGGTAGTTTATCTGCCCCACGCCTTTTCCAGGGACGGTCTCCTCTCCCGTGAGTGCGGTGTTTCGGGAATCCTCTATTACTCCTACGCCGGCGACGCCAAAACTTTCGTCGATATCATGATGAGCCGGAATACCTCAAAAGAGACCAAAGGAACAATCAAAAAGCCCGCCCTTGAGTTGAAGTTTTCAAGCGTCAGGAGGCTAAACGAGGAGCACATCATGAACCAGACAGTCTGGGTCGCCTACTGGTGGAACCTGAAGGCCAGGGTAGGGAGGCTTAGAGAGGGAGATCCTTACAAAATGGTCGCCAGGGAGATAGCAGCTCATCTTGATCGGTTCCTAGAGAACTCATAGGTGCTCATCCAATGCCCGCCACCTTTGGGGTTATGAAGGCCTCAATGAAAGCCGCCACGAGGAGCAGGACGGCGGAGAGGGCATAGAGTTTGAGGGAGGCGTAAACAACCTCCATACCCTCCTTCTTAAGCGTCCCCCTGTAAACCAGTATTCCAGCCGCTGCCGCCAGGAGTATAGCGGGAATCTCAAATATCCCATGAGGGAGCACGGCGAGCATCGCGGTTACTGGGCTAATAAGCCCCGTAGACACTACAACGGCCAAAACGAGGCCCAGAATGAAGCCGTTCACCAGAACGATGATCCAGGGCACAATGCCGAAGAATATCCCGAGGGCGTAGGCAGAAGTGGCAACGGTGAGGTTGTTGGTGTATATCGACAGAAACGCGCCAAAGCCCTCTCGATCCCCAACTTTACCGGCTATCGACTTCCCAATCTCAACGAAGAGGTTTGCGGCGGTTTTGGGAAAAACGACAGCAACCAGAACGCCCAGAAAGGCGCTCACCACGAACCCAACCGCCAACCGGAGGAGCTGGCCTATCGCCAGCTCTTTGGCCCTCATCCCCAGCGAAAGCCTCACCCTCACCCCTCCAGGGCCTTCTTGAGGGCAATCTTGAAGTCCTCGACGTTCACGTACGGCATCTCGACATCGAGGCGCATCGCGAAGAACTCGTCAATCAGGCTTTCAAGCTCCTCGATTTTATGTCCTTCCAGCTTCTTCTCGAGGTCGTGGACTGCCTCCTCAGGGTGCATGAAGAAATCTCCCGTAATCTTAACGTGCTCGGCTATGCCGTCCCTCTCGTCGAACTCAATCCTTATGAGGCCCTTTTTCGCTTTGTGCTCACCGACGTGATGCTTCATACCCATCCCCGTTGTAAGCTCGCGGGAGAACTTTTTAAAGGTTGGGTTAAAGTGGGAGCGGTGGTGAAGATGGTCTATAAAGAGATACGGGAGAGGGCGAGGCTTTCTCTGAAGAAGGCACTCGACGAGATGCTCACCGAGGCAGGAAAGAAGTGGGAAGGAGAGATAACCTTCGACGACACACCGAGCCTCGAGCTCGGCGACTTTGGCACGGCTGTGGCGTTTCAACTCGCGAGGGTCTTCAGGAAGGCCCCGAAGCTCATAGCGGAAGAGCTCGTCGAGCGGATTGAGAAGCCCGAGGGCATAGTCGAGGTTAAGGCGGTCAACGGCTACATCAACTTCTACGTTGACTACTCCTACTTCGGACGCGAGCTGGTCAGGGAAATCCTTGGCAAAGGCGAAGCCTACGGCGAGAGCGAGCTTGGAAAGGGCAGGAAGGTCATCGTCGAGCACACCTCGGTCAATCCCACGAAGCCACTCCACATGGGGCACGCGAGGAACGCGGTTTTGGGCGACACGATGGCGAGGATTATGCGCAGGCTCGGCTACAAGGTTGAAGTTCAGAACTACATAGACGACCTTGGAGTGCAGTTCGCCCAGGTTCTCTGGGGCTACCTCAACATGAAAGAGGAGTTCGAGAGGATTGAGGCAGAGCTGAGGGAGAAGGGCCTGAAGGAGGACTTCATAGACCACGTAATGGGCCTGCTCTACGTCGAGGTTAACAAGCGCATCGAGGAGAACCCCGAGGTCGATAAAGAGGTTCGCGAGCTCATGAAAAAGCTCGAAGAGGGAAACAACGAGATAGCCGAAATCGGCAGGAAGCTGGCGGAGCGCGTTGTCAAGGCCCAGATGCTAACTACATACCGCATGGGCATAGCCTACGACCTGCTCAGCTGGGAGAGCGACATAATGAGGAGCGGAATCTTCGAGGAGGCCTACAGGCTCATCGAGGCCAACGAGAACTTCTTCTGGGGGAGGGAGGGCAAGTACAAGGGCGCTTTTGTGATGGATTTGAGGAAGCTCTTCCCGGACATGAAGAACCCGTTTTTGGTTCTCAAAAGGAGCGACGGAACAGCAACTTACACGGGCAAGGACATAGCGTATCACCTCTGGAAGTTCGGCAAGGTGAAGGCCGACATGCTCTACAAGCTCTGGGATAAGAGGGAGAACCACGAGACCTGGACGACTGCCCCTGATGGCGAGGAGATGCCCGGCAGGTTCGGCAGAGGGGACATAGTGATAAACGTCATCGGAGCGGAGCAGAGACACCCACAGATGGCGATAAAGTACGCACTCCAGCTCCTCGGCTTTGAGGACTCGGCTGAGAACTTCCACCACCTGGCTTACGAGCACGTTGTGAGGCCTGAAGGCAAGTTCTCGGGCAGGAAGGGAACCTGGGTCGGCTTCACCGTTGATGAAGTTCTCAACGAAGCCGTCCAGAGGGCGAGGGAGCTGGTCGAGCAGAAGAACCCGAACCTGAGCGAGGAGGAGAAGGACGAGATAGCCGAAGCCGTTGGAGTTGGCGCGGTTCGCTTCAACCTCGTCAAGTACAGCCCCGACAAGATAATAACCTTCCGCTGGGACGACGTTCTCAACTTTGAAGGGGAGAGCGCACCCTACATCCAGTACGCACACGCGCGCTGTGCCTCAATCCTGCGGAAGGCGAGGGAAAGCGGAGTCGAGACCGAATGGGAAAAGCTTCTTGAGAAGGCCGACTTCTCGAAGCTCACCCTACGCGAAAAGGAGCTCATCAAGCTTCTTGCCAAGTTCCCTGAGGTAATAGAGAGCGCGGGCAGGGACATCAAGCCCCACCTGGTTCCAGCGTACCTCAACGAGCTCGCTTCGCTCTTCAACAAGTTCTACATGGATCATCCGGTGCTCAAGGCAGAGGACGGAATCAGGGAAGAGAGGTTACTCCTCGTTTTAGCTGTGAAGCAGGTTCTCAGGAACGGGCTGGAGCTGCTCGGCATAGAGGCGCCGGAGAAGATGTGATTAGCTTTTCAATATTTTCTCCACGAGAGGGTCTATTATCCGGTACTCCCCGCTTTCTTTCCTCACCCAGCCCATCTTCTCAAGGTTCTTCAGGAGCGCGGACAGTCTCGCGTTCGTTATGGGCCCGCCTTTAGCCTCCACGTAGTCCTTGATGTCCCTCCAGCGCGTGAGCCCTATCGCTATCGCCCTGAGGATTAGGGCGTACCTTGGAGAGCGCTTTTCAAGCTCAAGAAGCTCCTCCCGTATCATCACCCTGGCCCTCTCGACGGTTCTCTCCATAGCTCTCTCAAAACTTCCGCTCTTCCAGTAGTTAAACCCAAACTCCACGAGCCAGCCAGGAATGCCGTCGAGCCCATCGACAGCTCTCTTTATTTCCTCGTCCGGAACTTTCAAGCCTACCTCCTCAAACCCCGCCCGCAGGAAAGCCTCCGAGACCCCTCTCTGGAACGGCCTAACTTCAACTTCCTCGTAGACCCTGCCGAAGAGTGGACTTGAGTAGTCGTCGATACCGATGAAATCGTGGAGGAGGCCGACCTCTGAACCCGTGAACACGAAGCCGAGGTCCGGGAGGGAGTCATAGGCGTAGGCTATTCCAGCTAAGAGGTCTTTTCCGCCTCTCGGCCCGTAGAAGCGAAGGTACTGGGCCTCGTCGAAAGCCAAGACGACCCTCCCAAACCTCTCCCCAAGGCCGTTCAGGAGTTCAAAGACGTCTATTATGGTCATTTCCTTTGGTGCGATTTTTACTCCCGCCAGATTAACGCTCTCCAGCTTTATCCCGCTCAGAAAGCCAAACCTGCCCTTTCCGAGGAGTATCTTTCTGATCTCGTCCACAAGGACGGCGGGACTTATTGCCCCACCTCCCGCGGCGTAGAGCCTCCTTGCATCGAGGTAAAGGCCAAGACCGTTGAACTCATTCAGGGCTACCCTTAAGAGAGAGCTCTTTCCTACTCTCCTGATTCCTATGAGAACGGTTATTGGATACTCCTCGATTCCCCCAAGTAAGGAGTTCAACTCCTTCTCCCTGTCGAAGATTTCCTCCCTCTTGCTCTTCGGCCTCGGGTCAAACAGCATAGGTATCGCCCCCGATACTAAGTATCGGTACCGGTACTTAAAGGTTCCGAAACGATGCATATTATCATCATTTGAACGAGCGAATCAAAGGGAAAATTAAAATATCATGCCGAAAGAATTCAAAGTGGTGAGAACATGGAGCGGGTAAGAGATGTCAACGTGCGTTACGTTATGGAAGAGCTTGAGCGCCTGAAGGTGGAAATCCAGCGTCTTGAGGCTATGCTGGTTCCCATTGTGAGGGGTGAAGTATCCGATGAAGAACTTGATAAGATAGAAAGAGAAGCAAGAGATTTCAAGGAAGAGAACTGGATTGACGCGGACGAGCTTGAGCGGATTCTGGAGGAAGACTCATGACTTTCGAGGTCAAAATAAAGAAAGAGGCAATTAAGGCTCTGAAGTCCTTACCGAAGGCTAACCTCAGAAAATTTTTGGAGTTAAAGGACGCGCTTAGATATGAGGCAGTCCCCCCGGGACAAATTTGACATAATTAAACTTAAAGGCTCGGGAGACCTTGATATTTACCATGTTAGAATCGGCGAATACCGCATTATCTATTCTGTGAACTGGAAGGCCCGTAGGATTCTAATTCACAAGGTTAAGAAAAGGGAAGATGCATACAAATAGCTCAGTGAATCTTGTACCTCAGAAACGCTCCAAGCCCGCCAAAGGCCTTGTAGAACTGCTGTCCCTCCTCGGTGTCGAGGGAAATTATCTCCACGTTTGAACCGGCTTCCTCTGCCATCTTGATGAGCTCCTCCGCGACGTCCCACTTCTCGAAGGTTATGTTCTGACTGCCACACTTGGGACAGTGGGTCAGCTTCTTCTTGTAGACGTGGAATTCCTGCTCGCTCATCGTCTTCTCCTCGCTCCAGCCACAGTTGTTGCACTTTGCCCTGACGCGGACCTTATCGTAGCCCTCACTGATGAGGAGCGTGTCAACGGCGCCGAGCTCAAGCGCTTGCCTGACTTCTTTCTCACCGTAGGTTATCATCCCCGTGTCCTTGACGAGGTGCTTGAAGAAGTCCTGGATGAGCTTCCTCTCCTTTACGGCCTCGTGATCCCTGAGTATGTCGCTGGCCTTCTCGACGAGCTCCCTTAGGCCGTACTCGCCGTGGTAGCTTATGTCGACGACGCCGATGACCTTCTTCCTCAGCTCGTGGTGAAGGTAATCGCCTTCAACGAACTCCTCCTTGGTCGGCCCGGGGCCGCCGATGATGATTCCCCTCAGCTCACCCTTCTCAAGGAGCGGGAGAAAGGCCTTGTTGGCGTGCTCGCCGATGCGCTTCATGAACTCGTGAGTTTCCTGCTCGCGAATCCTCTCGTAACGCCTCGCCGACTGACCACCAGCCCTCGTCTTTCCCGGGACGTTCGAGGTGAGCTCGTCTATGACCTCAATCCTCTTGCCCCTAAGGAGGCCTATCGTCGCCTCGTTCTTCTCCACGGTTATGAGGCCGTACGCATCTTTAACGCGGAGCATCTCCTCGAGCGGTTCGGTGACGAAGGTCTGGTCACATCGATAAAGGCGGACCTTGAGCGGTTCAGGCGGGACTATGGCCCAGAGCCTTATGTCGCTCACTCCTTCCTGCTCGCTGACGTTGCCGACGAACAAAGCGAGGCCATTCTCCGGGGTCTTGCGGTAGAGCTTGAGGTGCTGCATCGCCCTTTCAAGCGCTCCCAAAACGTTCTTTCGGGTGGACTTGCTCTTGATGTTCTGGGCCGTTCCGTACTCCTCTCGCAACTGCTGCATGACCTTGTTTATGTCGTAGCCCGCTGGAATGTAAAGGCTGACGAGTTCGGTCGCTCGACCTCGATACTTCTTCAGCTCCTCAACCTTCTTTTTGAGCTCGTACATTTCCGCTGACTTGTGAGACATGAGCATCACCCCTATTTTCTCGCAGAGAGGCATAGAAAAGGGAAATTTATAAAGGTTTGGAGGTCACCTAGCCGTTGCGACGATTTTTATGATGTCGTTGAACTGAAGCTCGTAGTCCTCCCCAACGCGCCTCTTCGTTCTGGCATTCACCGCGTAGAGGAAAGTCCTTCCGAGGTCGGTGTGGACCTTATAGGCCAGATCCCTCGGCGTCGAGCCCTTCGGGAGCAGGTAGACGTGCGGTAGGACGTTGCCGAACTGGTCGGTGAGCTTGTTCTCGTCCTGAACGGGATAAACCGGAATTAGGTTGAGCAGCTCGAAGACGGCCCTGTTTATGACCTCCTGGACGCCGGTCGAGCCGAAGCGGTCGAGGACTTTCTCCTTAATCAGCTCCAGAGCTTTTTCCTGCTTGGGGTTCATCTTCTTGAGAATCTTGAAATCGCTCGAG
This sequence comes from Thermococcus gammatolerans EJ3, assembly GCF_000022365.1. Taxonomy (NCBI): domain Archaea; kingdom Methanobacteriati; phylum Methanobacteriota; class Thermococci; order Thermococcales; family Thermococcaceae; genus Thermococcus; species Thermococcus gammatolerans. The sequence goes on along the minus strand of NC_012804.1, from coordinate 658,798 downwards.
CCCGGAATGTACTCGATGAAGCCCGCCTTTGCCGCCTTCCTGAGGGTCAGCTCCGCGGCGGCAGAAGTGGGAACGACGATGTAGCCCCTCTTCTTTCCCTCCTCGATGAGCCTCTTGATTCCCTCGTCGCTTGCCGCGTCGGCCTTGTTCGCGGCTATTATTATCGGTTTGTTTATTTTTCTCAGCTCGCGGACGAACGAGAGCAAATCCTCGTCGCTCCACTTGGTCGGGTCGCTTGGGAGTCCCACCTTGTGAAGGGCCTCCCAGACGTCCTCCTCGGTTACTCCGATTCCGGAGAGGTGGTCGGCGATTGCCTGTTCTAATTTCATGTGCTGGAGCTTAATCCTCTTCGCGAACTTCTCCCAGCCCTTCTTGAGGATTCCGTAAATCCAGTAGTCTATCTCCCTCTCGAGGAACTCGATGTCCTCAACGGGGTCGTGGTAATCCGTTGGCTGACCCTCGGCGTCGGTCTTTCCGGTGGCATCTATGACGTGTATTAGAGCTGAAGCCATCCTGAGGTCGTCAAGGAACTTGTTGCCCAGTCCGCGCCCTTCATGAGCTCCGGGGACGAGACCGGCAACGTCAATCATCTTTATCGGAATCAGGGCCTTCCCCTCGCGGTACTCGTAGTTCTGGGGGTTTGGCTTACAGCCGAGCTCCCTGCAGGGGTGCTCCGCTATGGCATAGCTCACGCCGACGTTGGCGTCGATGGTCGTGAAGGGGTAGTTCGCTATGTCAACGTCAACGAGCGTTGCAGCCGAGAAGAACGTTGACTTCCCCACGTTTGGCTTTCCAACGACACCTATCTCCATTTCATTCACCTAAGGAAGTACCGCGAGAGGGTTTTAAGGGATTGCGGTTCGGCCATAACTTCTCCAGAAACGCCAAAAATTTCTGAAGAACGTTAATTTTATTTAGGTCGTCCCCAAACCTTAGTCCGGCCACAACCGGCCATAGGCAATAGAGTTAAAAGCACAAACGCCCTTAAAGAGAACTGAACCCCTCAGGGGAGGTGAAGTGTTGTGAAATCCAAGAAGGGATTTAAAGAGATTTGGCGCAGGAAATTACAAGCGCTTCCGCTGATGCTTCTGCTGCTTGGAGGTATTATAGGGTTCGGAGCGAATGCCGGATTCGTCAGTGCCTCAGAATCAACGGGTTTCTTCTGGGCCGCCACGTACACGGCCGAAAGGAGCGAAGCACTTTCACTGGCTTACTCTGATTCCGGCCTGGCTTTCATTGGCTGGCTCAACGGAGCCGGGGTTGACCACTCAAGCGCATGGATAGTTAAGGTCAACGACGATGGAAGCATAGCCTGGCAGAAGGCTGCAACGGGCAACTACGGCTTCAACGATATTGAAGCCACCGGAGATGGATACATAGCCGTTGGATGGGCCAACGGGGCTGAGATCTCCCAGAACGATGCCTGGCTCGTCAAGTTCGACGAGGATGGAAACGTGGTGTGGCAGAAGGCCATCGGCGGCGATGGAGACCAGAAGGCAGTCGCCGTTTCCGGAGACGCGTTCGTTGGAACCTACAACGGGTTCCCGTGGATCGTCACCTTCGACGAGAACGGAAGCGTTAACTGGGAGGCCGTTCTTAAGGGCGAGGGAAGCTACGGCTTCACAAACGTTCTCAAGGACTACAAATACTACTACGCCGTCGGCTGGCTCAACGGCGCCCCTCTCGTCGTTAAGTTCAAGGGAGACGGGAGCAAGACATACTGGCAGAACGTCATAGAAACCAGCGGAAAAGCCGTTGCAATAGCCCCCGCGAAAAAGGGGACCGTAACCGCTGTCATAACCAGTGATGGAAGCCTGCTCGTCAAGTTTGATTACTTCGGACACCTCAAGTGGGAGAAGCTCTACAGAGGAGTTCAGATAAGGGCCCTCTACAGGGACGGCGACTACATCATTGCCGCAGGCGAGATGGGCGGAAAAACACTGGTCATGAAGCTTGATGGAGACGGAAACGTCATAAAGGCCGTAACCTATGGCAGCGGGGCCTTCAACGGGCTTGCACTTGGCGATGAGAAGGCCTTCCTCGCGGGAGTGATGAGCGACAACGCCCTCGCCATGGCCGTTCCCGCAGGCGATCTCACCATACCGTCCTGCGAACTTGTTGCTCCGGTCGATATAACTGGTGAGGATGTCAACCTGAGCGTTAACAGCGCCCACCTGATCCTCAGCCCGGTTGAGTCGAGTGTCGTTGAAACTAACGCCGAGTTCATAAACACTACGGCGGAGTTCAGCTCCCTGAAGGCGATAGCGCCGGTTCTCAGCGTTTCTGACCCAGAGGGTGACGATCACGGTCCGGGAACCTACACCTACCCGACTGATCCAGTCTTCAACAGGACCGGACTCTTCGACATAACCGGAATGGACGTTTACGAGACTCCAAACGACTACGTATTCTACTTCCACTTCAAGAACCTCGGTGACAACCAGTGGAACGGGCCGAACGGCTTCAGCTACCAGATAATCGAAGCTTACTTCGACTTCAAGGACGGAGGCAACACCTCAGCCATCAAACTGGCCGACAACGGGCCCGGAGCGAACGTACAGTTCAACAGGCCGTGGGATCTCGCCTTTAGAGTAACCGGCTGGACGTCAAAGCTCGTCCTTCCAAACATGAGCACCGTTGACATTGAAGCCAATGCCGACCTCTCCACCAACACCATTATCGTCAAAGTTCCGAGAGAGTATCTTAATTTCACTGAGGACACATTCTACGCCGTTCTCGTTGGCAGCCAGGACGGTTACGGTGTTGATGAGTGGCGTGATGTTCAAGTTGAGGCTGCACAGTGGAGGGTTGGTGGCGGTGACTCTGACGCTATCATAGCCGGCGTCGCCCCACGCGTCATGGACCTCCTCGTTCCAGAGTGGTTCCACCCAACCCAGGAAGAACAGCTCAGCGGCTACGACGCCAAGGACAAGAAGCTTGCCACCGTTGACATGATACCCGTCTCAGAGAACTACGGCTTCCTCACGGTCATTTCAACCCCGAGCGGTGCCGAAGTCAGCATTGATGGGGAGAGCGTTGGAACCACGCCCCTCAAGTACTACCTCGTCCCAGCTGGCGAGCACAACGTAACCGTGAGCATGCGCAACTATCATGAGTACAAGGAGACCGTAACAGTTGAGCCCAAGGAAGTCACCCTTGTAAACGCCACACTGGAGGTACTCAAAGGCAAACTCACAATAACCAGCGAGCCCACGAACGCAACGGTGATAATCGACGGTAATGAGGTCGGTAAGACTCCGCTCGAGAACTACACCCTGCCCGTTGGCCTGCACCAGGTCATAGTCAAGATGCCCGGCTACAAGGATGAGGTCTTCAACGTCTCAATCCAGGCTGGAAAGCTCCTGACATTCCACGTCGAGCTCTCACCGAAGACCGGAATGATAACGATCAACAGCAACCCGAGTGGAGCTGAAGTCTACATCGACGGTCAGAAGGTTGGTGAAACCCCGCTCGAGCACTACGTCCTACCGATCGGTTTACACCAGGTTCTCATCAAGAAGGAGGGCTATAAGGATGAAGTATTCAACGTCTCAATCCAGGAGGGTAAGGAGCTCACCTTCAACGTTGAGCTCTCACCGAAGACAGGAATGATAACAATAACTACCGATCCAAGCGGGGCCGAGGTCTACATTGACGGTCAGAAAGTCGGGGAGACTCCGCTCGAGCAGTATGTTCTGACCGTTGGCAAACACACGATCGTCATCAAGAAGGAGGGTTACAAGGAGGAGACCCACGAGATAACAGTTGAGGCAGGAAAGGAGCTCAAGCTCAACTACAAGCTCACCCCGCTCCACACGACCACCACGACTACTACGACCACTACTACGACTACGACGACTTCTAAGGGCGGTGGAGGCACCAAGATCTGCGGTCCAGCGGCCCTCATAGGCCTCGCAATAATCCCACTCCTCCTCAGGAGGAGAAAGTGACCCTCTTCCCCTCTTTTTGTTTTCTACAAGTTTCAAGACAGGCTTTTATCGGGAAACGCTGAAACTTTTCTGGTGGTACCATGCACGAGCTCTACACCGTTCTGGCCGAGTACTACGACGCGATTTATAGGAGAAGGGCCGAGCGGGTTTCTCGGGAGATAGACTTCGTGGAGAAATTATTTCAGAATGAAGCCGAACGAGAAGTGAGGAAAATCTTAGACCTCGCCTGCGGAACCGGGATTCCGACGCTCGAACTGGCAAGGCGCGGGTATCGGGTTATGGGCCTTGATCTCCACGAGGAGATGCTCGCCGTTGCAAGGCGGAAGGCCAAAACTCCACTTCAAGAGGCTCGTGCAGATAGTGAAGCCTGACGGGAGCGTTAGGGTCTTCATGGTGGACGACGAACTGAACATTTACACCGTAAGAGAGATGAGACTTCTGGCGGAAAAGCACTTCGGGAAGGTCCCAAATCTACGGGGACGGGCACGAGCTGAGGCCCAACGACCGGCGGTACTGGCTGGTGGCGGTGAAATAATGCAATTTTAAAAAGTAATCCTCTTTTGATTGCTTTTGCCTTGTTAAAACTTCCAATAGAAAAATTTTTAAGTTCTGGATTTATTGTCCGTGCGGGCAACTCTAAGGAGGTGCTCCGCCTGGGCTGGCGAAGGGTTCTCGCCCTGGCCCTCGTGTTGCTATTCCTTGGAATGACAGTTAGTGGTGCCAGTGCCACTGCCACCTTTGTTAACGCGACGGTTAACAATACAGTAGCGGTTCCCCCGGAGTTCGGTCCGGAGAAACAGCCTGGAGACGAGATTCGGCCGCAGTTCTGGTGGATTATAGGTCTCATAATACTTGACTTGGCCGTTCACTGGTTCCTTGAGCACTACATCTCTCCAGAAGTTGCGGCAGTCTACGATGCAGTCACGATGTTCATCGACCCTGAGAAGATTGCAGAGAAACTTGGAATCAAGGGAGCAGAACTCGGAATTAAAGTGATCAGCCGCAATAAAGTGCTAATCGGCCTGTTCAAGGACAACAAAGTTGTCAAGGAAATCACGTACGCCTCTAAAGAGGTGGCTGAATGGGTGGCGAACAAGCTCGGGAAGGGGTACATCTCAAAGATAGTCGAAAAATACGTGGTAAGGGACGGGGGATTGAAGAAGGGAGAAGACTTTGATGAGGTAGTCAAGGCAATGCAGGGACTTGAGAGTCTCGGCATTAGAAGTGTAATATTGCAGAAGATTATAATCGAGAAAGGCTGGGACGTTAAGAAGCTCGAAAGAGTCATCAATGACATAAAGGGTGTTCCCGGTGGAGACAGACTCTTCACAAAAATCAAGCGCGGGATTGGAGACGGTTTCTATAAGGGAAGGTTTGTACTGGACAGGGTAAACTTAGGTCGAGTTTATATTGAGTGCTTTGGTGGTATAAGGCCCGAGCAAATATTGACCCAGGCGAAGTATGCTAAGAGCAGGGGCGTCAGGAAAATCTACGTGTACTACTCAAGGGACGTCTTCAGTCCGGGACAGCACTATCGGGTCATGGAAGCTATACGAAATGCGAAGTCCCGGTTTGGAGTGGACGTTGAGCTGGTTCAGCTGACTTCGGAGTTTAATTAAACCTTTTCCCAAATATTTTTTGAACTGCCGGGGGTGGTCGTGTGGGGGATTGTAAGAGCATCGTTGCAGTGTTTGATAAGCCTTGGGAGGAAGTGTTGACGAGGCTTAAGGAGGAGTTCGGGTACCTTGAAGAAAAGAGATACGAGGGCGATGAGGGGAACAGGGAGCAGTTCAAGTTTTATGATACGAGGTGCTTTAGGCTAGTATCCACAGGATATGTTCACTTCGTCATGAGGACTGCCGAGGGGTTCGGACCCCACGAGTGCTTCATAGTAAACGTGTTTTCAAGGGGAAACTCAACAATAATCGACTTTGAATCCTGGACGAGCAGGTTTGATTTCATCCTGAGCTCCGAACTGATGAAGCTCCTCAAGAAACTGGCGAGAGTCGGAGCACTCATCATCTGTGGTTACATCTACGGGCATGAAAAGCTTAGGGATGTGTTCGGTGACTACAACCAATTCCTCCTGTACGAGCGGTTGGCCAAGATAGTGAAAGAGGGAAAGCTCGAAGTCCTCCCCTCGGACTTAACCGTCGTGAGGGGGGACATTCTTGGGCTGGAGGATGGTCTCTACGAGCTGGTCGGCGAGCCCGGCTTGTACGTTTTTGTCAGGGATCTGGGCGTGGAGGGATACAAAGTGCTCCTTATTGTTGGTGATGGACTGTTAGATGACGTCCTTTATAGGGAAGTGCTCGAGTATGAGAACTGGTTCAGCTTAAAAATCACTTGGGTGATTTTCAAGCGCATTGGCCAGAAGGTCGGGAACGAAGAACTGCTTAAGAGGGCAGAGGACTACTTTAAGGCACAGGTGGGAGAAGATGGGCGTTGATAACTATATTTACCTCATGTTTGATAAAAAGCCGGAGGAGGTTGAGGATTTCCTTGAAAAAGAGTTTGAAGTTGAGATTCGGGACGGTGAATGGGATGATCCTCGGATGGATTACCTCAGGGAAAAGGGCCTTTTGGGAGATGATTTTCAGCTCGTTGTCTCGGGTGAACTGCTCTTTGACCCTTCGCTGAGGACTACGGAGTGGGGGGTTATAATCAACGCGGACTTCTATGTTTACACGGTTAAGGGGTACACAATCCTCGAAATTCATCCAGTTTCGAGGAGCAGATGGCGGTTCGTCCTCAGTTCGGAAGTCATCAGGCTCTTAAAACAGTTCATGAAGGCAGAACCCCTCCTAATATGCGGCTACCGAGATGATACAGACCTGACGAAACTCGGCTTCGAGTACAACATGTCTTACCTGTTCATAAACTGGCTTCCCGAGGCAATTAAAACTGGAAAACTCGAAATCCTGCCCTCAGCCCTCACAGCAGTAAGGAAAGAACTCTTAAAACTGGACGAGGGCTTATATGAGGTTTCAATTCCCTGGCGCCCTAACGAGAAGGGATTCCTGTTCGTTGGGGAATTGGATGGCTATGCTGTTATCTTGTTCTTCGGGATTGTTGATTTCGAGGATCCGGAGGACATTCATGAGTCTCTGGAGGAACCATGGGAAATTGTGTGGGATTTAGTGATACCGGTCATGTTGCCCCTAACGAATATCAGGAAAGTGCAGAACGACAGGTGGCAAAGGATGGTGAGAGAAATATTCAACGGTCACACTACCGGAGATTACTCTCGGCTCAAACACGCGGGAGATTAACCCTGCACTCCAGGAGGGATGGCAATGGGAACCACATACTATACTCTCGCCGTGTTTGATAGGCCATGGAGAGATATGGGATATGCTTGAGAATCTCTCACGCGAGTTCAGGTACACTCGTGAACTCGCGTACCAGCGGAAGGAAAGAGAGGAGCACCTGAAGTTCATCTTCGACATGAGGGGCTTTAGACTGGTTGCAGTGGGAGAACTGCACTACGAGCTGAAAACCACCGAGGGAGACTCCTTTGACTGGCTTGAGGTTGAAACGTACTCGAAGGATGACATGACACTCCTCCAGATTGGAGCTTACACCGGCAGGTGGATGTTTGTCTTGAGTTCTGAAGTGATGAGGTTTCTTAGAAAGCTGATGAAGGCTGGGGCGGTTCTCATCTGCGGTTACACGGACGACCACGACCTCAGAAAGGTAGGTTTTGAAGAAGACAACCAGTTCCTCCTGTACGAATGGTTAGTCAAAACCGTTAAGCTCGGAAAGCTTGAGGTTCTTCCATCTGGCCTTACTGTAGTGAAGAAAGAACTCCTCGACATTGAGGACGGGCTCTATGAGTTACTTGAAAGGCCCGGGAGGGAAGAGAGGGAGTACGTGCTCGTTAAAAGTCTGGACAGCTACAAACTGCTCGTTTCAATTAGGGAGAGTGATTTAACCGACGAGGAGTGCTCTCGCGACCTCTTAGAGGACAAAGCATGGTTCAGTTTGAAACTTGTTGGACTTCCCTTTAAACTTATCGGCCGGAAGGTCGAGAACGAACCCCTACTCAAGAGGGCCGAAGAGTTCTTCCAGGCACAGGTGGGGGAAGATGGGCGTTGACCACCACGTTTATCGCTGGTCAGTGGAGTTGGAATGAATGCAAAACGTTAAATCTTCCGGCTAACTGATGGGGGAACCCTGTGGCCACGCCTGAAGTCGAGTGCAGGGAATACCCGCCTGGCTTCGTAATTGCTCAAAACGTCTTCCTGCTCCTTTACTTTGGGGCGGGATTTGTCGGCATGCAACCTCTCAGGCTCTCTGGGGTGCCAGTGCTCTCAGTTGTTTATGCGCTTTTCCTCGCGCTCATGCTGCTCGTTGTGCTCAGAAAGCACCTCTGCACCCACTGCTACTATGGAAAGCGCTGTGCGACGGGCTGGGGAAAGCTCTCCGCGCTGATGTTTGAGCGGGGCTCCAGAAGCTATGAGCTGAGAGTAAAGCTCGCTAAGGTAACCTGGGCGCTCGCCACGGCAGTACCGGTTCTCGGAATCTCAGCCGCGTACTTCCTCACTCCATCAAGGCATGAACTGGTGCCCCTCCTCTTGTTCCTCCTGCTGACACCGATTAACTTCGCTCTCCACCGGAGTGCCTGCGAAAAGTGCGGGATGAGGAGAAAGTGCCCGATGACCATGGCTCGCTGATGGACACCTCAAACTTTTTAAACCCCTATCCACTTCCATACCCTGGTGGTGCCTATCGTCCACCGTAACGCTGATTTTGACCTCTAGCAAAGCATTCCGCGCTTCTTGGTTAGTCCCCAAAAGAGCACCGCCAAGATTTTTAAAGCCCCCTTCTGAGGGTAGAACATCCTCTGAAAACCTAAAGGGTGATGTCCATGCTCCCGAAGAACTACGACCCGAACGAGATTGAGCCCAAGTGGCAGAAGTTCTGGCTCGATGAGAAAATCTACAAGTACGAGCTCGACGAGAAGAGGCCGAGCTACGCAATTGACACTCCGCCCCCGTTCACGAGCGGAACGCTCCACCTCGGTCACGTGCTCAGCCACACGTGGATCGACATCGTCGCGCGCTACAAGAGAATGACCGGCTACAACGTGCTCTTCCCGCAGGGCTTCGACAACCACGGGCTTCCAACGGAGCTCAAAGTGGAGAAGGAGTTCGGAATCAGCAAGGATGAACCGGAGAAGTTCCTCCAGAAGTGCGTTGAGTGGACCTGGCAGGCCATCGAAGCGATGCGCAACCAGTTCATCAGGATAGGCTATTCGGCAGACTGGGACCTTGAGTACCACACGATGGACGACTGGTATAAAGCGGCAGTTCAGAAGTCCCTCATCGAGTTCTACAAGAAGGGCCTCCTTTACCAGGCCGAGCACCCCGTTTACTGGTGCCCGCGCTGCAGGACGAGCCTTGCCAAGGCAGAGGTCGGCTACGTCGAGGAGGAAGGCTTCCTCTACTACATCAAGCTTCCCCTCGCTGACGGTTCCGGTTACGTGCCGATAGCCACCACGAGGCCCGAGCTTATGCCGGCCTGTGTGGCAGTTTTCGTCCACCCAGAGGACGAGCGCTACAAGGACGTCGTCGGCAAGAAGGTTAAACTGCCGATATTCGAGCGCGAGGTGCCCGTTTTAGCTGACGAGGACGTTGACCCAAGCTTTGGAACCGGAGCGGTCTACAACTGTACCTACGGTGACGAGCAGGACGTCGTCTGGCAGAAGCGCTACAACCTTCCCGTCATCATAGCCATCAACGAGGACGGCACCATGAACGAGAACGCCGGGCCTTACAAGGGTCTCAAGACTGAAGAGGCCAGAAAGAAGATTGCGGAAGACCTTGAGAAGATGGGTCTCCTCTACAAGAAGGAGAAGATAAGGCACCGTGTTCTCAGACACACCGAGAGGAGCTCCTGTATGGCCCCGATTGAGTTGCTCCCCAAGAAGCAGTGGTTCATCAAAGTGAAGGACTTCACGGACGAGATAGTCAAGGTCGCGAAGGAAATCAACTGGTATCCCGAGGACATGTTCCTCCGCCTAAAGGACTGGGCCGAGAGCATGGACTGGGACTGGGTCATAAGCAGGCAGAGGGTCTTCGGAACGCCAATTCCCTTCTGGGTCTGCGATAACGGTGAGGTAATTCTTCCCGACGAGAAAGACCTGCCCGTCGACCCGCGCTTTGACAAGCCTCCAAGGAAGTGCTCCGACGGAAGCGAGCCGAAGCCCGTCACAGATGTCCTTGACTGCTGGGTCGACTCGAGCATAACCCCGCTGATAATAACCAGGTGGCACGAGGCCATCAAGGGCGACGGGGAGGCCAAGCGCTGGTTCGAGCACAACTTCCCGACCGCGCTCAGGCCACAGGGAACCGACATCATAAGGACGTGGGCCTTCTACACGATATTCAGGACCTACATGCTCACCGGCCAGAAGCCCTGGAAGGACATCCTCATCAACGGAATGGTCGCCGGGCCCGATGGAAGGAAGATGAGCAAGAGCTACGGCAACGTCGTAGCGCCAGACGAGGTCATTCCGAAGTACGGCGCCGATGCCCTGAGGCTCTGGACTGCTTTAGCGCCGCCTGGAGAGGACCACCCGTTCAAGTGGGAGACGGTTGACTACAACTTCAGGTTTTTGCAGAAGGTCTGGAACATCTACCGCTTCGCCGAGAGACACTTAGAGGACTTCGACCCGGCCAAAGCTCCCGAGGAGCTCGAACCGCTCGACCGCTGGATTCTCAGCAGGCTCCACAGGCTCATCAAGTTCGCCACGGAGGAGATGGAGCGCTACCGCTTCAACCTGCTCACGCGCGAGCTGATAACCTTCGTCTGGCACGAGGTGGCAGATGATTACATCGAGATGATTAAGTACCGCCTCTACGGCGACGATGAGGAGAGCAAGCTCAAGGCTAAAGCGGCGCTCTACGAGCTCCTCTACAACGTGATGCTCCTGCTCGCTCCGTTCGTCCCGCACATCACCGAGGAGCTCTACCAGAACCTCTTCCGCGAGCGGATTGGCGCTAAAAGCGTCCACCTCCTCGACTGGCCGAAGTTCAGGGAGGACAGAATTGATGAAGAGGCCGAGAAGCTCGGCGAGCTTGCGAGGGAAATAGTAGGCGCAATAAGGCGCTACAAGAACTCTCACGGCCTCGCTCTCAACGCCAAGCTCAAGCACGTGGCCATCTATGCAACAGACTCCTATGAGGCCCTGAAGGCCATCGAGAAGGACATCGCGGGAACCATGAACATCGAGAGGCTTGAGGTCATCAGGGGCGAGCCTGAGCTCGAGGAGCGCATCACCGAGATAAAGCCCAACTTCAGGACAGTCGGTCCGCGCTACGGCAAGCTCGTTCCGAAGATTACCGCCTACCTCAAGGAGCACGCAGAGGAGGTAGCGAAGGCCCTCAAGGAGACCGGAAAGGTCGAGTTCGAGGTTGATGGAGAAAAGGTCGAGCTGAGCAAAGACGACGTCGTCATCAGGAAGGCCGTGTTCAGCGAGGGTGAAGAGGTCGAGACTGCCGTTGTTGAGGACGCGGTTATAGTGTTCTTCTGAGTTCCATTTTGGCTTTCTCTTTTCCAACTTCCTCTTAGAACAATTTTCCATCGTAATCCTTTTAAGATGTCAGACTTTTAATCCGGCCGGTGGTGCAATGGCAAAGTGGATGGTATACTACGTGGACGAAGCCCGCGCCCCCGAAGAGTGGGTTTCTCTCGCACAGGAGCTCGAATCCCTGAAGTTTAAACCGGTGCGGCTCCACACACCAGAGGACACGGCAGGTATTTTAGAAGGTCTTTGCGAAGAGTACGGGAGCGCAGTCGTTGTGAAGTTGCTCGGTGATTTCTACGCGATCCCAAATACAGGTATTATCATGATGTCTAAAGAACCCAAAAGAGGGGACTCTGATGACACAGAGCTCACCACCGTGAAAGACCTCGTCGTTGAAAGGCTGAAAGCAAGGGACACTGATATTCTGATAACAGGCAAGAAGGGGTTTGAGAACTTCGCCAGAGACCTGTGGAAGGGCGAGATCAAACTCCCCGAGCCGTGGTGGAAAAATAGGCTGAAGGTACTTGCCCTGACGCTAATTCTGGCAACCCCGGTAATTTACTTCAATGTTGAGCTTCCTAAGCTGTCAGTAGCCCAGAGATTTGCACTCAGGCTCGCATTGTTAGTAATTCTACTGATTGCCGGCATCAGGAGGGGGTACCTAAAATGACCCCCTATTTTCCGATACTTGTCCCTGTGAGCTTCAGCAGTTGTAGCAGAGCATCGCGGCCTTTTTGAGCAAAATCACGCGGTAGAGCTTACTCTTTATTATCCTCGCGTTCGAAATCTTGTTTAGGTGATGAATCCTCTTTCTATCGAGCGCGACCAAGTCCAGCTCCCTGAGAACTTTAACAAAGTCTTCCCAGCGTATTTTGAGCCACTTTGAGTACTCGTCGAACAGCTCCTTTTCGACAACGCGGTAGGTCTTCCCGTCCACCATGTAGCGGGTTGCCCTCTTCGGAAGCTCCTTCCTCAGGCGCCAGCGTGCGTGAAGCGGTTCCTGGAACTCGTAAACGGCCTCGTCCATTGACTTGCCCTCAACGAGCATCTTGAGGATTATTCCAAGGATTCTGTTTATTCTATCAGGAACGCCCGCAACGTCGCCCCTGAGGACTATCTTCCTTCGCCTAACCTTTATTCCGGCCCTTTCAAGCTCCTCGCCAATTTTGGGGGTCAGCTTTTTATCGTGGCCTGTGTCAACGATTCCGCCAATTATAAAGGCCCTGACCTCAAAGTCCTTCTCGCTCAGAACCTTGTCCGCCCAAGGGTCGAGGAGAACTACCTCGTCTATTCCCTTCTCCTTCAAAAACTCGGCCGTTGGACCATCATAGACTGTAATCCTGTCAAGGGGACCGTGGAACATCCCTCGGAACTCCTCGTTCGCCCACGTTACCGCCAGCTCTCGCCCCGTGAAGTAGTCGCGCAGAAGGCCGTAGCTCTGGTTAATCTGGAGGCAGACCTTGCCCTTTTCCTTCTGGGTGTGTTTATCCCAGAGCTGGAGGTCGATTATGAAGTAGGGCCACTCCGGAAGTTTTGAGCGGAGCTCCTCGGGGGAGAGAACCATCTCGAACTTATCCGCCATGCAGAGGGGTGCGTAGGCATAGTAAGAGCCCTCGACGCGATTCCCGTTCAGGTCCCACGCGACTGCCGTCTTCTCGGGGACGCGGAAGATTGCGCCCTTGCCGTGAACTATCTCAATCGCAATGTCCTGGAGCTTGTTTCTGGATTTCCTAAAACGCTTCGAGAGCGTTCCGATGCTCTCTATGCCCTTCTCCCTCAATGCATCCCTGAAAACGTCCGCGAGGGTCTTCATGGCCATCGGGCGGGGGAAGCGGGTAGGGGGTTAAAAGGTTTTTTGTGGGGTGTTTATGAGTTATTTATGCACAAATATAACATTGGTAAATGTCACAAAACTTTGATTTTAATTAGTTGGAGGATTTAGCCGACATCTCCTTTTTCTACGCATTCACCCTCTAAGCAAAATGTACTGAAATTTATTGTCATTTCGCCAGAGCTGGAGGGGGCAAGGTATATTTAGGGGTGACACTTGAAAAAAGATTGAAAAATCTGACGGAGGTGAGACAAAACGAAAGAACTACGAATCCTATATATCGAAGTTGGTGTATCCCCCATTAAAAGCTTGGTGTTGTACATATTTATATCTTTTTTGGCAGCTCTATTGGCTGCCCTTCATTGAGTTTTTAATTTTTTCAGTTAACATTTTTCAGTTAACCCAAGTGTTTCTTAACTTGAAAATGAATTCTCACAATCACAACACGAGGCTACTCTTACCGCTTTAGAACAGGATTCTGGTGCCCCGGCCGGGATTTGAACCCGGGGCGCGGGCTCGAAAGGCCCGCATGTTTGACCGGGCTACACCACCGGGGCTCGATATTAGGGAAGGGTGAGCATTTAAAAATCTTTCGTTGCAGGGGCGAGATAACCCACCATAATGAAATTTGAACCTAGTAAACGTCTCAAAATTGCCAGATGAAAGTGCAATTCTTCCGGAGAAATCCAAAGGCTATAAACTGATCTGGCGGGCCGGGCGGGATTCGAACCCGCGGCCACGGGGTTAAAAGCCCCGCGCTCTAACCAGGCTGAGCTACCGGCCCACCCGCGACTGATACCTCTGGAGCTTTTATAAGTTTTGCCCCTTCACTTGAACACTCTAACGTCTACAACAACGTGCCACACGCCCGGGGCATAGCGTTTGATGACCAGTTCGTTCAACTTCTCTACTTCGACTCCATATTCACGAGCAATCTCCCTAAATGTCCTAAATGGCTCCTCTGGCATGAGTCTCTCCGGGACGGTGTTGTGGTAGTGGATCACCGCCCCATCCTTGGCTATGCTCAGAGCTTTGGGAATGAACTCGTGGGTTCTTACAACGTACCCCATAATTACCCTGTCGGCCACGTTTTCTGCAGGGAATTCCCTGTTGTCTATGTTGTAAGCGGTCATTCGGTCCCAAACGCCGTTGAGCTCTATGTTTTCCACTAGAAACTTGAAGGTGTACGGGCTTTTCTCTATCGCGATGACCCTGGCACCGCCGTGAACGGCCATTGGAAGGCTTAAGTGCCCTATACCCGCGAACATATCTACAACCATTTCTCCCGGCCGGGCAACCTTCGCCATTCTGACCCTTTCTTTAACGTTCGCCGGGGAGAACATTATCCTCGCCACATCAAGCTTGTATTTGATGCCGTTTTCCACGTGAACGGTTACCGTATCGCTTCCGTAGAGAACTTCATAGTTCGTCTCCCTGAACTCCCCCGAGATCCGCCCCTTCCTGAGAACGGTTTTAACCCCAAGAACTTCGGCGTAGACTTCGGCTATTCTGTGTTTGTAGGGTTCAAGCTCCTCCCTGAGGGGAAGAATGAGAACGTCCCCTATCCTGACCCAGTGCTTTGGCAGGAGGTTCACCAGCTCGGCGGGAAGCTCCCTGCCCAGTATTTCACGTATCCTTGGCTTTATTACCTGTGTCCCTCTCCTCATCGAGTTTAACATTCTCATGCCCGTTATTATGTTTTCTGTCGCTTCGTCAAAAAGCGATGAGAAAGCCTTAAAAAGGAAAAGGCCGGAGTTAGAATGAGAACGTATCGACCGGAGGTCGATGAGAAATATGGATGAAGACCCCTCAGGTAGTAGTTGGTTTTCGAGACTGTTTGGTGGAAAGAAAGAGTTCCTTCTTGAGCAGGATCTCAGCAGCAGGGCGTACGAGGAATACCGCAGGCTTCTCATGAAGGCGAGGCCCGAGGTCAAGGGGAAAGAACTGCGCCTTAAACTCCCCAGCGGGGAGGTGTTCCTCTCGGAAGGAAAGCTGAGGATACGGGCCCGTGATCAAAAAACCGCTGAAAAGATCCTGAGGAACCTCCACCACTACGAGCAGCCGCCAAGTCTCTGGCCGGCTTATGGGCTCAGTTACTCCCTGAAAAGACACGGTAGACCAAGGGTTCGAACTTAAGCGGGTTAAGGTTTTAAAATACTCCCCCCATTCCTATTTTGGATGACGACCCTTGCCCAGTCTGAGCTGTGATGACGTCGGTATTAGCTGACAGCGGGCGGGGAGGTTGCGGGCCGATGAACCGCCCGACGGAGGGAAGAAGATGAACGGGGAGTTCATTGAGTTCTACGCAAGCGAAGCACTGAGCTGTCCGAGGCGCATTTACTTTCGTTTGATGGGCTATCCAGAGAGGTGGCCCGAGAACGTGAAGGTCAGGCTTACTCAGGGCATAAACACTCACGGTGTCTTAGGAGAGATACTGAACAAGAGATTCGGCTTTGAGCTGGAAAAACACCTCGTTTTGAGATCGAGAAAGCTGGGATTTGAGATCCACGGCAGAATAGACGCCTTTCGAGAGTTCCCTATTGAGATTAAGGGTAAAACAAGCCTCCCTAGGGTTCCCTACGAGTCTCACCTCGCCCAGCTCAACGTGTACCTTAGATGGGCGGAGGCTGAATACGGGTACCTCTACTATGTCAAGCTCCACGAGAGACCTTTAACTGTGATAAGCAAGCTTGATTTCTCCAATTTTCCCGTTATCAAGGGGCCCAACTTCAGGGCCTTCGAAATACCGTACGATGAAAAACTCTTTAAGGAGACCTTGCGCCACTTCTACAACGTCAAAAAAGCTTACGAACGGGGCAAACCACCAAAGGGGGAGTATTCGTACCTGTGCAGGTTCTGTCCCTACAGGTATCTATGTTACCCTGAGGGAAACGGGTTTGAGAGGGATTGAACCCGCCCATATTTTTGGGTTCCGAGTTATCTCCTACCGGAGGGCAAAGCTTATAAAAGACATCCCTCTCTATGAGTTCGAGGGCCCGTAGCCTAGCAGGATAGGGCGCCGGCCTTCTAAGCCGGAGGTCGCGGGTTCGAATCCCGCCGGGCCCGCCATTCTCGAAATAATCACTTCCATGCGCCTCACCTTTTCTAAATGCTCTTTAAGAAGCTTATTTGCGAGGGCCGAGAGATTAAAGCCCTCTTCTTTGAGACCGCCGACCACTTCTGCATCAAGGTACAAATGAACGCGCGTCTTTCGCTTCTTTTCGACCAAATCTCTGTTGAGAGCCCTGCCATATGACGGCCCACTATGGCCCACTTTGGCCCACCCGTGGGACAATGGCCGGAGGTGAATATTAAGACTACGGTCATGAGAATCACCTCAGCCAATCGAGTAAGGCATAGCGGAGGGCTATTGCAGAAATGTGGAACTTGTCGAGGTCGTTATCTTCAACATACTCCTCAATCGCAGCCTCAAGGTTCTCCCCAAAGTCCTTGAAGGCCTCAGCGATCGTCCTGCCACAACCAACCTCATAACCTGCTAAATCCTCCACGCACCAGACTCCGTCTTCTTTGTAAATCTTGAGTCTGATCATATTTCTCCAGCCCTCCATAAGTTGTAGAATTTGGCCAGTGTATTCAGCCGCTCCACGAAATCCCACGACAGATTCAGCCTGTTGGAAGTTCTGGACACAATCCCAAGTTTTATGAGTGTCTTCTTGACTATTGCCCAATCGTTCCTCAGCTTTGCGGCCGGATAACCCCTCTCGCGGAGCTCCTTCTCAATGAGCTTGTTTATCTTGGTCTTACTGATTTCCCCGTTATCGAACTTGTTGAGGAGCTCGTGATACTGCTCAAGCAAGTCCTGCTCGCCGAGGTACTCAAGAATGACTTCAAGCCAGTCCTCAGAGTAGGTTTCCCTCTTCTGCCTCAGCCGCTCGAGGAGGGCTTCGGCTATGCCTATTCTATGCTCATCGTCATCAAAGATTAGCTCAAGGAAGTTGTAGAGGCCTTTGAGTTTAAACTCGTTTTCTGGCAGGGCGATTTTGGGCTTCATTTATCCTCTCCTCCTGTAGGCGTTGAATTTTTGAGTCGTTCACACCAGAGCCCGCCATCATAACCCCCGTCAAAATAGATGCAGTGATATATGCCGTAGGAGTCGTTATATGTGAATGAGAAAACTGTACTTAGGCCTCCCGCGGAGACGTTAGCTTCTTTGATTATGTTTATCTGTGGAGTGTCTTTGTTTGGTGTATTACCTGTGTGCGATAGTAGGAAAGTACTGAACAATACTATCACAAGTATAGTTACAAATTCAAGCCAGTCTCTTCTCATAGTTCACGCCACCTCGTTCACGGTTTTTGTGAATGTGGTCAGGCTTGTGAGGGTGTTTGATGTGGTATCTTGCCCACCCATAAATGAAGGCCCGTATTCACAAAAAATGTGAGCTAGAGACCAGCCAGCACTCAGCGAAACCAAAACCCCACTCACAAAATCCGTGAGCACGTTAACATTCATACGAAAGTTAACGGTCATATTCTCCCCTCCTTCCAGATTTCGAGTATCTTCCTCTTCAGTTCAAAGAACCGCTCTGGCGAGAGGGCTCCCTCAATCTCATTGAAAACCACCTCTCCGAACTCCGAAAGCCTGACCATACTCCTCTTGTACTCGAAGGCCTCGCTGAGGTAGAGCGGGTTCGTGACGATGTCAAGGACGTTCTCATAGCACTCCCTCTCAGTCAAGTCTATCGAGCGCCTGACTCTCAAGTCCCTCCTCACGAGCTCGCAGAGCAACTTCGCCAGCTTTCTCCGTGAAACCCATTTGTCGAGGACGCCGAGGGCAAGGATGGCATACAGCTCTGCACAAAGGAACCACTCGTTTCCGTCCGCGCGGGCTTCCTCAATTGCCTCGGGAAGAAACACCGGGCTCACCGAAGCCTCACTCACGGCCATCACGCCCCTCGATTCTTGAGGCATGCCCATGCAAGCATGTAAGCCGCGGAAAGCCACAAAGTCATCCACGACAAAAGCCTAAACGCCATATTCTCCCACGCAAGCAACACTGCCCCATTGAGCCGATCCAGCAACGGGTACTCTCTGATCATTCCTCCTGTTACCGCTAGCATCAAGCGATAGGTGTCTGCAATCATGATGCCCAAGGTTATCCAAGCCATTAGCAGGATAACACCCACCGCCTTGAACCACTTATCACTCACACCCATCACACTCCTTGAGAAGTCGTTTTATTGCTTCAAGTTCCCTCTTTGTTGAGGCTATCTCCTCATCTAGCCCTTCAACGAACTTAAGTTTCTCAATGAGATCTCTCGGATAGCGGTCAGCATCAAAGCCATACTTTTTCTCTTCTTCGAGCACCTCCTTAACAAATGACTCATTCACCTCGATCCACTCCTCGAGGGCTTTTTTCTGAAGCCGCAGCAGTTCCTTAATTCTTTCCTCATCAAAGAATCTGTTGAGTGGATCCTCTGCAATTGAAATTGTCGTTCCATCATCACACACAACTTTCAATCTGCCCAAAATCTTCGCCACGCCCCGTCACCTCCTCCACAGCAAGAACCTGAGCGTTTCCGGCAGTTCCTGAGCTGGAACACGAATCACATCATCCAAATCCACGAAAGCGTAGTAATCATGCGCGTGCCCCTCACCGTACCACCTGAAGTCTGCGTAAGTGTTCCTGATATTCCAAACCAAGAACTCCCTGCCGAGGTTAACAAGATAGTAGAAATCCATACCTGCCTTCTCCGCAAACCACTTGTGCCCCTCGTACTGCTTCCCATTCACCTTGACCTTCCCGTTCACGATTGCCGAGCGCGGGTTCATGTTTTTGAGTTCAAAACCGGTGAAACGGAAGCCTCTAACGCCGTTTCTCCTGAGATACTGCACGATGAGGCTGTCAATGTCGGTAACGTACATGTGCACGTCCAGGCCCTTTCTGGCCTTCTGGAGGGCCCTCGAAAAGGCCACGCGGTTCTCAGCGTCCCGCATGAGGCGCTTGAAGTAAGTAAAGGCATCGTCAATGCTAAGGGCATCCTGATAGACAAAAGCCGTACGGGAGGCCATCAGGCCCGCACCTCCTTCGGGGTGATGACGATCTCCTCAACCTCAAGCTGTTCTTCCATCTCCCTCGTCCTGTCAACGAGAATCGCTCTCGCCTTCTTGTCCCACCTAGCATGTGAGAGATTGTTCAGGCCCGCCAAAATTTCCCTGTAACGGTCGTAGGGCACCTTCTTCCTGAGCTTCACCTTGTAGACTTCAGAGTCTATAACGACCCTGGTCGGGATCTCCAGGCTTTCGAGGTAGCTCACGAGGTCCTTTAGCTCAAGGGCAACTTCGTGCCCCTCCGGAACCTCATCGTTCTCGATCAGGATTTGCACCTTCTGAGCCTCCCACTCGGCCCGAGCATACTCGAGCTTGACAGCGAGTTCTTCAGAAAGAGAAACAAAGCGAGTCATGCCCACACCCCCTGGCGAGTGTTGGCCTGAAGGACTTCTTCGAGCGTGAAGACCTTAGCGTCGCTGAACTGCTTTGACTGCTCGATGAGAAGCGTGAGAGCGTCGATTGTTTCTTGTAGCTTTTCCTTCTCGACGACAAGCTTTGCCAGCTCGGCATCGTTCGCGCTTCTAAGGCCAATGACAGCGTTTTTCTCATTCTCAATGACATCTAAAGCCGCAACCCTGCTGAGGTCAACCAAGCGCTTCCACTTTGAGAAGTTTGGAGCTCTTGCTTCGAGCCACGTCATGAGCGACCCTCCTTCCTTCTGTAGTATTCCCTGAGCTTGATTTCGCGATAGAGGTCGTTCTCGGCGGGGTCGAGGTAAACTCCGCGCGCCGCCCACTCATCTTCCTTCCCATAGCTGTCTCTAACCTCCTCCCAAATCTCGAGAATCGACTTCTTCCTCATGCCCTCACCTCCCTCCTCTGTATGGCCTTCAGAACGTCCTCGAGGGCATCAGCGTAGCCAGTCCAGTACTCCGCGCCGTTCTCCCCGCGAATCTTGAGAGAGAACGCTGCCTCCCGAGCCTCTGTGATTTCGCGCTCAAGCCAGTCAATCAAGGTGGGCGGTTCCTCCCTATCACGTAGCACTTCATCCAACTTCGCCTTCTCCTGCGCAACCCAACTCCAGAAATCCGCAACCTCACTCATGCTTTCACCTCCACCTTCTTTTCCTGAAGCTTCAAGAGAAACGGGCCGAACAGGGCCCGATAATCCGCGTTAGAACCGACAACCTCCGCCACAACATCGAAACCATACTCCCGCACAAGCCGACGAAGCCCATTGTTGCCAACACTCTTCAAGAACTGCTCTGCCTTCTCCTTCGTCCGCCAGTTGGACGCCCACTGCTCATACTGCTTTAGCCAAGCCTTGAGGCTCTTCTCAATCTCAGCCCTCGAAACCTTCACGGCAGGCCGACCTTTCTTGGCAGGTTTTGGAGCTTCGACCCTCAAACTCTTGGCCGCCTTGAGCGTGTCCTCACGGACGATTTTCGCAAAGCGGACGTTCACGCCGTTCTCGCGGTAGAGGACAATGCCCTCAAGCTCCTTGATGCCTTGCAGAGGCTTGATGACTTCGGGAATCTTGCCGTTCTCGTCAATCGTGATGAAGAAGCGCTGCATGACTGCGACCTGTTCTTGGGGGTCGAGGATTCCGAGGTCCCGCATGAGGTCGTTCCACGTGAGGCCCTCCTCAACTGCTTTGGGAATGGCGAGGAGAATCTTAGACCACTTGGAAGAGAGTTTGGGCTTGTTCTTTTCGCAAGCCTCGGCACGGAAGCGCCACTTCTCAAGCTCATCCTGAAGGCGCTCGACGAGCTTTTCAAGCTCTTCGATACAGCGGTCTTTTTCTTCGAGAAGCCTGTCTTTCTCCGCAAGCTGTCTCATTAGAATAGCCTTTTCGGCACTTTTAGACCTCAGGAGCATGCCAACATAGACGCCTACGGGAAGTGTGCCCTTCTGCTCGTAAAGTCTCTCTTTATCCTCTTTTTCCATCCAGAATGCTGTGTAAACAGGCTCATCAAATACTGGTGGCCTTCCAGGCCCACTGCGATTTCTGCGTTTTCTGCCCTTCTGTGTCATCGCTCTCACCAAGAAAGCTCAATTTTTGACCAAAGCTTGCAGGCGCTCAATCTCTTTCCTTAGCTTTTCGTTCTCCACCTTCAAGCGAACGAGTTCCTCAAGCTTGTCGTCCTTGGCCATAAGGTCCAAAAACTTCCAGCGTGGGAGATCTCCCCTCATGGCCTCCAGCTTTTCAAAGAGGCTGTAAGGCACGTCCACAACCCACTTGACTTTGGGTTCTGCCACGGTCATCACCTTATACGTTTTATTCGTATATACGTATGATACGTATCCTTAAAAGCTTTTCTGTCAAAACATGTGCATTTGAAGGTTTGAGGATCAGAAACCATGCCCATTACTCGACTGCAAAGAAATGCACACAAGTTTAATTTTATAAAATTAAATTAGCCAAATTGCAGACTTCTCAATCGAGAAGAGACGAAAAGCTACTTTTTCTTTCCTTCTTTCTACGAGAATTAAATAAATTTAAACCTGAAATATAGAGAATAATCAAGAAAGCAACTTTCGCTCTTCCTCTGGAGTGAGAAGTTTGTATTTTGAGAGTGATAGCTGTTTGATTAAATTGGAATGGTCTCCAAAGAGGTCCTTAATCCGATATGCTTTAATTACCAGAATTTCAATGACTGAGTCTTTCTCAATCCCCATTTCGTCTCTTAGGCCTTTTGGGATAGTTATATTGCCCTTATCCACGAGCTTGGCTACGAACATCCCCCGCTTAATGTCCTGCCCATGCTTAACCCTCACGATGAGCTCAACATAGTCCCCAATATCTAGCTCGTGATAAACCCTAGTCCAGAGGGGAAATGTGAACTGGCCTCCGCGCGTTACCTTTGCATGAAACTTTGCTAAGGGTTCTTTTGGTTCGCCCATTGCCTCACCTCGGAACTGTGCTGATTTTACGAATTATCCATACGGTAAGAATGCTTAAAAGGTTTGAGAAATTTTCCCGTGTGTGTGATTTTTACCCTAGCTAGGTGAAAACATTAGCGAAGCCTTTTTATACTCCGGAGTAAAATCTCCAGCGCTCTAAAAAGAGCGGAGGAGGGCCCTGGAATGAGTGAGGATGTTCCGAGTTTGAAGAGGATAGCGGAGCCGAGGTCTTTGAAGCCGGCTCCGGGTGTTGTGGTCGGGTATCGGAGAGTTAGAACCAAGGGAACGTGGGCAGTTTTTATAATCTCACTGATTATGGTGGCCATTGGTCTTGCGCTTATAGTGCACCCACCGATGAGTTCGAAGGTTGCATACACTATAGATGATGAGTTAAAGCCGCAGTATTACTTCCATCCTTGGTTTGTGCTTAAGAAGGGTGAGAAACTTGAAGTGAGGGGAACTGTGCGTGGTGGGAATAATGATATCTGGATTTATGTTAAAGAGGGCGGGCGGACAGTCGAGGATTTTAAGCTTGTCAAGAGTCCGGTTGATGTTATTTTCACAGCGCCTGAGGATGGTAATTATACGTTGTATATCGACAACAGTATGAGCTTGGTGAGTTCTAAGATCCTCCACTTGGAACTCATCAGGCATTATTATGATTATGTGCCTGGAGGGTTGTTCCTCTTCTTTGGTTTTATAGCGTTGTTGGTGAGTCTTATTGGCCTTATGATAGGGCAGAAACGACTTATGATAAGGGTTGGGGACGAAACTTATGAGTTTTGGCCCACGAATTGGGGAAAGGTAAACGTTGCGGTGAATGGTGTCACTCTTGATTCAAAAGTCAAGCCTGGCGATAAGTTTAGGATTGGCCCGAATGATGAGCATATTTTGGAAATTAAGATGGTGGGCAGGTTTTTCAAGAAGACTGGTTTCTTCGTGGATGGTCGCGAGGTTGGTCGGTTGCCGTGAGGTGGTTACATGAAACTCAATATGCGACTTGATGTGAACATAATTAGAAGTGTAACCATTCTAATGGTGGTAGTTGCTGTTTTTATTGCGGGGCTAGCAGTTTTGATTGGACTCAATACTCGAGAGCAAATGCTTTTGCAGTCTGTCTTGGTAATGGCAAATGTGTTGATGGCTGCAGTTGTGGCACTTCAGGCCTTAGCTACTATGGATTCAGTAGAACAAGCAAAAAAACAAGCAGAACTGATGAATAAAAGCCTTATGGAAATGAAAAAGCAGCGTATGAATATCGAGTTCATGAAAAACGAGATAATTGGTTATATATCTACAATAGAAGCCAGTTTAAGATCTAACTTACAAGAACACTCGAATGGAAGGGCTGGATACGAAGTTGGGTCTTACTTGTCATTGGATTATGGGCGTCATACTCTTTCTTTGCAGGAACAGGGAATGAATCTAAGGATCAATAAAAAGATTCAGAAATTGATAGAGCAATACAATGTTGATCTAGAAAAGTACAATGAATTAATCAGGAAAATAAACGCTAATACTAAGGAGATTATTGAAAAGCTAGAAGAGGATAGCGCGCTTAATGCTCGACTATCACAAGTCTCCAAAGAAATAGCCGAAAAATCAAATAAACCGGAAGTCGCGCCTAAGATTATAATACCAGAACTTGTATATCAATTTAAGGAGGATATAAGCAAAATTGAACCACCAAGGTTTGGATTATTGGGGCTAGATCCGAAAAAAGATAAACGGTACCGGCTTGAGCTGTGGGAAAGTACAAAAGAAGTGTTCCTAAAATACCTTCAGAACAATAATATCCCCATTTATAACAAACTTATAGAAAGAAGCAGGGAAATGGAAGAATTAAAGAAAATGACTATATCCCTGTCAGAGAAAGTGGAAAGAATGAAAGAAGAACTTCTTCAAAATGAGAAGGAGCTGGAAGAGAGAATTATGAATTTATAAGGGAAAACTCAAGACAGGTCGTTGATGATGCAGAGGTTTTATTCTTCTTTGGGCTTTCCTCCTAAGAGTTCAAGGCCAATCCCGTTTAGTATCATTAACTGCTCTAAATCGTCCAAGATTTCATTGATAAGGATTCTGTCTTCTTTCTTAGGAGCGTCGAGGTAAAGAATGCGAAGGCGGCGGACTATGGCAGCAATTAGTTTCTTGTTCAATTTTGCTTTGGGAAGCTTTCCGGGCCTGCTGTCTCCCGATGAATTTGACGTTTTAGACTTTGTTTCTCCATCGTCCTCGGAATGTGCACCGAGAAGGGCATCGAGCTCTGCCGGCACGGTTTGATATGCACCTTCCCCCATTACGGCAACCTCCAGCGTCTGAACGGGTTGTCCTCGAAGGCCACCTCAACGCCACCAAACTTCTCTTCCTTTGTCCCCTCGTCCGGGTTTTGCTGTTTGGTGCTCATGTAAGTCTTTATCCTTGGGTTCATTTTCATAGCGTCCTCGACGACTTCGGGCACGCGATAGCGGATGATGCTTATCAGGTCCCAAAGCATGTCGTTCTCCTTCTTCAAAGCTAGGTAAAGCTTCGCGTCAGTCTCGTCCAGGGACAGAGGAACGGCCTCGTATTCATAGTGCTCGTTCATGATGAAGGCGCTGGCGAGGATTGTTATTGTCTCGTCGCCGAAGTAGGCGATTTTCTTGGGAACGCGGATTAAGGCTGTCGGTGGGCTTTTACCCACTACTCTTAAGAGGCTGTGAACTAGACTGTCAAGCCAGCTTGGGGGTCTGACCTGATAGAGGATCACGTAGTCGTTGAGGTCCTCGCGGAGTCCGATTGGATAACCGATCACCCGGCTTTCTTTCCCGTTGAACCAGATGATGACTCTCTGCTTTGGCTCGTAAACTTGGGCGAACTTATAGTTCAGCTCGCGGAGTTTCTTTGCGCGTTCTTCAAGGCGAGTGCTTGGGAGTATGGGAATTGTGTCGGTTTTCTCCTGGAGGGCATCAACTTGTTGAGCTTTTTCATTCTTCTTTTTCCTAAACCCGAACATTTTCATCACCTCACAAACTCTGTGGTGGGCGGAAGTACATCCGCTCGGTGTACATTTTATCGAAGGAGAACCAGCCGCGGCCCTTCAACCAGGGCTTGACGTTCTTGTACTCAGAGAAGCTCTTCACTTTGGGGTTCTTGATGCGGTGAAAGTCCCTGATGACTTTTCTCAGGAGCATCTCGTCGTCTGCGCTGGCTATCCTCCCGATTATTCCAATGTGAGCTGCTCCGTAAACGAGGAAGGCGGGCAGGCCGTACATGTATTGGGTTCCGCTGATAATGTTCACCCAATTGGAGCGGCCCTCCCTGTTTAGTTTATCGAGGGCTTTCCTGCCGTCAGAGTGCTGGAGGAGGTTCTGAACTTCGTCAATGATGAAGAAGACTGGCGTGTTTCTGAAGCGGACGAACTTGGAGACGATGTACATGACGAGGTGTTTGAATATCCAGGCTTCCTCGGCGGGTGTCAGCTCAGAATTTGCGGAGAAGTCTATCACGTTGATGACGTCGGTTGAGAGTTCAGAGGTAAAGTCTTTGTGCTTTGAGAAGATTGTGTCGCTCCGCAGGAGCGCGCAGACTTCGAGAATGCTGAGGAGGGTTTGGCTTGGTACGTTGGAGTTAGGCCGATACTTTTTCTCCCACTCTTTGCCAAAGCGCTCCAGCTCGTCAGGGTCTCGTTTCTTTTCCAGATCCCATCCCTGTTTGATGACCCGTCCGTAAATCGTGTTTCTGTTGATTTGAGCAAGCCTGCTGATGAAGTCAAAGTCAACGTCTTTGTAGCGGATTTTTCCGTTTACAGCTATGCAGTTGTTGTCTTTTTCAATCGCTGAGATGTCTCTGGTGGGTCTAAAGACTATTCTCTTGACTGGAAATGATTTTGGCTTGAGCCCGTGCCAGGAGAGGATGGAATGTCTGTCGTTCGGAAATGGAGGGACTGTCGTGAACGGCCAGTTGGGCCAACCGAAGGCAAAATCGCCGGGCTTTCCGTGAAGAACGCCATCGTTTTTGAGAATGTTATAATAGGTCAGTAAGTCTTGAAA
The DNA here is from genome assembly GCF_000022365.1 of Thermococcus gammatolerans EJ3. Taxonomy (NCBI): domain Archaea; kingdom Methanobacteriati; phylum Methanobacteriota; class Thermococci; order Thermococcales; family Thermococcaceae; genus Thermococcus; species Thermococcus gammatolerans. The sequence goes on along the minus strand of NC_012804.1, from coordinate 632,545 downwards.
GTTCTCTTTGACGAAGTCCGAGCCTTTTCTTTTGGTGATAAGTGCGAGGAAGTTCATGAGCTCTCGGGCCTTGTTCTTGTCGTACTTCTGCTCGATGACTATGATGAGGGCCCCTGGAACCTTGTCAAATATCTCCTCGGCAATGGCCCTCATGACTGTGGTCTTTCCGCTTCCACTTGGTCCGAGGAAAGTAATGTGGTTAGCCTCGGTTTCCTTTAAATCGATGTACCGTTTCTCTTTATCGCTATTCTTCCCGATATAGATTGATACCCCCATCTAACCCGCACCTCCAGGCGCTTTCCATGATTCCTCCCAACTCCATCAAACTATCTCATTCGAGTGAAATGAGGCTTATCATCGCTGTTTTATCTAATTCGAGGCCTCTCCTTTTGTGCTTTGAAAATAAAACTATGCAACTTTCCCACAATGCCTTTTTAGAGGCCTCCAAGCTCCCACGACCTTTTCTTTTTATAGAGCCCGTACCCTATCAGCCCAACCACGATGACGCTTCCAATCAGGCTTTTCCACAGAACCGAGCCGACGAGGCGCTCTTTCTTCGCCTTCTCAATGTAACTCTGCTCCTCTTGTTGACTCTCCCCCTCCATCACCTGCTGAATGATCTGCCGATACTCACCATTCTGCTGCTCAAGAAAATCCGCCTTCGCCTTGAGCTGATTGTACCTGCTCGTGAGGTTGGCCAGCTCGGCCTTGAGCTCGCGGTTCTCCTTCGTAAGGTTCAAAAGCCGCGCCTGGAGAGCGGTGAGGTTTGAAGTTTTCAGCCTGTTTTCCAGCTCGGAAACCTGACGCTTAAGCTTCACGTTCTCCTCATTGAGCTCTTGAATCTGTGCAGCGAGGTTCTCAATTACGAGGTTCTTTTCGTGAAGGGTAGAGTTAAGCTGCAGGATAAGGGCTCTGCTGGTGTTTAGCTCCTCGGTCAGATTCTCCACCTTCGCTAGGAGTAGAGTATTGTTCTCAGCAAGCAGGGAGTTGTTGGTCTTGAGCTCTGCATTCTGCCGTTCTAAAGCCGTTATTTGCTCCCTGAGGATCTCAATCTGACTAGACAAGTTCTGAACTTCTTTCTCCTTTTCCGCAAGCTCAAGGGTCAGGTTTTGAACCAGGGCCTCTTTTTCCTGGAGAGTTGCGTTGAGCTGATTAACCAGCGCTTGGAGCTCTCTAATCATAGTCTCGTTTGTTTGGTTCACGATAACAGTTCTCGTCACTACAACGGGCCAGAACGTGGCCGAAAATGGCTTATCTGACTGGACTATCACTTCCATCGCGCTCTCATTGAGAGGCCTGACTGTGAGTTCCATCTCGCCAAGGATGACCGTTCCGTTGGCGAGGAAATAAGGAATATTCCCCACTTGAATAAGGGCTACCGGCCGTGATAAGACCGTAACGCTTGCGTTGAGGTAATTGTCCGAGATGTAAAGTACCTGGCCGGCTTGAAGGGTCCCCTGCCACGTGTAGGATCCAGCCGCCAGAACCTGCCCGAGACTTCCTATTAAGATATATATGAATACTATGGAAGCGAGCCTTCTCACCGTAATCACCCTAAAATGCCCCTTATATCGACCGTGCCGGTCTTCCGATTCACCCACGCAAAACCCGCGAACATGGAATCCCGGCCAGCCTTGAGCTTTAACTCGAAAACCCAATAGAGCTGGCCGTCCTTCTCCTTCTCGGTGAGGCTGGATTTCTTTGGCTCAAGTTTGTAATCGTACTTCTTGAGTTTTGCATTGTAGCTGGCCAAGTACTGGAGAACGATGTTGTAGGCCTGCTCCGCCGTGATTGGGTAGTTCTCAATGTAGTCCCCTTGGATGACCGTTAAGTGCCCATCGCTCCAGAGGATTTTCCCGTCCTCAACAATGTAGCCTTTTTCTGGATAGCCGAGCTCGTAAAGGCGCTCTTTGAGTGGGTCAGTCTCGTTGAACGTCGAATAGCCGTAGTAGAGCAAAAAAATTAGCGTAACCACTGCAAAAAGGCGGACGACTACACGGGAAAAAGATGGGGAAGAACGGTAGGTGGGCATCATTCCAGCCCACCTCAGCTAGAGCTTTCAGGATAAACCTGTGGCCAGGTTGCGGAGCTGTTGGCGAGGAGGATAAGCGGGCTGGTCTCGTTGTAGAGGGTTGCTATATTGCCGCTCAGGTCCTCAACTTTGAAGTAGAACGCGTAATAGTTGCCCTCGGTGATGTTAGTGAGAGTAATTGGCGTAACAGTCGCATTGACTGGAGTGAAGGCTGTAGTGTTGTCAATAGTGCTGTTAGTGCCGAGGTCAGCGTAATACACGTAGTAGGTGGCTATTGCGTCGTTGTCGGTAGCGTTGAAGTCAATTGAGAAGGTTGCAGCGGTGTTGTTGTAGTCAATGCTGACAGAACTCAGGGTCGGCTCAGTAGTGTCAACGACGGTTATGGTGTGGACGTCGGTCACGAGCTCCTTGCCGGTGTCGTAGACGACCTTGACCTTGTAGTAGACGGTATCGCCGAAACTGGCCGGAATCTCGGCCTTGTAAGTGCCGTTCTCGGAAGTGACGTCCAGAGCGCTAAAGGTAGCGTTGTTGGGATCGGCGACGTTGAGTGCATAGAGGACCTCAACGCTGCTGATGTTGAAGTGCTCTTCATTCGCGAGCTTGAAGCTAACCAGCACGTGGCCAGTTGACTGGTCAACACTCGCGGAGAGGTCAGAGATAGCCAGCTGGTAGGTTTCTGTGCTGTTGCTCTGATTGTCAAGGTTCAGGAGGACGCCCGTGTCGGCTCCGTACTGGTTGTAAGCCCACCAAGCTATGGCCGCGAAGAGTACCACCAACCCGAGGGTTATGAGCTGCCTTTCCTTCTTCCGCATTCTTCAAACACCTCCAATCTGTTTCAACATTTCAGGAATGCCCTTGAGGAACTCAACCAAAGTCCCAAACAACGAAAACTCCTTCAGGAGCGCGAGGGCCGCGAGGAACCAGAGTAGGTAGTCGAGGACCTTATTCTTTGAGAGGAATGAAAGCAGGAAGAGGATTATTGCGAGGGCGAGGTAGGGGTGAGTGTGTGCAAGATCCTGGAGTTGAGTGACTGCTGAATTAACGTCCATCAGTGCCTCCCTCCTGTGATTGCGGCTCTTGCACCGAGTATTGCAGCAACTGAAAAGCTCACGACGCCTTTGATGAGCTCGTACATCGTCGCCTCAGGATTGCCAGTCATTGCAAGCATTGCTATGCTCCCAATCACGAGGAAGCTGGCCGCGTCCCACAGGCCCCAATGGTCCAAGTCTGCAATCCTGTAAACGCTCAGGCCAATGAGGGCCGAAGGAATGAAGAGCGCCCAAAATCCCGTGAGGCCAAAAAGCTGGCCCACTGTAACCATGCTGTCCTGGAACTTGAAAATGCAGAGGAGGTAAGCGATGAGGGCCGCTGCAATCCTGCCGAGCATTGCGAGTCACCTCAGAGTTTTAGTAGTATTCCAGCAAGCCGCGTTAGTGCTGGAATGGTTAAGGCAGAAGATAGATACTGTCCCTTTGTGGCGATAGTGGCTCCCAACCAAATCCAAAGCAAGAGCTCATTATCCCCTGTTTCTGGTAGTGTAATGTAAGTGGCCACCAAACCGGCCCAAAGTAGCGTAGCCGGGGAGTATGAGTTAAGGGAAAACGTTATTGAGCCCGCTATGAAGTACAGGGAAACTGCAAAGATTACGGCACTAATCAGCAACACTGAAAATATGGCAGTAAGCGTTCCCCCTTTCCCTCCAGAGAGCTTACCGTAAGCCCACCCGTACACCTTCGCGTAGTCTTCGCGCCCTGCTATTTTGTCTAGAATCTCGGCGGCAACTATGATAAAGACACTTGTACTAGCTATCACCTTGGTGAGTTCTGAAACTGTGGCCTCATGGGAACTTCCATACCAGAGTAGACCGGCGAACATCAGTCCTGCCAGTATACCTCTAAAGAGGATAAGCAGGTGTCTAGGCTTTTTCAGACCGTCCAGAGCCATTAGCTCACCCCCGGCAGGATTGTGAGGAACTTTCCAGCCGTGACAAGTGTCTCCGCAATCCAAAGCCAGAGAATCCACTCTGAAGTTCCAGTGTTCGGCATGAGGACTAATAAGGCAACCACTGCGGAGGCTACGACTGAAGCCGCACTGGCAGCTTGTATGTTTCCGGTAATGATCCACAGGAACGCGAAGAAGAACACTACCGAAGCTATTACCGCGTAAATGAGGCCGAGCATTCTGTTGCTTGGCTTTTTGATCATCTTGTCGTAGAGTTTGCCACTATCGAGGCCGTAGTCGAAGAACATCGCGAGGATTATCGCCGCGAGTGGGATGCTGGCGAAAGCCTCGTTGAATTCCTGCGCTGTCACGTTGTGCTGTCCCGCGTACCATGCAATAAGGGCCAGTATTGCCGTCACTAATACTCTAAAACTCCATTTTGAAAATCGGGGGCCAGCGCCCCCGCCCTTACCGTCTCCCACTTTTCACCACCTCAGAGTTTTGTTCCCAACCAGGCCACGAGGGCCTTGAGTGCGGGAATACCAATCACGAGAGCAAACCAGATGGCTGCTCCAACCATTGCGCCCATCCTGCCGAACAAGTAGTAGCCGCCGATGAGCAGAACCGCCAGCAGCGCCAAGTACTTCGGATCCTTCAGATTCCCAAGAATCGTGTCCGCCAAGCCGCCAACACTGAAGTGAGGAACATAGTCATCACCGGCCTTCTTGTACTCCTGCGCCTGACTGTCAAGGGCTTTAGCACCCTCAGAATCACCCTTGTAAGCCTTATCCGCCGCCTGCTTCTCAAAATCGCCCGCATACTCGTACTTCTTAGCCGCGTTAAGGTAGTTAAGTGCGAGCTGCGCATCCTCTGTCTGCGTGGCCTGATCAAGCATTTTGAGCTCAAGCTGGTAGTACTTGATCGCCCTGTCAGCGTACTCCGCAGCCTCAGTATTGCCGTTGGCCTCTGCCATCTTCTTCAACTGCTCCGCAGCCTGAATCTTCTCCTGAATGTCCTGCTTTACTGAATCGAGTTCAGCTTTCAACGTCTGGAGTTCTGTTTCGGTAATTTTCTTGTCGTCAAAAATCGGTAGAATCCTCTGTATCCTCGTGTCATCAAGGGCCAGCTTCTCCATGTCCAAGACAGTCATGTGTGGCTGCACAAGAACCCAAACCGGAATCTTCGTCCCATCATCACGCTTGATCCAGATCAAGCCGAGCGCATAGACCCTGTAATTCACAACATCCGAGCCAGTAGTGTACTTGGTTATACCGTACGCCTCCTTTACAGTCTCGCCAGAGAGATCACCAAGGCTGTTGGTTCTCCTGTCGGCGAGCTCAAAGCTCCCGCCCTGAAGGACTCTGATAGCAAAGACCTCAAAGTCATCATAGACCTCCGGGCTCTTGTCAAACATCGTGAGGAATCCATGATTTGGCGCCACAAAGAACTTCCAAGTCGCAGCCGAATCAGCCACATGAACCGGCGTGGCGTAGGGCCTGACTATCACGTCCGAAATTCCACCCCACTGTTCAGCGATGAATGGCGCGAATTTGCCCATGACGAGGTTGGCCATGTCGGAGGGGAGAGAAGCGTTTAGGCCGGTCTGGAAGAGGACTACATCCCTTGATGCGGTTACGTGAGTGTACACGCTGACGGTCTGCGCCTCAACAGAAAGCGGGATGTCCCTCACGTGAACCCAATTTCCGTTACTGTCGAGGCTCCAGTCCTCCTTTACCGCGTCAACCTCCACAAAGATTTCGAACTGAGGAGTTTCAGCATTCTTGAGCTTGTTGATGAGATCCTGTGTGATCTGGCCGGTTTGGATTGCTTGGACAACGTCGTAGTCGTACTTATCAGGAACTTTCAGGAAAGTGGTGATCTCGTAAGCCCCACCGTTAAGGCTCGTCTCATTGCCCGTGAACGTCTTTGTGTACGTGTAGTAAGCAGTTCCCGTGTCGGGGTTGATGACGTACATTGTGATTTTCTTCAAGTGGATGACGTTCCGCTCGATTGGATCTGCCGAAGTTAGAATTCTCAGCTTGACGGGAAATGCCGAAAAGCCCCTGATTTCGTCCGGCCCGAAGAGTTTGAGCTGGATGTTTCCGGTTGAGCCGGTCATGTGAAGGCTGTATTCTGTTTGCTTTGTTGCGAGTTTTGCGAGCAACTCTGCAAGCTCTGAATACGCTTTGCTCTGCGCGTTGTCGACGATCTGATAATTTTTTAACAAGTCGCTGTTCTTGCTGAGGTCATCCTTTGTTGCATTAATTCCCTCGTAGGAAATGCCAACTCCCGGCCCACCAGGATGAGTTATCTCATGTATCGTCTGCTTTGCCTTGTACTCTGCATACACTCCCCCAACGAATCCTACTAACGCACCTACACCCGCCCCAATTGCAGTTCCAATGCCCGGAACTGCAGAACCCACCATTGCTCCAGTAGCTGCACCCGCTAAAGCTCCAGCTATGCCACCCTCAATATTATCCACCACAGCATGCGCAGCCGAAGAGACTGCATCACCAACTGAACTCAATGCATCCCCAACAGAGCTGAACAGCCCCTCGCCCGGCCATGCCGCTACAGGCTCAGCGTAAACACTGACTAAAAGCATAAGCATAAGCGCTATTGAAGTGAAGCTCCTCCAATCCCCGCGCTTCTTTTGCTTCTCCTGCTCTTCCTCAGCCCTCTTTTTGAAAATGGAAAAGAACGAGACCGGCCTCAAAGCTCACCGCCTCCTTCTAATCATCATGAGTCCCAAAACAGCTGCAAGTCCACCTCCAGCGAGGAGGAGCATTGTAGTTCCAGAACCACCCTCGCCGAGCGGGATGAAACCATCCGAAGAACTACCGCTGATCGTGACAGCAACACTGTCCTTGAACACCTCCCTGTCACCCTGCAGAACCTGCACCTGAAGCTCGTAAGCATCGTAAGTCAACTTATCCGGCACGGCGAAGGCTATGCTAACGTCTTTCTCTGTGAGAGGAGCGACTGAAATGCTCTGGCTGATCTCCTTCGGTAGAAAACCGCCAGAGACTTTTATCGTGTAGTACTGGACAGAGCTCGACGGGTTCTTAATGTGCAGAATAATCGTCCCCTCACTGCCTTTCTCGACTGTCAGAGTCCTCGTCTTTAGCGAGATGGCAGGATTCACTTGCACGTTATAGACCGCAGTGTGGCCGTTCCACATGAGTTCAAGCGTATAGCTCCCTTCCTTCGGGATCTGCACGGTGAACGTGTGGGCCTCATACGGGCTGAAGGCATGAGAATCGCTCCAGACTTCATTTCCGCTTGAATCCTTGAGCACGGCCGTGACGAGGTAGCTTTGGCCACTCGCTTCAGAAATCCTCAGCTCGTTCGTGCCCACCTGCCACTCGCTTGACATTTGGACGTTGAAGGGAAGCGGTTCAACCTTGTAAACGACTTGCTTTGTCGTCGTGTAGGTTTTAGTCATAACGGCATCATGGCTTTCGAGGGTCATGGTGAAGCCGTTCGTCCCCTGTTCTCCAGCCTTGAACTTGATACTGATCTGCGTCGGGCTCGAAATGTCGCCAAGGTAGTACCTCCCGTTCTCAGGACTAACGAGAGAGCCGTCTTTTCTGACTTCGAGAACGTCAGAGAGACCGGAAAGGCTCAGATAAGTGTTGTAGGTTGCATCCGTGTTGATTGGGCTGATGGTGAAGGTGAGCGTGTAAACAGTGTGTTCTGGAATCGTGATCTCACTCGGGAAGTTTTCGAGCTTGAAAGCCGCACTGGAGGGGTACATTTCAACGCTGACGCTCGTATCATTTTGAACATCAATCGTCTTCGTAACGCTCCAGTAGCCGGTTTTCTCGAAAGTCAAAGTATGTTGTCCTCTTGCCAGTTCCAGCGAGCCCTCATCATCAACAGTACCTAAAACAGTGCCATCCGTATCCTTCACAGTAACGCCCGTGAGGGGCTGGCCGGTTAGGGCATCCCTGAAGTTGAAAGTCACACTTGAAGTATATGGTTTAATGTCAATATACTTGAGAAAACCAAACTTATTTGAAATCGTTACATCTCCATCAAAGTACGTCACAACAACATAGGCATAACCCTGATCCGATGCACTGTCATACACCTCCACCTTAACACTACCCGACCACGACCCAACCTTGTAACTATTGACAGAAGCCCCACCATTCTGGAAAATAACACTTGAGCCAATCGTGATCTTAACCCTATCATCATACGCATTCCCTGCATGACCCTCAAAACTGACCACATATTGCGAACCATTAGCAACTGTTATAGTTGAGCCGGTCGTCGTGCCCTCCTTACTACGACCCGCAGCATAATGATACCACACCTTAATACCCTGCGGCATCGAACGCAGTTCAATGCCATCATAGCCCTCCTGAACAGCACCACCCGAAACCAAATCATTGTACGTATTCAACAACACATGAACAATATACAAATCATTCACTGTAACATCGCCAGCACTTACAACGCCCGATGGATCCACAACCCTCAACACCTTCAAAATCTCAGCCTTCTGCCCCGAATACCACACCTCCACCCTCGATTGATACACTCTGATCTCAAAAGGATGCTCCAATCCATTGACATTCTTATATGCAACTACACAATCCCCCTCTCTCGTTCCACCGAGCACTGACAACGCATTGTCCAAATTTACCTCATGAAGAGTACTCAGATAAGCAACAACCGAATAAGTTCCCTCTGCCCGCACTGTCCCTACTGTTAGCGTTCCGAACAGCACCAACAAAGCCAGAACCAACCCGAACCGTTTCACTTAGACCACCTCCTTGAGAGCGCCCACGTGTCAATGCTAAGCCCAAGCATGACAACACCGAGCCCAATCAATCCAAACGCGAGAACCAGTCCGAGAACGTCCATTTTTCACCCCCCAACCGAGTAGTCAACCCCAATCCCGCCCGCGAGGGCGAGGAGAAGCGCGAGGTTCTGCACCGAGGTCTTGAGCGCGTCGAGAAGAGCGCTGACATCTCCAGCCTGCTGAGCCAATGCCGTCAAGAAGCTGACGAACATCATATCATACATCATGACCCTCCAGCCTGACGTACCAGGCTCGATGAGTGCTACTGCCCTGCTCCCCTTGTTCGTGAAAGCCCAATGAATCAACAGCCCACCGACCGCGCCTAGTGCGAGAGCCTCCTTCGTCATCACTGGCCATGCAATCTTGTACCAGAATGCTGCGATGAGGATGAAGAGAACCAGCTGAGCGAGGCTTTTTGACCTCATACTGCCGTCACCTTTCGGGCTTTTGCCATTCTGACCTGCTTCAGCCTCGCGAGCTCGGTCCGCTTCTGCTGAAGGATCCTCACTGCGCGGGCTTTCTCCTTCTGGAGTCCTTCGAGCATCTCTGAAAGCTGAGAATTGTACTTGCTCCAGAACTCAACCTCTCTTTCGAGCTTCTCAAGCGAGTCCATACTACCGCCTCCGTGCAGGCAATGATGATTTTACAGAACTGATTTGAGCGGAGGAAGGCCCAAGGTGTCCCAAAATAGAGAGTACGGCAAAGATATTTAAGAATATTAGAAAGGGGCTTTATAGCGAGTTTATAGCAATTATAAAAGATTGAAGGAACTCAAGCCTTTATCTCCTTGTAGAGCCTTCTTACTGCCATCCTGACAACAGCCGAGTCATTGTTAAGACCAAGGCTCTTAGAGAGCTCTTTAATCATGCGATGTGTTTCCCTATCAATGCTAAAAGCCCATACAAAAGCACCGGTACCATTCAACTTTTCCCGGGCCATCCTCCGCTCACCTCCCTTCAGCTTTCAACAAAGATCATCCTCCATATCGCTCCAAACGTGGCCACGAAAGGAAAGAACACCCACATCATCAAGCTAACGAATTCGTCTGGTTCAGTAATTTTTCTGAGCCATTGCGGGTCGCTGAGAGTCTGGTAAACAAGAGCACCAAGCACATAGCCATAAATGAACTCCTGATGACCTATCTGTACCAAGCGAGCCTGAACCCCAAATCCGACGAGCACTGCAATGACTAAAGTGAGAAAGCGCGGGAGCTCCTTCCACTTCATCATTTTGAACCCTCCAGAACCTTCTTTAGCTCACCCACAACCGCAGAATACCACTCGTCGGCGAGGAGGGTCTTGTTCAGGTAGTGAGTTGCCCCAACGCGCTGGCTTGCGCGCCCCTGAATAAAATCAGCTATGTCTGCAGGAACGCCCTGGCGAATCAGGAAAGTGTAGTGCCACTTGCGAATGGTGTTCGCTGAGACACGACCATAGCTCACGAGGTCCTTTGCAGTGTTATACTTCACTTCCCACGGCTCGAGCTCTTCGAAGAACTCTCGTGGCCCATAGGCCCAAAAGGCCCTTTTCTTGCCCTTGGATATAGAGAACATCGGATATCTTGCCGCTTTCTCGCTGATTATCTGAAGTTTTGTGTAATCATAGGTCTTTAGAAGCTCGACGGCCTGTTTGAGGCGAATTCCTGAAAAAGCCACGAGCAGGAAAAGCGTCTCTGCAGGTTTTCCGCGCTTGCGGACTTCAAGATAAGCCGTCATGACTTCCTCATCGCTTATGAATACGTCCCTGACCCCGGTCTGCTTGAGTTTCACGACTGCCTTTATCTTTTCATAAGTGCTCTGTTCAATTATGCCGAGCTCGAGGAGGTATTTTGAGAACTTCCTGATCGCTTTGGCGAGATTACGCTTTTGCCCTTCAGCACGGAGGGCCTTCTCAAGGTCTCCGAGCGTTTTTATCACGTGCCGACCAAAGAACCGGTCGAGCGATCTCACGTAGTCTTTCTTTGTTTCTTCTCTTACCTCTGCAGAGAGCCATTCCACGAAATTGCTCCTCTCAGAGGCCCACAATTCGTTAAAGGAGTAGCCTTCTAAGCCGGAGGTCGCGGGTTCGAATCCCGCCGGGCCCGCCATTCTTAAAATAGTCTTCTAAGGGTCTTCTAGCATTCTTGGCTTCCTCCTGTGGGGTTATTCTAGGTGCCACTGGTTATATGTTTATACTGATATTTTGAATTTTGAGCGTGTTGGTAGAGCCGCAATCGTGATTAAACTACCTAAAAACTGTCCTCGCTAACATCGTGACAAGCTAAAGTCCTCTTCCCCAAAATAGTTTTATGTACTTCCAAAAGGAGATTCCAAGTGTGACTGGGTAGGCATCGATAACCCCGACCATCGGCGAAAAGATGAGTGCAGAGATAAATGAGAACAGTAAAAGTTTCTTTGGATTCGCTGACCCATATTCTTTGAGGGCATACACCAATACAATAAACGCCATTGGAAGAAGTTGGTAGTCATATTGAAAGCCAATTGCCGCCTGCTCCAACCTGCTTGAAAAAGCATTTTCCGACCACAGGAATACCAGAGGTAGCCAGTAAGCAGGCCGTCTTAAAGGAACAAATGCCACGCTGAGGAACAAAACTACCAGCTTCGCAAGCGCCACAGCAAAGATAAACGCTCTTTTGCCTATCTCCGGTTTGTATAATATAAAGTAGATGTACCTATGACTTGTGTTGAAATGCGGAATTATGAGGAAAATGCTAATAAGTATCCAAGACAGCCCCAAGAGTGCAAAGCCCACCGCTCTCTTTTCCTCGAGCCATGTTCTGATCGCAAAACCACGCTTTGAGAGTATTTCAAACATTGAGTACGCAATGAGAAATAGGCCCGCATCCTCCTTAACAGAAACAACAAACAGAGCAGCCAATACACTTTTTTTCGTGTCGTTTTTTGCCACACAGTAAGCGAAGAGGAACATGAACGGCATCGCGAGCACGTCCGGCCTAAAGTCGTAGCGGACTATTCCATGGGTAATTGGATTCATGAGAAATGCCACTGAAACTATCAGAGCTTTCTTTTCATCATTTAGTATGTACCCAGCGAATTTGAAAAGCACAATGGCACTGATTGTTACCATTAGATCCTGGAGCAGTATCAACGTATACTGGCTGGGTACAAGGGCATAGGGGAGGAGCAGCAGAAAGAGGATTGGAGAGTTATGTGTTCCAAAATGACTCCACGCTCTCCAGTGTTGCCACTCCCATTCATTGAAAAAGAAGCCCTGTCCAGTTAGGGTTGTTTGGAGGCTTTCGGAGAAAATCTGCAAGTCAATGTCGTGAATGCCGTATTTTGACAGAGTTTCAAATCTAAGTACCGAGAAAAGCATAATGAACAGTGTAAATACAAAGGTGATTAAGACAAACATTCTATGCTCTTTCCTGACCATACTTGTTATCTGCCAATCAAACAGAGTAATAAATTTTTTGGTTATCTCTCACTTATCTCCCCAGCTTTTTAATAGCCCAAGCTTGGCCTGTTTCAGCTTGTATGCTATATTAATAACAGCAAAAATGCGAATAGAAGAACTTAAGGTATCAACTCAAGTATTGATTGTGCTTAAACAGTACACGTCTTGGTTCTGCATCCATGTGAATAAAGGGAGTTCCTTTATCTGTCATCTCTAGAATCCAAGGGAAGTTCCGGTGCAGCTCCCACCGTTGTTCAAACATCCATCTAAAGTTTTCTGACGTTATTTATAATCAGAACACTCAATCAACATTCCAAAAGTAAGGCTCCTAACATGTAAAAGCTCTCTTAGAAAGAGTTTTGGCGCCCGGGCCGGGATTTGAACCCGGGTCACGGGAGTGACAGTCCCGTATGATAGGCCGGGCTACACCACCCGGGCGTTTGAGTGGCCGGCGGCGTTCCCGGTTTCCCGCCCCCTCTCGGAGGGCAGTACACCCGGGAACGCTGGCGGGCTTAACTTCCGGGGTCGAAACGAGACCGGGTGTAACCCCGCCGCTATGGCCGCCGTGCCGATAACACCTACCGGGATGCATTTATAAACTTTACGGTTCAAAAAATTAAAGATCACCAGCTCAACTCCTCCACGGGCGTTGGAGCTGGTGGCGTTGACCGTTTGGAGAGCCTTTTGGGGAGATTTGCGAAGGCTATTATCTGAAAGATTGCAGAGATAAGCAACAGAATTGCCCCAATAAGTATTATGATTGTCAGAACACCCCACCACAGAAATTTTGCCGCGTTTTGAAACGCCTCAACCCCCGTTAGCTCGTACATTGCTTCCCAGGCTTTTTTCTGGAAGTAGCCACCTGCGATGAGGCCGGCTATGATAATTCCAGCACCGATTACTAGGAGAACAATCCCTTCGCCGGTTAGATGGGGAGATTCCTCCTCAATTATGGTTATGTCAGATCCTGGCGACATTATGAACTCGTTTTCCATCGAGCTCGTAGAACCAGAGGATACAACAAGAGCCGCCGCTATGACTATCACCCCTACCATAATGAGAACAAAGATCACAATTATTGCTTTGAGATAGTAGTTGAAGGGTCTCTCGTCTTCGAGCTTGTTTCCTATTCCATACAATGCTACAAGGATAAGGACAGCTCCAATAAGTGCTAAAAGGCCGCTCACAGATGTGCGCACTATACTCGCGAGACCTAGGACTGAGCCTATTAGTCCAAGAGTCCTTTCAGTACTGATATCGACGGTTTCGCTATTAGATCCGGAATTCGTCACTGCCTCCATAATACACACCCTGAGAACAGTAAGGCCTAATTCCTTAAAAACTTGTCTTGAGTGATCTCAAAGCTTATTAACCAGTTCGTGTAGTGGGACCGGTGGTGATGATGCTGGAAGCTGTATGGAAATTCTTCAATCAGTACTTCTGGGAACCGATGTTCACGAGAAGCGGCTACAATCCCATCAACACCCTTGTCTACGCACTGCTCTTCGGGCTCGGTGTAGTCTACTCGTACCGTTACATAATCAAACCATTAAAAATCAAGGTTGATGAGAGGCTCTTCTGGGCCGTGACGCCGATGGTGGTCTTTGGTGCAACCCTCAGGGCACTCGTTGATGGGGGGGTGCTTCCCCAACATCCCCTCCTCCTGACGCCGGGCATATTCTTCACGGCGTTCTTCCTAATAGTTCCGGCCCTCGTCGCCGACGCCAAGCTGAAGACTTATCCAAAAATAACGATAGTATGGGGAACGATCTTGGCCCTCTGGGCAAACTATCTCCTCATCACCCACGCCAAGAACTGGAAACCGTATGAGCTCACGATGATCCATACCCTGATTTCATGGGCCATAGTACTTGCATTCTACAAGTGGAGGCCCTTTGATAAGCTCTATCTCTATGCCGTCCTCGCCCACTACTACGACATGGGCTCCACCGTCGTTGGCCTGCACTATTACGGTTACAGAGAGGTGCACTGGATTGAGCACCATCTCGTCCAATGGTTCGGGGCCTACATATACTACCCCTGGATAACGGTAATCCTCATCGCCGTCTACTACGGCCTCAAATACCTCGTCCCCGACGAGGAGGAGAGGCGTTTCTGGTACCTGGCGATTTACGTCCTCGGCCTCGGTCCCGCAATAAGGGACCCGGCACAGATGGTGCTCCAGATCTGACGCTTTCTCTCTCCCTTTTATCTTGATCACTGAGAGTCCTGCCCTCTTCTATCTCCTTTCTCAGGAGCTTAGCATCTTCCTCGGCTTTCCTCACGCGGAAGACCCTTGCGATTCTCTCTATCGCTTCGAGCTTCCTGACGATGCCGTCGAGCCACGTGAAGACGTCTCCGGGGTAAACGATTAGGCCGTAGACCTTCCTGAAGTGCTCCGCTATCTGGGTCGGGTGCTTCCCGCTCCTGCGGAGCTCGATTATCAGGTTTCCAACGCGCTCCATCGCGTACTCGGTGCAGTCTTCTTCACCACACATGAAGAACTCCTGATAAATCGTGAACAGCCTCTCGGCCGCGTTCGGACTGAGCTCTGGAATAACCTTCTCAAGCTCTTCCAAGATGGAAGCAAAGCTCGGCGAGAAGACGTTGGCGCTGAGCCTTCCTCTCACAGCCCCCTCAAGCTCCCGCTGGAGCGTTCCGCTCAGGTAAAGGTTCTCGAAGGGGTGAAGCTTGAGCGCAATCCAGCGAGCGGGCTTTTCGCGGAGGCTCTTTCTTATGAACTCGGCCTCCTTCGGAAGGAGGAAGCTCATGCTGACCGCTCGCCCGTAGGGCGTGACCTCGACGAAGGGCTTTTTGAGCCTCACGAGCTCAAACTCCTCAAGCTTTTCCAAGACCTTCTCGGCGCTCTGGTTGGCCCCCAAGCAACGCTCCTGAACCTCCTCAATGACGTCAAGCCGATTGAAGACACAGGAGTGAGCCAAGACGTTGTCCTGCTCAAGCTCGTCGCTCCATTCCACAGTTACGGGCTCTATCGGAGCGGTCAGGAGCTTGAAGGCAACCTCCTCCTCGGTGCCCTCCATCTGGGCCGAGTACTTTCTCCCGGGCTCGACTATGAGGTAGACCTTGCCCTTCTCGTGGTAGAGGGGCCTTCCGGCCCTTCCGAGCATCTGATGGAACTCCCTAACGCTGAGCCACTTGTTGCCCATCGCGAGGCTCTCGAAGATGACCTGGCTTGCTGGAAAGTCAACGCCCGCTCCAAGGGCAGCGGTTGTAACGACTACATCAAGCCTCTGAGCCAGAAATTCCATCTCCGTGAGCTTTCTCTGTTTGTAGGGCAAACCGGAGTGGTAGGGTTTCGCTCGAAGGCCCTTGCTTGTTAGATATGCGGAAAGTTCATGCGTCCGCTTCCTTGAGAACGTGAAGACTATCGTCTGCCCCCTGTAGCCCTGTCTCGACTTTCTCATCGCCTCGGCCCTGCAGAGGTTGGCTATGTGGCGCCACTTCTCGGACTCGTTGCGCGCTATGATGATGTGCCTTTCCAGGTCAACCGGCCTCTCGTCGTAGAGCACCAGCTTGAGGCCGAGCTCCTTGGCCAGCTCCTCGGGGTTCCCAACGGTCGCGCTCAGGCCTATGAACTGGGCCTTTGGGTAAAGTCTCCTCAGCCTCGCTATTAGTCCGTCGAGCCTCGGCCCGCGCTCCTCATCGTCGAGCGTGTGTATCTCGTCTACCACAATCGTCCCGACGTTTCCTATCTTCCTTCCGGCGCGGAGGAGGTAGTCTATTCCCTCGTAGGTTCCCACGATGATGTCGGCGTCAATCCCGGTGTCAACGACTACCAGCTCGTCCCTCGTCTTAATCCGGCTCATTCCAACGCGAATGGCAACGCGGAGGCCGAGCTTTGAATACCTTCTCTTAAAGTCCTCGTACTTCTGATTGGCAAGAGCGACGAGAGGAACCAGAAAGAGGAGCTTTTTCCCACTCATAGCCTTGGGAACTCCAGCTAATTCGCCGATCAGCGTTTTACCGCTCGCCGTTGCGGAAACGACGAGTAAGTTCTCCCCCTCAAGGAGGCCGTTCTTAACGGCCAAACTCTGAACGGGGAGGAGCTCCTTTACCCCCTCAGCCTTCAGAACCTCCTTGAACTTCTCCGGGAGTGAGAGCTCGTCAACGCGGATTTTTTCAACCTTGATGTGCTTGGCCTTCAGCTCATCCCATTTGGTAACTTCCGGGTGCTTCGTCGGGTCAAAGCGCGGGTCGAAGGCGTAGAGCACTTTATCGAGGTCCCTAAACCTGTCGAGGAGCTTTTTCGCCTGGTCGAACATCGCTATGCTGTTGAACCTAAAGCGGAGCTCCCTCTTCAGCTCGTCCTCCGCACAGCGCTCGCAGATGTACTCGTTGCGGTACTTTATCCTGTTGCCGGGCGTTAAGACTGTTATCCTACCCTCAAGGAGGCAGAGACGGCACAGCTCGGCCTTTTCCACCCTTTTGTTCTGGAGCCTCCTCCTGAAGTAGTCCTCCCACTCGTCCGCGTTGACGAGAACGATTCTCGCCTGGCGGAGGAGCTTTTCAATCTCCTTCGGGTTGCGGTACTGGCTTCCTTCCAGAACCTTGAAGAGCCTTCCCTCCCGCATTATGAGGCGGAATATCCTCTCTGCCTTCAGGTTCCTCATTTCACTCAGCTTCTCGGGCTCGTTCTCGATGAAAAATGCCTCAAGCTCGTTCTTCTTCCTTCCGGGCCTGATAACGAAGAGCATCTTCACCGCCTCGGCCAGCCGTCCACTCATCACACCTCAGAGTCGGGAGGCGTCCTCATAGGCCGCTTCAAGTAGGCGGGAGGATTTATAAAGGCTCCCCGTAAGAAAAGCTTATAAACGCACCCTTCAAAGTGGCGTTAGGTCTAACTCAGGATCATCTGGGGTGAGAAAAATGGCTATCTGGCAGGGAAGGTCACTCAAAAAGCCTTCGGGTGGGAGGATTGTCCTCGCCCGGAAGAAGAGGAAGAGGGAGCTCGGAAGAGAGCCAGCTAACACTCGCGTTGCTGAGGAAAGGGAAAAGAGGAAGATAATCAGAACCTACGGTGGAAACAGGAAGGTTCGCCTCGTAGAGGCTCTCTACGCGAACGTCTTCGAGGGTGGAAAGGGCAGGAAGGTCAAGATACTCAACGTCGTCGAGAACCCGGCCAACAGGCAGTACGCGAGGAGAAACATCATCACCAAGGGAGCGATAATCGAGACCGAGATCGGCAAGGCTGTGGTCACCAGCAGGCCCGGCCAGGACGGAGTTGTTAACGCGGTTCTCCTCAAGGAGGAGAACGCCTGAACTCTTTTCTAATTTGCCTTTTGGTCTTGTTCTGAGTGCGGTCTTGTGGGGGATTGAAGAAAACAGTATTGTACCGTTAAGACCATAAACCTCAAAAAGTTAACGGTAGCGTAAAGTCTTCAGGGTTTGCTGTGTTAACGATAAATGTTGAAAGCGCACGCCCTACCTCAAACCCCCTCCCTGAACTTCGAGAGCTCCCTTTCCATAATCTTCTTTGCCAGCTCCCTCGCCTTCGGCTCGACGACCGCTATTACCCTCTTCTTGAGCTCGTCAAGGCCTTCCCCAGTTAGGGCGGAAATCTTGACGGGCTCAAGCCCCTTAGCCCTGACGAACTCTTCAACCGTCCTGACCTTTTCGTCGTCTGCAATGTCGACTTTGTTGATGGCCACGATGAACGGGAACTCGCCGAACTCGTTCAGTATCTCCTCGAAGAGGTGCATTTGCTCTTCGATTGGGAAGCCGCAGTACTCGCTCGGGTCGAAGATGTAGACGATGACGTCTCCAAGGTGCTTCAAAGCGAGTATCGCCTGTTTCTCAACCTCGTTCCTCTCACTGAGCGGTCTGTCGAGCAGACCTGGCGTGTCTATGACCTGGTATCGGAGGTAGTGCTCCTCGAACTGGCCGACGTTTATGCCCTTCGTCGTGAATGGATAGCTCGCCACCTCGGGCTTCGCGTTGGTTAAAGCCCTCAAAAGCGTGCTCTTGCCAACGTTGGGATGGCCGGCTATGACCACCGTCGGGAGCTCCAAATCGACGACCGGCAACTCCTTGAGAACGTTTCTGGCCTGATTCAGATAGCGCAAATCGTCGTCAATCTCGTGGAGTATGTCTGCAACACGGCCGTAGAAGGCCCTTCTAAGCTTGGCTATCCCCTTCGGGTCGCGCTCGTAGCGTATCTTCTCGACGTAGCGTTGCTCGAGGTTCCTGATGGTCTTTATCGCCCAGTTCACCCTGGCCAGCGAGCGGTGGAACTGATCCCTATCGACGAGCGTGTCAACGAGCTCCTGATAGAACTTCGGGAGCGTTGAGACGCCGGGCGTTCTGTCGAGTATCTTCCTGAGGTTGTCGCGAACGACGTTCGAAACCGTTCTAACGCGGAGTTCTTCTCGCTGTCTCGCCTTCGCGACCTTCCCGCCGGGCGGGTTGTAGGCAGAGGCAGCCCTTTCGGCCCTCCTGAAGGCCTTGTCGATGAGCTCGTCAGCGGTAAGAACCGTCGGCATCTTCTCAAACGGATTCTTCATTCTCACCCCTCCCCAATCTCGCGGAGAAAAGGTTGGGGAGGGGCCTTAAAAAGGTATTCAATCGAGCGAGCGGTAGAGCACAACCCCAACGAGGGAAGACATGGCAACGAGGAAGAGCAACACGAGACTCATCAGCTTCCCGACGTGGGACAAGTCGGTGAAGCCGGCTATCACCAGCAGGAAGAACACCGCAACGAGAAGAAGGCCGAGCTTTTCGAAGAGGCCTTCGTACCTGTTAAGTTTGTCAACTATCACCCCAAGCCCCATATTTTCACCCCCATCTGGTGCTCTCTAAAAACCAAAATGGTGCGAAAATATAAAAACCTATCGCAGGTCAAGGGAAAGATTTATCTCCTGAGGGGGGGTACATACTCTGATCCTCATGCTCGGCTTCATCATTGCCCTCCTCACGGGCCTCCTGACGGCACTGATAGTCCTCTTCCCCGCCTCTGCAGTAGTTTTTTCCATGGACGTAAACCTGCTCGTTCCCGCCTACGCTGGAGCTCTGGTCGCTCTGCTCTTTTACTTCAGGGAACTCCTGTCAAAGGAGCCCATTATGGCGCTCAAGGGCTTTAGCCCGGCTCAACTCAGGTACGCTATCCTTGCAACGACACTGACCCTCGTGCTTGGGTTCCTTCCCAGGTTATCCGGAGGAAAAGTGGAACTGGCAATCGCTGGGATTATCGTCGCCCTCCTCCCCGCGATTGCCTACGGCTTCAAACCGCTGGAGGGGCTGAGAAAAACCTTTGAGGAGGAACCAACGCCGGTGGACGCAGTCTCCGTTGGAATCGCTCATGCCCTGGCTATCCTATTCAGCCTACCGAGGGGGGGAATGAGCGCTCTGGCACTGGCTCTTTCTGGCTACGATGCAAAGAGAATCCTGAGGTTCTCGCTCCAGGTTGCACCTGCTTACCTAGTCGTCGAGATCATCAGGGCCGGCCAGTGTCAGCCGAGACCGAAGTGGCTCGGACCCCTCACCTTCGCGTCATCGTTCTTCGTGACGTTCCTCCTGGTCTGGCTCCTCTTTAAACTGACCGAAAGGCTTGAAAGCAGAACTTTCCTAGCCTTTTACGGCGTCGTTGGGGTTATACTGTACCTGATGGGGGTGTTAATTTGAAGGCTGTTGTACTCGCGGCTGGAAAGGGGGAGAGACTCAAACCCCTCACCGATGACCGGCCAAAGGTCATCCTCAAGGTCGCGAACAGACCGATAATAGAGTATGTGATGGAGAACCTTTATCCCTTCGTGGACGAGTTCATAATAGTGGTCCGCTACGAGAAGGAAAAGATCATTGAGACCCTTGGAGACGAGTTCGGAGGAAAGCCGGTAACCTACGTTGAGCAGCGCCCGGGTGAAGGAACCGCCAAGGCAGTGGAATCCGCGAGGGAACACGTTGGGGACGAGGAGTTCATAGTGGCGAACGGCGACATCTACTTCGAGGTTGAGGCCATAAAAGAGCTCGTATCCGCATTCAGGAGGGAGAAAGCAGACGCGGCGCTCGTTCTCAAGCACTTCGAGGATCTGAGCCACTTCGGCAAAGTCGAGGTGAAAGAGGGCAGGGTAGTGGGGATTCTTGAAAAGCCCGGAAAGGTTCCCGGCTACGCGAACCTCGGGATATATCTCTTCAGGCCGGATGTTTTTGAGTTCATCGGGGAGACTCCCCTCAGCGAGCGGGGGGAGTACGAGATAACGGACACGATCAACCTTATGATCAAGGCAGGCAAGAAGGTCGCCTACGCCGTTTATTCTGACTATTGGAACGACATTGGACGGCCTTGGAACCTTCTCGAGCTCAATGAGTATCTCCTAAAAACCAAACTCAGGCACGAGATACGGGGCACTGTTGAGGAGGGGGCCACGATAATCCCGCCAGTTGAAATAGGGGAGGGAACCGTCGTCAGGAGCGGGGCCTACATAATCGGCCCAGTAAAGATCGGGAGGAACTCCCGGGTAGGGCCTAACTGCTTCATAAGACCCTACACGAGCATAGGTGACAACTGCCACATTGGTAACGCCGTTGAAGTCAAAAACTCCATCATAATGGACAACAGCAACGCACCCCACCTCAACTACGTCGGCGACTCGATAATCGGGGAGAACGTTAACCTCGGGGCGGGGACGATAACCGCCAACCTGAGGCACGACAGGACTAACATCAAGGTCGAGATCAAGGGCAAACTAGAGGACAGCGGCAGACACAAGCTCGGGGCCATAATCGGGCACGGGGTGAAGACTGGAATAAACGTCAGCATCTACCCCGGCAGGAAGATAGGGAGTCACTCCCTCATAGGGCCCGGGGTCGTCGTCGATAGGAACGTTCCCCCTGGAACGATGGTTCTCCTCAGGCAGGAAAAGGTCGAGAAAAGGGTGAGATGATGTCCGAGTTCATCCCTCTCCTGAACTTCCTTTCAAGGTGGGTGCTCTTCGGAACGGTCGCATGGAAGGCCTACAAAACCCGGGACAAGGGCTGGGCCCTCCTCGCGGCGGCACTTTTCATCGGGGCCCTCGACATAGAGACGTACATACTCACCCCCCTCGGAATAGAGATTCCCCAGCCCGCTTACGATGTCGCCTCCAAAGTGCCCGACTTCTACATAGCCCTGCTAACTATATGGGGGACGCTGCACCTCAGGTACGAAAAAACGAACTTTAATCACGTGGTTTACCTCTCCCTCCTCCTCATTGCCTCCTACGTCTGGCTCTTCCTCCTCGCGATAAACTTCTTTGGAAGCAACTTCGCGGTCAAGGCCAGCTTTCCTTCCCTCCTCCTTGGGGCATCCCTGATATACGTCAGTTACGTTCTCTGGAACCACGTTATTTCCAGAAGACTTCTCGACAGACTCTTTCCGATTGGCCTCTGCACAGTGGGCCTGCTGAACCTGACGTATCCCATCGGGAGGCCCGTTGAGTGGTACTCCACCATTGCCTTCTTCCTTGCGGCAGTTGGAAGGCTTCTTGCGGCCATAGGAGCCTTTACATTCGTGTTCTATCCACTGTCTGAGCCAATTAAGAAAACCAAAGCTCCCGAGATTGTCCAAGGAGCGTACCTCGCCAGAGACAGGAAGGAAGTCCAGAAAATCCTTCCTAATTTCTTTGAGAACGACATGATAGCCGTTACGAGACTTTCACCGGTCGAAATTGCTGGAAAGTTTACACCCGCTTCAATGGTGTTCTGGATAACGAAGGCGAAGGAGGGGCAGGTCTCCGATAACCCCAAGGTAATAGCGATCTCGCCAGCAAAGCTGGGCATACTCCAAGACCTGATCATCAGGGAGATCGAGAGGGGCTACCGGATAGTTTACGTTGACGCCTTTGAGTACCTTGTGGTAGAGGTTGGCTTCCAAGTGGCATTTAAATTCCTGCTTTCGGTGAGGGACTTCGTGCTGTCCAACGGTGGTACCCTCGTCCTCGTTGCGAACCCTGAAACCCTGAGGGAACAGGAATGGAAGCTCGTGCTGAGGGAGTTCACACCACTAAAAAGCCTGAAGAAAGCAGAGAAAAATCCAAAGGAGTGACTACTTCCCCTCCATCGACTCCCGGAGGAAGTCTTTCGCCTCGTCGCTGAACTTTGATAGGGGAACCTCCTCCCCGAACTTATCGTACACCTTACCATCGCGGAAGTTTATCTCAAAGATCTCGTACCTCTCCTCACTTTTCTCGTGGAGCTTTATTCCGTGACCCCTGAGATGAGACTCAAGGTTGTCGATATCAACGTACTTACCGCACTTTTCGCACCTGTAAAACTGCCAGAAAACATAATCCTGGCCGATTACAGCGTTCTCCTTTATGTGCTCAATGAGCCTGCCGCCGAGGTACTCATAGACGTCCTCCTGCTTGAGGGAGTTTCCGTTTTCGACGACTTTGAAACCGCTCCAGACGATGTGGTCATGTATATCACTCAGAGTTGCCCTCGCGTACTTGTACGTCATGACGAAGGCCCCATTGTGAACCGCGAAGACACCCTTCTCAGGAACCGCTATGATCACGATGCCCCTCTCGTTTAAGCCATCGGCAATTTTCAGGGCGTGTTCTCTGTTGTCGGCGGCGAGTATGAGAACCCTTATCCCGCTCTTCTTGTGAATTCCCTCTATGGCATCATCACGTATGTTCCAGTGGTAATCGTCAAGGTAACGAACCTGTGTGTAGACCCTTTTCATCCTCGGACTTAGACTGCCGTAGTCCATGCTCCCCACCGCATAGGGATGGGCGTGAACGTTAATAAACTTTAGTGAAAAAACTTAAAAACGAGCCGCGGGGCAAAGCTTTTTAATCGTTTCACCAAATGAAGGAAGGTGATAAAAGATGGCAAAGGACAAGACGACCCTTCCCCCAACCGGCGCAGGACTCATGAGATTCTTCGATGAGGACACAAGGGCGATTAAAGTCAGTCCAAAGGGTGTCATCGCGATAGTCCTCGTGCTCATAGCCTTTGAAGTGTTCCTGCACCTCTTCGGACCGAGCATCTTTGGATGATCTCACCCCATTAAATGTTTTCTCTTCTCGTAATCTTGCCCGTGCCAGTCCGAGGAGCGAGTTCTGAGCTCTATCATGTGGGCAACCATCTCGGCCTTTCTCTTAGCTTCCTCAACGTTCCTGTCCCAGGCTATGGCAACGCCGAGCCTCCTGCCAGGGTAAGCCTCTGGCTTTCCAAAGAGCCTAACGGTAGCGTTCGGGACGCCTAAGGCTTTAGACAGTCCGCGGAACCTCGGCGAGTAGCCCGAGACGTTGGCCTTGATAACGTGCGTTGCCGCTGGAGTCAGGAGCGGGAACAGACGATAGCCGTTTACCCACTCACCCGGAATCGGCAGACCGAGGACGGCCCTGAGGTGAAGTCCGAACTCGGAGAATCCGGTTGGGTGAGAAGCTAAAGTCACCATCCCCGTGTCGTGAGGCCTCGGCGAGACCTCGTTGGCCCAGACCTTGTCCCCCTTCACGAACATCTCTACACCGAACAGTCCGAGACCGCCGAGGACATCGGTGATGCGCTTCGCTATCCTGTAAACCTCGCGCTCGGCCTTTTCGCTTATCTCTGCTGGCTGCCAACTAGCGTGATAGTCGCCGTCAATCTGGTAGTGGCCGACGGGCTTCGGGAAGGTAGTAACCACCTCGCCGTTCTCGTCGTAGTGCCTCACCGCCAGCTCGGTTATCTCAACGTCGAAGTCTATGTGCTCCTCAACGATTATCTTGTCAGCGCTACCGCGGGCTTTCTTTTTAGCGACTTCCCATGCCTTGGGGATGTCTTCCGGGCCTTCAACGAAGTACGAACCCTTACCCGAGGAGCTCATTATCGCCTTGGTATGGCAGGGATAGCCTATCCTCTCGCAGGCCTCGTAGAGCTCATCGAGCGTGGTCGCGTAGGCGTAGCGTGAGGTAGGAACCTTAGCCTCCTTCGCTAGGGTTTCTCTCGTCCTCTCGCGGTGCATTGCTATCCAGGTCGCTCTCGCGTTCGGAACCACGAAGTAGCCGTCCTTCTCAAGCTCGAAGAGGGCGTCGAGGTTAATCGCCTCAATCTCGGGGATTATCGCATCGGGCTTCTCCCTCTCGACGACGGAGAAGAGGAAGTCCGCATTACGCATGTCGCCGACGTAGGAGCGGTGGGCAACCTGCATGGCCGGGGCGTTGGCGTATCTATCGACAGCCACAACCTCGACGCCGAGCCTCTGAGCCTCAATCGCTATCTCCTTTCCGAGTTCTCCACTCCCAAGAAGGAGTATCTTCTGTGCAGAATCCGTCATAGCCGTTCCGAGCTCATCGCGGGGCTTACTCATCCGCACCACCTCAAACGTCACAGTGTTTGACGTTTTAGTGTTAAAAGCTTCGAATATTTAAGGATTTTTTAGCAGGAAAATGGCAAACCTTTTAAGCCCACTCACGAACTCCCACAGGTGGTGCTCATGCTGACCTATGCCCAGGCCGGAGTGGACGATGAGAAAACTGTCAGAGCTTTGAAAAACATCATAGGCCTTGCGAGGGAGACGTTCAAGTTCAGGAGGGGAAAGCCCGGGGAGCCTGCAGAAAACCTCGGCCACTACTCTGCGCTCCTCGACTTTGGGAACTTTTACCTCGCTATGACGACAGACGGCGTCGGAACGAAGGTTCTCGTCGCTGAGGCGGTTGGCAAGTTCAACACGATAGGGATAGACATGATAGCGATGAACGTGAACGACCTGCTCTGCGTTGGGGCTGAGCCTATAGCCCTCGTTGACTACCTCGCCGTTCGCGAGCCGGATGAGAAAATATTTGCCGAGATAGCGAAAGGCCTCTACGCTGGAGCGGAAAAGGCGGGGATAGCGATAGTGGGCGGGGAAACGGCTGTGATGCCTGACCTCATAAACGGCTTCGATTTGGCAGGAACTGCCATCGGAATCGTCGAGAAGGGGAAGGTAATCACCGGCGAGGAGATGAGGCCCGATGACGCTGTAATAGGAATTTCGAGCTCGGGAATCCACTCCAACGGCCTGACCCTCGCGAGGAAGCTCCTAATCCCGAAGTACGGCCTCGACTACGAGTACGAGGGAAGAAAACTCTGGGAGTGGCTTTTGGAACCAACGAGGATTTACGTGAGGGCGGTTCTTGAACTGCTCGAAAGGGTAGAGGTTCATGGGCTGGCCCACATAACCGGGGGAGGACTGATCAACCTCAAGCGCCTCACGAACTACGGCTTCTCCCTTGAGATGCCTCCAATAGAGGGAATATTCAAGCTAATCCACGAGAACGGCGTTCCGCTGGAGGAGATGTTCAGGGTCTTCAACATGGGTGTGGGCTTCGTCGCGATTGTTCCCCCGGAGGAGAAGGAGGAGGCTCTGGGGATTCTCAACAAGTATTATGAGAGCTTTGAGCTCGGAAGGGTTACAAAGGAGCCCGGAATAAGGGTCGAGAACTACGGGATAAAGCTTTAATCTCCCCGGCCTTTTGTTTTTCAGGTGTTGGTATGGAGCTTACCGTGAGGAGAAAGGCCTTCCTTGAGGAGCTACCGGGGGTTGTCGAGGAGGCCGTTAAAACTTATGGAATCTGGCTGAGGAGGATAGAAATAGAAGAGGACGAGAAAGGTTGCTACACGGTGCTAATCATCTATGAGTCGGAGATTCACCGGTAAGCCTCTCGTAGAGCTTCTCATAAGCTGAAATCAGGTCACCTTTGTCAAAGCGGAAGACATCCTTGTCAAGGCTCTCCTTCGTTTCTGCGTCCCAGAATCGGCAGGTGTCCGGGCTAATCTCGTCCCCGAGGACTATCTCTCCCCTCTCATTCTTCCCAAACTCGAGCTTGAAGTCCACGAGGATTATCCCGCGCTCGGTGAAATACTTCCTGAGAACCTCGTTGACCTTGAGGGCAATTCTCTCCATTTCCCTGACTTCCTCCTCGCTTACCCCCAGAACCTTGGCGTGGTAATGGTTAATCATCGGGTCGCCGAGGCCGTCGTCCTTGTAGTAGAGCTCAACTATCGGCTCAGGAAGCTCCGTGCCCTCTTCAAGGGGGAGGCGCTTCTTCAGGCTTCCGGCGACAACGTTCCTGACGACAACCTCGAGGGGGTACATCTTCAAGCGCTCGACGATAAGCCTGTTGTCCCCAGCGATTCCGATGAAGTGAGTCTTTATTCCGTTCTCCTCAAGAACTTTGAATAGAACCGCGCTGATCTGGGCGTTGAGCCAGCCCTTACCCTTGAACCGGGCCTTCTTTTTGCCATCGAAGGCGGTGGCATCGTCCTTGAACTCAAGGATGACCTTTCCATCGTCGAGCGGGATTACCCTCTTGGCCTTACCCTCGTATACCTCCACATGAATCACCATTTTTGTGTAAAACTTACCTGCTTTTAAGTGTTATTTTGCCTGATTACTGTCAAAAACTGGGCAAAGTTTTTAAGCATGGACAGCTAAACTCGACCAGCTTAATGGAGCGCCATTAACTTTCACGCGTCAATCGGTGGTGGCGATGCGAGAGAAGTGCGGAATCTTTGCAACGCTCTCGGAGAACTCAGCAAAGAAGGCATACTACGCCCTGCTCGCTCTCCAGCACCGCGGACAGGAGAGCGCGGGAATAAGCGTCTGGAGGCATAGAATAAGAACCGTCTCCGGACCGGGTCTTGTCCAGGATGTTTTTAAGGGACCGGTTTTGGCCAAAATTAAGTCAAACCTCGCAATAGCACACGTCCGCTACTCCACCTCCGGCTCGCTCAACGAGACCCAGCCCCTCGAAACGGAGTGCTGTGGGATGAGAATCGCGGTGGCGCACAACGGGACGCTCACCAACTTCAGACCCCTCCGCGAGAGGTATGAAAAGCTCGGCGTCAGGTTTCGCCACTCCGTTGACTCCGAACTGCTCGGGATTTCCTTCCTCTGGCACCTCCACGAGACGGGGGACGAGTTCGAGGCTATGAGAGCCGTTTTTGGCGAAGTCAAAGGTGCCTACTCCGTTGCACTCCTCTTCGACGGCAAAATCCTCGTGGCGAGGGACCCCGTTGGCTTCAGGCCCCTGAGCTACGGAACCGGGGATGGCCACTATTTCGCGAGCGAGGATTCTGCATTAAGGTTATTCGTTAACGAGTCTGAGAACGGAGAAATAAGGGACGTTGAACCCGGAGAGGTCTTCCTCCTCTCGGAAAACGGCGTTGAGAGCAAGGTTCTCGCCAGGGAAAGCCACCACCACTGCGTTTTCGAGTACATCTACTTCGCGAGGCCGGACAGCGTCCTGGACAGGACAAATGTTTACAGCGCGAGGGTCAGGATGGGAGTAGAGCTAGCCCGAGAGAGCCCGGCCGAGGCTGACGTTGTCATAGCGGTTCCCGATTCTGGAAGAGCCGCCGCCCTCGGCTTCTCACGGGAGAGCGGGATTCCCTACGCTGAAGGCCTGATAAAGAACCGCTACATCGGGAGGACCTTTATAACCCCTGGCCAGTTCAACCGTGAGCTGAAGGTCAAGCTCAAGCTCTCGCCGGTTAGGGAAGTTATCGCCGGGAAGAGGGTCGTTCTGGTCGACGATTCCATAGTCAGGGGCACGACGATGAAGAGAATCGTCGCGATGCTCAGGAAGGCCGGCGCGAGGGAAGTCCACGTCAGAATCGCCTCGCCGCCGATAAGGTACCCCTGCTACATGGGTATCGACATCCCCACGAGGCACGAGCTCATAGCGGCCTTCGGAGGGGTGGAAAAGGTTAGGGAAGCAATAGGCGCCGACAGCCTGGCTTACCTCAGCGTTGAGGGCCTGAAGAGGGCCGTTGGCAGGGAAGATCTCTGTCTGGCATGTCTCACGGGTGAGTATCCGGAGTGGGCGTTCAGGTTTTAATTGATGTCAAAATTTGTAGAACAAGTCGGCTCCTTTTAAGATTGTGAAGGCTTCATATTTTACACCCCAAAGCTCCAAGAAGTCCCTGAAGCGGTAAGTGTGCTCTATTGGAACGACAACTACCCAAGCCCCCCACTGTTCACCGTTCAGCTCCTTGAGGAGGCCGCTCTTCATGTCCCTGCCCTTGAGCGCGTACTGGAAGCGAACCCTGTCCTTCCGCGGAAGGCCTTCAAGGGTGAAACGGAAGAGAGCATATGCTTTCCCATTCATTAGCTCTGCCATTGATTTGTTCTTTGTGAGAGAAAATCCCTCTATGATGACCCCCAAGCTTGCGAGGTTGTTCGGGTCGAAGAGCTCTTCAAGGCTCATGGCCCTGATGTCGAGTTTGGCATTTGTGAGTATTTTGGAGAGCTCTCTTTTGAGTTCGAGGATGAGATTCCTAAGCTCCAAGGCGGGAAGTTTCGTCCTCGTTAGTATCATGAGGTCGAGGTCGTTGGGTTTCTCTTTCCCGAGGACAGTTGAACCGTAGAGGACAACGTCGAAGACCTCACTATGATTCTCTACGAAGTTTTTGACTGTTTCGTGGAGTGTTCCTTGGAGGGTAAAAAATTGAAGGGGCTCAGAGCTGAGAGTAGAGGTTGTGGACGTCATTTTTCAGCACCTCCACCCATTCCTTTGTAGCCCTCATGAGGTAGGCCTTGCGGTAGTTGTTGAAGTGGAAGTCCACGATGTCATAGATGTCAGGATATTTCTCTTCGAGAATCCTAAAGCGCTCAGTGTGATTCCTCGGGAGTTTCCCTGTGTCGCGGAGGATTATGTAGTCGCAGATTGCCACGAGGGCTTTGAAGTAGAGGTTGAGGGCCGAGTTGTAGTGGCCTTTGTTGTAGAGATAATCAGCGTCCTCAAGGTACTCCTGAGCGTTGACCTTGAGTTCGTCAAGGTTTACCATGCCGTTCCCTCGTTATCATGATAACAAAAAACTCGTATATAAGTTTTGCGGTTTGCATGATAACAATCAAGAAAGAAAAACACTAAAATGTTATCATGGTAACAAAAGAAGGCTGAGCATATCATGGGGCCTTCATTTTCTTAACCCGACACGCCGAGAACTTGAACTCGGGCGTTCCGGCCTTGTTCAGGGCCGGACTGGTAATCCGGTTCGCCTTGAAGTGGAAGGGGATTGCAACGAGCCCCTCAGGGACGCCGCCGACCTTCGCGCGCATCCTTATTCTCCCGCGCCTCGTTTCTATATCCACCCAGTCTCCATCGGTGATTCCAAGCCTTTTCGCATCTTTCTCGTTGATCATGACCTTAGGTTCGCCCATTAACTTGACTAGTGAGGGACTCCTCAGCGTCATCTCGCCCGTGTTGTAGTGGTTTATCAGTCTGACAGTCGTTAGAATCAGCGGGAACTCCTCACTCGGCTCCTCCCAGGGTGAAATCCTCTCGACGGCCATGAAGCGGGCCTTTCCGTCGGGCGTCGCGAACTCCCACGTGTGCAACCTCTTCCTCGGCAGGAATATTCCCTCGCCGTTCTTGAGTTCATCAACGCTTCTCTCCTCGAGCTCCGGGAAAAGACGGAAGTATTCTACCGTTATCTCCTCAACTCGGGTGTAGTTGAAGCCCGGAAGCCCGAGCGCCCGGCCGAGCATCGCCAGAATCTCCCAGTCGGGCTTTGAGTCAGCGTAGGGCTCGCAGACTTTGTGGCTCCACTGGATTCTTCGCTCGCTGTTCATGTATGAGCCCTCCTTTTCGCAGAAAGCTGAGGCAGGGAGGACGTAGTGGGCGTAGCGCGCTGTTCTCGTCATGAAGACATCCTGAACGACGAGGAGGTCGAGCTTTCTCAACGCCCGTCTCACGCGCGTAAAGTCGGCCTCGCTCACCGCAGGGTTCTCGCCGACAATATAGAGGGCCTTTAGGTCACTCCTTTCGATGGCATCCCACAGCTCCGTCAGGTAGAGCCCCCTCTCGGTCGGCAGGTCGTCAACGCCCCAGAGCGAGGCGACTCGCTTTCTAAAGCGTTCGTCGGTGAGAGGAACGTAGCCAGGCAGGAACTCGCTCAGCGCGCCCATATATGCCGCTCCCTGGACGTTGTTCTGCCCGCGCATAGGGTAGAGGCCGCCCTTTTCCCCGATGTAGCCGAGGAGCAGTGCAAGGTTTATCACCGCTAAAACGTTCTCAACGCCAGAGACGTGCTGGGTTAGACCCATTCCCCACATTATGGCCCCACTTCCGGCCAGGGCAAAAGCCCTCGCGACCTCCCGTATCGTCTCCGCTGGAATTCCAGTTACGGTCTCCGCGTACTCCGGGGTGTACTTCATAACAGCCATCCTGACCTCTGAAAAACCGCTCGTCCTAGAGCGAACGAACTCCTCGTCGTAGAGCTCCTCCCCGGTTATCACGTTCGCCATCGCGTTAGCCAGGACTATGTCTGTCCCGGGCTTTATTATGAGTTTGTAATCAGCAAAGGCCATCGTCCGCGTTTCCCTGACGTCCACGACGATTACCTTAGCCCCTCTCCTCTTGGCCCTGAGGACATAGTTCATAACGACGGGGTGCGTTTCAGCGGGGTTATATCCCCATATCAGGACGGCGTTGAAGTTCTCAAGGTCTTCATAGGGGTTCGTCTGCGCGCCGGTTCCGACGGCGAGCTTGAGCGCGTGAACGCTCGCTTCGTGGCACAGCCTTGCGCAGTTGTCTATGTTGTTCGTGCCAAACAGGCGTGCAATCTTCTGGAGGAGGTAGTTTTCCTCGTTGCTGATTTTCGAGGACGAAAGAAACGCCACCGCATCGGGACCGTAGAGCTCCCTAATCTCGAGGAGCTTGTTCGCTATCTCCTCTACCGCAACCCCCCAGCTGATTGGAACCATTGCGGAACCAACCCTCTTGAGGGGCCTCTTCAGCCTTCCCTGGGAGCGGACGAACTCGAGCGAGTAGAGGCCTTTGGGGCAGAGCTTCCCCCTGTTCGGCTGACCCGGATAAGGTTTGGCCCTCATGCTCTTCTCGTCAACGAGGAGCCTGCACCCGAAGCCGCAGAAGGGGCACACGACCGTTTTCACGCTACCACCTAATTGGCAAGAAAAAGTTAAAATTAAAAAGCTTTATGGCTAAAATTAACGAAAACTTGTTAAAAGTCAAAGTGCCTTCCGCAGGAAGTACTCGTGGACCCTCGTGTCCTCCGTCAGCTCCGGGTGGAACTCGAGGCCGATGAGGTTATCCTGCTCGACGCCAACAACCCTGTCGCCGAGCCACGCAATAGGCTTCACCTTGTCGCTGAGGAGCTCCACTATCCTCGGGGCACGTATGAAAACTCCCGGAAACGGCTCATCGCTGAAGGCGAGCTTTACCGGCGCCTCGAAGCTGTCCACCTGCCTGCCGTAGGCGTTTCTGTTCACTTTAACGTCGAGGAGCTCGAGGAACCTCTGCTCTGGAGTGGCGCCTATTACCTCCTTCGAGAGCATTATCAGGCCCGCGCAGGTGCCCATAATGGGGAGTCCCTCTTCGCCGAGCTTCCTGACGGGCTCGAGGAGGCCGTTTTTCTGCATGAGTCTCGATATCGTCGTGCTCTCTCCTCCAGGTATTATGATCGCCGAGATCCCCTCAAGCTGTTCAGGTTTTTTGAGCCAGATCACTTCTCCACTCACTCCGAGGTTTTCGAGTGCTCTTTGAGCCGCCTCGATGTGCTCGCTGACGTCTCCCTGGAGGCCTATAACGCCTACCTTGACCATTTCAACCCCTCCAAAAGAGTGGAAAAGGGCTCAGACGCCCCTCTCCTCGAGCCTAACCTCAAGCTCCTCAATGTCCTGACCGCGCATCGGCTCGCCGATTTCCTTGCTTATCTCGACGAGCACATCGGGCTCGTCCCAGTGGTTCACGGCCTCGACTATGGCCCTCGCCATCTTCGGCGGGTTGGAGCTCTTGAAGATGCCCGAACCGACGAAGACGCCGTCCATGCCCATCTGCATCATCAGGGCGGCATCGGCGGGCGTTGCAACTCCTCCAGCGGCGAAGTTAACGACCGGAAGGCGGCCAAGCTTCTTTATCTCGAGGAGTATCTTGTAGAGGCCCTCAACGATCTCGCGGTAGGTGTAGTGGCCGTAAACCGGCTCGTTCTCGAGGACCTGCTTTGGCAGGCCGCTGATCTCCCTGACCTCGAAGGCCAGCCTGAGGTATGGCTCGGCGAACTTCTCGGCGACGCCGTAGATCTGTTCGTCGGTCATGCGCTGGAGCAGGGCGATGTTGTCCTTCAAAAGCCTGACGTGCCTGACGGCCTCGATGATGTTTCCTGTTCCAGCTTCGCCCTTCGTCCTCATCATCGCGGCCCCTTCCCATATCCTCCTGACGGCCTCCCCGAGGTTCCTGTTGCCGCAGACGAAGGGAATCTTGAACTCGCGCTTGTCGATGTGGAAGTACGGGTCAGACGGCGTCAGAACTTCGCTCTCGTCGATCATGTCAACACCCAAAGCTTCGAGGATTCTCGCCTCGGCGACGTGGCCGATCCTAACCTTCGCCATAACCGGAATGGTCACTGCGTCCATTATCTCCTGGATCTTCTCTATCGGGGCCATCCTCGCGACTCCGCCAGCTTTTCTGATGTCAGCTGGAACGCGGTGGAGGGCCATGACTGCGACTGCTCCGGCTTCCTCAGCGATTCTCGCCTGTTCGGCATTGGTGACGTCCATGATGACTCCGCCCTTGACCATCTTGGCGAAGCCCCTCTTCAGTCTCTCGGTACCTTTCTTCTCAATAATGTCGAGCTTTCCCATACGGATCACCCCTTTTGGCTTTCCTTCAGATTTGGATTTGAAAAAGAGAATATAAGCCTTGCCACAGGTATGGAACGGTTTGGATGAAAAATGTTTAGAAAAACGCATCGAAAGCCGAAGGGGTTCACCGGATGGTGAATGTGATGATAAGGCTAAAAGAAGTCCATGAGCCAGTCTTCGAGGGTTACCGGTTTAATCGAAACAGGTCTCTGGCCGTTTCTAATCCTCTCTACCAGCTCGTCCAAATCGTTGACAACGACCGACCCATCGGAGAATACTGCCTTGAAGCCCCCGATATCTTGGAGTTCTTTCCCGTGGAGGTTTCTGAGAACCTTTCCGTTGTAGAGCACGACGAGGCTGTCTATTTCCTCGATGTTCGTGAAAACGTGGGAGACGATGACTATGTTGCGCTCCCGCTTGAGCTCCATGAAAACCTCCATCATCCTCTTCTTGGCCACTATGTCCACGTTGCTGAAGGGCTCGTCGAGAAAGACGACCTTTGGAGAGCCAACGAAGGCGCTTGCGACCAGAAACCTCCGCTTGTATCCCTGGGAGAGCTCAGAGAATCTCTTGGATTCAACATTGCGGAGCTCAAACATTTCCATTACTTCCCGGGAATTGTCCTCACCCCTCCACTCGCCTATTGCGCTCAGGTACTCGCCAACCTTTATGGAGGGGGACAGGTTGGTCTTTTCAAAGGAGAAGGAGATCTCCCCCTTAGTCAGATCCCCGTAGTCCTTGCCCAAAACCTTTATTTCGCCGGCATCGGGATATGTTATGCCGCTTAGTATCTTTATGAACGTTGTCTTCCCGCTTCCGTTGGGTCCGAGGATAAACGAGAGTCCCTCGCTCAGCTTAAAGCTGACGTTGTCGAGCGCCTTCGTGTCGCCGTAGGATTTACTCAAACCCGAGCACTCTAAAAGCATACCCAAACACACCCCCCGAGAGCACAACACCGAGAAGAACTCCCCACGGCATGCCCACCTTTGGATGGAGCTCAACTTCAACATCGTCGCTCGTGTTGAAGACGCCAACCAGCCTGACCGCGCGCAGAGATGTCCTGAAGTGGCCTCCATGCCTTCCCTCGACGGTCAGAACAGTCACGTTGTCTCCTTGCACTGAGTACTCACCCGCGAGCGGCAGGGTCGTGTCAACGTACTGAACCGTATAGGTCTCGGGATCATAACCCGTCTGGTAGAACACGATGTTTACTTTTTCCTGGGCCATAGACTGGAAGAGCAGGAACGTGAAGGCCGCGAACAGAAGCGATGACACCAGCAGTGTTTTGAACAGCCTCAATAGTACTCACCCCGTTCAAATTTGTGAAGCGCAATGAAAGCTGAGACAAACAGAAGGCCCAGCCCCGCGATCGACCACGTGTTGAGCAGCTTCACATCAACCCAGAGGGCGTTTAAGAGCCTATAGTAGGGAAAGAAGAGATCCCCCGCTCCCGTGAATGAGGTGAGGGAAACGAGAAACGAAACAATGACCGGATAAGCGGGCTCACAGGTGTAGAATCCCACGAGGGCTGTTAGGGTTACACCCCACATGCCCGAGAGAAAAAGCACCACAAAGAGCCAGAGACCCTTATCAAAATCGAAAGGTAGTCCAGCCTTCAAGGGGAAGACAGAGTAAGCGAAGAGAGCAAGGATTATTGAAACGTAGGCGGAGTACACAATTATAGGAGCGGTTCTGTAGAGCAGGACCCTTTTCTTGTCTCTCACCAGCCCTATCTCAAACGCCATCGTGCCATCGGAGAGCGGCCGGATGAGAATCAGAGAGGAAACAAGGGTAACCCCGATGAAAACACCCAAAAGAAGAACCCTTAAACCCTTCGTGAAGATGTCCTTCTGAACATCCGAAACCCGGTAGAAGAAATCACCCAGCCCCTCCAAGGTTCGATGGAGGGAGGCGTTCAGCTGATCCGGGGGAGTCATGAAGGAGCGCTGGGTAACGCCAACTGAGATGGGCTCACTCATAACGTACCATGCTGAGCCCGCTATAATGAGGGGAAGGAGGATCATCACGGCGAGCAGAGACCTCTTGGAGGATATCTCAACTCCCACCGGCTTCAACGCCCACCCCTCCTCGTCAATGCAACACCGGCTGCGGCTACTATTATTGCACCGATCCCGATAGGCTTAAGGAGATCCCTATTATTAGGGGTTTCCTGCCCCTTCAGCTCGTCCGGACTCGTGGGGATGTAATCAACCGAGAGGATAACGGGGCCGGAAGAGACACCGAAGGGGTCGCGGGGATAGAGAGCCATTATGCTGAGCGGTTTGTGACCCAAAAAACTCCCATCGAGGTAAGGCGTACGCTGAAGAAAGCAGCTGGATCCCTTCGTCATGTTCAACTTCCTCTGGAGTTCCGGGGGCAGAACGTTGCAGATGGTGTAATTGAAGTACTTCCTGCTCCGTACGTCAACGCTGTTCACTTCAATCGGCTTCGTATAGACCTTGACGTATTTTCCAACGAGCTTTACCGTTCTGTTGGAGGGGGGCTGGAGCATCTGGAGGACGTTGTCCTTAACTTGAAGTTGCTCACCCAAATGGAAGAGTGTCTTGCTCTCGGGGAAGACAATGTACAGCGGAAAGAAAGCCCCCTGCCCATCGAGGACGAAAGTGTTGGTTTTAGATTTGACCTTGAAGGTCATGTTTATCCAACGGCCAGTTAGATTGAGAGTAGAGGGAAACTCATCGATTACAAGGCCCCTAATTCCAACCGAGAAGTAGCCGTCGCCGAGATCCTTAGCGGTGACGTTCATGACGAGCAAAGTGTACGAATACTGACCTGCGGCAGTTTCGTTGAGAAAAATTTTTGGAACATATGAATCTTCCCCCGTCTGGTTTAGTACCCTAACATCCACTAAAATTGCCCCCGCTGAGACAAGAGCAGTTTCCAAAGATAAGGACAATAGGACGATGAGTGAGAGTACTGTGATCCTCCCCATTTTTGATACCCCCAATCGCTGATGATATTCCAGTCGATAAAGTTATAAAATTTACGATCAAAAATTAACAAAAGGCTAACCCGATCACATTTTGCCGATAACCTCAAGGCTCACGTCGAAGTTCTTAACCGAGTGAGTTAGATAGCCGAGGCTTATCACGTCGACATCGAGCTTTGCATATTCCTCAATGTTCTCAGGCGTTATCCCACCTGAGACCTCGATTTTCACCCTATCTCGCAGGCCCTCGCGCTTTAACGCATCAATCGTCTCCGCTATCTCTCCGGGGCTCATGTTGTCGAGCAGTATCACGTCCGCCCCGACTTTTGCCGCCCGGAGAGCATCTTCGAGGCTCTCAACCTCGACCTCAACGACCTTGTAAACGCTGAAGGATTTGGCCCGCCTTATGGCTTCCTCCAGCGGAACTAAAGCTAAGTGGTTGTCCTTGATGAGCATTGCATCGCTCAGCGAGAAGCGGTGCGGCTCGCCGCCGCCGATGATTATGGCCCTCTTGTCTATCGGCTTGAGAAGGCTCTTCCTCGTCCCCGCAACGCGAACCTTTGGGTTCACGGCTTTAACCCTCTCGACTAGCTTCCTCACCTCTGTCGCTATGCCGCTCATCCTGCCCATGACGTTCAAAGCGGTCCTCTCGACGAGCAGGATTGCCCTCGCATCCCCCTCGAGCTCGAGGATCACGTCTCCCCTTTTCACCTCCTCGCCGTCGTGCTTTCTGGCCGAAACCTTGGCCCCGAAGTACTCGAAGAGGGCTTTAGCTTCTTCAACGCCCGCTATAACCCCGTCCTGCTTTGCAATGATTACAGCCCTTGCTTTAGTGCCCTCGGGAATCACCGCCTCGCTCGTCACGTCGCCGAACGGCGAATCCTCCTCAAGAAACCGGAGCAGGTAGTTAAGCCCCACCATTTTACCATTCCCCCGCCCATACTCACTTTTGTCATTTTCCCATACATTCACAACCTCCGGGGAATACCTTTTAATCATTGGGGAAGTTAATCAATAGGGGGAGTCCTATGATCAAGAAAGCGGTTATACCAATAGGAGGTGAAGCAACGAGACTCAGGCCCCTCACGATAGAGACCTCCAAGGGGCTCGTCAGGCTGTTAAACAAGCCCATTCTCGAACACTCGATACTGAGCCTCGCAAGGGATGGTGTTGAGGAGGTTTACCTCGGTGTCAAAGGTTACGTCAATTACACCACTCTTTTCGATTACTTCCGTGAGGGCTACTGGCTGAAGAAGAAATACGGGCTTGAGAAAGAGGTTAGGATAAGGTATATGCCTCGGTACGAGAGCACAACGAACGGAGACGCGGTCTGGTACACGATGCACTATTACGGCATCAGAGAACCCGTAGTCGTTATTCAGGGTGACAACATATACCAGCTCAACATAGGGGAGATGTACGAGTGGCACAGGAAGAAAGGAGCCTTCATGACGATAGCCCTCCAGCCTGTGGACGATGTCACGGGATTCGGGGTAGCGAAGATAGACGACGATTACAGGATAGAGTACTTCGTTGAGAAGCCGAGCCCAGAGGAGGCCCCCAGCAATCTAGCCAACACCGGAATCTACATACTCTCCAAGGACTTCTGGAGCTTCCTTGAGGACGAATGGGCGGCTGAGATGCGCGAGGAAAGGAAACTGGATTTCGGAGGCGACATAATTCCCGCGCTCATAGAGCATGGCTATGCCGTTTACGGCTACCCCATGAAGGGGTACTGGTTTGATATAGGAACTCCCGAGAGGTACCTGAGGGCGGCGATGTACTTACTCCACCACCTATCCCCCGAGGACATGGAGGCCGTTGAGATAACCCGAGACGTGTATATGCAGGGTAAGTCGGAGATGTCAGAAAGGTTGAGGCGCAGGATAAGGGAAATGATAAAGCGCGGCGAGCTCCTAGTTGAGGGAAAGGTTCTGCTCGGGAGGCACATCTCCATAGGGAAAGGAACTGCCCTGGAGGACGCCATAATCGACAACTACTCCATGGTGGGGAAGAGCTGCGAGATCCTCCACTCAGTCGTCATGGACAGGGTAAAGCTCGGGAACAACGTGAGGATAATGAACTCGATAATAGGGAGGCACGTTGAAATAGGGGACAACGTGAGAATCGTGAACTCGGTCATAGGTGACAATGCAATAATAAGCGACA
Source organism: Thermococcus gammatolerans EJ3 (assembly GCF_000022365.1). Lineage (NCBI taxonomy): Archaea > Methanobacteriati > Methanobacteriota > Thermococci > Thermococcales > Thermococcaceae > Thermococcus > Thermococcus gammatolerans. The sequence continues at coordinate 594,655 of NC_012804.1, read as the reverse complement.
ACGTGAGAATGTACAACGTCAAGATATGGCCCCACGAGTTCGTGGAGAAAGGGGCGACGCTCGAGCACTACACCGTAAGGCACATGGCGCCAAAAAGATGAGATCAGGCGGGAGAGGATCTCTCCCCCGCAGTTTTTGCGGCAAGCGCTATCGCCACGAAGTTGGCACCGCTCATTATAAGATCCACCGAGACATAAAGGCCAATAGCCCACAGGCTGGACCAGGGCCACTGGAGCACTATGAAGAGACCAAGTAGAACCGTCAGGAGGCCGGAGAAAACCATCGCAGGCCACTGGTTCACGTCCTTGTTCTGGAACGCCACGCCCATCCTGAGTGTTCCGATCACGATGAGCGAGACCCCTAGGAGCAAGGTGAGCGTAGCACTCGCGAGTATTGGGTTTTCAATTGTAAAGATACCTGCCAAAACGTATACCAGGCCCATGAGCGTGTGAACGCCTGCACTCTTCCAGTCCTTGGCCTTCGTTAGACCGTGAAGCACCTGAAGTATTCCACCCACTAGCATAAAGGCTCCGAACACGGCCACACTGCTCAGCGTCATCAGTGGAAGCATCATGAGCCCAGCGAAACCCAGGGTCATGAACACAACACCGAGCAGGAGCATCCATACCCATTTTTTCTCCATTATCCCATACTGAGCCATTTTATCACCTCCAGAGTTTTGTCAGTTTTTAGTTACATTTTGTGTTTAAAAGATTTTCGAAAGCTCACGCTAACGATCGGATGGACTTAAAAATTCATCAAAACAGCCAGAAAAAAGAAGCCCCGAAGGCTTAGCTCATCTCAAGCATTCTCTCGATGGCCCTCTTTGCTTTCTTGGCTATCTCCTCCGGAACCTCCACGCGGTACTTCATATCCCTGAGGGACTCGTAGATGCTTTCGAGCGTTATCGCCTTCATTCCAACGCAGACTGCGTCCTCGCGGGCGGGGTAAAACTTTATGTTTGGATAGAGCCTGCTCAGCCGGTAGACCATCTCCCTCTCGGTGAAGACGACCCACTCGTTCCACTCCGGCGCGTGCCGTATCATTCCACCCGTCGAGGCGATTATGTCGGCCCTTTCCTGCACTTCCGGCTCGCACTCGGGGTGGACCATCAGCTTGGCGTTGGGATAACGTCTCCTCGCGCGCTCGACGTCCTCAACGGTGAACTTCCTGTGGACGTAGCAGTGCCCGTCTGGAGGGACTGGGATTACCCTCTTACCAGTCACCCTCGCGACGTAGCTTCCCAAGTTCTTGTCCGGGCCGAAGATTACAACGTTGGAATCGAGCTTTTCGACGATTTTAACCGCGTTGGCTGAAGTTACCGTCACGTCGGCGTGGGCCTTCGCCTCGGCGGAACTGTTCACATAGAGGACAACTGGCGCGTTAGGATACCGCCTCTTCGCCTCAAGTATGTGCTCGACCTGGAGCATGTTGGCCATCGCGCAGGTGGCCGTTTTAGCCGGAAGGAGGACAGTCTTTTCGGGGTTGAGGATTTTAGCGGTCTCGGCCATAAAATCGACGCCCGCGAAGACTATTACCTCGGCATCAACGTTTACGGCCTTCCTCGCGAGCTCGAGGCTGTCCCCAAGGAAATCCGCTATATCCTGCACCTCGGGGAGCTGGTAGTTGTGGGCCATGATTATCGCGTTGCGCTCCTCCTTAAGCTTCTCAATCTCGGCGATCAGCTTTTCCCTGTCCATCTCTCACCCCTCGGCGGAAGGTGGGAGAGGGGAATTAAAAGGGTTTTTGGACACCTTTGGTTACAGCCTGCACCTCCCGTCGAAGAAGCTCGGCCTCTCGAAGGCCTTTCTCATGACCGGAAAGTCCTCACGGTAGTGGCTCCCCCTGCTCTCTTCCCTCGCCAAAGCGCACTCAAGGACGCCCTTCGCGAGCAGTTTCAGCCTCGGGTCGGCCTCGATTCCCTCAAGCTTCTGGAGGCCCTCCCTAAGGGTCTTCGCACTCCTAACTATCCCAGCATGCTCCCATAGGAGCTCCCTCAGCGAGTCAACGTCTCCGGGTTCGTAGCCGTGGTAGTGAGGCTCCTTAACTTCCCTGCACCTCGGCCTTTCCCTCGCTATCGTTCTCGCAACTTCAAGGCCAGAAACGATGCACTCCACGAGGGAGTTGCTCGCCAACCTGTTCGCCCCGTGAAAGCCGTTGCTCATGGCCTCTCCTATCGCGTAGAGGTTCTTCAGTGAAGTTCTATACCAGAGGTCAACCGCTATCCCGCCCATCGTGTAGTGGGCTATCGGCGAGACCGGGATTAAGTCCATCGATGGGTCTATCCCGTCCTTCCTGAGGAAAGCGTATATCTGGGGGAAGCGCTTCTTGAAGTTCTCTATCCCGGTCGCGTCGAGGAAGACCTTCTTTCCAGTTTGCATCTGGCGGTAGATTGCCCTCGCCACGATGTCCCTCGTCGCCAGTTCGTTCACGAAGCGCTCGCCGTCTTCGGTTACCAACTTTGCCCCCGCCCCTCTCACGGCCTCGCTTATCAAGAAAACTCCTTTCTTTCCAATGTAACCGGTCGGGTGGAACTGGACGAACTCCAAATCGCGAGCGGGGGAGCCTTTCATTACCGCGTCGCCGATGATGAGGCCGGTGTTCTCGGGAGAACCTGCCGTAAACTTGAAGAGCCCCGAGAATCCACCGGACGCTATAACGGTCGCGTCGAAGCGGAGGAACTCGCCCTCGACGAACACCCCGCAGGCCTTCCCCCTCTTTGTCGCGAGTTCCTCCGTCTTTCCCCTGACGAAGTTAACGCCGAGCTCCCTGGCGCGGAGGTAGAGGAGCTTCGTGACGTGCTTGCCGGTCTCGTTCTTAATCGTAAAGACCCTGTGGAATGAGTGGCCACCTTCAGTCTCGCTCGCCTCGAACTTCAGGCCGAGGGAAGTGAGAAAATCGTAGGCCTCGCTCGCCTTTGAGATTATGTTCCAAACGACCTCGCGGTCGTTGATGTACTTTCCGGCTTTGATTGTGTCGAGGACGTGGGCCTCGAGAGAATCGCCTTCGAGAACCGGGAAGGCTATCCCAGCCTGAGCGAGATAAGAGTTGCTCTTTCGAATTCCGGGACCGATGAGAGTAACATCAAAACCCCTCTTGACAAGCGCTATGGCAGAAGTCAGGCCAGCTATTCCATCGCCAACGATTCCAATTTTCATCCCACCACCGAACGATGCTCGGTGTACATCTTAAAAATCTGCCTTCGTCGGATCGTCGGCCTTCCGGATTTAGGAAAGAAAAAATTCAATCAGTCTTTATATCAAAGTTTCTCTTTCATCAGATGTTCAAAAAAGCTCCCGAAAAGCCAATATAGGACATCGCAGTCCGTTCTACGGTGATTGCCATGAGGAGGAGTTACGAAATCCAAAGGAGGGTTCCAGAAAAGCTTAGGGGGGAGGGTGAAACCCTTCGTTAGTGCGAAGTCCGAGGAGTTGCTGTTTGAGATTTTGAAGGAAGGTCTTTTCTGGGCCGCATGGGGACGGCCTTCGGAGGTCATGCCGTTTCTGAGGGGAAAACTCTTGGGCAATGGCTTCAGCGAAAGCTCCAAGAGACAGCTCGAGTGGCTCCTAGATGAGCTCCAGCGCTTCTACGAGCGCGTCGCCTGCTGCGGCAGGGTTGAAGAAAAGCACGTCAGGGCCATCAAGTCCTTCCACAGGGACATAGTTTCGGTGATTTTCTCGGAGAGGGCCTAGCTTTTTAACCTCTCCCTTCTACCCTCTTCGGGATGATGAGGGAAGTTTCGTCCGAGCGGTGAGGAAACTCGCATGGGCTGACCACCCTCAACCTTTTAAACGGCTCTTCTCTTCGCCCTTCGGGAAGAAAAATGAATGAAAACGAGAAGCTTTCGAAGTTCATCGCAAAGCTCAAGGTTCTCGTCGAGATGGAGCGAAAGGCTGAGATAGAGGCAATGCGCGCCGAGATGAGACGGCTCAGCGGCCGCGAGAGGGAGAAAGTAGGAAGAGCTATTCTCGGCCTCAACGGGAAGGTAATCGGCGAGGAGCTCGGCTATTTCCTCGTCAGATACGGGCGCGAGAGGGAAATCAAGACGGAGATAAGCGTCGGCGATTTGATCGTGATAAGCAAGAGAGACCCGCTGAAAAGCGATTTGGTCGGAACTGTTGTCGAGAAGGGGAAGAGGTTCATAACGGTGGCCCTTGAGACCGTCCCCGAGTGGGCATTGAGAGGAGTTCGCGTTGACCTGTACGCCAACGACATAACCTTCAAAAGATGGCTTGAGAACATTGAAGCCCTTCGGGAAAGCGGGAGAAAGGCTCTTGAGTTCTATCTAGGCCTGAGGGAGCCTGAGGAGAGTGAGGAAGTAGAGTTCAATCCCTTTGACAGGAGCTTGAACGCGAGCCAGAGGAGGGCAATAGCGAGAGCCCTTGGGAGCCCTGACTTCTTCCTGATTCATGGGCCCTTCGGGACTGGAAAGACGAGAACACTCGTCGAGCTGATACGGCAGGAGGTGGCGAGGGGGCACAGGGTTTTGGCCACTGCAGAGAGTAACGTGGCCGTTGACAACATCGTCGAGAGGCTGGTTGATTCTGGTCTGAAGGTCGTCCGCGTCGGACACCCGAGCAGGGTCTCAAAAGCTCTCCACGAGACGACTTTAGCCTACCTCATGACCCAGCACGAGCTCTACGGCGAGCTGAGGGAGCTCCGCGTAATCGGGGAGAACCTGAAGGAAAAGCGCGACACCTTCACCAAACCGGCTCCAAAGTACAGGCGCGGGCTGACCGATAAGCAGATTCTCCGCCTGGCCGAGAGGGGGATAGGGACGAGGGGCGTTCCGGCAAGGCTAATCCGCGAGATGGCCCAGTGGCTCAAAATCAACGAGCAGGTGCAGAAGACCTTCGACGATGCAAGGAAGCTGGAGGAGAGGATAGCGAGGGAGATAATAAGGGAAGCCAACGTCGTCCTGACGACGAACTCTTCGGCTGGACTGGAGGTGGTTGATTACGGGAGCTATGATGTGGCGATAATAGACGAAGCCACGCAGGCGACGATACCGAGCGTGCTCATCCCAATCAACCGCGCGAGGCGCTTCGTTTTGGCAGGCGACCACAAACAGCTCCCGCCGACGATACTGAGCGAGAGGGCCAAGGAGCTTAGCAAGACACTCTTCGAGGGCCTGATTGAGCGCTATCCCTGGAAGAGCGAGATGCTCACCGTCCAGTACAGGATGAACGAAAGGCTCATGGAGTTTCCGAGCAGGGAATTTTACAATGGCAGAATTAAAGCCGACGAGAGCGTCAGGAATATAACGCTGGCCGATTTGGGCGTCGAGTTGCCGAAAGGGGACGATGTGTGGGCCGAAGTGCTTAAACCGGAGAACGTGCTCGTCTTCGTAGATACCGCTAAAAGAGAAGACCGCTTCGAGAGACAGCGCTATGGAAGCGAGAGCCGGGAGAACCCACTTGAGGCGAGGCTCGTGGAGGAAGCCGTTGAGGGATTGTTAAAGCTCGGGATTAAGCCTGAATGGGTTGGTGTCATAACCCCCTACGACGACCAGCGCGATTTGATAAGCTCGCTTTTGCCTGAAGAGATAGAGGTCAAGACGGTGGACGGTTATCAGGGCAGGGAGAAGGAGGTCATCGTTCTCTCCTTCGTCCGCTCGAACAGGAAGGGTGAGCTGGGCTTTTTAAAGGATTTGAGGAGGTTAAACGTCTCGCTGACGAGGGCAAAGAGGAAGCTGATTCTGATAGGCGACTCCTCGACGCTGAGCTCGCACCCGACCTATAAACGGCTGGTAGAGTTTGTTAGAAAGCGAGAAACGTATGTTTCGTTGAAGTCTAGTGAAGTTTAGCTGCCAACTGTAATAGGGGGAAGCTGAAATAGCTCTTCGCTTTTGGTTGTTTTTCAATGTCTTCGTGTTTGGGTGGGATAATCCCCCATAGAAAAGATGGAAGAAAACTGTGCTTAAAATGGATTATCTGATGATTAGAGACACGAGTAATGTCGTTCCTGAGCTAGAAGAAGAACTCAATCTCCAGCTGTTAATCGACGCTCCTTTGAGCTTCAAAATTTAGACATCTTTCACCAACGTCTCGAAAGCTTTTTATAATATCCCGGTCCAAAATCAGAACGAGCACCATCACAGTGGGGGAAAGTTTAAGGGCATTACAAACATACCAGTTATCGGGTCACAGGATTGAGAGGGGATTGGCATGAGCCGGTATGATGTTGCTAGGGTAAAGACTGGGATTCCCGGTCTTGATGATTTAATTGAGGGTGGCTTTCCCAAGGGGACTACTGTTCTTGTCACCGGTCCCACTGGAACTGGAAAGACAACCTTTGCAGTCCAGTTTGTCTACAAGGGAGCAGAGCTCTATGATGAGCCAGGGGTAATAGTCACACTGGAGGAAAGAGCCCAGGATCTGAGAAGGGAGATGCTGAGTTTTGGATGGGATCTGAAGAAATACGAAGATGAAGGGAAGATAGCAATAATAGACGGTGTGAGTTCGGCCGTCGGGCTCCCTTCGGAGGAGCGCTTTGCCCTCGAGGAGGGTCTCAACGTAGAGGGATTCCTCCGCTACATATACCGCGTTGTTAAGACCATAGACGCAAAACGTCTCGTAGTCGATTCCATTCCTTCAATTGCGATTAGATTGAGGGAAGAGAAAAACATACGTGAGGTCCTGCTCAAGCTCAACACGATTCTCCTTGAAATGGGAATAACGTCTATTCTAACCACAGAGGCTGAAGACCCAAAGAGGGGTAAACTCAGCAGGTACGGAGTGGAGGAGTACGTTGCCAGGGGTGTAATACTCCTGGACTTCATTGAAAAAGACGTGGAACTGAAACGGTACCTCCTGATCAGAAAGATGAGGGAGACCAAGCACGCGATGAAAAAGTATCCCTTTGAGATAACAGAGGATGGCATCGTCGTCTACCCGAGCGGAGAAATATACTGAGCACGGTGGTTGAGTTGGACATCGAGAGGATTGAGACCGGGGTTATTGATGGCCTTATTCAAGGTGGTATTCCAGCGGGCAGTGTTGTGCTCGTTCTAGGGGACCCTAAATCCGGCAAGACGACGTTCCAGACCCAGTTTCTGTACACCCAGACCGTCCTACATGGAACCCCGGGGCTTGCGATTCTCGTGGACATGCCGAAGAGGGAATTCCTGGAGAACGCCCGTCTCTTCGGCTGGGACTTCAGCCCAATACTCGACGAGTACCTGTACCTCATCGACGCATACTCTCACAGGATAAAGAGCGCCCCCAAGTTCTCCTTCACGGAAGACGTAATCATAGACCCCTCCAACCCGCTTCAGATAGCAAAGTTCGTGAAGGAAACAACGACCGGCCTAATATCTGGAGGCTACACAGGGCAGCTGGTCGGCATCATTACCTCGCTGACACCGCTCTTCTTCGAGAGTGAGCTCATCGACATATACAAGTTCCTCGAAGAGCTCAAGGACATCGCACACAGGCACAAGCAGGTCTGGCTCATTGAGATAAACACCGGCATCGAAAGGCCGCAGGTGGAGGCAATGGTGAAGGCTATAGTGGACGGTGTCATCGAAATGAGGATGTTTGAGGAGGGCAGGACTCTGAGAAGGTACATAAGAGTATATGGAATGCGGAGGACGCCCCACTCCCTCTCGTGGTTCCCCTATGAGATAACGCCAACGGGACTCGCGTTGAGGGGGTAGCAGATCTACTGTTGTAAATAGTAAAGCTTTTAAATTTTCGTGATTATCTCTTTTTGATGATGTCTGATAGAAGGCTATACACCGCACTTGCACTGGTGGCACTGCTCTCAACGGCAGGTCTATTTGCCCTGGGAGAGAACCGCGATGACAGCACCAAAAGCTTCGTTGGGGTCTGTGTGAAAGCAGAGAGAAGTTACTCCATACTCTTCAACTCAACGGATACACTTCTCGTCCCCGAGCAACTTGAGATAGGGAAGCTCTATACCCTCAGAGGAGAGCTGGAGGAAACGAGAAGCGGCCTTCGAGTAAGCGGAAAATACTTTCTCAGGCCCTACTCAGCCATCCCCCAATGGCTCGAGGAGACGGAAGGTGCTTACTGGATCAGTAGAGGGAGAAGGCACTATCTATTAACCCCCGACTGGGTTGAGCTGGGGAAACCGCTGGATATCCAGAAAGGAAGCCTCGTGAGGGTTCTTGGAGTTAAATACGGCTCAAAGTTCTATCCTGTGAAAATAACCCATGCGGGAACTCCGTCCAGATCGATAAGGGACGGAATGCCGGCGCTGATAAGGGGAACCGTTCTCGGGACCTTCGGGAACGAAAACCGGATCGTACTGTGGAATGGAAGGGAGAAGCTGTACATCTACCTCCCCCACGGCCAAAGCCTTGAGAGGGGCCTGAAAGTGGAAGTTCTCGGCAGGGTCAGAATAACGTCGAGGGTTAACGTTTACGTGGACGACATAGGCGACGTGAGGAGACTCGGTTATCCCCCAACGGTACCAATAGACAAAACCTCGATCGGGAAGATCGGAGGAGGAGAATGCCTCGTCCTCAGGGTTATGAAGAGCGGCCTCGTGCTGAACTGTACGAGCCTCAGGCTCAGGGGTTTCAAAGCCAGAGCAGGAGATATGATAAAAGTCAGGGCCCTCAACACGGGCTCCAGCTTGGTCTGTCTAAGTTGTGAGCTAGCCCTTCCGAGGGAGAGGCTTCCGAACGGGATATGCAACTTCCGTGAGGGCGGTTTTTCGAAGATAGCCGGACGGGTGGAGTGGGTGAAGAGGTACGGCAACGGCTTTGGGCTGGCCAACGTAACGAGCGGGGAATGCTGGGTTCTCCTGAAGCTCCCCAAATCCCTCGGAATCGAGGTTAAAGAGGGAACGGTCATAACCGCCTACGGAACCTTCACAGATTACAGGGGAAAGCCCGCCCTACAGGTGAGCTCGGGGGATGACGTTTGCTCCGGGAACTGCTGATCGGCCTCTTTCTCGGAACGTTCACGGGCCTAACACCGGGAATACATGTGAACACACTCGCGGGGATGGAGAGCTCCTTTTACCTGCTCTTTGCAATGGGTCTGACCCATACCTTTCTGGACGCGTTTCCATCCACGTTCCTCGGCGTTCCCGACGAGGGGACGGCACTCGGGGTTCTGCCGGCTCACAGGCTGGTTCTGGCGGGGAAAGGCCTAGAGGTGCTCAGGATTGCACTCCTGTCGAGCCTCCTTGCAGTGGTCTTCGTTATTCCTTTTCTGCCCCTCTACTCCCGCCTTGTGGTTCTCTACTCCCCAACCACCGGAAAGGTTGGAGTGCTGTTTCTCCTCGCCTTCCTCCTTCTCAGCGGGAGGGACAAAGCTCCACAGGCGGTTCTTGTTATAGCGCTCTCGGGAGTTCTGGGATGGACTGTTCTCAACCAGATGAACCTGAAAGAGCCCTTCTACCATCTCTTCACCGGGTTGTTTGGAATCCCCGTTATAATCGCCTCCCTCCAGGGAAAAGGAACCTTTCCAGAGCAGGACAAAAGTCCGCATGTTGAGTGGAAACCTTTGATCGCATTCTCAATCGCGGGAACGGTCCTCGGGATGGTTTCCTCTATTCTCCCGGCATTCACAGCTTCAATAGGAGCTACGATAGCAACGCTCTTTTCCAGAGATGAGAGGAGCTTCTTGGCGGCGGTCTACTCCATAAACACCTCCAACTTCCTCTTCGGGATCATCAACTACTCGATGACGGGGAGAACGAGAAACGGCATTGCGGTGGCACTCAGCAGGAGTGGGACTAAACCCCCAGAGGTGACGGTGATCCTCCTATCAGCGATCCTCGTGGGATCGATCGCTGTTCTGCTCGGTTCGGCCCTCCCAAAGCCATATCTCGGGCTCATAAAGGCCATTAACTACCGTCTTCTCAACGCCACCGTTGTGCTGTTCCTCCTTTGCCTCTCGCTCTACTTCGATGGACTATACGGGCTCTGGGTTCTCCTAACAGGAGCGGCCATAGGGTACCTTACACAGGAACTCGGAGTCAGAAGAACGAACTGCATGGCCGTTCTGATGATACCTATTCTCATAAGGTGAGAAAAGGAATCAAGAGCCCTTCTCCCTGGCTATCCTCTGGAACTCGGCGTAATCGGTAACGATCCTCTTTCCGTCGAGGGTCTCGAAGTAGACCTTCTTTTTCTTTATCTTCTTAACGTCGGTGTACTTCATCTCGGGGGGGTCGTAGGAGCCGGGCTCGACAACTTCGTCCTCAACAACGTAGGTCTTCAGCTCGGGCTGGCCGATGTACTTCCAAACCTCATAGAAGACCTCGGGGTCGAGGTGTATTTCCCCCTCGATCTCAATCCAGTCCGCCCCGATGTCCTCAAGAAACTCTTTGACGACCTCAAAGTGCATAGAATCACCCCCTGGGTATATACGCTTCCCGGAGTTAAATACCTATCGCTGGAGGAAGTGGAAGATCCTGGAGGAACACCAACTCGGGCAACCTTTTAAAGAGGGGCGCGTACTGGCCTCGGTGGTGAAGATGGCGAGGGTAATCGTTGACGCTCAGGCGGCGAGAGCGATCGGAAAGGGCGCGATGATAGTCTTCAAGAAGGGAGTGGTGAGAACCGAGGGCGAGTTTGAACCCGGCGACATAGTCGAGGTCTATACGCGCGGGGGCAAATTCCTTGGCAGGGGCTTCGTCAACCCCAACTCGAACATAATGGTCCGCCTGCTCATTAAGGACAGGGAAACCCCGATAACGAAGGAGCTCTTCCGTGAGAGGATAAAGAAGGCCAACGAGTACAGAAAGAAGGTTCTCGGCTACGACAAGGCCTACAGAATGGTCTACGGCGAGGCCGATTATCTGCCCGGTCTCATAGTTGACCGCTTCAACGAGATTGCCTCGGTTCAGATTTCGAGCGTTGGAATGGAGCGCTTCAAGCTCGACGTTGCCGAGGCCATAATGGAGGCCGAGCCAGAGATTGAAACCGTCTTCGAGAAGAACACCGGAAGGAGCAGGCGCAGGGAAGGTCTGCCCGAAATAGAGAGGGTTTTGCTCGGAAAGGAGAAGTACCGCACCATAATCGAAGAAGGTAAGGCAAAGTTCATCGTGGACATGCGCGGGCAGAAGACGGGCTTCTTCCTCGACCAGCGGGAGAACAGGATAGCCCTTGAGAAGTACGTTAAGCCAGGCATGAGAGTTCTCGACGTCTTCACTTACACCGGAGGCTTCGCCATTCACGCGGCAGTAGCTGGCGCTGATGAGGTCGTTGCCGTTGATAAGTCACCCTGGGCAATCAACATGGTGAAGGAGAACGCCAAGCTCAACGGCGTCGAAGACAGGATGAGGTACATAACGGGTTCAGCCTTCCCTGTAATGGAGGAAATGATAAAGAAGGGTGAGAAGTTCGACATAGTGATCCTCGATCCTCCCGCCTTCGTCCAGCACGAGAAGGACCTCAAGCGCGGGCTCAGGGCGTATTTCAACGTCAACCACGCCGGCCTGAAGCTCGTTAAGGAGGGTGGGATCCTCGTCACATGCTCCTGCTCCCAGCACGTTGACATGCAGGCCTTCAAGGACATGGTCATAGCGGCAGCAGCCAAAGCCGGCAAGTTCCTCAAGATGCTCGAGCCCTACAGGACTCAGGCACCGGACCACCCGATACTCATGGCCTCGAAGGACACCGAATACCTTAAGTGCCTCTTCCTTTATGTTGAGGACATGATGTTGAGGACATGAAGTGATTAGCGGGACGATGACGAGAAAGCACCTCCACTGAGACCGGCGTGAGTGCTGAGACGCCCACGGTCGGAGTCCCTCTAAATCATAGGGCCGCCAGAACTTCCAGGGCGGATTTAACCAGCAGTTCCTCCGCCCTTCTAAGTTTTTCACTCCCGAATCCAACGTTCCATTCCCCTCTATAAAGCTCATCTGAAACCGCCAGGGCAACCGCCAGCTCAACACCCCTAAACTCGGCAACGCTCATTAAGGCTGAACTCTCCATTTCAACGCCGAGAATCCCGCGCTTGGCGTATTCCTTTACTTTGTCCTCCGTTTCCCTGAAGGGCGCATCCGTCGTCCACACGCCTCCCCTGAAAACGCCAATTCTCCTCTTTCCTATTTGACGTCTCACCTCCTTTTCAAGCATGCTCAGCAGTTTCTCACTGGGCCTTGGGGTGTACTCAGGGGGCAGGTAGTGGTAGCTTGTTCCCTCCTCCCTCAGGGCCCAAGTCGGCAGTATCACGTCGCCTATGTGAATACCTTCTTTTATCGCACCCGCCTCCCCCACCATTATAAAGTATCTTCCCCCGCTCGCTATGGCCAGTTCGAGGGCGAAGACCGAGGCGGGGGCTCCGAAGTAGGGATTTAGAACGCAGATTTTCTCGCCCCTGTAATTGCCAACGAGGGCTCTATAAACATAGGTGCAGTCTTCCACAACTTCCACACTTTCCAGGAGTTCCTCAGCATGGCCCAGCCCTATGCCCGTGAAAACGATGAGGAACTTCTCAGGGGCTCTCTCCAAACCCGGCCAGGGCTTTACAACCTCTCTTCCCGTCCCAAGCCACACGAAAACCACCCCCTCACGGTTTGTTTTTGGATGAAGGATGAAATAAGATTAACCCTTGGATGTTGGTCGCTCTACCGACCGAAATCCTTTTTTATTTGGTCGTTTAAACGACCAAAATCACGAAAGTTATGGCCGTTACAACAACCATTACAATCTGAGTACCAAACTGTGCCTCCACCGCGTTCCGACCTTAAACTTCACGTCCCTCACGGAATAGCCCAGCTCTTCCCCTTTTTCTGCTATAACACCGATTAGAGGCTTTTTATCGGGAAGGAAGAGAGCCACCTTTCCGCCGGGCCGTAAGTAATACCTTGCTTCCTCTATCAGCCCCACCGAGAAGGCCTCGCCGTACTTTCCACCTCCAACGCCTTCCCTCTCCGTGAGAACTCCCTTCGTCGGCCTCTCGTAGTATGGTGGAGCCGAAAAAATTACGTCGAAGCGCTCTCCTTCAGGAATTACTCCCCGGATTATTCCACCGTCGCTCTTGATTAGTCTGATCCTAGCGAGGTTTCGCTCGATGTTCCTCCTCGCGTACTCAAAGAACTCCTCGTCGAGCTCTGTAGCCGCTACCTCGCAGTCGAAGAGCTTTTCAGCTATAAGCGCCATCATCGCGGTGTGTCCGGTCCCAATCTCCAGAACCTTCTCTCCTCCCTTCAAAAACGTCTTCAGGAAGAGGTAGCGCGATATTGGGGGCGTTACGAGACCGCGCGGGTGGTATTCTATCTCCAGTCCGAAGAGGGCCTTCGCTATCGCCCTGTTGTAGAGTATCCTCGCCTCCCTGTTTGAGAAGTCGAGCCTTCCTCGCTCGTCAAGGTAGTCCTTCAGCTCCGGAAAGAGCGTTACCGCTTCCTTTATCGGCAGTCCGAGCTTCCCGTCCTTCCAGAGGGGCATGAAAAAAGTTGAAGCGGATGTTTAAAAGCTCATTCCTTAGGGTTCATCAGCCTCCCCATGAAGAGTATCGCTCCCGTTTCCCTGTCGTGTATGAAGAATATAAATGGACGATCTGCCCGGAATACCTTCAGGTTATTCTCTGGGGGAGCAGCCAGGGTCATTATCACAGCCGTGGCAGCGGCGGCCTCGGTCCCCTTCTCGGCGACACTTATGTAGGTCTTATGGATCACATCACTTATAACGAGGTCCTCCAGTTCAGAAATGCCTGCAAAGTCTGGTCTGGTGAAGGCCCTCTTAACGCCCATTTCCATGAGAACTTCCTTGAGGTGATAGTCCTCCTCGAGTTTGAACTTTGGGATGGAAACGGCAACCATCTCGTCGGTCATGTTAGCAACTATTTCGCTGATCATCTCCGCGTTCAACTGTCTTTCAACCTCTTCAAACCTCCCCTCTCGGGGAAGGATTACCAGCATGCCCAGCCGGTTCCCTTCGTAGGGGAGTTCCACCGCCTGAAGGTCATCGTTTTCGAAATATAAGAACTTCGCAGTCTGGTGCATCATCTGCACCACAACGGGCCCACTGGGGGAGTAAAAGGTCTCGTTTTTGGTGTTAACTGCCTCAAACCTGCTCGACCAGTTTGCCTTAAAGTAAACTGCGTTCGTTATTACCAGTCTCGTGTCGGGGCTTAGTCTTGATATGATGTCCCTAATCCTGCCACCGGTCCGGTTCTTCACCCAATCGTTTATGACATCGGCCGCCCCTTCAGGATTACCCTGAAAGTCAAGATCACTAGCGTTGGCCAGATAATACTCCTTAGCAATCCGGAGGTAGTCCTCCCTTACAGGATATCCACTTTGGACCCAGAGGGCGTTGGCGCTCCTGAGAACGAAGGGTGAGCTCTCATTGCTTTCCAGTGATAGAATGAGGCCTCTAAAGCCCTTCCAGCGGGTCTCATTGTCCCCGGGAAGCTGGAGAACGTTCCCCATTTCATCCCTCGTAGCCCCTCTTGCACCTTCATAGGCTATTGTGAGGGCCGTTTCGATGCTGTAGGGAGAGAAAAAGACGTTGCCGTTGTTTTCTCCCAGCTTTTTATAGAGCTCAATGGCGAAAGAGTTCATACCCCCCACAACAGGGTTTTTCCACTCAGAATTTCCAGCGTTAGGGGTCGTCTCCTGAGTTGAGGAGGAGCTTGAACTCTCGAAACGAGCGTTGTCCACATCACTTACACATCCAGAAACGAGGACGATTAGGATAAGAAGGGGAACCACCCATCTCATGATCTCCACCGATGTACGGTTGTCCGCGGGATTATAAATACCTGCCGACGGCTTCAAAGAGGCTTGAAATGTAAGAAGAGAAAAGTCAGAGAAGCGCCAAAGCAGCCATAACCTTCGCGTCCTCGACCATGTTGTCAATCTTCGCGTACTCGTTGGGCTGGTGTGCCATCTCGTCGAGCGTCGCCCACACAACGGCGGGAATCCCCTTCCTCCTGAAGAACGCCGCAAAGGTTCCACCGCCTATTCCACCGACCTTGGCTTCCTTTCCGCGGAGTTCTTTTATCGCCTCCTTCAGGAGTTTCACTATCTCGCCCTCCGGGTCGGTCGGCGGGGCCGGGTCTGCCCTCTGAAGAATCTCCACCTCGATTTCTGGGAGAACCTTCCCGTCAAGCTCCTTCCTGTGCCTCTCCTTAACTTCTTCCACGACGCCCTCGACGTCCTTGAGGATATCGTCGAGGCTGTACCTTGGCAGAACCCTGCAGTCGAAAACGACCTCGTGCTCTCCAGGGATTATGTTGGGGCTGTCTGCTGGGTTTCCTCCCATCGTTGGCTCGAAGGTGCTCTCAGCTGGCTCGAAGAGCTCGTCCCTCTCGCTGTACTTCTCGTGAAGCTTTTTGTCGAGGTTGTAGGCCAAATCAAGTGCAACGCGGTGTGCGTTCAGGCCCTTGTCCGGCATGCTCGCGTGCACCTGCTGCCCCCTGACCCTTAGCTTGAACCAGAGGATTCCCTTTTCAGCGACTTCTATGAACGTTCCGTCCTCGTTTCCACCGTCGGGGACGAGAACGAGGTCATCTTCCCTGAAGAGCTCTGGGTGTTCCCTCATCAACCATTCGATTCCGTACTTGCTCCCGGTTTCCTCGTCGCTGACGAAGGCCAAAATAACCGTCCTCTTCGGCCTTATCCCGAGGTTCATCATGGCCTTCACCGCGTAAAGCGAAGCAACCAAACTCTGCCCGTTGTCCTCGCTTCCGCGCCCGTAGACCTTGCCGTCCTTGACGAGCGGTTTAAATGGCTCGGTAACGGTCCACTTGCTCAGGTCCCCGGGCGGAACGACGTCGAGGTGGGTGAGAATCCAGAGTCTCTCGCTTTCCTCGCCTTTCTCGCCGTAGTAATAGGCCAATATGTTCGGCCTGACCCCGTTCTTGGCCCTCTTGTCGGGCGCGTTGTAGACCTCGACCTTGTCGAAGGGCCAGTCTCTGATAATCTCAAGCAACTTCTGGGCCTTGTCGTATTCGCCCTCACCACCGTAGTCGGGGCTTATGGCCGGAATCTTAATCAGCTCGACGAGCGTCTTTATCATCTCGTCTCTCAGGCCTTCAACTTCCTTCAAGACCTTCCCAAGCTGAGTCATCCGAATCACCAACCCCCACTTCTCCCCGGAGCTTAAACTGCTTTCGGCCATCCAAACACCTTATATACCCCACCGCCTAAAGCCTACCGTCTGCAGAGGATACGGAGGTGAGGGAGTGATAGAGATAACCTTCCTCGGGAGCGGGGGCGGGAGGTTCATCACAATAACTCAGTTCCGCTCCACTGGGGGATTCCACATAAGGGCGAGCAGGAACGTCTACGTCGACCCGGGGCCGGGTGCTTTGGTTAGAAGCTGGCGCTACAAGCTCGACCCGAGAAGGTTAGACGCCATCTTCGTCTCCCACAGGCACGTTGACCACTGCAACGACCTCGAGGTCATGGTCGAGGCCATGACCGGTGGCGCGCTCAAGAAGAGGGGAGTGCTCATAGCTTCGAAGAGCGTCGTCTACGGCGACGAGACTCATACACCTGCGATAAGCAAGTATCACATAGAAGTCCTCGAAAGCGTCCACACGCCAGAGCCGGGCAACAAGATAGCGATAGGCGAGGAGGAGTTCCTGATAACCCCGAGCCAGCACTCCGACCCGACAACGATAGGCTTCCGCATGAAGACCGCCTACGGCGACATCTCCTACATTCCCGACACAGCCTACTTTGATGGGCTGGTAGAGTGGCACGACGGGGCGAGGGTTCTCATAGCGGCGATAACGCGTCCAAGGGACATGGGAATTCCCTATCACCTCAGCACGGATGATGCCGTCGAGATGCTCAAGAGCATGGAGAAAAAACCTGAAGTCCTGATAATGAGCCACATCGGCATGAAGATGCACTTCGCCAACCCATACAAGGAGGCAAAGTACATCGAAACGGTAACCGGAGTCAAGACCTACGTCGCCAAGGAGGGCTTCAAGGTCATGGTAGACAAAAGGGAAATAGCAGTCAGGACTCTCAGACCCGCGCGCTTCGTTTGAGCTTTTCCACTTCTTTTGCAACCGTTTTGTAAGCTAACTCGAAGAGTTCGTCCCTTCTTTTTTCGCTTGGCCCCTCGACGACAACGCGAATCTTCGGCTCCGTCCCGCTTGGCCTGACGAGAACCCATGAGCCGTCCCTCAGCTGGAAGCGGTAGCCCGAAATCGTGAGAATTTCCTTGATTTCCTCTCCCAAGGCCTTCTCAAGCTCTTCCCTGGCCCTCTCAACGACCTTCCCCTTAAGCCCGTCCGGGCACGGAACGTTCTCCTTCCTCAGGTAATAGACCGGAATCTCCGAGACGAGCTTTGAGAGGGGGCCGTTCTCGTCAATCATCTTAATCAGGAGCGCCATCGTCACGAAGCTGTCAATCCAGTTGCCGAACTTTGGATGGACGAGCTTCCAGGGTTCGCCGGCGAAGATGGCTCCGTATTTCTTTATGCCGTCATGGGGCTGGCCAAGGGGAACTCTAACGACCTTTCCCCCTGCCCTCTCGACGACCTCGTCTATCCTTGAGCCGGTGTTTATCGAGGTAACAACCGTTCCCCCGCCGTTCTCTTCAACGTAGTGCTTGGCGAAGAGCGCTATAACCGTATCCTCGTCAACGTAGTTGCCCCTCTCGTCGAAGACCGCTATCCTGTCGGCGTCTCCGTCCTGCGCTATCGCCAAATCAACGCCGAGTTCTTTAACAAGCTCCCCGAGATAGGCGATGTTTTCATAGCGCGGCTCGGGCCTCCTTCCCGGGAAGTGGCCGTCAACGTGGGCGTTCACGCTTATAACCTTGGCCCCCATCTCGCGGAGCAGGTAAGGCGCTAAAACGCTCCCTGAGCCGTTGGCCCCGTCGTAGAGAACTTTAAGGCCCGTCTCGTGGTTCACGAAGTCAAGAACCGCTCCGATGTAGTCGTCTATAACGTCGAGGGGCTTAACGGTTTTAATCTCGTTCCACTCAGCCCTCCTGAAGTTCCCGGAGAAGACTATCCCCTCAAGCTCCTTCTCCTGTTCCACGTAGAACTCCGTCCCATCGCCGTTGAAGACCTTTATACCGTTGTCTGTCGGCGGATTGTGGCTCGCGGTAATCATAACTCCAGCGTCGCCGTGCTCCCGGGTGGCCCAGGCCAGGGCCGGTGTTGGAATCAAATCGGCATCTAAAACCTCCATTCCGCTCGCGAGCAGACCGCTTATCACCGCGTTCTTGAGCATAACGCTTGAAGTCCTCCCGTCCCTCGCGACGACAGCCGTTCCACCTTTGTACGTTCCAATCGCCATTCCGACCTTCAATGCGAGCTCGGGCGTCACCTTCTCCCAGAGCCTCCCCCGAATTCCCGCGGTGCCGAAGAGCCTCATACCACCACCGCCCTTAGTTCCCTCACGGCTTATAAACGTATATCGCCAGTCCTTTGTAGTTCACGAGCCTCAGCGGTCTGGGCACGGAATCACCGCTCAGGGGCAGAACTACGAGGGGAACGTTCACTTTTCGGCTCAGCTCGACGATGGGCTCCATTATCTCGGGCGTTGGCCTTACTGAGTAGAGAAGGACCGCGTCCCTGTAAAGGCTGAGCCTCGGCCTAAAGAGGTCGTCGCGGACCGCTTTTATGCCCGCTCTTCTCGCGTTCTCCACAGCTTTTTCGTTCCAGTCTATCGCCAGAACGTCGTAGCCGAGCTCTATCAGCCTTAAAGCTACCTTCGTCTGGAAGCCTATGCCAAGCTCAACGGCCTTTCCCTGTGAGAAGTTCTCCGCTATGAACTCCGCCAGTTTCTCAAGCATGAAAAAAGAAGGAAGGCGAGGTTTAAAATATTGCTTTTCCGCTTTTCCTCTCGAAGATGTGGGCCTTCCTCATGTCGAAGACAACATCGACCTCCTGCCCTTCCCTCACTTTAGATTCCGAGCGGAAGGAGCCAAGGAAGGTTATCCCCCCAACGCGGAGGTGGACTATCTTCTCGCTTCCGAGGTTCTCAATAATCTCCACCATCGCCCTCACCATGTTCTCCCCCGGCACCTTGACCTGGGCGAACATGGCATCATAAATGTCCTCGGGCCTTATGCCAAAAATGACATCCCTCCCGAGGAGGTTTTTATCCCTCAGCACCTCCACATGCTCAGGCAGGAGTTTAAGTCTAAACTCCCCGAAGTCCGCAAACCCATCCTCAGTTATGGTGGCATCCATGAAATTCATCGGCGGCGAGCCTATAAAGCCCGCAACAAACGTATTAGCCGGCCTGTCGTAAACCTCATCAGGAGTTCCCACCTGCTGCAGAACACCCTGATTTATCACAGCAATCCTGTCACCCATTGTCATTGCCTCAACCTGATCGTGTGTAACGTAAATCGTAGTAACCCCAAGCTGCCTCTGCAACTTCTTCAACTCAGCACGCATTTTAACCCTGAGTTTGGCGTCGAGGTTGCTCAGCGGCTCGTCCATCAGGAAAACCTTGGGTTTTCTAACTATTGCTCTCCCGAGGGCTACCCTCTGCTTCTGGCCACCGCTCAACTCCCTCGGCTTCCTGTTGAGGAGTTCTGTTAGTCCAAGCATTTCCGCAACTTCCCTAACTCTTCTGTCGATTTCTTGTTTTGGTACTTTTCTAAGCTTGAGCGGGAATGCAATGTTATCATAAACCGTCATGTGAGGGTATAAAGCATAACTCTGGAAGACCATGGCGATGTCCCTATCCCTCGGCGGGACGAAAACACCCTTCTCGGGGTCTGCAACGAGCTTGTCTCCGATGTATATCTGTCCCTTCGTAGGCTCTTCTAAGCCTGCTATCATCCTCAGCGTCGTCGTCTTTCCGCACCCGCTTGGCCCGAGAAGGATCATGAACTCCCCATCCTTAACGTGAAGGTTCATATCCCTAACCGCAACAACCTCACCAAACCGCTTCCACACGCCCCTGAGCACGACTTCGGCCATTGGATCACCTCCAAAAATGTGTAAAAAGGTCAGAGCTTCCTCCGTAGAAGGAGCGGCATTAGGGCAAGGCCCACTATCACAGCGGGCCCACAGAGCTTCCAGCCGCCCTTCTTTGAAGTTGTCGTCGACGTTGTGGTAGTGGTGGGTGTAGTGGTGGTTGTGGTCGTTGAAGTTGTAGTGGTACTCGTCGTCGTAGTTGTTGGCCCAGAGCTGGTGCCACCTCCCGAGGAGGACGTGGTTGTTGTGGTTGATATAGTGGTAGTTGAAGTAGTCGTGGTGGTCGTTGGACTGGGTGTAGTGGTTGTTGTGGTAGTGCCTCCACCAGTGGATGTGCCCTTGATGAGGGTTATCATCAGCACCGTGGCCCTCTTTCCGTTCTCGGCATCATAAGAGCTCAGCTGCTGCTCCTGAGTGGGTTTGAAGCCGGGCGGGACGAGCTCGTCCATCACCCTTGGCTCGACGCCGGCTATGATGGCATCAGGATCCCCTCCACCAACCTTCCACTGCTCGGCCGTAACAGCTACTGGTCTCCACTTGTCAGGACCGTAACCGTCTTGGCTTCCCGTGAGTATTGAGGCGTAGAGGCCGTACTCCCGGTTGACCCTGAGGTACCTCTTAGGGAGCTCTACGATTATCGCGTTCTTGGTTGGATCGGCCGAGATCTTCATCTCACCCTGGTAAACGGTCCCGTTTGGGAGAACAATTAAGTTACCGTAGTCCCAGCCAGCTATTCTAAGGGCGAGATCCCAGGGATGGCTTGGATCGAGATCAACGTTGGCACCTGGCCCGTCGGGGAACATCTTTATAGCGGAAGTGTTGCCTCCGTCCTTGAAGTCGAAGTATGCCTCGATTATCTGGAGGCTGAATCCGTTCGGCCCGTTCCAGGGATTGTCACCGAGATCCTTGAAGTAAAACTCAAGATGCCAGTAGTCGCTTTCGTTCACCATTTTAAACTTGAGGAGATCAAAGGCGCCTGGAACGAAGACGGGGTCAGTTGGATATGTGTAAGTTCCTGGACCGTGATCATCTCCCTCCGGATCCTTGACGACTATACCGGTCTTGAGGAGGGAAATCGCCTTAACTGTCGCGCGCTTTCCGTTCTCGGCATCGTAGGAGCTCAGCTGCTGCTCCTGAGTTGGTTTAAAGCCAGGCGGCACGAGTTCATCCATCACCCTTGGCTCAACGCCCGCTATGATGGCGTCTGGATCTCCGCCTCCGACCTTCCACTGCTCGGCCGTAACAGCTACCGGTCTCCACTTGTCAGGACCATAGCCATCCTGCGATCCAGTCAGGACGTCTCCCCAGAGTCCGTAGTCCTCGTCAATCTTTATGTACTTCTTCGGGATCTTGACTATTATGGCGTTCTTGGTTGGATCGGTCGAGATCTTCATCTCACCCTGGTAAACCGTACCGTTCGGCAGGACGATGAGGTTGCCGTAGTCCCAGCCAGCTATTCTGAACGCCACGTCCCACGGATGCTCTGGGTCGAGGTTAACGTTCGCACCGGGGCCATCCGGGAACATTTTTATTGCAGAAGTGTTCCCGCCGGGTTTGTAGTCGAGGTAAACCTCAATTATCTGCAGACTGAATCCGTTCGGCCCGTTCCAGGGATTGTCGCCAAGGTTCTTGAAGTAGAACTCCATGATGTAGCCGTCGGCTCCTTCGAGGAGTCTGAAGCGGAGGAGATCGAAGACGCCGGGCTTGAAGACCCCATCCGTTGGGTAGGTGTAGGTTCCCGGGCCGTGGTCGTCCCCTTCAGGATCCTTTATGTCGGCTATGATCGCGCCCTTAACCTGGGTTGGAAGCTTGAGCTCAACGGGTGTGCTGATAACCTCGAGGCTGCCGTTTCTCACGGTCGACACCGCGAAATAGAAGTCGCTGGGGCTCTCGAGGTTGTCGAAGGGCACCGTGATATCCACTGAGTCTTCGGTCTTCTTCACCGTAAGGTTGCCGAGGAGGGTTGAGTTATCGTAGTCGGTTGCGTTGTAGAGCTCGGCCGTGCCGTTTCTGTAAACGATATGCTTGGTTATCATTAGACCGACGCTGTCCTTTGAGAACGGCCAAGTTGAATAGCTCAGCTCGTCCGGTCTGCTCTGGAGCAGGGTGAAGGTGTTCCCAACGTGCCTGTTCACCTCGTACAGGCTCACCTCAAACTCGCTCAGGTTGCCGTTGAGAACAAAGTGAAGCCCCTCACCGTCGAAGTAAACGCTAACGTTCTCGGCAAGGGGGGAGAGGCTTGAGTACGTCCTTACCTGGCCCTCCTTGAGTCCGTCGAGGGCCCTCCTGAGGTAGGGCTCGCCATCAGGATAATAGTTGCCGTAGAGGTAATCCGGCGGGGTCACGTTCGCGAGGCGGTAGATCTCGTAGAGGTAGGCTTTGAAGTAGCGGTCGAAGGCGTAATCCTGCCCGCTGTCCTGATCCTTGCCATACCACCAGAACCAGTCGCTTCCCTCGGCCCTGAGTAGGTACTCGTTGGCGTTCTCCCACCTAGCAAGGCCCATCGAAGCGTTGTGCTCCATGAGGGTCTTTCTGGCAAGATAAAGCCAGTACCAGGCGTAGTTCTCCTGGGGCTCACCGATCCACGTTGAGAGTGTTCCATCTATCCAGCTGCTCTCGGGCCACTGCATCTCCTCATTTATCCCGGCCATATCGTAGAGCTCGTTGAGGCTCTGGGCCTTCAGAAGGGCCTTAACTCGCTCCTCACTGGTAAAATCGAGGCGCTCCATCATCTTGGGTGTTAAAACCTTGGCCTTGTCCCCGTAGAGCTGGATGTACTCGCTCGGCGTCAGCGTTCTTATGAGGCCCGCCTCCTGGAGTTCGGTGAGCCTCTTGTAGAGCTGGGTGAGGAAGAGCTGACCGTCGTAGGGGTAGTGCTCCCACGGGTTCTCGCCGTCGAGGGTTATGACGTAGACGAGGGAACCGTCGTAGTTCTGCTTCTGAATCTTAAGAAGCTCGTTTACGAAGTCCTCAACGGCCTGGTACTGGTTCATGCCGGCGTAGCGGAAGCCAACCCTGTCGCTGAGGTCGTGGTTCCTCGGGAAGAGGTATATCTTCCTGTCGCCGAACTGGGCCACCCAGGGGTGATAGTAGTTGTCGACGGTCTTTGGAATTCCCATCCTTTCAAGCACCATCTGATCGGTCATTACCCATTCCCAGCCGTTGTCAGCCAGTATTTCGAGCGTCTTATCGTTTAGAGCCGATTCGGCGGCCCAGCCTCCCCTCGGTGCAACGGTGCCGTTCCCGATGTACTCGCGGTAAAGTTCGTCCGCCTTCTTCACCTGTGCGTCAAAGTCACCCTCCCAGCCAAAGTCGTTGAGGATCGGCCCTATCGGGTGGGCGTAGGGAACCACCGTGACCTCGACGTTTCCGTTGCCGAGGAGGAGGTTTATCCTCTCGTGCTCCTCGAAGGTGTGGTTGAGAAGCCACATCTGGGCGTTCAGAACGGTTTTAAGATCCTCCCTTGTGTAGTTGCCCTCATCCACCCTATCGTAGATGGCCTTCAGCTCGGGGTGGCTCACGATATAGCCGTAGTCTATCCATGCCAAGTTGAAATAAACGGCCAGATCCACGTAGTCCTGCTCCGTGAACTCGCCCGTTATCTTAACCTTCTGCTCCTCAAGGGACAGGTTTGAGTACTTCTTCTTCGCGTTCATGAGCTTGTCTTTGAGCTCGGTGTAGTGCCTCCAGAACTTTCTCGTGGGGTTTCCATCCCTATCGGTTACCGGCTCGCCGTTCCAGGGGATCGTGTGGTCGAAGAATCCACCCGGGACTTGGAGAACCTGCCATTTTTCGTCGAGGCTCAGTGGAGCGCCGTTCGCGATCTTGTAGCTGATGAGCTGAAGGGTGTCCTCCCGGCCGTTCATGTAGTCCACTATCTGAGCTATGAGGGAACCGGAAAGGTCGATTGTGGCGTGCACTTCTGGATACTCGCTCAGGTAGTGGGCCATCTTCCAGTAGTCGTTGGCGGCATGCAACCTTACCCATGGCCTCGTGTAAACGTTGAGGACTGGATCGTAGTAGAAGGGCTGGTGCTGATGCCAGACGATGATAACGTTCAGGGGCTTTGGAGTGGTCTCGTTAGCACCGCCCAGGTTTACAGCGAACGCACTCACGAGCATAACCCCGATCAGGAGCAGGGAAAGGGCAAGCTTTCTATTCCACCGTACCATCTCACAACACCTCCGAATACGAAGCCGTAAAAAACGAAATCATTCCTTGAGACCCCCAACTGTTAAGCCACTCTTGATGTAGTTCTGGGCCAGCAGGAACATTATGAACACGGGGAGCGCGAAGAGCAGTGCCGCCGCGGAGAACTGGTTCCACGACACGTTCCTGAGATCGTTGAGCATACTGTAAAGCCACACCGTTAGCGGGTATTTGCTTTCGTTGTCGATAAGAAGGCTTGCAAGAATGAGCTCGGTCCAGCCGCCTATGAATGCAAAGATGGCAACGGTAGCTATTCCGGGCAGGGCCATCGGCAGTAGCACGTGCCAGATTATCTGGAGGTAGTTTGCACCGTCCACCAGCGCGGCCTCGTCGAAGTCCGGACTTATGGAGTCGAGGTAGCTCTTGAGGAGCCACGTGTTGAAGGGAACTCCACCGGCGGCATAGATGAGGGGGAGGACGTAGATGTTGTTGGTTAGGTCGAGCTTAACGAGCATTCCGTAGAGGGCCACCAAGCCGGCTATCCCAAGGCCTCCGGAAACCTGCGTGAACATCAGGTAAAAGTACAGGATGTGCTCCCTGCCGAAGAACTTGAGCCTCGAAAAGGCGTAAGCGGCTGGAACCGCGAAGAGTAGCGTTAGCACGACTGTCAGGGACGCTATGATCAGGCTTCTCTTGAGATAGCCAAAGAAACCGCCGCCGATCTGGTTGATGAAGACGTAGTAGAAGTCCCTGGCCTCAAAGTGTCCCTCCTCGGAGTCAAGCCTAACTCTGTCCGGAATTTTGAGGGTGACGTCCCTGCCAACGTAGGTGTTGTTACCGACCTTGGTGAAGCCATCGAGGGGAATGCCCGTCTTGCCGTTCACGGTTATCCTGACTTCCTTGGCCGTGAGATATAGGTACTCCCTCCTAAGGGAAGCTAAGGAGACCATAATTCTCTTCGCATCCATAGAGACGAACTTGCCTCCGAGGTACTGCACTTGGCCGTTTTCGACGCTTCTGTTAGCCCCTTCAACCTTTAGGTGCGAGATATACTTGAGATTGAACCTGGGGGGCAGACCTCTGTACTTCCCGTAGAGCACGCCGTCCATGTACTCTATGGTGTATTCCGTTCCGATGAGCTTGCCCCTTGAGGAAGTTATGTTGAAGACCTTGGTCTTTACGGTCGCATCCTTGTGGCCAAACATTACCTCTTTGTAGTTCTGGAGTGTCATCTGGTCCGGTAAGAGGTCGAGAGACGTCGAGGCGAGCGTTCCTTGGGGCTTAAGTGAGACCGTGAACACATAATACACGGGAAAGAGAATTATACCCATGACGATTATAGCCAGGGCCGTTGCGAGGAGGGCCTTAAAAAGCTCCCTTCTGTTCCTGAAGTGGAAATCGAACATCAGCTCGCCCCCTCCTGCAGTTTGGTTATCTTCATGCTTATGTACATGTAAACCGCCAGGATCAGCGTGGCTATGAAGAGAACGGCAGCAGCCCTGCCGTAGTGGGGAACCGACGCCCCAAATGCCTTCCGGTAACCGTAGAGGAGCAGGAACCTGTCCTCAAAGAGGGAGCCGTTGTAGAGGAAGGGAACAAGGAAGTACTGGAAGCTCGCGGCGCTCGTTAGTATGGTCGCGAAGGCTATCGGCTTGCTCACGATTGGCAGAACAACCTTGGTGAGCCTCTGCCAGTAGTTGGCGCCGTCTATTATGGCCGCCTCAACCAGTATATCCGGAACCGATTGAAGGGCCGAGGTTATCACCGTCATCATGAAGGGGTAAGCCAGCCAGACCTCGATGATGTTGAGGGCTATGAAGCCGTAGGTCGCGTTGTTTATCCAGTCAGGGGGATTTGAAACTCCAAAATCGCGGAGGATTATGTTAACGGGCCCGAATATCGGATCGAACATGAAGCGCCAGACCGTGATCGAGAACAGGAGAGGAAGGGCCCAGGGAATTATGAGGAGCGCCCGGTAGAGGGACTTCCCGATGACGTATTTGCTGTTGTAGAGGACGGAGAGGAATATGCCCGCAAGGACCTTGAGGGTAACGCTGGTCGCCACGAAGATCCACGTCCAGAGGAAAGCTGACCTGAAGCCGGGATCGTTGAGCGCCCATCTGAAGTTGTCGAGACCGACGAACTTCAGGGGCGGTGCCGATGGATTGTGAGTCGGAAAGTTTCCCATCTGGGCGTTCGTGAACGCGATGTAAATCGAATAGAGTATCGGGTATATGTTGAAGAAGAGGAAAGCGGCCATGCCAGGGAGGATCAGCGTCAACGCCGCAACTGTGCTCTTTTTCATCCCTTTCACCTCGCAAGAAAGTTAAAAAGAAGAGATCAGCTGCTTAGGGCCTTCAGGATTTCCTTCTGGGCATCGTTGAGGGCCTGCTCCAGAGTCTTCTTGCCGCCGATGTAGTCCGTGATAGCCTGGCCGACAGGACCCCAGACGGCCGCCATCTTGGTGCTCTTGGGCATGAGGTATGCATGCTGGAGGGCCTGCAGGTAGGCACTTATCACAGGATCGCTCGTGATGTCAGGCTCGTTAGCGACGCTGTTGAGAACGGGAACGTAACCGTTCTGGAAGGCGAGGGTTACGGCAACGTCCTCACTGGTGGAGAACCACTTGAGGAACTCCCATATCGCCTGCATCTTCTCGTCCGGAGCGTTTGAAGTAACGTAGATCAGCTTAACGCCCGCGTAGGGCCTCGGGTAGTAGGTCTTTCCGTCCTTGTTGATCGGCGGGAGCGGGACGACACCAAAGTTTATTCCCGCCTCCTTGACCTTTGAGATTATCCACGGGCCGTTGATCATCATCGGGGCGTTTCCGCTCGTGAAGAGATCAACCTGGGCGTTATAGTCAGTAGTGTGGGCCATGTAGGGCCAGATGTTGTCAAAGAAGAACCTGAAGCCCTCAACGGTCTCGGTCAGGTTTACACCCGGGGTCTCGGTCTTGTCGTCGAAGTAGTAGCCGCCGAAGGCCTGAGCCCAGGCGGAGAGGAAGTAGGGATCAATTGGACTGGCTATTCCGTACTTACCGTTGTCCGGGTCGTAATGCTGCTCCATTATCGTCTTCATCTCGTCGAAGTTCTGGGGTGGGTTTGGAACCATGTCCTTGTTGTATATCAGCGCAACTGTCTCGGCCGCGAAGGGAACACCGTAGTAGTGCCCCTTGTATTCAAAAGCATCTTGAGCGATCGGGATGAAGCTGTTTGTGAAGTCCTCTGTTACATAGCCGTCTATGGGCTTGAGGAGGCCGCCCTCGGCGAACTTTCCGATCCAGTCGTGGGCCCAGATGAAGAGATCCGGTCCCTTTCCGGCGGGAATTGCCGCCTTGAGGGCGGTTTCGAGGTTGGCCTTGTACTCCATCTGTATGTCGATGTTCGGGTGCTCGATCTCGAACTCTGAGATGAGGTCCTTGAATGTCTGGGCCTCAGCCTGGCCCATCGCGTGCCAGAGGACTATGGTGATCTTCTCACCCTGAGTGGAAGTGGTGGTCGTTGTGGTAGTTGTCGTGGTAGTGGTGGCTGTGGTTGTCGTTTCAGTGGCTCCAGTTGTGGTCGTCTGTGAAGTGGTTGTGGAGATTGAGGTTGTGGTCTGAGCCTGAGAAGTGGTCGTCTGTGAGGTGGAGCTTGAAGAAGTCTTTGAGGGGCTTGAGGTTGTTCCTCCTCCACCTCCACCAATGCAGCCGCTGGCCACGACTCCGAAGAGCAAAACTCCAATCAAGAGCAGGGTAAAGAGTCCTTTTCTCATATTTACCACCCACCGCCTTTTGGCAATAAGGTATCATCGCCAGTGATATATATACCTTGCGATTACCGTCCGGTATCGACAATCCTGAAGGACAGCGGCGGGAGGTTGAGGCTCTTCCCTCCGGGGAGGGAAACCTTAACATGCACCTCAGAACAGTTTATGGCAACGACCAGGCTCTCACCGTCGATGGCCCTCTCGTAAACTATGGTTCTACCCCTGAAGAGCAAGGGCCTGAAAGTACCAAACTGGAGCGCCTTGGAGTTTCTCCTGAGATGGATCAGTTCCCTCGTCGTCTCCAGTATTTCACGGTTCCAGTTCTCTTCCCTCCACTTCATTGGAGTCCTTCCAGCGTCGAGGCCTCCCCCCTTTCTGCCCCTCAGCCCGATCTCATCACCGTAGAAAACCGCCGGGATGCCCTTGTACGTCATCAGAAAGGCGAGGGCACAGAGGTAGAGCCTCTCATCATGAACGAGGTCGAGGAAGCGCTCCGTGTCGTGGTTGTCAAGGAAGTTGTAGGCGTAGTACTCAGCGGGCCCATAGCGGACGCTGATGAGCTCCAGCTCGTTCAGGAACTCCTCGGCGCTTATCTCCCCAAAGGCAAAGAACTTGAGAATCGCGTCGTAGAGAGCGTAGTTCATAACCCCGTGAAATCCCCTGAATAGGTAGAGCCTCGCGTCGTCCATGACCTCCCCGATCAGATAGGCCGATGATGGCATTCTCTCCCTTACCCTGACCCAGAAATCGGGGGGAACGCCATGAGCAACGTCGAGCCTCCATCCATCGGCTTTCTTGAGCCAATACCCCATGACGTTGACGACGAACTCAAAGACCTCCTCACTATCGGAGTTCAATCTGGGCATCAGCCAAACGGAGTAAAAGCTCTCGTAGTTCCATTCGGCCCCCATTGGAGCGCTCCTCGTATCTCCAGGGAGAAGACCTGAGTCCAACGCCCTCAGAAAACGCTTTGAAACAACGGGAAAGCCGAGAATCCTGTAAAACCCGACGTACCTGCTCCTCTCACCTTTTTCAACGACGTCCTGGAAGTATGGATGGAAGAAGCTGGTGTGGTGAAAAACCCCGTCGAGTATCAGCTTGATTCCCCTTCTCCTCAGCTCCTTCACGAGCTCATCAAAGGCCTCGTCGCCACCAAGCCTCCTGGAAACGTGGAAGTAATCAACTACGTCGTAACCGTGATAGGTGGTTGACTCAAAGATCGGGGTCAGGTAGAGGGCGTTGAAGCCCAGCCCTGCGATGTGATCCAGCCTTTCCTTCAGGCCCCACAGGTCACCGCCACAGAAATTCCCGGAGTCACGCAGGCAGTTGCCAGCGAAACGGTCGGGCATCACCTGATAAAAAACCCTCTCAAGGGGCCATTCAGGCGCTTTCAAGGCAATAGGGACGGCACTGAAGGGCCCCAGCTCAAATGGCCCCTCACTGCTCTCCCCCAGAAAGGAGTACTCAACCGGACCCTCAAGGTTACCGACCTCTGCCCCAAAGTAGTCGAAGAGCTCATCGCTCGCCCGTTTCCTCATTTCGATGTCCTTTCCTTTGAGGATGAGAGTCGAAGAGACAAGGTAGCCCTTCTTTGCTCTGAGGACGAAGTTAACCCTTCCTCCGAAGGTGTAAAGATAGAGGAGGGAAGGTGAGTGATAGACCGGCTCCGGGCCGATCACTCCGGCTACGCTGACCTCTTTCTCGAACTTGTAAGAGGGCCTGCGGTAGGTTTCAACATTCTCATTTTCGGGATCTCTCTCGAACCGGCCCTCCAGTGAGAAGGCGTACCTCCAGACACCCTCCGGAAGGAGAACCCTAATGAACCAGCGGCTTCCCCTCCTTTCCATCCTAAAACTTCCCTCGTTGAAGGCGTTGAAGCTCCCGAGCAGGTAGGCGTACCTCTCGCCCCGGTAGGGTATTGAAAACTCAACCCTCGCGAGCCTACCGAAGACCGGATCCTCAACGAACCCGAAAGTTTTATACACATCAACCACCTTTGTATCACTGGTGATGAATAAACTGGCCTCAGTGAACTTAAACTTGTCGGGGGTTAAGGAATGAGGGAAGAGGAGATAATTGAGAAGCTCCAGAGACTTGGGCTGACCAAATACGAGAGCGTTGCATACATCACGCTCCTCAAGCTCGGCCCGAGCAAGGCAACCGACATAACGAAAGAGAGCGGAATCCCCCACACGAGGGTCTACGACGTGCTGAGCTCGCTCCACAGAAAGGGATTCGTCGACGTCATGCAGGGCACGCCGAGGCTCTACAAGCCCGTCAATCCCGAGGTTATACTCGAAAAGATCAAGGAGGAGATAATTCGGGACATAGATTCCCTCAAGGGGGCGTTCCTCGAGCTCTACCGTGAGGTTCACGGGGAGGAGCTGCCGGAGATATGGACGATTCAGGGCTTTGACAACACCGTTGAGAGGGCCGAATACGTCATCAGAAGTGCAAAGCACGAGGTTTTAATCAACACTCCCCTGGAGTTCCTCGAGCTTCTTAAAAACGAGATAAAGGGTCGCAAGGACGTCATCTTTGTCATCATCAGCAACTTTAGAGAGGTTCCGGACTGGCTTAAGGGCGACAATATTATCCTCGCGAGGAGTGGCGGGGCACCCTGGCTCATGGCGAGCTGGATCATCGGTGACATAGACTATGCCCTCTTTTTCGGTGCCCTCCCGCGGGACACGAGAAAGGAGAAGTTCTACTCATTCTGGGCCAAGAGCCCAAGGATAATCCAGAACTACATGCACTGGTTCTACACCATCTACTTCGACAACAGCGAGATCATAAAACCCCCCAATTATGAAAAGCTGCCCAAACCCCTCTCCCTCGTCAACATAAGAACCCTTATAGTCCTTCTCAAGTTCGCTGGCCTGCCGAGAAAAGCTGAAATAGTAGGCAGGATCATCGACACGAAAAAGCCTGTGACAATAGACGGCGAGATAATCGACTACGAGTACACCCCCCTAACCGCGAACGTCACATTCAGGCACAACGGAAAGGAACTCAAGGTCGGCGGAATAGGAAGCTACTTCGAGGACGTCGAGGGTGAGAAGTTCATACTCCTAGAGTGATGCCTATGCGCGTTCTCATCCTATCTTTTGAATACCTTCCAGTCAAAGTCGGCGGGCTCGCGGAGGCCGTGACGAGCATAGCCGAAGGCTTAGTTAAGCTTGGCAACGAGGTTGTGGTCCTTACCCCCGATCACGGAAAAAACCTCGGCGAGCCTTCCCTCTCGTTCGGACTCTCCTTTGAGGGCAGAAGAGTCGAGGTAACGGCCAGAAAACGGGAGCAGAACGGCGTTACAGTCTATTCCCTCTCCGGAGATGTTCTTGACGCCGACGTCTACCCAGCCTGGGAGACCCTCCTCCGGAAAACCGTACTCTTCGGCAAAGCCTCCGCAGGTCTGCTCAACCGTCTTATAGGGACTTTTAAGCCCGACGTGGTTCACGCCCATGACTGGCACACCGTCTTTGCCCTCGGTCTCCTGAAGAAGTACTTCGGGTTAAGGACGGTTTTCACAGTCCACAGGCTCAACAAGGCGAAGGTTCCCGCCTGGCTCTTCCACGAGGCCAACCTGAGCGAGCTCGCCCCGTACCCGGATCTTGACCCCGAGCACACCGCCGCCTACATAGCCGATATCGTAACGACCGTCAGCAGGAGCTACCTCTGGGAGGAGTGGGACTTCTTTAGGCACTTTGACGGCAAGGTAACGCACGTCTTCAATGGGATTGACTGCTCCTTCTGGAGTGAACACCTCCTCGAAAACGCCGATAAACCGAGGGATGAAAGGAGGAGGAAAGTCCTCGGGCGCTTTGGTTTGAGCGACGGAAGGGCCTTCATGTTCATCGGCCGCTTCGACAGGGCGCAGAAGGGTGTTGACACGCTCCTCAGAGCCATAGAGATACTCTCCGGCGACCCAGCGTTCAGGGAGATGCGCTTCATCATCGTTGGCAAGGGCGACCCCGGTCTCGAGGCCTGGGCTAAAGCAGTGGAGAACCGCTTCCCGGAGAACGTCAGGGTAATCACCGACGTCCTGCCCAGGGAGCTCGTTAGGGAGCTCTACGGCTCGGTGGACTTCGTGGTGATTCCGTCTTACTTTGAGCCCTTTGGATTAGTTCAGCTTGAGGCGATGTGCCTGGGAGCGGTTCCAATAGCGAGCGCCGTCGGTGGACTCAAGGACACAATAATTGACCTCAACGCCGACCCGGAGAACGCCACCGGGATCCTCGTCCCGCCGAGGGACGCCTTTGCCCTCGCTAGGGCGATGATCAAAGCTAAAGAGCTCGACGAGGGAACCCTCACAAGGCTCCGCGAGAATGCCAGGAGGAGGGCAAGGGAAGACTTCACCTGGGAGAAGGCCTGCAGGCGCTACCTGCTCGTTTACACCGGTGCTGTAGACAAGGCGATGCCCTTCCTGCTCTAGCGCCAGCCGAACTCCGCTAGAAACTTCCTCTTCAGCCTTTTTATCGTCCCCGAAACTCCGAGCGTCCGAAAGATTGCCTTCGAGCCGTTTATCTCTGTAACGAGCGTCAGGGCAAAGCGCAGTTCTTCGACGTGCTTCCTGTCAACCCTGACGATTCCCGTCTGGCTCTTCTCGTCGAAGCGTATGAACCAGGGCTTTGCTTTAGCCGAGCCGAGGACTCCGAGGGTTGAGAGGCTCGCCTCCCATATCGCCTTCTTAACCTCATCCTTCCGGAAGGGCCTCTCCCCAATCAGCTGGAAGGCTATGTAGCGGTGCTTCTCGCGGAGCGTGGGGGGCAGATACTTCGGCTTCTCCCTCATAGGCATCGGACAACTTTGCCCGCCAACGTTTTTAAGGCCTGCCCTCTGGTTAGGGTTAGCGGGGTGGAAGAATGGTCTGGGAGACGCCTTACTTTTCGTACGCCGTGAGAGAGCTCCCGAAGGGCTGTCAGCTCTGCGTTAGGGGTGAAAAGCTCGTCCTCTTCACGACCGGAATCTGCCCGAGAAACTGCTTCTACTGCCCGCTGAGCCCTTGGAGGAGGGAAGATGTTGTTTATGCCAACGAGAGGCCCGTTAAGAGCGTTGATGATATCATTGAGGAGGCCCTGATTCAGGAAGCCAAGGGAGCTGGAGTTACAGGTGGGGATCCGCTGGCGAGGCTCGACAGAACCGTTAGCTACATCCGCGCCCTCAAGGAGGCCTTTGGAAGGAAGTTCCACGTTCACCTCTACACCACCGGCGCTCTGGCCACGAAGAAGAACCTTGAGAAGCTCTACGATGTGGGATTAGATGAGATACGCTTTCATCCAGACCTCTTCAACCCGAACTCGAAGCTCTTCAAGGTGGAAATCGAGAACATAAAGAATGCCTTTGACTTCGACTGGGACATCGGCGGCGAGATTCCCTCGATTCCGGGCCAGTTTGAGAGGATGAAGTGGTACGCCGAGTTTCTGGATAGGTTAGGCGCGAAGTTCCTCAACGTGAACGAGCTGGAGTTCAGCGAGGTTACCCTTAAAACCATGCTCGACATGGGCTACGAGCCGGTAAGCGACGAGAGTTCCGCCATTAGGGGCTCGCTCGAGCTAGGTCTAAAGCTTCTCGAGTGGGGTGAGAAGAACACTTCCCTGAGCTATCACCTCTGCACCGCGAAGCTTAAAGATGCCGTCCAGCTCAGGAATAGGCTCAGGAGAATGGCGAGGAAGGTGGCTAAACCTTACATGGAGGTAACCGAGGACGGAACGCTCCGCTTTGGCATCGCTGAATACGACGACCTCGACGAGCTCTACGAGTTCCTCGTTGAAGAAGTCGAAGTTCCGGCGGAGTGGCTCTACATAAACAGGGAGAAGGGCAGGATTGAGATGCCTGAGGAGGTGGCTTTAGAGCTGGCCGAGGCCATCGAAGGTGACGTGAGGTTCTTCATCGTGGAGGAGTATCCTACCTTCGACAGGATGGAAGTTGAGAGGATCCCGCTGCCCTAGGGCCGCTCATTGTGAAATCGAAACGGTTATATAAAAGCCACGAATTCATAGCAACAGGTGATGGTTTTGAGCTTTGAGGGCTCGCTCGAAAAGCTGCTCACAATTCTCGAGTTCGACCTCTCAAATCCGTTTAAGGACGCTGAAAAGGTTCTCTGCATAGAGCCCCATCCGGACGACTGTGTAATCGGGATGGGTGGAACAATAAAGAAATTGACCGAGCGGGGAGTTAAGGTCGTCTACCTCTGCCTCACCGACGGCTCAATGGGGACGTACGATGAAAGCGTGTCCCCCCATGAACTAGCCCTCATAAGGCGAAGAGAGGAAGAGAAAAGCGCCAGAATGCTCGGCGTTGAGAGGATAATCTGGCTCGATTACAGGGATACGGAGCTTCCATACAACATCGAGGCGAGGAACAATATAATCAAAGTCATCAGACAAGAGAAGCCTGACCTCGTCCTCGCTCCGGATCCCTGGCTACCCTACGAGGCCCATCCAGACCACGTGACAGCGGGAAAGCTTGCCCTTGAGGCAGTGCTCTTTTCACCGTTGCCAAACGTCGCGAGAAGCGACCTCCACATTGGCCTAGAGCCCCACCGGATCGATTTGATTGGCTTCTACTATACCGCTAAACCCAACTACTTCGTCGACATAACCGATGTGATGGAGCTCAAGCTGAGGGCGATAAGGGTTCACAGGAGCCAGTTCACGGACGATGTATGGGAGAAGTGGGAGCCCTTCCTCAGAACGGTCGCGGAATTCTACGGGGAAAAGATCGGGGTGAGGTATGCGGAGGGCCTTCGCTTCATGCCCGAGCTCTTCCTCCACATAACACCCTTCGCCGAGCTTATTTGAGCTCCCTCCACCATCCACTCCATCTTCAGGCCCGGCCCATACCCCTCGGACTTCCTCGATGTGAGCGTTGAAGGGAAAAAGCACGGAGAGATCGAGGCTCGTGCAGTTCCCCCGGTGTCATGGAAAAGGAAGCTAATAGCGCTCAATCAAACTCCGAAAGTGTCCCCGGATACTGCCAGATATCTCGCAAAAATTGAACTCGACAAAGTCCCGTTTCCGGAGTTCAAGGACGCAAAAATTGGGGAGATGAAACTGTTCTATTTCCCCGATGGAAGACCTGCCTACTATGAAGCTCCACTGCTCAAAGGAGGCAAAGTGGTCGGGATTATGTTCGTGCCCGCATTGAAAACGATGCCTCCAACATGGATGCAGGTGTTCAAAGGTAACGAATTAATCGCCAGCAACTGGATAAACTCGCAAAGGAAAGGGGAATTACTAACTACCGGTACGTGGTTCTCGGAGCTGCAATCTTCGGAATCCAAAAGGAGGACGGTACAGTGGTTGACGTGGCGGGCAGAGAGTACAAAATTGATCCGAACAAGCCATTTAAGTTTGCAATTGAGTCCGAAGAAAACGTTGGGCTCTGGGACTCCTTCACCCGCTGAAAATCAGGAGTATAGACAGCTCGGATAAAACGTTTTATTTGGAGGATTTTATATTTGAAATTGGTGACATGTGATGGAGAAAGAATGGTACGAGGTAAAGAAGAGAAAGCTCAAAGAGCTGTACTGGGAGCAAAACAAGGGCAATCCCTATTTGCCCAACGGGTTCCTCGTATATCCCCACGAGATTTACGACTTCTTCCTCGGCTTCATCAATCATCCGGGCAGGGTCATAGACCTCGGCTGCGGAAACGGCCTGCTTTTGCGGCATCTCGTGGAGAACTCCGAACACGAGCTGGTACCATACGGCGTGGACTTCATAGAGGAGTCCATAGAGCAGGCGAGGCGCGATATACTTCCAGAGTTCGCCGATAACTTTGTGGTCGCCAACGTCAGGGATTACGTGCGCGAGATGCCGGATGAGTACTTCGACTTCATCTTCTTTGACCCTTACAACGTCCATCCCAAGGATTTGCCTGAGACTGTGAATCATCTGATTCGAGCGTGCAGAACCGGCGGCAGAATAATATTCTACACGTACCACGACGTTCTGGAGTCTCTGAACTTCGAGTGGGTCGGAGATTTCCTGACGGAGGAGGTCAGAAGAAAACTGAAAAGGTTCGACCACCCAGAGGTCTCCGTTGGGGTGCTGGAAAAGTCATAGGCCTCTCAGAACGAGTCTAATGATCGGGTCAACCAGTCTGTACTCCTCGTTCACCTCCTCAATCCACCCCATCTTCTTCAGGTTCTTGAGAAGTTCGTACAGCCTCGGTTCTGGAGTTTTCATACCCTTCACGGCGAGGTAGTCCCTTATCAGGCTCCACCTGTTGTAGCCGAGCGCTATCGCCCGTAAAATCCCCGTGTACCTCCTGCTCCTCCTTTCAAGCTCCCCCAGCTCGCCGAACAGCAGGCCCTTTGCAACGTTGAGCGTTGCTTCCATCGCCTTTTCGAAGTCTCTCGCTTCAAGGTATTTCACGCCGAAGAGGACGAGCCAGCCAGGGATTCCATCAAGGAGTGCTACGGCGCGGTCTATGGTGTCCTCGGACACATCAAGGCCGGCTTCTCTAAAGCCTGTTCTCAGGAACTCCTTTGAGGTTTTTTCGTCGAAGGGCCTGACGTAGATTTCGCCCCCGACCCTGCCGTAAAGAGGGCTCTCGTAGTTGTCTACTCCTAAAAAGTCGTGGAGCAGGCCGACTTCCGAGCCGGTCAGGATAATCCTGAGGTTCGGCAGACTGTCGTAGGCGTGGGCAAACAAAGCTAAAAGCTCCTTCCCGCCCCGTGAGCCGTAGAAGCGCAGGTATTGGGCTTCATCAAAGGCTATTATGAACCTCCCGGTTTTTTCACCGAGCTCGTTCAGCTCCCTGAAGACCTCCCTCAGCGAGGCCTCCTCCGGTTCTATCTCAAGAAACCAGAGGTTCAGCTTTATTTTGAACTTGGTTAGGGTTCTCTGGAGTAGCCCCCGCTTCGATTGAATTTCCCTTATGAGGTCATCTTTCGTTATGTGCCCGCTCTCGGCGTAGAGCTCCCTGCAGTCTATCAGAATCCCGGGGTTCTCGTTGAGGTAAGCCCTGAGTATCGAGCTCTTGCCCACTCGCCTTATTCCGAGAAGAAGAGTCAGCGGATATTTCTCAACGCTTTTCTCAAGGTCCTTGAACTCCTTTTCCCTGTCGAAAATATCCTCTCTCCTCTCCTTCGGTCTGAGGTCGAACAGCACTTACGCCACCGTAAGTAACTTACGGAGGCATAAGTTATAAGGGTTTCGAAAGGGTTAGTTAACTTCCACGCGCCAAGAAAAGTTGAAAACTGACGGTTCCCCTACTTCTAACCATAATCGTTGCCCAGCCCTGGGTGGTGTGGAGGCTGGGGTTTTTGAATGAGGGGAAACGTTAAGTAAGCGAGAGATCAATTTTTGACATGACAGAGGATGAGAAACGCACTTCCAAGCGGAAGAAGGAGAAGAAAGGTAACATTGACGTTCTGATGATTGCGTTCGGAAGTATGACCGAGGAAGAAGTTGAGAAACTCAGAAAAACGCTGAAAGAAGTTGAGGAGTGGATGAACGAGGGGGTCCCGTGCTCCGGTTGAGGTATTCATATAGAACCTTTTTTATCCACCATAGCGATTTTGAGCGCTTCCAAGAATACAGACTGAAAGTGAAGGTTTTGGAGAAATAGCAAAAGTTTGACTAGTTTTCTCCAATCTCTTCCTTGATAAACGGAGAGTCCCAATTTTTCCATTGAAGTTTCATGTCCTTAATCTTTTAAAAGTTCTCTAAGATTTGTAGTGATTTAAAACCTTTAAATAAGGGCGTGTAGTTAAAAATATAATGAAGCCCGTATCACCATTGATCGCATCGATATTGCTAATCACCTTAACAGTTTCAATCGGAGCCATGATCATTGGGTGGGGAAGACAATACGTTCAACAGAAAACAAGCTGTCTCGGTGCTGCTTCTGTAAATATTATTAAATTAAAGCGAACTTAGATAGTGGCAATAATCAGATAACCCTCGGATTTTATGAATAGTGGTAACGATAGAATCGATTTAACTAAGGTAACAGCTATTTTATATACATCTACAGGAGCTACATATAAGTGCATATACTACGATGACGATGATAACGTAACAACGACTGTAACTAATATACCTTCTAAATTACCATGTGCCTTGACGAATCCAGTGGATGATAGCGGAAGTCCTATATCTTATTTAGATCCTGGAAAATATGTTGAATACTCTCTAAAGTTTGATGGAAGCACCATTACATCTTCTGTTTTACAAGTTAATTCGTATGTGCAAATATCATATTCTACTTGTGGCGAAATCTCAGAGAGGTTCCCTATTTCCTAATAACCTCAAATCCTTTTTTCTTACTTTCTCTGTAAGTTAACAAGCCATACCACGCAGATAAGCCTTCTAGTGGGGCTATTATCGGAATAGCTAATATATTTAGCACTCTTTTTAAACGTGAACTCGCATTGCTTGGTTCTAGATTTAATTTTGAGCCTTCCCAGTATAAGTAAGATAATGTTGCTATAGAATATCCAAAGGCAACAGAGGTTATCTTATGATGGACCGGAGTAGGATATGCAATATTTATATATGTTATAATGATTGAAGGTAGCGATGATAACCATGAAATTAGGTGTATAGCCTGAATTAGCTTGTATTTTACTCCTACCGTTTTATTTTTAAGTAAAATATCGAGTTTTCCCCATAACCATCTCCGTCTTTGTTTTAAAAAGTCTTTTATCGAATAAGGACTTTGCTCATATAGTTTTCCTTTTAGCCAACCCCATGCTTTATTAAAGTATTTGTTTATGAGTAATCCAAAGTATGCATCTTCTGCCCTTACTTCGCCAAAGTCCCATCCGATTATATCTTCTAAATCAGATCTATATAGGAGATGAGAACCATGTATTCCAACGATAACTTTTCCGTACCTTGCTTGTATTTTATATCTTGTTATATCGTCTCCTGCTCTTAGGCTGTCTTCTAAGCTTGTTAGGAGGTTTTTGCCCCAGAAGTTTGAGTAGACTATTAAGCCTTGCCCTATTAGTTTGCCTTTTTTGGCTTCGTTTTCGATGAAATCTATTATCCCGAGTATAGTATCCTCTCCGACGATGCTCTCTTCGTCCATTAAATAAATCCAAGTTTTATCTGAAATATAACCTTCTTCTCTTCTAACGTCTAATGCATAGTTTAAAGCCCTCGCCTTATATTTCGTATTATTCTTCGTTTTATAATCTCTCGGAACATAAATAATCCTGACATTATCATCTATCTCCTTTAGCTTATCAAAGAAGGACTTGTCTACATCATCTTCAGTAACAACCCAAATTTCGTAATCTCTAAGATATTTAGGCGCCCAATAGGCTACAGACTTCACCCCCCTCCTCACAGCATCCTTATTAAACCCCCTCGTCGTAATCTGAAAAGTAACCTTATAATCCTCAGACTGAACCTTCCTCTCTAATTGAAAATCATCCTTTGCATTATATCTAAGGAGGCCATAGCTTGATAGAGCTGCAATTGGAGAATATGCTAACCAAATATACTTGGCATTTACAAGTATTTTATCCAAAGTGCTTAATGAATCTGTGTGATTTCCTGAGAGCGAGTTCAGAATTAAAGATCCGAGAATACCTATTGTTAAAAACAATGAATATTCGAGTTTAGAATAATTTAGTTGATTATGCTTTTCTAGTGTATAATCTCTCCAAAATTCTTTCTCGTGAGATTGTAATATACAATCTAAACTATTTAAGAACTTCCCGAAATACGCTACAATTTTGTCATACATACAGTTACTTATTAGTTTGCTAATACATTAAAAGCTTTATCTTGTACTTTCTCTGTTGGAATATCCTCCAAAGCCATTATCCCTTGGAGACGTTCCATTGATGAATTAATTATATCATACTACTCTGTATGGTGTCGTTGAAGTCCGATTCGACTATAAATATTTGTGGTAAATAAAAGGAGAAAGCAGTTGATCTCACTCCACCTTCTCAATCCCTATCTTCGCCTGAACCTCGGGCCACTCGACGACGTAGCCCTTGGCCTTGCCGAAGATTATCTCGGTCGCCCTGGTCTCCTTCTTTATGTAGTCGAGGTTCTCGCTGAGCAGTTCGCGGTTCTCGTCGGTGGTCTCTATGGTGACAACGATTCTGTCGTTCACGTCCAAATCAAGGCGCTTGCGCATCTCCTGTATCCTCCTGACGAACTCCCTGGCGAGTCCCTCGGCGAGGAGCTCCCTCGTGAGGGTCTTGTCCACGAAGACCCTTCCACCCTCAAAGTCCTCGGCGACAAAGAAGTCCGGCAGTTTCTCCTCGATTGTCAGATGCTCCCTCGTGAGGTGGAAGGTCTTTCCTTCGAGTTTAACGTCCATCTCGCCGGCCTCGTAGAGTTCCCTTCCGTGCTCGTTTATCCAGGCTATCACGAGCTTGGCGTCGCCCTTGAACTCCGGCCCGACCTTGGCGAAGTTGGGCTTGATGACGAGCTCGCGCTCGACCTTTCCGACGACGACCTCCTTGGCGTTGAGCTGGTCGCGCAGGATTCTGTTGAGCCTCTCAACGGCCTTCTTGACGGTCTCATCTTCGGTCTCCACTATTATCCTCCTGACCGGGTAGCGGAGCTTTATCTTGGCCCTCTGCCTCGCTGAAGAGCCGGCCTCGACTATCTTCCTTACTGCCTCCATCTCGCGCTCAAGCTCCTCGTCTATGGCTTTCTCGTCAGGCTTTGGCCAGTCGAGCATGTGGACGCTCTCGACTCCGAGGAAAGGCCTGAGCATGTTCTGGTATATCTCCTCGGCTATGTAGGGCGTGAACGGGGCCATCAATCTGAGGAGGACGTCGAAGACCTTCCAGACGGTGTAGTAGGCCGCTAACTTGTCTGGGTCATCTCCCTCGACCCACATGCGCTTCCTGATTAGTCTGATGTACCACCTGCTCAGGTCCTCGACGACGAAGGTGTAGATGGCTCTCGTTGCTTTCGTCAGCCTGAAGGTCTCTATACCCTCTTCGACGTCCTTTATGAGCCCGTTGACCCTGCTGAGTATCCACCTGTCCTCCTCGCGGAACGGAAACTCCTCGGGCTTGAGCTTGGTCGGGTCGAAGTTGTCGAGGCTCATGTAGGTTGCGCTGAGCACGTAGACGTTCCAGAGTATGTTGAGCATTCTCTTAACCTGAGCCAGGCCCTTCCAGCTGAAGCGGAGGTTCTCCCAGGGGTTGGTGGCCCAGAGCATGTAGAAGCGGAACGGGTCCCTTCCCTCCTTCTGGACGACCTCCTCGGGCCTTATGATGTTGCCGAGGCTCTTGCTCATCTTGTCTCCCTTCTCGTCGAGGACGTAGCCGTGCATGGCAACGGCTCTGTAAGGCACGGTGTCGAAGGCTATGACGCTCGCGGCCTGCTGGGAGTAGAACCACTTGGTGACCTGGTCTTCGCCCTCGACTATGAAGTCGGCCGGCCAGAGCTTCTCAAAGAGCTCCTTGTTGCGTGGGTAGTCGAGCGACGCCCAGCTCGCTATTCCGCTGTCGAACCAGACGTCAACGACGTCCTTGACGCGTTTCATTTCCTTGCCGTTGACCTTTATGATGAAGGCATCGACGTAGGGCCTGTGCAAATCTTCTGGGCCAAGCTTCTCCTCTATGACCCTGAGCTTCTCGTTGTAATCCTCTGGGAGTTCAATGCGCTCGCCGTCCACCTCTATCGCGACGGCAAGCTCGACCAGCTCCTTGAAAGAGCCAACGACGTATATCTCGCCGTCCTCGGCCTGCCATATCGGGAGCGGTATTCCCCAGTACCTCTGCCTGCTTATGACCCAGTCGCCCGAGTTCATGACGCCGTTGTCGTATCTTACTTTGACCCACTCGGGATACCACGTAACCTTCTCGTCGTTCTCCTTGATTATCTTGTCCTTCACCTTGCTGACCTTGAGGAACCACTGGTCAGTGGCGCGGAAGATAAGCGGGGTCTTACAGCGCCAGCAGTGCGGGTACTTGTGCTCTATCGTTCCCGCCTTCACGAGGTAGCCCTTCTCCTTGAGGTGCTCGATTATCTCCGGGTCTGCGTCCTTGACGTAGACGCCCTTCCACCTGCCCTCTGTGTACCTACCCTGGTCGTCGACCGGGCTGTAAACAGGCAGACCGTACTTCTGCCCGACCTCGAAGTCCTCCTCACCGTGTCCAGGAGCGGTGTGAACAAGTCCGGTACCGTCCTCAAGCGTCACGTGCTCGCCGAGGATTACGCGGTGAGCCCACTCGTACTTCTCGCGGAACTCCATCTGCCTCGGATACTCGTCCATGAGAACGTGGACGTAGCGGAGCCCTTCAAGCTCCTCTCCTTTGAACTCCTCGACTACCTCTCCCTTGGCCCCGACCTCAGCAAGAACGCGCTCGACGAGGGCCTTCGCGATTATCCAGTACTCCTCGCCGTCCTCGGTCTCGACCTTTACTTTGGCGTAGTCGTACTCGGGGTGAACAGTAACGGCCAGGTTGGCAGGGAGCGTCCAGGGCGTGGTAGTCCAGATGAGGAGGTACTCGTTCTCCCTGCCCTCAACCGGGAACTTGACGTAGATGCTCGGGTCCTTCCTGACCTTGTACTCGCCGCGGACCTCGTGCTCGGCCAGAGCTGTTTCACAGCGCGGGCACCAGTGGAGGACGCGCTTGTCCTTCTCGAGGAGGCCCTTCTCCCAGGCCTTCTTGAGCGTGAACCAGCCCGATTCGATGTACTCGTTCTTTATGGTCATGTAGGGGTTGTCCCAGTCCATCCAGATGCCGAGCATCTTGAACTGCTCGGTCATTATCTTCAGGTTGTTGAGGGCGAACTCCTTGCACTTCTTGATGAAGTTGTCGACGCCTATCTCGGTCTCTATGTCCTTCTTGGTTTTGAGCCCGAGGGCCTGCTCGACCTTGACCTCTATCGGCAGGCCGTGCATGTCGAAGCCCGGCTGTCTGCGAACGTTGTAGCCCTGCATGGTCCTGAAGCGGATTATCATGTCCTTGATTATCTTGTTCCAGGCCGTTCCGAGGTGTATCGCACCGCTCACGTACGGCGGTCCGTCGAGGAAGTAGTACTTCGGGCCGTTCGCCCTGCTGGCCTTGACCTTCTTGTAGGTGTTGTTCTCCTTCCAAAAGGCCTCTATCTTCTCCTCCAGCTTGCCCGGGTTGTATTCCCTAAACTCTGGCTCCTTAATCATCCCAGAACCCTCCAGAAGTGATAGCTAAGACTAACCCAGAACAGGGGGCTTTAAGCCTCGAAACGGGCGAAGCGAAGGATAAAACACTCCCCCCTCATGGGTATCGGGCCAAAGTTGGGGATTTTATTTATAAGGTTTTTGGAGGCTCTGAAATGGGGGGTATCATGAGGATTGCAGTTGGCTCAACTAATCCCACGAAGGTTAAAGCCGTTGAGAACGTGATGCGGAGGATTTATGGCGACGTTGAGGTGGTCGGCGTTGAAGTGGACAGCGGCGTTTCAGACCAGCCGATTGGAATCGAGGAGATAGCAAGGGGTGCTATAAACAGGGCTAAGCAAGCATTGGAGAAGACAGGAGCAGATCTCGGCGTCGGAATAGAGGCGGGAATCTACCCCTTCCCGGGAACGTTGACCGGCTATCTCGACGTTCAGGTCTGCGCAATTGTTAGTCCCGATGGGGTGATAACCATAGGTCACGGGCCGGGCTTTGAGTATCCGCCGGTTGTAATCGAGAGAATCCTTAAGGAGGGCGTTGAAGCTGGCATAGCGATGGGCGAGCTCGTTAACGACCCCGAACTCAAGAGAAAGGTCGGCGCGATAGGCGTTCTGAGCAAAGGATTACTCACGAGGACGGAACTCAACGAGATCGCAGTCTTAAT
This sequence comes from Thermococcus gammatolerans EJ3, assembly GCF_000022365.1. Taxonomy (NCBI): domain Archaea; kingdom Methanobacteriati; phylum Methanobacteriota; class Thermococci; order Thermococcales; family Thermococcaceae; genus Thermococcus; species Thermococcus gammatolerans. The sequence continues at coordinate 551,167 of NC_012804.1, read as the reverse complement.
GGCGATGATACCGAGGCTGAACCGGGAACTGTTCTTTGAGAGAAAATAACAAGTGGGGCTGTGCCCTCCCCGACCGCCCCCCGCTCACCCTTCACGGGGGTGTGAGAGGGGAGGGCGGTTGAGGATAGGAAACCGAAACTTAAATCCTTTAACCCTCGACCAGCACGCTTAAAAGCCTGCGGAGGGGCTTGTTGTCCAGCCTTTCAAGGGTCTCCCGGATTTCATCTCCCCCAACCTTCTCCCTGGAAACGTAGAGGTAGAGAGCGTAGGCACAGAGCTTTGGATTTCCCTCATGGAGAACGTCCATTGCCCTGGCCAAGAGCGGATCTTCGAGGAGTTTATCGGCTAGGGCACGAACCGCTTCCTCATCGTCCCCTTCTAGGGCCTTCTTGAGGGGGAGGTAGAACTCCTTGAGGAGACGCCTCGCCGCCCTAGCCCTCTCATCGATATCAAAAACTTCCCCTTCCTCCTTCCTCCGGGAGAGATAGTAGGCAACGAGCAGAATCACGACGCCCAGAGCTAGTACAGCGTAAACCGCCAGGGAAACCCCGGTGGGAGCACTGTTAAGGGCTCCTCCGTACCGGGAGCGAAGGAAGTAGATTATGAGGAAACCTCCGATGAACCACGCGACGCTCATCCACAGGTACACGGAGAACGAGGATTGAAGTTTTGGGATGGGTCTGTTGTCTGAAGGAGGAACGCTCTCGGCTATCTCGATGACTGCTTGGAGTCGCTTTATCCTCTTATCGAGCTCGTCCAGAACTTCCCTCGGAACGCTCATCCCTCCTCACCAAGGATTATGCGGGCTATACTCTCCGACACGATCTGGAGTATTCTCTCACCCTTCTCGGCGGTCGCGGAGGAGGGATCGTCGTTGAGGCCGTCGGGGAATACCTCCTTCCCTATGTCCTTCTTTATCACCCTGATTTTTCTCTTGACTCTCCTCCCCCTAGCTTCACGCATGTTAACGAGTTCAGGCCGTATCGCCAGCATAACCGATGTCTCGTCCTCTCCAGCGTGCCCCTGGCCGGAGCAGACTGAGAGAATATCCTCCCTGAAGTCGAGCCACCAGTTGATTAAGTAAACCTCAACGTCGGGGTAAAGCTCGGCCACGTCTTCGGCGGCCTCGGTGAGGGGATAGACGTTCCCACCGTGCCCATTGAGCAGGACTATTTTCTTAAAGCCCTCCGCCGCAAGTTCAGCGAGAACATCACCAACGTACATCCTCAGGGATTCGGGACGGACGTTGATCGTGCCGGGATAGGCGTTGAGGGCAAAGCTGTGCCCGTACCAGATTGGGGGCATTACCAGGACTTCCTTTCCCCTCTCCCTCACCTTTTGCTCGACCAGCTCGGCTATTTTTAGCGGGGCGAAGACATCCGTTCCGAGGGGCAGGTGCCGACCATGAGCCTCAACGCTGCCCACGGGCAGTATAACAGCAACGACCTTATCCTTGATTCTATCAAATTCGGGCCAGCTCAGCTCCTCGATCCTCACGATTATCACCGGAGGAATTTGGCGAAAGTGCCTATAAGGGTTTTCCGTTCTCCCTTAAAACCCTGTAAAAGGGAATCGCCCCGAGGATGGCAAAGATGTACTGGGTGAAAAACTTGTACACGAACGCCATTGTGGCGGCCGCGGAAACGTCGCCGATGGCGAGTATAACGCCGAGCTCGTTTCCCCCGATCCCGCCGGGCGTTCCAACGATGCCCCCGATCACCGTTGAGTAGGCAACGGCCACGAGGCCCTTCTCAATCGGAACTCTGATCCCAAAGGCACCGCCGGTGACAACTAGGGCAAGGGCCAGAAAACTTGCCTGAAGAAATGCTACAGCGATGGCTCTGGCAAAGGCCCCCCCGTTTGTTTTGGCGGTCTTCCAGCCGAGGTAAAAGTTTCTTATCCACTCTCCCTTTCCCAGCAGTCTGAACGGAAGCGCCACGAGGGGATAAAGCGAGTCCTCGTGAACTATGCCCCATAACACCAAGAGGAGGAGCGGAAGAACGATGAGATCACCTGAGATTATGGCCACTATGCCTCCTGGAAGTATCTCAAGGGCAGTAACCAGGGCAACGATCCCAATGGACTGCCACCAGTTCGGAAGGGCGTATTTGGCCTTCACGATTCCCCCGATTGCAGAGTTGAGGGTCATTGATAGATAGCTCCCGACGAGGTTGAGCTCAACTAATCTCCAGAAGGGGACCCTCCTGATTGAAGACAGCAGGAAGTACCATATCGCGGTATAAGCCAGGAAGGCCAGGACTCCGAACAGAAAAACGGCGGGAAAGTAGGAGGGATCCACCTTCGACCACTCAATGGAGCTTAGCTCTTCCCTTATCCTGTAGGCAAGAAATAGGCCGAGAAGAATCGTGAGGAAAAGAGAAAAGTGCTTTCTTTCCAGCTTCACTTCCTTTCCTCCAGGAGTTGCCTTACGTAGCGGGGCATCTGGAAGAGTGTTTCGTGCCTCTCAGGGTCGTAGTAGTAGAGATCGAGCTTCTTGGCCCTCTCAAGGTCAACCTTCGTGAAATCGATGTCCCCCTTAACTCCGACGAGGAAGCTCCAGGGTGAGGCGTAGCCGATAACCGGGAAGCTGAAGTAGTAGACTCTGTCAAAGACCTTCTTCATAGCCCGGTAGGCGTCGATGAGCTCGTTGGTAAACAGGTAAACGCTGCCTGCTTGGGTGATGTAGAGACCCCTCTCGTTGAGCTTTTCATATGCCGAGCGGTAGAATTCCTCGGAAAAGAGGAGTTTCGCAGGACCAACGGGATCGGTGGAGTCCACTATTATGACGTCGAAGCGCTCATCGGTCTCTCTGAGGTACTTCACGCCGTCCCCAATTATCAGCTCAGCCCTTTTCTCCTCCCCCTTTATGAGACGCTCAAGGAGGTCCTTTGCGACGTCGAGGTAGAGGTAAGATGCCTCAACGACTCCCTCGTCGATCTCCACCATAGTGGCCTTCTCAACCGTCTCATGCCTGAGGACTTCCCTCAGAGTCCCGCCGTCCCCACCGCCGATTACGAGGATCCTTCTGGGGTTCGGATGTGCCAGCATGACCGGATGAACGAGTGCCTCATGGTAGCTCTCCTCTCCCACCTCAACGAGCTGAACGGTGTCATCAAGAACCAGCAGCTTTCCGAATCCTTCCGTCTCGTAGATTTCAAGCCTCTGATAGTCCGTTTGAATTGCAAAGAGCCTCCTCTTGACCTTAAAAGCCACTCCATAGCCCCTTGGGTACCATTCGATGAAAGCACCCTCCATCTCGTTGAATCCCATGCTCACCACCACGTTTAGCTTGGCCTCGAGGTTTTAAACCTATCTGGGCGGAACAAAATTTATAAAACACAACCCTCAAATCTGAGTGATGAATGAAATCAAAGTCAGGAAAGAGCTCTTTCAGAGGATCAAATCCCTCGTCGGGGAGATAGAAGAGGGGATGAGGTACGGGATTCCTCATCTCGTCGGTGAGCTCGTTCTAGAAAGCGAGGATGACCCAAACCTTGAACTTACCGTAACGGTCTTTTCTGAATCGTCCCACTGGATTCTCCTGAGGGATGGAAAATCCATACTCTTCATGATGCCGGTTGAGAACTCAAATCCCCGAACGACGTTTCTGGAGTTGTGGACGTTCCTCAAGGGCAGGAGTGAGGGCAAGAGGCTGGAGCCGGGCGTGACAATTAAGGGGGTCCTCAAAAACGTCCTGCAGAGGAGGGGCTACAACGTTGTATGGATGAACGTAATGGGTGGGGAGAACAGCGGCTACGTTGAGGTTCTGGCCTCAAAGGGGGAAACAAGGTACAGGATGACCTTTGAAAAAAGAAAGGCAGACGAGTTCACCCTCATAGATATGGAGAGGATCTAGTAGGGGAACATGACAACAGCGGCAACGACTGCGGCGGGCTTTTCTTTGACCGTTATCTCGGCCGAGACCGCCTTGAACTCCTTGAGCTTCCAGCCGCGAACAGCGAAGCCTTCCTCGACCATCTTCCTGACCATTTCCTCTGCCTCTTCCTTTGTGCAGTAGCCGGAATACTCGTAGATAAGACCGCCCTCATTCCCCTCGCTTATACCGACACCAAGGGCGGCGCTTATCGTCATCCCCGGTTCGTCGCTCTCGATGTGGGCGTATACCGTTGGAAGGAGCATTCCTATTGGGACGTCGTGAACCTTTTCGATCCACTCGATGTGGGCGGGTATAACGCTGCTGAGCTTGACGAGATTAACGTTTCCTATTCCCAGCTTCAGGAGGGCGTTATCAAAAGCGTTGAGCTTCGTTCCCCCCTCTGCGGCAGCTGCACCCATGAAAGCTCTCTTGGGAGTCATCCAGCTCATCTTCACCACCCATCTCACTTTACAGCTACCCGTTCCCTCATCGCGGGACTTATAAACCTTTCCCACTCGAACGGCGGAGGAAGGAAAGACCCCTGCCGATCGTCGCCGCGAGGAAGATGCCTCCAATGGACGTCAAAGCCGATATGGAGTAGAGCTCACCTGTTAATACGCCGTAGGAGTTCCCGAGGTCCGAAACAAGCAGCCCGAGGATGCCGAAGCTCACGAGCCCGGTAGCCTTTGCGATCGAGCTGAGGAGCCTTCCGTCCCACGTTAGGACAACCGTCAGCAGGAAGCGGACGAGATAAATCGCAAGGAAGAAATAAGCCGTCGCAAGGGTGACCTCCGCCCTGAAGTTCATCCCGCGCCAGGCAAAGAAGATGGGGGCGAAGATACCGTAGGTAACGCCGCTCAATATGGTCTCAAGCCTCTCGTACTGTCTAGTCCCAACGAGATCGCTGTGAAGGAGCAGACCGGCGAGGAAGGCGCCGATTGTGAAGTGCATTCCAACCTCCTCGCTTATGAAGCCCAGCGTCGCAGCGAGGATCATGAAGGCCCCGAAGACGGCCTCGTCGCTCCTGAGGCGCCTGAGCTGTGTTATCAGCCAGATCTTGTGCTGGATTCCAATCTTATAGTTGACGTAAAGAACCCCCCCTATAAAGAGAACCTGCTTCACGATAGTTATCGCAAGATCGGATGGATCGTGCGCTTCCTCGAAGCTGGCGAGTACATAGACGAGAACGAGTATGACGACCTCGCTTATTATTGCGTACGAAAGGGCCACATGGAGGTATTCCTCCCCGAAGAAACGCTTTATCCGAACGACGATCGGAGCGCTGGCAACGGCCAGTATCGAAGCCGCAAGGATGTTTCCAGTTGAGATGGAGTAATTAGTAAACGGCAGGGTGACGAAGAACATCACGGCGAGGGTCACGAGATAAACCGGGAGAGCCTCCCTGCCACCCATGCGGAGCTCATCAGGTGTTATTTCAAGGCCCGCGAGGATCATAAGGAAGAATATCCCAAACTCGGCCAGAAGGTTCATCTCTCCCGCCGGAACGTCTCTGAGAAAGTAACCCAGGAGCAAACCTGCCGTTATCTCACCGACTATTCCGGGATAACCTATCCTCTCGAAGAGCTCCGCCAGAAACCTGCCGAGGGCTATGATGATGAGCACGTAGCCGATGACCTGCATTACCAGCACCCGGATTGAGAAATTAGGAAAACTTAAAAAATTTTAAGATCACCTAACGATAACGTTGAACTTGTTGAGACTGATCTTGATGCCGTACTCTTTCTGTATATCCCTGATCACGCGGAGTATGGTTTCCCTGACGTCCTGCTTGATCCTGCCCTCATCAACGCCCGAAAAGGATCCGAAAAGACCGCCTATCTCCTCCTTCATGAACGATGCTTCAATGTCCACGTAAACCGTCGTCCCCTTGGCGTCCCAGTTGAGCTTGAGCCACTTAAAAGTAACCCTCGGAATGAGCTTGAGCTCGGTGTGGAGCCGGTTCTTGAGCTCCTCCATTGCCGGCTCTATCCTGCTCCTCAGCAGAGCCTTTTCGCTTTCACGCTTCTTTTCTTCCGTCAAAAAGGCTAGTTCCTCAACACCCGCCTGCTGGAGTAGCTTCTCGACCTCCTTCTCCAGCTCCGCCTTCTTCTGGAGGATCTCCGCAGCTTTACCCGTTGTTGGCACCTTTGCAGATGGTTTCACAGTCTCGGCCTTCTTTATGAATTCCACCTCAACGTTGTGAACCGTCATGTACCTCTTCAGCGTCCTACCGAGTTCCTTCGTGTGCTTTGTGATGATGTCCCTTATTATCTTCCTTGCCTGATCCTCTGAGAGGGAAGTCTCAACTGCGAGCTTCGCGTTCACTTCGAATTCCTTCCTGCCAGGAACGTCAAAAGTGGCCGCCTTAACAGCTATTCCTTGGCGTTCTATCTCGTTAACGACAGTTCTCATCATTGCGCTGAAGTAAGGCCAGACGTCCTCAAGAACGGCAAGGGTAAGCCTGCCCTCCCGGTCAACTTTCCCGATCTTCTTCTTGTCCCTTTCAACGATCTCCTGTGGGGCCACCTCCTTGCCGTCGAGGATGACCTTTATCTCCTTGAGAATGGGCTTTATATCCGCCATTCTGAGTATAACGGGGGCGTATTTGCTTATGGCGTGGAGCATTCTCTTTTCGGCTACCTCCCTCATCTGTCCTTCACTGTGGCCGTATATGTGGACATTGAGGTAGACGACGCCCTCGGTGAGCTCACCGGAGTAGACGACCTTGTTTATCTGGAGCGTTCTTATCCGCTTGGCCTCTGAGATCAAGTGCTTCGTGTACTCCTTCAGGGCCTCCTCGAGGACGTCCCCGCCGGGGATCTCGATAACGATCTCGATCTCGCCGGGCTTTGGCTTGGGCTTTTCCCGAGCCTTCACAGGCTTTTCAGCGGGCTTTTCAACTGGTTTTTCAGCAGGTTTTGGCACGGGCTTGGGCTTTTCGACCCTTGCTGGGGCCCTTCCCCCAAAGAGTTCCTCTATCGTTATCTTGGGAGTTTTGGAGTATACGTCAAGGTTCTCGGCTATCGAGATCTTGACACCGATCTCATCGAGGGAATAGACGTCGACGACCATCGGGTTGCCCATCAGCTTCCGGAAGAGGTTTATAGCCTCTTCACCGATTACCTGAGCCCCTGATTCCAAGTCCTGCCCCTCGGCGGCCAGAACCTTGGTTCTGTCGAAGAGTATTGTAAGGTAGTACTTGGAGTTGTCCTTCTTGCCAAAGATCTTCAGGAACGCTCCCCCAGACTGGGAAGCTACGCTCTTGACCTCTTGAGCTAAATCCGAGGGAGATATTACAACGACGTTTTCTTTCAGGGGCCTTGTGTCCGGCAGCTTCATAATCTCACCATCTGATTGTTTATGGGCGACAGCTATATATATCCCCAACCAAGATAATACGGGCGGTGCATCCCTCCCAATCTATGGGAACGTATCTATTTAAACGTTGTTGCTCATAGGTGATGATCATGCGCATCCTGATCCTCGGTGGGGGGAGCATAGGCAGGCAGATCGCGGAAGCACTCAAGGGAGAGTTTGAAATAACAATAGTGGAAAAGGACGAGCTCCGCGCGAAATCCCTCGAGGAGAGCGGTTTCAACGTTGTTCAGGGGGATTTTTCGTACACAGCGACCCTTCTGAAGGCCGGCGTTGACAGGGCCAACGTCGTCGTGATAACCACCAGAAACCTCGAGGCGGTAAAGAAGGCCATCTACGTTATAAGAACCAACAACAAGGAGGTTCCCATAGTCGCCCTTCTGCCAGATGACATGCCCAAGGAAACGATGGAGGACATAATCCTGGAGGAATTCGAGAAGGAGGTCAAGATAGACTACGGCATCTACCCCCAGAAGGCCATAACAGAGGCCTTCCTCAGAACGCTCTTCCAGCTCGGCGAGAAGAAGAACGCCCTCATGCTCCTAAAGAAGCTCAAGGAAATAAAGGAAAAAACGGACTCCCTGCTGATACTCACCCACAACAACCCGGATCCAGATGCAATCTCTTCAGCTGTTGCGCTGTCCCTGATAGCCCAGAACGTCGGTCTGAAAACAACGATAGCCTACGGAGGGGAGATCACCCACCATGAAAATCAGGCCTTCGTGAACTTACTCGGAATAAACCTGAGGCGTGTTTCTAGAGGGTCTTACGAGATACGAAAGCACAGTGCGATAGCAATAGTTGACACCCAGCCGAACGGAAACCTGACGATTCTCGAGCCAGAGGACCGGGAAAAGGTGCAGATCCTCATAGACCATCATCAGATCTTCCAGCACCTCCACGAACTTCTGCCAAGCGACGCCTTTGTGGACATCAGGGAGGACGTTAAGGCCTCGGCATCCATACTCACCGAGTACATAAAGGCACTCAACATACCCCTCTCCGAGACCCTCGCTACTGCACTCTTCTATGGCATCTACACGGACACAAAGAAGTTCTCCCAGCTCAGCCAGGTCGACCTAAAGGCCATCGAGTTCCTGGCCGGAAAGGTTAACCACGAGCTCCTGGAGAGGATAGAGCACCCGGACATCTCAACCGAAACTGCGGAGATACTGGCGAGGGCAATACTCAACAGGAAGTCCTACAAGAACGTCGTCATCTCGAACGTCGGCTTTATAAGGAACAGGGATGCGCTGGCCGAATCGGCGGACTTCCTCCTCAGGCTCGAGGGCATAAGCACGGTTCTTGTCTTCGGAATAGTGGACGACTACATAGAGATGTCAGCCCGGACAAGGGACGTGAGGGTGAACATAGGGGCCGTCATGAAGGAAGCCTTTGGGGAGATAGGTAGCGGGGGCGGCCACGCGACGATGGGGGGCGCGAGGATTCCCCTGGGCCTCTTCAAGCTTGCAAAGGACAAGAATTCCCTTCTGAGGCTGGCGGAGGAGGCGATAACCGAGAAGTTCCTGGAGGCGCTCAAGATAAAGGAGCAGGGTTGATGTGGGCTTGGCTGATCCCCCGCCATCATTGAAGGCAACGCCACCCTCCGGCGGTCCGGAGGCCAAGCCCTGTCCGCCCGGCATCGTCCACGGGACATCATCGAAGGCCCAGCCCACTCCGTCCGGCGGGCCAACCGGGCGGGACCGTCAAAGAAAATTCTTCGGAGAAAATTTTAAGGTTTTCGCGGTTATAACTGCCGGGAATACCATTCCAGGTTCTTCATGCCGAAAATTATATAAAAGTTCCCTCAGACCGGGGTCTGCTAAAAGAAAAAGGTGGTGACGCTCATGGTCGAGAAAGTCAGGAACATAGTCGTTGAGGAACTCGTTAGAACTCCGGTTGAAATGCAGGAGGTTGAACTCGTCGAGAGAAAGGGAATAGGCCACCCTGACAGCATAGCCGACGGCATCGCCGAGGCGGTAAGCAGGGCTTTGAGCAGGGAGTATCTCAAGCGCTATGGTATAATTCTCCACCACAACACGGATCAGGTAGAGGTTGTTGGAGGAAGAGCCTACCCGCAGTTCGGGGGCGGTGAGGTCATAAAGCCAATTTACATCCTTCTCTCTGGAAGAGCTGTGGAGCTCGTCGATAGAGAGGAGTTTCCGGTTCACCAAGTCGCGATAAAGGCCGCGAAGGACTACCTCAAGAAAGCAGTTAGACACCTCGACATCGAGAACCACGTGGTAATTGATTCCCGCATCGGACAGGGAAGCGTTGATCTGGTTGGAGTTTTCAACAAGGCCAAGGAGAACCCGATTCCGCTCGCGAACGACACTTCCTTCGGTGTCGGCTACGCCCCGCTCAGCGAGACCGAGAGGATAGTCCTCGAGACTGAAAAGCTCCTTAACAGCGAGGAGTTCAAAAAGAAGTGCCCAGCGGTTGGAGAGGACATCAAGGTCATGGGCCTCAGGAAGGGCGACGAGATCGATCTGACCATTGCCGCTGCAATAGTTGACAGCGAGGTCTCAAACCCGGACGACTATATGGCCGTGAAAGAGGAGATCTACGAGGCGGCAAAGGGAGTAGTTGAGGAGCACACCCAGAGGCCGACCAAGATATTCGTGAACACCGCCGACGATCCGAAGAACGGAATTTACTACATCACCGTTACCGGAACCAGCGCCGAGGCGGGCGATGACGGTTCCGTAGGCAGAGGAAACCGCGTCAACGGGCTCATAACCCCAAACAGGCACATGAGCATGGAGGCAGCAGCCGGAAAGAACCCCGTTTCCCACGTCGGAAAGATCTACAACCTCCTTTCGATGCTCATAGCCAACGACATCGCCGAGCAGGTCGAAGGCGTGCAGGAGGTCTACGTCAGGATACTCAGCCAGATAGGCAAGCCCATCGATGAACCCCTCGTGGCGAGCATACAGATAATCCCGAAGAAGGGCTACTCCATAGACGTCCTCCAGAAGCCTGCATACGAGATAGCAGACGCCTGGCTCGCAGACGTAACAAAGATTCAGAAGATGATCCTAGACGACAAGCTCAACGTCTTCTGATGTCGTTTCCTTTATCATTGCCATTATTTTTCTGTGAAGCTGTTTGATCAGCTCCCTCCTGTCCTCCATAAGAACCACGTCGCTCGAGCCTATCGCTTCGAGATTAAAGGCGAAGGGACTTGGGACGCTGTGGATCTGGAAGACCACCCTTATTTTCCCCTCGCGAACCCAGCTCAGGAACAGTTCAGCGCTTTCCACGTCCATCTTGTCCTCCATAATCTCCCGGTAGACCTCCTTCAGGAGCGGGAAGTCCGGGTAGTTCTCCTTGAGCACCTTGAGGAGCGAGACCGCCATGACCTGTTGCCTGCCGAGCCTCTTACTCCTTCCGACGTAGCGCCTGAGGATTAGCAATCCCCTGTTTGCCACGTGCCTGAAGCGCCTCTTCAGTAGCTCGGTGTTGTCGAGGGCCCTCTTCAGCGTCTCCCTCAGGTCCTCAACCTTGAAAAGCTCCATCACTTCCTCCTCGCTCAGCTCAACCTCTGGCGGAAGGAGTAAAGCAAAGCCGTTGTCGTTTATCGCTATTCCAACGTTGCAGTTCTTTCTCTTGCTCACGAGGTAGGCGAAGGCCCTGCTTAAAGCGTCGTTCGCGCGCCTCCCTATGAGCGTGTGGAAGAAGTAGCGGTTTCTCTTTTCCCCTGGAACGAACTCAACAAGAACCGTCTCGTCGTCCGGAATTATTGAATATCTCGCCTGCTCGCGGAAGTAGGCGATTATGGCGCGCGAGGCCTTTTCGTCTATTCCGTACTTCCTCATCAGCCTTCTAACCGCGTCCTTCCTCTTAAGAAGGCCCTTAACCTCCCTCCTGAAGCGCTGGATGTCGAGTGCTAAATCGAAGCTGAGAGGGAGCATCTCCGAGAACCACGCCGGAATAGTCGGCTTGGCACCCTCACGCGGGATGACGTAGAGCTTGTTGCCCCTGCTCTTGACGAACTCGTAGGTTCTTCCAGCTAAGACGAAGACATCGCCGGGCATCAGCCTCTCGGCGAACTCCTCCTCAACTGTCCCGATTAGCTTTTTGTCCATCGTGTAAACGCGGATTTTGGCCTCATCTGGAATCGTGCCGACGTTCATGTAGTAAATCGCCCGCGTCATCTTTCCTCGCCGTCCAAAGCGCCCGTCCTCCAGCCATATCTTGGCGTAGACTTTCCGCTCCTCCAAACCGGCGTATTCTCCAGCCAAATACCTCAAAACGCTCATGAAGTCCTCGAAAGACAAATCCTTGAAGGGATAAGCTCGTTTGACGACGCGATAAGCCTCATCAACCTCCCAGACCCTGTTTAGGGCCATCCCGAGGAGGTGCTGGGCTAATACGTCGAGTGGGTTCTTCGGAATCCTAACGCGGTCGAGTCTTCTGTTCCTCGCGTTGTGCGCCAAAACGGTAACCTCGACCAAGTCGTCCCTGTCGAGGGCCAAAATAACCCCCTTGCTGACCTCGTGAAGCCTGTGGCCTGCTCGCCCAATTCTCTGCAGGGCACGGTTCACGCTCTTCGGCGAGCCGATTAGAACCACCAAATCAATCGTTCCGATGTCTATTCCGAGCTCCAGAGATGTACTCGTCACAACAGCTTTTAGCTCGCCTCTCTTCAGCTTCTCCTCAACGTCCAGCCTAACCTCGCGCGACAAACTCGAATGGTGCGCCTCAATGAGCCCCTCGAACTCGGGGTAGCGCTTCTTGAGGTTGAAAGCGACCCTCTCGGCACCGCTCCTCGTGTTGGTGAAAATTAGGGTCGTCCTGTGCTCCCTGATCAGCTCGGCCAGCCTCCTGTATAGGGCCTCGCTCAGCTCCCCGGCTGGAGTGTAGATTAAGTCCTCGACGACGCTCTCGACCCTAATCTCGGTCTGCTTGGCGAAGCTGACGTCAACAATAAGACCAGGTCTCGGCTTTCCATCGTCATCGAAGCCGAAGACGAACTTCGCTATCTCCTCAAGCGGGTGTATCGTCGCACTCAGGCCGATTCTCACGAACTTCTCTTCGGCCATCTCTTGAAGTCTCTCAACGCTCAAAGCCAAGTGGGAACCGCGCTTGTTCTCAGCCAGAGCGTGAACCTCGTCTATGATGAGATATTTAACCGTCTTCAGCCTCTCCCGGAACTTGGGAGCGTTTAGAGCTATCGCGAGGCTCTCGGGAGTAGTTATGAGGATGTGGGGCGGTTTCTTCACCATCTTGCTCTTCTCGTAGCTCGAGGTGTCGCTCGTCCTTATGCCGACGCGGATTTCTGGCAGGTCGTAGCCGAGCTCCTTTGCCACTTCCTTGATTTCAGCCAAAGGTCCCTCCAAGTTGCGCTTTATGTCGTTGTTTAGCGCTCGCAACGGGGAAACGTAGAGGACGTAGATCTTATCCTCAAGCTTTCCCTCCTTTCCGAGGAGGATGAGCTCGTTTATGGCCGAGAGGAAAGCGGAAAGCGTTTTTCCGGAACCCGTCGGTGATGAAATTAACACGTTCTCCCCCTTATGAATCTCCATAACCGCGTAGCGCTGGGGGGGCGTGAAACTTCCAAACTTCCGCCTAAACCACTCCCTAACCGGCTCACTGAGGATCGAGAATATCTCCTCATCGGAATATTCCCTTCTCGCCCACTGGATCCTATCCTCCCCCATCACCCTCCCGTTGGACTTTCGGTTTTTAAACCATTCGGTTAGCCTAACAAACTTTTTAAGTGGGTTTAGCGAACTGAATCCGGTGGGAGAATGGAAGCTGAGGAAAAGCTCAGGAAGGTTATTGAGGAGTTCAACCGCCTTCACGGGAGCGAGGCCAGGGCGAGGGTTCTAAAGCTTGAGGGAGATGAAGTTATCATGGAGTTCGAAGGCTCCTTCTGCGCCACCTGCGGGCTCTATGATTACTTCGACGATATCAAGTGGGAGGCGATGGATTTGGGCCTTGAGCTTGAGCCTGTTGAGGTTCTGGAAGCTGAAGAGGACGATTTTGAGCACGGGCGCTACGTTGTCAGGTACAGGATCGGGAGAAAGAAACCAAAGCTCGAGATCGGGCAGTAGCGGACGAAGTACTACAAAAGGGCCCTGAGCGTTTCCTTCAGCCTTCCGAGCTCACCAAAATCAAGGAGCTCGTTCTCCACGGGGACGATGACCCTCATCGACTCCGTCTTGAACTTTCTCAGGAAGGGAGAAACGATCTCCCGGGTTACGTCGTTTCCGTAGGCCCAGGGACTGAAGGCAGGGAGGACTATCAGCTCCTCCCCCTGCAGGAAGATGGGAACCTTAACGCTCGCCCCGACCTCGTCCCTAAGCCTTATCGCCGGGTGCTCGTGTCCGATGATAAAGCGCTCTCCTTCCTCCAGCCTGTGCCCGTGAACAACCGTCCATCCGGCGAGCTCAAGGGAGTCAACGATCTCGACTCCCAGCTCTCTGAGCCAAGCCACACCCACGTCGTGGTTGCCCCTGACTAGCACCATCTCATTGACGAGTCCACTGATTCCCTCAAAAAACGCCTTGAGTTCCCTCCTTTCTCGCCTGACCGGAACGAACGAGTGCTTTAAATCACCGTTTATCACGAGTCTCTTGAACTTTCCAGCCAGCAGTATGGACCTTAAATCTCCCACCATTTTCCCGAGAAGGCTGGGAACGTAGTTTCCCTCCTCAGCCATGGCAACCTCAAAGCCAATGTGGAGATCCGCCACTACAAGGGTTCTACCGATTCTCAATGCCTTCTCGGGGAGGAGTTCAACGCGCATGAAAAAAGGTGGAAGGAGGGCTTAAAAGCATTCACTCGAGTACGAGCTCGACCCAGTTCTCCCTGCCCAGCTTGTAAACCCTGACCAGTCCCTTCTCCTCGAGCCTCCTGAACATCCTCCAGGCCGTCGTCTTGGGTAGCCCAAGGGCTTCTCTAACCTTGGACTGAGGGGCCTTGCCGCCGTTCTCAAGCAGGAAGATCAGCGCACCCCTCTCATCGTCGTTGAGATCGTTCATGGCCTCTATCTTCTTCCTGAACTGTTCGAGGGATTCCCGAGTAGGAGCGCTCTGAGTTCGAGTGTTTTTGTTTTTGAGGTAAACGTACCCAACACCCACCCCAACGAGCACAAGGATCAGCACCAACCACCAGAATCCCCCAATACCTGAGCTCCCCGACGAACCTCCCCCACCGGGGGTGGAGGAAGTTGTTGAGGTCGTGGTCGTTGGGGCAGTGGTTGTGCTGGTTGTTGAGGACGTAGAACCTGCACCGCCACCGGGTGAGGTGGTAGTTGTAGTTGTTGCGGTTGATGTAGTGGTAGTTGAAGTGGTGGTCTCCATGGGTATTATGTATGAGACGCTCACGTTTCCGGCGGGCATCACTACTGTGTTACCCCTGATCTCAAGGGGGATGTCGCTCAGATCCACGATGACTGAATTCTGAGGGAGGACTATCTCGACGGGGACGGGGCTCTGAAGGGAAACGGTCCATATCGGGCCATCCTTGGATGTCAGGTCCGGGGTGTAGTACGAGAGCCTCACGAGGCTCGCGTTCCCGAAGTAAACCGTGACGTTGCTTCCGTTCACCTCAGCCGGAAGGATGTTCCCGTCCTGATCAACCGCCAGCAGGCCCTCCACGTGGCTTCCGAGCAGGGGGATATCGAGGACGACACTGTAGTTCACTGTCGATACCGTCTCATTCACGAGAACGTAGCCGTCCTCATAGACTTTGAGGGACAGGGAGACCAGCGATTGAGCCCCGACCGGGGCGGTGAGGGAAACTGCCAGCATGAAAGTCAGGACGATTAACACCGTTTTTAGCCTCATTTCACATCCCCTAAGGGTTCAAAGTTTTAGACCTCTAAAAAAGTATCGAAAAAGGAACCAAGAGATCATCAAGGTCTGTGGCCCCAGTGACCCTTCCCCTTACCGGGATGACCGTGTGGTCCCCCTATTGCCCAGTACACCCTTTTATCCTTGTGTATCCACCTGAGGTGGATTGCGCCGATGACAAGCCTTGGCGTGGCCTTCTTTATGAGCTGGAGCGCCTCAAAGTACCTGCCCTCGCTTATGAGCTGATCGAGCTGGATTCTCAGCTGGTTGAGCTCCTGGGTGATGTTCTCAATGGCGGTCTCGTTGACCCCCGGGATCATCTTCATTCTCTCCAGGGCCCTTGTCATGATTTCGAGTTTTATTTCGAAGGCCTTTGCGATCTTGTCTGCTTTTCTGATCGCGAACTGCATCTGGAGGTTTCTGAGCTCCATATCCAGCTTCATCCTGAGCTCTCTAGCCTTTTCAAGGTCAACGCTTAGGGCGGTGGTGTTGTTGATTCTTATGTCCTGGAGAACCTTTATGTACGCCAAGCGGGTCTTGTTGTAAAGCTCGCTGACGCTGGAAACGTTCAGTCCCTTCATCTCCGCGACCCTTATGAGAATGCCCACGTGCTTGAGGTACTCCTGTATCCTCTTTGCCTCCATACCCGCTCTTCTTATCTCCATAATGAACTCCGGCTCGGTGCCGAGCCTTATGCTCCTGATGACATCCTTGTAGGCCTTCATCGCCAGTATTGCAGTGTGGAGGGACTCCCAGTACCTTCCCTCACTGTAAAGGGCCTTGGCTTCGTCCGTTAGGTTAAGGGCCCTTTCGTACAGCCCCAGGATCTCCGCGCTGATGTTACCTGTCTCGTTGATCAGCGATGAAGTGTAGTTCTGAAGTCGTTCGAGGTTCCTGAGCATTACCTCCGCGGCCACCTTGGTAGCGTTCGTACTCCGGTTTGTCTGGTTGGTGGCCACGTAGCCCGTACTGTCGCTACCGTTCCCCGAACTCCCCGCGGTTACTGTGTAGGCTGGAACTAGCGAGAGTACCATCAGGATGATAACGAACCCAACTTTCAGCTTCCTTCCCATCATACTCCATCACCTGTTTGTACTGAGTGGAAGCTTGTATATGAGGGATGCGGTGGGAAGTGGAGAAAGAAAACGTTTCAAACCGTTCCATTCGGTGGAAAAGCACAAAATGTCGTTTCAGCTGCCTTAAGGGCATGTGCTATACCCCAATTGCCCCAACTGAAGAATTTCCACATCCTGACCACATCCTGAGAGAAAGCGTTTCAAGGCTATGGATAAAGTTCATAAAGGCGGAAGAGAATGAAGGTAAAAGGCGGTGACCGAGATGCCTGGAGGAATGGGATGGGGCAGGGGACGAGGAAGGAGAAGAAAGATGAGGATGATCGGCTTCATTCCCCAGGTCAAGCACTTCTATCCTGCACTTCCGCCGATGGTCCCACCAAAGCCACCCATATTCATGAGTTACGAGGAGTTCGAAGCTTTGAGGCTCGTGGATTACGAGGGATTGACCCAGGAGGAGGCCGGGAAAAGGATGGGGGTCTCAAGGGGCACGGTCTGGAGGGCCCTGAACTCGGCAAGGAAAAAGGTTGCCCAGATGATCGTTGAGGGAAGGGAGCTTGTAATACTCCCCCAGGGAAACGAGGCGCCAAAAATGGAGGAGTGATCAGCCGAGGATCTCCTCAGCGATAACATCTGCGATCTCCTTGAGCGCTTTGCTCGCAGGACTCTCCGGAAAGACCTCGACGACGGGCTTGAGCATTGCCATACTCTTGGGGATGGCCCTGTCGTACGGAACCTCACCTATGACCGGAATCCCCTCGGCCTCGGCCCATTCCCCAAGCTTTGTAAAGCCAGGGTTCAGGTCGGCCTTGTTGATTATCAGATAGGCCGGCTCCCTGAAGTGCTGGACGACCTTGTAGGCGCGCTGAACGTCGCTCAGCGATGCCGGTGTTGGCTCTGCTATGAGTATCGCAACATCCGCTCCACCGAGGCTTGCTATGACCTGACAGCCAATTCCGGCAGCAGAATCCACGATCATGTGCTCCAAGTTAAGCTCGTCCATCAGCTTTTTCGCCCACTCCTTTTCCTCGGTGACGAGTTTACCGCTCTCAGGCTTGCCAACGTCGAGCTGGGCCGAGATTATAGGAAAGCCGTACTTGGTTGTAGCCCTCCGGATGACGCCGGAGCGAACCTGTTCAAGGGTTATCGTGCCCGGAACCGGGCAGACGAGACCGCAAACGTTGCAACCCTCGCAGGTTAGCTCGTTGACGACGTAGTTACCTTCATCGTCCATGTAGATGCACTCGTAGGGGCACCTCTCATAGCAGATCCCGCAGCGGACGCAGCTCTCGGGGTTTATGCGGGCCACTTTAGCCCCAAAGTGCTCCCTCTCCTCCTCCCACTCCTCAACTCCAAGGAGTAAACCAAGGTTCGGCGCTTCGGCATCCGCATCAACCGCTATGAGCTTATACCTGTCCTTCAGGAGATAGAGGAGTGAGGCCGTTATCGTGCTCTTTCCAACACCGCCCTTACCGCTCGCAATCGCGACCTGCATCACTCATCACCCCCGAGGAAGTTGGCAACCTTTTCAGCCAGCTCGCGGAAGATTTCCGCCTCCGGGACTTCCTCCAGGACAATGGGTCTTCCCGAGACGTAGCTTTTCACGATGCTCTCACTGTAGGGGATTTCAGCGACTATCTCCGCGCCGTACCTCCCCGCTATTTCCCTGACCCGTCCAACATCTCCGAGGTCTGCCCTGTTGACCACGACCCACGTCTTGAGGTTCATCAGCCTTCCGAGCTGGAGGATGAGCTCGGTGTCGTGAATTCCGAGCGGAGTCGGTTCGGTAACCGCGATTAGGAGCTCTGAACCTTCAATTGCCTTTGAGACTGTGTTGCCCGTCCCAGCGGCGGTATCAACCATCATGAGCTCGTAGTCAAGGTTTCTCGCGCGCCTTTTGGCCTCGACGACGAGGGGCATCGAGCGCTCCTCTCCTTCCCTGAGCTTTCCAGTGACGAGGGTAAAGCCGTAGTGTGTTTCTGTTACGTAGGTATGGCCGATCAACCTTGAACCCTCGAGGATGGCCCCTGGAACTGGGCAGACTATCTCGCAGGCCCGGCAGCCGGAACAGAGCGTTGGCATCAGGAACGGTGTTCCGTCCTTCAGTGTTATGATCGCGTGCTCCTCGCAGACTTCGGCGCACTTCCTGCACTTGGTGCACTTCGAGTAGTCGAAGCGGGGCATGAACTGGTTGACCGGTTCCTCGTTGGCCAGGTCAACACCCAAAAGCAGGTGGTCGTTTGGTGCCTCCACGTCCAGGTCCGCTAAAACCAGCTTGAACCGCTTTGCGAGCTCAACCGCGAGGTTGATCGCAACGGTCGACTTTCCGGTGCCTCCCTTACCCCCACTAACCGCTATCTGCAAGCTCTCACCTCCAGAATTAGGGTAACCGAATTATTTTTAAGGTTTGTGCATAAGCACAGCCTCAGCGAAACTCCCGGCTCCTCAGCCTCCGCATGTAGAACCTTCTGCCGTTGTACTCAAGCTCTATGAGCTTTCCCTCGTCGAGGAGTTTCTCAACGACGTCCCAATCGGCGTTCGCCTTCCTGAGGAGCTCCCTGAGCGCGTCCTCCCTCATGGGATGAACTGAGGTTATGCTCAGTATGTCATCCTCCACGTTTCCCGTGAAAGCGAAGGCGTTCCCCTCGTAGCCGATGAGGTACTCAACCCTGTCCTCACCCAGGGCCTCTGCGAAGAGCTGGAAAGCCATGTTTATGGTCTCCTCCCTTGCCGGCCGGACCCAGGGCTCAGCGGGTGGCCTCGTTGGAACCGCTATGTAAGCAACATCGGGATCAAGCCGGGATAGGAACTCGGCGATCCTCTCGAGCTCTCCCTCGTAGTTTACACCATCGATGAGCATCGTCTCCGTTACGAGCCTGCCATCAAACGACTCCCGGAACTCCAGCATTCCTTCCAGGATCGCATCGAGTTTGAGTGCCTTGTGGGGCCTGTCTACCTTCCTCCAAAGAGGCTCGCTGACCGCATCGAGTTTGAGTGAGACAAAATCAAAGGCAAGGAGATCGTTCCTGACATCCTCGCGCCAGATAAGGGACGAGTTAGTCAGTATTGCCAGGGGCACACCCAGATCGCGGAGGAGTTCGACTTCTAGGCCGAGGTTTGAATCAAGGGTTGGTTCTCCATCCGGAACGAAGGTTATATAGTCTATCCTCTCCCCCCTCTCCCGGGCCTCCTCAACCTTTTCCCCGACCTCTTCAAGGATCAGAGCGGGATCATAGAATGGCCGCCTCTCTATCTCCATCCTGAGGGTTCTACCGATCTGGCAGTACACACACGCGTAGCTACAAACTTTATCGGGGATGTTGTTCACGCCGAGGCTTTTACCCAGCCTTCTCGAGGGAACCGGACCGAATGCTATCATGCCACCACCGCATTAGGTTGCCCTAAAAACGTATAAACCTTGCGAAATCACAAAATTAGAGAGAGGTGGCGGAAGCTATAACCGGGAGGAGCTTGTAGGTGTTGCCGTTGATGAGGGATCTCAGGAACCTCTCAAAGCTCTCCATCTCCGCCTCGTCCTCAAATTCAACCTTTGCTATGAAGTCGTACTCACCGTAGAGCCAGCTCCCCTCGACGGGGATCTTCTTCAACACCTCGTCCCGGACTCCCCAGACGAGGAGTATTGCCTCCATGTTACCACCGGTGCACTGGAAGGCGATGGTCAATAAAACGTTTTCTAAAGATTTTCCGTCTTTGTGCCAAATCCCCGATAAAATTTCGACCCAAAACCGGCGCGATGACGGAAGGGCTTTAAGGGACGGAACGTAGGCCGATCGGTGAAGGACATGAAGGCCGTCTTCTTTGACTTCGTGGGCACCCTAATAACAAAGAGGGGAGAAAACAGAACCCACCTGAACATCATCAGGGAGGTTCTGAGAAGGAGTGGACGGGAAGACCTGGATCCGGTGGCGATCTGGGAGGAGTACGAGAAAGAAAGCTCGGCCCTCTTCAAAGGGCTAGCCGGTAAACCCTACGTGAAAATAAGGGACGTTGACACCGAGGCCCTCAGGCGCGTTGCGGAGAGGCACGGCTTCACAGTACCGGAGGACTTCTGGGAGATCAGCCTCAAGATGCACGCTAGGTACGGCGAGCTCTTTCCGGACGCTGTTGAGACGATAAAAGCCCTCAAGGGACTCGGACTGCACGTTGGAATCGTAACTGACTCGGACAACGACTACATAGAGCACCACCTGGGAGCCCTCGGCATCTACGAGCTCTTCGACAGCATAACGACGAGCGAGGAGGCAGGCTTTTACAAGCCCCATCCAAGGCCGTTTCAGCTCGCCCTCGAAAAAGCTGGGGTTAAACCGGAGGAAGCGCTCTATATTGGGGATAACCCAGCAAAAGACTGTGTTGGAGCCAAAAACGTGGGGATGCTCAGTGCTCTCCTAGATCCAAGCGGCGAGAGGAGGGAGTTATGGGAAAACTGTGACTTCGTTATTTCCAGTTTAAAGGACGTCATAGAGATCGTTAAAGGACTCAAAGGCTGACCAAAACTATTTTTAGCTTTTCGATAAAGATCTTAAAGGTGATAGCATGAGACCCAAGGTGGCCGTCCTCTTCAAGATGAAGAGCAAACCCCTTGAGGAACTCAAGAAATGGGCGGACGTTGACGTAATCCTCTATCCGAGCGTTGAGGAGCTTAAAAAGGTCATCGGAAAGTACGACGGGCTGATAGTTTCCCCGCTCAACCCCGTTCCAGGTGAAGTCCTCGAGAGGGCCGGGAGGCTGAAGGTC
Source organism: Thermococcus gammatolerans EJ3 (assembly GCF_000022365.1). Lineage (NCBI taxonomy): Archaea > Methanobacteriati > Methanobacteriota > Thermococci > Thermococcales > Thermococcaceae > Thermococcus > Thermococcus gammatolerans. Next base: position 530,285 of record NC_012804.1, on the reverse strand, counting down.
ATAAGCTGTCATTCAGCGGGCTACGACCACGTTGACGTCGAGACCGCAACGAGAAAGGGAATCTACGTCACCAAAGTGGCCGGTGTTCTCAGCGAGGCAGTGGCAGAGTTCGCCGTTGGCCTAACCATAGCACTTCTCCGTAAGATAGCTTACGCCGACAGGTTCATTCGCTCTGGAAAGTGGGACTCCCACAGGACGGTCTGGAGCGGTTTCAAGGGCATCGAGACGGTTTACGGCAAAACCGTTGGAATCCTCGGCATGGGGGCAATAGGAAAGGCCATAGCGAGGAGAATGAAGGCCATGGGAACTGAAATCCTCTACTGGTCGCGCTCGCGGAAGCCCGATATCGAGGAGGAAGTTGGCGCGAGGTACCTTCCCCTTGACGACGTGCTGAAGGAGAGCGACATTGTAGTCCTCGCCCTCCCAGCGACGAAGGAAACCTACCACATCATCAACGAGGAGAGGCTGAAGCTCCTTGAGGGTAAGTACCTGGTGAACATCGGGCGCGGAACGCTGGTGGACGAGAAGGCCCTTGTTAAAGCCCTCAAAGAGAGAAGGCTGAAGGGCTACGCGACCGACGTCTTCGAGAACGAACCCGTTCGGGAGCACGAGCTTTTCGACTACGAGTGGGAGACTGTCCTAACACCCCACTACGCGGGCCTCTCGAAGGAAGCGATGAAGGACATGGGCTTTCAGGCGGTTAGAAACCTCTTAGCAGTTCTGCGCGGTGAAGTTCCGGAGACGCTCGTTAACCGTGAAGTCCTGAAGGTTCGTCCGCCCGAGGAAGTAAAGATGCTCTGAGGTGGTTTAAATGGATTGGAGGAAAAGGCTGAAGGGCCTTCTCGAACCGTACGGCGAAATTACTGAAACCGATAAGGGGTTAATCTTTGAGTTCGGCGACGATGAGGGAGACTTCTCCGACAGGCTCGCCTTCATCATTGAGAAACCTGAGGAGTGGCCGCTGGTGGAAGTTGCGGTAAAGGCGATAGCGGATTTAACCGACCACGACGTCCCTGGGAGGAACGTCTTTGCCTTCGGCTTCGAGCCCGACTTTGGGGGAACGCTCCTCAGGCTTCGACTCTTCGAAGGAAAGCCTGGAGAGGGACCGGTAATCGGGGATGTTCCCGAGAAAGTCGTTAAGATAGCGGAGCGCAACGGCATCAAATACCAGCGCGTGGACGGGGAGGGAATCGGCCTTCCGAAGGACTTCACGGAGGAGGACCTTGAGGCCCTGGTAAAGCTCGTGGAGGCCGTTGCCTTTGAATGGTAAGGCTTTAAAACACCGATGACCAAGAGTAGGAATGGTGGGAAAAGTGGGAATAACAAAGGTGGACTCCAAGGGCAGGGTCGTAATCCCAAAGGACGTTCGGAGGAGGCTCAACATCAAGCCCGGTGAAGAGTTCCTCGTCACCGAGATAGACGGCGATACGATAGTCCTGAGGCGCTTCAACGTCAAGAAGATGCTCGAAAAGCTCGTCAGGAACTCAAGAGAAGTAAATTTGGAGGAGCTTGAGGCTGAAACCGAGGAAGAGGGGAACAGAGTTGCGAAGGAACTCTACAGACTATAAATTCCTGCTCGACACAAATGTCTTCATAGCGGCAGTTAAACGGGGTTGGACTGACACGACCGAGCTTTTACTCCATTTTTTAACCAGAAAACGCTACGTTTTGGTGGCAAACGACGTCTTGATGGCTGAATACCGAAAATACGCCGAAAAGCTCAACGCGCTGGACTTCTATGACGTCATCAGCAGACAGGTCACGATTGTGAATCCCAGCAGAGAAGATGTGCTTCGCGTTCTCCCGTATTTTCCCGAAACCCAACTCGCGGATGCCGTCCACGCGGCAATGTGTCTGAAAAGCGGGGCAATTCTCGTTACCAATGACAGGCACTTTGAGAAGGTTTCCCGTGCGGGTATTATTGAAGTATGGAGCATAAGCGACGCCATACGACGCATTTTGAGGGATGGTTAATGCTGAAGTACCTCTCCTACTTCGCGGTCGGGGTCTTCATCGGAATCCTCGCGGCACTGTTCGGCCTCGGAGGGGGCTTCCTGGTAGTGCCGACGCTCAACCTGCTCGGCGTCGAGATGCACCACGCGGTCGGAACTTCGAGCGCAGCTGTGGTTTTCACTTCGCTCAGCTCGACAATAGCCTATTCACGACAGAAGAGGATACACTACAGGGTCGGACTTCTGCTGGCCTCGACGGCTGTTATAGGCGCTTACATAGGGGCATGGCTTACATCCTTCATCAGCGCCTCACAACTAAAGGTCATCTTCGGCCTCGCGCTGGTCGTGGTCGCGATAAGAATATACAGGAAGAAGACGGCGGAGCCCCAAGAGGTCAGGCTTGAGGATGTTAGGGTGAACTACTGGCTCGTCCCCATAGGAGGCTTCTTCGCGGGAATCGCGAGCGGTCTGCTCGGCGTGGGAGGAGGAATCATCAACGTGCCGTTCCTGACTTACCTAGGCTTACCAATACACTACGCCGTTGCCACATCAAGCTTTGCGATTGTTTTCACTGCTTTAGCAGGAGCGCTCAAGCACTACGCGATGGGCAACGTGGAAACGCAGTGGCTCGTCCTCCTCGTTCCTGGCCTTATAATCGGGGCCCAGCTCGGGGCGGGGATAGCAAGGAGGACGAAGGCTTCATCCCTGAAAAAGGCCTTCGCCATTGTGATGTTTCTCCTGGCCCTAAGAATGATTCTGAAGGGCCTCGGCTTTGGAATCCCGTGAGGTTTTTAAGAGACCCCCTCAACCTTTTCCCATGCTCCAGTACCTGCTCGACTTCATCGTCGGCCTCAGCATTGGATTTATAGCGGGTCTCCTCGGTGTCGGCGGTGGCTTCCTGATAGTGCCGACCCTCGTTCTCCTCGGCGAGCCGATACATCTCGCCATCGGCACGAGTTTAACATGCATAGTCCTCAGCTCGCTCTCCGCCTCGCTGACCCACATTCGAAGGGGTGCGGTCCTTTACCGCGTCGTTCTCCTGAAGGAGGTCTTTTCCGCCCCATTCGCTGTTCTTGGTGCTTACCTCTCATCCAGACTCCCTGAGAGGGGGCTCAGGCTGGTCTTCGCGTTCCTTCTCCTTTACCTCGCCTACACAATGGCCAGGAAGAAATGCAGACCTCACGACGAAGAGGGCGCGGTTCACTACTCCCGCGTTCCCCTTGTTGGCATCCTCTCGGGCCTCGTGAGCGGGCTTTTGGGCATAAGTGGCGGCGTTCTCAACGTTCCGCTCTTCCACACCTTCGTGGGCATACCTATGAGGTACGCCGTTGGAACCTCGAGCTTTGCGCTCTTTTTCACGGCCCTAGCGGGAGCAATTGAGCACTACCGCCTCGGACAGGTTGATTTACACATGGCCTTCCTCCTCGCCCCGGGGCTCATAATCGGGGGCAGGCTCGGTGCCTTAACGGCCCACAGAGTTCACCCCAAAACCCTCAGGAGGGCCTTTGCGGGAGTTCTAATCCTGGTCGCGCTCAGGATGCTCCTGTGAAGGTTTATTAACTCTCATCCAAAGCTCAATCGGTGGAGACTATGGAGGAACTCGTGGAAAAAGTTCGCGAGAAGTTCGACCTTGAGGTTAAAGATATGGCCGACGCCTGGAGGCTCGTTGAGTGGCTTGAGGAAAAGGAGTGGGTCGTCTACATCATAACGGCCAAGGACAGAAAGCAGGTCGATGCGTGGCACCCTCGCTACGGAACGCTCTTCGCCCAGTTCGGGGAGGTTCCGAACTTTGGAAGCATTTTAGAGGGTATTTTGACAGTTGCACTATTAGCCAAAGAGCTTGAGGAAAAAGGGTTCGCTAAAGCTCGATGACCTTGCCAACGTGAAGCCCTTCGACGTTGCCGAGGGTTGACGAGAGGAATGCAAACTCCTCTATTCCAGTACAGTGGCCGGCGTAAAGTCTTTCAACGCCCAGTTCACTCAGCCCCCTGGCCGCATCATTTAGGAGAGCTTTTCCTGCTCCCCTGAGGTGGAACCCGCCGATGAGGGCCCTTATCGGCTTTCCCGTGAGCCTCACGGCGTGCTCTGCTATGTTGATTATTCCGCTGTGGCCGCAGCCGGTGATGACCGCTATGCCATCGCCTAGATCGACGATGAGTGCAGTGTCATCAAGAACCGGGTCGGGAACGGCTTTACCGTCCAGAACGAGGTAACCAACGGCCCTATCCCAGGTTTTTCTTTCGATCTCGCCGGAACTGATAAATCCCGGTAAAAACTCAACAGGTTTCGGGGAGAGGTGGAACTTTGCCCCAAGTTCCTCAAGCTCCTCCTTTTTGAAGGGTATCCCTATCTCCCGCCTGTACGGCTTCAGCGCTATCCTCCTCGCGAAGATTCCCGGGTGGGCGTGGATGTCAATGCCCTTCTCCCTGCCTTCGAGGAATGCCCGTAGACCACCCGTGTGGTCGTAGTGGCCGTGAGTTAGGAAGACCGCGTCGATTTCCTCCGGAGAAAAGCCTAGCTCTGCCATATTCCCCAGCAGGACCTTTCCGTCCGTGCCCGTATCAACAAGAACTTTGCTCCCATTGTGCTCGACTATGGCAGAAAAGCCGTGATAACCTATCAAACCCTTTCTATACCCTGCGTGGTTCTCGAAGAGGATCGTGAGTTTCATCTCAATCACCGATAAAGAAAATACTGGGGAGCTCACCATTCTCCCCTTCCACCGCCCATTCCCATCCCTCTTCCGCGACCCATACCACGACCCATGCCTCTACCCATTCCTCTTCCCATTCCACGTCCTCTTCCTCCGCCCATGCCACCTTCCGGGCCGAAGACAGCTGGCCCCAGCTCCCCGCGGAGGAGCGCCTCAACGGCCTCTCTCACCGTCATGGTTGGCGGTGCTGAGTGCATCCGTATCCCCGCCGCTTGGAGAACTTGGCTCGAGTTGGGCCCGAACTGACCGGATATAACGACGTCGGCCCCCTGATCTATGCAGAACTGGGCCGCCGTGACGCCTGCCCCCCTTGGCTGGCTGTAGCCTGGATTCGGGACAACCTGGACGTTCACTATCTCCCCGTTCTCCACATCGACTATCGTGAAGGTTGGAGTCCTACCAAAGGCCGGGTTTACCCTATCGTCCAGGCCTCCGTTCACTGTTGAGACTATTATCCTCATCAACACCACCTCCACTTGAATTAGGAGAGCCTAAGTTAAAAGGCTTGTGCATATGCTCACTACCCAAACCTGTTCCAAAATGCTTAAAAAAGGTCCCATAAACGCTACCCATGGAGGTGAGCTAATGCTCAAAGTTGAGAACCTTCACGTGAACGTTGAGAACAAGGAGATACTCAGGGGCGTTGACCTGGAGATTAACCCCGGCGAGTTCCACGTCGTAATGGGGCCCAACGGGAGCGGGAAATCAACCCTCGCCCTTACCATAGCGGGCCATCCGAAGTACGAGGTAAGAAACGGGAGGATTCTCTTTGAGGGAGAGGACATCACCGAGCTCGGTCCGGACGAGAGGGCCAAGCGCGGAATCCTTCTGGCCTTTCAGGTTCCGCCTGAGGTGGAGGGCGTTAAGATCATCGAGTTCCTCCAGCAGGTTTTGGTCGAGCTGAAAGGCCTCGATCCGGTGGAGGCCTACGACCTGATAGTCGAGAAGGCGAAGGAGCTGTGGTTCAAGGAAGAGGACCTGCACCGCTACGTCAACGTTGGCTTCTCCGGCGGCGAGAGGAAGAGGCTTGAGCTCCTTCAGGCGGTTCTCATCGAGCCAAAGCTCCTGATTCTTGACGAGCCCGACAGCGGTGTTGATGTGGACTCGCTCAGCGTAATCAGCAGGAAGATAGAAGAGCTCCACAGGAAGGGGACTGCAATACTCCTCATCACCCATTACGGCAGAATTCTCGAGCACATAGACAGGGACAGGATTACCGTCCACGTCATGAAGGACGGCAGGATTGTGAGAACCGGCGGAGGGGAGCTGGTCGACAGGATAGACAGGGAAGGCTTCGCCGGGGTCTTCGAGGAGGTGGGAGCATGACGGAAACGATAACCATGAGCGATGCAAAGGCTATAATCGAGAACCAGATTGAGGAGCTCGCGAGGAGGAACAGGGAACCGGAGTGGATGACGAGGATAAGGTACAAAGCGTTAGAAGCGTTCGAGAGGGCTCCACTGAACGACCCTGTCATAAGCGAGGAGAGGCTCCTCCAGTTCATAGCCAAGCCCGAGATTGAGGGCCTGCCCGAGAACATCGAGAGCCTCGACGACCTGCCGCCGGAGATGAAAGCTTTGCTCGACAGGCTTGGTATTTCCGAGGTCGAGCAGAAGTACATCGCTGGTTTAGCTGTTCAGACCGACACCGGAGTCATCTACAACCAGTTCCTCCAGGAGTGGGCCAAGAAGGGCCTGATAGTCCTCCCAACTGAGGAGGCTGTGAGAAAGTATCCCGACCTCGTCAAGGAGCACTTCCTCAAGCTCTTCCGCGTTGACGAGAGCAAGCTTACAGCATACCATACGGCTGTGTGGAACGGTGGAATCTTCCTGTACGTCAAAGAGGGCCTCAAGGTTCCGTTCCCGCTCCACCTGTTCTTCCTGATACAGGAGAGTGCATTGGCTCAGGCACCGCACATCATCATAATCGCCGAGAAGAACACGGAGTTTCACCTCATAGAGGGCTGTACCGCTCCAATTCTCGTCAAGCACTCTCTCCACCTCGACATGACCGAGGCGTACTTCCACGAGGGGGCGAAGGGCCAGCTGACCGTCCTGCAGAACTGGCCGGAGTACGTCCACACGAGGCCCATGACGAGGGCAAAGGTTGGGAAGGGGGCGCGCTTCATCAACACCACCGTCGGCCTCGGAACAGGGAAGAGCAACGTCGCAAATCCGAAGTACTGGGTCGAGGAGAACGGTTACATTGAGCTGAACGGCATTCTCCTCGGCCAGAAGGACTGGTTTGTTGATTTAGGCGGTGAGATGTACCTCCAGGGCAAAGGCGCTGGGGGAATAAACGCGAGCAAGGCCGTCATAATGGACGAGAGCACCGTGATAACCCGCGGAATCATAAGGGCAGAAGCGCCGAAGACGAAGGGTCACATAAGCTGTGACGCCCTGCTCCTCAGCGACAAGGCCACGATGGAGACCTACCCCGGGCTGGTCAGCAAGGTTGACGACGCCGAGCTGAGCCACGAGGCCGCTATCGGCAAGATACGCGAGGAAGAGCTGTTCTACCTGATGAGCAGAGGCCTTGACGAGGAAAAAGCGACACAGCTCATAGTCAAGGGCTTCCTCGAACCGATGCTCAAGGACATCCCGATGGAGTTCCTCGTCGAGATAAGGAAGATAATAGAGCTTGCTGTAAGCGGGGGCATGTGAAGAACGGCACCCCCTTTTTTCATCATGCAAGAACGAACGAAGGCGTAGAAACCTCACAGGTAGTTTCTCAAAGTGAATATCACGAACCCGAGGACGAGCAGTCCGAGTATAACGATTACCACTGTTTCCAGGGTTGAATACTGCCTGAGTTCCTCTCCCTCGTGCAAAAACTTGCTCTGCTTTTCTTCGGCAAGCATTTCGGACCTCTTAACAGTTATCTGGTCGGGAAACGGTCCGCGCATAGGATCACCAATTCTTATTCCTTGCTCAATAGTACTTTAATGTTTCGCCTGGACAAAGAAAAGATCACCAGGGGCCAAAGAAACCCCTGCCCGGTCTCAGTGCACTCCAGATAAGCCACAGTATTACGAGGGCCACGACGTAGCCAGAGGCCACGAGGAAGAGCTTAAAGAGAATGTAAAGCATCAGTATGAGGATAATTAGGTCTAACAACCCGTAGAGACCCCGGAACGGGAAAAACCGGTAGCCGGGGTAAGGCCCACCAAAGTGCCTGCCGTATCCCCTCCCCATTCCTCTCGGCATCTTTCACCCTCCAGAAAGGTAAAATGAAGGAATCACCACCAGCCGTAGAGCCAGCGAAGGGTTCTCCTGCTGGGCCGGCCAGTCCAGGGGCAGTAGCCAAGCCTTGCGCCCCAGCCTCTTCCACCTCTGCCCCATCCACGGCCCCAGCCGCGTCCTCTTCCCCAGCCTCTTCCCCAACCGGGGCCAAAGCCGTAGGCGGGGTAAGCCGGGTATGCTGGCGTTGCTGGATATGCAGGGGCGGCGGGGGTTACTGGAGTTGCCGGTGCAGCGGGATACGGCCCATAGGCCGGCGCCGGAGCGGTGGTGCTCGGGGCGCTTCCGCTGGTCACGGCCTTAACGGCCTCCTCAACTGGAGTGCCTGGAGCAACCTGGTAGAGCTTTATTCCAGCAGCCTGAATGGCGCCGAGTGCATTCGGTCCGACCTGCGGGGCCACTATTGCCTCAACGCCCTCGTTGATTAGGGTCTGAACCGCGAGCGGTCCAGCTCCTCCGGCCGCGTTTGCCGCTGGGTTCTGAATGACCCTGACGTTCTTGACTTCATCTCCTTCAACGTCGATGATCGCGAAGGCCGGGGCCCTGGCAAAGACTGGCGCAACCGTGTCCTCGAGCCCCCCACCATTGGTCGGTATCGCGATCCTCATCACAACCACCCCCTTCCTTTCTATTCTGTGCATATGCACACACATTTAAAAGCTTTTCGATGTGGCTTATGAAAGCCCCCATGCCAGATCCCAGGAACAGCCTGGAAAGCCAACTCGATTCGTCACCTGCATAAGCACGCAAAAAGTTTATATAACTTTTCGTTATTAAATTGTTGGTGGTGGTTATGAAGGCTCTGGAGAGGATAGAGATCCGGAAGGCCGAGGTTTACAGGGCGTTGCTCCCGCTCGTCCCGAAGGACTTCAAGGACGACCTCAAACTGCTAGCGAACCACGCGGAGAGGAACGCAAAGCTGCTCAGGGAAGTGGACGTGTCGCCCAACACCAGGGGGATGAAGGAAGTTGAAGTTGCACTGGGATTCCTTGAGAAAGCCCTCACAGACCCGGAAGCGACAGTCGAGGACTACTACCGCTACGCCATCGACGCGGAGAAAGCGACGGCAAAGCTTTACTCGGAGCTGAGCATGAAGGCCAAATCCGAGAAGACGAGAAGGCTCTTCCGCTGGCTGGCCGAGATAAGCAGGGAGCACGCTGAAATCCTGAGGAGACACCTTGAGATGTGGGAGTTCATACAGGAGAGCGTTGAAGATGATGAGATTCCGGAGGATTTGATCGAGCAGTGGTTCGAGGACATAGACCTGTGATTAGGCTTCCCTAAATCTTTTTAAAGGGCCCATCGAGCTTTCACCGGTGGTGCTCATGAGGTGCCTTAAGGTTGCCTTCGGAATGGAAGACGATGAACACTTGATAGACGCACACTACGGCGATTCCGAGTTCTTCGCAATCTACGATGTCTGTGAGGACGGGAGCGTAAGGCTCATCGAGAAGAGGCCAAACAGGGCTAAGGACTTCGAGGAAGAGGACGAAGGACACGGCGACCCGAGGAAGTTCAAAGCTGTGGTGGGCCAGCTCCTCGACGTCGATGTCCTAGCTGCCTTCAGAATGGGACCGAACTTCCTGCGCATAAGGGACAAAACCAACAAGGTTGCATTTTTCACGAGGACTAGAGATTTAAAGCTCGCCCTGCAAAGGGTTCTTGAGAACTTCGACGAGCTCTGGGAGCAGGTTCAGACGAAAAAGGCTGAGAAACCCCCAATCGAGGAGTGAGTCATGCGCTTCTGGGGCATAGAGCCGAGGGTGGCGCTTTTCGCTTTTCTCTACGCGCTCCTCGCCTTTTACCTGAACTTCGCCCTCGGGCTCCAAGCCCTGAGATTGCCGAGGATGGGAGCGATTCTCGTTATTGCTGGAGTCGCACTGTGGTTCATCTGCTACCTTCAGGTCTCGAGGGCCTACAGAGAAGGCAAACTACTGACAAAAGGCTGTTATTCCCGCGTCAGGCACCCGATATACTCAATCTGGGGCCTCCTGATAATCCCCGGCTTCTCTCTCGTTATCGGAGGCTTCATGCTCGGCCTGCCAGCGATTTACTGGTTCGCAGTAGTGAGGTTTATAGGCGATGAGGAGAAGGCCCTTGAGGAGCGGTTCGGCGATGAGTAGAGGGAATACGCGGGGAGAACGCCCCGGTTCCTACCGAGGCTTTGAACTCCTGCCGGTTCACCTCTACGTTTTAGCCCACCTGAAAAAGGCGGGCGTTGACTACGCCAAGATGATGTCTAAGATGAGCGGTTTGCCCCTTGAGCTCATCGAGGACTCAATAAACGACCTCCTCGAGCTCGGCTTGATTGAACGCGATTCTGGGAGCGCGATAAAGAGAAGCAGGGCGCGCTTCAAGAAGGCCTTCGAGGTTCACAAGCACCACACCTACTACCGCCTTTCCCGCGAGGGCGAGCTCTTCGTCCGCTCGATTGATGAGAGGTGGCTTAAGAGGTACTTCAACGCCCTCCTTCCCAACGGCTGGAAGGTCGTTAATGCCCTCGCAGAAAGCAGGGATGTGAAAGGGGTTACTAGAATAGTCAAAATCAAAGATGATACCCTCGAAGAGCTCAAAATCCTGCGCTTCGTGACGGAAAGGGGTAGAAAAACGGAGTTCTTCAGGAGGCTGTGGGAGTTTCTTTGAAGTCACCCTACCTCAACCACGTATTTCCGGTTCCCCTTCTCAAAGCCTTTGAATGAGCCGAGCTTGAGGCCGAGAATTGCCTTTTTGATATCGACCACTTTCATCGAGGCAAGGTGAGTAACACCCGTTCCCCTCAAGAACTCGGGCAGAAGCTGTCCCGTCGGCCCCGTTAGAACAAATATCTTTGCCCTCTTGGCCCTCTCAAGGAGCATGTCTATAGTCCCGTTAACGAGACAGCTCGCGCTCGCTATGACCGCGTCCATCTCGGGAAGGAGGTGGTACTCAAGAACGTCGCTGAGCGTTTCCCTGTCCCACAGCTTGGGGTTTCTCTCGAAAACGTAGAGTTCGTAGCCTTTTTCCCTCAGTTCCCTCACCAGAGGGGGCATATTGCCTATTAAAGCGACTTTTCCGGCGTTTTCAGGGATTAAGTCCAGAACATCAACCCACTCCGCACCGCTGAGGTCCATGTGGTACTGGGAAACCGCGTTTATCGCCGCGAGCCCGAGGGTGCGCTCGATGACGTTGAGGCTGTCGACCCTCTCGATGAACTCCTCTACCGAAGGCTCGCCTATCGAGTTCGTGTAACGCTGGATCTCCTCGGGAAGAGTCATCGCGACACCTAAAGCCCTGCCCTCTCCTCCTTCCACGAGAACCCACGTGTACGGCAGTGCAAAGCCGAAATCCACCAGTTCCAGTCCCGAGGAGAGAGTCAAGGCCCGGCGTTTTATAACCTTCAATAGCATCGGATCACCTGAGAGACTAGGCTCCGAGGGTTAATAAAGATCCTCCCCCAGGTTAAACCTCGGTACGCATCCCGAACATCCCCGCTGAGCTCAAAGGATGGGGTTCCATCTCCTCCAAGTCAGTTGCACAGGAGTTTATAAGCTATACCAAAACGTTTATATACTTGAGGGCATAGTCATAACTATCTTCACACCACAAGGGTGGTGTTATTATGATCAGGAAAATCGTTCCATTACTGCTTCTATTCGTGGTACTGTCGGCTGGCTGTCTCGGCCACGAGGAAACCAAAACGAACTTCTCCATAAAGATCAATGCGGTTCCGTTCAATCCCGGCATCAACGTAACAGCAGTTATGTTCCACGTTCACGCTAAATTCATCGGATACAAACACGTTACCGTGAATTACTCCTATCCAGCAATACTGATCAAAACAAGCCCAGACGTCCTCAACCTCTCCGCCTTCAAGCTCTCGGACGACGTGTACATGCTACCCTACTACAGCTTCAAGAATCCCGAGAACCTCGCGTCCATACTGGTGCGCATGAAAAACGGTTCAACGACAAGCGTTGACATCAGAGTTGAAGGCACGCCGAAGAAAAGCATTGAGATGACTATCAACTACGAGGTCAAGAAGAACGGAACGCACTACCTCGTCAGGCCCATCGGATGGTCCGTGAAGAAGCTAACGGTCTGGAACGAGACATTCAACGTCACCCTAGTGATTCAGAGACCCATTCAGATCGCCAACGCTCCCACTGTTGAACTCAAAAACGACACCTACCTCTTGCCGGAGATCTGCAAAACAAAGAGCGGGAGTGTTACGGCAATCTACAAGTACTCAGTTGGCGATGTTTACGTCATCGGTCCTGCTGGCGAAGGCTTCGTTGGAAAGGTGTACTTCCCCTGTGAGAAAATGGCCGGCAAGTGATAAGGCAACAAATCCCAAGCCCTCAGAGGGCCAGAAGGCTTGATGTTCTCATTTCTTACTGTAAAAGGCAGGGGAGTAACTTCAAACCCTCATGGATTTAAAGGCCCGAATGAGCATTTCATTCTCCTCAGGCTTCCTCACCGAAAAGCGGATGTACTCAGGGAGGCCGAAGCTCTCGCAGTTCCTCACGAGGATTCCGCGCTTCTTCATGGCATCAACGAACCCCTCAGCGTTGCCAACGCGCTTGATGAAGAAGTTTGCGTCGCTTTTCACGCCAAGTGCCTTCTCAATCCTCTCCTTCTCGCGCCAGATTAACGGCATCGTTCTCCTGAGGTGCTCGAAGCCGTCTTCAATGAGGAATTCGAGAAAGGCAACTCCAGTCGAGCCTATGCTCCAGGGCATTCTAACGCTCCTGAAGGCTTCTTCAAAGCCGAGAACGTAGCCGACCCTTACCCCCGGCAAACCGTAGCTCTTGGTAAAGGTTCTGAGCTTCACGATGTTCTCCCCCTTCGGACTATCTGGCTTTTTCACGAAGTCTATGAAAGCCTCATCCAAAACGAGGAGCGCCCCCCTGTCTTCCACCGCATCGAGGAGTGGCTTGAGCTCCCTAACGCTGTAGAACCTTCCGTCGGGGTTGTTGGGGTTGCAGAAGAAGACGACCGAGTTTCTCTCGACGAGTTCGGCCAGCTTCTCAGGTTCGTTCGGGCCTTTAACGACTCTCGCCCCAAAAATCCACGAAACTCGCTCGTACTCGCCGTAGGTGTGCTCCGGTATTATCGCCTTCTTCCCGCGGAGCGCGAGGATTCCGAGTAAATAGAGCGCCTCGGTGATGCCGGCAGTTATGATTAGAGGCTCGCCGACGAGCCCTTCCAGTTCTTCCTCAAGCCTCTCGTAGTAGGGGTAGCGGTTGCTTATTTCCTTTGCGCGTTTGAACATCTCGTCGAGCCACCCCGGCGGGTAAGGATTGAGCGACGCGGAAAAGTCGAGCAGTCCCTCTTCCCTCGCACCGCCGTGATAAGTCGAGAACTTCACGGGCTCCAGCATGGGCACACCCCCTTTGCGAGGAGTAAAAGGACGATTCCAACCCATTCGGCAACTACGAACCAGTAAACCTTTAGGGCTCGTTTTATGTCCTTGTTTTTCGGTTCCCTCCCCGGAAAGCGGTAAACTCCGGGCTTCTCGAGCCAGACGCCGAGAACGGCACTCATGGCCGACATCGGCTTGTCGGAGTTTATCTTGAACTTTGCAAGGTGGTAGTGCCTGAGAACCTTCAAACCGCCAAGCGGGATGTAGAGGAGGACAGTTAGCCTCGCCGGAATGAAGTTCAGAACGTCGTCTAATCTGGCGGAAAACTTGCCGAAGAACTCGTAGCGCTCGTTCCTGTAGCCGAGCATGGCATCGATCGTGTTCACCGCGCGGTAGAACAAAGCTCCTGGGAGGCCGAAGAGGAGGAAGTAGAACAGCGGAGCGATTACGGAGTCGTTGAGGTTTTCAGCCAAGCTCTCTATCGAGGCGGAGTTGAGATGACTTTCGTCGAGATTTTTAACGTCCCTGCTCACTATCATCGAGACGGCCTTCCGCTTTTCATTGATATCCTCTGTTATCGTCCTTGCGATGTGCTCGTGGAGGCTCCTCATCGCGAAGGAGCTTTTCAGGAGGTAAACCGCGAGGGCGTAGTTCAGCGGGAAGGGGAGGTAAAGGGGAAGGAGGGAGAGGGCTAAAGCGAAGGCAATGACGAGCAGGGCCGTTAAAGCTCCCGCAAGGAAATCAGGGAGGGGACCCCTTCGCTTCCACTTCCCGTCGAGAAAGCCCGCTACCCTTCCGAACCAGACCACCGGGTGGAGCTCAACCGGTGGTTCTCCAAGGAGAAGGTCCCAGAGGAGCGCGAGGAGAAAGACGATTAGGGCGTCCATTCCCCGAAGGCCTCCCTGATTTTAGCGTACTCAGCGAGCATCTCATCATTCGGCTCGTGGACTCCGCGACGCACGTACCAGGCTGGATGTCTCAGGTACTCCACCTCGAAGCCGAGCTCCTTCAAAGCCCTTTCAGCGGTTCTGCCGAGGGCAAAGATTGTTCCCGGCCTGAGGATTTCAAGTTCCCTCGCGAGGAGCTCGTAGGCTCCTTCCGGAACGCGGGACAGCCTGTTGTTAGGAGGGTTGCACTTTACGGCGTTGGTTATGTAAACAAAGTCCGGGTTGATACCGAGGCTAAACAGGGTCTTCCGGAGAAGCATACCGGAGGCATCGCGATAGAAGCACACACCCGTCTTCCCACAGCCCCGCCTTCCCGGCGCTTCGCCCACGAGGACGACCTTGGAGCCCGTCCAGCCGTTGGCAAAGGGCAGTCCCTCGAACTCACCAACCTGGAGCTGGTAGCGCAGGTTCTCGCCGCCACAGAAGTACTCCGCGTCCATCAGGAAGGAGCGGTAAAGGGCCGAGAGATCTATTGCCCGGGCCTCGGAGAACTCATCGGTCACCAAAAACCTCTCCCTCGGGTTGTAAATCGTCCGTGCGTAGATCCCATAGGTCTTCTCGTCAAGGCTCAGGAAATCGCGCCAGGTTTTCAGTAAAAGTGGCTTAGCCCGTAGGTTTCGCGGATTAACGTAGACGTCGCCGACCCTCTCGAGTTCATCAATCCGAATCAGCATAATGGATAAAAGCTCCAAACCCTTTATAGGCTTGGTGGTTCAATGAGGGGAGTCGCCTTTTTCTCGGGCGGTAAGGACGGCCTCTACGCGGTTCACCTCGCGGAGAAAAACGGAATCGAGGTTCCCTACCTGCTCGCGCTCAAAACGACTATAGGCCTCTCGCCCCACTGGGAGAACTTTTCAGCCCTCAAAACGCTCGCCGAGGCGATGGGAAAGGAGCTGTTCACCTTTGACATGAGCCGAGGAAGCAAGGCACTGGCGGAGTTCATAGGCTCGCTGGACGTTGATTACCTCATTGCTGGCGACGTTCTCCTTGAGGACCATCTGAGGTGGATTGAGCGCCTCGCGGAAGGGGCTGGAGTCAAGCCACTCGAACCGCTCTGGGGACGGGATACGAGGGAGCTCGCCGAGGAAATCCTGAATGCTGGCTTTGAGCACGCGATAATCGCGGTGAACAGGGAGAAGCTCGGCAAAGAGTGGCTCGGCTACACCTTCCGCTCCCTTGATGACCTTGAGCTCTTCCTCGAAAAGAATCCCGGCATTGACCCGGTCGGCGAGTTCGGAGAGTTCCACACGGTCGTTTTAGCGTCTCCGCTCTTTAAGGGGCGCTTCGCCCTTGAAATCATCTCGACAGAGGAGAGCGAGAGGTATCACTGGGTCAGGTCCGAGCTGAGAAAAAGGTAAATATAGCCAAAGCAAAGATATGGGCGGTGATAGAATGGGTGAGATAGTGCTCAGGATAACCGTCCCGGAGGGTTGGAGTGAGGAGATGAGAAAGGCCCTGGAGCGGAGGCTCGTCGTGGACGTTGCGAGGGAGCTCCAGAAGAGGATTGAGGAGGCGAAGAGGTTCGAGGAAATCGTGAGGAGTATTGAAATAGAGGACGAAGAAGAGGCCAAGGCGCTTGAAGACGAGATTGCCGAAGAGATAGCCAGGCGCTACGGAGTGGTCTGAATGGAGGTCGTGCTGGACTACAACGTGGTGTTCTCCGCTCTTTACAATAGAGGCGTTGCCTACAAACTTTTCATGTTGAACCATGTGACGAAGGACGTTGAATTTTTAGTTCCGGGCTACTTCTGGGAGGAAGTCGAGCGAAAAAAAGACCGCCTCGCCAGATTGACTCGCCTAACATACGAGGACTTCGAATTCATTCTCAGGATTATCAAATCCCAGACGATAACGATGCCAGAGCACGTTGTTAAGATAGGCATAGAAGAGGCCCTCTCCCTGTCTCCCGACCCAAAAGACATCCCTTACGTTGCTCTTGCGCTCGCCCTTAATCTTCCACTTGTTACGGGGGACTTAAAACTGAAAAACGCCATCAGAGACAGAATCGTCGTCTATTCTCCGTCGGAGCTGTTAAAACTCATGGGTGGTTCTGTATGACACCCAAAGAACTCCTCTCCCGCCTCGAATCCAAAGGCATAACGCTCGAAAAGATGCTCGACACCGCGTTAGAACTCTACATCGGCGACGAGCGCGAGAAAGTCGGGGAAAGGCTGAGGGGGCTGATGCTCCGCTACCTCAGCGACGTAAACGTCCAAGCTCTACTTCTTTCGGCTCTCCTGCTCGAAGAGAACTTCAAAGTTGAGGGCGACCCCGTGAACCTTGTAGCTGATGAGTTAATTGGGATAAACATCGCCGAGCTCATAGGAGGGAAGATGGCGCTCTTCAACTTCTTCTACTACGACACCAGAAAGCCCGGAATCCTTGCGGAGCTTCCGCCTTTCCTCGATGATGCGATAGGTGGCTTTATAGCGGGCTGTATGACGAGGCTGTTCGAGGAGGTGTAGCGGTGCGTAATCTTTTACCCTTCTTCACGCGGATTCCTGTCAAAGGCGACTTCGAACGGGTTAGGAATGAGCTCTGGGCTCTCCCCCTGCTCGCCCCCCTAACTTCGGCCCTGGCGACGCTCGTCCTTTACCTGGAACTCCCCCTGAGCAACGTCTTAGCCATCCTCGCGCTCTATTTCACGACAGGCCTCCTCCACCTCGACGGCTTGGCTGACTGGGCCGATGGAGTAATGGTCAAGGGCGACCGGGAGAGAAAGATAAAGGCCATGAAAGACCTCAACACGGGCATAGCGGGGGTTTTCGCCGTCGTTATGGTTTTCCTCCTGCAGGTTTACTCCCTTCCATTACTTCCGTTCTACGCGCTCTACTTAGCCGAGCTGAACTCCAAGTTCGCCATGCTCCTCGCTCTGGCAACGAGAAAGCCCCTCGGCCAGGGCCTTGGGGCGTACTTTATGGAGGGCATGAACGGAAGGCAGTTAACCCTAGGAACGGCCCTCTACCTCCTCCTGCTCCTGCCGGTTGCTTATATCGAACCCCGCTCTATCTCTTCCCTCCTCGGCCTCTTGGCTGGAGCATACGTTATCAGACTCTCGCTAAGGAACTTTGGGGGGCTGAACGGGGACTGCATCGGGGCTGTGGCAGAGATAACGAGGGCTGGAGCGCTCCTGGGAATGGCGGTGGTTTGGGTTTACTTCGGGGGCTGAATACCTGGAATCACGTCGAGTCTGTCCAGTTCTCTATCTTCGAAAGTCGCGTATGGGATAAACCCCGCTCTCCTGGCCTTGTCTATGAAGTCGAGAATTCTAGCGAGGTTTTCCTCGCTTCCCGTGCCATCATCAACGTAATCAACCACGAAGACGGGCTTTCCAGCGTTGACGACCTTTTTGAGGGGGGGGACCTTTTCGGCCGTCCAAGGACTCGGCTCGAGACCGTTGTAAAAGACGTCCTCACTCGCCCAGCCTGAAACGGTGGCAAGAAGCGTCCCGTTGTCATATTCGAGCAGGTATTCGCCGTTCTGGGGAATTATTATGAAATCCCGTCCGGCTTTAGAGCGCGTGTAGTTGGCGATTTCGAGAATGAGTTCGATCATCCGCTCCGCCGTCCAGCTCTCATTGTAGCTTTCCGCCCAGAACCAGTACTCGTCGACCTTGTCGAGGTATACGCCCATAAAGCCCTGGGCGATGATTCTGTCGAGGTAGCGGAAGACGATTTCCTTCCATTCCTCGTCCCAGTACCTGACGGCATAGTTGCCCTCCCAGTCGGGATTCTCAGGGCCGAGCCACGCCGGCGGGTTCTCCTTCCAGCTCTCGTTCCAGTAAAAGCGATAGTCCTCGGCCTCGCCAATGCTGATGTAGGCAATCGGAATTATGCCTGCTCTTTTAATCCCCTCTATCCCCTCCCTTGTATAGGCCGTCTCGTCGCTCCCGTCCCGGGAGTAGTCCATCACGACCAAATCAAATCCGCTCTCGGCTATAACCTCTGGACTCGCGTTCTGAAGCCAGCAGGCCCAGCTCCTCACGGAGGAGAGGGACAAACTTTCGGAGTTCTCAGTGGAGTTCAGACCGCCGGCGGGACTTAGGGTGGAGGTTCCGTTCTGAAGGTTAACACTCGAACCGCCTAGAGGGGAAGCGGTATCACTGAGCCGTGGGCTTGAAGGAGTTTGAGTTGAATTTTCTACCCACCCCGCTCGAGAGGATGTTAGAGTCATTTCCATAGCTGAAGTTGAGGTGTGGACACTTGACGTAGCATTTTGGGTCATGCTGGGAGTCAAGGAGGGGGTTTGGACGTTATCGCCCTGGGAGATGCAGGCCAAAGCAAAGGCGAGGAGGATCATCAGGATCGTGATAATCGTCCAGTAGCGCATGGTCAACCTTAGGCGCAACGCCTTTTAAACGCTTGTTCGAATGTAGGGGTATGATAATCATCATGGCCGGTGGACGTTCGAGCAGGATAGGACGGGAAAAGCCCGTTTTAAAGGTCGGCGGAGTGCCGATGCTCCTTCGCGTTTACCGCGAGGCCGAGAAGGTCGGTGAAACCCTCGTCGCCCTCTCCAAGAACACGCCGAAGACGAGGGAGCTGTGCCTCCGCGAGAGAATTCCTTTCGTTGAGACGCCCGGAAACGGTTACGTTGAGGACGTTAAGTGGCTCCTCCACGAGTTCGGGCCGTTCATCAGTGTCTCCGCGGATTTACCTTTCATCAAGGCGAGTGACATAGCGCGGATTTCAGAGGCCTTTGACAGGAAAACAAGCCTTACCGGTGTTCTACCACTAAAGCTGGTTCCGAAGGATTTGAAGCCAGTCGTTTACAGGGGCTACGCGATAGTTGGCCTTAACGCCGTCGGAATCGAGGGCGAGCGGTTCTTTGAGCTGAACAACCCGTTGCTCGCTTTGAACGTCAACACGCCGGGGGAGTTAAAGCTCGCGGATAAAATAGCGAGGCTGGTGGGAAGGTGAGGAAGAACGAGGTTAAGGGAGCCTTGGCGTTCGTCCTCTTGCTTATACTCGCCGTGCTGTTCGTCTTAGGCTTTCTGCTCCTTGCAGTGGTTTTAATAGCGGCAGGCTTGCTAATCTTTCTCGGTTTTTACATCTACATCCGCTTGAAGCTCTGGTGGGCTAAAAGGCATCCACCGAAGGAGCTTGAGAGGCCCGAGGATTATTTTTAAAGTCCAAGCTCCCCTAAAATCCTCTCAACGTCGATGTTCTCCTCAACAAGTTTTGCGAACCTCTCTATTTCCTCCTCAATGCTCCAGCGTTCAATCGAGACAGGCTCAAGGCCCTTCTCCACCCTCAGGAAGTTGAGGAAGCGCTCCGTGAAGGCGAAGTTGTGAAAGATTCCGTGAAGGTAAGTCCCGAAGGCTCTCTCCCCTATCGCCCCCTCAGGCTCGAAGGTTTTGGCACCGTTGATTGCCTTAATCACCGAGAACGGTCTTTCCGAGACGCTCCTGCCGAAGCGTATCTCGTAGCCCTCAACGGCCATTCCCCTGGCAGGTTCCCATAGAACCTCGGCATTCAGGTGGTTCGTCCTCTTGGTTTTCTCGAAGACCGTCTTGGCTGGAAGAAGGCCGATTCCCTTAACCTCTCCGCGTTTGGACTCGACGGTGTCGATAATCTTCTCCCCGAGCATCTGGAAGCCGCCGCAGATTCCGACCACAAAAGAGCCCTCGCGGTGGGCCTCAATTATCGCGTCCTCGAAACCATTCTCCCTCAACCAGAGTAGGTCTTCGACCGTGTTCTTGCTTCCAGGGATTATAATCACGTCGCCCTTGAGCTCTTCGGGCCTCGTCACGTAGTCAACGCCGTTCGCCCAGTGCAGGGGCTCGAAGTCCGTGAAGTTGCTTATGTGGGGGAGTTTGATTATCTGGATGTGGAGCTCGCCCTTCACCTTCGGGAACTCCGCCAGGGAGTCCTCCTCAGGGAGGCGGTGCTCGACGTAGGGGATAACGCCGAGAGTAGGCTTTCCGTAGCGCTTCTCAAGGTACTCAAAGCCCGGCTCAAGGAGGGATTTATCACCGCGGAACTTGTTGAAGACGAAGCCGATTATCGTGTCTCTCTCCTCAGGTTTAAGAAGCTCCATCGTGCCGACTATTGAAGCGAAGCTTCCCCCTCGGTCTATGTCGGTAACGAGGATTCCCTTCGCCTTTGCGTGGAGCATGACGCGCGTGTTGGCAATGTCGTAGTCCTTCAGGTTAATCTCGACTGGACTGCCGGCCCCTTCGATTATGACAAGGTCGTGCCTCTCCTTCAGCTCGTCTAAAACCTTCATCGCCTTCCTGAAGAGCTCCTCCTTCCGCGAGAGCATATAATCCTTGGCGGAAACGCTCCCAATCGGCTTTCCCATGAAGATGACCTGGCTCCTCATGTTGCCCTCGGGTTTGAGTAGAATCGGGTTGAACCTGACGCTCGGCTTCTTCCT
The DNA here is from genome assembly GCF_000022365.1 of Thermococcus gammatolerans EJ3. Lineage (NCBI taxonomy): Archaea > Methanobacteriati > Methanobacteriota > Thermococci > Thermococcales > Thermococcaceae > Thermococcus > Thermococcus gammatolerans. The sequence goes on along the minus strand of NC_012804.1, from coordinate 509,715 downwards.
GCACGCTATCGCCTGCAGATACTGCGCCCTGCTTATCTCACCGCCCTCTATGCTCGGAGCCGAGTTCAGGCTCATGTTCTGGCTCTTGAAGGGCACCACATCGTAGCCGAGGTTCGAGAAAATCCTGCATAAGGCCGTAACGAGGAGCGACTTGCCTGCTCCAGAGGACGTTCCAAGGACCATTAACGCTTTTCCCATCTCCAACCCCAAAGGCTATAAGCGGGACTGGATAAAAACTCCACGGTGGTTGGAATGGAGAGCCTCTTCCTTCTCGTCCTGGGCAACACGGAGATAAGCACCGTGCCGGGGATAAGCGTTGCCGGAGCGACGCCAGAGCTGACGAAGCTGACGCCCGTTGCCGATGCCGAATACCTCTTCCACGAGAAGCCCCTGACGATTGACGTCATTCCTGTAACGCCCGAAGGCCATCCGACGCCGGCCATAATCACCAAGGCCGCGAGGGAGCTCGCGAACTTCCCGGTTCTCGTCGTCAGGGGTGGGACGTATCTGGCTCCGCTCGTTCCGCACGTCCACATCAGCGACGCCGTCGGAAGGGACTTCAGGAAGGAGCCTGCTTTACCCGAGTTCGGCGATATAATCAAGCGCGCCAAGCTCTTCGGTGAGGAGCTAAACAAGACGCCGATAAAGGAGCTGGTAATCGGCGAGTCGACGCCGGGAGGAACGACCACTGCTCAGGCCGTCCTCTGGGCGCTCGGCTACGAAGCGAGAACCAGCTCGGCCTCGCCTGACAATCCCCAGAGCCTGAAGGAGAAGGTCATCGCTGAGGCCTTCGAAAGGGCGGGAATTGAGAAGGGCCAGTTGAGGGACAACCCCCTCGAAGCCCTCAGGCAGTTCGGAGACCCGATGATGGCGACGGTAATCGGCATTGCGCTCGGCTTTAGGAGGGACATCGTTTTGGCAGGTGGAACTCAGATGCTGGCAGTTTCGGCGCTCCTAAAGGCCCTCGGCGAGGATTTAAGCAGGTTCATGATAGCCACAACCAAGTGGGTCGCCAACGACAAGAGCGCGACCTTCATCGAGACAGCGAAGGAAATCGGGATTATAAGCTACGCCGCCGATTTGGATTTCTCGAAGAGCGAGTTCAAGGGGCTGAGGGACTACGAGCGCGGTTACGTCAAGGAGGGTGTTGGAGCTGGAGGCGCGACGTGGCTGGCCGTTAAGGCCGGTTTCTCGCCGGAAGACGTTAGCGAAAAAGTGGAGGAGCTGTACAGAAGGCTCATGGAGATGAAATGAGCTCCCTGAGGAGTTCCACCTCTATTCCAGCTTTTACGGCCGTCTCATACATCTTTTTGTCGTCGGTTACCAGTTTGGCGTTTGCCTTCTTCGCGCAGGCGAGGAAAAGAACATCAAAACCGCTGGCCCCAGTTTTTCTGCCCAGTTTCATCGCGTCTTCCATGAGGTAAACGTCGGAGTAGAAGATTGAGTAAGTTTCGAGGAACTCGACGCCAACGTCGACGTTCTGAGCTTTCTTCAGCAGTTCCTTGGCTTTCAGATGAACGGAAAGTTGCCGGTAGTAATATCATTGTGTTTTCGGCGCAACGGCGGTAGAAATCCCTTAACGAGGACGCTTGTGTCCAGCACTACGTCAATACTCGGACTCATAGTCTCTCTCCCTCATCTGGCGGATTATCTTCGTTATATCCTCCACGTCCTCTTCGACCTTCAGCTCCTCCTGAACAACTTTTTCTACCTCCTCAAGGGTAACCTTGCCCTTCTGGATCTCCTTTAACCGTATTTTCAGCAGGAGGTTCTGTGCGTCGAGGAACAGCCTCTCGACCTGAGCTTCAACGTCCTCCCTTCTTCCACCACCTTCAATAGGAAGTGAGGTTATTTAACCCTTGCCTTCTCAATCAGCGCGTAGAAGAAGCCTATCGTTCTGTGCCTGTGGGGCCAGGCCCTCATCGTGCCGGGCAGGAAGCCCTCATCGTATGGCCCGTTAAGCGGGACGAGCCTCGCGTCATCGTGTCTCTCCAAAAACCAGCGCACGACCTCTTCGTTCTCCTCGGAGAGCATTGAGCAGGTTGAGTATAGGAGCCTTCCACCAGGTTTTAAGAGCTTCCAGGCACTCTCGATGAGTTCTTTCTGGAGCTGAACAACCTTGGGAATATTCTTCTCGCGGAGGCGCCACCTCAGCTCGGGGTTTTTTGCTATCGTCCCGTCGCTCGTGCACGGTGCGTCGAGCAAAACTCTGTCGGCAATTTTCTCGCCGAGGAATTCAGGGGCCTTCCTCCCGTCGAGCTTCTTAACTTCGGCAATCTCAACGCCGGCCCAGCGGAGGATTTGCTTCATGCGCTTAATTCTCTCTGAATCAACGTCGAAGGCGTAGATTTTTCCCTCATTTTTCATCAGCTCGGCCATATGTGCGGTCTTTCCGCCCGGTGCCGCGGCCAGATCAACAACCGTCTCACCGGGTTCTGGAGAGAGGATTAGGGAAGCGACGGCAGACGCCTCTTCCTGTGGCAGAGCGAGGCCCTTCTCCATGAGCCTACCGGGGTTGAAGGGGTCTAAAACACGGATTACCGTTTCAACGCGCTCACTCCTCTCGAAGCGGAGGTTTCTTCTCTTTAGATAGTCCTCGACATCCTCGACGCTCGCCTTCAGGCAGTTAACACGTAAGCTAACTGGAAGGGTCTCGTTGAGGGCCTTGAGCAGTTCCTCTGCTTCTCCCCCCAAAAGTTTGTGCATCCTCTCTATGAACCACTCGGGAAAGAGATACTTCCACTTCAGCCTCTTCTCCTCGGAGTTAAGCTTTGGGACGTAGTTTATAACCCTGGGCAGGAGTTCGTAGTAGTAATAGCCCACGTAGGGATGCGTTCTACCGGAAAGGAACTTTGCGAGACCCTTAAGGTGCTGGAGCGTCCTCTCGTTCGGGTCTCTAAAGACCGCAACTTCAACCGCAACCCTAAGTGTAGCTCTCAGCCAGGGGTCGAGGATTAGGGGAGAAACGCCAACGAGCTCTTCGATCACCTCGTCTATTAGACCAAGCCTCCTCTGAATCGAGTAGAAGATCCCGGTCAGCTTGGAGTTCTCCCAGCCCTCGATTTTGTAGCGCGAGAAGGCCTTTCTCTTAGCCTGCTGGCTCGGTTTTATCGCTTCGCTGAGCTTAACCGCCTCGATGAGAGCGTAGAGTTGCCTGTCGCTCAGCTTAAGCTTTCCCATCCGGAACCCTCCTGAAAAGGTACAGATCCACTAAAATCCGCTCCAGCTTCTTTCTGTGGAAGAAGAACTGGGCCGGAATCTCAAAAGGGACGGTCGCCAGCCGAAATGCAGTGAACCCGTTATCTGCCGAGAACCTCTCGATAAAACTCCTTACCTCCAGCTTCGCGAGATGGATTGAGTAAACCGTATTAGAAACTTCAAAAGCCTTAAGCAGGAAGGGCCTGTCCGCGCCCTTCTTCTGGCTCCCGAAGGGAGGGTTCATCACAACGGTGTCAACCCGCTCGCTGAACTCAGAGACGTCCGCTTGAATGAACTCGACTTCAACACCAGACCGCTCGGCGTTTCTCTTGGCCACTTCAAGGGCCTTCGGGTCAACTTCGACTGCGTAAACCTTCTCCGCCCCGAGGAGCTTCGCTCCAATCGCCAGAACCCCAGTTCCGGTTCCAAGGTCGGCAACGACTTTCTCCACTATGTCACCGGCGGAGTGAGCTAACCACAGCAGTTCCGCCGCTACATTTCCCGGTGTCCGGTACTGTTCCAGCTCCGGTTTCGGCTCGGAGAAACCCTCAAGCTTCGACAGGAGCATCGCGAGGTGCCTCTTTTTCATGTTGCTCACCGTGGATACCAGTTTGATATTATGTTGAGGAAATATTAAGTCTTGTGGAACCTTGAAAATTCTAACGAAATGTATTTATATCTTTGATGTTGTGTAAAAAACAAGGTGACAAGGTATGGAACTCATACCTACGGGGATACCTGGGCTTGATAAAGCCCTATCAGGTGGGTTCTCAAGGGGTACTAGCATTCTAATAGCTGGAAATCCTGGAACTGGAAAAACTCACCTAGCTGTTCATGTTCTTTTTAATAACATGAAAAAAGGACTGAAAGGCGCTTATATTTCCTTTGCTGAAACAAAAAGGCAGTTTTATCAGAACGCTATGGAAAGCGGGTTAAACTTCGAAGAGGCTGAGAAAAAAGGTGTTTTCAAGTTTTATGACATGCTTACAATGCCCAAGGAAGAAATGAAGGACTTTCTTGACTTTCTTATTCAAGATCTCGTGGAATGGAAGCCGGATATCATTGTCTTTGACTCCATAACTGTTCTTGGTCAGATCTTTGGAGCAGCAATGATGAGGTCTTTTCTTCACTCTATAATAGGCCGCCTCGTGAATGCACTCAACTCTCTAGCCATACTAATTGACGAGATTCCATATGGTGAGAGGAGGGTTGGCTTTGGTGTTGAGGAATTTGTGGTAGATGGAGTTATAGTACTTGAAATGGAGAGGCAGAGGGAAGTAATCAAGCGCTACCTGACGATACCAAAGATGCGCGGAAGGTATATAGCTAGGAGCACTTATGAGTACGTGATAACGGACTACGGTATAGACGTTATTCCCATACCTGATCTAAGATTTGCCGAAAGAAACATCCAAACGAAAGAGCGGATCAAAACTGGAATCCCTAAGTTCGATGAGCTCCTTGGTGGAGGTTTTTACAAGGGAAGTATAAACCTGATAGCTGGACCTACTGGGAGTGGAAAAACAATATTCGCCCTTACTATCGCTTCTAACATGGCAAAGCAGGGGTTCAGGGTGCTCTACATGACTTTTGAAGAAGCACTAGGAGCTTTGTTAGGGACTACTAAAAATCTCGGTCTGGATGGAGACTTTAAGGTGATATCATTGATTCCAGAAGCGATGACTCCTATACAGTATTACGCCCTTATAAAGAGACTTCTGAGAGAAAACTCGTCGGAGATTCTGTTTATAGATTCCATCTCAGCAATGCAGAGTCATATGGAAGAGGAGGACTTTATAAAGGCCATCAGATATCTACAGCTCCTCTCCAAGGAGAAAAACATAACCCTTATAATGACATACCTCTCGCAGAATTCCAACCTTCTACAATCAACGGGCTTTAGTACACTGATGGACACTATAACGATTCTCAGTTATGAGTTACCTAGCAGACCTGGAGAGTTTTTGAAACGTTATCTGATGGTTCTAAAGGCCAGACATTCTGAACATAAGGCAGTTTTAAGGAAATTTAAAATAACACTAGGAGGGATTGAGATTGAGTGATCCTCGAGTTGGGTCTGCTATGGTCACTGCCACTGCAAAGGAAATACTCAGAAGGCTTGGGAGGCCTTTTGAAGCTACTATAACTGCCTACTTAAACTCGAAATATGATAAAGGAATAGAGATAATTGAGGAAGATCCCAGAAAGTTCTACAGCGCCCTAAAAGAGCTCTTCGGGGAGTTCGCCGCAAAGATCTTCATTTACAACCTTGTAGCAGAGCTTCATCTCCCCGTGAAATCCACTGAGATTGAAGACCTATTACAGATTTTGGAGGAGTATATAGGTGGTTGACATGACTGAGGAGCTTATGGAAATCCTGAAACGGAAGTACCAATTCTTGGGCACAATGCTTGAAAGTGTGGATCTGACCATAAGAGAACTCAAAAGAAGCGGAGATTCAGAAGAGGTATATAATACAATGATTACATTTCTTGGAGAGTTTCCAACGAAAAGAATGCTCCAGATCATTGCGGAAGAGAAAAACCTAGGCATAAAGGTGAAGACAAGGGAAGACGCAATAAACGTCATTAAGCTCCTCCAGTAGTTCAACCCAGCTTCACTTTTGAGGATATCTCCTCCAAGATCCGCAGAGCGAGCTTCTGATCTTCAGGGGAAGCAGAATTTTTGATATCCTTGAGTACGTCAATGAACGGAATGAAGAGCCTCGCTCTCTCTGGTGGAGCAGATCTCACGAGTGCCTCAAGTGCGAGGAGGGCGTCAAAACGGGTTTCCTCTTTTTCAAGATGGTTGGTAAGAGTGGAGAGCACGACCCTTGCAGTTTTTTCGTCCCATTCCCTGTTAAAGTAATAGCTGAAGAACTCTAGGGCTGGGATTACCCGTTTTGCATCCCCTGAGAGGTAGTCCTCAATGAACTCTCCCACAACTCTGTCACCACTTCTGCTCTTCACAGCGAGCAGCGCTAGGGTCTTCGCAGCCCTTAGTCTCATCCACCGGTTTTTTGTGGAATGAGCCACTTCGAGAAGCTTTTCTACAGCAGGTTCTAAGATGAAAGCCACTCCTCTTTCAATTTTTTCAGCGAGCTTTGATAGTGCCCATAGGGCGTCCATCTTTTCGAACTTATCTCCCTCTTCAAGTTTGCGGACGAGCTCAAATACCACCTCCGGCTTTTTCCTAGATAGTTGGAGGAGTTTTTCTTCATCGCCCACCTCTACCGCTCGTTTCAATTCGATTTTTTCATCTTCAGTCAATTCATGCTGAGAAGCAGGTTCATTAAGGGCTATTTCCAAGGCACTTTTCTTTACCTCCCTAAACTGGGCTAAGGTTGGAGGTCTTATGTACCTTTGGATCTTCTTCTCTGGGGGTATAGAGAGGTATTTCGGGCCCGGTAGAACTCTTTCATTGATCTTAAGAGTCTCTTTATTGAATTTTTCGAGAATCTCAGCCAGCCACTTCAAGATGTAGGTATCCCCAACCGCCAGTGCAAGATCAATGGCCTCGTAAAAGTACTCATTTATCAAGAGTTCATGAATTTTCTCCTTGGCTTTCTCTGGATTTTTGAGGTAATAATTGTGAATGGCAAGCTCGAGTTTCTCTGCCACTATCCTTGCTTTATCTGCAAGTTTTGAGCTCTTTCGAAGAGCGAGGTTCTTAACTGCAGTCAGTACGCGGGCAACATCGTCTATGAGCTCCTCCTTCAATGGATACCCTGCGATTTCAAAGAGAATGTCGAGGACGAAGTCCGCGAGGGGAACGTCCTTTTCCGACAGCATTTCGGGAATTTCGGAGAAAAGAGTTTTCAAGAGGGAGGGATCCCCGGAATAAGTGCTCACGTTAAGAAGAAGTCTGAGTCCCATAGCCTTAAGGCGAAGATCCTTTGATTTAAGAAGCCTCGAGATAACGTCCATAATCCGAGGGCTGGGGGAAGTTACACTCATCCCCCCAAGGACAGAGAGTATTTCAAGTACAAGGGCCTCATTTTTCCTAGACTTAACGAGATCTTTGAAAGCGTGGGCCAGTTTTACGAAGGTCTCTGGATGAAGGGGGATGCCCCCAATGAGCCTACCAATTGTCCTGATCGCATGAATTAAAACGCCATCGTTATCACTCTTCAGCACCTTAATAACATCGTCGAGAAACTTATCAACAAGAATAAGCCGTTTAACGTCGGGAAGCGCTTTTAAAACCTCCTCCAAGGCTATTAGGGCCCGAATTTTGAGAGTATCATCACTCTCGTGTAGGAGCTTGAAGAGAGCCAACAGGTATACATTGTCTTTTAAAGCTAGTTCGATGGCTTTTTTAATCTCCCAGGAACGTAGATATTCTTCTATCACTTTGATAGTTTTATCATCGACCAACATGACATCCCGTCATTTGAATTTCAAACTTATAACTCTTATGGTAGAGTTTCCTCAAACCGCACTATCTTCCCACAAAAACAAATGACAAATATCAATAGTATTCACTGGATGCCTAAAGAAGAAGTATCAGTTTCATAATTTGAGCGAAACGCCTAAAGGCTCGTCCTCCCTCCGCTCAACTCCAGGTATCTCATCGAACTCGTACTCCTTCTTCAGGCCTAGGAGGGGCTCGACTTCTCTCGGCGTCAAAACGGGCTTGCGCCAGTTCTCGTAGTCATCTATTGGAACTCTGGGACAGGCAACGACGACGTAGGCGTCGAAGGGGAAGCCCTCAAGCTTCGGATAGCTTATGTGGTCCATCGCTATGAGCCTCGCTTTCCTACCGTGCCCTCGAAGGAGCTCAACAATCCGCTTGGCTTCCGCTAAGCGGAGCTGTCCCTTCTTGGTGCTGACAACCACCCCAAAGCTCTTCGCGTCCATAGCCTTGGCTATCTGGGCCCAGCGCTTCCTTATCAGTCTTTCCGCTTCAGCGTCCATCCAGATTGCATCGCCGGAGTAGGGGTTTATCGCAAGGGTGGGCTTTTTGGTAGCGAGGGCAACCCCAAGCGGATGGAAGAGGCCCGAGCCTATGAAGAGAACCCCCTCTGCCTCGACCTTCGCGCTAGAGAAGTTGCACCCAAGCACCTGCCCGGGCCAGCTCACCCTCGAGTCGCCCCTTCCGATGAGCACCTCGAAGCCGTTCTTCTCCAAGAACTCCCTCGCTTCGTCAAGCCTGTGAACGTGCTGGGCGGTGGTTACGAGCGCTATCCTCCTTCCAAGCTTCCGAATCTCCTCAATGTTCTTTTCAAGGGCGGGAACGAGTTCGACCTTCGCAAAGGCGGGAACGAAGATCGTCGGAACTTCAAGGTTCAGGCGCATGTAACTGTGCCCGAGGTGAATTAAGGCGTCGCAGCCGAGCCTTCTGGCATCGGAATCGGCGGGGTCACAGGCCCCGTAGTTTATCTCGCCGTGAAGGATAACGGTTAAACCATTCTCTTCGAGAAAGCCCGCGAGCTCTTCGGCTTCCCTCCTCAACCCCTCTGGTGACTGGATTAGGACGCACTCCGCGCCCAGTTTTTTCAACTCCTTCAGTATCTCGCCATGCGGAACCTCGTGCATCTCACCACCACGAGAAGTTCCAGGTTGAGTTTATAAATGATCTGGAAAGGTTTATTAATGACCTTTCCATCATTCTCCGCTCCATTGGGGGTGATCAAATGAAGAGACTTGGTGCAATCTTCGTTGCCCTACTCTTCCTCGGAGCGACGGTTCCAGAGGTCAGCGCCGGCGATCTTCTGAACTACTTCTGGGACACCAGGACGTATCAGCACCCGTATCCGACTGATGTCAGGCCAGGAGACCTCGTTTATGGCCACAGCCCGGACCTTTTTAATGCCATAATCCCCGGTTACTGGATCCACGTTGCCATCGTGGCCTGGTACAACGAGAGCATAGACGACTGGATGGTCATCGAGGCCAAGATCGGGAAAGGCATCATAATAACTCCCCTCAGCGAGTTCCTCAGCAGGTACGATGTCGTTGCCCTCCAGAGGGTCAAGGTAAGTGATGAAATAAGGCTCAGGGCAGTTCAGTTCGCCTACCAGCAGCTTGGAAAGCCCTACAACTACGACTACTTCAGCAAGCCGAAGGTCTACGATGATAGGTACTACTGCTCCCAGCTTGTCTGGGCGGCCTACCTCGTCGCCAGCAACTTCCAGGTGAACCTCGACGAGAACGACGGTGGCTGGAGCTGGAAGTACTTCTACGCCGTTGCTCCACAGGAGGTCTACGACGATCCCATGACATACACCATCTACTACCACAAGGCTTGATTCTCTGCCCTTCCTTTTTGTTTCCCAAATCAAAAGCCTTTTATACATCCTCATCCAACAATACCTCGAAGTTCGATGCATCGGGGTGAGATGTATGGAGACAATTGAGGGGGTTGTTGTCGTAACGACCGAGACGGTTCCGGGGTACCGGATCGTTGAGGTCAAGGGCCTCGCGAGGGGCGGTGTCGTCAAGGCCACCCACATCGGTAGGGACATACTCGCCGCCCTCAGGAACATCAAGGGCGGTGAAGTCAAGGAGTACACTCAGATGATGGCCGAGGCACGGGAAGAGGCCTTAAGGAGGATGGCGCTCAGCGCCAAAGAGCTCGGCGCAAACGCCGTTGTTAACATGCGCTTTGCCACCTCAAACGTCAGCTCAAACATGGCCGAAGTTTACGCCTACGGGACTGCGGTGGTCATCGAGAAGGAGGAGTGAAGCTATGTCCCCGTTTTTATTTATAATTCTCGGCGGGTTCTTGGCCTGGGCGACAGTTTACGCTGTGGGCTTCAGGAAGTTGAGGTGGGCCGAGTTCATTCTGGGCCTTGTGGCGTTTTTACTCGCGATGATAATCCAAAATCCCGTTCAGCAGCTTCCCCTAATGGGAATGGGCATAACATCAAATAAGGACGTCGTCGCGAGGGGAACTGGGTTTATGGTGATTGTTGCAGTCTGGCTTGGACTGGCTGCGGGCATCATCCAAGAGGGGATCAAGTACTACCTGGTCAGAGAGAGGAAGCTTCGCGAGGCGGTCTTCGTTGGTCTTGGCTTTGGTGTCACAGAGGCAGTTGTGATAGCAGTGGCCAAGGTTCTCCCGGTTGTCCTGAAGGGTGGCTCCGTCGAGGTGCCCCTGTTGAGTGCCCTCCTATCAATGGCCGAGCGTTACTTCGCAACGCTTTTCCACGTGGGAACGGCTGTTTTCCTTGCCTATTCGGCAAAGCAGGGTTTTGGAAAGAGGGGTCTCATATACATGATTGGTCTGCATACAATAATAGACAGTGGCGCGGCCTACTTCCAGCTGGCCTTCTTCATGAAGCCCAGACCGTACCATACGTTAAACTTCCTGGCCTATTTCCTTGAGGTTGTGGCAGCCGTCATTGGAATTGTGGTGTTTGCATACGGAGTGCTAAAGGCACTTGAGGAGCCGGAAGACGAAGAAAAGCCCATATGGTGATAGAGCTTGCTTGGAAACCCTAAAGAAAAGGCCCTCAGAAAGCTCAGGAAGGACCTGCGCTCCGGACTTTACTCCTACCTAGTCCTCTCCCTCCTCAGCGAGGAGGGCGAGCTTCACGGCTACGCGATAAGGAAAAGGCTCGGAGAGCTTAGCGACGGCAAACTCGTCCCGAGCGAAGGAGCCCTCTACGACATCCTGAAGAACCTGAAGAAGCTCGGCCTTTTGCGAGACGACTGGGCTGAAGTTGGCGGGAGGCCGAGGAAGTACTACCGCCTCACCGATCTCGGTAGGGACGTTTTGTTGGCGCTGAGGGATGAAATCAGGACGATTGAAAGAACCCTCATAAGGCTGGAGGGATTGGAATGAACGAGAAGGCCTTCGAGGTGTTTGTTTCCCTCACCCTGCTTTTGGCTGGACTGCTGACCCTCGCCTTCAGAAAGAAGCAAAACCCTCTAATCGGCTTTCGCGTGGGTTACACCTATCACTCCGAACGGGCCTGGGAGAAGGTGAACACGTTCGCGGGCGTCTTTTCCGTAGCATGCTCCCTTCTTCTGCTCGTCCTGGCGCTCTACGGCGTTTCGATGAACGCGTTTATTCTCGTAATGATGGCCTTCGTTGGAGCCGAGCTTTTCGTTGGCCTGTGGATGGCAAGGCGCGAGTACGAGCTTGAGGAGCTATCCGAGGAGGCCCCTGAAAAGCCTCCAGCGATTGAAACGGAGAAACAGAGCATCAGCATAAAACCCTACATCCTCATTCAGCTCGGCTTTTTAGCCATCTACCTCCTGCTGGTTGCCCTCCTGTGGGAGAGGCTCCCCGAGAGGGTTGCGACCCACTTCAACGCGAGCGGTGAGCCGGACAGCTATTCGAGCAAGTTCTGGGGAGTTATCGGCGTTCCGGTTCTGGTCTGGCTTCTTCCGTTAGTTCTCACGATTCCGGCCAGGGAACCGGGATTCTTCGCGAGGGTCGCCTTCTACCCGAGGAGCCTGAGGGCGTGGTGCCTCTTCACAACGGTTCTGAGCGGTGGAATTGTTCTCGTCGTTACTCTCGCCCTCCTCTACAACGCGGGCCTCGTCTCGGGCAACGCAATAACCTACGGGGCCTACCTTTTCCTCGGCGTGCTCATCTTTGCAGTCTACAGGCTCCTCACGGTGGGGAAAGGTGAACGGGTATGAGCTCCTGAGGATTCTCTACGGGCTGTTCCTCGGGGTTTTCCTCATAGTCATGGGGGCTCTCACATTCACAGCGAAGGACGAACCCGGGATAGGCTTTAGGATAGGATACACCTATCTCTCGGAGAGGGCGAGGAGGAGGGCCAACCGCGTTTCGGGGGCCGGAATTATGCTGACCGGGGTCCTCCTGATCCTCCTCTCCTTCTTCCTGCCAATGCCTTGGCTGATGGCGGTTCTTCTCTCCTGCTTTGGAGTGATTATTCCGGTGACTTATTTGGTTGCAAAGCGCGAGTACGAGCTTGAGGAGCTATCCGAGGAGGCCCCCGAGAAGCCCGAAAGGAAAATAAGGCCGCCGCGGGTTGGGAAGTATTTGGCGCTCCAGACGGTCTTTGTAGGGCTCTCCCTGGTCCTCCTAATCAATGGGAAGCTTCCAGACCGGGAAATTTCCATACTCATCTTTGTCCAGCTCTTCCTCCTCGCGCTTACTGTTCCCTTCTCTCAGCCCCTCGTCTTCCAGCTGGCGCCAAAGTTCAAGGGGAAGATGGCGCTCGGCTTCGCGAAGGCGATGACGGTGGTATCTGCGATGGTAGCGCTTCAGCTGGCAGTTGCTGCATTAAAGCCCAAGGCGAGCCCGCTCCTCGTAGTCCTCATGCTCCTCGTCTCCCTAGGCGCGATATTCTATGCGGTTTTCGTAGCTTTAACGAGCGCTTATGAGGAGGGTTACTATTAGCTCTCGAGGGCATTGATTAACTTTTCCCGATCGGGCTCATCAATGATTCCCAGCTCGACGGCGTGCCTCAGGACGCAGTCTGGAAAATCTCCCTCGAAAAACGCTCTCAGGCCCTTTCCTGGGATGTAGAAGGCGTAAACCCTGACGCTCCTGCCGAGGCACCTCCCCCTCGCTACCATGAAGCCCTTCTCCGCGTTAATTCTGGCAACTTCCCACGAGAAAACCTCAGCCAATCCAAAGAAGGCCTCGAAGAGCTTGACCCTCGCGTCCCTCAGGGCCTTGTTGACGGCCTGCCTTGAAACTCCGAGCTCCCTCGCTATCTCGATCTCGCGCATGCCCTTGGCCCTCATGAGCCAGACGCGCTCCATGGCCTCAGGAAGCCGGAACATTCGAACCACCGCTACCGCTTATGAGTCTCCTCAAGTTATCAATAAACTGCTCAATTTCCCTGTCTGAGAGAGACGACACGAGGTACGTTCCCTTTTCGGTTACAAGAACGACCGTTCTCTCCCGGACGTCTGTGATGAACGGCACTAAAATCACGCTCGTAACGATGTACATCGGGTATTCCTTGATTCCAAGCAACCTGGCCAAACAGGACATAAAAGCTCCAAACGCAAGAGTAGCCATGACACTCAATTTTTTGGCCTTTTTAGGGAACAGGAGTGGGATAACCCCCACGATTCCCCAGTATATCCACCCGAACCATACAAAAGCCCACCTTGAGTCTTTAACAAGCCCGAGAAGACCAACACTGACAGCGAGGACGGTTAGTGGCAGAACAAGCCTGTAGTACCTCAGGGGAAGAACACCCTCTGCCCTCTCAAGGTCAACCACCTCTATAATCTCCTCGGGAGCTATCTCAACCCTGAACAGGGTAACTGGCCAGCCAACCTCGAGAACCAGTCTGTTTTTCTTAACCTTCACCCGTCTGCCAAAGAGCAGGGTCGGTAAGCTAAGCCAGAAGAGGGCTCCTGCTATAGTTGCCAGAGCTTCAATCCCTGTCAGCAGTGAGCAGAGGTACAGCCCACCTATAACCCCCGTAAGGACCCACTCACTCCAGTGGCCGCCAAAGCGAACCATTATCGTCACCTTGTCAATCTACGTAAGTTGACAAAACTCTTAAGCCTTTCGATGGATTTAAAACCATCCCCCGAGAACGTCCAACGGTGGGAGGATGGAGGAGCTCTACCGCTACCTGAGGGCATACATGGATCCCAAGAGCGAGGTCGCCCAAAACCGCTTCATTGGACTGCGCTCCTTCTTTAACTGGGCCGTCAAGGAGGGTTTATTTCCCGAAAGGAGAAAGCTCCGCATCCTCGACCTCTGCGCGGGAACTGGGATAGCAGGCAGTGCCCTCTACGAGACGCTCCGCGAATGGGGCTACGAGCCCTCTCTTACCGTCGTTGACAAGAGAAAGGAAGACCTGCTCCTCGTTGAGGAGTGGGTGAGCGGTGAGGTTTACGGAGCTGTTATGGACTGCCTCGACGACTTGAGCAAACTCGGAAAGTTCGACGTTGCTCTAATCTTCGGCCACACGATGCCTCACTTCAACCCGTTTCAAACGGCGGAGCTCTTCAGGAACGTCGCGGGGGTTTTGGAAAGCGACGGCGTCTTCCTGCTCGAGGAGACGGACCGCTTCGGGGCTTTCTTTTACAGAAGAGCCTACCGCGAGATTGTGCCGGAAGTTCGGGGTGATGACTACACGATAGTCTCGCTCGATGAGGGCTACGACCCTCTCAAGGGTATCATCAAGAGAGGTTACTACAAACTGCCAGGCTGGGAGAGAATTGGAGAGATGGAGACGCGTTACTGGGACCTGGCGGGTCTGGCGGGCATCGGTAAGGCTCTCTTCGAGGAGGTCAGGATAATAAGAAAGAGCGAGCACGGCGTCGTCAGCGCGGGTGACATGATCTACCTGAGAGGCCCGCTAACTCCTCGTTGATTCCCACTTTTTCAGGCTCTCCTCAAGCGCACTCCTTACTGCCCGCCCAATGTTGAGACCGAGGTCCGTTGCAGTTCCGGCCCATTCAACGTCACCGGGGAAAGCGAAAACACCGATTCCATCGCTCGTCGTTCCGGTTGCGTTGTAACCGAGCTTTAAGAGGGTGTAAGTTTTCGCCTCGGTGGCCGTCATTATTGCGTTGGCCATCGCGCCGACGGTGAGGCCGTCCTCGATGACGAGCGCCATGTTTATAGTCCCCGGTTTCCAGGGCGGCGGTTCCTCCCCTGCTATTGCCGGGTTGGTGAGCCCAGCGGTTACGTATGCGGTAACGCTCCCGCTCCGTGAAACAGAGAGAACCTTACCTACCTCCGCCGCCGTCATAAAACCCACAAAGTCCTTGAGGCCGTTTTCTAGCTCGAAGGCCCGACAGTCGGCCCGGTAGTCACCGGAGTAGTCCTTGTGAACTTTCATAAAGAAAAAGCCCTCTGCCTCGACGAGGCCACCCCTGTGCGGGGCGTTGCTCAGCGCCAGCATGCGCCGGGAAAAGTGCTTGATAAAACCCTCATTCACGTCTCTCCCCCCGGTGGTAGTCCCACCTCAGGAGGACGAACAGGACTATCATGAAGATCGTGATGTAGTAGCTCACCTTGAAGGGAACAACACCCACAAGCCCGAGGGTGTAAAAAACCGTCAAAATGAGAACAAGGACAAGAAGGAAACGGTAAGTGGTTTTTCTCTCCATCGCGCTCACCTCAGGGCTCGGGAGCGGCCAAGCTCATCACTCCTCAGCTCGAGATTCATCCTCATAGCCCCTGTAAATCTCAAGACTCCTCCTGGCCCGCGCCCTCGGGATGTGGTGGCCCATCAGGGCAACGATTTTATCGGCCTGGGCCTTCCCGTGGTGGAGCATCTTCCTCTCGGTCTTGATCTTCTCAATCTTGAAGGTGTAGCCCCCGACCTCGACGACTTCTCCGACCGCAAACTCCTCATCCCTCGGAACCTTGACGCGGAAAGACTGCGTGATTCCTTTGGGCATATAGATCGACACCTTGATGACCTTCGGGTAGGTCAGGCTCTCGCCCCAGAGCGTTACTATCTCGCCGACCTTCGCCTTGTTCACCCTCTTCCCGCCTTCCAGCTCAATTCCGGTAATTCTTACCTCATCCTCCTCGGTCTCGACGATGTCGCCAACTCTAATCTCCTCTCCTTCGGGAAGCTCCGCCTCGCTCTTAAAGCTCCTCTCGTGCTTGCTCACTATGAGCGGAACTCTGACCAGCTTCGGAAGCGTCACGTGCCAGACGTTGCCGCACTCGTTACAGCGGAGGGTCAGCTCCCTCCCGCGCTCCTTGATGACCTCAACGTCATCGCTACCGCACTCGGGACAGATGAAGTACTCCTCCATGTCTCTCACCAGAGGGGGAGAATGGCGGGGGGCTTATAAAGGTGTCCTCTCAATCAGCCAGCGCCAAAGCGGGAGGAAGCGAATCCTCCTTCCATCAATTTCTTCAACCCCTTCCTCCTCCCACGTTATGATTGTCAAGTTCCGGCAGTTCAGGGTCTTCGATGCCCTGAGAAGTGCTCTAAGCTCCCTCTCACGGGTTTGTGGTTCATCAAGGGCGTAGCTAACCTGTACCAGCTCCCTCACCTTCCCGCCGAGGGAAACCACGAAGTCCACCTCTCCTCTTCCATCTTCCCAATAATGAACCTCAAGCCTCGGCTCGAAGTAGTGTTTCCTCCGCAGGAGCTCAACGGCAACGATGTTCTCAATCCTGTAACCGGTGTCGCCCACACCGAGGGCCGTTGCAAGGCCAACGTCCGCAATGTAGAGCTTCGGCTGACTTCTCAAAGACTCGACATCGCTCGGGTGGTACTTCCTGAGCGGGAGCACGAAGCCGACGTCCTCAAGATAACTTAGATACTCCGCAAGCGTCGGCCTGCTGATCTTAGTGCCGGTTGAAGAAACAAGGGAGTGGAGCTTTCTGATTGAGATCTTTCTCGCGAAGTTTCTGACTAAAATCCGTATCAGAGCTTTCAGGGCCGAGACTTTCTCTATCCCATAGCGCTCAACGAGGTCCCTGTAAACTATCAGGTTGAGATACTCCTGGAGGGTTCTAATCTTCAGCGGAGGCGAGTAATCAACGATTCCTGGGAAACCGCCGTACTCAATGTACTCTTCAAGGAGGCGCAGAAGGATACCCCTTTTCCTCTCCGTTAAGGGCTTTTTCAGCTCGAAGCCCTTGAAAGTCAGAAACTCGCGGAACGAGAGTGGAAACAGCCGAAAGCCCAGGGTTCTTCCCCGGAGCGAGGTCGCTATTTCACGAGAGAGCAGTTTTGAAGACGAGCCCGTTATGAACACCCTCGCCCTCTTCCCTTCGAGCAGACGCCTTACGAACATCTCCCAGCCCTCAACGACCTGAACCTCGTCGAGGAAGAGGTACATAACATCAGCATCGGGGTTGTGCTTGTAGTAGAGCTGAACTATCGTGGACAGGTCTCTGGCGGAGATTCCAGCGAGCCTCTCGTCTTCGAAGTTTACGTAAAAAATCCGCTTGATTGGGAGACCGTTCTCAATTAGTTTCCTCATTGCCAGATAGAGGAGATGGGTCTTCCCCGTCCTCCGAAGGCCGTAAACAGAAACCGCAACGTCAACGTTAAGGGGGAGGGTTAGTTCCCTCTCCTTGGCCTCTGGAACCCCGAACTCATGAAACTCGGCTATAACCTCTTCGAGAGCTTCCATCATGGTCGCCATGTATAAAACTCAACTTTCCAAAATTTAAGGATTTTGGTCAACTATACTTTACCAAATTGCGCAAAAATTGTAAAGTCGAGTTTACCAAAATCCAAAGAGAAGCGAGAACATGCCACTCAGAGCTGGCTCCCTTCCTCCGGGTTCTTAATCTTCAACAGCGGGCAGACCTCCATGCACTCCCTGCAGTGCGTACAGCGGTTCCAGTCGACGACTATCTTCTTGCTCTTCTCGTCTATGCTCAAAGCTTCCTCCGGGCACTTTCCGACACAGACGCCGCAGCCAACGCACTCGTAGGCCCTCTTAACGAGGTAGTAGGCGCTGACCGCCTCCCTTTCGTCCGGAGCTTTGGCCTTCCTCGTCCTGGTGAAGAACTCGACTTCGCCAGCCCTTACGACGTCCCCTTCAACGCTCACCTCGCCGAGTATCGGCGCTACCTGCAGGAGGCGCTTTTTGTTGAGAACCGTGTTGAACTCCAGCTCGTAGCCCTCACTTGCCTCCTCAATTTTGACCTTAACCGGCTCCCACGAGCGCTCCTCAGGAATATCGACGCCAAGCTTTCTCGCTATGGCC
The DNA here is from genome assembly GCF_000022365.1 of Thermococcus gammatolerans EJ3. Lineage (NCBI taxonomy): Archaea > Methanobacteriati > Methanobacteriota > Thermococci > Thermococcales > Thermococcaceae > Thermococcus > Thermococcus gammatolerans. Next base: position 491,932 of record NC_012804.1, on the reverse strand, counting down.
TTCTCACCCTTGCTGAGCCTCTTCCAGCGCCAGAAGCCGTAGGTAATCCACTCCTCTGGAAGGCCAAAGCGCCTCCTCCAATACTCAAGGGCTTTAAACCACTTCTCCCAGAGCTCGGGCTTCTCGCGCTTGAGCCGTTCAAATTCAGCCAAAGAGGCGCTCGGACAGAGGAAACAGCCTATCCTGTCGAAGCCCCTCTCGTAGAGCGGGTTGTAGGGCAGTTTCCTGCTGAAGATGTAGAGCCACACCTCAATCGCGCGCCAGTGAAATATCGGCGACGCACCTATCTCGTTGGGCACCCACTCGTTCCTCCATACGCGAGGTTGCTTAAAGCGCTTTATGCTCTCGTACTTTCTCTGGCCGACGAACATGAGAACTCCTTTCGGGTAGTTCTCCTTTATCGCCAGCGTTATCGGGCCGAGCTTCGTGACCTTACAGCACCAGCGGTAGTCGCGACCGGGCGGTGAGAAAACGTAGAGCGCCCTCCAGAAGGCGTCTCCAGCGTCCGCAACGACGAACTTTATCCCTTTCGGCTCGAGCTCCTTCCTCAGCTTCCCCACGTACTCCACAGTCTCGGGGAACTCGATTCCGGTGTTGTTGAAGAACACCGTGAAATCGCTCCCGAACTCCTCTAAGGCCAAGCCGAGAACCGCTAAACTGTCCTTCCCGCCCGAGAAAGCGACGGCAACGGGAAGGTCCGAGTATTTGCTGGCAACTCTCCTCATGAACTCCCTGCTTTTCATGACTTTTTCCTCGAGCGCTATTGCATTGGCTCTCAGAACGTCCTCCATCGTCGCCTTTCTTCCCTCGCGGTAGTTAACGCTCTTCTGCCTCTTGGGCTTGACCCCCGTTCCGCGCTCGCCCCTGATTAGAGCGGAGTAGTCCTTCTTCGCTATCCCGGTCGCGAAGACCTCTCCGTCCTCCGAGACAAGGATTACATCGTCATTCACCCTTATGCTCGGGTCAGCTTCCAAGACGCCAACTGCCAAAAGGTTAGCACCGTTCTTTATTGGCTCGACGGCGCCTTTATCGACTATGACCCACTTCTTCATTTTCTTCCCGAAGCGCTTCCAGAGAGCTATGGCGCCTTCAACTTTCAGGCCGGCCTTCCAGCTTAGTTTAATAGGGTCAAACTTGACGTAACCGAAGACGTAGCCATCAACTATGATCTCGTAGGCGTCGTCCTCGCTGGGGAGCTTGTTGAGGAGAACTATTTTTCCGTCGAGAACTTCGCCAACGTCAACGCCGAAGTGCTCCGCAAAGACCGATTTTATGAACTCCAGATCCTTCTCAAAGGCGAACCTCAAATCGCCGGGAGGAGTTATGTTCAGCCTGGAGACGCCCTCCTTCCCGTGAACGGCACAACTATCACCGATGAGCGGGACGTTGCATTTCTCGCACCAGTTTATGTAAGCCTTGCCGAGGAAAACCGGTCTTCCCACATCTCTCACCCAAAGCCTGAAGCAGGCAGGGGTTTATAAAGAAGACGGATCATGCTCAGGACCAAACCTTTTTAATTTTCAAGGGATTAGTAATATCGGTGACCATAATGAGAAGACTTTCATTCTTAATTGCAATCGTTCTGGTTGTTGTCATAGCGCTGTCTGTAATGACGTCCAATGGGGCCGAAACCTCGCTAAGGGGGTACTGGGCAAAAGTGTACAATGGAAACTACGTGAGGGGCGGGGTATCTGCCCTCGTGAAGACTGAAAACGGAATTTACCTCGTTGGAGGTATAAGCTTCCCAAACTCCGATAAGGGCTTCATAGCAAGGCTGTCGGAAGAAGGAGAAGTTTCAAAGGCAGTTGGCTACGGAGTGATGGGATTGGACTGTATGTTCGAGGGGGGCGCTGCTCTGGGAAGGAACTTAATGGTCGCGGGGATTCTCCACAACGGGACGTTTGGAAACCGCCGACTAATGATTGCAAAAATTGGCGAGAACATGAAGCCCCTATGGGCCGAGACCTTCAACATCAGTGTGTTTCCAGAGTTGGCGGGGATCGAGGTCGTTGATGATGGAATCCTCGTGGCGGGCGGATTTGTGGGTGAGAAAGATGGGGTCTTTGTCATGAAGTTGAACGATAAAGGGGAAGTCCTCTGGACGAGGCTCTATATAAGCGAAGGATTTTTAGTCCCGACCGGGATGGCGCCCGACGGTGAGGGCGGATTCCTGCTCCTGGGAGTGGAGGTCGACTACGGATCAAGCAAGATGGTTCTCATTGACATCGATGGAAAAGGAAAGGTAAAGTGGGCCAAGGCCTATAAAGAGGGGGTCTACGGGAATGCAATTCTGAAGGAAGGCGAGAGAATTATAGTGGTAGGGGAAATTGGAAACGGTTTGGAGGGGGAAAATCGCGGAGACGTGTTTGTTGCCCTACTCAACGAAGATGGAAACGTGATCTGGGCCAAAGCATATGGAAGCGAGGAGATGGACTTTGGAGGAACTGCAGGGCTCCTCGATGGGGGTATCGTGGTTGCAGGGATCTACGGAGGCAAGATAGTGTCGGGGATCCCACCCCGGGTCGAAAACTACACCATATGGATCCTGAATTTAGAGAAAAACGGAAAGGTCAGATGGGAGAAAGCGTACTGGAGGGGATATCCCTCCTTCGTAGTTCCGGATGGTGATTCGATCCTGATTGGAGGTTTCCTCATCTCAGGAAACGAGAGTAGAATATTCCTTGCAAGGATTAAAGGAGATGGCAGTAGCCCGGACTCGGGAATTACCCCGGACTATGATGTCCATGAGGTCAGGCTAAAAGCCACGAACTTCGAGCTAAGGGAGGAAGAGCTCAAAGTGAAGGCCCTGCGCGTGGAGTTTGAAACCCAAAATATCCCACTGGAAGCGGAACCGATACGGAGTTGAATCAGTAAAGCGAAACTGTCTCCAGAAGGTTTATAAGGAGTTTTACCAATTGAAGTTTGAACACTCACCGGAGGCGATCGTAATGGGGTTTGCCACAGTTGCCCTAGTGGTAATTGGCGGTTTTCTGCTTTTGCTATTGCTCCTGGGAGTGAAGGTCATAAGGCCGTACCAGAAGGGCCTCGTTGAGAGGCTCGGAAAGTTCAACAGGATACTTGACCCGGGAATACACTTCATAATCCCCTTCATGGAGCGCGTCAAGAAGGTGGACATGCGCGAACACGTCATAGACGTCCCTCCCCAGGAGGTCATCTGTAAGGATAACGTCGTCGTTACCGTCGATGCGGTCGTTTACTACCAGATCCTCGACCCTGTCAAGGCAGTCTACAACGTGAGTAACTTCTTGATGGCGATAATCAAGCTCGCCCAGACCAACCTCCGTGCGATAATAGGTGAGATGGAGCTCGACGAGACCCTGAGCGGAAGGGACATAATCAACGCCCGCCTTAGGGAAGAGCTCGACAAGATAACCGACCGCTGGGGTGTGAAGATAACCCGCGTTGAGATCCAGCGCATCGATCCGCCAAAGGACATCCAGGAGGCGATGGCCAAGCAGATGACGGCCGAGCGTGAAAAGAGGGCCATGATCCTCCTGGCCGAGGGTAAGAAGGAAGCGGCAATAAGGGAAGCTGAAGGTCAGAAGCAGGCGGCAATACTGAAGGCGGAGGGTGAGAAGCAGAGGCAGATACTCATCGCGGAGGGCCAGGCCCAGGCCATAAAGAAGGTCTTGGAGGCCCTCAAGATGGCGGACGAAAAGTACCTGACGCTCCAGTACATCGAGAAGCTGCCCGACCTCGCCAAGTACGGAAACCTCATCGTGCCTTACGACACTGAGGCCCTCATAGGGCTCCTCCGCGTCCTCCAGAAGGTCAAGGACACACCACTTCCAAAACCGCCGGAGCCCCCAAAGGAAGAAGGCAAAGAAAGCTCCGAACTCAAGGACGAAGACGTTGAGAAACTCAAGAATCTGATGGAGTGAGGGCTATGAGCACGGCCCTCGCCGTTTCCCTACTAATTTTGGGCCTACTTATAATCCTGCTCGACATGATGGTTACCGCATTCATAACCCCCATAGGCGTGACCTTCGCAGTGCTCGGACTGCTCCTCGGGTTTGGGATGAATTTCACCGAGAGCTTCGTCATATCGCTGATAGCCGCAGTGATCTCATACATCCTCATAGGCAGGTACATACGGCGGGACGTGGAGGACGTTGGCAGAAAGGAGAGGAAGTACACCTTCGACCTCGTTGGCAAGAGGGGAAAGGTCGTTAAGGTGGCGGAAGACCACTACCTCGTCGAGCTCGAGGGAGACAGGTGGATCGCGTTCAGCGACGACGAACTCCAAGCTGGGGACGTGGTAGAGGTCAAAGCAGTAGATGGTGTCAAGCTCATAGTGAAAAAGGCGGAACGGTAACGTTTTAACTTCACCCTCCATTTTTCTTCGGTGTTGTCGATGCATCCCGGCGGCTTCTTGGAGGTAATAACGGGCCCCATGTTCGCGGGCAAAACCACCGAGCTGATAAAGAGGATCGAAAGGCAGGCGTTCGCCAGGAGAAAGGTCGCCCTCTTCAAACCCTCGATAGACACCCGGTACTCGAAGGAGGAAGTAGTTGCACACAACGGACTCCGCTACGAGGCTTTCGTCGTGCCCACCGACGAGAACGGCGTGAGGAGAATAATGGAAACGACGATTCGCGAGGGATTTGAGGTAATCGGGATTGATGAGGTTCAGTTCTTCCCAATTGAGATCGTGGACGTGCTCAACAGGCTTGCGGACGAAGGCGTTTACGTCATAGCGAGCGGCCTCAACCTCGACTTCAAGGGCGATCCCTTCCCAGTAACCCGAGAACTGCTCGTTAGGGCCGACAACATAGTCTACCTGACTGCAGTCTGCACCGTCTGCGGGAGGCCCGCAACGAGAAGCCAGAGACTCATCGACGGAAAGCCGGCCCCGAGGAACTCACCTGTTATACTTGTCGGCGGGAGGGAAAGCTATGAGGCGAGGTGTCGGGAACACCACATCGTCCCGGAGGAATAAGCTCGTCGAGGTCATAAGGTGCAGGGGTCACGAAAACGTTAGGGCAACCCACAGATCGACGCTGGAGTTCACGAAGGAGGACTACCTGACGCCCAGGGGTGACTGCATAATCTGCATTGGGGCAGACCGGGGCATAAACGACCTCAGCGAGGAGTTCAAAGCCGCCCTGAGGGAGGGGAGGAAACTGCTCATAAGGATACGGGTGGAAGAGCTCGTTGACGAGGTCGTTGCCTGGGGGAGTCCGGGGTTAATACTCGATCATCCATATTCTATCGTTGTGAGGAAGAGCGATTACATCGACGCAAGAACGCTCGCAATAAGAGCCAACAAGGCGGCGAGGGACATAGATCGAAAGCTGGTGGCCCGTCTGAAGGATCCCCGAACGGAGGCTGTAATCGAGCTGATAATCATCTGATCACTCCTTGAGATCCTCCCTCGAGAGGGCTCCGAACAGGGCATGCTTCTCAAGACTAGAGAGGAGCTTTTCAATTTCGAGGGGCGGGAACTCCCTTCTGATAACCGAGATCTCCCTCTCCCCGAGGGTTTCCTCATCAAGAACCACTACAACAGCTGAGTTCGAGAGGAGCATGTAGTCCTTGAGGGAGGCGAGAAACTTAACGACGCTCCGGAAGTCATTGTGAAGGAGAAGAAACTCGATCCCGTCGAGGAGAACGAGCCCGCTCCCCCCTCCCTCGGAAATCGTTCTTATGACCGATTCGAGAATAACATGGAGCTTCGCTGGATCGACTGAGTCGGCAGCCTCAATTCGGCTCAACCATATGCGCCTGTCAAAATCACACACGGTGGGATTTTTGGATCTTCCTATGTAGATCTTGGTCTTGAACATCCCGCAGAGGGGGGTTAACTTGGGGAGCTCCTCAGGGGTAACACTAAAGCCGCCAATGAGGGGACCCCGTTCACCATACTCCTCCCTCTCTTTGGAGCCACTGAGAACCCGAGAGGAAAGGCGGAGGTAATGGATGACAGACACCATCAGGAGGACGTAAGAAACAAGGAAAAGGGCCGCTTCGAGCCACCAGAGAACCTTTCCTGTCACGGCGTCGATTATAACGACAATGCTAGCGGCTACTGCGAGGAGTCCTGAAAGAATAACGTTCATGGAGAACTTCCTTGAGAGGGGCGCCACGATACTTCGGGAGTAAAGGTAAGCCAAGATAAGTAGGACAGAGTACACCATCAGGGAAACCAGACCAGCGATCAGCACCGCCACCTTAACCACGAAAGCACCTCACTATCCTTGTACACCTATCCCTTAAGACATTTTGGGGAAAAGCTTAAATAGGGTCAGTTTTTAATAACAAAAGGTGATCAAAATGCTCGAGGGCTACTACATAGTCGAAAACACCGGAGTCGTTCCGGCCGAGAGGAGGTTCAAGTTTAAGGATCTGAAGGCGTGGGGTTATGACCTGCACCTAGGAACGATAGACGGTAAGGAGGCCTACTTCGTCTCAAGAACGGGAACTCACGAGGAAGGAGAAACCTACACGCAGGACGGAAGGGAGTACCACATCACCGAGACGCAGAGGGAGATACCGAAGAACGCAAGACTTTTGGCGAGGATCGTAATCGAGCGCGGCCAGCCCTACCTCGAGTTCTGGCTTGAGGCTGAGGAAGCAAACTACCCGCTCGCCAAGGAGGACCCGAGGCTAATCCTTCACCGCTTCTGGACGGCCAAGAAGTTCAACCAGCTCGAAAAGCACGTCGGAAGCGTGGGCCTAACAACTGACTTCTTCAAGGACAGGGTCTTCGTGAAGAGCCTTCCGCTTCCCTTCGAGGAGTACCCGCCAAAGGTTAGGAGGGTTCTGAGAGAAGTCAGGGACGTGCACAGGGATTTGACGGGCTTCGGAAGGTTCGTCTTCCAGTACTACGGAGAGGAAGACAAGACCCACAACTACCGCCTTTGGTGGCTCCTGCCGACGATACACCTCTTCGACATCGAGGTCTCAAACGAGGTGGACAAGATTTTGGCGATGCTCGATTGAGCTATCCTTTCTTTTCTGCGAGGATAACGACGATGTCCTCAAAGAAGAGGTGCCTCCTGGCTATAACCTCACCCCTAAGGCCGGCTTTCTCAAACTCCCTCATTGTCTCTTCAACCCCTGTTATCGAGCTCTGTACGAGGTAAACCCGGCCGTTCTCGTTCAGGTGGTCAGGCACTTCAGCTATAAAGCGGTCTATTACCTCCCTCCCGGTTTTACCCCCAACGAGGGCCAGATCTATAGCTTTCTCGGGCTCGCCTGGAAGATAGGGGGCGTTGAAAGTTATCACATCGAACCTGCCCGAGACGTTCTCAAATAAGTCGCTCAGGCGAAACTCGACGTTGCTTATACCGTTCAGTCGAGCGTTCCTTCGAGCGAGTTCGACTGCCTTGGGATTCACGTCAACGCCCAAGACGTACTTTGCTTTTCTCGCCATCAGGAGAGCTATCAGTCCCGTTCCGGTTCCAACGTCGAGGGCAATCTCCCCCGGTCTGACCTCGAGGGTCTCGGCGAGGAGGAAAGTGTCTTCCGCCGGCTCATAGACGTCCGAATGGAGCTCCAGCTTGATTCCATAATAAATGGGCATCGTCACCGCCGGGGAGAAAGAAAAGGAGAATCACTTCTTCCACTCGGTGTAGCCGCACCTTCCGCAGGACCAGCGATCCTTGTGGTTGGCCATAAAGACACCGGGGCCGCAGCGCGGGCAGAACTTGTTCTTCCTGACGACCTTTCCTCCCTTAACCTCGTAGAGCTTCCACTTTTGGCTGGTCTTTTTCTTCTTGGCCATTCACACCACCTCACTCTTCCTCCTTCTGGATGAGGCCATCGCGGAGGAGGATGTACTCGGGCTCAATGTAGAGCATCCTCTCCCTCGTCTCGTAGGCCTTGGCGTAGCCCTTGGAAACGTGGCTTCCGAAGTAGCTCCTTATGTACTGGAGGACCATAGTGTTTGGGTCTAGGTCGAGCATTGCGGCGAGCTTGCCCTTCACCGCTTCCCTGCTCGGGGTAGGCTCGCCCTCGTGGATAATGTCGAAGTATATCTCCTTTCTTCCCAGGAGCTTGTTTTCCCTTATCTCGGTCACCTTAATCTCCATCACGAACCACCTCCATCTTGGCTAAGATACTCGCACACCTGCGCTTGCATTCGGGTGTTACCTTTATAAGCACTACCCCCTCGTCGGGCTGGCCATAGAGGACGACCGAGCCGAGGGGAGCGTATAGCACGGCAGGGATCGCCGCGAGGTCTTCCTCACCGTTAACCTTAATATGAACACTCCTTCCCCTGCCGGCGATCTCGACTCCCTTTCTGACGGCGTTTAATAAAGCTTTCGTTATCGTGCCCGGGGGATTTCTAACGGTTAAAAAGACCGCCTCCGAGCCAACTGAGGGGTTGTAGTCCCTTCTCTTTGTTCTGTGATCGTATATCGCCACCGACGGGTGCATCCCTAACCTGATTACGTTTTCAGTCACAACATCGCCAACGGTGATCAGAAAAGGCACCTTCCTAAGGAGAGGAAGAATTCTGAGGTAGGGTTCCGGAATCTCACCCCTAACCAGTTCTCCCAAAGGCTCCTTGAGTTTATCCCGTAAGCTGGGGGGTAGATAAAAGTAGAAGTCACCGCACATGTCATCTCACGCGAATGGCGTATTTTCCGGGCACTTTTACACCGAGCTTTTTGGCGATCCTGCTCTTCTCTGGGTCTATGATTATGACGAGGTCAAACCACTCATCGCTGAGATCCCGGCTTCCACAGACGGGACAGCGGTCCTCGGTCGTTATGTAATGGCAGTGCCTGCAGGCCCTCTCCTTGACCATGCTCATGCCTCCTTGGATTTCCTCTTCTCCTTCTCAATCCACTCGAACTTTCCGAGGCCAGGCTGACGCATTGTGAGGCCTATCTTGTTTTCCCTGATAACGCGGCTCTTAACGCTTATCGCTATCACCCTTGCCCTGACCTCGTCACCGAGCTTGAGGATCCTCTTGGTTTCCTTGCCGAGGAACTGCTTGTTCTTTTCATCGAACACGACGTAGTCGTCCATAAGCTGACTGATGTGGACGAGGCCGTCCATTGGTCCGATCCTGACAAAGGCTCCGTACGGGGCCACGTCAATTACCTCTCCCTCGACGACCTCGTGCATGAACGGTTGCCACACGAGAACGTTGAAGACGACTTCGTGGTACGTCGCCCCGTCCCCCGGAACAATGACTCCCTCGCTCACTTCCTCGACGTCAAGAACGGCTAATACAACGCCCTCGTCCCTGTCGTAGATGCCCTCATATGTCCCGCGGAGGACGAGTTTTGCCGCTTCCTTTGGATCCATTGTGAACATCCTGGGCGGGATCCTGACGACGTCCTTAACCTTCAGCAACTTGTACATGGCCGAACCTCCAAAAAAGTTGGAAGGAGAACTCACTCCTTTCCGAACTTCTCCTTGTAGAGCTCTATGGCACGGAGGATTTCCCTCTTGGCCTCCTCGGCGTTGCCCCAGCCCTCAACAACGGTTGTCTTCCCCTGGAGCTCCTTGTAGCGCTGGAAGAAGTGGGCAATCTCGTCGAGGAAGGCCTTGGGAACGTCGTCGATATCCTTCCAGTCCTTGAAGTACGGATCCTCGACCGGAACGGCTAAGACCTTCCAGTCTTTATCTCCAGAGTCCTCCATCTTCATAATGCCTATCGGCCTAGCCTCGATGATGGTGAGCGGGTAAACTGGCTCGCGCATTATGACCATTATGTCGAACGGGTCTCCGTCGTCGTACCAAGTCTGGGGAATTATTCCGTAGTCCACCGGGTAGAAGAACGGGCTGTAAAGGACGCGGTCAAGCTTAAGCAGGCCGGTCTTCTTGTCGAGCTCGTACTTGTTCCTGCTACCCTTCGGAATCTCTATGAGTGCGTAGACTACCTCCGGAACGTTCGGTCCGGGCTCAAGCTCGTGGAACGGGTTCATCTCTAACCACCTCTAACCCTTTTAGAACTCCTAAGGTGGCTTTCCGCTTGCCCTTTTAAAGTTGTTGGTACCGGGCTAAGAAGCCCAGTACTCATAAACGGTGTCGCCATCTGCTATCGCGTAGACGTCGATATTGCCGTCACGGTAATGAATTATCGGCCTGTCCACCAGCTCAAAGGTACGTTCCAGATCCTCGGCGGACTTCAGTTTAACGCGCTTCCCCCCGGGTGGAGTTCCTTCAACCGTGTATTTTTTAAGCGATTTAAGAGCCTTTGGCTCCGTCTTCTTCTCCCTCCTGGAGTAGATTAGCCCAATTGGAGGTACGGCAAAGAGGATGGCCATCGCCGGGAAGAGAGTTCTGGCTGTGGAAACCCTAACATCGGAACCAGCGAAGGAGAGTGAGTTCGTGGTCGTGCTCACACTCCTGGTGACCTTTTTGTAATCTTTTTCAGTTCCTGTTAGGTAGAGCATGCTCGCCGAGTCTTTGCTCAACCCAATCCGCTGGCTGAAGGAATCCCTGCCCTCAGGCTTAACCTCAACCGTGACGTAAACCTCCTGCTCCGCCCGGTAGAGCCCTGTTCCTTCCCTGACCCTCTTGAGTTTCTCGCTCAAAAGGCTCATGTTGAATGTCAAGGGTAAAGTGAAAGATCCTTCAAAGGATCCACTCCCAAGCGGGATCTCCTCGCGGTATATGTAAACCTTCTTTTTTCCGCTGGAGACGTAGTAGTCGAGGTGCATCGTGGCCGTGTATGTTCCGGGGGATGATGGGTTAGTCCGGAAGGTGTAGTTCCCCCCTATCAACATCGTGATCTTGGAGGGGTAGTAATCATGCGTACTGCCGCTTTTGTAGATGCTACTGTTGGAAAACACCCCAAAGTGTACGAAACTACCCTCTTCAGTGTATAAGGTGGAATATTTGGCGCTCGTAGATATTGGTGCCTTTGAATAGGCGGCGCTTGAATAGGCCCCAAAAAGAACTGCGAGGACTATCGAAACGGAGACCCCCGCAAGGAGCAGATATCTTTTATCGAACTTAACATCCTTCATTCTCTCAACCTCCTGTAACGGTAACGCTTATTTTATTTGAGCGGAGACAGGTTCCGCAGAGGTGGGCTCCTCGGTTTAAGGTGAAGTTGGCTACGCATCCCGATGGAACCTTGAAGGAAACGTTGAGGGTCATCTCAAGCGTTACGGTTTCACCGTGGGACACATGAACTCTCCATCCAATGAGATCCCCAGCGCAACAGTTGAATATGTTATGACAGCCGCATGAGATGTTCGTAGGTGGTCTCAAAACGGTGCCTGCGGTCGCACTCGTGCTCTCTACAGTCACGTTAGCCGTTGCCCAATGGCAAGTTCCTAAACAACGGGAGCAGAGATGAGACGGAATCTTGTCCCATATTATGAACTCACCGCTCGGCCCGTTGTTCGTGAAATTCAGCTGGAGGACTATCGTGTAGTCCCCGGAGGTGTAGTTGTAGACACCCCCAACGATACCCTTTCTGAGCACGTATTTCGGGGAGTTCAGGCTAACCGTAATTGAGCATTCCTTTAGCTCGGCGCTCCCTCCGTCCCATTCCGCGTATACCGTTAGGGGTACGGTGTAGGTTCCGCTGATGGCATTATCATCAGCCGAGAAATTGCCTTCGATGACAACGCTCTCACCCACATCGAGGGTGTGCCATGAATCGTTCACACTTCCCGAAAGTCCCTCCGGTAGACTGGAAAAGTCGCCTTCAACCCTAACGGACATCGTTTTGTTCATCGAGTTGGACAGTGTCATAGCCGTGAACTGAACACTTGAACTCTTATTCATATATATAACACTACCGCTGCAGGAGTAGGAGACGTAGGAATCGTTGCCGTCAACGATGGCCATCTTCACTATTCTGTCGGCCCCATATTCCCTGAAGTTTCCGCTCGAGCCCACAACCAGGAGCAGACCGAGGAACATTACAAAGAACATCACAATCCTCCTCATGACTAACCATCCCCCAGTACTTTTGAGAGAAACCCTCTTCGCTTCCGTATCCTGATCACATCTCCGTCAGAAATTCCCGCGAGGCGATAGAAGAAAACCATGAGCGTGGACAGAAACAGAGCGTAGGCAAGGAGCGGGAGATAGGGACTGATCGAGTAAAGGGACACAACAATCGACGCGGGAAGAATGGCCGGGTAGGAGTGAACCTGAAACTCCTCCCGGTAGATTCTCGTGTCCTTCGGAACGGTGACGTGGACGGTAATGTTTTTCTTAGAGCCACCCTTGAGGTAAAGGAAGCTGGAATCAAGGAGCTGGGCTCTCGTGCTCTTCCCCTCCACGAAATAGTAGAAGGGGTAAACCGCCCTGTTTTCAACGGTGAGATTTTTCTCAAAGGTTGAGCCCGGAAGGTACCAGCCCGTCCTCTGGCCTCCTGCGAGCGTCGAGGAATATGTAAAGGCCAGCGTCCCCCATGACGCAACGGTGACGAAGAGAAAACCAGCGATTATGAGGACTGAGCCTATCGCGTAAACTGTCCGGACGCTTATCCGATAGTACTTCACGCGGCGATGTCTCTTTCCTGAACCTCCTGAAAACGTCAAAACTGCCCCGAGAACAAGCAACAGGGCTATTGCGTAGGGATTTGTGAGCTTTAACTTAACAGACTGGAGAAACGCACCCGCCCCCCTGATTACCAGAGGTTTTCCAAAGAGGGTCACTACCTTACCAGTTATGTCCGATCTCTTCACGTCCGGAAACTTACCATCCTGCTGGTCAGTGGCCACGTTGTGGTCCCCCTTGGTGATGTAGCCATCATTGGTGACCCCAAAGATCCTGTGAACCGTCCAGCCACTCCCCCTGTGAAAGACTATGATGTCACCAACGTCAAAGTTCCTGGCGAAGGGATTAACAAAGAACAGGTCTCCTTTGTTTATCGTGGGCGTCATGCTGTCGGAGTAGGCGTAGGACACGAAAACGGGCCTGTCCAGGAAGAAGCCAGCTAATGAACCCATGAGAAACACGAGGACGATGAAAGTGAACGTGTACTCAATTAGTCTTTTCATTTTTTTCACTCCCCTAAAAGGGGTGGGGCAAAGCCCCGAAAAAGAAATCACGGTTCACATGTACCCCTGTGGGCGGTTATGGTCATGGTAAAGTCCTCTTGCCCAAGGGTTGAGTTCGTTGTGTCGAATATCATACCAACCTTAACGGGGTTACCGTGATAGACCGTGAACTGGATGTTGCTGGCGGGTCCAGCTATTGGGCTGGTGTAGTTTCCCGCGAACACCTTAACCTGCTCGTGGTTGGTGTTTACCTTGACACAGATCGGGAAGTCAGTCTCGTTGTTCTCCCAAAGTTCGTTGCTTACCTTGAACATCTCCTCGAAGACATAGGTGGTATTCGGGCTCAGGCCGGCGCCTCCGCCGCTGGGCCTGTTGCTGTTGCCATCACTGATGTCCACGTAGAGCTTGCCGTTGCTGTACTTGACGTAGGGTTGCATCGCAGTTAGGTCTATGAGCTCGTTGTCATCGGAAACGATATCAAAGCTCGCGTGCCTGTCTGCGGAGTAGTACCTGAAGTTTGCCCCGGCTCCAACAGCCAGAACCATTCCAATCATAAGCAGTGCCAATCCAAATAGCTTGTTCATCTCTCATTCCCCCTCACTGACCGCACTTCCCAACAAGGCTGCTGGGCTCGGTTCCGAGTCTCCAGGCCTCTATGTGAAGTGTGGCGTTCTGGCTGGTGCCGGGCGCGTGGTTCCCGGCGTCAAAGTCCATACCAACCTTAACGGCGTCTCCGGACTCAACGACAAAGCAAACCGAGTTAACGGCAGTGTCTGAGTACTCAACTACGTCCCCGGTGGTGACATCGTGGATGTCCCCATCTGCACCGTAAAGCTGTATTTCATCGTTGTCACTAGTTATCCTAACGACTATGGTCATGTTTTCTTCCCAAAGGTCGTTGCTTACCTCAAAGACCTCATCGAAGTTGTACTCCGAGTTCGGACTGAGACCCATTCCGTAACCCGGATAGTTCGGGTTGTCCGGGCTTATGTCCACAACTAGAACTCCAGTCTCGTTGTCAATGTATGCGTAGGGCTGGAGAGGGGTCAGGTCTATTAGCTCGCTGTCGTCGGTAACGATGTCCCAGTGGACGCTCCTCGTCGCTTTGTAGTCCCTGAAGTTAGCCCCCGCTCCCAGAACAAGACCAAAGGCCACTATCAGGCCAAAAATTCCAAGGGCAATATTCTTTCTCATTTTTTCGCCTCCATACGAGGCACCGTGGAACAGGCCCTTCTGCGAGTGTGGGATCCATGCGGATCCGCAGCCCTTCCACAACACTCAACACTGAAATCAAACTGCCACCACGGATGCCCCAGATCGGGGCAACCATACGGTCGCACCCAAAGAACAGTTGCCCGTTTCGATATATATGAAGTTGGAAGTTACCAGGGGGTAACGGGGCATTACCTCCCATTTCTACGGGTGTTTCTTCCTTTTTTTGAGTCCCGAGGCTGAAGGATCCGGTACATCTTCATGCGCTGGAAGATCGCCACGATCAAATAAGTAAGGGATGCAAAAACCAGGAGGAGATTTCCAAACCACAGCGCGGTAACGAGGAATATCACCGATAAGCCAGCATAAAAAGTGCTCCAGCTTATATCGTTCCTCTGGACGACCTCCATATAGAGGGTAACGTTATCGGGGACCTGGAGGAGTGTTATGACCCCACGCTCAAAGGCAACTACCCCCTCCCTCTCAAGCTTTGGGATGTGAGTCTGCATCAAACTGACATAAACACTCTTTCTGTGCTTCCTGTCCGTGTTACCCTCTTTCTCCGCTATGTACTCGACTATGTCCCTAAGCTCAGCCCGTCCATTCTTCATTTGGAGAAACTCTATCATAAGCATGCGTCTCTTGTTACCAAGGATAACGCTCGAGGAAGCTGATGAAGCCATCATTCCTCCCGCCTCAGCTGGTAATGCTTCCGTCTGTTATAACGAAGTGATGCCTCAACAACCCCCCTTGAGACGAGATCTCTGAGAACCCTTTCAACCTTCTGTCGGGTGCACTCAAACCCCATCTCGTTCAAGAACCTTGTAATAAAAGCGACGCTTAACGGTCCCTTCAATCTCAGGAGGTTCCTGATCTCGCACTCTAACTTCAAATTTTCGTTCATTATCAAACCTCCCGATATCCCTCAGATTAGAGCAGTCCGGATTGGACATATTACCAGCCCCTTGAATAACTTTCTATTTACCTATTCTGTGTTCTTCTCCTTAAAAAGCTTCCTAGAAAGTTTGAATTTGAATTTTCTCAATTGAAAGTTTTCAGATTGATCAAAAAAGGCTAGAAAAAAACTAACGGACAAAAATGCTGTCTCCCAGCTGGAAATTAAAATAAATCATAGGAATGTGCAACCCTGAAGAAATCCAGCATAGATAAAAGATTGGAAAATAACCCACATTTTGGAGGTATGTTGAGCAGAGAAAGAGAAATACTGAAAAAGTGCGGCTGAATGTCCAGCTGTTAAATTTAGGAATGAGAGTAAAACATGGGGTTCGAATTTCGTCTGGAGCCCAGTTGAATGGTAGCCCCGCGGGGATTCGAACCCCGGTCGCGGGATCCAGAGTCCCGCATGCTTGGCCGCTACACCACGGGGCTGTGCCCGTTGATAGGTTCCGGGATGGATTTATAAATTTTACCCCCACAAGCTTTGCTTGTGCAAAGCTTGACCAAAAATGCCCCCCTCACCAACGGGCAAAAATTAGCTGTGCACTGGAGAACTGGATAATTTTAAACGGGTTTACCACAAAAGAGAAACCCATCAAGACAGCTTCAACAACTCCCTATCGGTGCCCAAAGGGCGCATTCTTAAGTAAAACCCCACAGAAGGAGCAAATTTAGTAGAAACCCCTTCTAAAACTTGCACTTCTAAAAAGCACTCACTCTTCCGCCAGCACTGAAGCTTTTGGAAAAAGCTTCACCAAAGAAACTTTGCTGGGCAAAGTTTCATTAAAGTTGTGATTCTTTTAGCAGCGTCACTTTGAGAGTGTTTGCGCTTTTAATGGACTCGTGTAAAATGCGAATTCTTAGATTTTAGAAGCTTTCTCACGTGGGTTTACTTTTTCCCGCGCTCCAAAGGAGCGCTTCTTAGAGAAACCTCTCCCAGAGGGTTCCTCGAAAAGAATTCTTTGAGAGTACTATCATTTGAAAGCGCAAACTCCTTAGAATTACCTTTTAGACAAGAATCACAAACCTTGATGAAACCTCGTGCAGATAAATTTTGGGGGTGTTGGGGCGGAGCCCCCCTTGTCTTTCGTATGGCGGGCCGGGCGGGATTTGAACCCGCGACCTTCGGCTCCGAAGGCCGACGCCCCATCCAGGCTAGGCCACCGGCCCTTCGGAACCGTTTTAAGGCGACCCAAAATAAAGCTTGCGGTGGAAAGCCATGATGCTCCCAGACTGGAAGATCGAAAAGGAGATACTCATCGAACCCTTCTCGAAGGAATCACTTCAACCTGCAGGCTACGACCTGAGGGTCGGAAAGGAGGCATACGTAGAGGGGAAACTAATCGATGTTGAAGAGGCCGGCAACGTGATTATCCCACCAAAGAAACATGCCCTAATCCTAACTCTCGAAAGGGTTAAGCTCCCGGACGATGTTATGGGTGACATGAAGATAAGGAGCAGTTTGGCAAGAGAGGGGATACTCGGCTCGTTCGCGTGGGTCGACCCTGGATGGGACGGCAATCTTACGCTCATGCTTTTCAACGCATCGAACGAACCAGTCGTTCTGGAATACGGGGAAAGGTTCGTTCAGATAGCGTTTATAAGGCTTGAAGAACCTGCAAAAAGGCCCTACCGCGGAAACTATCAGGGGAGCAGGAGAATAGCGCTCTCAAAGAGAAGGGTCAGAAAGTAAAGAAAATGGGAGGAGTTCAGCCGAAGAGGGCACCGAGACCAGCGAGGGCCTCCTCCTCGCTGACCTCCTCTTCTTCCTCCTCTTCTTCCTCCTGGGCCTCCTCGGCACCGCCCTCTGCAGGGGCAGGAGCGGCGGCGACCGCGACCGGAGCGGCGACCGGCATGGCGGCCTTCTCAATGACCTCGTCGATGTTGACACCCTCAAGGGCGGCAACGAGGGCTTTTATCCTGGCCTCATCTGGGCTAACACCGGCGGCCTCAAGCACCTTCTTGAGGTTCTCCTCGTTTATCTCCTTACCAGCGGCGTGGAGCAGCAGAGCGGCATACACATACTCCATCTTTTCACACCTCCAATCATCTTCATTTTTTCATCCATTTCACATGGATCCACAGGATACGAGGGAAATTGAAAGTTTCAGCCGAAGAGGGCGCCCAGTCCAGCGAGGGCCTCCTCCTCGCTTGCTTCCTCCTCTTCTTCCTCTTCCTCCTCGGCCTCCTCAACCTTCTCCTCAGCTGGCTGAGGGGCCGCAACGGCCACTTGGGCTTGAGCATTTAAAAGCTCTTTGGTCTTCTCATCGAGCAACTCCTCGGGCAGGTTCTGTGCTATGAGCAGGAAAGCACGTATCGCCCTGCCAAGGATGTCCTCGACGGTCTCAGGTGTGATGTAACCGGCCTCGACCGCGACGTTCTTGGCTCCAAGATAAGCCTTCTGGATGATGGCCTCGATGGTCTGCTTGGTCGGATAGGCGGTGTTAACCGACAGGTTGAAAGCGTGCATGTAGGCCTGCTGGAGCATGTTGATGTACTCCTGCTCGTCTATCGCGAGAACGTCCGGAGTGTAAATGATGTCATCCTCGTAAGCCGCAAGCAGGTTGAGGCCGACTTCAAGGGGCTCAATACCAAGGGCGTTGAGGATTCTCGCGAGCTGCTCGGTTATGACTTCCCCTGCCTTGAGAACGGTGTAATCCTTCTGTATGGTGACCTTACCTTTCTCAATCCTCGCTGGAATTCCAAGGGCCTGCATCTCACCGACTAACGGACCCGGCGCAAGGGAAGTCGGTCCTGCAGGAATAACAACGTCCTTTGGAACGACTGCCCCTGGCTTTGCAGGAGCTGGGGTTTTGCTCTCCTCGAGGAGCTTGTAGAGCTTGAACGGGTTCATCTCGGTGGCGAGTATGGCAGCACCGCCCTCGATGTAGTCGGCGAGCTTCTCGAGGTCAGGCTTGTTGAGCTCCTGAGCGGCCCTTTTTATGGCCAGCTCGATGAGGGTGTTCCTGCTGACCCTGAGGAGAGCCTTCCCGCGGAGTTTGTCACGCATCTTGCTGAGCGGATAAGCGGGGACACCGGCCACGTCAACTAGGGCAATCACTGGGTGGCTCTTGATGATCTTGGTAAGCTCTTCCACTTCTTTCTTCTTCCACTCGGCTACGTGGGCCATCTCCCTCACCTCTCAACCTTAACGGCCGGTCCCATTGTGGTCTTGATGTACACTGACTTCACCTGGTTCTCGCCGCGCTCAAGCTTGTTGATGATGGCGTTGAGAACCGCCTCGGCGTTCTCCGCTAACTTCTCGTCGTCCATGTCCTCAGTTCCAATAGGAGCGTGGACAACCGGATTGTTCTTGAGCTGTATCCTGACGGTCTTCTTGAGCCTGTTGACTATGGGCTCGAGGTTGGTCAGGGTCGGCGGAACGACCTGTGGCATCTTGTTCCTCGGACCAAGGTACCTACCGAGGTACCTACCTATCTTGGGCATCAGCGGAGCCGCGGCAATGAAGAAGTCATAGCGCTTCGCCAGCTTTCTCGCTTCCCTCGGGCTCTTCGCGAGTTCCTCAAGCTGTTCACCACTAATCACATCAAGCCCGAGCCTTTTAGCCGCCTCGGCAACGGCACCATCAGCGATGACCGCGATTTTGGGCTCCTTCCCACGACCGTGAGGCAGTACAACCTCAAGCTTAAACCTGTTCTCCGGCTTGCGGAGGTCTATATCCTTGAGGTTGACTGCCATCTCGACGGTCTGTGTGAAGTTACGCGGCTTGGCCCGGGCCTTCGCCTCCTTCACCGCTTCCACGACTTTCTGCCTGTCGAAGGCCACTTTACAGCCCTCCCTTTCTTTTTTGATTTTAGCAAGGACGAAGAATCAAAGATGCGTAAAGGAATGAGTTTTTAAACTTTTCCATGACCCCTAAATTCGGAGAGAAGAGGCCTCATTCGGCCTCTTCTGCCTTGGCAAAGAGCTCATCGTAAAGGCCCTCGTCGATCTCTCTCTGGACTTCCCTTGGATCCTTGCCCTCGACGGTGACTCCCATGCTGAGGGCTGTGCCTATGACCTCCTTCGAAGCAGCCTTCAGGGTCGGAGCGAGCATCTGGTCGATCTTCATCTTGGCTATCTTTATGACCTGCTCCATTGTCAGATTCCCAACCGGGCTGTGGACGGGCTCGCTTGAACCCTTGGGGATGCCGAGTTCCTTCTTGATGAGCTGGCTTGTGGGCGGGATACCGACTTCAATCCTGAAGGTCTTCTTCTTGGGATCCTCAACGATGATCTTAACGGGAACCTGCATTCCCTCGAACTCTTTGGTTGCCTTGTTTATCTCATCGACGACCTGCTTGACGTTTAATCCAAGTGGACCAATTGCCGGACCAAGTGGGGGTCCGGGTGAGGCCTTTCCTCCCTCAACGAGGACTTCAACGACCTGTGGCATCGTTCTCACCTCTCAACCTGTAAACCGTTCACTCCTTTTGGTGCTTGCTTATAAGTCTAACGTATTCTCCCCTCACGGTAACGGGGATCGGGACTATTGCACCGATGAGCTCAACGACTATCTCATCCTTGCTCTCATCGACCCTAACGACC
Source organism: Thermococcus gammatolerans EJ3 (assembly GCF_000022365.1). Taxonomy (NCBI): domain Archaea; kingdom Methanobacteriati; phylum Methanobacteriota; class Thermococci; order Thermococcales; family Thermococcaceae; genus Thermococcus; species Thermococcus gammatolerans. The sequence continues at coordinate 472,268 of NC_012804.1, read as the reverse complement.
TTGGCCTTCTCCCCCTTGAACGGGCCCGAGATGAGTTCAACTATATCGCCGGGCTCGAAGCCACTCACAGCTGGCTTCTCCTCAAGGAAGTGCTCTATCTCCTCGAACTTGACCTCGCCGGGCAGAGTCCCCCTAGCGTGCCTGATGCCCTTTATTGCCTCGTCCACGGCGCTTTTGCTGGGGGCCTCAACGAAGATGTAACCCTTAACCTTGCTTGGAGCGAGGATGGCATAAACAGGCAGGTTGTAAGTTTTAACCTTGCTGTAGATCAGCTTCGCGGTGGTCTCTTCCTGACCAACCGTGACCCTCACTGTGAATATCTTGCCCTCGCTCATGGGAACCACCATCAGAGACCGGTGCCCATGACCAGATAGCCGATCATAGTTATGAGCAGACCAATTGTTCCAATTATGATCATTCCAAGCCCCGTTATCTTAGCCGCGAGCTTGTACTCCTTCCAGCTTGGCTTTCTGGTTACGAGGAGGACCCTCCTGGACTCTGAAAGGAAGTTCTTGATCTTCTCAACGTAGTTCCCGCTCATGATGAACACCCCTACTTCGCTTGCTTAAGGCGAGATTAAAAGCAAATAAAAAGGTAACGGTTTCAGAACTCCTCAAGATCGAGCCTTACTACCCTTCTCTCCTCCTCCCCATAGGGGGAGCTCTCTTCCTCGGTGACGGCGTACGGAGAGCTAACTCCAGTAACAACGAGGAGAATCCTGATCATCTTTTCAAGTTCCTCGTCGAGCTGAATACCCCAGATGACCTGCGCCTCGGGATCGAGCTTGCTGGTGACGAGTTCGATGATCTGCTGGGCCTCCTCAAGCTTGACGTCGCTTCCGCTGATGCTTATCAAAGCGCCCTTGGCACCGCTTATGTCAACGTCGAGAAGCGGACTGTTGAGTGCCTGCTGGGCGGCCTCCAAAGCCCTCTTCTCGCTGTCGCTCTCGCCGATGCCTATCATCGCCACACCGCCGTCTTTCATAACTGCCCTGACATCGTTGAAATCGAGGTTAACAAGTCCTGGCTTGGTGATGAGCTCGGTGATGCCCTTGACGGCCTGGACGAGTATCTCGTCAGCGACCTTGAAGGCCATGTGGATCGGGAGGTTCGGGGCAACTTCCATGAGCTTGTCGTTCGGGATGACTATAACGGTGTCACTGGCCTTCCTAAGCCTCTCAAGACCGTATTCGGCGTTCTTGATGCGTCTTATTCCCTCAACAGTGAAGGGGAGTGTCACGACGGACACCGTTAGGGCACCCATCTTCTTCGCCATCTCCGCTATTACTGGGGCTGCACCGGTACCTGTTCCACCACCGAGACCGCAGGTAACGAAAACCATGTCTGCTCCTTCTAGGGCTTCCCGGATTTCCCTCTCACTCTCTTTGGCAGCCTCTTCACCGACCTTGGGATTGTTGCCGGCTCCAAGTCCACGGGTGAGTTCCTTACCTATGAGTATCTTCTTGTGAGCCCTGATCTTGAGGAGGTCCTGGGCGTCAGTGTTGACTGCTATTACTTTGGCCCCCTGAATACCAACCTGCATCATCCTGTTGATCGTGTTGCAACCAGCTCCGCCGACACCAACAACGTAAATCTTTGCCTGAATCTGCTCCAGAAGCTTCCTGAGCTCCTCATCAATGTCACTCTGAACCTCAACCTGAGGCTCAGTCTTTGACTGAACGGGAGCGGCAGTTTTATCAATGGCATCTTCAATCAGTTTCAACATCTTCCGACCCTCCGGGTGCAATTTGACGCCTGCACGTAAATGCAGGCTGCAAGTATATAAACTTAGCTACATAGATGGCCAACGCTGGGTTATGTTGATCTTGAAGTCTTTAAACCTTTCGTCATTTTTCAATCCCGGATGAATTCAAGATCGAGCTTTTCGGCCAAGTCTCGGGCCTTCCGCCTCATCTCCCCCTTGGTCCCTTTCCAGTCCACATATATAACCTCGACCCCACCCAGAGTTCTCTCGATGGCCTTCGTTAGCATAGCTTCGTCGACGGGTTGCGCGTATTTGGGGAGTATATGGCCGAAAGCCAACTCACCCTCCAGGGCACGCTTTGTCTGCTTTGGGGCATAGTGCCCTCCTCCTATCCCAAGGGCTGGCTTGAATTCATGTTTTTTCCCGGCGTTCTCAAGAACGTGAACTATCGTCTCCGCGAGAATTTCACCGGCACGGTCGTTAACCCACTCCTCCTCACTCGAACCTATCTCGATGAAAAGGCTGGGCACATTGAGCTCACTTGGCCCGTGGTGAGTGGCCTCATAGCAGACGGTCCAGCCGAGATCGTTGAGCTCATTGAGCTTAAGGAGGGCGAGTTTCATAGCTGTGGGATGGGCAATGGCCAGAGAACGATCTTTGCCACCGTACATGGCTTTCCCCCAGTTCCCTGTCACGTGGGTTGTTAGGGCGGGCATCTTGGCCTTGCTCGCGTGCCTCGAAGCGAAGACGATGAGTTCAGGCTTAATCCCCAGCTGGGTCTCAATCGCAGCATCCAGGTTGTCATAGTAGATCATCTCCTCGTTGGTTGTCAGTAGAAGAACATCCCCCCTCCTGAAAACGGGGTTTCCATCAAAGAGGGCGTCGGTCTCGCTGAAGCCAAAGTTTTCCACAAGCTTTTCCTTGATGTTCATCGATGCCAGATCGACCTTCGTGGACATAACGACCTTCATTCTAATCCCCATTGTTAGGTAAGGAGTGGGCTTATAACGTTAAGGGATCAGCTCAGGGCCATGTTTATTATCGTCTCCCCTATGTTCTCAAGGTACTCGAGGATCCTGCGGTAGCTCTCCTTTGCGGTCGATTCCTTGGAGTCTATGGCCTTTATCTCACCCTTGAGGCGAAGCATGAGCTTGTCTATCTTCCCGAGATCCCTATCGGAGATCCTATCAAGAACCTCGGTAAAGAGGGCCTTTAGAGTGGTGAAGTCAAGGGGCTCAGGAACTTCCGAGATGCGGATTATATGATCCCCGATGCGTTCGATGTTGCGGACTATGAAGAGTATGCCAATGAGATCAAAGTGTCTCCGTATGATTCCGCTCTCCTCAACCACCGTGCGCTGCGAGAGAAGCCTGTTAACCGTTCGTATTGTCAAGAAGTAAAACCTGTCGAGCTCGTTTTCGAGATCGTGGAGATCCCTCAGGATTTCCCTCTCCCCAGGTTTAACCGCAAGAAGTTCAAGGTCACCGAGCATCGAGATAACTATCGAACGGATCCTCATCAGGATCTCCGAGAGGTTTACCTCCCTCTCGTCAAGGAGGCTCTTCGCTATTATCCTCGTCGGCTCATCGAGGATTATCTCAACACCGGGCAATCCCTGAAGTATCTTCCTGATCTTCACCTTGTAGAAGGGCATCTCCTCCTGGAAGACGATCTCGAAAGTGTCGTACCCCTGTATGTAAGCTGATATAACAAGCCTCACCGCCATATCCGGCGAGTATTCCTTTGATATCCTGAGCTCCTTTTTTTCACCTGTGCCCTTAGGTTCCCTCGGAAATATAGTGATGCTGCCGTCGGGATTTATCACCATTGGGACCGTATCGCCCTGTTTAAGGTTGTTCTCCACAACCCACTTTTTGGGGAGAGAAACTATGTAGGAACTTCTGCCTGTGAACTGTATCTTCCGGAACTCCATACCTCATCCCGGAAGCTATAGAGTTGGGGAGGTTAAATATATTCCGGAAAAAAGAAGAGGTCAAGAGGTAGAGACCGCACAGGCCGTCGAGTTAAAGCTCACACCAAAGGCCTCTGGATGGAGGAACTCGGCCATCTCCTCTATGGCCACGACTATCCTCGGGCTGGGCCTCTGGTAAACGTTGGAGTCTGTGGCAGTGTAGACCCTGCCCTCCTTGACGGCTGTGGTGACAGAGAGCGGGCCGTTGCAGAGCTCGGTGGCGTTTACGCCGGCGGTCGGGAGAACCACTATGACATCAGGATCCCTCACTATTATCTGCTCATCGCTGACCTTGACCCAGCCCTTTGTGTCGTTGAAGATGTTCCTCCCACCGGCGAGCGTTATCACGCTGTCCATGAATGTGCCCCGACCAGCGGTCCAGTAACCCTTGTAGTAGCTCAGTATGAAGAACACCTCAGGACGCGGGAGGTCCCTGACCTTGGACTCGATGTAGGCTATCTCCCCTTTCATCTCACCTATCACGAGTTTTGCCTGCTCCTCCCTGTTGGTAACCTTCCCGAGGAGGTCGATCTGCCTGTAAATTCCGTTGATGTCCTTTGGATCGACTATTACAACGGGGGCTATCTTCTCGAGCTGGTCAAGGATCGAGAGGGAATAACTGTCCGCTATTATAAGATCCGGACTAAGATTCGCTATAAGCTCAAGGTTAGCGTACTTACCATAACCACCTATCTTGGAGATGTTCTCAACGGCGGGCGGCCAGTCGGCCCACTTGGTAACGCCCACTAGCTTATCACCGGCCCCTATGTAAAAGAGGGTCTCCGTTATGCTGGGTGCGAGGGAGACTATTCTCTGGGGCTCTTTCGGTATAGTAACGGTCCTGTTCATGAAGTCCGTTATCGTCATCGGGTACTTCTCCCTGAAAGCCTCAGGGTGGAGGAGCTTCGCCAGTATTTCAAGTCCCCTGACAACCCTCGGGCTCGGATGGATGAGATCGTTCTCGTTCTCCACCATGTATACCCGTCCGCTCTTCGCAGCGGAGGCGGCAGCAAATTTCTGGTAAGCATCGTCCAGCTTCATGCCACAGTGGGGGGTGAGGATTATAACATCGGGATCCCTCGCTATGATCTGTTCCATGCTAACAGCAGGCCATCCGCTCGTGTCGTTGAAGATGTTGATTCCACCGGCAAGGGCTATTATGTCGCTGATGAAGGTATCGCCTCCCGCAGTGGTCAAGGGATCACCCCAGACAACATAGAACACTTTAACCTTCTCAAAACCAGAAACCGCTGAGCTGAGCTCCTCGAGCTGGGCCTCGAACTGGGAAGAGACCTCCTTAGCCTTGTCCTCAACGTTGAAGATCCTGCCCAAGAGATCCAGTGCCTTCGGAATGTCGTTTATGCTGTGTGGATCGACTATTACAACGGGGGCTATCTTCTCGAGCTGGTCAAGGATCGAGAGGGAATAACTGTCCGCTATTATAAGATCCGGACTAAGATTCGCTATAAGCTCAAGGTTAGCGTACTTACCATAACCACCTATCCGGGTTACGTTAGCGACTCCGGGGGGAAAATCGTCAAACTGGGTAACCCCAACGACCCTGTCAAAGAGGCCAAGGTAGTAGAGATCCTCCGTGAGCGAGGGTGCAATGGTAACCACTCTCCTCGGCTCCTTCTCGATTGTAACCGTTCTGTTCGCGAAATCTTTGATGGTTATCGGATAGTATGCCCTTTCCGTCTGGGTGTGCTCTGCTGTAGTAGTTGTAGTAGCTGTCGTGGTAGTGCTTGAAGTAGCGGTAGTCTTTGTAGCCGGAGTGGCACTGGAAGAAGCTGAAGTCGTGGAGGTGCTAGAGGAACTGGAGGATGTACCCGAACCCCCAATACAGCCTAGAGCTATCACAGAGCCCATCATGAGGAGGACAATAACAAAAACCGTTGCCTTTTTCATCCCCATCACCTGGATTAATTGTCCAGTGAGAAGAGGGTGAAGGCATATATTAATGTTTTGGATATAACGTCCAAGAATGCAACGGTTGGGAATTGGTGGGGCCGCCGAGATTTGAACTCGGGTCTCCGGCTCCCGAAGCCGGAAGGATAGACCAAGCTACCCCACGGCCCCCCAAGAAACTGGAGCCCCGGGCGGGGTTTGAACCCGCGACCTGCCGCTTACCAAGCGGCCGCTCCACCAGGCTGAGCCACCGGGGCGTCGATGATACGATGAAGCCGAGCATTTATAAATTTTTCTCTTCCCTGACCTTCTCAACGAGCTCCTCAAGAACTTCCTTGAACTTGGCGGCGTCTATCCACTTAATGCCCATCTTTTGGGCCCAGGTTAATATTCCAACATCGGCCGAAACTATGGTCGCATCAAGTTCTTTTGCCAGCAAGATCAACTCAAAGTCCTCCTTACTGTCAACTATCCCCTCCCTAAGGGCCTTGCGGTAGTTTCTTCTGAGTTTCTGGATGATCTTATCAACGTTATCGGTCTCGATAACGCTCTCCCTAACGGCCTTTTCGGCAACGCGAAGGCCTTTATCTATTCTCCTCCTGATGTCGTCTATTAGTTCGTACACCACAAAGGCGGGAATCTTTATATCGTGAACGTTCGGGGGCTTCTTTATGATGTAGAGCTCGAGCTCAGGCGATAGATCCTCCTCGTCCACGAAGTTCATGACCTCCCGGTATATTCCGGGAGGCATGTAAAACTCCACCTTGCCGAAGAGGACTTTGGCGTATTCGAGAAAGGACCTAACTGCCTCGGTTGGGTTCTCCCCGAAGGAGGATCTGATGTCAGGGTTGACAAAAATGCTTGTATCGAGAACGAACCTCATGATTACCCCCAATCTGGTACGCAATTCATATTAAAAACCGTTGTGGGTAACCAAAGGGTTTAATAGAAGGTTTACCAAACTTATTAAGGGGTGAGAGCATGAAGCGGGCCCAGGCGGCCGTTGAGTACCTCCTGATGATCGCGGTGGCCCTGATGATGGTCGCAATAGTTGTCAAGTACGTTAGAGAGGCTGCAGAACGGGCAGGCAAAACCATCAACGAGTCCTCAAAGACCCTTTCCGAGTACCTGCAGAAAGAGTGGAGCAATGTGCGCGGTAGCTGAACCAGAAGTTTATGTTTTCCCATTTTAACAATTTAAGCATATGGTTTTCTCTATATTAACCTCGATGACATGTAGCGATCTATCCAGTGATTCAAGGGTTCTTACGCGTCCGATCCCGAAAACTTTATATAGGGCGTTAGGCCTAAAATAAAGTGCAAAAGACTCCTATACAACTTGATGGAGGTGTATGAAATGGCCGAGTTGCCAATTGCCCCGGTTGACAGGCTTATAAGGAAGGCCGGTGCTGCCCGCGTCAGTGAGGAAGCCGCCAAGGTTCTCGCCGAGCACCTTGAAGAGAAGGCCATTGAGATCGCCAAGAAGGCCGTCGAGCTTGCCCACCACGCCGGCAGGAAGACCGTCAAGGCCGAGGACATCAAGCTCGCCATCAGGAGCTGATGCCCCTTTCCTGTTCTCTTTTACCAGAGCTTTATCCTTTTAACCAAGATCTCTTCACCAGTTCTCAGAAGAACAAATCCCGCATTATCCCACCGGGGAAACGTGGGGGAGCCGGGGTTTAACAGGTAGACCTTTCTCCCATAGAGGCTGAAGGTGTCAAAGTAAAAGCGATGTGTGTGGCCGAACACAAGCAGGTCAACCCCCATATCAAGGGCCTTCAATGTCAAAAACTGTGCGTTAAGTGAGAGAAGCTGGTGTCCGTGTATCAGGCCTATCCTTATCCGATCTATCTCAACAGTTTCTTCCTCCGGAAGGCGTAGATAATCGACGTTTCCCCTAACGGCGACGACAGGGGCGATTTCCTCAAGCGTCTCCAGAACGGACGGATCTGTCACGTCCCCCGCGTGGAGGATAAGTTCGGGTTCGGCGTTGCGCATTTTCTCAATAAGAACGGGAGGGAGGGCCCTCGCTTTGTCCCCAACGTGGGTATCGCTGAGAACGGCAACCCTCAAAAAGAAACACCTCACATCGGAACCTTGATGTTGAGCTTCTCGACGAGTTCCTTATAGCGATTTCTCACGGTGACCTCGGTGACGTGGGCAACCTCCGCAACCTCACGCTGGGTTTTCTTCTCTCCCTCGAGGAGAGAGGCAACGTACAGAGCAGCCGCCGCGAGCCCCGTCGGGCCCTTACCACTGGTAATGCCCCTCTTTATTGCCTCCTGGAGGATCTCCTTGGCACGCTGCTTGGTCTTGGAGCTCACACCGAGGGCATCACCAAACCTATCGACGTAATCGATCGGGCTCGTCGGGCGGAGGTTCAGGCCCAGACCCCTGGCCATAAAGCGATAACTCCTTCCGATTTCCTTCTTCGTGACCTTCGAAACCCTGGCTATCTCATCAAGGGTTCTGGGAATGCCCTCCATCCTGCAGGCCGCGTACAGAGCAGCTGAAACCATGCCCTCAATTGACCGTCCGCGGATGAGCTTCTTCATAACGGCCTTGCGGTAAAGGGCAGCGGCAGCTTCCTTCACGCGCCTTGGGAGCCTCATCTGGGCCGCCATTCTGTCGAGCTCGCTCAGCGCGAACGCCAAGTTCCTCTCGGCGGCGTCGTTTATGCGCATCCTCCGCTGCCACATGCGGAGCCTTCTGAGCTTGCTCCTGTACATGCCAGTTATTTGATTGCCATGAATATCCTTGTCGCGCCAGTCTATATCGGTCGAGAGGCCCTTATCGTGTATCATAAGTGTCATAGGCGCACCAGTTCTCGCGCGCCTCGCCCTCTGGTCGGGATCGAAGGCCCTCCACTCCGGCCCTTCATCAACGACGTTCTCCTCAAGCACATAACCGCAGACCCGGCAGACGAGCTCTCCCCGCGTTCTGTCAAAGAAAAACTCCGTTGAACCACAAACCGGACACACCCTCTTATCGGCCAAAGGTTCTCACCCCCTTCTCTTGGGGGTGGGGCGTCTCGAACGCCTCTTTTTGGGCCGAGTTTCCTTTCCTTTTTTCCTGTTTCGATTATCAACGTACAGAACAGAGCCCACGTAGCTTTCGGGCTTCTTTACTCTGGGTTTTACTGCAACAAAAGGTGCCTTCACGGGACCAAAAACATCCTTGATGATACCAACAAAGGTGAGATCTTTGTCAACGACACGATCGTTCAAACTGGGTACCCAGTTCGTCCTGATTATCAGAAACCCCTGCTTTGCATAGTGAGAAACTCTCCCGAGCCGCTTCATAGCCCCACCCCAAAAGGCCATATCCTTTTAAACTTTTCGCTCAAATCATTTATAAGCTTTTCGGTCACTTCCGAAAGGCTTTTATTTGGGAGTGATCTAGAAGTTAAATTCAAATTCCTCTTTTCCAGAAACCCCCGATTAATCTATTAAACAAAAAAATGTCAAGAAAATGTTTTAAAAAGGCACTTTTTAGCAATAACTAGTCAATAGGGGGTGATCAAATGAAGGCCCTTGAGAGGTATTTTGAATTCGACCGGTACGGAACGAACATGAAGACGGAAGTGCTCGCGGGGATCACAACGTTCATGACGATGGCATACATACTCTTCGTTAACCCCAAGATCCTCAGTGTGGCAATGGGATCGGAGGCATTCAATTCCCTCGTCGCCGTGACGGCCCTTGCTGCCGGCATTACAACCATTATAATGGGTTTCTACGCCAAAAAGCCCTTTGCCCTCGCTCCGGGGATGGGACTCAACGCATACTTCGCCTACACGGTCGCCCCAAAATACGGCTGGAAGGTCGCCCTTGCGGCTGTCTTCGTCGAGGGTGTAATCTTCATAATCCTGAGCGTGACAAAGGTCAGGAGTGCGATCATACACGCCATTCCGCTGAGTCAGAAATACGCGGTTGGAGCTGGAATTGGACTATTCCTGACGTTCATAGGACTAAACGATATGGGCCTGTTGACCGCAGCCACTGACAATGGTGTCTTGCTCTTCACAGGCCTAAACGCCTCGGCTCTGACGACCAAGGAGGGCCTACTCTTTTTCTTCGGTCTCTTTCTAGCCGGAATACTAATAGCCCTTCGCGTTAAGGGGGCCTTGCTTGTCTCCATACTGACGACCAGCGTGGTGGGCTGGATTACGGGGGCTGCAAACTGGCCCGCGCACATCTTCTCAACCCCAGATATAAGCTACACCTTCATGAAGATGGATCTTCAGGGCCTGATAAACGTAGGTGCCTTGGGAGTCGTCTTCGCGTTCTTCATGGTGGACTTCTTCGACACCCTAGGAACGGTAACAGGGCTGAGCGCCAAAGCGGGTTTCCTTACGAAGGAGGGCAAAGTTCCTGACGCTGAAAAGGTTCTCCTCACCGACGCGATAGGAACAACCTTCGGGGCGGTTCTCGGAACCTCGACGGTCACAACCTACATAGAAAGCGCCGCAGGTATAGAGGAAGGGGGAAGGACGGGAATGACTGCAGTGGTAACGGGGCTTCTCTTCCTCGCGATAGGTCTCTTCATAGCCCCCCTTGCCGGGGCAATACCAACATTCGCAACGGCCCCCGCCCTGGTGATAGTCGGCTACTACATGCTCAGCGCCATAAAGGAAGTAGACTTCTCGGATCCTACGGAGGCCATTCCAGCCTTCCTCGTGCTCATAACGATACCCTACACGTATTCCATAGCGAACGGCATAGGGATGGGCTTCATAAGCTATACTCTGATAAAGGTCTTCAGCGGTCGCTGGAAAGAAGTTCACCCACTCATGTACATCCTATCGGTCGTCTTCTTGCTGTACTTCGCGTACCTGGGCGGAGCCTTTTGACGCCCCCTTTGTTTTTATCCCCTTGAAGAAGAGAGCCGTACTGGGGATCAACCTTCCTCTAGCTTCTCCTTGACGAACTGCTTTATTGCGTACGGACACTGCTCGCGTATGAACTTGGCGAACTCTTTCATCCTCCTCACCGTCTCCTCGTGAACGTAGTGCTCAAACTGGCAGGCGTCCTCCTCCGCTATCTCGGGCGGAATTCCAAGAATCTCCACAAAGAACTCAGTTAGAAACCTGTGCTTGGCATAGGTTCTTTCGGCTATTTTCCTGCCCTCCTCGGTGAGGAGAATCCTGTCATACTTTTCGTACTCCACCAGACCCTTACTACTCAGTTTTTTGAGGGCATCGATGACGCTTGGAGGCTTGACGTTCATTCTCTTGGCGATGTCCTTGACACGGATTATACCCTTGCTCTTGTAGAGGAGGTACATGGTCTCAAGGTACTCTTCCTCTCGCTTGCTAACCTGCAACGGCCTCACCTGAGTTAGGATAACCAAAAATGTTTAAGTAGTTTTCGGGGTCAGGGGACTATCTCGATCTCCACGGTCTCTCCCGAGCTCAGAAACGCCTTGACGTCCGAGGGAGTGAAGGGATAGCAGAGGATTAGATGAACGCCACCGAACTTCGAGAAGAACCAGAGATCCTGCCGGGAGGGCAGGCATACAGAATCCGGATGGGAATGGACGGTTCCCCTAACGCTCTCATCCAAGGGGAGCATCCAAGCGTTGAAAAATACCGACGTCCTCCCAAAGTGACCGGCTGGAGCTATGAGGACTTCTTCGAATATTCCATCCTTCTCCCTGAGAAACCCCGCGAACTCGTTCGGGTAAAAGCTCCTCGCGAGTTCTAGGAGGTATTTAAGAAGTTCCTCCCTTATCCTAACTTTCTCAACCAAGTTTCGCCCTCCAAAAAATTGAAATCAGAGCACAGCTATCGCCTCGATCTCCACATCAACACCCTTCGGCAGGTTAGAGACCTCAACGACTGCTCTAGCAGGTTTTGAGCTGGCAAAGAACTCGGAGTAAACCTCGTTGAACTCCTCGTATTTGCTTATGTCCCTGAGATAAACCGTCACCTTAACCACGTTCTCAACGCTTCCCCCAGCGGCTTCGACAACGGAAAGGAGGTTTTCAATGGCCCTCCTGGCCATGTCCCTAAAAGTTCCCCTGACCAGCTCACCCGTCTCGGGATCGAGGGGAATCTGCCCGGACACAAAGAGCAGTCTGCCCGAGGCAATGACGCCCGGACTGTAGGGGCCGATGGGAGAAACCCCCTCCGGAAACACAAACTCCCTATCCATCTCGTTCACCTCAGCGAAGCGAAGACTCCTCATCCTTTCGTCGGGTGTCCTCGGCCTCATCACGGCTTCTTTTCTAGGTACTTCTCAAGGCTCTTGGCCGGCACGTCCAGCGAAAGACCGATACGCTCAAGGGCTATTCTGAGGGCATAAACCCTCGCGTGCTCCTCAAACCCAGGGGCAAACTCTGAAGGCTGAAAGTTGAGGTACCTCTCAACGATGGATGGTATCTCCGATTTCTTCACCTTTTTCCTTGGCCCGAACCACTCCTCAATGCCATTCACGTCTATACCAGCGTAAGCGGGGAGCTTAAGGGTCACTGTTTCGTTTATGCTAGCGAGCAAGCGGGCGACATCAACCTTCGGTGTCGAATCGTCTATTATGAGCCTCTTAACGACTATCCAGCTGCCGTGCTTGGCCGTGAAATTAACGTGATCATCGGGAAAGGGGAACACTACGCGAACCTCTTTTAGCAGGCCGTCCGGATAATCAACGGGAACGAACCTTGACAGGGTAAGCCTGACCAGCAACGCCCTCGCGGCATCGACGAGGAGTTTTTTGAGCTTCTTGTCCTCCTCAAAGACAAGTGCCCCGAGTTTTCTGGAGATACCAGGAGACTTAAGGGAAACGATTACCTTCGTTAGATCACCGTCAATTCCCTCGGCCAGGCTCATTATCCCCGCAACGTTCATGACATCGGTTAGGTATTCGGGAATCTTGGAGTTAACGGTGTTGCCAACCCTCGCAAGGAAACGAGCTATCTTTTCATCTTCAACATCGATCAACTTGTCGGCGACCTTCCAGTTTCCGTGCTTGGCCGTGAACATAACGTGATCTTCTACACTCCTCGGCATCTTCCATCCCCAATGCTAATAGCTTAAGAGGGGTATTTTATCTTTGCCCTTCTAAAGATAAAGTTATAAGCCTCGTGGGGTAGCATTGCCAGAGGCAGAGAAGGGGATGCTCATGGGAGAGGAGAGAACCCTCCAAACCGGCGAGACTCTCGACCTTGGGATTGAATTTGAAACGACTGAGGAGATTAAAGTCCCCGAAAGACTCATAGACCAGGTCATCGGTCAGGAACACGCCGTCGAGGTCATCAAGACCGCTGCCGGCCAGAGAAGGCACGTCCTACTAATAGGCGAGCCCGGAACCGGAAAATCAATGCTCGGCCAGGCAATGGCCGAACTGCTACCTACCGAGAACCTTGAGGATATACTAGTCTTTCCAAACCCCGAAGACGAGAACATGCCCAAGATCAAGACGGTTCCGGCATGTCAGGGAAGAAGGATAGTGCAGAAGTACCGGGAAAAGGCCAAGAATCAGGAGAACATAAAATCCTACCTCCTGCTCGCGATAGTCTTCATGGTCATGATGGCCGTCATGATGCAGTACAGCACTCAGAACTTCCTCATGGGGCTCTTCGTAATAATCCTCACGATAATGGTCCTTTCAAACATGAGGCTGAAAACGAGCGTTCTCGTGCCCAAGCTCCTCGTCGACAACTGCGGAAGGACTAAAGCGCCGTTCGTGGACGCAACGGGGGCACACGCGGGAGCACTGCTCGGTGATGTGAGACATGACCCGTTCCAGTCCGGTGGCCTCGGCACTCCCGCCCACGAGCGCGTTGAGCCAGGGATGATACACCGCGCCCACAAGGGTGTCCTGTTCATAGACGAGATAGCAACCCTCTCCCTCAAAATGCAGCAGAGCCTCCTCACCGCGATGCAGGAGAAGAAGTTCCCGATCACCGGCCAGAGCGAGCTCTCGAGCGGTGCGATGGTCAGGACGGAGCCGGTTCCCTGTGACTTCATACTCGTCGCCGCTGGAAACCTCGACACCGTTGACAAGATGCACCCGGCTCTTCGCTCGAGGATTAGGGGCTACGGTTACGAGGTTTATATGAGGACGACGATGCCAGACACCATAGAGAACCGCAGAAAGCTCGTCCAGTTCGTCGCCCAGGAGGTAAAGCGCGACGGCAAGATTCCACACTTCACGAGGGAAGCCGTTGAGGAAATCGTAAGGGAGGCCCAGAAGAGGGCGGGCAGGAAGGGCCACTTGACCCTACGCCTCCGTGATCTCGGTGGTATCGTGAGGGCAGCCGGAGACATAGCGGTGAAGAAGGGCAAGAAGTACGTGGAGAGGGAGGACGTCCTTGAGGCCATGAAGATGGCAAAGCCCCTCGAAAAGCAGCTCGCCGACTGGTACATAGAGAACAAGAAGGAGTATCAGGTCATAAAGACGGAAGGCGGCGAGATAGGCAGGGTGAACGGCCTAGCTGTTATAGGGGAACAGAGCGGCATAGTCCTCCCCATTGAAGCTGTCGTTGCACCTGCCGCAAGCAAGGAGGAAGGGAAGATAATCGTCACGGGAAAGCTCGGCGAGATAGCGAAGGAGGCAATTCAGAACGTCTCAGCCATAATCAAGCGCTATAAGGGCGAGGACATAAGCCGCTACGACATTCACGTCCAGTTCCTCCAGACCTACGAGGGTGTTGAGGGTGATTCGGCGAGCATAAGCGTCGCCACAGCCGTTATCTCGGCCCTTGAGGACATTCCGATACGGCAGGACGTGGCGATGACTGGCTCGCTCAGCGTTCGGGGCGAGGTCCTGCCCATCGGCGGCGCTACACCCAAGATTGAGGCGGCCATTGAGGCGGGTATAAAGACGGTCATAATTCCCAAGGCCAACGAGAAGGACGTTTTCCTGAGCCCTGACAAGGCCAAGAAGATAAGGATAATCCCAGTTGAGACAATCGACGAAGTACTGGAGATAGCGCTCGAAGACTCTGAGAAAAAGAGAGAACTTTTGAGCAGGATAAGAAGTGCCCTGCCCCTCCATAAATCCTGAGCGTTTCTTTTTATTGGGGCCGTGAGCATTTACATTTTAATGAGTAATATCACCATAAAATATCATTGCATTAAAATAATAACACGGTAATTTCATAACATCATGTGATATTCAATCCCCCAATTAGCGGGATAAATGGCCATAAAATGTACCATTAAGAACTACAACCCATAGCCCCATCACAAAATGTTGAAAATTTTCCGAAAATCTTATAACCTCTAAGGGAATAGGGAAACTGTACACACCGGAGGTGTTAGGATGCCAAGGAAAGTTAAAATAGACTCCATCGATCTTAGGATCGTTCATCTCCTCTCAGAAAACGCAAGAATGACGTACAAAGAGCTTGCGGAGGCAATAGGAACAACGCGACAAAGGATCTCCAGGAGGATGGACAAACTCGAGAGAATGGGGATAATACAGAAGTACACCATTCTACCGGACTACGAGAGCTTGGGATACTCGTATATAATCCTTGGAATAACACTAAAACCTGGTGCGAAAACCGACTCCATAATTCAAAACCTCAAAGAAAAGGAATATGTCAAGATCATCCAGAAGGCCTTGGGTACTCACAACCTCGTCGTTCACGTAATAGCCCCGAAGGACATGAGGGAGATTCAGTCGATTATAGAATCCATCACGAGCGACATTGAGGATATTGATCATGTGGACATAACCTTCATAACTGAGACCTGCAAGTTCCAGACTTTTTGACTCGATTCTTTTTAATTCTCGCCGATAGTCGAGGGAAAGAGTAATAAACAACCTGCCACGATAGGGCACAGAAAACACCACTAAAATCAGGGGGTTCGGGACATGCACGATCCATCGTTCACAACGCTCATCATCGGCCTCATCGTGCCACTCCTAGGTGTGATTGCGTACCGGGCAAAGGCACTCGACCTAGCAGGAACCCTGGCCTCAGTCCTTCTTGGTATCCTTGTGATCTATCTGGGAGGCGTTTACACGTTCCTCGCGCTCCTCGTGTTTCTGGTGTTCGGAACCGCTACAACAAAGTATCGCTTTAACGAGAAAGTTAAGAAAGGGTTCTCCTCAATTGAGGAGAGGACGAGGAGCGTTGGAAACGTTCTAGGAAACGGGCTGGCGGTTGTGGTGTTTCTCATTGTAGAAGCAATCACAAGGCAGGACGTGTTCTGGGCGGCTACGTTTTCGGCCATAGCAACGGTCAACGGTGATACGCTGGCCAGCGAGCTGGGGAAAGTTTATGGGAAGAGGCCCAGGCTCATAACAAACCTAAAGCCTGTAAAACCCGGCACGAACGGAGGTATTTCCCTCGCTGGAGAGCTCTTCGCGCTCCTTGGTGTTCTGGTGATTGTCCCCTTTGCCCTACCCCTCACGAAGTACGACCTCACCATGACCCTTGCTGTTCTGACAGGGGGCTTCCTCGGGATAAACGCCGACAGCTTCATTGGGGCTACCCTCGAAAACAAGGGGCTCCTCGACAACAACGGCACCAATTTTCTAGCTTCCCTGATTGGAGGTTTAATAGGGGCGCTCGTCTTCTACACACTGGGCGGATGATGACTACGGCGGATTCCCGAACTGTGAGGACGACCTTAGGGTCTGACGCCAAATCACTCCCCTTTCTCTCCCCCTCTGAGGAACTCTTCATAAACCTCCCACAGTGAGACCAGAGCCGCGGGTATTCCATGCTCCGTTGCAAAGGTCATGTACGGGGCCAGATCAACAACGTAATCGGCAAAGCGGAAGAGTCCCTTAGGGATGCCCTCCCTCGAACCTATGAACACGACAACCTCTTTGGCGTAGTGAAGATCTTTCGCCAGCTTGTCCTTAACCTCTGCCAGAGTCGGGCCCTTGGGATCGGTTATTATCAACAGCCTCTTCTTACGCCTCTTATCCCTGACCACTTGGTAGAGATCCCAGACTGTAACGGGAACCTTTTCAACATTCCAGGGATAGGCATCCCTCTGGATCTGATAGCGGCTTTCCTGTCCGATCTTTACTCCCCTGATAAATTCCATGAGCTCGTAGGCATCCATCCTTTCTTTGGGAGCTATGATTAACTCCTTGACCTCGAAAGCCTGGGCGGCCCTTCCGATTTTCTCCCCGAACAGCCTACATGCTTTGTAATCACCCCAGTAGGGCATCTGAACGATCGTGAGCTTCTTGAAAAGCTTTCTTGCATCTATCTTGTCAGGAGTATACTTTCTGAACTCCTCCCCGGGGATTACAGAGATGTAAGCCCTATCCCCGATTATTTCCACTTGAACAACCTTATCGGGCCAGCTCAGATTGACGTCGGCGTTAGTGAGCTCCTTGATTTTAGCCCCAAGAACCCTATTGACATCGATGCTCGAAAAGTCATGCTTTCCCCGTCTCTTGGTCTTCACGGCGTAGGTTTCGTTTTCATCGATAAAGTCAGCCAGTTTTTCCGCACTCTCCGCTATCTTCTCAAGACTTGCTTCAGTCTCGACGATCACCGGAATAACGCGCTCCACTTCAGGGATCTGGAGTATCTTCTCAAGAGCATCCTCATCCGAGCTTTCCACAAGTACAAGGCCAGAATATCCCATCGGCGATGCCCAAACCTCCGCTTTAGGCAGCAGCTCGGAGATGTAGTTGGCCGCAACGCTTTCCATGCCCCTCTGCGTTTTGACTATGAACTTCCTACCGGCACCCATCCCTAACACCAACCATCACTCAATCACTGGGTTTATAGACCTTTGGAGGCATGAAATCTTTTTATAGAGGGAGCCCAATATGATCCGGAGGTGGTAGTGTGAGGGTTTACATTGCCGAGAATGTCAGGGGCGTTTACGCCTTCGACGAGAGCGGGAAGCTCATCGCGAGCAAACCCTTCAGCGGAAAGCCAGAGACAAGCCTCGACAGGCTTTTGAAGGGAGAACCGAGCGACGAGCTGAGTGCCCTCCTCGACGAGCTGAAAGGAGAGGGGTACGAAGAGTTCATCGTGGAGGACACCGAGCTGAGCAGAAAGCTCAAGGAGCTCGGCTACAACGCAACAGCTGAGTTCCCGAACCTTGCGGGAGAAAAGTTGCGCTCAAGTCCAGAGGAGTTCCTCGGCGAGAACTGGTTTGACGAGTACTACACCGTTGGCGTTGCATTAACGAGGCTCCGCATACAGGAGCAGAGCGGTGCGCGCGACAAGATGATTATACAGGCCATCGAGGCGCTCGATGACATCGACAAGGTCATTAACCTGCTCGTTTCGAGGCTGAGGGAGTGGTACGGCCTCCACTTCCCCGAACTGGACGAAATCCTGCCCAAGCACCCGCAGTATGTGACTTTCGTTAAGGAAATTGGCCCGAGGGAGAACGTGAGCAGGGAGAAGCTTGAAAAGCTCGGCTTCTCCGAGGGCAAGATTAAGAAGATCCTCAAAGCGGCCGAGAAGTCGATGGGAGCACCGCTCGGTAAGTTCGACAGCGAAATCATAAGGAAGCTCGCCAGCGAGATAAGTGACCTCTACAAGCTGAGGGAGCAGATTGAGGACTACCTTGAGACGGCGATGGACGAGGTGGCTCCAAACCTGAAGGCTCTGGTCGGTGCGAAGCTTGCCGCTCGCTTGATGAGCCTCGCTGGAGGCCTTAAGGAGCTCGCCATGATGCCCGCTTCAACGATACAGGTTCTTGGAGCCGAGAAGGCCCTCTTCAGGCACCTAAGGACGGGCGCCAAGCCGCCAAAGCACGGCGTCATCTTCCAGTACCCTGCAATAAACCGCTCGCCCTGGTGGCAGAGGGGTAAGATTGCGAGGGCTTTAGCTGGAAAGCTGGCCATAGCGGCTCGCGTTGACTACTTCTCTGGTGAATACATCGGTGAGGAGCTGAAGAAGGAGCTCGAGCAGAGAATCAAGGAAATCAAGGAGAAGTACCCGAACCCGCCCAAGAGGAAGGCCAAGCCGGAGAAGAAGAAAAAGAAGAAGTTCAAGGGCAAGGAAAAGAAGGGCAAGAAGCACGAAAAGGGCAGGAAGGAGAAGAAGGGTAAAGGCAAGCCCGATAAGAAGGGTAAGAAGAAAAAGAAGGGCAAGAGGTGAGGTAGATGAAGGTTAAGAAGCACAGGTTCCCGGGCGTTTACATCGTCATCGATGACGACGGGAGCGAGAAGATTGCAACCAAGAACCTCGTTCCCGGCCAGAGGGTTTATGGGGAGAGAGTTATCAAGTTCGAGGGCGAGGAGTACAGGATTTGGAATCCAAGCAGATCAAAGCTTGGAGCGGCGATACTCAACGGCCTCAAGAACTTCCCGATTAAGCCCGGCTCAACGGTGCTCTACCTTGGAATAGCGAGCGGAACCACCGCTTCCCACGTCAGCGACATCGTCGGCTGGGAGGGCAAGATATTCGGCGTCGAGTTCTCGCCGAGGGTTCTCAGGGAGCTCGTTCCAATAGTCGAGGAGAGGAGGAACATCGTCCCGATACTCGGCGACGCTACCAAGCCCGAAGGTTACCGCGCACTCGTTCCGAAGGTTGACGTCATCTTCGAGGACGTCGCCCAGCCGACTCAGGCGAAAATCCTCATAGACAACGCCAAGGTGTTCCTCAAGAGCGGTGGCTACGGAATGATTTCTGTCAAGAGCAGGAGCATCGACGTCACCAAGGAGCCCGAGGAGGTCTTCAAGGAGGTCGAGAGGGAACTCGCGAGCTACTTCGAGGTCGTTGAGAGGCTTTCGCTCGAGCCCTACGAGAAGGACCACGCTCTCTTCGTCGTTAGAAAGCCTTGAGACTTTCTTTTTGAACTTTTAGGCCCTTTAAATTTTGAAAAAGGAAATCGGGGCATCAACCCCTTTTTGGTAGGTGCGGGATTATCCAGCTCAGGAAACCATCCATACTCCTCGTCTGTATGTACAGAGTTCCGGTGCCATAGAATTCGGCAACAAGCCCTTCTCCGCTGAGGAGAGTGCTCTTCAGTCCGCCGACCCGCTTCACTGTAAAGTCCAGACCCTCGCTGAAGGCCACGAGGTGTCCTGTGTCTATGATAAAGCGCTCGTTGTGAAGTTCCTTTCTGACTATGGCCCCGAAGCTTGAGAGGAACACCGTGCCCCTTCCGCTCATCTTGAGCAGGAACAGTCCTTCCCTGCCAAAGAACGTTTTTGCCCCTCCCCATTTCGTGTCTATGTCTATCTCCCCACTGCTTGCAAGAAAGGCACCGCTCTGCGCGTAAAGCGTTCCATCGAGCTCAAAGGCCTCTATGTCCCCAGGATACGGTGGGGCAAGCCCTACGGTTCCGGGTCCTCCTTCGGCACGGAACGTGTTTATGAAGAAGCTCTCGCCTCCAAGCATTGAGCGCTTCAGCGCCCCAAAAATACCACCTTTTGCTTTCGTCTCGAGCTTTATCGTGGGACTCATGTAAACCATGGCCCCGCTCTCGGCCTGAATGCTCTCTCCAGTGTTGAGCTCAACCTCAAGCACCGAGAAGCTCGGCCGGTGTTTAATTTCGTACTTCATGCAATCACCAGTTTTAATTTTATCCAGTAGTATATAGCGGTTTCTATCGCTGATTGCCGAAAACTCCTTTTACTTTTACCGAAAGGCTTTTATAAGGCCGGGCTCAACCTCAGGCGAAGTTCCGTTCAAGCGTTTGTGGGTGGTGCCCATGAGGAAACTTCTGAAGCCGAAGAGGGAAGTGGGCATCGTCGGCTACGGTGCCTACGTTCCGATGTATAGAATCAAGGCTGAGGAGATAGGACGCGTTTGGGGCGTTTCGAGCTTTCCAATCGAGGAGAAGGCCGTCCCGGGACTTGACGAAGACGCGCTCACCATAGGCCTTGAAGCTGCCAGAAACGCCCTCAAGAGGGCAGGCATTGATCCCAAGCTCATAAGGGCCGTGTGGTTTGGTAGCGAGAGCAAGCCCTACGCGGTGAAGCCGACTGGAACTGTCATAGCCGAGGCAATCGGGGCAACGCCAGACGTCAGCACCGCCGACTTCGAGTTCGCTTGTAAGGCCGGAACCGAGGCACTGCAGACTGCCATCGGCTTTGTAGGTTCAGAGATGGCCGACTACGCGATGGCAATCGGAGCTGACACAGCACAGGGAAGGCCCGGCGACCACCTTGAATTCACCGCCGGAGCCGGCGGTGCGGCGTTCATAGTCGGCCCGAAGAGCTCTGAAACAGTTGCCTACTTCGAGGGAAGCTACTCCTACGTTACGGACACGCCAGACTTCTGGAGAAGGCAACACGAGCACTACCCGAGGCACGGAAACCGCTTTACAGGCGAGCCGGCCTACTTCCACCACATAATCAACGCGGCAAAAACGCTTATGGAAGAGTTGGGTCTTACCGTCAACGACTTCGACTACGCGGTCTTTCACCAGCCCAACGTCAAGTTCCCGCTCACCGTTGCCAAAATCCTCGGAATCCCGAAGGAAAAGGTTCTTCCCGGACTTCTCTCTGGAACCATCGGAAACACCTACAGCGGTGCGACGATGGTTGGAGTCTCTGCAGTTCTTGACATAGCCAAGCCCGGAGACAGGATTTTGTGGGTTTCCTTCGGTTCCGGGGCCGGAAGCGACGCCTTCAGCGTTGTTGTCCAGGATGCAATAGAGGAGAAGAGGAACCTGGCGCCGAAGGTCAAGGACTACGTCGAGAGGAAGAAGTACATAGACTACGCCCTCTACGCCAAAGCGAGGAGGAAGTACATCCTGTGAGGTGGTTGAGATGAGGAAGGCCGTCATAATCGGTGCGGGCATGACCCCCGTTGGTGAGCACTGGAAGCTTGCCCTCCGTGATTTGGCCGTTGAAGCTCTGCTCAACGCGATGGAGGATGCAGGCGTCGATAAGGTTGACTCTCTCTACGTCGGCAACATGGCCTCTGGCTCCTTTGTAGAGCAGGAAAACCTCGGCGCGCTCATAGCTGACTGGGCCGGTCTCGGGAACATCCCCGCCGTTAAGATCGAGGCGGCGTGTGCCTCGGGGGGTGCCGCCGTTCAGGAGGGCGTTAAGGCCGTTCTCAGCGGGCTGGAAGACGTTGTCGCCGTCGTCGGCGTCGAGAAGATGACCGACGCCTGGCCGAGCGACGCTACCAGATACCTGGCCTACGCGGCCGATGCCGAGTGGGAGCTCTTCCACGGGGCCAGCTTCGTTGCTCTCAACGCACTTATTATGAGACACTACATGAAGACCTACGGCTACACCGAGGAGGATTTGGCACTATTCGCCGTAAACGCCCACGCCAACGGAGCTAAAAACCCCTACGCAATGTTCAAGAAGCCAATCAAGGTTGAGACCGTCCTCAAGAGCCCCTACATAGCCGACCCGCTCAAGCTCTTCGACGCCTCGCCGGTCTGCGACGGTGCGGCGGCCGTGATAATAACCACCCCCGAGAAGGCGAAAGAGCTCGGCGTTCCAAAAGAGAAGTGGGTTGAAGTTGCTGGAATGGCGCGCGCCATAGACACCATAAACCTCGCCAACAGGGAGGACCTGCTCACCCTTAAAGCGGCGAAGATAGCAGCAGAGAAAGCTTACAAGATGGCGGGAGTTGAGCCAAAGGACATCGACTTCTTCGAGGTTCACGACGCCTTCACGATTATGGCCGCGCTCAGCTTGGAAGCCCTCGGCGTCGCGAAGAAAGGAGAAGGAGCGAAGCTTGCCAGGGAGGGACAGATAGCGATTGACGGCGATTATCCGATACAGACTATGGGCGGACTCAAATCAAGGGGCCACCCGGTCGGAGCTACTGGAGTCTACCAGACGGTCGAGGCTGTTCTCCAGCTCCGCGGTGAGGCGCCGAATCAGGTTCCCGACGCCGAGGTCGGCCTGACCCAGAACATCGGAGGAACCGGCTCGAACATAACCGTTAACATCCTCAGGAGGGTGTGAAAATGGCCCGTCCGATGCAGATTTCCCGCTACTGGAGGCACTTCCGTGAGAAGTACAGACTCATAGGAGGCAAATGTGAGAACGGCCACGTCTTCTTCCCATACCGCTCGGTCTGCCCTGTCTGCGGTTCAAGGAACGTCGAGGAGTACGAGTTCAGCGGAAAGGGCAAGGTGCTCACCTGGACGATAGTGAGAAACCCGCCGAGCGGGTTCGAGTACTACAAGCCGTATCCACTTGCCCTCGTTCAGCTTGAGGAAGGGCCTGTGGTTCTTGCCCAGCTCACCGACGTCGAGCCAGAGGAAATCCACGAGGGCATGGAGGTCGAGGCGGTAACCAGAAAGGTCAGGGAGTTCGAGGAGGACGGTATAATCCTCTACGCCTACAAGTTCAGGCCCGTTTTGAAGTGATGGAAATTTTTATCTATCTTTTTTCCCAATTCTCGTTTGGGTGAGGACATGACTATAGAGGTTAAAGTTCCTATCAGCGGAGATGAATTGAAGAGACTTCTTGAGGGAAGAGGGCGGAAAAAGAACTGGGAAAAGCTCTTTGGGATAGCTAAGGAGCTCCCCGAGTTCAGAGAAGAAGACAGGGTGGACGTGAGGATATGATAGTGATTCCTGACACTTCCGCTCTCGTGGAGCTGATTAAAGGTACTGAGAAGGGAAAAGCTGTTCTTGAGATTCTCAACGAATCTGAGCTGGTAATTATTCCGACGCTTGTTCTGGCAGAACTTAGTAGTTTCTTGGAGAGAAACGGGGTCGATTTGAGCATAGTGAAGACGATAGCCGACATGGGTTTGGTCGTCCCCTTAGATAAAGAAGTGGCAATCAACGCGGGGAAACTGCACGCAGAAATACGCAGAAAGAACAAAAACAAGCACGTTTCACTCGCAGATTGCATTATCTCCAAAACTGCTAAGAGGTATGGAGCGCTCGTAGTTACGACCGACTACCATTTTCGGCTCTTGGGAGACGCAATAATAATTGAAAGCTAAGCCCTCTCAATCCTCATCCTGTCCCCGCTCTCAAACTCAAGCTCGAGCTTCCCTTTCTCCATCCGAACCTTCACTCCATCAACCACCGCGTCTATCTTCCCGTTCTTGGCCTCGACGCCGAGCATCTCGGCAACTTCCTCAACGCTCTTCAGCCTTCCGCTCATCGTAGTTTCGAGGGTCTCGCTCCCCTCTATTGTGACCTTCAGCTTTCCCTTTCCTTCCCTTATGAAGCTCTCTTCCTTCATGTTCCTCACCTTGTCGGGACTTGGCGGATGAATGCACGGCATTGCAACCACCGATAAAACAACTTTTCCTTCTCACTTATCACCTTTTCCTTCTAACCATCCTCACCCAGATGCCGTGCTTTCCGACCTCTCTGAAACCGTACTCCTCGTAAAACCTCTTCGCCCGCTCGTTCTTCTCACCGACCCAGAGCTCAATATCTTTTCCGCCGAGGTATTCAAGGCACTTCTCCATGAGCTTCCGCCCTATCCCATGCCCCTGGTAGCTTTTGTCCACCGCGAACTCGTGTATGGCCCCGACGGTTCTCCCCTCGTACCTGCTGTACCAATCGTCGTCGCAGACGATGAAGCCGACTATCTTGTCGCCGATTTTGGCGACGAAGAAGCCGTCCTTAGCTTTGCTCCAGCACCACCTCAGGTAGCGCTTCGCGTAGCTCTCCCCTTCCCCGCCGTACTCGCGCATTCCCTCGTAGGCGTTCATGTAAATCTCTATCAGCCTCTCAAGGGTTTCCTGGTCGAGCTTTTGGAGTTTCTCTATCTTTACTTTCGTCATCATTGATATCCTCATCGTCGGGTTTAAAAAGCCTGACTCCGAGCTTTGAGCGGTAGAGAAGGTGGTAGCTATGAGCAAGGCCAAGCCGCGCTACTGCGAGATTTGTGGTGCACCCATAAGGGGCCCGGGCCACAGGATAAGGCTCGAAGGTGCCGAGGTTCTCGTCTGCGACCGCTGTTACGAGAAGTACGGCCGAAAGAAGTCCGGCTTCAGCATAATGCCCACAGGAAGGGAGCCGAGGAGAAGGCCCGTCTCAGCACCGAGGCCGAAGAGGGAGCCAAAGCCCTACCGTGAGAGACCGCTTTACACCGAGGAGATAGTCGAGGACTTCGCCGAGAGGGTTTACAGGGCCATACAGAGGAGCGGTAAGAGCTACGAGGAGCTGTCCCATGAGATTGGGCTTTCGGTGAACGATTTGAGGGCCATAGCGCACGGCTACCGCGAGCCAACGATTAAGGAGGCCAAGAAGCTCGAGCGCTACTTCAAGATTACGCTCATCGAGCGCGTCGAGGAGGAGTTTAAGGAGAAGAAGACGATTCCGAAGGACTACGAGCCGACCCTCGGCGACATAGCCAACATCAGGATACGGAAGAGGAAGAAGTGAAGTTTTTAAATTTTCATTCTTAAAATACTTGGGGACACTACAATGGAAAACCAGTTATTCATAATTGGGATTGGAACAGGAACTGACGAGTATGAGAATTTTGAGGAGACGATCCTAAAAGGAGTGAAACGAAATGAGCTGGAAGGCCAAATTGGCCCCGATATCTTGGACAATTGCTGTTCTGATGTTTGTTATTTCTGGGGCAGATCAAAAGAGACAATCTACGAGAAAAAGATTGATAAAGGCGACATGGTGCTATTTTATGTAGGCAAGCGTATTAGTCGAAATAAAGTTGATCTGAACCAAGAAACTGCAGTATACCTCGGAATTATCTGTGAAACCGTAGAGATTTCCGAAAACGATGTTAGTTTTCTCAATGACTTCTGGAGAAAAGGAGAAAACTTTCGGTTCTTGATGTTCTTCAAGAAAAAACCGGAGAAATTACATCATTCAATCAATGAGATAAACAGCAAACTGGGATATAACCCCGATTATTTTCCGATAGCTGGATATGTTAAGCCAGAACGCATGTCGGGTGTATATGACATTCTAAAAAACATTTTAAAAAAAAGAGGTATTTTAAAGGAGAGTGACTCTATGAACGAAAGTGCAGGCCACAATATAAAAGAAGATTATTTTAGAGTTGACATGTTACTAAATAAAAAAGGCCAAGTAATCCTCTACGGCCCACCAGGAACTGGAAAAACCTGGATAGCGCGAAAATATGTCGTTGAGGAGACTAACGAAAAAACGCCTGGAAATAAGTGGGAGTTCATAACCTTCCACCAGTCATACAGTTATGAGGAGTTCATTGAAGGGTTCAGACCAAGAACAGATAACGAAGAAAAAATTCGCTATGTGGTTGAGGACGGAATCTTCAAGAAAATTGCCCTTAGAGCGCTTGTAAAGGGACTTTTCGAACTGGAAGACGCAACAATTGGTAAGGACAAGATACACCGACTCTACATTCTTTTAACCAAAAAAGAACCACTATCCCCTACAGAATACGAGGAGTATTTGCGGCTCAAAAGATACCTCTGGGAACTGGTGGGGGGACTTCCAAAAGACAAACTAAAGAATCTCACCCCCAAGTTCTACCTTATAATCGACGAAATCAACCGCGGAAACATCAGCAAAATCTTCGGCGAGCTGATAACGCTCCTCGAAAAGGACAAGCGCTTGGGCGGTGAGAACCAGCTTATAGTTAGGTTGCCATACTCGGGGGAACCTTTCGCGGTTCCGCCAAACCTTTACATCATCGGCACGATGAACACTGCCGATAGAAGCATTGCCCTGCTTGACGTTGCGTTGAGGAGGAGGTTTGCGTTTATTGAGGTTGAGCCAAGACCAGAATTTCTCGAAAAAGAAAACCTGAAGAAAATTAGAGAAAAGAAGCTAAAGACAGAGGATAGAAAAAGGCTAAACGAAAAACTAAACGAGCTATTTAGTAAACTGGGTAATGATAACTACTTTCTCAAAACTCTTCTCGAGAAGATTAACGTTCGCATTACTGTCGTTAAAGACCGCGACCACAGGATAGGCCACAGCTACTTCCTAAATGTAGAAACTGTTGAAGACCTCCACCACGTCTGGTACTATGAAGTGCTCCCTCTTCTCATGGAGTACTTCTACAACGACTGGGAGACAATAAAGTGGGTGCTGAACGAGAAAGGCAAAGAGCATGGAAACGTGTTCTTCGAGAAGTTAAGGCTTACTGGACCAAACGGAGAAGAAGCATATCAATTAAAAGTTCTCGAAGGAGACGCCTTTATTGGGGCTTTAAAGAGAATAATCAGTAAGAACACTCCATCTCAAGAGGGAGGAGCAACAACTAACGAGGAAAACTCCCCAGAGAACACCCAGTCCCAAACTGAAGGGGACTGATTCGCATGCCAAGACTAACGACAATAACACTCTACGAACATGATGAAAAGAGGTACAGGGATATTGCAGGAGACAAAAAGGCTATTCAAGACGCTCTCATCAAGTTGAACAAGCAATTTAAGAAGGATTTTAAAAAGCTGGACAGATCAGAAGATAATTCAGATACTGAGGATACAATAGACGAGAGCAAAGGCGTAGTAGAGGTCTATGCCAACAAGATTAAAGCACGACACTACGTCGGCTTCGCCGCCGTTGACAACGTTTTCCTTCAAATTCTTCCAAAGGTCTTCAAGCCAAAGAAAGAGCAAACACAAGAGACACAGGAAGATACTTGGGAGCCCATTCTGGCTTTTATACGAATGCTTGACATGGCCTATGGACTAAAAATCAAAGACCACGACTTAGCTTATCTTCAAGGAAGAAACCTCCGGCCGAACCTTTACGAAGTTTTTATTTATTTGTTCGCTAAAAGCCTCTGGAGTGAGGTTCAAAGGGGATACCATCGGGAATACGTTGAAGTTCACAGGGAAGAGAAGTTTCTTCGGGGAAAACTACTGATGAGCAGACAGATACGAAAGCTTCCCCACCAGCTAAACACCTTTAGCGTTGAAGTCCATGAGCTCATTGAGGATAATCTGCTCAACAGGATTTTCTATGCATCGGTTAGAGAAGCACTCAGAAGAACAACATGGGGCCTAAACAGAAAGCTCCTCGGTGAGCTGATGCTGGCCTTTGACGGTATTACGCCTATACACCTTAGGACAGAGCACTTTGAACGCGTTCATTTTACAAGGCTCAATGAGAGGTTTAGGAGGCCCTTTGAGCTGGCTAAACTTTTGTTTATGCCTGCAAGCGGAAAAGGAAGGAGTCGGGAAGTTAGCGGGTTCTTTGTTGACATGAACAAGCTGTTTGAGAGGTTTATTGAGAGAGTTCTCGTGAGAAACCTTCCGCCGGAATACAAATTGTTCTACCAAGAATCTTATCCATTTTTAAAAAATCAGAATGGAAGCTCCCAAAAGCCTGATTACGTTGTTAGAAAAGGTAACACTCCTGTTGTAGTTCTTGATGCAAAATACAGAGAGCTCAAAGAGAGAATCCCCAGCTCGGATATGTTACGCCAGCTTTATGTCTATTCACGGATTTGGGGTTATAAGACCAGTCACGAAAATGACTCAAAACCTCCTGCCGTCATTGTAATTCCTTCCAGCTCAACTTACAATCAAGGGCTTCCAGACAAACCGTTAGAGTTTGAATTTTTCGATGAGAGGAAGCTCTTTATAGTTGCGTACAACATGGATTATGTAAAAACGGGTGCAATATTTAAGGCAGATAAAAACTTTAGAAGGAGCCTAAACAACATTATTGGCAAACTAAACACCTAAGTTATCTCAATGCTAAACTATAGCGCGGTGATACAATGGGCGAGATAGTTGTGAAAGTTCCCTCTGGAATGGAGCGCCTCATTGAACGGAAGATAAAGATTATACTTGAGCGGGAGATAAGGAAAGGGCTGAGCAGAGCTGTTCTTTCCAAGTACCTTGGCAAATTCAAAGGGGATGTCAATGAAGAGGACTGGTACCTCCAGTGAGCTTATCTTTTTGGACTCCTCCGTTTTAATCGAAAGGACTAAAAGGTAATCCCTCCGCCGTTTCGCTTTTTGAGGAGCTCCTCAACTCCAATTTGGTCCCAGTAATCAACGACATAGTTTTCAGTGAGTTCCTTTTTCACTACATTGCCCTCAAAACTGGAGTTTCCCCGTTTACAATCAAAAAGCGGGGTGAAATAGGAAAAGTAATCCTCACCGAGGAACCAAAGGACTTCCTCAACCAGTTTCATGTTCTCCCTACGGACGATGAGGTTCTTGAGGTATCTTATGGGCTCATAAGAAAGCACAATCTGCTCCCGAATGACGCAATAATCCTCGCCACTTGTCTTGTCTTTGAAGTGAGAAACTTTGGAACGCTGGACAGCGATCTTAAACAGGCTGGGGAGAAAGAAGGACTAAACGTCCTTCCCTAAACCTCCTCGAACTCCCACTCCTCCTTCTCTCTCCTCTTCTCGGCCTTCCTTCTGAGCTCTTCAGCCTTCGTTCTCTTCGGGGGGTGGAAACCCTTAAGCTTCTCAAAGCTTCCCCAGAGGCGCATTAACTCTTCCCAGACCTCGGAATCTGGGGGGATTACAAGGATATGGGCCGGGGGATGAATGTCCATCAGCCTGCCTATGGCCTTCTTCGGCGGAAGGTCAATCTGGGCAACGACGTGGGCTTTAAAGCGCTTTCTCGGTTTCTCGCCACTTATCTTTTCGAAGGCCCAGTCTGAGAGGGCAGGCGGTATTATCCTCGGGTCACCGCGAATTCTCATACCCCCGTACCTCACGAGGTCAGCTAAAGCAACGCTCGCCTTCTGAAAGTTGTCGGTTCTAACTAAGACAATCGTGTTTCTCATACTCTCACCAAGGAATGAACGATTGAGATACTTATAAACCTGATCGAAAGCAAAGCTTTAAGTATCAGGAAGCGTAAACATTTCGTCAAAACGTTAGGGGGGAAACCCATGGATCCACTCAGCGGTTTCTTAGGTTCACTTCTCTGGTGGCTGTTCTTCCTGTACATCCTGATGTGGCCCCAGCTCCAGTACAGGCAGCTCCAGATAATGAGGGCCAAACTGCTCGCCAAGATAGCGAAGAAAAGGAACTCAACGGTAATAACGATGATACACAGACAGGAGAGCATCGGGTTCTTCGGGATTCCAGTGTACAAGTTCATAAGCGTTGAAGACAGTGAAGAAATACTCAGAGCCATAAGGGCGGCACCAAAGGACAAGCCGATAGATCTCATAATACATACACCGGGGGGGCTCGTTTTGGCGGCGACTCAAATTGCAAGGGCACTCAAAGAACATCCGGCAGAGACGAGGGTTATAGTGCCCCACTACGCCATGAGCGGGGGGACGCTGATAGCCCTCGCCGCAGACAGGATAATAATGGATCCCAACGCCGTTCTCGGACCCGTTGATCCACAGCTCGGCCAGTACCCAGCTCCGAGCATTGTGAAAGCAGTGGAGCAGAAGGGAGCCGAGAAGGTAGACGACCAGACACTGATCCTTGCTGATGTGGCCAAGAAGGCAATAAAGCAGGTACAGGACTTCGTGTTCTATCTGCTAAAGGACAGATACGGCGAGGAGAAAGCCAGGCAGCTGGCCCAGACACTCACCGAGGGCAGATGGACCCATGATTATCCAATTACTGTCGACCACGCTAAGGAGATGGGACTTCACGTTGAAACGGACGTTCCAGAGGAAGTCTACGCGCTGATGGAGCTCTACAAGCAACCGGTAAGGCAGAGGGGAACCGTCGAGTTCATGCCATACCCGGTGAAGCAGGAAGGGGCCAAGTGATTTTTCATTTTTAGTTACCGAAATTTTTAAAAACTTTATGTTTCTAAAAACTTCAGAGCCTCTCAAGAGGCCAAGTGAAGAAAGGAGGTAGGATACCATGTACCTGAAGAGAAGGCACCTTGAGATACTCAGGGAAATGAAGAAGACCGATAGTCAGACCGAGATTGAGGCCAAACTGCCGGAGGAGTTTCAGATAAGGGCAATCGAGCTCTACATACTCGGTTTTGCCGAGCTTGAGGGCGGAAAGATTAAGCTCACCGAGGCCGGAAGGAAGCTCCTTGAGATTACTGAGTTGCTCAACCTCGACGAGCTTCCCGAGGTCGTAGCGGACACCGAGATAATGAAGATGCTTGAGCTCCTCGAGGAGACCGGAAAGGTACCCGAGGGCTGGCTCGAGAAGCTGAAGGAGAGGAAGCTCGCCGATGAGAACGGCCTCACCGAGTTCGGGAAGGCCCTCCTCAAGCTCTACCGCGAGACCCACCCGGTCGTTTACCTGACCCCAGAGATAGTGTCGTTCCTCAGGGGAATGCCGAAAATAGGAACCCTCGATGAGCTCATAACCTACAAGAACTCCAAGCTCTACGGCGACAACATCGTGAACGCCCTCCAGGCGATGCGCCTGCTCCTGATCTCCCCGCCGACCGAGAATGGAAGGGCCTTCGCAACGACTCCAGCGGCGAAGCTTGCCCTCAAAGCTGTCAGTATGATTCCAGTCTTCGCGAGAGCGATAGTCCTCAGGAAGGAGGACTTCGAGGCCCTGAAGGCCGGTAGGAGCAACGCCGAGCTGGAGAGCATGGGGCTCGCCGACGAGAAGGGAACCACCGAGTTCGGAAAGGCCGTGATGGAGACCTACGAGGCGATGGGCAGGGTTGAGGAGAAGGTCCTCCCGATTTACCTGCTCAACGATGAGCTTGCAGTCCTCAAGGTCATCAAGGAGATTGAGGAGAAGTACGAGACCAACCCAGACATACTCCCCACCGAGAAGGAGATAGGCAAGCGCGTTGAGGTCGAGGACCTTGGGGCCATACTGCACCTCCTCGAGAGCAAAGAGCTGGTCGAGAGGAGGCTCGTCAAGAACAGGGACACCTACTGGCTCACCGAATGGGGTAAAGAAGCTATAAACTTCGGAACCGTCAGCCCGGACGCAATGAAGGCCGTAACCTACGCCGAGAGCGGTGATGTGCCCATAGCCGAGTGGGTAATCAAGGCTCAGGAGGAGGGCGTTGTCAAGGCCGGCGTCACCGACAAGGGCAGGTTCTACCTCAAGCTCAGCCGCTCGATTAAGCGGAAGCCGTTCCTCACCAGATACGACGCGGCGATACTGGCCAAGACCCCAAGGAAGAAGTACATACACAGGGACGAGCTGGTCGAGCTTGTCAGGGACTACGTCGGCGGAGATGAGAAGGAAATCATCAGGGCAATCGGCGAGGCGGAAGCGAAGGGCTTCGTCGTTGAGCTCCAGAACGGCATGGTCAAGCTGACCGAGCTCGGGGATAAAGTTAAGACCGCCCTCGAGAACGCCAAGCTCCAGGAGATAGTCAAGGTCAAGTTCAGTGTCACGCCAACCCTCTACAACGTGCTCAGGGTAATCTACGAGGAGCTTGAGACCTTCAACAGGATATGGAAGGAGAAGGGCGAAATCAGGGGCTACAAGATGGAGGAAGTGGACGTCATCAGGAAGCACCTCAGCCTCAGCGACGACGAGATAAAGAAAGCTTTGACGATGCTCCGCCAGCTCGGCTTCCTCGGAAGCAAGAGCCTGACCGAAGCTGGAAAGGTCCTCGTTGAGGCCTACCTTTGAATTTTTCTTCTTGAATGTTCCACTTTGATCGTAAAGCTTTAAAAAGCAATGGCTCCCATTTATAAAGGGGTTTTTAAACCCACCTGCTGGAGGTGCTGGCCTTGGTCGATATAAGTAACGTAAAGCTCAGAATTGAAAACATAGTCGCTTCTGTTGATCTCTTCGCGGAACTGAATCTTGAAAAAGTCATTGAAATATGCCCCAACTCGAAGTACAATCCAGAGGAGTTCCCCGGAATCATCTGCCGCTTCGACGAGCCAAAGGTTGCCCTGCTGATATTCAGCTCGGGAAAACTCGTCGTTACCGGCGCCAAGAGTGTTGAAGACATCGAGAGGGCCGTCAAAAAGCTCACCGAAATGCTGAAGACGAAGGTCGGAACGAAGTTCACGAAGCCACCCCAGATTGACATACAGAACATGGTCTTCAGCGGTGATATCGGCATGGAGTTTAACCTCGATGCCGTTGCTTTGAGCCTTCCAAACTGTGAGTACGAGCCGGAGCAGTTCCCCGGCGTCATATACCGTGCCAAGGATCCAAAGGCGGTCATACTGCTTTTCTCCTCAGGCAAGATCGTCTGCTCGGGTGCGAAGAGCGAGAAAGACGCATGGGAAGCCGTTAAGAAACTCCTCCGCGAGCTCGAGAAGTACGGGCTCATCGGAGAAGAAGAGGAGGAGTGGTAACTCCTCTAACCTTTTGAGCAGCTTATTCCCGTTATTCCCTCAACCAAAAGGGCCTCCCTGTAAAGGGTTCTATCATCAAGTGCCTCCAGAACGAGCACTCCCTTTCGTGGAACGTAAATCCTGTTCTCAACGGCCCCATCTAGGGGACCTCTAAGGATTATTAGCAGATGCTTTTCATTTCCGATTTCTCCTCGACCTATTGCCAGTTTAAGCGAAAACGTAAGCCAGTTACCGGAATTTACCCTTCTGGAAACCTGATCAAGGGCAAACTTTCTGGCGGCCGAGTCATTGTATCCCATCTCCCGGGCGGTCTCGTAGTAGTACGAACCCATGAGCTTGCCAACGAGACATGAGATCTCAACGGCGGCCAGCGTTCTGAACTGACACTTTCCAGTCCTGTCGCAGTAGTCCTTGGTGTCCCCACTACCGAGGATCACCGTAACTCGCTCGTAGTGATGGTATAGGGTGGCGTTTACGAGATCAAGGGGATCACCCGGGAGATAGCCTTCAACTCTCACTCCCTCGTTCTGGATCATGGCCTTTGATGGAAAGTCCGATCGAAAAAGGGACGTGTAGGCGGAATACCAGGAGTCAATGAGGAACCCACCGAGGAGAAGGAGTATAAAAACAAAAGTCACCAGAAGGTACCTTTTGCTCATGAGCACCACCAAAAAGGAAAGGATCACGAAAGGCCGGCTATGTACTGCATGAGTATCGTTGCGGCTTTTCTGGTCGCCTTGGGTGTTGAACCAGCCACTATTATGACGCTCCTGCCCTTGAGAAGGTCGCAGTGCGGGATGTAACCGAGGACCGGATATTCGCCGAACCAGACCCTGAAGTCAACGGGAAGGTGGTAGTGGCCGAAGATCATCGAGGTGAGCAAGTTTGCCTTGTTGGATCCCACGAGGATGTAGTTAGAGGTCGGGTTCACGAAGTTAACTTCGGTGTCGAGGATCGTTATGGGCTGGGTTGGGGTCTTCAGGACGATGTTCTTGACGCCCCCAACGCCCGAGATGACGTAGTCCGTCCCCGGAATCCTGTCCCCGACCGAGAGAACCAGTTCGTGGATCTTCGGGTGGTTTTCAAGGATCGTGATGGTAGCCTTGGCAACGACGTAGCTGGTGTCGGTTATGCTACCATCGCGGTTGATGTCGAAGTCAACATCCTTCTCGTTCAGGGACCTCATGTCAAAGGAGTACTTAATCGTGTAGATACCCAGGACGTCGAGGGGATTTCCGATGAGCTCGTCCTCGTTGGTCATGCTGATCCTCTTGATGTACTCACCGTCGGAATCAACGCTCATTATCCATCTCTGGTCGTTGTACTCGACGTATGTTCCGCTCGAGTACGTCTTTATGTTGCCGTAACCGCTTATCTGGGCGATCTTACCGAGGATGAGGTTCTCGGAGAGGGCCTCAAGCTTGAGCTGAAGCTCAACGGTGTCCCCCGTGACGACCACGTCCTTCGGCTCACCGAGCCTTAAGACAACCGGTCCGTAGAGTTCGCCAGTTTTGGTGTCTTTAACGGTCACTATCGCCTTCTCCTGCAGTGGATCAGCACCTATGAGTGTGATCTCCCATCTGCTGTTACCGAGGAGTTTGCTCTCGTTCTGGGCGAACCAGCCGGTGCCGAGCACTTCACCAGCGGTGAAGCTGCCCATCCCGACGGAGAAGACGTGGTACTTGGTTCCGAGGAGCGTAAATTCGTCCCCGGCCCCAACACCCGGGCTTATGGTTCCAACGATCGTTCCATTATCAAGCTCAACGTCGATTGAGTTGCCGATTCTGCTCTCGTTGACAACTATGGTCTCGGCTGGAACTCCCCACTCCGGGTAGGCCTCCCTCACAACCTCAGTCTTCTTCACGGTGTAGTTGTAGAGGGTGTAGTCAACGGAAACTACTATCCTCCTCGAGGGTATCTCAATGTCAGCCTGCTTTGGAGGAGCAACACCGTCCCAGTCGGCTGGATCAATCGGGAGGAGTGAAAGCTCGTTGATCTCGATGTCCCAGCCGTAGAGGTACTCACCGTTGACCGCGTCGCTGTCCTTAACCTTGAACTGAGCAGAGAAGGAACTCGCCCAAGTCGAGTAGTTGGCGGTGTAAGAGGCACCGTTGAACCAGTAATCCGCTGGAAGCTCATCATAAGACTTTGACCAGTTCACTAGGCCGCTGTTGTAGGGCAGGTTATGATCCGAGGTCATGGTTTCGTAGTCGTAGCGGTATATAACCTGCTCAAGGGCAACGTCGGTTTCACCGGCTTTTCTCAATTTAACGGCTATGTTCTTGGCTTCCTCTTCCTTGTACAGCACGCTCCCAAGTGCAGCGGCTATATCGGCGGCGCTGGCAACATCCTCCGCCTTAGCGTAGCTTCCCACAACTATCTTCACGTTGGGGGTTCCGTCAGGCTTGACGAAAAAGCTCCTTGGAACGTTGCTGATGTCCTTAAGGCCAGTGGGGACGATGTAATTGGAGCCTGCTGAAGCACCGCCGATCGATAGGAGAAACATAACCCCCAGGAGGAGGGCAAAGACCTTCGTGACGTTTTTTCGAAGTATTTTCATCAGCATACCCCCTTATTCTCCTGCGTCATCTCCTACCTTCTCCTTCAACCTCATATACTTTTCGACTGCTTTCAAACAAGTTTGAAGGAAAAAGTGTCCCTCTCATAGGCCTTCTGAAGATCCTCACCCATCAGGAGGGAGTTAACAAAGGAACCAAGATCGCTGAGAGCATTCTGGAGCTCAGGGGCGGTGATGTCAAAGACCTCCGGTTCTATTACATTCAGTGAGAAGGGTCTGTACTTGAACACCACCGCGAAGAGCGACTCAAAGGGAGAAACCACTTCAAGCCTGAACTCGCTCCCCCCATCGAGGTCACGAGCCTCGATACTGTTGACGCCGCAGCCCTCAAGGAGGAGGAGCTTTAAGAGGGTATCCTCCGCGATTTCCTCGGGCAGACGAAGGGAAAGCCCGTATAGAATACCCCTGTCCTGGTAGATCATTTCCCAGAGCTCCTCCTCGTCAAATCCTACCTGAGGAACCGGAATCTCCTTCAGGCTCAGCGGAACCGGTACCTGGATATCCCCCTCAACCAGATCACTAATCGTTCTCGAGAGCCCGAGCAAAAGCCTGGAGAGGTCCTCGGCACGGAGTTCAAGCCTGCCCGGTCTGAGGATCTCAACGAGGGTTGGGCCATATCGAGCAACAACTTCGACCAAATCTTCCAGGCCCCCCTCAACCCTCGCCTCGAGGAGGGCCGAAAAGCGAAGGGGATCGAGTTCCGGCTCCTCAATGACCTCCCCCACCTCGAGC
Organism: Thermococcus gammatolerans EJ3; assembly: GCF_000022365.1. NCBI lineage: Archaea > Methanobacteriati > Methanobacteriota > Thermococci > Thermococcales > Thermococcaceae > Thermococcus > Thermococcus gammatolerans. The sequence goes on along the minus strand of NC_012804.1, from coordinate 436,405 downwards.
CGCTTTACATCCAACCTGGACCCCTCTAGTCCACGGGAGGTTTTTCTCACCCTGTCCTCAACCGCAAGCCTCGTTCTCCCAAGGGCCTCAAAGTAGAGTATAGCTTCGATCACCCTCACCACCACATCCCAGGATAGTGCTTTTTCTTGTAGGTGCCGACTATCGGGATTTTCTCACCGCAGTACTTACACCTTCCGTCCTCAGTTATGTTGTACTCGGTAATCTCAAAGCCGTAACGGACTATTAAGGGCCTTCCACAGCGCGGGCAGTAGGTGTTCTCCCCAGGGTGCCCTGGAACGTTGCCGATGTAAACGAACTTTAAACCCTCTTCCTTGGCGACGCGGTAGGCCATGTCCATCGTTTCAAGAGGTGTCGGCGGAAGGTGGAGGAGCTTGTAGTGAGGGAAGAAGCGCGAGAAGTGGACGGGCGTGTCGTCGCCGAGCTCATTAACCACCCAGCGGGCGAAGGCCCGTATCTCTTCTTCCTTGTCGTTGAGCGTCGGGATTATGAGGTACGTCAGCTCAACGTGGATTCCAAAGTCCTTCTTCGCTATAACCGCCGTCCTCCTGCTCGGCTCACCACTCGGGACGCTCGCTATCTTCATGTAGAACTCGTCGCTGAAGGCCTTGATGTCGATGTTCATCGCGTCGATGTAGGGCGCGAGCTCCCTGAAGGGCTCCTCGTTGATGTAGCCGTTTGTGATGAGGAGGTTGTAAATGCCTTCCTTCTTCGCGAGCTTCGCCGTGTCGAGGACGAACTCGTACCAGATTACGGGCTCGTTGTAGGTGTAGGCTATGCTCTCACAGCCGTAGCGCTTCGTTATCTCCACGACCATCTCGGGCGTCATATCGTGGAGGTAGGGGAAGGTTTCATCCGCCTGACTTATCTCCCAGTTCTGGCAGTGCTTGCAGTGCATGTTGCATCCAACGGTGCTTATCGAGAGCGCGCACGAGCCGGGCCAGAAGTGGAAGAGCGGTTTCTTCTCCACCGGGTCGGCTCCGATGGCCGAGACCTTGCCGTAGTTGAGCGTGTAGAGCTTACCCCCAATGTTCTTTCTGATTCTGCAGGAACCCCTCTTTCCCTCGCTGATGATGCAGTTGAGAGGACAGAGCTTACACCTAACTTTGCCCCCCTCGAGGGGCTCCCAGTAAAGGGCCTCCCTCATAACTCTCACCCAATTAGAGTCCGTTCACTCACGTTTAAGCTTTTGGTATTCCTCGTAGAACTCCCGAAGCGTTAAAAATCTCGCGCCGTTATCGAGATGGAACTCAATCAACTTCCTGAGCTTTTCCAGGGCACTTTCTCCAGTCCCAAACCAGCAATCGGGTCTAAGGGTCCTGGGCATTCTAACGAACTCCCAGGGGTGAAAGATGTAAACGATTGGACTTTCAAACTTCCGGTGAAACCTCTTCTGTATCTTCCAGGGAAGGCGCGTAACTATAGAGGTAGTCGTGGCGGGAACTTCAAGAACGCCGTTGATTTCGGTAACTCCTTCTCCCCAGCCCTTGTGCCTGGCCTTCGTCGAATCGACTTTAAAGCCGAGCTCGGCAAGAATGCGGTAGTACATATCTGGAAACTGAAAGTTGGGGGCGCGGAAGGAGACGGGGTCGGAGAAGCGGGAAAGAATTTCCCTCGCCTCTTCAAGTCTGCGCTTTGCTTCCTCAAAGGAAAGCCGGTCAAATCGCTCGTGCTCAAGACCGTGACAGCCGAGCTCGTGCTTCTTCCCAGCGCGCTCAGCCAGCTCCGGGAATTCCTCCGCGATTCTGCCGGTGAAGAGGAACGTTCCTTTGATTTTAAACTCCTCGAGGAGGTCCATAACCCTCGGCAAGCCTTCCTCCATGCCCCTTCGGGTTTCCGCAAACGGAGGGCAATCCTCCTCAACATCGAAGGTTAGAATAACGATTTTATCCATCCCCTACCACCTCGTCGAGAACCTCACGGTAGAGAGCCTCAATTTTCCTGACCACTACATTCCAGTCGTAGACTTTCTCGACCCGCCTCTTCCCAAGCCTGCTAAGGCGCCTCTCAACGCTCTGATTGTTGAGAACCAGGTTTATGGCATTGGCGAGCTCCTTCGCGTTTCCGGGCGGAACGAGCAACCCACAGCCGTCGATTATCTCGGGGATTCCACCTACCTTCGTTCCGATGACAGGTGTCCCGCTGGCCATTGCCTCGAGGAGGACTATGCCAAAGGCCTCGCTCAGGCTCGGGAGGACGAAGACGTCGCTTGCCCGGTAGTAGAGGGGAAGCCTCGAGTACTCGACCACCCCGAGAAACTTTACTTTCTTGGATACGCCGAGGAGCTTTGCCCTCTCCCTGAGAAGGGGAAGCATGCTTCCCTGGCCTGCTATCAGGAGGGTTCCATCCACGTGTTTCATCGCGTTGATGAGCGTGCTAATTCCTTTTCTCGGCTCCAGCCTGCCCACGTAAAGGATGACCCTCTCGCCAAGGCCCAGCTTCTCCTTGGCTTCCTCCTTTGAAAGGGGGACGTCAAAGAAATCCACGTTGACACCGTTCTGGATTACCTCGATAGGGATGCGGGTAAAGCGCCTCATGAACTCCTTTGAGGCCCTGCTGACGGCGATTATCCTGTGGGGGTTGCCCAAGTAATAGCGGAAGTACGGAAAGGCCATCCTAGCAAGGGCCTTTATCACCGGTGAGTTCTCATAGTTGATGCTGTGCGTTGTCAGGAGAGTGGCTTTGCCGGCCTTCCTACCGGCGGAGACGGCCTTGAGGGCGAGGGGAGTGAAAGCGTGCTGACCGTGAACGACATCGTAGTTCCGCACGTATGGAATGAGACGAGAGGCGTTTCTGGAGAAGACCGTCATATTGATTCCAATGCTCCCAAAGGTGTAACCGGGGACCTTGATTAGACCTATCCCCTCCCTTTTCAGCTCGGTTTCCTTTCCAGTCTCACGGTCGTTCGTGATTATATCAACTTCGTGACCGAGCTTCCTCAGGTAAAGCGCAAGGTCGTGCATATGAACCGCGACGCCACCGAGTTTTGGGTAGTACCAGTCGCTCACTAGCGCGATTTTAAGGCTCTCCATACTTCCCTTCCCCCGGACGTGAAGAGCACCAGCAACCCCGATATGCTACCAAGAACATAGGAGATAAACCTTTCGAGCAGCACGGTTGAAACAGCCAACGCTGGGGGAAAGCCCAGGTATGTGAGTGCCCCGATCAAGCCACTTTCAACCACTCCAACCCCTCCAGGAGTGAAGGCCGCGATACCGAGCATCAGGTTAATAATCGAGACGAGGATTAAAACTGGAAAGGAGACGTTCAAGCCTATTGCCAATGTAATTAACTTGAGCCTGAGAACGTCGAGAACCCAGACCAGGGAGCTGGTGCCTATCCCAATTAGGTTGACGTCACCACATTTCCTGAGGGCAACTATTCTCTCCCGCTCCTCCTCCGAGAGGTTCACCCTGAAGAGGCGAAGGGTGAGCTCTATGAACTTCTCCCACTTGAACCATACGAGGGCGAGCCCTATCACGAGGGGAATTAAGGCGAGGGCTTCAGAAGTCGTGAAGTACAGGAAACCCAGAGTTACCATTACCATGACGGGTATCGACTCGAGGATTCTCTCATAGACTACGGTGACGGCCGAAATTCGCATCGGAACCCCCTGAAGCTTGGAAATCCAGGCCATTCTGAGGAGCTCGCCCCCACCCCTGCTCATTGGCGTTATGTTGTTCATGAAAAGACCCGCAAGGTTCGCCTTGAAGAGCTCGGCAAGGGGAACCTCAACGCCTGTCCCCTTGAGAACGTACTTCCAGCGGAGGGCGAAGAGGAAGACGCTCAGGTAGTAAGTACCTATCGCGAGGAGGAGGTAGTGGATGGGAACGTGCCGAAGAACACCAATGTATTCCTCAGCGCTCTGGACAAAGTTTTCAAGTACCATCCAAGCTCCCCCGTTAACTTCTTTCCTCCCCGCAAGGGTAAAAAGGTGCCGCCGTTATAAACCTTTTTTTAATCTCCATCGAAACGGCGGCGGTACTTCGCTATGGTCTGCCTCAGCGCTCCCTCCAGATCGACCCCGTAATGGTTGGCTATACAGGCGAGGGCGAAGAGAACATCGCCTATCTCCTCAACGAGGGCATCCCTCTGACCCTTCCCCTTAACACCCTCAAAGGCCAGCATAGCCTCTGCCAGCTCACCCGTTTCCTCAACGAGAGCTGCCAGCATCTCAAAGGGCTTCCAGTAACCACCCAAGGCCTTTATGAGCTCATCAACTTCACCCTGGAGTTTCAACTCCTACCACCCAGCAACTCGAGTGATAGTTTCTCAAGGTAGCGCTCAAGGACTTCCCTGTTAGTCCTGTAAAAGCGCAGTTTGCCCTCCCTTTTCTCGTGTAGAAGGTTAAACCTCTTAAGGGTTCTAAGGTGATGGCTTATAAGGGTCTGATCCTGGTCGAGGGCCTTCGCTATCAAACAGACACAGAGCCACCTGTTGCTGAGCATCTTGAGTATCGACGCCCTTATGGGGTTCGCTATAATCTTTGAGAACTCAACTACGTCTTGGGGGATCTCTTTAGCTATTTCCTCCTCGGGATCAAGGAGGTCGCACCGCTCAAGGCAGCCCTCAACACTCTTCCTTTGCCTATCCGATAGCATGTTTATCAAATCCTTAACCTTCATCCCAGCCCACCAATACTAACTCGCCTTCAACTATATAAAATTTTCATCTGAAAGCCAGTTAGGTGCTCCCACCCGAGCTTGGGCATAACCCTCTTACCGGAATCATCGACGAGGTAAATCCCCTTTCCACGGGTGACGCGGCCTATGACGGAGAAATCGAAGTTCAAGCTCTCAACGAACTCAGGGGCAACGGTAAAGACCAGCTCAAACTCCTCCCCGCTTGCGAGTGCGATCTCAAAGGGATCCAGGCCGAGGAGCTCCGCAACCTCTTCAACGCCTTTTCCCAAAGGAAGGCTCTCTGGTCTCACTTCTATCCCCACCTGGCTCATCTCCGCTAAAAGGTAGAGCTCCTTTGCGAGGCCATCGCTTATGTCTATCGCAGAACTGGCGACCTTCGAGAGCTCAGACCCCTCCCTAACTCTCGCCCTCGGTTCAAGAAATTTCTCATAAAGGGGCTTCCTGACGGCGTCGCTCACCTCGAGCCCGTTCTTCCAGACGAGGTAGCCGGCTAAAGCCCTCCCCAAATCACCGGTGACGCAGACCAGCTCACCGGGTTTTGCCCCCGAGCGCGTGAGCAAACGCTCAGTAATACCCAGCGCTGCCCCGTCTATGATGAGATCATCGGCCTCATTGGTGTCAGCACTCAGGACAGGAAGGCCGTAAAAGTCGAGGGCCTCACCGATTCCCCTCGCAATCCCCTCAAGGTAGTCCGAATCCAAATCCCCCGGAATCCCAAGGGAGAAGAGGAAGCCGAGCGGTTCTGCCCCCATCGAAGCCATATCGCTCACGTTCATGGTTACCGCCTTGAAGCCAACCTGCTCGGGCGTCATTATGTCGGGCACGTCCGTTTTCCTGACGAGCATATCGTTGGTTGCAACGAGCCACCTATCACCGAGCCTTAAAGCCCCAGCATCATCGCCGAGGGGTAAATCACCTTGTCGTTTGAGGTGCCTGATGAAGAGCTCTATGATTTCGGATTCCATCATTTGAACTCACCCGGCTTTAAGATTTTGAAGCAATGGTTGGACAAGCAGAATTCTCCTAATCCTCATACCTCACATCCCCCACGGCCCTGATTACGTCTTCCCTCGTGATTTCAAGGGTCTTTGCGAGTTCCTCACCCTCTTTGAAAACGTCCTCAACGCTCAGCTTCTTCATCACGATGTAGCCGTTTTTCTCCATCACGACGAGATAGTCCCCGTTCCGTATCCCAAGGGCATCGCGGATTTCCTTAGGTATGACAACCTGCCCCTTGGTGGATACCTTCACTACCTCCACCCCCATCACCGTAGGAATTTCCTACTTTCTTACTTATTACCCTTTCGGGCAAACTTGCCAATCACGTTTGGCAACTTTTCACAAATTCTGCCGATCTCACCTGGCAACCTTGAGGAAGTCCGTTATGCTCCTCTGCCTCAGCCTCTCGGTTTCCTCAGGAACTTCCACCTCAACGCTCTCAAGCTCCTCAACCCTCGCCCTCCTTATCTCCTCAGGGAGCTTTATCTCCCCGTACTTCCCGCCACCACCCGGGATAACGATGAGCTTCCCGTTGCGGTAGGCCCATATAGCCTTTGCCACTTCCTCGTGGACTCTGGCAAGCTCCCCCACGGGAACGTCAACGAGAACCATAATCTCGCTCCCAAATTCCCTCAAAAAGCGTTCCCATATCAGCCTAACGGCCTTGGTTTCAACTCCCTTGCCGATGACCATCGAGATTATCTCCGCGAGGGGAGCGAGGCGCAGGTAGGGAGGCCTGTCCTTTGGCCTCTCGTTAGTGTCAGCCAATTCCAGGATTCTGTCGCGAACGCCCTTCTTTATCCGACCGCCGCACTTTGGACACCTCCATTTGAAGGCTTTTGCCTCGCCGAGGGAGTAGTGGGCGTAACAGCGGGAGCAGGCTGTTAGATGATACTTGCCGAGCCTCGGGTCCAAACCAGCGTTCAGGACGATTCTCCTCCCACCGTGCCTTAGAATCGCCTTTCGAATTTCTTCAAAGGTTGGTTCTTTGACCTCAAAGCGGTTGAACTCCCTGCCCAGCCTATGAGGCATCGGCGAGTGGGCGTCGCTGTTGCTGAGGTAGGTAAGCCTGTGGTGGGCCTTTATCATATCGGCCATCTCGCTGTCGGCGGAGAGGCCCAGCTCGAGGAAGTGTATTTTAGCTCCTCCATATGCCTCCTCCAGACTGTCGTACTCCTTGTATAGGCTCGTCCAGGGGGTGAAGGCGTGAGCGGGGCCGATTAAGACACCGAGCTCGTTGGCCATGTCGGCTATCTCCCCAGCTGAGAGGTTAATGTGCGGCCTTCCCTCGGTATCGATGTCGTTTGAATACGGCCTCAATCGTTCTCTCATCTCACGGACGGTTTCTATGCTCGGGAAAATCAGGACGTGGTGAACCCTCCTGCTGTCCTCGACCTCAGTTGTGAGGAGGAAGCGGACTCCATTGAGTTCGTAGGTCCCTTCGTCAACTTTTTTCGCGTATTTGAGAAGCTCGGCCTCCCAGTGGGGGCTGAGTATGTCGCCCGTCCCGACCAGGCCGAGACCTTTGAAGCGCGCGTTTTCTGCCAGATTTGGTATCGTCATTGCCTTTGAGACGGCCTTCGAGTAACGCGAGTGGATGTGTAGGTCAGCGTCAACGAGCATGAAACCACCTCAGTCTATGTACATCCCCTCCAGTCCGCGGTAGTATGCGGTGTATATGTCCTTTTTGGTCACGACGCCGATGAGCCTTCTGTCGTTCGGTCCCCTGACGACGGGGAGGAGGTTCTGGTCGTAGGCCATCAGCTTTTCAAGCGCCGTCTCGGCGGTTTCAGTTGGATACGTAACACCGTACGCCCTGCGGAGGAATCGCCTCACCCTCATTCTCTTCAGCGACGATGGCTTCTTCAGTATGTCCTTGACCCCAATTATTCCGATGACCCTGCCCTCGTTGTCCACAACGGGGAAGCAGTCGTGGCCAGTCTCGCTTATGAGGTGCTCCACGTCGAAGAGCGTCATATCCGCCGTAACGTAGACTGGCTCCCTCGTCATTATCTCCCCGACGGATATCGTCTCTAAGATCACTGGTTTCCCCGTCCTAACGCGGTAGCCCTTCCTGACGAGCTTTAGTGTGTACACGGACTCGCCCTTCAGGAAGAACCTCGCGGTGAGAAAACCCATCGTTGCCGAGGTCATAACAGCTGGAAGAATCGCGTAGCTCCTTGTAAGCTCTGTTACCATTAAAATCTGGGTTATCGGCGCCTGCGTCATTCCGCTGAAGAACGCCGCCATCCCAGCCAGCGCGTACACCGTCGGCATGGCCCCCAAAGATGGAAACAGCTTGGCGACGACCATTCCGAAGGCGGAACCGAACATGGTGCCTATGTATAGGCTCGGCGCGAAGACACCACCGCTCTGGCCTGAGCCTATGGTCAGGGCCGTGGCCAGCATCTTCAAGACGCCCAGGGTTAGGAGCAGCCACACTACCAGCTTCCCGTAGAAGGCCAAGCTCATGCCCTCGTAACCAACGCCAAAGATGCCGTAGTTCGGGAAGAAAGCGCCGAGGAGACCCACGCCCAGACCGCCAAGAACAGGTTTAAAGACTTCGGGGACTGGAAGGCGCTCGAAACCCTCGATGAAGGCATAGATAACGCGAACGTAGAGGGCCGCCAGGGCGCCGAGGAGCAACCCCAGAACGAAGAAAAACGGAAGCTCTGGTAGAGTGTGCCCCATTCCTCCTGGAATCTCAACCTCAAAGGCCCTCCTGAGGACGGCGAGTGTAACGGCGTTCCCCGTCACGGAGGCTATGAATATAGGAACGAGGTTTATTGAGAAAGCACCCATGTAAACGACCTCGAGGGCAAACATGGCCCCCGCGAGGGGCGTGTTGAAGGTTCCCGCGATTCCAGCGGCAAGACCGCAGGTTACGAGGAGCTTGCGCATCTCCCTGGAAAGGCCAAACCACTTCGCGAAGGCCGAGGTCAAAGCGGCCCCTATGAAGCCGATTGGGCCTTCCCTGCCGACGCTACCGCCCGAGCCTATGGTTACTGAAGTCGCCACTATCTTCGCTATCGCAAAGACACCGCCGATTCTTCCACCTTTGAAGATTACCGCCTCGATGACCTCAGGGATTCCGTTCCCCTTGATATCGGGAAAGCGAACCACAAGCAGGGCCACGAAGAGCCCACCGATTGCTGGCAGAAGAACGTAGCCGAGATTCAGATGATAGAGGGTAAAAGAGAGGCGCGGGAGGAGCATTCCGAAGAAAAACTTATGAGTGAAGCGTATCATAAGCCTGAACACAACGGCCCCCAGACCGCCAACTACGCCCGCCAGTATGGAAAAGGCCATTACAATGCCCCATTTTCTGAGGTACGCTCCGTTTCCAGAGGTCATCAAATGAATTTAGCGTCTCAAATAAAAAGCTTAAGCTTTTATACCCCATTCCAGAACCTCTAACGGTGAAAACTATGAAGGTTGAAGGATTTGTTGCTTCGCTCAGAAACGCCGAGACAATCGGCGAGCTCTTCAAGATACTTCAGGAGAAGGGCGCCCCGATAGTCGAGCTCGACGGCCAGAGGTTCCTCATCGTCGTTGAGGGCGACTTCGAGGGAAGACCCTTCTGGACCGAGATAAACGGGGAGAGGGCCAACCAGGCCCTGGGCGATGCCATGCTCAACTCCTCCAGCTTTCCCTTCAAGTGCAGGAGGCCCTACACAGGTGGAAACGTCATCTTCGTGAACTTCGACGACATCGAGGTGGAGAAGTTCCTCGTTGCCTACCGTGACCCTGACTACGGCATCTTTTACCTCGTCGAGGACGGTGAGGCGAGAGAGATAACGAAGGAAGACTACGAGAAGCTCAAAGGGGAGATGCCCGAGTTCAAAGTAAAGTCCATGAGCGACGAGCAGATGGACATGATGGGGGCCTTCTTCGGCTGACCTCACCTTTTCATCATTGCGAGGAAGTAGAACAGCAGCTTCGCAGCGGTCAGGGCAGTTGGGTTCCCCAGCCTCTCCCCCGCCACTTCCATTATGTCAAAGCCCACTATTCTCTTGTTGGCAGTGAGCCATTCGATTGCCTCGATTACCTCCCAGAACCTCAAACCACCGGCCTCGGGCGTCCCAGTATCAGGAACCATCGAAACATCAAAGACGTCTATATCCACCGAGAGGTAAACCGGCTCGGGCAAGGGTTCAACGAGATCCACGAAGGAATCGAAGCCGTAGTCCCTGGCGTGAACCCAGCGAATTCCATTCTTTTCAGCAAACTCCACCTCCTCCCTCGTACCGCTCCTTATTCCAAACATCGCTTCCCTAATGCCGAGCTCCGCTATTCTTCTCGCGACACAGGCGTGATTATAGGGATTGTCCTCGTAGCTGTCCCTTAGGTCGAGGTGGGCATCGAAGACGACGTAGCTCTTGGGCTTTAGTGCCTCAACCGCTCCCAGCGTCTGGGAGTGCTCACCGCCGAGGAGCACCGGGATCGCTTTAGGGTTTACCCGTTCCAGCTCCTCAATAGTTTCCCTGACTCTATCGGCGGTCTTTCTCGGATCGCCCGCCACGACGGCGATGTCCCCTATATCGGCTATTGGAAGATCGGCTATGTCAATGTCGTAGTCGAGTACGTAGCTCTCAAGGTTCAGCGTCGCCTGTCTTATGAGAGTGGGGCCAAAGCGTGCCCCTGACTTGTAGCTGGTCGTCCCGTCAAAGGGTACGCCCAAGATTACAAAATCCGCGCGCTCAGGGGAAACGAGGGGAAGCTCGAGCTTAAAGGCCTCGTACGTGTACAGGAACTCCAACTTTCCACCCCCGGGCATGGATTGATGAAGGCTAAAAAAGCTTTATGGGCAAAATTATTTTACCCGGAACGACGTAGTTTCTACGGTGGTGATTTTGAGCGAGGCAGTTCTGGAGTGGCTCCGGAGCGGTAGGGACGATGCGGAAGATATCGTCGATCTCCCCTGGGAAGTCAAGAAGGTCGAGGAAAACCACTACGTTGCCGAGCATCCGAAGATCCCCTTCATCCTTAACGTAGTCTTTGCCGATGGCTTCATACGGCTGGCTGTCCCCTCGGGGATAGAAACTATAGCCATGAGACTCGAAGAGAGACTTAAAACTTACCACACACTACTCGTTCTGAACGAGCGCATGAACATGCTGAAGTTCACGCTCAGCGGGATGAACGATGAAATAACACTGAGGGTGGATCTTGACGAGAAAAGCCTCGGAAAGGAGGAGTTCAACGACGCACTAACGGCTCTCCTCGTCGGGATGAACGTCCTGATGGACTCACTGGGACTCACCGAGGAGTTCCAGGAGGCAATCTTCGAACGGCTGGGCATGATGATAATTGAGAGACTGCAGAGGGGGATGAGTGAAGCGGAGATCATAAACTTTCTCGTAAAGAAGGTTGGTATGAAAATGGAAGAGGCGAAAGAACTGCTGGAGCATATAAAAAGCGCGATAGGGGAGTCCGATGATAAAGGATACTTCTGAAGTCACTACACTGTACTCCCCCATCTTCCTCGAACACAGGCCAAGGGACTATCACCCCGAGAACCCCGACAGGCTGCTGAGGGCGGTAAGGGCTCTCCAGCGGTTAAACCTGTGGAAGCCCATCGAGCCGGTTCCCGTCCCAGAAGAGGAGCTCCTGATGGTTCACTCGAGGGACTACGTTGAGCTCATCCGCGAGAAGAGTAGGGCCTTTTCATACCTCGACCCGGACACCTACGTTTCACCCGGCACATGGGAGGCAGCTTTAACTGCGTTTGGAGCCTCTCAAATGGCCGTTGAAATCGCTCTGAAAACCGGTGGAATGGCCCTCGCCCTCGTTAGACCCCCAGGACATCACGCAGGAAAAGCCGGAAGGGCCTTCAACGCCTCAACGCTCGGCTTCTGCATCTTCAACAACGCGGCCTACGCGGCGAAGGTTGCCGAGGAACTCGCTGGAAAGGTTTTGATCATAGACTTCGACGCCCACCATGGCAACGGGACGCAGGAGATACTCTGGAACGACCCCAACGCAGTTCACATAGACCTTCACGAGCGCGACATCTACCCCTGGAGCGGCTACGAGCACGACGTCGGCGGAAAAAATGCAGAGGGGACGAAAATCAACCTGCCTATGCCCCACTACTCCGGAGACGATGACTACATCTACGCGTGGGACGAGGTCGTCCTCCCCCTTCTGGCCCAGCTCAGGCCGAAGCTCGTGGTTGTCTCAGCCGGTTTCGACGGATTCCTCGGCGAGAACCTGACGACGCTTCGCCTCAGTGAACTCTTCTTCGCCTACGCTGGTTCAACGCTCTCGCGCTATCCGCTCGCGGTGATTTTCGAGGGTGGCTACTCCGTCGGACTTGGCAAAGGTTTGCCTGCCTTCATCAGGGGCTACCTCAGCGGGGAAATCCGCGAGGTCCCAGTTAGTCCCTCATATGAGGCCCTTAGAACGGTGGCGAGGGTCAAAGAGGTACAGTCCGAGTGGTGGGAGTTCTAACTTACGGGAGGGTAAGTGGCTTACCCGGGGGTAAGTTAGTTTACGTCAGGGAAGAAGTTAAATATTTCGGGAAACAACAAATTAGCGAAAGCTCTCAAAGTGTGATAAAAAGAGAAGGGCCTTAAAGCCCCAGCATCTCCTTCGCGGCTTTAACTCCAAGGTCGAAGGCCTTCATGTTGACGTCAACGGCCTTCTTCGGCACGCTGACCTTTATGACCTCCCTGACGTGCTCTGCCGAGAGCGGGAAGCCTGGTGTCTGGGTTAACGCTCCGATGAGGACGACGTTGGTGGTGATGATGTTTCCAGCTTCAATTGCGAGCTTCTCGGCGTCGAAGGCCATGAACTTGGCCTCGAAGTCCTCCTCGACGACCTTTTTTATCTCCTCAAGGCTTGGATAGCTCGCGAGACCCATCGAGACCTGAACCGGGGGAATCGGCCTCGCGTTGGTGAAGACCAAACCCCCTTTCTTGAGGTAGTTGATGTATCTCAGGGCTTCAACGGGCTCGAAGCTCAGTATGACGTCGGCCTTGCCCTCGGGGACCATCGCGCCGTAGACGTCCTCTCCAAACCTGACGTAGGCGATAACGCTTCCAAAGCGCTGGCTCATGCCGTGAACCTCGCCAACGCGCACCTTGTAGCCGGCCCTCAAAGCGGCCCAGCCGAGCAGGTTAGCTGCTGTAAGGATTCCCTGGCCGCCAACTCCGGTGATAACGATGTTGTACTCCCTCATCTCACTCACCCTCCTTCATAGGCTCGAAGGCGTCGAACGGACAGACCTGGGCACAGCCGCCGCAGCCCCAGCATATCGTCGGATCAATCCTGGCCTTCTTCTTCTCGGCGTCCCAGTAGATTGCCGGACAGCCGTAGGCGTTGATACAGATCTTACAGCCGGTACACTTCTCCTCGATGACGTGATAAATCGGCCACCTCTCGCCCTTCCTGCGCATCTGGCCTATCCTGTAGAGAGCACACGGCTGTCTCGCGACGACGACGCCCACGCCTTCAACGGCCAGGGCCTCCTTGATGGCCCGCTCGGTGGCTTTTATGTCGTAGGGGTCAACAACCTTGACGTAATCGGCACCGAGGGCCTTCGCGACCTCTTCAATCTTAATCCGCTTGCCGGGCCCGTGCGGGGTCTCGCCGGTTCCGGGGTTGGGCTGATCGCCGGTCATAGCGGTGACGAGGTTATCGAGGACTACTATAACGACGTTGGAGCGGTTGTAGATGGCGTTCGCTAAAGCCGGAAGTCCCGTGTGGAAGAACGTCGAGTCGCCTATCGTGGCGACTATTATCTTCTTCTCCTTTCCAGTTCTCCTCTCCTCTTCTCCGGGCACTCCGTTGAGGGCTACGTCCAGACCATGCGCGACGCCGATTGATGCACCCATCGCGACGGTTGTATCGACGGTCTTGAGCGGCGGCAATACGCCAAGGGTGTAACAGCCTATGTCGCTCGGGAAGATTGCCCTCGGCGATGCAGCGCGTCTAATCGCGTAGAAGGTGTTCCTGTGCGGACAGGCCGGACACAGCGAAGGAGGCCTCGGAGGAACCATTGCCTGAACCTTCTCGTACTTCTCGTCGATTTCCTCGAAGTTAATCGGGGTTTCGAGGCCGAGGAACTTCGCTATGGCTTCAACTGCCCTCCTCGTGGTCATCTCGTAAACCCTCGGCACGAGATCCTTGCCGTGAATCGGAATCCTAAGTCCCTTATCGTAGGCCCAGGTCTTGACCTGCTCCTCGACGACAGGCTCGAGCTCCTCGACGATGAGAACCTTCTCAAGCCCGTCGAGGAACTTCTCAAGCAGGCCGTAGGGAACCGGGAAGGGAGTTCCGAGCTTGAGTATCTTGACGTTCTCAACGCCGAGCCAGGCCAAGGCCTCCTTGACGTATGCGTACGCTAAGCCTGGAGCTATTATACCGACCTTCGCGTTCTCGTCGCCCTCAATCCAGTTGAATGGGCAGTTGTTGAGCTCCTCGCGAATCTTCTCGATCTTCTCGAGAACCTGCGGGTGGAAGCGCCTCGCGTTGGCTGGGATGTCAACGAACCTGCTCGGGTCCTTCTTGAAGTTCCCGAACTTCCTCCTGCCCTGCTTTATCTCATCGGGAAGCTCACCGAGAACGACGTCGCCCCTCGCGTGGGAGCTCCTCGTGGTCGTCCTCAAAATGACGAAGTGCTTGAACTTCTCGCTGAGCTCGAAGGCGTACTTCGTCATCTCCTTGGCCTCGTGCGGTGAGCTCGGCTCGAGAACGGGCACGTTGGCGAACTTTGCGTAAACCCTCGTGTCCTGCTCGTTCTGACTGCTCCACATGCTCGGGTCGTCGGCGACCATTATGACGAAACCGCCCTCGACGCCCATTCCGACGGCGCTGAGGAATGTGTCAGCGGCAACGTTCAGTCCGACGTGCTTCATGGCCGTCATGGCCCTGAGACCGCTCCAGGCAGCTGAAAGCGCGGTCTCAAAGGCAACCTTCTCGTTGGTGGAGTATTCCATGTAAACTCCTGCCTTCTTCGCAACGGCCGCCATAGTGTCGGTAAGCTCTGAGCTTGGCGTTCCAGGATAAGCGGCGAAAACCGCTATGTTGGCCTCCAAAGCTCCGCGAGCTATGGCGTGGTTCCCGAGCAGGAGAACCCTCTCCCCGGGCTTATCCCACAGCACTATGTCCGTTACCTTCGCCATCAAACAACACCTCCGAAATTAAGTTGATGAAAAATGAAAGTCATTCCTCCTCCAAAACTCCCGCGTTCTTCGCCTGCTGGACGAGCGCGTAAGCTCCAGCAGCTACATCCTCGGGCCTCTCGTAGCTCGGGATTCCGTTCTCTTCGAGGAGTTCTTTCGCCTTTTCGCTGACGTAACCGGCCATGAAGAGGCCGAGAACGGGCTTTCCGTTGTTGACCTCCTTGACGGCCCTGATGACACCCTCAGCGTGCTCCGTTGGAGTCATTCCCGCGAAGGTCGGGACGACGCATATCGCTATGAGCATGTCGACGTTCGGGTCCTGAAGGAGTAGCTTCGCGGTCCTGTAGTAGTCCTCACCGCGAGCGCTTGCAATCATGTCAACGGGGTTCTTTACGGCGGCCATCGGCGGGAGGAACGAACGGAGCTCCTCTATCGTCTTCTCCTCGAGGTCGGCTAGCTTAAGGCCCCTCTTGTCAATCTGGTCGGCCGTCAGAACACCTGGACCACCTGCGTTGGTCATTATAGCAACGCGCTTTCCTTTGGGCAACGGCTGGGTGAAAGCGCGAGCCATGCTGAGCATGTCGTCGATTGTTTCAGCAATGAGAACTCCACTCTGCTTAAAAGCAGCTTCATAAATCTTCCAGCTTCCGGCTAAGGAACCCGTGTGGCTTGATGCCGCCCTAGCTCCGCTCTCGCTCTTTCCGGCCTTGAGGGCTATGACGGGCTTCTTCTTGGTGACCTTCTTGGCGACCTCGATGAACTTCCTTCCGTCCTTGAGCCCCTCGATGTAAAGCGCTATTGCCTTGTCCTCCCCTGTCTCTGCCAGGTACTCCATGAGCTCCGCGAAGTCAAGGTCTGCCATGTTGCCGACGCTCACGAACTTGGAGAAGCCTATTCCCTCCTTGACGGTCTTGTAGACGATTCCCGCCCCCAGGGCACCGCTCTGGCTCACGAAGGCTATGCTCCCCTTCTTGGCGTCCATTATGAATGTCGCGTTCATGTCGTTGTGGGTGTTCATGACGCCGACGCAGTTCGGGCCTATCAGGCGCATTCCATACTTATGGGCAATCTCGACGAGCTCGCGCTCCTCCTTCTTGCCTTCCTCCCCAGTCTCGCCGAAGCCGGCCGTTATGATGACCGCTCCCTTAACACCCTTCTCACCGCAGTCGATTATCGCCTGCTTCACGAAGCGCTTGGGGACGACGATTATCGCGAGGTCCACCTCGTCGGGGATGTCCTTGACGTTCTTGTAAGCCTTAACTCCCTGAACGACCTCGTCCTTGACGTTGACGGGGTAAACCCTTCCGTCCCTGTACTTCTTGAGGTTCTTAAAAACCTCGTAGCCGAGCTTCATCGGGTCGTTTGATGCACCGATGATGGCTATGCCCCTCGGTTTGAAGAAGTAGTCCAGGTTCATGAACCTCACCGTTTAAATCTCCGCCGAATCGTATATAAGCTTTCCCAAATAGGACATCGGAGAATTTTAGGGCATCGCTGAGCTCTTTACGTTCATCGGTGGGCTTTTTAGGCCATCGAAAGGTTTAAGTAAGCTCTGGTTATTTTATTCTCGGAGGTGGTGGTGATGGTGAAGGTGAAGTTCCTCGGCCATGCGGCTTTTCTGATTGAGGGGAGCAAGAAAATCCTTATAGACCCGTTCCTCAGCGGCAACCCGCAGGCGGCTGTGAAGCCCGAGGAAGTTGAGGCAGACCTGATACTCGTTACCCACGCCCACGGCGACCACATCGGAGACGCGGTCGAGATAGCCAAGAGGACCGGCGCGAAGATAGTGGCGATGTACGACATAGCCAACTACATCAGCGAGCAGGGCAACGTTGAGGTCATCGGCATGAACTACGGGCCGACTGAAATAGACGGCGTCGGAATCGTCCAGGTTCCTGCCTGGCACTCCAGCAGCGACGGCAAGTACGGCATCGGCAACCCGTGTGGCTACATCGTCAAGCTCGACGGAAAGACGATTTACCACGCTGGCGACACCTTCGTGTTCCTTGACATGGGGCTCTTTGCCGAGCTCTACGGCCCGATTGACGTTGCCCTGCTCCCAATAGGCGGGCACTTCACGATGGGTCCGAGGGAGGCTGCCAAGGCCGTCGAACTGCTCAAGCCGAAGAAGGTCGTCCCGATGCACTACAACACATGGCCCCCGATTTCAGCAGATCCAGAGGAGTTCAAGAAGCTCGTTGGGGACAAGGCCGAGGTCGTCATTCTCAAACCCGGCGAAAGCCTTGAGCTCTGATTTCTCGATTTTCCGATTTATCCGATTTACTTTTAAAGGGCCCCATCCTCTTCTACTCCGGGATGAATATGATAGGGATAATCTTTGACATGGATGGTGTCGTTTACAGAGGAAACCGGCCCATTGACGGTGCCGGGGAGACGATAGAGTTCATCAAGAAAAGGGGAATTCCGTTCGTATTTCTCACCAACAACTCCACGCGGACCCCTGAGATGTACAGGCAGAAACTCCTCCACATGGGTATCGATGTTCCTGCGGGCAGTATCGTTACATCGGGTCTCGCGGCCAGGATCTATATGGAAAAGCATTTCGAGCCTGGAAGGATCTTTGTAATAGGGGGTAAAGGACTGGAGATCGAAATGGAGAGCCTCGGATGGGGGATCATTGGTCTTGAAGACTGCAGGGCAGGCAGGTGGAAGGAAATAGAGTACGTAGTCGTCGGTCTCGACCCGAACTTAACCTACGAGAAGCTCAAGTACGGAACCCTGGCAATAAGGAACGGGGCAAATTTCATCGGAACGAATCCGGACACGACTTACCCAGCGGAAGAAGGCCTCTACCCTGGGGCAGGGGCAATCATAGCGGCACTGAGAGCTTCGACGGAAAGGGAACCTCTAATCATAGGAAAACCCAACGAACCCGCCTACGAGGTCGCCAAGGAGAAACTCGGACCTGTGGACGAGATCTGGATGGTGGGGGACAGGCTGGACACAGACATAACTTTTGCCAAGCGCTTTGGAATGAAAGCGATAATGGTTCTGACAGGGGTAAACAGTCTAGAAGATCTGGAAAAAAGCAACGTAAGACCGGATCTCGTGTTCCCGAGCATTAAAGAGCTCAAGGATTACCTCTCAACGGTATTGGGGGATTAGAATGAACGTTAAAGAGCTCCTGGAGGCTCTAATACGCCAAGAAAATGAACTCTACAACCTCCACAAGCTGGGTGAAACCTTTGCAACTTTTGAGAAAATCGAGTTTGCGGACACATTTAGACTGATGGCCGAAGAAGAGCTCAGACACCGAAAAACTCTGGAGTCAATGCTCTCGGAGGGAAGTCTCGAAGAGAGCGAGATGATAGATTACCTCGATGCCCTCTCCCTTGAGCCCGTTTTGAAGGATGAAAGGGCCGAGCCTAAAAGTCTGGAGGAACTCGTTGTGGAGGCGCTGATCCGGGAGCAGCATGCCTATGAGATGTACTCAAAACTTTCGAAGATACTAGGCGGTTCTCTTGGTCATATCTTCAGAATGATGGCCGGAGAAGAGCTGAAACACGTTTACAGGCTCAAGATAATGTACGAGGCCCTCTAGCAAATGGACAAATTATCCGACACTTCTTTTTTCTACTTCATTACACCATGAGCAAAGTAAACCGGCGTTTATTGTCATTTCGCCAGCGGTTGATGGGGCAAGGTATATTTAGGGGTGAATCCCAAAGGATTCCGCTGATGCTTTTACCAAAAGGTACAATAACCCGAAACTATAAGACAGGGGTGTTTATATGGCCGTTGAAAAAGTGATGAAAAGGGACGGTAGAATCGTACCTTTTGATAGGGAGCGTATAAGATGGGCTATAAAAAGGGCAATGCTGGAAGTTGGTGTTCACGACGACAAGCTCCTCAACAGGGTCGTCAGAAGGGTTGTCAGGAGGATAAACGAGCTTTACGACGGACAGGTTCCTCACATTGAAAACATCCAGGATATCGTTGAGCTCGAGCTCATGCGCGCCGGTCTCTTTGAAGTTGCCAAGGCCTACATCCTCTACCGCAAGAAGAAGGCCGAAATCAGGGAAGAAAAGAAAAAAATCCTCAACAAGGATAGACTCGATGAGATAGATAAGCGCTTTTCCCTCAACGCCCTCCGCGTTTTAGCGAGCAGATACCTCATAAGGAACGAGAAGGGGGAGATAATCGAGAGCCCCAGGGAGCTCTTTGAGAGGGTCGCCACTCTCGCGGTCATTCCAGATTTACTCTACGATGAGCGCGTTTACGACAAGAACGGAAAGCACGAGCAGGATTTGAGCAGGGTCAAATACTACCTCGAGCACTTTGAAGAGTTCGACGGAAGGTACTCAATCGGACGCTTCAAGCTCAACAAGTACCACTTCGAGAGGCTCGTGAACCTCTACCGCGAGCTGGCGGAGAAGGGCAGGATGAAGGTCTCAATAGACGAGTTCCTGGGGATGCTCGAAAACGGGGCCTTCGACGATTACGAGAGCGAGGTGGAGGAGTACTTCAGGTTGATGACGGGACAGGTGTTCATGCCCAACACGCCGGCGCTCATAAACTCCGGCAGACCCCTTGGAATGCTCTCAGCGTGCTTCGTCGTGCCGATAGAGGACGACATGGAGAGCATAATGAAGGCGGCGCACGATGTGGCCATGATACAGAAGAGCGGTGGAGGTACAGGCCTTAATTTCTCAAAGCTCCGCCCCGAGGGGGATTTTGTCGGTTCTACGGCCGGGGCTGCCTCAGGCCCGGTCAGCTTCATGCACCTCATCGATGCCGTCAGCGACGTCATCAAGCAGGGAGGCGTAAGGCGCGGAGCGAACATGGGGATCCTGGAGGTCTGGCATCCCGACATAGAGAAGTTCATCCACGCGAAGGAGAAAAACATAGGAACCAACGTGCTCAGCAACTTCAACATCAGCGTCGGCATCTGGGAGGACTTCTGGGAGGCACTGAGAGATGGCAAGCGCTACCCACTCGTCAACCCGAGGACGGGAGAGAAGGTCAAGGAGATAGACCCCAAGAGCCTCTTCGAGGAGCTGGCCTTCATGGCCTGGAGCAAGGCTGACCCTGGAGTCATATTCTTCGACGTCATCAACAGGAGGAACGTCCTGGAGCCAGCGAAGGGAGGGCCGATAAGGGCCACTAACCCCTGCGGTGAAGAGCCCCTCTACGAGTACGAGTCGTGCAACCTCGCGAGCATAAACCTTGCCAAATTTGTAAAGTATGACGACGAAGGGAAGCCCTACTTCGACTGGGACGAGTACGCCTACGTGATTCAGAAGGTTGCCAAATACCTCGACAACGCCATCGACGTCAACCGCTTCCCGCTTCCAGAGATAGACTACAACACCAAGCTCACGAGGAGGATTGGCGTCGGAATGATGGGTTTGGCAGATGCCCTCTTCAAGCTTGGCATACCCTACAACAGCGAGGAAGGCTTCGCCTTCATGAGGAAGGCCACCGAGTACCTCACCTTCTACGCCTACAAGTACAGCGTTGAAGCGGCCAAAAAGCGCGGAACGTTCCCGCTCTACGAGAAGAGCAGATACAAGGACGGTGAGCTACCGGTCGAGGGCTTCTACCACCGCGAGATATGGAATCTGCCCTGGGACGAGCTCGTCGAGGAAATCAAGAAGCACGGCGTCAGGAACGGCATGGTAACTACCTGCCCGCCAACGGGAAGTGTTTCGATGATAGCCGACACCTCCAGCGGAATCGAGCCAATCTTTGCCCTCGTCTACAAGAAGAGCGTCACCGTCGGCGAGTTCTACTACGTTGACCCAGTCTTTGAGGCAGAGCTCAAGAAGCGCGGGCTCTGGAGCGACGAGATACTCAAGAAGATAAGCGACAACTACGGCTCAGTGCAGGGGCTTGAAGAGATTCCCGAGGACATGCAACGCGTTTTCGTCACCTCGATGGACGTCCACTGGCTCGACCACATACTGGCCCAGGCCAACATCCAGCTCTGGCTCACCGACAGCGCGAGCAAGACGATAAACATGCCGAACGACGCAACGGTGGAGGACGTCAAAGCCGCTTACCTGCTCGCCTACAAGCTCGGCTGTAAGGGAATAACAGTCTACCGCGACGGCTCGCTCTCGGTGCAGGTCTACAGCGTCGAGGGAGAAAAGAGGAAGCGCGTCCCGGCCAAGCCGAGCAGGTACGCGGTCGAGAAGCTGAAGGCCGTTGTCGAGGCCGAGCCCTGGCTGGCCAAGTTCATCAACGTCGAGGCCATCCTCAACGGCACCAACGGGAAGGGGAAAGCCGCTCTCCCCTCAGGACTGACCTTTTCGGTCGCTCACATCACACCAGCTAAACCTCCCGTTCGTGAGCACCCCCACCACGCGGAGAAGCCGGAGATTCCTGAGGAGAAGATTAAGGAACTCCTTGGGGTTGCCTACTGCCCGGTCTGCTACGAGAGGGACGGAGAACTCGTCGAGCTCAGGATGGAGAGCGGCTGCGCCACCTGCCCGCGCTGTGGATGGAGCAAGTGTGTGATTAGCTGATGCATCGTTATTTCTCCTTTTCTCTGCTTCCCAATCTTGTCCCCCTTCGGGTATTTTAACATCTTCCTGCCAAAATAGGATTTTTAAGCCCTTCATTTTAACTTCCACCACTCACCCAAAGCTTAAGTTTGCCGTTGAGGACTCACGCTATTCGGAGGTGTTAACATGGACAAGGTTTACCTGACCTGGTGGCAGGTTGATAGAGCAGTCTTCGCGCTCGCTGAGGAGATACGAAAGCACTTCATGCCCGACGTGATAGTTGGAATCGCGAGGGGAGGCTTAATCCCGGCCGTGAGACTGAGCCACGTTTTAGGAGACGTCGAGCTCAAGGTCATAGACGTCAAGTTCTACAAGGACATCGAAGAGAGAATGGAGAAGCCGAAGATAACGATTCCACTCCACGGCTCACTGGAAGGCAAGAAGGTCGTCATAGTTGACGATGTGAGCGACACGGGGAAGACCCTTGAAGTCGTCATCGAGGAGGTCAAGAAGGCCGGGGCGAAGGAGGTTAAGGTTGCCTGCCTCAGCATGAAGCCCTGGACGAAGGTCGTTCCCGACTTCTACGTTTTCCGCACAGACAAATGGATAGTCTTCCCCTGGGAGGAGTTCCCGGTTGTGGTGAGGGAGTAACCCCTTTTAACCCCTCCCCCAACTTTTCCTGGTGGTGGTATGAGGGCGTTCATAGCGATTGATGTGAGCGACGAGGTTCGCGACAACCTCCTGAAGGCCCAAGAGAGGATAGGGAGCAAAGCTGCCAAGATAAAGTTCGTCGAGAGGGAGAACTTCCACGTCACGCTCAAGTTCCTCGGCGAGATTGACGAGGTAACGGCGGAAGAGGTTAAGAAGGCCCTAGCCGAGATAGCGAGAAAGCACAAAAAGCATCGCGTTCGCGTTAAGGGAATCGGCGTCTTCCCGAACCCGAACTACGTAAGGGTGATATGGGCCGGAATAGAGAACGACGAGGGAATAAAAGCGATAGCGAACGACGTCGAGCGCGAGATGCGTCGCTTAGGCTTCAAGAAGGACAAGGACTTCGTGGCCCACATAACAATCGGACGCGTCAAGTTCGTCCGCGATAAGGTTGAACTGGCGATGGCGCTCAAAGATCTTGCCAACGAGGACTTCGGCGAGTTCGAGGTCGAGGCCATAGAGCTGAAGAAGAGCACGCTGACGCCAAAGGGTCCGATTTACGAGACGGTAGCGAAGTTCGAGCTCGCGGAGTGAGTGCAATGGAGATGGAAGAAGTCCTCAGCGAAGTCATTCAAAGGATAAGGCCAAGCGATGAAGAGAGAGCCTTCGTGAAAGGCCTGATGGAGGAGCTGAGAACAATAGCCGAGGAGAGAATAGAGGAGCTCGGCCTCGACGCTAGGCCCTACTTCGTCGGCTCACTCGCGAAGGATACTTATCTGGCTGGAGACCACGACATTGACCTATTCCTGGCCTTTCCCCTCGAAACTCCCCTTGAGGAGCTGAGGAAAAAAGGTCTGGAACTCGGAAAAGCCATAGCCGAAAAACTCGACTCCCACGAGATAGCCTACGCGGAACACCCCTACGTCCGGGCGAGATACAGGGGAGTGCGCGTTGACCTCGTGCCCTGCTACGACGTCGGAAACTGGAGGGATGTGAGAACTGCCGTTGACCGCTCGATACTCCACACGAGGTGGGTGAATGAGAACCTCAGGGGGCGGAACGACGAAGTTAGACTGCTCAAGCGCTTCCTGAAGGGCATCAACGCCTACGGGAGCGAGATTTACGTTAGGGGCTTTTCCGGCTATTTGGCCGAAATCCTCGTCATAAAGTACGGTTCTTTCCTCGATGTTGTCGAGAAGGCGGACTTCCTACTGAGGCAGAAGATAATAGACCCAGAGAACTGGCTGAGAAAAGAGCCTGAGGTTGCGCTCAAGACCGTGAAGAGGGAAACCGAGGAGGACAGACCTCTGATAGTGATAGACCCCGTCGACCCGAGGCGGAACGTTTCGGCCAACTTGAGCTGGGAGAAGTACGGGCGCTTCTACTTCAAGAGCATAGAGTTCCTTGAGAATCCCTCGGTCGGGTTCTTCTTCCCACCGGAGAAGCCTAAGGGGAGCTACCTCGACGAGCTGAGGAAGAGGGGAACAGCCCTTGTAACGCTCCTGATCAATGTCCCCGATATGGTGGACGATGTCCTTTTACCCCAGCTGGAGAGGAGCGCGAGGGGCTTTGAGAGGACCCTTGAGAGGGAAGGCTTCGGAGTCCTCGGCTGGGACGTCGGGAGAAAAGGCAGAGCCTTCATAATGCTCGAACTCGACAGGGAAAGGCGCGAGAGGGTGAAAATTAAACCCGGCCCGGAGTTTTTCACCGAGCGGGGGCGGGACTTCTACAGGAAAAATGAAAAGGTCTGGCTAATAGGGAAAAGGCTCTACTCGGAAAAGCTCGTCCGGGAGAGCGTCGTGGATGTTATCATCGAACTTCTCGAAAAGAACCAGGTATCGCTCGGAAAAGGAATAAGGGACGCAATCAGGAGGGCGGATATCCTGTTAAACTACGTTCCCAAGGAGCTGGAGGAGGAGGCGTATCTCTTCCTAAGCAGGGAAAAATGGAACATTAAAGGTTAACGCCCGTGCTCGCAGTACTGGGGATTCTCCCAGAGACCGTGTTTCTCACCTGCAATGTGACCGGTATCCGCAACGGCCCACTCGAGGTTGTAGCCCTCGATGATGCCCCTCAAGTCACCTCTAAGGTCACGTTTTCCTACGTAGAGCGCGGCCCTCGTCACGACGTTGTAGCCGCTAGTCGGGACCTCTGGCTTCAAGGCCTCGTGCCAGGCCTTCTCGCTTGTCTCCCATCCTTCCATTGAGGGCATTGCGGAGAGTTTCCAGAGGTGGTAGAGGTTCTCGAAGTTGAGGAGCTTTAGATAGGCTCCGAGGAAGAGACTCCAAAGCTCGCTTCCCTCGAAATACTTCATCAGCTCAATCAGAGCCTTCGCCATTACTGAGACGTTGGAGAAGGCAACGCGAGTGTCGAGGTTCTCCCAGAAACGCGGGCAGGAGTGGTTGGCGAGGAGCATAAGGTAGTAAATCCTTCCGAGCTTCAGAGCATTTCTGTCTCCACCGGCAGGCTCAAGCACGTAGTCGAGAGAGGTCTCAATGCCGAAGTAACCGTAGTAGTCCCTGAAGAAGATCCTCGCGTACCTGACCAGGAACTCCTCTGGGCCGGCGTTAAGCTCTTTCAGGCCCGTTAAAACGCCGAGCCTCACAGTTCTGTTGAGCTCGCCGAAAAGGCGCGTGAAGGCGACCTTCCAGAGCTGGGAGATTTTCCTTCCGTCTACTTCCCTCGCGAAGACCCGCCCATCGACCCTCCTGTAACCGAGCCAGCGCGAGTCGCTCGTCTTGCCGTCAAGGCTCAGATCAAAGTAGTCGCTCCAGCTCGAGTAGTCCTTAACCGGCATCTCGAAGGAGCATTCACCCTCAAGGCGCCTGAACTCGCTGGAGAGCTTCCTCCAGACGAAGGAAGGAGCAGAGATCCTCTCAACTCTGCTTCTCCCAAGAGCATCCATCCACGCAACGAAGCGGTCTAGCTGTGCCGGATTACCGAGCAGACTCTCAAGGTCGCTCGCGGTGAAAATGAGATAGGGGACGCCGAGCTTCTCTTTGTATTCGTCCCTCCGCGAGAGGGTCTCGTTTACCAGCCCGGAGACGTCGAGGGTGTTGAAGGCGAAGGCGTCGCTCAGGCTCCACTCACGACCGAAAACGAAGGAGTTACCGTAGCGGTTGCAGGAGTACTTCGCCTGCGGAAAGTCGTAGAGTAGTTGCCTTTCATCGAGCAGGAAGACGAGCTTTTTCTCGGTCAATGACTCGATGAGCTGGGCGGTTTTTCCCGTTATCACGGCCTCCGGGAGCCAGTAGCCGATTACCGGCTTATCCCCGATTAGAGGAGCGTAGAAGTCAAAGGAAACCCTAGCGAGGATTTTCTGTTCGAACTCATCGAGGTGGGGCATTATCGGGTGAAACGGAACGGTTGGAACCGCGTCAATTGATTCAAAAAGCTCGACGGTTTCTTCGAGGGCCTTTTTTTGGTAGCGGAGAAGCATGAAAAAAGTGAAGGGCTCGATATCGACGCTGACCCCTTTAAGCCTTGACAGAACCTCGGAGATCCTCTCGTAGGAGTAGAGCATAGCCCTCGTCCAGTTCTCACCCCTGACTTCTTCATCGCCGATTCTTACTGCAACGGGGCTTTTTCTCTCTTCATACTCTATCGGCCCGGAGCCGTCACCGTCATTGACGTAAACTATATCGCCAGGCTGATAGGCGTGAAAATGGTGGGCGTACTTCATAAACATGGTCTCACCGGGCGTGATACGTTATTGAGCTTTATCACCTTTCCTACCCACATCTGCCCGATAGGTTAATAAACCTGTCCAACAAAGTACAGCTGGTGGAAGAATGAAGAGGCTTGTAAGAGAACTCCTCGGGGAGGATCTGGCCAACTACCTAGAACTCCTGAGGGCAAAGCTTGCCTTTGCCGAAGAACTTTACGGGGTTAAGATGAACTACGTCCCCCTGATCCCAGAAGGAGAAGTTGTAATTCTAGACAGGAGGGATGGCCTCATAAAGTGGCTAAAAAGCAAAGAACCTCTCAATGAACACGAACTGAGAAAGCTCTCCAAGAGGATAAAAAGAAACCTTGAGAGTGGCTATGTGGAGATGCTCTTGGCCATGAACATGTCATGCATTAACGGACCCGGTGAGTGAATCACTCTCTCTCAATCTCTATTCTGACGGGTGTCGGGTTGGCCAAGTTGTCACTTATTGGACAGCGTTCCTCCACGAGGCTGAGCCATTTCTTCAGGGTTTCCTCATCAGCGTCCGTTTTGACCCTAATGGTCACATCTATCTCCTTAAAGCCGGCCCTGCCGTTATCGACCCCCATAAACTTTGAGGGGTTGAATATTCCGACGATTTCAACCTCCATGCCCTCAACATCGATTTTTAGATCTTTGGCAACTAGAGTGCCGACTATGTTCAGACATCCCGCCAGCGCTGCGAGCTGGTAGTGGAGCGGGCTTGGAGCTTCACCACCAAGTTTATCCACCACTATTTCAAAGCCGTTCCCCACCACCTTCATCTTGGTTGGGGAAACTCGGATTCCCGATATTTTCACAGGCATGTCCTTGTACTTCGGCATCTTCGCCACCTCATCGGAAGATCCAACGGAAACCTTAAAAGCGTCTCCAAAACCAAAGGTTTAGAAACGTTGGTTCAGGAAAAGAACGAAGGAGTAAGGGTAAGGCGTATGAAGAGGGAAGAAGCGATACTCTTGGGCATAACAGCGATCTGGGGTTCAACATTTCCGGTCATGAAGGTAAGCCTCAACTACTCCGAGCCGATGACGTTTTTAGTGTACAGGTTTGGTATTGCCTCTCTGCTAATGCTCCTCATTTTCAGGAGACGAACGTTGAGATGGAGCACTTTCTGGAGGGGTTTTGTCCTTGGCGTTACACTGTTTCTAGGGCATGGTTTCCAGATTGTGGGACTCAAATACACAACCCCCTCCAACTCAGCCTTTATAACATCCCTCTACGTAGTTTTTACACCATTCGTGGCATACTTCATCCTTGGGGAGAGGATAAGAAGGAGAGATGTGGAATCACTACTTCTCGCCCTGCTTGGTCTTTATCTGATCTCCGGGGCCTCCCTGAAGTTTAACTATGGAGATCTACTAACGGTGCTGTGTGCTGTGAGCTTCGCTTTCCAGATAGTACTCGTCGAGAGATTTGGAGAAAACGATTATCTTAGCCTCTCCTTCTGGCAGATATTCTGGAACTTCATCTTATCGACGCTTTACATAACCATCACTGGAGAGCTTACGCTCTGGAGAAATTCAGTTCCCTGGCTCGGAGCACTCTACACGGGCGCTTTCGCAACAGTTCTTGCCTTCACCCTTCAGATCAAGTATCAGAAGTACATCAAGGCCTACCGAGCGGCGCTTATCTACTCCACCGAGCCAATATTCGGGCACATTGCCTCTCTCCTGGTTTTCGGAAAGCCCCTCAGTCCCGAGGGATACCTTGGAGCTCTACTCATCCTCGGTGCCATCTGGAGAGAAATACGAAATGAACAACACCAATTGCCCCCGGAACACTTTTAAGAACTGAAAGTTAATAAACAAGTGAAGAACCCAAGGGGGTGATATCGTGGTTCACGAGTACATCAAAGGCAAAATCAAAGAGTTCACCAAAGAGGAAAAGGAGAAGCGCTACAAGTACTTAGGAAAAGAGGTCATAGATGTCGGCGATCCCGGACTCGACAGCATCCCAGAGTTCTACGGTATAGCCAATGCCATATGGCGCGACTGGAAGAACGGTGAGATAAGCACCAAAACGGCTCTCGGAAGGCTCGCACTTCTCAAGTTGCTCACCTACAAGACCAAAAACAGGAAAATCCAGGATATTCCTGAGGAAGAACTCGAGGAAGTCAGGAAGTTCATTGACTATGTGATACAGGTCATTAGGAACGAGAGCAGAAGAAGAGGCGAGCCAGAGGAGGAAAGGAACGCTTAATGGCCGTTTTCTTTTTAACTTTAACGGGAAACCTATTATAGGTGGTTGGATGAGATTCGAGGTTCTCTCAAAGGATGATATGAACGAGCTCTCAAGGCAGCTGAGCAGGGCTGGGATAATGAACAGAAAGATAGAAGAGGTTAGAAAGGAAGTATCGCACTATGTAATCATCGCTGGCAGGTACGGGGAACTCTTTGAAAAGGCTGAGGGTATCCCACCCGTAGAGGAGGCACTTCACTCCATTCGTGGAGTTTATCAAAGGGTTTTTCTATCAAGGGAGATAGGGGAGGAAATCAGCCCAGAAGAGCTTCTTGAGGAGATGGACGGGGGTCTAGCCCTTCTGGAGGCCCTGGCGAGTGAGGGGGCAATTGAGGAGAAAGGAGAAAAATTAAAAGTCGTTTCAAAACCGCCGCTAGAGGATCTTGAGATAGAACTCAGATTTCCTCTCGACGAGCTTGGAGAAAATCTCGAGGAACTGGAGAAAAGGTTCAGTCCGAGAATGATAACAGAGGTAGCCATGATGAAAGCCTACTACGTTGAGGTACTTGAGGTTGATAGAGAGCTCATCGAGGCTGCACTCGAAATAGCGAGGGAGTACTCGACGGAGGAAAGCTACGTTGAGGCCATGTTCGTGGGTATAGCAAGATCCGTCCTGGCAGACGTGATTCTAAGATTGGCAGAGCGGACACGGAGAAAAGACGAACTGATAGAGAAACTCCTCGAAATGGAACCCCTGAGCGTTGAAGGGGAAAGGGAAACCGTTCAGGTGTACTTTGACGAGGAGACCATTGAGAGCTTCCTAAAGGAGCTCCAAACCCTGGGATACCTCAAAGTCAAGGGCAACAGGATATGGGCCTAGCGCAACCTTTAAAAAATGGAAATGCGGGGAAGAATCGGAGGTGGGAGGATGGTGGAGCTTAAGGCCATCACCTTCATCGATAGGGATGGCGAGCTCTACTATCGCTGCCCCCGCTGCGGTATGGTCTTCAGGAAGAGCAGGGACTACATAAGGCACGTTAACAAGGCACACGGCTGGCTCTTTAGGGGTGGCCGGCCAAAGGGCAAGAGGGCCCTCAAGAAGCTGGGAAAGGAGTGACATCCTCTCGGGATGACGAGAAGCCAGGACACTGAAATATGATGACCGGTCAGGGCTTTCCGACCGTTCCGATTCTCAGAATTTTTATCCTGTCCCCATAACTGAAGCCGTTTTTATCACCGGAGTAAGCCCTGACAATAGGGAGAACCCTTCCATCCATCTCATCCCACTCACCAACTACAAAGGAGACATTCCCCCACTTCGTTCTGTTCCGGAGGATTTCATTTTTGAGTAACCAGAGCCCGGCGGCAACACCGTCCAGGGAAGGTGAGCTGATGACGATCACGGGGGTGTCGTTTACTAAGACCGCCTGAACGACGAACATCGAGCGGTCAACGTCCCCCTTTATCCTTCCCTCCCTGATGGCGAAATAGTACCTGAAGTGGGGGCCAGTAATTACCGAGTAGTTGACCACCACCGGGAGGAAGTACTGAGACTCAAGTTTTGAAATCAGAGGATTTAAGGTGGAGTTGCCCAAAGCAAGAACGGGGTCTCCTTCTCCTCTAATGTGAAAGAGAGAGCGAATCCAAGACACAAGATCCGGAGGAATGTTTCCCGTAACAATTGTCGCACGGGATAGGTTCACTGAAGTCAGGGGGATCTCCCTGTAGGGATAAGGAGAATGGCACAGGTCTGAGACGCAGAGATCGGATTCTGGAAGAGGTTCCACGTTACCCGGATAGGGCTCAATGCGGTTTCCATAGGCCCACCCTAGGAACGATAGCACAAGGGAATTCTCAGGGGGAGTGAGGGTATCCCCCTTATAAACAAACCCCGGACCCACCCGGGACAGCAGCTCAAGATCGCACCCTGTCCAGTAGTAGGGGTAGTTATAAGCGATGGGAGGACGGCTAACGTTTAGAACACTAGCTGTGATCCCAAAGACTAATATGAAAACAAATGCCCTACGCCATTGTAGGCTGCCCAACAAGGCCTCGATCTCACGCGCTACAAAGGGAAGGGAGAACACGACGAAGTACTGATACATTCGGATCATCCAGTTTCTGAAGCCAAAGCTTCCGAAGCTGGCAGGCATCACCGTCGAGACGAGAAGGGCGAAAACCATTAGAACTACCATGAAGACGAGAACCTCCCTACTGAAGTCGGATCGTTTTTCATTGAGCGATCCGATAAACCCCGCGATGGTGAGGATTCCAAAGAGAAAGTTTCCTGCCTGCATTATCACGATGAAATTAGGACTGCGGTACACGAGTTCGTAAACGTTTCTCCCCAAATAGAACTGAAGTATCATAAGGGCTAGCATTGCAAGGGTTCCAAGGAGGGTGTATAACCCTGCCCTCCTAACGACCTCACCCCTAATTCTCTCCAGAATCAAACTGAAAGTAGGAGTTCTTCTCCACAGTGAGGCAACAATTGGACCGGAGACCAAAAGGAAAAGCCATCCAAGAAGGAGGGACGAGTAAAAGTTCCAGCCAAGAAAATGGAACAGGGTGTTTGTGGAGTGCTTGAACATCCATTTTATCGAGAAGACCATAGTCTCGTATCCGGGCATGAAAAGAAGGAAGAGGGCAAAAAAAGAAGGAACCAGCGAAAGGAAGTAAACCTTTAGGGGTCTGCCCCTAATCAGTTCAAGAACGCCCACGAACCAGACTAAGGCAAGAAACACTGCAAATGAAAGGATATGGGCAAGGCCCAACAAGACCCACAGAACGGAGACCCCGAGGAGTACCTTAAATCTAGGTAAATCTTCCTCGTGAACCCTAAGGATAAACAGAAGAAGAGCCAGACCCACTAGTGTTCCTATCTGCTGCGGTCTGACCTCGTTGGAGGACCACAGGAGGTGGCTGCTCAGGAGTAAAGCCAAGAAAAACGGAAACGACATTGATGAATAACCGCTGAACGATTTATGGAATCTGAGAAGAAGAAAAGGATAGACAATGAACAGCCCCAACGAGACTAATAGGAGGGAAATCACGGGGTTAGAAATGATAGCGTTAACCGCCCGCAGAACACAGGGGGTTATCATTCCCGAGTACACACCGCCTATTCTCAGAGTTGAGAGATAGTAGGCTTCGTCGAAGGTTGTCGTTATTCTACCAGAACTAAACCTTATAACAAACCATACCACGAGAAACACACCAGCAGCCAATGTTTTACCCATTGGAGAATTCTTCGAAATCAAAACGACCACCGAAGGAGTTGTAATAAACAAACGAGAAAAGAAAGGTTGGAAGGGCCTCAGCCCTCAACGACTACCCCGATGTTATCGGTCGGGCTGAATCCGTTCTTGTCGTCGCTGGCGAACTTAAGGAACGCTGGGCTGTAGATCATGCTGTCGGTGTCCTCCCAGTAGCCAACGACGTAGTTGACGTTGTTGAGCTCGCTGAAGTGCTTGCTGAAGTAGTAAGCCGCAGCCCAGGTGCTGTCAGCGTCGGTACCGTAGATCATGTAGACCACTGCACCGGTGTCCGGATCGACGACCCTCTGGATGACCCAGTAGCCCTCGGTAACGTTCCACCATGGGCTCGGGGCGCTCCAGTTGGCGACCGTCTCGTTGTCGACGACGATGCTTATTGAACCGTCAGCGTTGGTGACCATCCTGACCGGAGTAAGCTCCTGGTAGTGGGCGGTAATGTCGTTGACCTCAGGACCACCAACGGCTATTATCATGTCGGTGGCGGAGAGTCCCTCAACGTTGATGTCGCTGTCACTGTAGACGGGCTTGACACCGATGTACTCGAGGAGGAAGTCCATAGCGTGGTAGTCGACTGATGTGAGGGCGTTCTTGCCAAGGACTATCTTGACGTCGTGGATCTGGGCGTCGCTGAGGAAGGCTCCGAGTCCGGTAACGTTGGTGGTCTCGTAGGTTGTGACAACGACGTCGGCAGTGCTGGTCTTGAACGGATAGACGATCACGTCCGCGTAGCCGGTGCCATCTCCGTAGTAGGCAACGACCCTGTAGGCGGTTCCCTGCGGGGCAGCCGGTACGTTGAACGAGTAGTGGCCGTGGCCGTCGGTGATGGTGGTGATGTTATTGCCAGCGTAGTCCTTAGCGATAACCCACTCACCGTTGTCATTGATCCAGAGCTCGACCTTGGCTCCAGGCAGGAGGTTGTTGTTCGGGTCGACAACGTCACCGGATACGCTACCGATGCCACCGAAGGAGACCGTGTAGCTGTCAGTCGTCATGTTGTCATAGGTAGCCCAGATGGTGACGCTGCCCATGTAGTTGACGAGCTCCTCTGGGGTGGCGTCCTTTGGTGCGGCAGAGTAGAGCCTAACGATGACCTTGCCGTTCTCATCGGTGGTGGCGTTGACCGGCTCGAGGTACGCTATGGCTGGGTTGTCGATGTGGAACTGTACCTCAGCGCCGCTGATCGGAATCTCGTCCTCCGGATAGGCACCGATGATGTCGTCCTTGTAGCTGAGGGCCTCGTTGATTATCTCGTTTATGAGCTCCTGCTTGTCATCGTCGCTGAGGAACTGCAGGCTCTCAACCATGCTCTCGACGTTGCTCTCGAAGGCTTCAAACTGCTCATCGAACTGGCCGCTCATGTTGAGGTACTTCTCATAGAGCACTGCCTCGAACTCGAAGTATGAGCCGTACTGAGCAGGCTGGATGCTGAGAGTGCTTATCTTGTTGAACTCGATGAACTCGGTCGGTTCGAAGGTGAATGTGTAGCTCGCGCTACCGGTGTCGTTGACGAGCTCCTCGGTGTGGACAAACTCATAGCCGGTGTACGGAGCAATGCCCTGCACTGAGGCGGGTGGGATTACTGAGATGTAACCGGGAGCCCTCGGGATCTGGTAGGTCCAGCCTTCGGTTATGGTCCTCTTGTAGACAACTGCGCTGGCGCTTATGGTCTCGTTGACGACTGTGACAGAGTAGTTGTACCAGACGTACTCGTGGGTGACAGTGGCATCGATTGGCGTGGATGTGAGGATCGGGTACTTGTCGGCGATGAACTTCGGAACAGCTATCACGTAGAGGGTGAACTCATTGACCGGGTAGAGCGGGAAGACAACCCTCGTAGTCACGGTTGTGTCAACCTGAACTATGGCCTGCTTGAGGTAGTCGTAGGCCGGGAAGTACGTCCTGCCGTCGACAGACCAGTAGAGGACAACTGTGTCGTTTGGAGCCTCAAGGCTGCCCTCCTTGACTATGTCTACGTAAACCCAGGTTGGCGAAACGGTTGGCTCGGTGACCTCGATAACTGTCTTGGCGCACTTGCCGTAGTCAACTGCCATGGCCTTGACGGTGAAGTTGCCCGGAGCTGGTGCGAATAGGCTCTCGTTGAAGGTGTACTCGCCGTCCACGAGGTTGAAGTCCTCAACGGTGAAGGTACCGTTCGGTATGAGTGCTGGGTTGCTGAAGGTTATCTGCACGTGTATTAGAGCGTCAATGTCAGCGGTGGCGTTGGTCTCATCGTCAATGGCCCTGACTGTGAAGTTAACCACTTCAAGGTCACCCGCAGAGATGCTGGTAGTGCTTGGAATTATCTCAAGGTGCCATGGGACGACGTGGAACGTGTCGGTGACTGTAATGTTGTGAGCTGTGTCGTAGGCAACGACCGTGTAGTTGCCAGCTGGGAGGCTGACCTCGGCAGTCCATATCTGACCGTCTGTAGTGGTCAGGGTTATGTTCTGTCCCTCAATGTAGACCTCCAGCTCGTGATAGTCACCGCCGTTGTAGGTTATGTTGGCGACGATCTCAGTCGGAACGTTCTCGTAGATCCTCTTGGTGGTGAGGTTCATTTCGAGGAGGTTCTCAACCTGGATGGTGCCAGTGAAACTGATGGCCGGGTAGTCGTTGGCAACAACGGTTATGGTTCCAACGCCCGTCTGGTTGAGCTCGATCATTCCAAAGTCAACCGGGCTGGCGTTGACGTTCGCGCTGAGGGTTATGTTGCCGGGGAGCTCAATCGTTATGGTAGTGTTGCCAGTGTACGGAACAGTGCTGTTGTCATCGGCAATGTATTCAAAGCCAACGACGACCGGGTTCTTGTAGCCCGGAGCAACGAAGAGCTCCTCCGGGTAAGTGACGAGGACGTTCCATCCGTGGATGGTTACATTGACGATTCTGCTCTTGCCGTGGGCAGCGTCCGTTACAGTAAAGGTTCCGACGCCAGCATTCTCAGTAGCGAGGCCTGTGAAGGTGACCTCTCCCTGACCACCGGTGACGTCGACGAGCTCGCTGCCGGTGACACCTGTGAGGTTGTAGCTAACCTCCACAGTTGAGTCAATGTCCGCTATACCCTCTGTAACATCGTCAATGTACTTGATTCCAACGGTGTAGTCCTGCGGCAGGTAGGTGTACCACTCGGTTGGCTCAAGGGTAACCTCCATGTGCCAGTCGTGGACCTCGATCGTAATGTTGTCGCTCTTCTTGCCGGAGGCAGCGTCCTCGGCGTAGATGGTGATGTTACCAGCCCTGTCAGCGGTAACGCCGGTGAAGGTAACCTGACCTTTGCCGTCGAGGATGATAGCCGTCTGGCTCAGCACGGTTCCATCCGGCAGGACGAGGTAAACGTTGGCGTTTCCGTCGAGCATGCTGTCACTGTAGTGGACGTCAACGGTGATGTCAGTTGAGACGTTTGTGTAGACGAAGTTGACGTTCGAGGTGACCGCGATGTCCCAGCTGACGACCGGTATCTTGAGGGTGGCCGTCTTGCCGTACTGGTCGGTGACAGTGACGCGGACGTAGCCCTCGGAGGCGACGACCTCGCCAACGTTGACGACCGCTATGGCGCTGTCCTCACCAACCGGCTCGACGTGGGCGGTGTAGGTGGTTCCACCAACGTCAACTGTGGCGACGCTCTCGATTCCAGCGCTGTAGCCGATTATGAGGGTCAGCTGCTGCGGCAGGTCGGCGTAGAGCTTGCTCGGGTAGGCGTTGACGTAGATGCTCCAGTCCTTGACCGGGATGACGAAGTCATTGACGTAGCTTATGTCCTCGTAGGCAGCCTCAACGTGGAAAGCCTCGCTGGCCGGCTCTGGTGAGGCGAGGTTGATCGTTATAGAGTCGGTTCCGGTGTAGGTGTAGCCGTTGTAAGTAACGTTGATCGGTATGCTGACCGGGAGGTTGATCTGCTCCTCGGTGTCAAGGTCGTAGGTAACGACGCTGAAGGTTATCTGGGCCGGAACTCCTGCCCAGAGGTAGTCAGTTCCGCTGTAGGCGCTTGAGGTTATGGTCTTGGTGACATCGATGGCCCAGTCGTGGGTGTCGATGAGTATTGGCTCGTAGGTGACCATCTCGTGAGCGCCATAGCTAACTGTAACGAAGTAGGTCAGTCCAGCACCAACGTCGTCCTGAATTGAGACACTGACGGTGTTAGTGCCAGTGGCAACTACGTCGAGTGTCTCGTTGTAGAGGGCAACATCGAGCTCAAACGGCAGTATCTCACCCGTTTCGTTGTCGACGGCTACCGCGTTGACGACGAGGGTGTCCGGGATGTGGGTGTAGATGACGCTCGGGCTGTAGGAGAGCTCAACGTGCCAGCCCCTGAGTTCGATGGTCTTGCTCGCGCTTCCGACCTCGTAGTCCTTGCCGGCAACGGCGTTGTGGTATGTCGCGACGACGTTAACGTCTATGGCCTCGGTCGGGTCAACTATCGGTATGCTTATGACCTGGCCGTCGGTGACGCCGGTGTAAACGGTTCCGCTGACGTTGACGTCAACGGCGACGCCGGCCGGAACGTGGACGGTTATCTTTGCTATGCTGTCAACGTACTGGTAGACGAAGTCCGGGGTTATGTCGAAGGTGACCTGCCAGTTCTGGACGGGTATCTCAGCAACACCGCGGATGCTGCTGTTGATCGTATCAACGAGCTCGACGTAGATTGGGCTGGTTCCGTTGACCGGAAGCTGGTAGCTGGGTATGGTAACGACGCCGTTGACGACCGGAACGTTGCTGAGCTTGTAAGTGCTGCCGTCGGCATCGATGATAGTTATGTTGACGTAGCTGTTAACCTCGTCCTTGTAAGCGCCATCGCCCATGTTGTAGTAGTACTGGGCGTCAATCCTGAGGGAGTTCTCAACGTAAGCGTAAACCGGGGTCTTCTCGGGGGTAACCTTGACGTCGATCCACCTGCCGGTTACCTCGCCGTTCGGGTAAACCGGGATGTACTTGACGGCGGTCTTGCCAGAGGTTAGATCCTCAACGACAACCTTAGCGAGACCAGGAAGGGTTGGAGTAACATTAGTGAACGTGACAACTCCATAGTACCCTCCATTGCCAGTGTATGTGCTTCCCTCAAGGGTAACGGTTTCGGTCTTGACAGTACCGTCGGGTAGGTACAGGGTTACGTTGGCGTCCCTCTCACCTGGGAAGTAGAGGCTCTCCCTGACTTCGACCGTAAGCGGAACTGACTTGCCGACGGTGAGGTTCTCCGGTGTGCTGTCAACGTAGATGCCCCAGTCCTTGATGGGGATCACGTAGGTAGTCCAGACCTTGTAGGTGCCGTTGTAGACCTTGACGGTGACGTAGCCGATCTGCGGCGGGACGAAGTTGTGAAGCACGAATCCCGCACCGTAGTTGTTGGTTATCGGGATGATAGTGCTGTTGATTATGTTGTTGTGCTCATCGTAGACGGTGACGTTGACGCTGGAGGTGAGGTTTACGCCGAGGGTGTAGGTAGCGTTGACCCACAGGTCGGAAGGAACTCCAACGTAGAAGACCTTTCCTGGGTAGATTGATCCACCGTAGTGGTAGTAGACGAGGTAGTCACTGGTAACGTTCCAGTCCCTGACCTCAATCTGCGGGCTGTAAGCTGGATCTGGGTGGTAGACCGGATCCCAGACCTTAACGCTGATCATGCCGAGCTCGTCCGGGGTGATCGTGGTGACTGTCCAGCCGGTATCGTTGACAACGTTGATGGTTCCGCTGTCGATGACGTTGCCGTTGAGAAGTACCTCATAGTTAGCAGTTGTGGTGAGGTTGTAGTAGTTGGTGTCATCGTAGTAGACGCTTATGTTGAGCTCACCTGGGACGTTGATGTAGAAGACGCTCGAGCTCTGGCCGTTGATGGTCACGCTGGTGATAACGTTGAGGTTCCAGTAGTTAAGGGGTATCGGGTTATACTGATAGTCTATTGTCTTATAACGTGGATAATAATAGTAACCCGCACCAAATGGCTCTACTGGGATATATAGGATGTTGTCTGCCCATGTAGCATTGAAGTATGTTCCACTAAACTGGACGTTTGTCCAGTGGGCAGTTCCTATTCCACCGTTCGGAACTAAGCCAGTTGCAAATCCAAACGTCATGGTGTGGCTGTTACCATCTGAGTCCACAATCTTTGCTTCTCTGCCCTCTAAACTCGAACCCACGATGGTGAAGTTGTGGAGCGTACCACTAATGTTGGCAAACACTTGGCCAGTGAGGGTGACGTTGAACGGGAGGTTCTGATAGAGGGTTGGCGGCTGGGTTTCAACGTTGGTTATCTCCATAACAAGTGGCCAGATGTGGAACGTGTGGATCGAGTTAACAAGGTTGTTCTCATTGTCCTCAACAACAATCCTCTCAAGGACACCATTGAGTATTGGGGTGTTTGTAACGAGGCCTGTTGCGGAGAAGTTATATTCTCCAGTTGAGAGGTTCGCATTCTCGAACTGCAGTGCAATCTGACCATTGCTCTCAGTGCCGGTGCCTACATGATACCAAGTCACAGGGGTCTGGTTTGCCAGTATAACCGTGAGGTTGCTCGGATCGGGAAGGGTAACTCCACTTCCGATGAGTGTGCTGTTGTACTTGATGGTAACCTTGATGTCAAACGGCATTCCGACAAAGGCCTGGTCATCTGCCCAAGCACTTCCGTTCCAGTAGTAGGCCTGCCAGTTAGCTGAGGGAGAGCTCTGAATCGTATAGGTAACTGTGAACGGGAACTTAACGTCGAACTCAAAGGTCCTGTTGGTTCCCGGGATGTTGCCGTTGGCTATGTCGTACTCGTAGACGATGAGGTAGACCTTGCTGACGTCCTGCGGCACCTTCTCATACTCCGGAGGAACATCAGTCGGGTCGCTCGAGTTTATGAGGACGTTTATTGATCCTGGGGGAGATGTTATCGGAACAACTCTCGAGTACACTGTAACGTTGTGTCCATCCTGGTACTCGTAGTAGAGGGTAACGTTTGCGAAAGTACTGGAGCTCGCGTTAATTGTTACGTTAACGAAGTACGGGAATCCTGCAAACAGAACTCCATCTCCGTAGTTAGTCTCGGCACTAACACTAGTAATGTAACCAGCAGCGCTCACTGGTTTGAGGAACGTCCCTGGAATGACTGATGCCAGCATTAAAAATGCCAGCATCAGGCTAAAAATTTGCGCTTTCCTGCGCTTATTCATACTACTTCACCTACCTTCCTTTTTTGCCACTCTTTGAGGCCGGCCTCATGGAAGGCCAATACCTTATAGGCCACCAGATAAATATAAACCTTTCGCCGGATTACCGAGCATTATTTAATAATTGAAGGCACGGAAGCTAATTTCACGAAAAAACGCCCACTATCTTCAAAATTTTTCCAAAAGATTGAGTTCTAAAAGAACGCTGATGTATCTAAACCGTTTGAAGGATTTCCTGGATCCCTCAGTCTCCCGCAGCATTGCAGAAAGCTTTTTTAAAGTTTTCGGATGCCCAAACAGCTCGCTTAACATCGAAGAAAGCTCCGCCTTTTGCCGTAACACGTAAGAGGCCTTGCCAACCCCAGGATATAGAGGAAAGATATTCTTCGCCACTGCACCCGAAACAAGGGGGATGGCACCGAAGATGGCTCCCTCAATAACGACAAGCCCAAAGGACTCAAAGGATGAAGGAAGAACCACGATTGAGGCCCTGGAATAGATCTCGGCAAGCTTTTTTGCATCGGAGACCGGACCGAAAAACCTGACTCTTTTGCTCAGACCGAGCTCCCGGGCGAGGGTGCGGTACTTCGGCAGTTCATCCCCACCTCCAACGACCCACAGTTCCCAGTCAGGATGGTCCCTCGAGGCCTGAGCGAAGGCCCGTAGGAGGAGTTCAAAGTTCTTGAAGCGATGGAAGGAAGAGAGCTGACCGATGAAAAGGACGATCTTCTCCTTAGGGGGAAGTTTCTTCTGAGCCGCGCTGAGAAGTTCCAGCTTCGGTCGAGGAGGGACAACAACGGAACGAAAGCCCGTTTCTCTGAGGTAATTCCTGACCGACGGAGAAACCGCCACCAAAAGCGCCGCCCGAGAGAGAGTAAACCGCTCGAGGGTCTTCGAGTAAATTGAGGCAATGACATCAAGGAGGGCCCCCTTCCTCAATCCGAGGGTGTGGTATACGATTATGAGGGGAACGCCGAAGAGAGCGGAGGCGAGGGCGGCGACGTCCGCGGCGAAGGGAACGGGGGTGTGGGCTATTATCAGGTCGGGCCTCCAGTTTTTGACGATTGAAAAAAGCCTCAGAGTGAACCTCAGGCTCAGGGGTGTATTCGAGAGGACAAAGCCCTTCACGCGCTCGAGAGGTACGGCCTTTCCCTGAACCCGCAGGGTTTCTTTCGATGAACCAAACCTGCTCATACATATAACCCGAACCTCGTGTTCTTTCGAGAGCTCTTCGACCATGGCAATTGCATAGCTCTCAAGCCCACCACCCTCAGGGGGGAAATAGGGGGAAACTATGAGGATCCGCAAGGCTAACCCTCCTTGAGCATGTACACGCTGATGAAGAAGGAGAAGAAGACCACCTGAAGGCCGAGGGTTATGAGGGTCAGTATCAGGATGGCCTCCTGAATGTGGAACAGCGCACCGTAGTTGGCATTCCTCCACTGGAGGAACAGCCTAACACCCAAGACGAGACCCATGAGCAGGAGAATCCCCCCAACCAAGAGGCCCTCCTCGAGGATGGAATACCTCATAAAGAAGCCCGTAATCCGATCCGGTTTTTCAAGACCTTCCTTAACCGCGTAAACCTTGGCCGAGACGCCGAAGCCGAGAACCTGAGTCCCCGTGATAAGGAGAAGGGAGCCGAGTATCATGGTGTGGAGCCTTATAGGCTCGAAAACGTAGGTGTATGCCAGGAGGAAAAGACCGAGGGTGAGAAGCAGGAGCCCGGGGATCAGGAAAAGGTGGGTCGGGGAATATAGGAGCATCAGTCTGAGGTGCCGCCAGCCGTCCTTGAAGGAGCTCAGTTTTGATTTCCCTATCCGGGGATGATATCGTATCGGGACCTCCCTTATGCGGAGCCCGTGCTTCGCCGCCTCTATCACCATCTCGCTGGCGAACTCCATGCCCTTACACTTGAGGGGGAGTTTTTCAAGGGCGTCACGCTTTATGGCCCTCATGCCACAGTGGGCGTCCGAAATTCCGGCCTTGAAGAACAGGTTCAAGACCCACGTCAGGAGGGGGTTGCCGATCCTCCTGTGAAGCCAGGGCATAGCCCCCGGATCCATCTCACCCTTTAAGCGAGAACCGATCACGAAGTCAGCCTCGTCCTTAAGAAGGGGTTCCAAAATTGCAGGTATGTCCTCGGGATCGTAGCTCCCGTCGGGATCGAGCATTAGGACGTACTTCCCCCTGGCCCTCCTGAACCCCTCAAGATATGCATCTCCGTAACCCCTACCCCTCTGTCTGACCACTACCGCACCGAGCCCTTTGGCTATCTCAGGCGTTTGATCACTGCTCTTGTCCACTACTATGATCTCATAATCGAGTCCCATTCCATCGAGGACGCCCTTTATCCTGGGGAGAACTACCCTTATTGCCTCTTCCTCGTTCATCGTCGGCAGAATTACTGAAACGTCCATCACCTCACCTGGAAAAAATTGAAGGAGTGGACTTTTAGGTTTAACCCTCACCCGAGACCTGCCTTTATCTCCTCGAGCATCTGAACGGCCTGGTCTATCATCTCATTGAGGCCCAGCTCCTCGGCCGTTAGGTTCATCGTGAACTCCATATCGATGGGAACCTCGAGCTCTTGGTCTATGGGAACGTCGAAGTAGTCGTCAAAGGGCACATCAACGGTCGTGTTTATGGGCACTTCCAGCTTGTCGTGAAACGGAACGACTGCGGTCGTGTTTATTGGAACTGAGGTGGTAGTGTTCACCAAGGTCGTGACGGGAACTGTGGTGTTTATGTGAACCTTAACAGTGGTGTTTATCGGGACGTCTACCCATTTATCTATGGGAACGGTCACGTTGAGGGTGAGGTTCTTCTCCCTGTTGTAGGCCGTGGTGTTGACTGTCTGAACTATGTGTACCCTCGTTACCGTGTTTATCGGCACGTTAACGACCTGATCGATGGGCACGTTGAAACTTACCTCCTGGTTTATCGGAACATCGACGGTGTCGGAGATGTTCACCTCAAAGCTCTTGTCCACCTCAACCTCAACCGTCTTCTCGATCCTTACGTGGAATGTCTTTGAAACGTGCACCCTGACGGTTGTGTTCACGGGAACCTTTACCGTTTTGTGGATCGGTACCTTCACCTGAAACGTCTTGGTCTTCAAATCCTGAAGGGACTCGATGGCCTGATCAACAGAGGAAGCCGCTTTTCCCTTGATCTTAACTGCAAACATTACCGCCGCAGCGTCGATCAGCAGGAGAATCAAAACGAGCACTGTCAGGATGCCGAGCCAGGCCTTGAGCTTTTTCTCCAAGGACATCACCACGAGACCACCCTACGGCCTTTAACAATATAACGTTTCCGTCAGAGATATATATGAAGAAGTCAATCCGAATCGGGTGCCAGGGATGGCGAGAAAGAGAGGAAGGAAGAAGGGCGAAATTGAAAGGGGCAACAAGAAAGAAAAAACCGCCGCACTTAAACGGCTTAAATCCCCACACCACCTTGCTCCCGCACTCATAGCGCTGATCGCGTTCCTCATACGGGTTATCCCCTACAGGCTCAAGTACCCGATAGGCTACGACCCGTACTTCCATCTGGCATATCTCCAGTACGTGACGGAGCACGGGTGGGTGAACTATTTCCCCTACGCCCTCGGCCCGTGGGGCTTCCTGATAAACCACTTTCACCCCAAAGGTCTGTGGGGTGCGCCCTACACCGTCTACATCCTGGGGAAATGGGCTGGTCTGTCCGTCTACGGCGCGTTCAAATTAACCCCCCCAATCTTTGGAACTCTCACCGTTCTGGCGCTCTACTACACCATTAAGAGGATACACTCCAAGGAGGCTGCCCTGCTCTCCGCTCTCATCCTGGCCCTAACCTTTGGACACATCTTCAGATCCATGTCGAACTATTACAGGGGTGATAACTACGCCCTCTTCTGGTACTCCCTCGTGCTCCTCTTCTTCTCCTTCGCCCTATTTGAGAAAAACCTCCGAAGAAAAGCAACGTTTTACGCACTGGGTGGCCTCGCCGGGGGACTTTCAAGCGCCTTCTGGAGCGCTTACTACATCGTTCTCGTTCTCCCACTATTCGTTGCGCTCGGCATTTCAGCCTACTATTTCCTGAGGGGAAAGGACTTAATGGACGGCCTTCTAATGGCACTCTCAACGGGAATAGCGGCCGTTGTAGCCTCTCTCCTTGGCAGGGTCTTTGGCTTTGGGATGTTCTGGGTGGAGAACTGGCAGGGGGAAAAGCTCCTAAAGCTCACAGGAATAAGCCCCGGGCCCCTTCAAGATGCCTACCTCGGTCTCCATCTCCTCATTATCCTCCCAGCGACTGTCTTAATGATCGCCCTGCTGTGGGTCCTTAAGTCAAAAATTCCGGAGAAGGCCAGAAAGATCGGAACCGCTGGCACGCTAACGGTTACTGTTCTCGTTTTCACTGGGCTGCTCTGGAGGTACGGGAACACGCTGGAGATACTCTCGGCCGGGCTAAGTGCATTCGGTGGGGCGGCAACGGCTGAGATGTCAAGACCCGGGTGGTGGGACATCAAGACGGCCTACCACGTGCTCCTGCTCTTCCTTCTTCTCTACCCGCTCTCCCTGAGAAAGCCGAAGCTCTGTGACGCCTTCGCCCTCGGTTCGGCCCTCCCACTGCTTCTGCTTCCCCTGTACTGGACCCGCTTCCTATTCCTCGGATCCTTTGGCCTTGCCCTCCTTGGGGGCATCGGTGGGGCAGAGTTCCTCAAACTGACAAAGAATGATGCCCGCCCCTTCGGAATCCTCGCCGTTGCGGTTCTGTTGCTCATAGGAGGTTACCACTCCGTAAAGGCCACGTACGAGGTGAAACCCATAGTCGATGAGCACTGGGAAACTGCCCTGAAGTACTTGGAAGGCAGCTCGAATGAAAACGACATAGTACTCACCTGGTGGGATCACGGCCACTGGGTCACTTATTTTGCTCACAGGGCGGCAGTCGCACAGGGGACGCCGAGCGAGCTGGTCTCGACGTTCTACCTGGGGAAAACTACAAAGGAGGATCTCCTGGAGCTCGGGGTGGATTACGTCACGGTTTCCCTCGACACGATGCTCAAGTGGGGCTCGCTCAAAGCAACCGCCGGTCAGGGAAACGGTTACGTCCTCATCCTCCTACCCTTCGGGGAGGCCTACGGGGACACCGTGATATTCCGGAACGGTAACTACCAAGTGGCCGTAAGGAAGAATGAAAAAACGTGGGACGTGCTCGTTAACGCTGGAGGTGCTCAGTTCATACCCAACGAAACGTGGATAGAAGATAAAAACGGAGTCTACATCGCAAACGTAACCGGGAAAAAAGCAGGCAACGCTTACCTGTACGTCAACTTCAACTACGGCTACGCTGTATTAATGGATGGGGAGACGTTTAGGACTCCGTTTGCGAGGCTCATGTTCACGAACAATTACCCCAAGGATTACACGCTCGTTTACACGGACGGTGGGATGGTCAAGATCTTCCGGCTCCTTCACCCAAACGTAGCCCTCGTCCGTGAGGAAGGAATTCTCAAATTCGAAAACGCGACCGGAAACACCCTGAGGGTATACGGTTACACGGACTCGGGGAAGATGGTATTCCAGCGGGCTTACAACGTCTCAGGGATGAATGAGTTCAAGATACCCCCAGAGGTTAAGGGAGTCGTGATAAGGTATACATATCTCAGGGACAACGTCATCCTCGACAGGGGAGTCTTCAGGAGGTCGGATGGGTGGGATTGAGGGCTCTCCTAAGGTCAACGACCGACCTGACCCTCGGAACTATAATAATGGCCCTCAGCGGCCTCCTCTTCTGGCTCTTTGCAGCCAGACTGTACCCTCCGGATGAGATAGGTACTGCCTCGGCACTCGTATCCTTCATGAACCTGGTTTTCGCCCTATCCACACTCGGGCTGAACATTGGACTCGTGAGGTTCCACAGGATCTACGGAAAGGGAGCCGCCGGCACGACGGTAACGGCTATGGTATTGCTCTCAACCGGGTTCACGACCGCGTACGTTCTGATGAACCCTGGAAAGGTTTTTGAAAGGCCTGGGCTTATCGTAGGAGCCTATTTGCTGGGTCTCTTTGGAGCCCTTTACAACGCCCTAGGCTTCATCTCCATCCCCCTCTGTAGGACGGAAGTGTACGTTAAGATGAGCACCCTGTACGGCCTGAGGGTCGTTTTTCTGCCCATCTTTCGGGGCCTGAAGGCAAGTGGCATGATCCTGGCAACTTCTCTCGGCCTGGCCATCGCTTCGGCTTTGGGACTGACTGAGTTCCGGGAGCAGGTCTCCTTCACAATCGATGTCGAGTTCATAAAAGAAAGTCTCGCGC
The DNA here is from genome assembly GCF_000022365.1 of Thermococcus gammatolerans EJ3. Lineage (NCBI taxonomy): Archaea > Methanobacteriati > Methanobacteriota > Thermococci > Thermococcales > Thermococcaceae > Thermococcus > Thermococcus gammatolerans. The sequence goes on along the minus strand of NC_012804.1, from coordinate 391,890 downwards.
TGTCCCTGAGCAACTACCTTGGATCCATCGTCAACGTGCTCCCCCTCTATTTGATGCCAACGATAGTCCTCGTGGAGCTTGGGAAGGCGCGGACTGGCTACTATTACATAGGTTTCACCATCGGAAACCTCATGATGACTCCAATAGTGGCACTCTCAACTATCCTTATACGGGACGGGGAAAAGGCGCTTTTCAGAAAATCACTTGCTCTCGTACTCTCCTACTGGGTCCTCGCCGTTGTCGGCATCTTCTGGCTTGGAAAGCCAATCCTCGAGATCTTTGGTGGGGACTACCTCGCCGCCCTCCCGATGCTCAAGATGATCGCACTCGGGCTGGGGCCGTTTGGACTCGTCTACATTGGGATTTCTGGACTTACGGTTAAGGGTGCCGCAGGAAGGATCCTGGCGATAAATCTAGTTAGGGGCTTATCCTTCCTTATCCTCGGTTATTTCCTCTTGACAAGGCAGGGTATAACGGGGATCGGAGTTGCCTGGGCGCTGGCACATCTCCTCGCAGCGCTCCTCCTCGATCCGAAAACTTTTTAAACCCTCCCTCACCCTTAATCTCGGACGCGCCCCGGTGGTGTAGCCCGGTCAATCATGCGGGACTCTCGATCCCGCGACCCGGGTTCAAATCCCGGCCGGGGCACCAGAATTCTCGCGGGCCCGTGGCTCAGCCTGGTCAGAGCGCCCGCCTGATAAGCGGGAGGTCCGGGGTTCGAAGCCCCGCGGGCCCACCATTACAGCCCTTGCAAAGCAAGCGCTGGCGGAGAAACTTTTCTGGTGAAAAGTTTCATCAAAGTGAAGCATGTGTTTTAGAAGGGTTCATTTTCGGGTGGGTTTGCTCCCAAACTCGCCGTTCTCGAGCGTGTTTTTTCCATTAGCGCCCTTCGGGCTCCCATGGTGAGTTGACAGGTGCTCGATCAACTAAGACCAAATTTCAGCAATTGCCGATAGGTTTATAACCACTGGACTGGATCATCAAAACATGCTAGAGAAAGAGAAGGAAGCTCTCGCGAGAAGGATCGCCGGTGAAATAGCGCTCTCCTCTGACCCCGGAAAGACAATGAGAAAGTGGCGCGAGATATTCGGGATAAGCCAGACCGAACTCGCGGAACACCTTGGTGTTTCCTCCTCTGTAATAAGCGATTACGAAGGCGGCAGGAGGAAAAGCCCTGGAGCGGCAACGATAAAGAAGTTTGTTGAGGCACTTCTGGAAATAGACGAGAAGAGGGGCGGCAACGTCATAAAAGCCTTTAGCAGAACTATCGGAGTCGAGCTTCCCACCAGCGCGATACTCGACATCAGGGAATTCGCAATACCCGTAACGATAGCGGAACTGGTTGAGGCCGTCAAGGGCGAAGTCATGACGAGAAAGGATGAACTCGAAAGGCGGATCTACGGTTACACAGTTGTCGACAGCATAAAGGCAATCCTCGAAATGAGCAGCGAAGAGTTTCTCAAGCTCTACGGCTGGACTACGGAGAGAGCGCTCGTGTTTACCAAGGTGAGCACCGGAAGGAGTCCGATGATAGCGGTCAGAGTTCAGGGCCTTAAACCGGCCGTTGTGGTCGTTCATGGCGTCAAGAAACTTGACGAATTGGCCGTGAGACTGGCGGAAAAAGAAAAGATACCCCTAGTAGTTTCTCACGCCGAAAACGAGAACGAACTGATATCAGGTCTTCGAGCACTGGTTGAAAAAAGCGAAAGGACAGCTTAGTCCAGACGTTTCCTCCTCCAGATCCCTTCTTCCGCGAGTTTAGTTAGTCTGTTCCTTATATGGAGCAGAACATCGCTCAGCGTTTTTCCGTTGTCGTAGGAGTTGACAATCCTTTCGAGCTCTTCCCTTGGGAGGTTTCTCATTTCCTCAGCAAGCTCTATCATCCTCGGGTAGGCACGGACTATGTTGTCAACTATCGTTATGTCCGCCATCCTCGCGCTCCTCGAGAGCGGGTTGAGGTCAACGGTGACGACGAACTTGCCCATCCTCACGAGCGCCTCCGTCCTGTCACCGTCCTCAAGCGGAACGAGAACGACGTCAGCCTTCCAGATGCCGTTTTCATCAGCTTTTCCGCGCTCGTGCTCAAGGCCCGGGATCCTCTTCGTTGGGTTTATCCCGAGTATTTCGATGTTCGGGTCGTACTTCCTGAGCTCCCGCTCTATGGCCCTGACGCGCTCCTCCGTTCTGTAGAAGAGGTTTATCTCAAGCTTGGCGTTTAAGGCTTTTGCAAGCTCAATTGTTTCCTTTGGGACGAGCGCCGCAACGTTGCCGTTAACCGAGATCACCGGGTGTTTAGCCAAGAGAAACTTTGCAACGGCAGCCATCATTGCCCTCTCCGCAGGCTCTATCGTTTTCTCGCCGATCAGGTAGTCAAAGGCCTCCCCACGTCCGTGTGCAATTAGACCGGCCTTGGCGGTCATCCCCTTCTCCATTCCCTCGATGATTTTCTCTCGGTAGTAGAGACTCCAGTAGCGCGGATGACTCTTGGGGATCTTCACCATTCTAACCACCGAGGGGGTTTCTCCCAACCCCTAATAAACCTGTCCCAGCGACTCCATCTGAAAAAACCAGCTTGTTTCTCTTCTTTCGGCTGGAGAGGGGTTCTAAACCTTTGGTTCAGGAAAACCCTATAAGCTTTAGGTTCAAAACTTATGGTGAACAACGTTGTTCCCGTGAACGGGGGTGTTCATCTTGGGATACAGAATTACCGCGAAGGAGGATTTGAGCCCGATTGACTATTTTGTGGAGGTGGAAGCCCCGCACGTCGCCAGGGCGTGGAAACCGGGCCAATTCGTTGTTTTCATTCTCCACGAGAGGGGAGAAAGGGTTCCAATGTCAGTCTACAAAGCCGAAAACGGAAGGGTTGGGATGTTCATCAGGAAGCTCGGGAAGACGAGCATGCAGCTCTACTATGAGTACAAGCCTGGAGACGAGCTCTGGAGCTTTGTTGGGCCGCTTGGGAAGCCCATAAAGATTAAGAACTACGGCAGCGTCGCTTTTGTTTCCGATGCAGTCTGCGGCCAGGCCGAGAACTACGCCACCTTAAAGGCGATGCGCGAGGCAGGAAACTACACTATCTCGGTTCAAACCTTTGAGGACAGGGAGAGGGTCTACCCCGAAAAGTTTCTCGCGAGGGAAGTCGCCGATGAGTACTACCTGACGACCCTCGACGGTTCCGTCGGTTTGAAGGGCCACTATCTGGACGTCGTGAAGGAGCTCATAGAGAAGGACAAGGTTGACGTGATCTTTGCCGGCGGAAAACTCGGCTCGCTCGCGAAGCTTGCAGAGCTCACAAGACCCTACGGAATCCCGACCTACGCTACCGTGAGACAGATTATGGTCGATGGGACTGGAATGTGCGGTTCGTGCAGGGTCCTCTACGACAGTGAGGTGAAGTTCGCCTGCAGGGACGGGCCGGTCTTCGATGCCCACAAGATCGACTGGGAGGACGCGATAAGGAGGAACGCGGAGCGCTTTGCCGAGCAGGAGAGGCTCGCCAAGGAGCGGTACCTCGAGTACCTCCGCGCCAAGGGGGTGATCTGAATGCCGAAGCTCATCAAGGAGAGGGTCCCTACCCCAGAGAGGCCCGTTGAGGAGAGGGTTAAGGATTTTGGTGAGGTCAACCTCGGTTATACCTTCGAGCTTGCCGTTAAGGAGGCCGAGCGCTGTCTCCAGTGTCCCGAGAACTACGCGCCCTGTATAAAGGGCTGCCCCGTCCACATCAACATTCCGGCCTTTATAGCCAAGATCAAGGAGGGCGACATCAAAGGCGCCCTGAGAATAATCTGGAACGACAACACCCTACCTGCGATAACCGGCCGCGTCTGCCCGCAGGAGGACCAGTGTGAGGGTGCCTGTGTCGTTGGAAAAGTCGGGGATGCGGTAAACATCGGCAAGCTGGAGAGGTTTGTAGCCGACTACGCGAGGAAGCACGGCATCGAGGAGGAGCTCCTCTGTGAGTTCGAGGAGAAGTGTACAGGAGAGCGTGGAAAGGTTGCAGTCGTCGGTGCGGGGCCAGCTGGACTGACGTGTGCCGGCGAGCTGGCAAAGATGGGCTACAAGGTGACGATATTCGAGGCCCTCCACAAGCCCGGTGGAGTTCTCATCTACGGAATCCCAGAGTTCAGACTTCCGAAGGAGATACTCGACCACGAGCTGGCCAAGCTCAAACGTCTTGGGGTCGAGATAAAGACCGACCACGTTGTCGGCAGAACGGTGACCATTGAGGAACTGCTCAAAGAGTACGATGCGGTCTTCATAGGCACCGGGGCCGGAACGCCGAAGCTCCTCAACATACCCGGGATCCTGCTCGACAGGATATACTCGGCCAACGAGTTCCTCACGAGGATCAACCTGATGAAGGCCTACGAGTTCCCCGAATACGACACGCCGATAGCGGTTGGAAAGAAGGTGATCGTCATCGGGGCTGGGAATACTGCCATGGACGCGGCCCGTTCCGCCCTAAGGTTGGGCTGCGACGTGACGATAGCCTACAGGCGCGGCGAGGAAGACGTGACGGCAAGGATTGAGGAAGTCGAGCACGCGAAGGAGGAGGGCGTGAAGTTCCTCTATTTCGTCCAGCCGGTCGAGTTCATAGGAGACGAGAACGGCAAGGTCAAAGCAGTTAAGTTCGAGAAGATGGAACCGCTGGAGGAGCGCGACAGGCGCGGAAAGAGGAAGATAAGGCCCACTGGGGAGTACATCACAGTCGAAGCAGACACGGTGATAATAGCTATTGGACTGGAGCCCAACAGAATAATCAGCGAGGAGTCCGGGCTGAAAACCAACCCCAACGGAACGCTCGTCGTGGACGAGAACCTCATGACGAGCATCCCGGGTGTCTTCGCTGGAGGTGACGCGATAAGGGGCGAGGCTACGGTAATTTTAGCGATGGGCGACGGTAAGAGGGCGGCGAAGGCGATAGACGAATACGTCAGGGCAAAGAAAGCCAGCGCATGAGTTTCCTTCACCATTCCCTTTTTCTTGAGCCGAAGAACAGTCCGTGTTTGAGGAAGTCCATGAACTCACTGTTGATAAAGGTCTTGGTGAACTCCATAGTCTCCTCGGGTGAGAGCCATTCAACATCTTCGGGAACGCCCTCGACCCAGAGGTAAACGAGCTCATCCCCCTTCCTCGCTATGAGGAGGGTGAAGATTTTAACGCCGAGCTCCTGTGCGAGCTTGACTTCCCTGCCGACAAGAGAGGTGAACTTCCCGAGGGGGGCGACGGCAACGAAGTATTCAGCATCCCTAATCCTGTCGCTCGTGTCCCTTAGGCCGTATTTCGAGGGCACGAGGATGTTGTTGGAGTTAAGTTTTTCTTCGATAATCTTGAGGATTGCCTTCTCGGTTCTGGTGTGGTATAAAAAAGTGGGCTCGCTCAGATAAACGAAGGGCCCGTAGGTTTTCTTCCTCCTCAAAAATCCGAGCATAAGACCACCTCAGGTGGGGATAATGTCATCATCTCGACATCAGGAGGGATGACACTCCTCATCGGTTCGCAAGTCAAATCTTTTCGCTCAAGGATACTCAAAAAAGGGAGGTTAAAAGGTTTTACCCCAAAAGTGAAAGAAACGTCAGCTGAAGTTCTTCCTCTTCTCGTTGACCGGAGCGATTACCTCCTCGTAGAACCTCCTGAGCTTCCTCGTGTGCTCCTCCACCCATTCCCCGCTCACTTTCTTCCTCGCAACGCCGTCCTTTACGGCCTGTTCCGCAACGGCCCTCGCCTCCTTCGGATAGACGTCGGGATGGAAGGGCGTGGGGATTATGTAATCCTCGCTGAGCTCCTCATCGCTCACACAGCTGGCTATAGCTTTTGCCGCCGCGATGTTCATGTCGAGCGTTATGTCCCTCGCCCTCACGTCAAGCGCCCCCCTGAAAATCCCCGGAAAGCCGAGAACGTTGTTTATCTGGTTCGGGAAGTCGCTTCTTCCCGTTGCCACTATCCTCGCTCCGGCCTCCTTGGCCTCGTCGGGCATTATCTCCGGAACTGGATTCGCGAGGGCAAAGACTATGGCATCGTCCGCCATCTTCCGAACCATGTCCTTGCTCACTATTCCCCCGACGCTGACCCCGATGAAAACGTCGGCACCCTCCATGGCCTTCGCGAGGTCGCCCTGAACGTTGTGGATGTTGAACTTCGCGACCTCCTCCTTGTACGGGTTCATGTTCTCCTTCCTTCCCTCGTATATTATTCCGGCCCTGTCAACGACGAGTATCTCCCTAACGCCGACGTGGTGGAGCACCTTAGCTATCGCTATTCCAGCGGCCCCGGCCCCGCTTATGACGACCTTTATATCCTCAAACCTCTTTCCGACGATTTTCAGGGCGTTTATCAGTCCGGCCAATGTTACGACGGCTGTTCCGTGCTGGTCGTCGTGAAATACCGGAATGTCGAGTTCCCTCTTCAGGCGCTCCTCGATTTCAAAGCACCTCGGGGCGCTTATGTCCTCGAGGTTTATCCCGCCGAACCCTTTGGAGATTAGTCTAACAGTCCTCACTATCTCGTCAACGTCCTTGGTGTTGATGAGAACCGGAAACGCGTCAACGCCTGCGAGGGCCTTGAAGAGGACGCACTTGCCCTCCATGACGGGCATTCCAGCTAAGACGCCTATGTCGCCGAGGCCGAGAATCGCCGAGCCGTCCGTAACCACGGCGACCGTGTTTGGTATCACAGTGTAATCGTCGACGCTCTCCCCCCTGAGTATCGCCCTGCAGACTTCGGCAACTCCAGGGGTGTAGGCGAGGCTGAGGTCGTAGAAGTCTTTGAGCCTCACCTTGGGAATGACCTCAATCTTTCCGTTCCCGGGGAAGTTGTTCCTATGATAGAGAAGGGCGTCCTCCTTCATCCTCTTAACCTGCTCCTCCGTGAGCTTAGTCCCCATCGCCACCGCCTCCGAAAAGCCTGAGGAGCTCCATGTAGGCCTTCAAAACGCTTTCGATTTCCCCGACCGTCGTGTACTCGTCGATTGCATGGGCCTGGCCCCTTACGCCCGGCCCGTAGGCTATCCCCTCAACGCCAAAGCGCCTGTAGTAAACGAGGTCGTACCTGCCGGCGTTCAGCATGAGCGTTGGCTCTATCCCGAGGGCGTTTTTGACGGCCTTTTGGGCGAGCTTGACTATGGGCGAATCAAGGGGCGTCGCGGAGGCCTCTATGAGGCTCTTAACGTCGACCTCCACGCCAACCCCTGCTTTGGATGCCGATTCCCTCAGGAACCTTTCGAGCTCCTCCACAACTTCCGTAGCGTTCTCCTCGGGGATTATCCTCCTATCAAAGCTGAAGTAGAACTCTCCTGGGATTATGTTGTCCTTTTTCGTTGGGCTCTCTGCGTAGCCCCCGAGGGCTATTGAGGGATGCGCCGAGTTCTCGTCCTCAACAGGGAACTCAGTTTTCCTGCCCCTCAGAACCTCCCAGTACCTCGGCAGGAAGTCAACGACGAGCTCACAGGCCTTCTCAAAGGCGTTTACGGCCTTCCAGGGTCTGCTCGCGTGCCCCTGCTTCCCGATGACCTTAACGACGCCCCTCGCAAAGCCCTTGTGCCCTATCCCTATCAGCCTGTGGCTGGTCGGCTCGGGTATTACAACGTAGTCGGGCCTTATTCCGACTTCCTCCATCAGGTATCTCGTTCCCATTCCGCCGCTTTCCTCGTCCGGAACGAAGGCGACCTCCACCCTGTAGTTTATCATATCGTGCTCGACCGCATACTTGAGGGCGGCGAGGGCGGTTGCTATGCCCCCCTTCATGTCCGTCGTTCCCCTGCCGTAAATCCTGTCCCCTTCAACCGTTGGGGTGAAGGGGTCGTGCCTCCATCCGTCTCCCGGCGGAACAACGTCGTAGTGACCGTTGAAGTGAAGGGTTTTTCCCTTTCCGAGGCTCCCGTAGACTATGAACCTCGGCTTCCCCCTGTGCCTCGGTGAGTAGGGATAAGTCCTGTCGAGGTAATCCTCAGGGACTTCTATCAGCTCGACCTCAAAGCCCATCTCCTCAAGCTTATCCTTGAGGAGCTTCGCGGCCCTCTCGTAGTTCTCGCCCGGCGGGTTAACCGTTGGAATCCGCACGAGCTCAAAAAGCATCTCCAGGGCGTAGTTAAGGTACTCCTCCATTTTCATCACCCGCTAAAGCTGTTAAAAAGAGAGAAAAACTCAGAGGCCCAGGGCCGAGAGGGCCCCAGGAGCCCAGAGCTTTAGGAAGAGCAGACCCACGTAGTAGCCAACGTAGTTCGCTATCGCGTAACCTATCGAGGCCATTATGACGCCCAGAGGGACGAGCTCCTCGACGCCGTAGGCCGTTGCACAGAGCGGGGCTGTGACACCTCCCCCGATGTTGGCGACGCTCGCTATGGCCGTTGTTGCCCAGTCGACCTTTATGAGCTTCGCGCCCAGGAGGATGACGATGAAGTGTATTGCCAGCATTATGAAGAACACTGCCATTAGTATCAGCACCACGTGGGCGGCACCTGCGAGCTTCGCGAAGTCCGTCTTCTGGGCGATGTAGACGAATATCGTCAGGTAGAGGAAGTACATGCCTATTGGCCTCAGCAGGGGCAGGTTCCTGACCTTCGTGTAGGCCCCGACTATCAGCGCTATCGTCGTCGCCACTATAACCGTCGGGAGGAGCGAGCCCACCTTAAGCCCAAATACCCTGTAGGAACCGAACCAGGACTCGAAGGCAAACGCCAGCATCACTATAATCAGTGCCGACATGCCGATTATGAAGAGGTCCCTCTCCCTAAGCTTCGGCGGAAGCTTCTTTTCGCCGACTTCTGCACGGTACTGCTCTGCTATTACCTTGGCGTTGTAAGTGGGCTTAATAAAGCGATTTATCCTGTTTACAAACTCCTCGCTACCGCCGATGCTGAACATTATGGTTATGTAGAGGGCGTAGGGTATGACTCCGGCCAAGGTGTAGTAGGAGTAGAAGTCGCCGCTCATCTTCAGTGCCGAGACACCCACTGCCGCTGAGTTCTCGCTTCCTCCTATCCATGCCGCTATCTTGGCCGCTATGGCCTTTAATGCTTCAGCCTTGGTCGTTGGGTCGTGGAATATTACCGCGACGAGAATTGCCCCAATGAAACCCGCTATTACTGTTCCAAGGCTGCCTATGAAGAATATTGCGAATGGCCTTCCGCCTATGGACTTCTTGATTGCTTTCAGGTCAATCTCGAGCAGGAGAAAAGTTATCGACAGCGGAATGCCTATCTCAACGAGTATCTTCTGCAGTGAGAGTGCTTTCTTCGTTACTGCGACGTACTTTATTCCCGCCTTTGTAAGATTAGCTACGATTGGCTTTGCAAGTCCGGCGCTCGAAGCCTTCGTGACGAAGTCCAAGTATATCGTCCTTGGGATTATGTAGCAGTTCGTTGATAGTATTGCAAGGATCAGCGCCCAGGTGAAGGGGCCTGCCTTCTTCATCCACTTTACCCTCGGTGTGAGCCATAGTACTAGGGCAAGCTCGAGGTTTATTAGGGCGAAGTAACCAACTATCAGAAACACCTTCTGAGTTTTGCCAAGACTGCCCCTTAAGGAAGCTTTTCCGAGCCACTCCAGCAGTGTAACCCCTGTAACGCTGTGGACAACGAGTCCCGCAACGTGCAGGACCGCTAACACAAGAAAGGCGTACGTTATCAGCTTCTTCTCATCTGTTCTTTCATTGACCAAAGCCAACACCCCCAAGGGTACGTCATCTGTTGTTAAGATCTTGAAATATATAAGAATTTTCATTCGGAAATTTGGAACAAATTTTTCGTATATCTTTAAAGAATTAACAAGAGACTTCCATGAGAGAGTTCAAGCTCTCTAAGGGGTTTAATCGTGATAATATTGTCCACAAGCCTATAAGAAATGTTCAAAATTCGCAAGAAAGTTAACAAAATTAGCCGAATATTTTAAATAGTTTTAAATCGAGAAAGGATGGGGTGATATCATGGCCAGGAAACCCCTTGTACTGGCCCTCGTTTTTTTGGTAGTGATGTCCCTAGTGGCGATGCCCTCAGCAACATTCGCAAAGGTTGAGCAGAAAAAGATTGACCAGAATGTTGTCTCAGGGGTCTGGATGTGGCCGAGCACGTACAAGGCTTACTACCAAGAGGCCCTTGAGGAGCTCGGCTACAGCAACCCCTTCGATGAGAAGGTCTATCCCACCATACCAGAAGACGTGAAGGAGAAGGCCCTGAAAACGGCCGCCGAAAGGCTCGTAAGCGAACTCAAAGAGGCGGGGATAACAGACGTGTTCATTGAGGTGAAACTCACCTTAGGTTACGTAATCTATCCGAGCAAGGTATATCCTGAGAGAACATACCCGGCCTATCCGTACAACACAACCAACATCTTGAAGCCGCTCCTCGAGGAGGCACACAGAAACGGCATCAGGGTTCACGCCTGGATGATAGTCCACTATGACAAGTACTTCTTTGGAAAGACCGACCCGATCTGGCACGTTGGAAAGGCCTCAAAGAACTGGGAGGCATATCCTGTCCCGGGGAGGGTCAGGCTGAGTAATAAAGAGTACCTCAAGGTTCTGGAGAACATCGCCAAGGAGTTAATCTCAATGGGCTTCGACGGAATTCACCTCGACTACATAAGGTACCCCCACATGGTTTACAGCTTCTCTCCAAAGGACCTTGAGAGGGCCGAGGAGGCCGGGATAAACGTCACGAAGGTAACCCTGGCTGTGGAGCACACCTTCTACAACGACGTCCCGATTCCGGGAACCAACAAGACGATGGGGCCGAAGGATCCGTACTACATCTTCAAACTCTACGTAAAGGGTGACAAGGACATCGTTAAGTGGTTCGAGCTTAGGAGGAAGGACGTTGACTCGTACGTCGGCAACATCACCCAGGTTGTGCACTCCCTCAAGACCTGGAACGGAGAGAAGCCGATAGTGTCTGCCGCCCTGATGCCCGACTGGACGAGGGACAACATTCTCTACCCCGAGGAGTTCCAGATAATGCACTACGCTCAGGTCTGGAGCGACTTCGTCAAGCTAGGTGTTGACTGGCTCATTCCAATGGCCTACTTCAAGGACTACGGCGAACCGATCAGCTGGGTCGGCGTCGTGAAGGGTCACCTCGTCGGGATTACAGGAACCAAGAGCGTTCCGCTCGTCGGCGTTCAGAGCTATGGGATACCGATGGAAAAAGTCCTGGAGGAGAAGGACTTCGCACTCTCCGAGTTCCCGGAGAAGGCAATCTACCTCGTCGCCCTGCCGGCGGACAAACCCAGGAACGACCGGACGGCGAACAAGGTGATAGACCTCCTTGCGTTCATAAACAAGGAACTCTACGCCGGCGACTTCACAGGATATATGATTACAGAAGACCTAGAAGTCAAGGGAATAACCGCCCCGAAGGGCTCACTCATCCTCATAGGAGAGCGTTACGAACTGGAGAACCTCAAGAAAACTGCAGCGAGAGCAGGAATAAATGTTGTTCCTCTTGAGAGGCTTCCAAGTGTGAGGGCCATACCGTTGATGCCCCCGAAGATAGCACTATTGGATGTTGGCTACAATTACACGATAAACGATGTCCTCAAGGAGCTCGGCTTTAAGTACGACATCGTGAGCAACGGCAGCATAAAGCAGGGAATACTGAACAAGTACGACCTCCTGATACTCCCGCCGGGAAGCGGCACTTGGGAAGCCAAGCTCCTCGGTGAGGAGGGCGCCGAAAAGCTCGCCGAGTTCCTGGCTGGGGGTGGAGGTCTAATAGGCGTGTGCGCCGGGGGCTATGCAGTGATCAAGGGCTACAACGAACCAACGAGCAAAGTCCAGCTCGTGGATGCAGAGCTCAAGAACTGGCCCAAGTGGTGGCTTGGAGTTGGCATAGTTCACGTCAAAGTTACCAACGAGAACAACCCGGTCGTTTTTGGGTTCAGGGACGGTTTCGACGCAATCTACTGGAACGGGCCGGTGTTCAAGCCCTTTGACCTCAAGAACGACACACCGCTGGGAATAGACGTCGAGCCCTACGTCGAGCTCGTGAAGTACGTTTCACCGGCCGAGGAAGGAGCCTTCAGCTACGGCTGGGGCGACTTCAACAGGACGTTCGTTGAGAGCGTTATGAGGGATTCCTCTGCAGTGATATACTCAAAATACGGGCACGGAAATGTAGTCCTGTTCGGATTCCACCCAGAGCTTACGAGCGGTGACTTAGAATATGCGCCAAAGAGCATCCTCAGCTCAAAGTACAACTACAGGCTCTGGTTCAACGCGATATACTTCGTCTCGAGGAAGGGAAGGGAGATAAGCCTCGAACCCGCGAAGGGAGTCGTGTACTTCAGATGGTGGAATGTGAAGCTGAGGCTTGACAGCCCAGATGTTACATTGAGCATCAGCGGCGTCAGGAACCTCCATTTCTTCGGGAGGACCAAGGTCAGGCTAATACTCTTGAAGGTCAAAAACTACGGAAATACCGACGCAGTCGGAGTCACCGTTACTGTAAACGTGAGGGTAAAAGGGGTGAGAGGACGCAAGGGAACTTTAACGTTCCACCTGAGAACCCTCAAAAAGAAACAGAGCGTGCTTATTCCCGTCCTGGTACTCAGCACTGGAAAAACGGAAGTCACAATAGACGCCAAGGTTTCGGCTAAGAACGAGCCCAAGCTCAACTGGGCGAACAACGAACTTCACAAGACTTTCGAGTTTCTATCCTAGCCGGGCTCATAATTTTCCCTCTTTTATTTCTTGACGAGCTCAACGAGCGTCTCAAGGATTCTATCGTATTCATCGGGATGAACGAGTGAAACCGCCATCTCATACGTGCTATCCCCTGTTTCTCCGTAGGGGACGTACCCCCAGTAGCCGTTGGAGTAGCCGACGAGCATCGTGTAACGGTAAGTTGATGCCTCCTTAACGGCTATCTGATACTCCACGAAGAGCTCCGCCGGAACGAAGAGAGCAACTAGGTCCCTTCCGATGCTCATCTTCGCTATTCTGAAGTCTATGCTCTCAATGCTCTCGAGCAGGGAAAGCCTGCGCTTCAGGATTTTAACGCCGAGGTAGTTGCTCTCGAGCATCCTGCGCACGGGGAGCGGGGCGTTTACGGACTCTTTCCACCGCCTGAGTGCATCTCTCTCCAGCTTTTCAACAGTCTCAACGGGCGGGAACTCCCTGAGCTTCAGCTTCAGGTTCCTCCACTCGACGTTAATTGCACCACTAACTCTATGTGCCCTTCCGAACGAGGGCGCAACCTGCTCGTAGAAGAGTCTCGCAAGCCTGAGAACCTCGTCGGGCGTTTGAGCCCTCCGCGTGAACCTCGTGCTCACGTTTCCAGCCGCCCCGTTGAGGAACATTGCCGTTCTGAACTTTGACTCGAATAAGCGGGCTATCGCTCCTGCCAAATCGCCGGAGAACTTCCTGTTTTCAGCGGGAAGAACGGTCGGATGACAGGCGAAGTTCAGGGCTATGGCTTCCCTTTCCGAGAACAGAAAAACGCACTCCCTGTCAAGGGGGCCGTCCTCGCTTACCCTATTTGATGAGACTCCCCTAACCTCGGCACTTCCAGCGTAAAGTTCACCCGATTTCGGCTGGAGGCTCTCAACTAAGGCCCCTATCCTCTCCACGAGGAAGTTTCTATACTCCTCGACGAGTTTTACTTCATTCTCATCGAGCCCAACGCTGTTCCAGAACGAGGTAGAAACTTCCGGGCCGGAGTGGGTGTGTGTGGCCGAGACGAGGACGCTTTCCTTTGGCAGGTCGAGGATTTCGCTGACTTTCCTCGCTATCTCCCGATAAAGCTCGTTATCCACCCTGACAAGGTCGAGGGAAATTATAACAGCGGGTCTTTCCTCCTCGAGGTAGAGGGCCTTGGCATAGAGAGGGTCGAGTGTTCCCACGCTCCTTCCCTTTCTCAGGGCGTAACCGGCCATTGGCATCGGCTTTTCTGGCGTTATCTCGACCTTTCCCGAGGCTACGAGCATGGCGACCACCCGTTATAAAATTTCAGCTTGCTTTACAGTAATTTGCATATAAACCTTTATAAGATTTAAAATTTAAATCAACACTGTAAAAACATCACGGGTGAGAGCCATGGTAAACCCGCTTTTCAGACTCATTCCCTACGAGGAGGTCTCGCGAGCGGTAGAAACCTCGGGCTGGGAGTACGAAGTCGTCGGAAAGAGTGCCTCCGGAAGGAACCTCTACCACGTGAAGATGGGAAAGGGGAAGGTGAGGCTCCTCATAGTTGCGGGAATACATGGCACCGAACCAGCGCCGGTGAACGCCTCGGTTGTGCTCTTGAACCTCCTCAAGGAGAGGTACCCCCTCGGCTACAACTTTGAGAGGCTGAAAAACGTCGAGGTTCACCTAATCCCCCTGGCAAACCCCGACGGCTTTCAGCTCAACTACGAGCTCTTCAAGAAGAAGGACTTCGAACCCCACTGGAGCCACGTCTGGGAAGAGGCGAGGAGGAACGCCAACGGCGTTGACCTGAACAGGGACTGGATGAGGCTGAGCCAGCCGGAGACGAGGGCAATACACAGGGTAATCAACGAGGTTGACCCACACCTAGTCCTTGACCTCCACGAGTTCTACGCGAGAGGCGGCTGTCCCCCGAAGTGGGCCGACGAAACAGAGGGGTTCCTCTCAACGCTCACCGACACGCCCTACAACTGGGTCAACGAGGCAATAAGGCTCGTCTCGGAGAAGGTGGCCAAGGAGATAGCGAGGTCTCTCCCTTGGAAGCCGAAGATGAGGCACTTCATGGCCGAGGCGCACGAATTCCCGATAGTTCCGAACAACGTTCTCGGCTCCCACGTCCCCTTCGAGGGCTCGGCAAAAGTTCTCGTCGAGAGCTGGGGCACCGGACTTGGAAACTACCTCCTCCCGGATAGGGTGGGCATTCACCTCAACGCGATTCTCACTGCCATAGAGTTCATGGAGGAGAACCCGGAAAGGTTCATCGAGATGAAGAAGGAGTGGAGGAGGGAGGAAACCAAGGTTGGAAGGGAGTACAGGGAGTTCCGCGTTTCTGGAAGGGAGCTCGAGAGGGCGAAGGAAGTTCTGTCACTGCACGGTATAGAGTTCGAGGAGAGAGAGGATGAGCTCATAGTGAAGATGCCCCAGGGTAGGAGCAGGATTGCGATTCTCCTCCTCGACAGGGAGCACTGGTATAACCAAGAGCTGAGGAAGAGGTGGAAGGGGCCGCACACCCTCGACAAGTTCTTCGACGTCAATGTGGAAGCCGTAAGGTGAGAGCATGATAAGAACCGCCGGGGAAGAGGACATACCCGGGATAGTGAAGCTCATGAACGAGTGCTTCAGGACGTACAGGAGCTGGGGTCTTAACGAGGAGAAGTTCCGCGAGTGGCTGAGGAGCGACCCGGGAGTTAGTCTCGATGGCACATACCTCCACATCGAAGGCGATAAGATAGCGGCTATGGTTCAGGTCGTTGAGAGGGAAATCAAAGTCGAGCGAGAATTTTTCAGAACTGCCGGAATAGCGAACGTGTGCACGGGCCCTGAATTCAGGGGGAGGGGCCTCGCCAGGGAACTCTTAGAGCACGCCCTCGTGGATTCCCTTGAGAGGGGATACGAGCTCTCGGCGCTCTTAGCTGGATACGGGGAGATTGCCCACTCCCTCTACAGGAAGCTGGGGTTCAGGGATGTCTACTTCACCCGCTACGGTATAATGGTTCAAGACGAGCTGAAGAAACTGCCGGAGGCTGAAGGCGTTAGATACGCAACGGAAGAAGACGCCGAGGGGATGCTGAAGCTCTACGAGAGAAGAATCCGAGAGCTCGACGGCGTCGTCAAGAGGAACTTAGACTACTTCATCGAAAAGCTCATCAGGAGGACTTTCTGGCACACCTTCTTCTACTCAGAAGAGAAAGGAGCGCTCGTCTTTGATGACGGGAAAATCAGAGGCTACGCCCTCGTGATGAGGGGAACCCTACCAGGACAGGGAATCGTTAGAGAAATCCTCTTCGACGACTCGGAGACGGCCTACTCACTGCTCTCCGCCTCGGCGTCCGTTTTAAGGGCCAAGAGCCTAAAGATATTCGCACCGGAAGACGAGCTGGAACTTTTAGGCGTTGAAACCTTCAAGGAGCCCGAGGTTTACATGTTCAAACCCCTGAGGGGTGAGCTTCCCCCTATGGAGAAACCATACATCTTCTACTCCGACAGGTGGTGATGGAGATGATTGAGAAATACTACTCCGCAGTCCTCGAAATCCTGGAGAGGATAAAGAGGGAGGAGAAAGAGAACATCGAAAGGGCCGCCGGACTGCTCAAAGAAACCCTGAAGAGCGGGGGAATCGTCCACGTCGTTGGCGCGGGGCACTCGGCGATGCTTGGCGAGGAGCTCTTCTACAGGGCAGGCGGATTGGCTCCGGTAAATCCCATCCTCGACACGGACATCAACGTCTCCCACGGGGCAGAGAAGTCGACCGCGATGGAGGACGTCAAGGGTTACGCTGAGGTTCTCCTGAGAACCGCGGGGGTTAGAGAGGGCGATATTGTCATAGTCGTTTCAACCTCGGGCGTTAACCAGTTCCCGGTGGAGGCGGCGGTCTTCGCGAGGGAGCTCGGTGCCAAGACTGTGGGAATAACCTCCGTGAACTATTCCAGAACGCTCCAGCCGAGGAACACCTACGGGAAGAGGCTCTTCGAGGTCGTTGACGTCCCTATAGACAACAAAGTTCCAAGGGGAGACGCCGTTCTCGAAGTCGAGGGCTTTCCGATGAAAGTTGCTCCAGTTTCTACTATAGCGAACTGCTTCATAGCGAACTCGATGGTTGCTTTAGCAGTTCAGGAGCTCGTCAGGGAGGGGGTAACACCGCCGGTCTGGCTGAGCGCCCACCTTCCCGAGGCTAAGGAGCACAATTCAAAGCTTTTTGAGAAATACAGGGGCAGGATAAAGCTCCTGTGAGGTGGTGGCGATGAGAACGGTCTTAACCAACGCGAGGCTTTACACGCCCTTCGACATCGTTGAACCCGCAACGGTCGTCATCGAGAACGGCAGGGTGAAGAAGGTCTACGAGGGAAGGGAAGAGAATGGAATCGACCTCGAGGGGAAAATATTAGCCCCGGGTTTCGTTGACACCCACATCCACGGTTGCTGTGGCTACGACACCAACGACGGAACGGCGGAAAGCCTCCTCAGGATGAGCGAGAGTCTTGTTAGGTACGGCGTAACGTCCTTCATCCCGACGACTGTAACGGCCTCCCACGAGGAACTGCTGAGGGCCAGCAGGGCCGTTGCCGAGGCGATGAAAGCCCAGGAAAGGGAGCTCAGGGGGGCGAGGATACTCGGCCTACACCTGGAGGGGCCATACATAAACGTCGAGGCTAAAGGCGCCCAGAACCCGGCTTTCATACGGAAGTCCGACTTCGAAGAGTTCCTTGAATACTGGAGGGCCTCGGAGGGGAACATAAGGGAGATAACGGTTGCTCCGGAGGTCGAAGGCGCCCTGGAGTTCATAGAGCGGGTCACCGAGCTTGGAGTTATAGTTCAGATAGGACACACCAGGGCAACCTACGAGGAAACGAAGAGGGGAATACTGGCAGGTGCCAGAAAGGCGACCCACCTCTTCAACGCCATGAGGGGCTTCCACCACAGGGAGCCCGGAACGGTGGGTGCCTGCCTCGAGAGCGAGGGCGTTTACCTCGAGCTCATATGCGACCTCATACACGTCTCGCCAACCGCTATAAGGCTCGTTTACAGGCTCGCTGGGCCGGAGAGGGTGGTTCTAATAACCGATGCCATAAGCGCCACGGGCCTGCCCGATGGGCGGTACGAGCTCGGCGGCCTAAAGGTCGTCGTGAAGGACGGCGTCTGCCGCCTTGAGGACGGAACCCTTGCGGGCAGCACCCTAACGCTGGACAGGGCAATCAGGAACCTCGTGAAGATTGGAATACCCCTGAGGGACGCCCTGATCATGGCGACGGCAACACCGGCCAGGGCCCTGGGCAGGGAGGACATCGGCATCATAAGGCCCGGAAGCAGGGCTGACTTCGTCGTTCTAAACGAAAAACTTGAGGTTGAGGAAACCTACGTGGCTGGAAGGAGGGTTTTTGAAGGCTGATTTTTATTCTTCTCTGTTCTCATCGACGAGTTCTGAGAATATTTTGGGCGTGTAGATATTGGCGAGCACTGTGTAGCGTTCCACTATATCCCCGTTCTCGGTGAGGAACTCCTCTATCTTCTCCTTGAGGGTCTTGTAGTCCTTTTCAAAGAACCTGAGGAGGACGTCGTACTCTCCGATGTACTCGCTTATCTCGTATATCCTTGGCTCATCGAGGGCCCTCGCTATGAAATCTCTGACCGTCTCCTTGGAAAAACCCGGCCTGAACTTTACGAGCACGTCCGCCGATGAGAGCTTGAGCCTGTCAAAGACCAGAAAGCCCCTCACGCGGATTATGCCCTTCTCCTCAAGGGCCATCCTCCTCCTTCTTGCAGTAGGCACGGAGACGTTGGCTATCTTCGCAAGCTCGGTGTCAGAGATTCTGCCGTTGTCCCGGAGGGCCAGCCAGATGAGAAGGTCAACCTCGTCGAGGTAGTCCTTCAGGATATCCCTATAGAACTCAAGTTCCTTCTTGTACTTGGCGTCCTTAGAGTCTGGCAAATTTTTTCACCCCCTAGCTTTCCAGTGCCATTAGATGCCTCTGATTTTTACCGATTTGTTCATAAGGATATATAAAAAGATTTTGCAAGGGGAGTCTCACAGGGGAACCATCCTGTCGAGACGGGACGAGCGATAGAGGGCCTGAACTGCCCTGTGTACCTTCAGACCGTCCTCCTCATTGACAACGGGCTTTTCTCCGGTCTCTATGCAGTGGAGGAAGTGTTTGAGCTGTCTGAGGTACATGAGCTCGACCTCTTCGCTGAAGTTCCCCTCCTCGAGAACCCTCATCTCCCGCGTTGATATCTTGTAGTCCCCGCCGAGGTAGCCGTCAACGGTCACTGTGCCGTTCGTTGCCTGAAGTCCCCACTTCCTCCAGCGGTGCTGGGCCGTCCAAGTCTGCATGAGCGTCGAGACCGCGCCGTTCCTGTGGACGAAGGTGACCGCGGCGTTGTCCTCAATAGTGGCATCTTCCTCGAGGGTCCAGCACCTTCCGTAGACCTTCTTTATGTCGCCCGCGTACCAGAGGAAGTAATAGACAACGTGGACGGCGTTCTCGTTTATCATTCCCCCGCTCTTCCGGGAGTCCTTTATCCACTCGTTGACCGGCGTCCTGCCGAGAGCCACGTGCCACTGGAAGAGTATGTCCCCAAGGTCCCTCTCAAGGTAGTCCTTGACCTTCATGAAGAGCCCGTGGAAGCGGAGGCTGAACGCCACCATTAGCCTGTTCGTGCCCCTCGCGCGCCTGTATATGGCCCTCGCGTCCTGAAGGTTTGCGCCCATCGGCTTCTCGAGGAGAACGTAGTAGCCCTTCTTGAGGGCGTATATCGCCTGCTCCCTGTGGAGGTGTGGGGGTGTTGCGATTATAACCCCGTCCGGGCTCTCCTTTTCGAGCATCTCCTGGTAGTCCTTGTAAACAGGAACGCCGTATTCCTCCTTTACCTTTCTCAGAACCTCGTCCTTTACGTCACAGACCCCTGCTATCTCGACCCCCGCCATTTTCATGACCTTGAGGTGGAGACTCCCCATATTGCCCGCTCCGATGAGGGCTATCCTCATACCCATCACCCGAATATCTTTCTCAGGGACGTCAGAGAGTCTTCAGCCGCTTTGAGCGGGTCGCCGAGGTAGGGCGGAACCTCCGGCAGGACGTAGCCATCGTAGCCAATCCTTTCTAGGGCCTCCCTAACGGCCGTCCAGTTGACGCTACCGCTCAGCGGGATTCCAAACTTGAGCTCCACGAGGTTGAAGTCCTTAACGTGAACCTGGAAGATCTTGTCCCCTAAAACGTCTATCCAGTGCTCCGGGAGCGAGTGGGGCAGGGTGTTGCCGGCGTCAAAGTAGGCCCCAACGTTGTCCTCCTCTATCTCATCCAGAAGTCTCTTGAACTCCAGTGGCCCGGCGAAGACCCTGTTCCAGACGTTTTCGAGGCCGATTTTTATCCCATAGTCCTCGGCTATCTCAGAGGCCTTCCTTCCGAACTCTGCCGCCCTCTTGAAGTGCTCCTCGTAGGAAAGCTCCGGGACTCCACTCCCGGGCACGACGAGAATAAGCCTCGCGCCGAGCTCCGAAGCGGCTTCGCACTCGGCCTCGACGACCTTCAACGCCTTCTCCTGGTCCGTCAGCGGGTTGAACCTCCAGAAGAGGCCCGTTGCAACGCTCGGTATCTCCACCTTACAACTCTCGGCGACCTCCCTTATCTTTCTGAACTTCTCCTTGAACTCGGGCTTGCCAAAGGCTTCAAAATCCTCGATCGAGAGACCAACTTCATAGCCCTCGTAACCAATCCTGCCGGCGGCCTTTACGGCCTCCTCAACTGGCAGGGTCTTCGGAAAACTCCAGCAGTTGATACCGAACTTCATGTTCCCACCTCCCTGAAGAGTCTTTCAATCGTAAGAAGGTTCCCATCGGGCGTCCACCCGTAAGAATAGAAACCGACGCCATCGGCGGGAGAAGAGAGGACGAGCCTGAACTCCCTTTCGATGTCCTCCGGGGTCATGGGTGGCCAGGAGGCGAGCCCTATGACGAGGAGCTTTTTGCCGAGAAGCTTCCTCGCGAGCCTCGACTCGTAGGGAATCCTGCACACCGACTTCCCGAAGGGCTTCGTGTATATCATAACCTTAACCCCGTCCACGATTTTGGAGATCGTTTTGTAATCCTGTCCGAGGAGCCACGAGCCCGATGGAGGATACAGGTCGGCGGTTACCTTCGCCCCCGGATTGTTCCTCCTGACTATCTTGGAGAGGTCTTTCAGTAGGTCGGCTATCACCTCCGCCCTGAACTTAATCCACTTCTTCACGAGGTCACCCTCAAGGAGAAACCTAGCAAGCTCGCTGTGAACTGCCTGCAGGTAATCCTCATCGGTGCAGTAAGGCGTGTTCGAGAGGTAATCAACGTGCCACTCCACGAGCTCTTTGAGCTCCCGCTTAACCTCTTCGAGGTCAACCCCGTAATCCCTGGCCCTCTCCTGACAGTATTTGCAGAAGCACGGGGAAAGAGCCAGACTTAAAAGAGGCGTGCCGTGTGTTGAGGGCACCTCTGGGTATCTGATAAAGTCAAACTCAAACTCGTCGAAGTCGTACTTTTCGGAGAGTTCTTCAACCATCAGTTCGAGCGCTTCCCTCACGAGGGGGTTGGAGGGGCAGAGGAACATTCGCTTGTAGCCGGGGTGGGAGCCGTAGACGTCCTTCATGCCAACCCCTATGTCGTCCCTCACGGCCTTCTCCCATCTCAGCGTGGGAAACCAGAGGACGCTCTTTAGGGAGTTCTCCTCACAGGCATTGACGAACCTCTCCACGATGTCTCCCTTCGCTTCCCTCGATCTTTCGGGTCTCAGGTAAGGGGGCAGATGAGAATACCTATTCCCGTCAGCGTCCCAGTAAACGGCGTTTTCTTCGGCCGTGTAAGCCCTTCTCCCGGGGTTTTGAAAGATTATGTTTGGACCGGGCCAGTCCTGTCTCTCCTCAAAGTATCTAACAGCCATGCTGACGTGGTTAAAGCCGATTTTAGCAATCCTCTCGATGGTGTAACCGGTGAAGTCCCAGGGATGAAGCCAGGTGCCCCTGTACATGGTGTTCCCCCGATTATATTAGCGTTGGAATGTTTTAAAAGTTTTCGAAAAACTGTCTGTTTATTAAAAGTATTCAGAGTTATCCCTAAAATTTGCTCTTATACTCAATAAATTTAGAAACGCTTATAATCCGTGGTGACCTAAGCCGTAAGGGGGATGCCAATGGAGTTCAACATGATAAGGTCGATTAGGGAGACGCCACAGGCACTGGATTCCGCCCTTAAGATCCTCAAGGAATGGGATCCACCGGAGAAGGGATTCCGAAGGGTTATCTTCATCGGCTGCGGCAGTTCCTACTTCTCCTCCCTGGCAGGCAACCACGTTCTCCTGAAAAGTTCCATTGAGAGCCACGCATTTCCGGCCTCGGAGTTCATGCTTCATTACAGAGAGCTTGCAAAAGGCGCACTCGTGGTGGCGTCGTCAAGGTCAGGAAAAACTGGAGAAGTCATCGAGGCCGTAAAGGTTGCCAGGGAGAAAGGCGCAACGATCATCGGGGTAACGTGCAACGAAAACTCGAAGATAGAAGAGGTCTCCGATGAGACAATCGCTATACCGAACGGCGAAGAGCCCAACATACCCGCCACGAAGTCGTTCTCGGCAATAACCCTCGTCCTCCAGGGAATAGCGCTCAAACTGCTGGGAAGGGAGGAGGGCCTCAATGAGCTAATGGCCATACAACAAGCCGTTGAGAGAGTCCTCGCACGGGAGAACGAGTACCGCTCGATAGCAGAGAGTCTGGTCTCCAGGAAGGCCTTCGTCCACCTCGGCTCGGGCTCGGGTTATGTAGTGGCGCTGGAGGGTGCTCTCAAGTTCAGGGAAACCCTCGGCCTTCCCAACGAGGTTTTTCCGGCACTCGAGTTCAGGCACGGACCGGTGGCATTGTTGCGAGGACCAGAGAAGCCTCAGCCCATCGTCATCGCACCGGAAGGTAGTTCAACCGGCGCGCTCAAGAGGCTTATCGACGACCTCGCATCGAGGAACGCAGAGCCGCTTGTTTTCACGAACTCGGATGTTTTCGAGAACTGCGTAAGGGTTCCTTGGAACGGGAGCGAAGAACTCGCTGTGATCCCATTCATAGTTCCAATACAGATAGTTTCCTACTACCTAGCCGTTCTTAACAATCTGAACCCGGATTTCCCCGAAGGGCTAGTTAAGGTCGTAGAAAGATTTTAAACATAAATCAAAATCTTTTATCAGCATTTTCTTTTTTATTAACAAAAAACTTCGATGAAACAAAAAATCTTATATATGCGAAAGGCGCATTAATAAACGAGAATAGGCGGGAGGTGTCCCTATGAACAGAAAGGGGCTTTCGCTACTGCTGGCAGTTTTGTTTTTAAGTAGCATCGCTGCAGCGCCAAGAGTCAGTGCATCAGCGGGAACAGAACTCGTCCTCGCGGTTGGCAAATGGAAAACGCTGAACCCGCTGACATCAAGCACAGTGTACAGTAACGTTATCCTCGACAAGGTGTACGAGCCACTCATAAGGTGGGACAAGAGCGGTACTAAGGTCACGGGTGCGCTCGCGGAGAAGTGGGAGTTCAAGAAAGAGGGGGATAACAAAGTTCTGACGTTCCACCTAAGGAAGGGCGTTAAGTGGCACGACGGCAAGGAGGTAACCGCAGAGGACGTTAAATTCACCATCGAGCTCTTCAAGAGCAACCCCGCAAAGTTCGTGAACCCGGACACGCTCATCATCAACGGCCTTCAGGAAGTCAAGGTAGTTGACAAGTACACGGTTCAGCTTGTCTACAACCAGTCCGCAGCCGCCGACAAGTTCCTTGAGATGGCCTTTACAACGCTCTACATAGTCCCGAAGCACATATGGGAGGACAAGAACATAATCTCCGATCCGACAGCCTCTCTCGACAAGCCAGAGCAGCTGGTAGGTTGTGGCCCGTTCAAGGTCGCTGAGATCAAGCCCGGCGAGTACGTCAAGCTCCAGGCCTTTAAGGACTACTACCTCGGGAAGCCTGAGGTCGACACCGCCATCTTCAAGGTTCTGACCGACAAGAACCAGTTCGCCATGATGGTCGCCAACGGCGAGCTCGACGCGGGCTACTTCTACTTCTTTGGAAAGTACCTCAAAGAGTTCGAAAACATGGTTTCCGGTGATCCAAACGTTAAGATATACCGCGCGGCCTCAAAGTCAACCCACCTTCTGGCGTTTAACTTCAAGAAGTGGCCCTACAACGACCTCAAATTCAGAAAGGCAATAGCCTACGCACTCCCCGTTGACAAGATAGTCCAGAAGTACTACGGAACTGACGGAGCAAAAGCGGGAAGCATGGGCTTCCTCGGCCCGTTCTTCGGCGAGTACTGCAAGTACATGCCCAAGGAGAATCTGTACCCCTACGATCCGGACAAGGCCAAGGAGATACTCGATGAGCTTGGCTTCAAGGACGTTAACGGCGACGGCTACAGAGAAACACCCGACGGAAAGCCCTTCAAGATATACCTCCTCACGAGGGCCCCCGGAGACTCGTTCTTCAGGGACGCGATAGGCGATGAAATAGCGAACTACCTCAAGGACGTCGGCATCAAGGTTGACGTTGACAAGGCCGGCGACTACTGGGACAAGTGGGGAGCAGGCTCGTGGGACATGGCGATAGTTGGTTTCGTCCCGCACAAGCCGACAGACCTCATCTGGTTCACCAGCGACAACCCGGGCAACAGGGTGGGCTTCTCCAACAAGACCTATGACGAAACCTTCGAGGAGTTCCAGAGGACCGGCGATCCGGCCCTGGCCCACAAGCTCGAGGAGATACTCGCCAACAACGTCGTCTTCATAGCCCTCTACCACCCGATAGTCGCAACGCCCTACAGGGTTGACCGCTACAAGGACTGGGCGCCAAACCCGAGGTTCTTAACGCTTGGCTACTGGTCGCTCCTTGGAAACCCGGAGAAGCCAACGACCACAACTTCATCAGAAAAATCCTCCACAACGACGTCATCCTCAAAGACCCCCTCATCATCGACCTCAACCACCAAGAAAGGTGAGAAAGGCCTTTGTGGACCGGCGGCACTGGTGCTCTTTGCTGTGCTTCCGCTGTTGAAGAGGAGAAGGTGAGTCCTTCTTTAATTTCTTTTTTGACGAACTTCTGGTGGTGAGCCATCATGGCAAGGGGAATGGTCTCGTACACGCTCGCTAAAATTGCCCACAGGCTTCTCACCCTCATCTTCGTCATCCTTATCATATACACCCTCCTAAGACTTGCCCCGGGAACGCCCTTCGATCAGTACCTCTACCAGGGAAAAATAACGGAAGCCCAGTATGAGGCCCTCCTGAAGGAGTGGGGTTACAGGGACAGCTTCCTCGTGGGGGCAGCCAAGATGCTCTACGGCATGGCCACGTTTTCGCTCTTCAAGATGAAATCGCCAGTTTACAATAAGCCCATAATCGATTTGATATCGGTTCGTCTACCATACACCCTCAGCCTCGTTACCGCCGCGTACTTTTTCGGTGCCATGCTCGGAATGATTTTGGGCCTGTACTGCGCCCGAAACAGGGGCACGCTCAAGGAATCTGCCATCATCTGGATAACCCTTGGAATAAGATCCCTCCCCGTGTTCTGGCTTGGAATGGTTCTGCTTTACGTTTTCGCGTTCAAGCTCGGCCTCTTCCCGTTTCTAACCTCATCCGAGCTTCACCCCCGTAACGTGTTTCATCACATGATAGACTGGTTGTGGCACAGTCTCCTTCCCATCATAGCCCTCTCCAAGATCTACGCAGTCTCGTACCTCCTCACAATCAGGAACATGGTATCCGAGGAATACACCAACGACTACGTTGTCTCATTTCGTGCTATGGGCCTACGGGAAGACTACATCATCGAGAGATACGTTCTCAGGAGCATAATGCCCCCAATAATCACGATGATGGCAATAGACCTCGGCTTCCTCTTCGGTGGAGCCGTTGTCACCGAGACAGTCTTCAACTATCCGGGCATGGGGACACTGATATACACTGCCATCTGGAACAAGGATTACCCGGTGGTTTTGGCCTCGTTTTACATAATAGCGGTCGCCGTGATACTCGCCATCACGATAGCCGAGATAACCTACGCCTACCTCGACCCGAGGATCAGGAGGGGATAAAATGGCAATGACCCTGAGGGAGAAACTTGAGGAGAAATGGGAGTCCCTCAAGGAGGTCTCCGGCTACGTTTGGCACCACAAAATGGGTAAGGTTGGCGTAATAATACTCGCATTCCTCCTCATTATGGCCTTATTCCCGGGCCTTTTTACGAAATACACTCCAGATTGGACATCGGATGAAACATTCGTTCCAGCATCGTGGGATCATCCGTGCGGTATAGATCAGGAGGGAAAGGACATCTGGGCCCAAATAGTCTACGGAACGAGGATTTCACTGGCAGTGGGTTTCATCGCCGCCCTGCTAACCGTAACGATAGGGGCACTCGTCGGTACCGTTGCAGGCTATTACGGGGGCATCGTCGATGAAATCCTCGTCTTCGTATCGGACTCCATAATGATGCTTCCCAGTCTGCTGCTCTTGATAGTCATAGCGGCGCTCTTCTCCAATGTCTGGAACATATGGTACACGATAATCGTGATAGCCCTCATCGCGTGGCCCTCAACGGCAAGAATGGTGAGGGCACAGACACTCCAGCTAAAGAACAGAACCTACGTTGAGGCGGCGATAGCACTAGGGGCCAGCAAGGGGAGGATAATCTTCAGGCACATACTCCCCAGCACGATACCCCTGCTCTTCGCCAGAGCCACGATTCAGATAGCGGGCTTCATAGTTACCGTGGCGTCACTGACTTTCCTCGGCCTCGGCGACCCCCACAACCCCGACTGGGGCTACGTCATGTACACGGCCAACAAGAACATGATGATGATAGTGATGAAGGGCATGTGGCAGTGGATCATAGTCCCCGGTGTGATGATAGCGCTGGCTGTAATAGCGTTCGTGTGCCTTGGCGAGGCCCTTCAGGACTACCTCAACCCGAAGCTCAGGAGGAGGTGATCTGATGAGACTCTCACGGCTTGAGGTACTTTCACTCATACTGGCGTTGATGCTCTCATTGGTTTTCCTCGACATGTTCCCAGTGTATATCCAAAAAGACGTGACAATCGGAATTTTCATCCTTATCGAGGCCATAATAAGCCTGTTCCTGTTCCTCCTTATGAGATGGGGCTACTCTGCACTCGCAGGGGCCATAGCGGCGACTTCACTTGGCGTGCTGATCCTCCTCAGACCACCCGCCATATACATAGGGGCGGTTCCCGTAACCTGGTGGGCGATTGGCGCTCTCTATCTGGTGATTATCGTTGTAGGCATTGCCCTAGCCAGCCCGATGGACGAGAAGAGGCTAAACCTTATCTCCCTTCTCTTCGCCTCGATATTTCTGCTCATAGGCCTCATTGCAGCCTACGAAGGGCTTAAGCTCCCCCTTCCTCCCGACGTCCTCAGGGGACTCAGCGCCGCAACCAAGATGAAAACCTGGAGGAGCATGGGCATTCTGCTTGGCATTATGAACGCGGGGGCAACCATCTCAATGTTGAGGGGCAAGTACCTCCATTACCTCCTGCTGATAAGCTTCACACTGCCTCCGCTCTTCACGGTTACCCTGTCCTTCGATAAGATAACGTTCGGCGTGTTTTCCCAGGTTCTCCTGCTCGCCCAGGTGGGGGTCTCCGGACTCTTAGTCTCATGGTACATGGGGAGCAGAAGGTGAGTTAGATGATCCTAGGGCTCGACTGCGGTGGAACGAAAACGCACGCGGTGCTGGTTGATTGGAACGGGGAAGTACTCGGAGAAGGGTTTGGGGGGCCATCAAATCCGAACGCCTCGCCAATGGAGACTGTGAGGGCTTCAATAAGGAAAGCCGTCTCGGAGGCACTCGGCAATTTCCGGGGTTCGGTCAAAGTTGCCTGCGTTTCCGCCGCTGGAACACTGGGGGGAATGAAGGATATCTTAGAGGGAATCCTCGGGGAGCTCCTTCCCGGGGCAGAAATAATCGTGAAGAGGGACTACGAAATAGCCCACGTGGCATGCTTTCTCTTTAACCCAGGCGTCGTCTTAATCGCCGGAACGGGCTCGATTGCTTATGGAATCAACGAGGAAGGCAAAACCGTCAGGGTGGGTGGTTGGGGACACCTTGTGGGTGATGAAGGAAGCGGGTTCTGGGTTGGGAAAGAGGGAATCAGGGCCGCCCTAAGGGCCTACGACGGACGGGGAAGGGGCACAAGGTTGAGGGAGTACATGCTCGAGTACTTCAAGGCAAACACCCCTGACGGAATAATAGGCAGGATATACTCGTCGGAAAACCCAAAGACTCTCCTGGGAGGTTTCGCCCCCTACGTCGTGAAAGCGGCGAGGGAAAAGGACGAGGTTGCAATGGGGATAATAAAAGATGCCGTCGAGGAGATAGTCCTCACCTACAGAGCCGCGGTGAGAAGGCTCGGCTTCTCAAGCGTGAGGGATAAGCTGGCGATAACAGGTGGGTTCTACTTCGGTTCCAGGGATTTGCTTAGGCCTTTGCTGACGAGAAGGCTCGAAGAGGAGTTCGGGGAGAAAGTTGAGCTCAGAGAGCCCTTAATGCCCGAGGCAAAGGCGGCAGCCTTAGTCGCCCTGAAGTACATGGAGGGAAAGGAGCATGAAGGTTCTCGATGAGGCTGACCTCAGGGATATAATCCTCGGCGCAACCCTCTTCGGAACCGGGGGAGGAGGGGACCCCAAGGTCGGGTGGCATATCGTGAAAAAAACATTGAGGAGGGGAGGGGAATTCCGTCTGGCGGAACTCGGGGAGATAAAAAAGGGGGCAATCGTTGCCATGCCGTACTCAGTCGGTTCACTCTCCCCCAGGGAAGTTACCTCGGCGTACCCAAATGGCACGGTAACGCGATCGTTTGAGCTATTGGAGGAGTATCTTGGAGAGAGTTTCGCCGGTGTCATCGCAACGGAGCTCGGGGGTGCAAACACGGCGAGGGCTCTAGTGGTGGGTGCTCTCCTCGGGAAGGTTGTCATTGATGCCGACGCCGCTGGAAGGGCCGTTCCGGAGCTGCAGCACTCCACGTACCACCTGTTGGGCATGCCCATGACACCCTTTTCCCTCGTAACGCCTCACGGAGACGAGCTTATTTTCTCCAGAGTGAAGGACGACACTGAAGCTGAGAAGATAGTCAGGGCCATAGTCTCTGTGATTGGGGCGAACGTCGGTGTTACATCCCACCCCTTCAGGGTTTCCGAGATGGGTAATGCCGTTGTTCATGGTACTGTGTCCCGCTCGCTCCGGACTGGCAGGGAGCTCAGAATCGCCAGGGAGGACGGCAAAAATCCTGAGGAGGTACTGGAGGGACTCGGCTGGACGGTTCTCTTCAGGGGGATTGTTGTTGGGGTCGAGAGAAGAGAGAAGGGCGGGTTCACAGTTGGAGAGTTCGAGCTTGAAGGTGTTGAAGGGTTCAAAAACGAAAGCTACAGGATAGCCTTCAAAAATGAAAACCTTGCATCGTGGAGGAACGGGAGGATAGACGTGACGGTGCCGGATCTCATTTCAATGGTAACCCCCGAAGGAGTGCCCGTGATCAATTCTGAGGTCAAGGAAGGAAGTGAGTACATAGTCGTTGGTTATTCCGCTCCCAAAATCTGGAGGACATCCAAGGGACTCGAAATATTCGGGCCGAAATATCTAGGCCTCGACTCGGAATACGTTCCGATAGAGGCTAAAAGAGGCGTCAAGTTGCAGTACGCAAGTGCTAAGGTGTACACACGGGATAGCTTTTAAAGAGGAAACCCCCAACCAGAATCATGCGCGTAATCCCGCTCGCCTCGGAAAGCCTTGGCGTTAGGAGCCTGGCAACTTTCGTAGAGGCAGGGGGGATAAAAATCCTCATCGACCCGGGCGTTGCCCTCGGGCCGAAACGCTACGGCCTTCCGCCGGCGAAAATCGAGCTTGAAACTCTCCAGAAGATGAGGAGGAAGATACAGGGCTATGCCCGAAGGGCGGACGTGGTCACCATCTCCCACTACCATTACGATCACCATACTCCCTTCTTCGAGGGGCTCTATGAGAGCTCAAGCGAAGAATATGCGAGGGAAATTTACGCCGGAAAGCTTCTCCTCATTAAGCACCCCAGGGAGAACATCAACTTCAGCCAGAGGAAGAGGGCCTGGGCCTTCCTCAAGAACGCGGAGCCGATTGCAAGGAGGATAGAGTTCGCGGACGGGAGGGCCTTTGACCTCGGTGGCGTTACGCTGGAGTTCTCGCCGGCGGTTCCGCACGGGAGCGAGGGCTCAAGGCTGGGCTTCGTGGTGATGGTTCTCATTGACGACGGCTCCGAGAGGATAATCCACGCCAGTGACATCCAGCTCCTCAACAGAAAGGCCGTCGAGTGGATAATCGAAAAGAACCCGGATTTGCTCATAACCGGCGGACCGCCTACTTACCTCGGAAAGCGCGCCGAGGGAAGCTGGGAGACCGGGATCAAGAATCTGAACGAGATAATCCGCGAGACGAACGCCGAGATAATCCTCGACCACCACATAGTCCGGGACAAGCGCTATCCGGAGTTCTTCGACGAACTTGAGAAACGACCAAAGACCTTCGCAGGTTTTCTGAAGGTTGAGGATAAGCCCCTTGAGGCCTACAGGAGGGAGCTTCACAAAAGGGAACGCGGGGAAAGCGTCGAGCTCCCATTCAGAGTGGGCTAAACAAAGCTCGCCTTTCATCTTTTTCCTACACTCAACGAGTTCTGTGCAACCGGGATGCACATGGCAAGGTTTGCCGTTGGAAAGCCTTAAATCGGATTGCACGGACTCTCAATCAGGTGGTTGTGATGAGGGACTTCTACATCGCCCATGAGGACGATATAAAGGCCGGGAAAACGACGGACGTTTACTTCATTCGAACGAAGAAGATACTGACAGAAAAGGGAATCCACAGGAAGGTCTTCGCCGATGTGACGACAACCTCACTGCCACACGGCTGGAAGTGGGGAGTCTTAGCGGGAATCGAGGAGGTCGCGAAGCTCCTTGAGGGCCTTCCCGTGGACGTCTACGCGATGAAGGAGGGCACGATATTCCACCCCTACGAGCCCGTTCTCCAGATTGAAGGCTACTACGAGGAGTTTGGAGTCTATGAGACGGCTTTGCTGGGAATGCTCAGTCAGGCGAGCGGGATAGCGACGGCCGCCTTGAGAATCAAGATTGCCGCCAACTTCAAGCCCGTTTACTCCTTTGGAATAAGGCACATGCACCCCGCGATAGCGCCGATGATTGATAGAGCGGCCTTCATAGGCGGCTGCGACGGTGTGAGCGGTGTTCTAGGAGCGGAAATGATGGGGGAAAAGCCCGTTGGAACCATGCCCCACGCGCTAATCCTCACGGTCGGCGACCAAGTTAAGGCCTGGAAGTACTTCGACGAGGTCGTTGAGCAGGAAGTCCCGAGAACCGCTCTGGTTGACACCCTCTGCGACGAGAAGTTCGAGGCGCTGATGGCGGCCGAGGCCTTAGGCAAAAGGCTGAACGCGGTTCGCTTGGACACTCCTGGCTCGAGGAGGGGCAACTTCAGGAAGATAATCGAGGAAGTGCGCTGGGAGCTTGACCTTAGGGGCTACGACTGGGTGAAAATCTTCGTGAGCGGTGGCCTCGACGAGGAGAGCATAAAGGAAATTGTTGACGTGGCAGACGCCTTCGGCGTCGGCTCGGCCATAGCGAGCGCAAAGCCGATAGACTTCTCGCTTGACATCGTTGAGGTCGATGGAAAGCCGATAACGAAGCGCGGGAAGCTGAGCGGGAGGAAGCAGGTTTACCGCTGTGAGAACGGCCACTACCACCGCGTTCCCTCCGACAAAAAGCTCGAACGCTGTCCTGTCTGCGGTGCCAGGGTCGAGCCACTCCTACAGCCCCTTATCGAGAACGGCGAGATAGTTGCGGAACTGCCGAAGGCGAGGAAAATTAGGGAGTACGTACTTGAGCAGGTGAAGAAGTTTAAACTGGGCATTGAATGAGCTCTTATTTTCTCTGATTTCTTTTGCTCTCCTTAATGGGAAGTTTCCCCGTAGATATTTTTCTAACGAGCAAAAAACTATTCCTAGATGACTCCTACTTCAGACAGAACACTCCCTCCGAAGGCTCCTCCCCCACCAGCTCAGCAACCGCGAGGACAGCTTTTCCAGCACCTTCCTTTAGCATCCTCAGTAAACCTCCACAAACTTGAGCCTATCCACAATAGGGAGCACCTCAAACTTCGCTTGGGCAAGGGCTTCAAAATATTTGGAAAACTTCTCCAAATGTTGTGGAAAAAGGAAGAGGATTATAATGAGTTTGTTTCTTTGGGGTATTTACTTGCTCTTTATTTTTCTGGATACTAAGACAACTAATGGGAGCAACGCCAAGAGACATACTCCACATGTTTTAGATGAACTCTCAGTTTTCGATGACGTTTCACGCTGAACCACTGTTGTTTCTGCAGGACTGTTCTTTTCTATCTCGTCAATTTTTTTGCTGAGCTGGTTTATTCGTTGCTCGAGCTCTGTAACTTCTTGTGAAAGTTCAATGAGTTGTTTTTTATTATTTTCAACCTTTTTTTCTGTCTCATTCACTCTTCCGGAGACCGAAGGCAAACCCTCGATTTCTTGTTTAATTTTTTCAAGTTCCATCTTCACATCCTGAACGTGCTGTGAAAGTTCGCCGATTTGCTCTTCATTGTTTTCGACTCTTTTTTCTACCTCATCAATCCTCTTTGAAACTGAGGGTAAATTCTGGGCTTCTTGTTTTGTCTTTTCGAGTTCCCTCTTGATATCCTGAGCTTCAGAATAAAGGGTGTTCAGGGTTTGATTAATAGTTTGAACTTTTTGCATCATTTCATTGAGAGTTAGTGGGGCGGGAATCTCGCGGTTTGTGAGCCAGTGCATAATGTCGCTGAACAGAGGGCCAACGTCACCTCTACAATAACCGGAGACAAAAAGTTCCCATGAAACTACGGCATACTTTCCCTTCCCGTAAGTTCCGTAGACTGCCAGGGCTCCTGGTGGATCAGGATAACCAGATTTTGATGGTGATAAAACCAGGGGACTGCTCCCATAAATAAAATAGTTGACTCCCGAACACTCTATCTTCTTAACCTCTTGCGTGAGGTCACTAGGAATAACATTATATTCAACGAACTCTTTAGGTGTTGGGAAATGACTTATCGAGATTACAGTTCGAGATTACAGTATTTGCAGGGGACGAATAGTCTTCATAGGTAACAATTATTATTGACTTTCCAGCTTCTACCGCGTTCCAGAGCTTTCCTACCAGTGATGGATAATCCTCCCACCCAATACTCCAACCACTTAACTCTGCCGTGACTACAAATAAATCAAAATTCTCTTTTAAATACTCCTCACTGTATTTGGCTACATCCATTGCATCTAATACACTACTTTCCCCATATCCTGAGACTCCACTAAGAAATGAACTAGGGTAACTTCCATCAATTATTAGAATTCTTGTCTGCTTTTCTTCTTCTGCGCTGGCCGTTGGTACCAAGGACAAGGCAAATAATCCCTCCGCCAAGACAAGCATAAGTAAAATTCTCAAGGATTGCCTCATTAGCAATCACCGATTAGATTTTTGCTTTGGGATATTTTAACATTTTCTCTTTTTCAGCCTCTGACTGAGGGATATTTGAGATATAGAAAAATTTAAATCATCTTAGTTCAATGTTATGTCAAACTATCTATTGAGGAGGTGTGGGAGGCGGGATTTATGAAAAAAGGATTATTTACCGTTCTGTTGATATTCATGTTATTCCTCCCATTGTGCCCTCTTGGAGGAACAATTGTCAGAGCTGAAGACACAAGCTCGAATACATGGAGAGATGACTTTTCATATGATTCTCTCGAAGAAATGAAAGAAGCAGGATGGAATATTGGACGGGAAGACCACACATTCCTGAGAGAGGGGGAGGTTATTCTCGATAATGATGGAACCGTCGGTACTTATGTTTTGTATTCAAAAATCCCTTCCGGAATATACAACTGGATTGTCGAATCTAAAGGCAGGTGGATAGATCGTAGTTATGGGTCACTTCACGTGGTCGCCAAAACGGAAAAGCACACTTATGCCTGGTGGGGAGACGGGTACTATCACGAGTTTGTGTTCTCAAGAGACGGAAAGAAAATATACAGAATCCCAGGCTACAATCCAAAAATGAATGAATGGCACAGATTCACTCTAAAGAAAGAGGGGAATACACTGTACATGTACTTCGATGGCCAACTAATCACAACATATGAAGAGACAGATACTGCCCAGTCCCAATTGATTATCGTGGGAATGTATTCTTCATGGATAGGACGAACGGCTTATGATTACATTCTCCTAAAGAAACTACCGACTACCCAGGAAAACCAGAATGCCAGTGAGTCCAAATTCCTAGAGCAAACACTCTTCTTTGATGATTTTGAGAGCTATTCTGTGGGGCAGTTTCCTTCGAGTGGAGGTTGGGAAGTCCTTTATATTGGAGCTGGAAAAGAACAACAGTATGTATCAGACAAATACAGTAAAAGCGGGAGGAAATCATTTAGACTACTAGGGACCACTGGATGGTCAGCCGTAGTAATGAAAAAATTCAGCTCTTCAGCCACAATAATCGGATTTGAGTTTGATATTTTGTTCAAAAGTAAAGGAGAGGGATATGTGGATCACCCAGGTTTTGTTTGCTCCGATTGTAAGAGTTGGGGCCAATACTGGAGTGTTTTGTTTGATCACTCAAATGCCATAATATACATCAAAACCGATGGGGGAGACATTGTTCTCGGTAGCTGGGAACCTAAGAAGTGGTATCATATTAAAGCCATAATAAATAAGGACACAAAAACAATTAGTGTGTGGATAAACGGTGTCCTAAAAGCTGACAATGTAAAGCTACCCAAAGATGATTGGAATACCGAAGATATCCAGGGGATAGCTCTAACGAGTGCGTGGCCAGCTCAGGAGGTATTTTACGATAACGTGAGGGTCTTTGAAATGTCATCCACCCCCACAGAAACATCGCCCTCATTAACGAAGACACAAATCCGAATATTTATACATAATGCCTTTTCACAACCCTTAAGCCCGCGTGGGGGTGTATTTGAGGTAATAATATGGAATGATAAGCACTCGCGGATTATAGCTAATATATCCACAGAGTATACAAGAGGTAATTATAAGGAAATTGTCACCGAATTGCCTCTGGGAGATTATCAAATGGAAGTTTATAATATCCCCACCACGAAAAAGAGAGAATTCTGGGGTGCTTTGAACTTTACAGTGTCAAAAACGCTAGATAGGATTGACTTTTTCAGAAATGAGCCATTTATAACTGGAGTAACAAAATACCCCGATTATCCTAATGTCTCCACAAAGCCAATTCCAATGGTGAAAAATCCAGGGGATACAGTGAAAAGGATACGATTGAGGGTAATTGTAGATCATGACGAAACTCCTCCTTGGGATCACGTCGTGGAGACTACAGGGATTTTGATAAAACAAGTAGAAAAGCCATTCCTAATGCCTTCTATGTTTATTCCACCTAAAATCGGCTCTTACAAAGTGCGTGTTTTGCTTTATACCCTATATCGCGATAAATATGTTCTCACAGATCAGCTTGATTGGCAACCTTTTGCCGAGTTTAATTCAACTGATGTGAAAATAGTGTTCACACCTCCCTACTTATTTTTCCTCAATAGTTCAGCATGTTATAAGGGATGGATTGTAAAAGATTGCAATGCTTCAGTCAAAAGGAAAAATTACAATGGTGGTGGAAGTATAGTAGTCATGAGCAAGGCAGTATATGGGGGAAAGGCATTCGCCTCAGGATTGTGCATGATGGGAGATAAGTTTAAGGCTCCCAAAACTGATAATTATTCTTTTAAGGCTGTACTCGATATTAACACCATAGCGACAATACTTGGTTTTAAAGGAGGCGTGCTTGCAGGGGAAGGGGCGAGTGACGGTGAGTTGTACATTGTAACCAGTGTGAGGGATCTAAACACTAGAGAGATAATCTACGAGAACATTACACCTTTAATTAGCATTGCTTACCCAGAGGACATTTGGGAAGAAACATTGAAAGACGTAAGGAACGATGTTTTAAAGGATATCAAAAAAGAATTGCTCCAGAAAACGGTTGAAAAGAACTTTGCACAAATTTATGGGGAAGAAATGGCTAAAGAGATAGCTAGCTCAATAACATCTGCATTCAGGTGGATTACCTTTGCTTACAGTCTCGTAACTGGATTTTATTCTGTTAATCAGACGATTAATAGGACAATAGAAATCAATTATACAATACCATTGGAGGAGAGGCATGAGTATATATGGCTATTTTATGTATATTCCTCCAGTGGCACTGCTGTCTTGGGGGCAGGAGTTACGAGTGGGTCACTCATAAAAACTGACTTCTATCTCTGGAATGTGTCTATAATTGCACAACCTCAGATAATCAAAAATACCATCAAAACAACTAACACAAAAATAAAGGGATCTGTTACAACGAGGGAAAATACTAACAAGTTGGATGGCTCCACAAAGGATACCTCTGAAAACTCTATTTGTGGTCTAGGAATTTTTCTACTCTTAATGTTACTCTCCTCCTTGATTCCTAAGAAGAAATAATGACTCTATCTTGATTTTTAATACTTACTAATACCCTGCTTCATCAGGAAGGGCTTTAGTATTCTGAGCCCGCTACTGCTACTCTTCACTTGAACACTCCATCAGGGCTCGTCATTTAAAAATACTAGGAATCAAAAAGAAAAGGCCCTCAGACCTCTTCAAGGGTTATGGCGCCGACTGGACAGGCCTCAGCGGCCTCCTGGGCGCACTCGAGGTCGGTAACCTCAACGATTGGGTGAGCCTTTCCGTCGTCTCCCATCTCGAAGACGTCCGGGCAGAGGCTTGCACAGATGGCATCACCAATGCAGGTGTCGACATCAACACTAACCTTCCACGCCATGGGACATCACCGCCGATAAGTGCGTCTTGACGAATATAAACTTTTCGTTCCAAAAACCGACGGTTTGAAACAAATTAACTTTCAACGCCCGAAGAAGGACTAAAATGAACAGAAAAAGACGAAACTGGTCAATACAGCCCAAGTTTCTTCTTGTACTCCGGGCTTATCCTGTCGGGCGTCCAGGGAGGGTCAAAGGTGAGTTCAATCTCGGCATCTTTAACGCCCGGAATCTCGAGGATTTTGTCCTCAACGGCCCTGAGAATCCACATAGTGAGCGGACAGCCCGGAGTTGTCATCGTCATCTTGACATAAACGGTGTTGTCGGGGTTGACCTTCACCTCGTAGATGAGGCCGAGGTTGACGACGTCTATTCCAATCTCGGGATCGATGACCTCCTTGAGCTTCTCAAGTATCATCTCCTCGGTTATCTTGACGTTTCCAGCTTCCTTCACTTCCCTCTCACGGTTGATGGTTATCAGCCCGATTCCTTCGAGTTTTCCGAGCTCGGAGTGGAGCTTTATGAGGACGTTGTCTATGTCGGGCGTGTCCCGGGCGAGTGTGACCGTGACGTTCCCCTTTTCATCCACCTCTATTGAGCGGATGAACTTCTCGTCAACGACCGATTTGACGACCTTTTCAACCTCTTCCTTCGTGACCATAATCACCACCGCTCCAACTTAAGAACTACACATTTAAACCTTTTGGGCCAAAGTTGGGAACTAACGGAGGAGAACGTCCCTCATCAGCTCAACGGCCATTTCAGAGCTTAAGGCCCTCGCCCGCGTCTCCCTCAGAACCCTCTGGAGGGCCAAACGCTTGGTCGAAGGTGCCCGCTTAAAGAGCTCCCACAGGAGAGGACAGCCAAAGCTTAACTTATACTCCCCGCCGATTACCTCGATAATCTCGCCCTTGTCGAGGGCGAGGAATGCCGGAAAGTTGAGGATAACCAGGCCGTCCTTCTCGTAAATCGAAACCAGGCCCGAGCTAAGCATATCCCCCGTCGCGAGAATTCTCACGCCAAGCTCCCTCGCCTTTCTCTCAACGGCTTCCATGACCATTGAATGACAGCGACCGCAGATTGGTGCTCCCTTTTCGATGAGTTCCCTCATTGTCTCCTCGTAACGTGGTACTACTACGAAGATCGAGTTCTCGGAGCGGACCTTTTGGAGTGTTCTCTCGTCCATCTGGGGAAGCTTTGCAGTTATTGGAACGACCTCAAAGCCCGCCCAGCGGAGGATTTTCAGCGTTGCCGTGCTGTCCGAGCCGGCTGAAAAGGCTAGGGCCACTCTAACGCCCGTTGGGGTTTTTTCAAAGTCACTCCCTTCGAGGCGGAAGAGGAGGAGCCCCCTCAGCCTGGAATAGGCGCTCTCACCTATTGCTTCCCTCACCCTCTCCAGTGCATCGAGGTTGTAGCGGAGGCGGTAGCGCTTGACGGGATCTCCAGCGGGAACGATCATGGGGGAACGTTGGGAGGTTCCCTTTAAAAGCCCTCGGGAAAACCTTAAAAGAGGCCCTTACCAACCCCGTTCACGAACCAAAAATCCTTCTGGAGGGATTGGAAATGAAGGAGATAGTTGAGAGGGTTAAGAAGAAGACGAGCATCCCTGTCTACGAGAGGACGATAGAGAACGTTCTGTCGGCGATTCAGGCGAGCGGTGACGTCTGGAGGGTTGTTGATCTCAGCGAAGAACCACTTCCGCTTGTCGTTGCGGTCGTCACTACCCTTCACGAGCTCGGTTACGTGACGTTTAAGGACGGTGAAGTCATCCTCACCGAGAGCGGGAAGCGACTGGTGGAGAAGTACGGGATAGGGGCAAGGGCGGACTACACCTGCTCTCACTGCGCCGGCAGGACTGTTGAGCTGGACGCATTCGGGGACCTTTTAGCAGAGTTCAAGGAAATGGTCAAGGACAGGCCCGAGCCGGTTCACCAGTTTGATCAGGCCTACGTCACCCCCGAGACAACGGTGGCCAGGATAGCCCTGATGCACACGAGGGGTGACCTCGAGAACAAGGAGGTCTTCGTTTTGGGCGACGACGATCTGACCAGCGTGGCCCTTATGCTCAGCGGTCTGCCCAAGAGGATAGCGGTCCTCGACATCGACGAGAGGCTGATAAGGTTCATCGAGAAGGTTGCCGATGAAATCGGTTATGAGAGCATCGAGATATTTACCTTTGACCTCAGAAAGCCCCTGCCGGACTACGCGCTCCACAAGTTCGACACCTTCATAACCGACCCGCCCGAGACAGTAGAGGCCATAAGGGCTTTCGTCGGCAGGGGAATAGCCACGCTCAAAGGCCCGGGTTGCGCCGGCTACTTCGGTATAACGAGAAGGGAGAGCTCCCTCGACAAATGGCGCGAGATTCAGAGGCTGCTCCTCAACGAGTTCGGCGTCGTTATAACCGACATCATCAGGAACTTCAACGAGTACGTCAACTGGGGCTACGTGGAGGAAACGAGGGCGTGGAGGCTCCTGCCCGTGAAGGTTAAGCCCTCCTACAACTGGTACAAGAGCTACATGTTCAGGATTCAGACACTCGAAGGCTCGAAGGGCTTTGAGGACGAAATAACCGTTGGAGACGAACTTTATAACGACGAGGAAGCCTCGACAACATGAGAGTTAAACCCCTCGCGGAGTGCATTCGAAAGAGGATAGGCCGGGTCACCGGCCTCCATTCCCTCATTCTGTACGGCTCCTTAGTTAGGGGGGATTTCCTCCCCAGAACAAGCGACGTTGACTTCTTCGCAGTTCTCGAAGATGAGACCGATCCCGAATTAGTCCTGGAAAAAATAACACCAGTTCTCAAGGAGTGCTCCTCATACCTCAATCCAGTGGAAGTTGACATCGCTTGGGAATGGCTCTCGAACCTTAGAGACCCCCTTAACTCTGGCTATCCTTACAAGTTCCTGACGGTTTATCAAAGGGATTTCAGAGAACATCACATAGTCCTGCTCGGGGAGGACGTGATTGACCTGTTGCCTGAATACCCTCTGGAAGAAATCATCTCCCGAAGACTAGAGGATACTCTCAAGAACCTGAAGCGCTTTAAGGGGAACAGAAAGATGCTCCACATCCTTGC
The DNA here is from genome assembly GCF_000022365.1 of Thermococcus gammatolerans EJ3. Classification (NCBI taxonomy): domain Archaea; kingdom Methanobacteriati; phylum Methanobacteriota; class Thermococci; order Thermococcales; family Thermococcaceae; genus Thermococcus; species Thermococcus gammatolerans. The sequence continues at coordinate 352,224 of NC_012804.1, read as the reverse complement.
GGGGGAGGCTGCGAGGTTGGTGGCCTTTCTGAACGGCTCCACTCTTTTGAAAGGAGACGTACTGCACACGCTACAAGAACTTGGAGAGGGCGATGCCGTGAAAATATACCGGGCGTACATCGATGGGAGAAAATTAGAGTTTGAGGAAGCTTTTCTGGAGTCTTTTATAAAGCGCTGGATCAAAAAATTGAAGGGGAAATCATTGCCTTCCCTCTCTTCTCCCCCTCTCAAAGAGTACGATCCCATAAAATGAAAGACCCAAGGCAGCCACAATTGCTACCAGGATCAGGTACTGCCTCTTTTCACTCCGCCAAGGACTCTCCGCCTTGAAACCACTCACGGGAATGGCCCCTACAGCGAGGGGGTTCTTCGACGTGTAGATGTAAACGACCCCATCGAGCGAGTCCATCTCCACAGTGGAGCTCGCGTTTCCAGCGTATTCACCGTTTCTGATCTTAAGCAGGGTCGCGTTCTCTACACTCAAAGCCCCGTTACTCCTCTCAGGCACGGGGATCTTGACGTAGAGGGCCCGCTTGAGGAAGTTCCATCCCTTCCTATGAAGATAGGTGTTGAAGAGGCCTGCCTCCTCGAGCCCCCACAGAACTGTTGAGGTCGACTTTATTCCCGCGGGAGCTCCCGGGGCGTACCCCCAGCCACCTTCAGGGCTCTCACGTTCCGCGAGTATCTCAAGGGTTCTGTTGAGGGCATTCTCGCGTCCGAATTCCTTGAAGACAATGAGTGCGTAGGCGTAGTAGTAAGTGGGAGATGTGTTCGTAAGTTCCATTTCCAGAGAATCCAGTATTGGAGAGTAGTCGAGGGTAACGTTCAGATCGTGGAGCACCCAAACCACGTACTCGGTGTTGTAGAAGTCCCCCCATCCAGTGCCGTTTCTGTGGTTCAGTAGGTAATCGACTTCCCGGGTATACGGTTTCCCCAGGATTGCCTTTATCCTCGCTATCTCCGCTATCTGCCAGGGTTTTAGTGAGGAGTAAGCACTCTCATTGGGGAGCTCAACATCCATACCGCAGGAGAGAAAGTACTTGGCGTAGACAACCCTCTCCCACTCAAACCTCAGTTGGGGCCGAATCTGCTCCAGATAGGGGCAGGCGATCTCCCTCATCTCACTGAACCCGCTGACGTAAGAGGCCTCGAGGAGCTCAACCGGATTGTAGCGGAGGGTTCCCCAGAAGCCGAAGTGCTCCATACTCAGGAGTTCTTTCAGGTATCTCTCGTCCCCCGTTGCGTAGAGCAGCAGCGCGGTTTCAAGGGGGCCCTTCGGTGAATAGTTGGAGGGCACCTCGGGATGGGATCCAAGGTAGGAGAGTGCAAAGTACTTGAAGGCGGTCTCGTTCATCTCCTCGGCCAGATCGCGATTCCTGAGCGCAATCGCACCAAAGGCGAATTCGGCGTCGGTTTTCGGCCTGTGGAGGGACAGCCAAGCCCTACCCCTCTCAACGGCCTTTTTTGCCTGATCCCTCAACCGGGGCATGTTTGGATCGACGTATTTACTGTTGATGAACTCTTCGAGGGCGGCGACCGCTATGGCAGTACCGAGGTAATCCTCCCACGAGCCGTCGGGCTTCTGTTTGAACATGAGCCAGTAGGCCGCGCCGTTTATGGTTTCTGTATACCTCCCCCGGGCGATGCTTTCACCCCGTATCAGGGCCATTAAAGCCAAGCCCGTGAACTTCGCCTCGTGTTCCGCTCCGTAAACTCTACCCCACGAATCAAAGGGCGTCTTTATCGCCATCAACCATTCGCAACCCTCGAGCACTGGAGCATAATCGCCGGCCCGGTATAACGCGATGACCGCCAGCGAGGTTTCTGGAACCGTTGGAACGTAAACGTAGGGTTTTTCCACTGTGGATGCAGAAGTCAGGGGTAACGAAAGGAGGAACAGAAAGGTCAGAGTGACCGCTAAAACCTTGTATTTCATCACGATCACCTCAGGAAGAAGAGGAAAAGGGAATAAAAAGTTTGTCAGCCGTAGTAGACCTTCGCGTCAAGCTGGTAGCTGGCCGTCCAGTAGTAGGTGTAGTATGCGTAGACGACAAAGTACCAGGTTCCCGGAGCGGGGTTGCTGTACTCGACGTGCTCGCTTGAGCCGTAGTTCTCGGAGCGGTCCACGAGGTTCTGGTTGTTGTCGTAGAGGTAGAGGTCGAGGTCGTCGTAGCTGTGGCCAACGAGGTCGCCGGTTATCTTGGTGGCACCGCTGTTGACGGTCATCTGGTGGACGTTGTAGTCGTGGTAGCTGACGCTTCCGGTGAAGGTCTTCTCATCGACGGTCGGCTGGGGTTCTGGCTCGGGAGCGGGCTCGGTTCCACCGTTGTCACCTCCATTGTCGCCACCGCTACCCGGCTGGCCGAGGGAGCCGTCACTGACGACGTCAACCTGGTAGTTGGCCGAACCGCTGTAGCTGACGACCTTTATCGTCCAGGTTCCAGCGCTCGGGTTGTAGTAGCCGACCTTTTCGAAGCCGTAGTAGGCAGTGTAGGAGTAGTCCACCTGGTTGCCGTTCGGGTCGTAAAGGTAGAGGTCGATGTCGCTCTTGGCGTTGTCCCAGTAGAGGGTCGCGGTTACGAATGAGGCACCGCTGATTGTGAACTCGTGAGTCTCGGTTCCCTTGTCGGCAACGTAGCCGGTGAAGGTGAGCTTGGCGTAGCTATCGTAGTGGGCAGCCTTGTAGGCGTTGACCCTACCCGCACCGTAGGCGATGTCAGCAATCTCGTCGGGCTTGACTATGTCAGCCGTCTCAATGAGGGCCTTCTTAACCTGATCCGGGCTCCAGCTCGGGTGGGCCTGAAGGATGAGGGCAGAGATTCCAGCGACGTGCGGGGTGGCCATCGAAGTTCCTGGGGCGGCAACGTAGTAGTCGCCGATGGTGACGTCGGTGAGCTTGGTTCCGCTGGCGCGCGCGGCGATAATCCAGTTGCCAGGAGCGACGACCTCGGGCTTGAGCCTTCCGTCCGCGGTCGGGCCCCTGCTGGAGAAGTCGGTTATCGTGTCGTACTTGTCAACGGCACCGACGGTTATGACCTTGCTGGCCGCGGCAGGGGAGCCAACGGTGTACTTGTCGGGCCCGCTGTTTCCAGCGGCGACACAGACGACTATTCCAGCGTCCCAGGCGTTGTTAACGGCCTGGCTGAGGGAGTCGGTACCGTCGGAGCTCTGGCTTGAGCCGAGTGAAAGGTTGATGACCTTTATCCCGTACTTGTCCTTGTTCTGGACGGCCCAGTCAACACCCTCAATAATGTCGGAGATGCTTCCTGAACCGTCGGCACCGAGAACCTTGATGCCGACGAGCTTCGCTCCAGGGGCCATTCCTTTATACTTTCCGTTGCTTGCGGCACCGGTTCCGGCCGCTATACTGGCGACGTGGGTTCCGTGACCCTGGTCGTCATAGGGGCTCGTCTTTCCGTTGACGAAGTCCTTCCAGCCGATGACCTTGCCCTGAAGGTCGGGGTGGGAGGCGTCGATACCGGTGTCTATGATGGCGATGGTTATTCCCGAGCCATCGTAGCCGAGGTTCCACATGTTGGTGGCCATAACCTGGGCGGCGGACTCGTCGAGGCCCTCGGTTTCGACGGCGACCTTAACCTTGTAGTCCTCCTGGATGAATTGAATTCCCGAAACGTGAACGCTTCCAAAGAAGCCGCCCCTAGCGAGGCCGGAGATTAGGAGAAGATCCTTGGTCTTCATCTTAACGGCCAATGCCGGGATTATGTGGTAGTTGTACTTTATTTCAACGCCAAGGCTCTTCAGGGCCCTAACGGCCCTCTCCTTCTCGGCCTGACTGTCGAACATTATTATCGTCTCTATCTCCTGATTAATCCCCATATGCTGGATCTTCTTGAAGAGCGACGGAGTCAGGAGACCGTAGTCCTTGTCACCGTAATACCCAGTGTTAACTGCGGGAGCCGGTGCTGCTGCTGTGGTACCCATCATGAGGCCAACGAGCACCAAGGCAAACAACATAACAACCCTCTTCATTCTTCGATCACCTTTGTCTAATCTTAATGGTCCGGGGATCATATCCCATCATTCCAGTACCACAATGAACACTCAGAACATTATAAGTGTTTTCGTGCTGAGTTAGAATCTCCTCAAAATTGCGGGTAACCTCCCCAAATATGGGGATAATCTGGGCAAAAAAGATAACATAAAGTGCCGTTTGCCAATACTGTGAAAACGAAAAATCTTCAACTGAGTTACACACGGTATGGAACGTAATACAAAAAAGATAGGTTTGGTTTTAGTCATAAATAGCAGTAGTAAGTTTGAAAATCAAACCAAACTAACCAAAAAGATTTAAATCTAAACGTTGAGACCAGCATACCATGAGAAAGACTACCAGAATAACACAGGGCCTCCACGAGAAGAGGGCAAAGGTCACGGTAACAAAGGTCAAGCGCAGGAATATCATTGTACTGGCAGTTTCCATGTTCATCGCCAACGTCGCCTTCGGAATGGCCTTCCCCTACCTCGGCGTCTACATGCGCCTCCTCGGCGCGAGTATGTTCATGGTCGGACTTCTAAGCGTCGCCTTCAACCTGACCTCGACGGTCTTCCAGTACCCCTTCGGCTGGCTCTCCGACTCGACCGGCAACAGGAAGGGCTTCATAGCCTTCGGCGTGGCCTCTACAGGCCTATTCTACGTTGCAATGGCCTTCGTTGGCTCCGCAACGGGCGTCTTAATCCTCAGAACACTCCAGGGGATTTTTGGCTCGGCCATGATGCCGGCTCACTCCGCGCTGATTTCAGAGCTCTCGACGAGAGCGGGCTCGATATTCGGCCTCTTCAACTCAATCGAAAACGCAGGCTTCATGGTGGGCAACTTCCTCGGCTCCGCAATAGTTCGCTATTTTGGCATCAGGAAGCTCTTCCTGATTTCCGGCTTTCTCCTATTCGTCTCGGCTTGGATAGTTCTCCTAATACGCGAGCGCCCGACGGGGAGGCGTTCCATCCTCGGCATGATTCTCGTGCAGGAGGGTAGGGAGAGCTGGAGGGCAACCGTTAAGGGCTCGGCCTTCAGGAAGCTTATGCGCGGACACCTCGGGCTTTTCTACGTCACGGTCTTCCTCGTTATGATAGCGAGCGGGCAGTTCTACGGCGTTTCCTCCGTTTACTTCAAGGAGACCTTCGGCGAGTGGAGCGTTGGCGTAATCTTCGGCATCGAGAGCCTCGCCGCTGCTTTGACTGGCTACTTCCTGGGAAAGCTGATAGACAGGTATGGAGCCAAGAAGTTCTACTTGATTGCAATAGCGGGCTACGGCTTAGCTTTCCTGCTCTACGCCGTCGTTAGAAACGTCTGGCTGGTCTTTGGAATAGCATTCCTCTCGGGCGTTAAGTGGGTCCTGACAATAAACTCGACCTCGGCCTACGTGGCGCAGAACGTTAGCGTGAGAGAGAGGGCACAGGGAATGGGTTTGTTAAACGCCATGATGAGCCTCGGCTGGGTCGTCGGGCCCTTGATTGGGGGCTACCTATCAGGAATAAGCTTCCAGCTGAACTTCATGAGCACGCTGGTTCCCCTCGGGCTGGCATTCGTTTTGGCCCTCAGACTGCCAGGGTGATGCACTCGGGCGGGACCTTCTCAACTATCCTCACGTTCTTTCCGGCTTTGTAGATTTTTAGTCCCTTCCTCCTCAGGCAGTCTGCATCTATAATGAGCAGAACAACATCCTTTCCGTGCCTTCTACCCGTTTCTATCGCCTCCTCTCTGCTCGTGCTGAGGTGGACGAACTGCCTCCTCATCGGCTTCAACCCCTCGCGCATAATTCTCGTTAGGTTCCTCCTCGGCGTTCCGTGGTAGAGAACCCTCGACTCGGTGTCCTCCTCGTGGTCGAGTTTAACTTTGAAGCTGTGGCCGTAGCGGGCGCGGATTTTTCCGTCTCTAATCTCGTAGCGCCCCTTCGCGTCCCTCTCGACTATCTCCCTAACGAGCTCCTCTGTAACGTCGGGATAGACGGTTTGAAGTGCCCTAACGAGCTCGTCCAGCGGGACGAAGCCCTCCCTGTCCGGTTTCAACCCGAACTCCCCCGGCGAATGTCTGAGAATGTATGCCATGAGCTTGCTTACCTTGACCCTCTGCGGCATGGAGAAAGGTGGGAGGGAAAGATAAAAACCTCACGGAAGTTCGATGACCGCCCACACCGGCCTGTGGTCGGACACGAGGACGTCGCAGAGGCAGCCGTCGTCCTTCACTTCAGCCGGCCAGTCGTTCTTGAGCAGTATGTAGTCGATGTTCTCCTTATCGACCACGCCGTTGCGCTCCCAGAGGAAGGTGTAGGGCGGCCTCTCGGGAAAGGCGTCGCGGTAGTCGCGGGTGAGTATCTCTATCGCCCTCTCGTTCGGCTCGGCGTTGGTATCGCCCGCTATCACCTGGGCCACCGGCGAGGCCTCGGCGAACTTAAGCAATTCCTCCGCCTGCATGGCGCGCTCTTCCTCGCTGAGTCCCATGTGAACGTTCACCACAGTTATCCCCAGCTCCTCGATGGAGACCTTCTGGGCGGGCCTCGCCTCTCCCACGCTCGGAAGGTTGAGTTCGCTTTCCGTCTTCATGTGCCAGTGGGAGAAGACCGCTATTCCATAGGTGCCTTCAACGGCTGGCTTGTACTCGTAGGCGTAGCCGAGATGGGCTGATACGAAGAGCGGGACGTCCTGGTAGCCGTTTCCTATCATTCCCCCGACGACCTCCTGGGCGAACCAGATATCCGGTTTCTGCTCGGCCAGGAGGTTCACCAGCTCGTAGCCGTTGAAGGTTCCATCGTACGGCCCGAATCCCTGATGGACGTTGTAAGTCCACACGAGAACGTCCTTCTTTGCCCCCATATAGGTCGGCCCCGCGTGGAAAAGCGCCATGACCACAATCGAGGCCATCACCACGCCTAGGAGCGGGCCGGCAATCTCCTTTACGCTTGGGAGGCTTATCTCGGCGCTCTTCCCGTAAGCGCTTAGGGCGTAGATGACGGAGACAACCAGAATGAGGACCTCAAGCCTGTCCTCCATGAAGGGCAGGCCTATGTCCCTGCCGACGTAGGCCCCGAGGGCGAGCGTGGCGACGAGGAACAGGTAAACGGCTCCGATAATACCTCCCCTGCTACCCTTGGAGTTCTCAACGAGGGCAATGGTCGATGCAAGGGCGAGGGGAAGACCCACCAGCGAGAGTGGCTTGAGGAAGAGCGTCGCTGAGCCGATTATCAGGAGCGCCATCGCGACCGTCGGCTTTCTCGCGAGGTACGGGCCGAGCAGTATCGCCAGGGCTATGAGCAGAGAGAAGCCGACGAACTCCGGGAGGTAATAGACCGTCATTCCCGAGTAGCGCATCACTGCGTTGGGGTATATCAGCCCAAGCTCAAGGAGCGCCGCAAAGGCATAGAGACCAAAGCCCGGCCTCTTGAGCGTTCCCGGTTCCTTCCAGAGGGCGAAGGCGCCGAGGAGGATGAACAGCACGAGGAGAACCCTCGTGTATGGGAAGTCCGCTGGCTCGGCACCGACGGCAAGCACGCGGAGTGAAAGGTCCGCAACGAGTCCCATCGCGAGGTACTTGACGTCCAGCTCCTTGACGAGGGCCAAGGAAACGGGAAGGGCAAAGGCTGCTATGAGATGGACGTACTCGGTGGCGTCAGTCGCCAGAAGGGCAAGGGCGTAGGCGGCCATTATTACAGCCCCAGACTTCCTGCTAAGCCTGCCGACGAGCAGCGCCGCGAAGAGGAACAGCAAAATCCCAAGGCCCGAGGGAAACTTCATCCCGTAGAAGAACGTCTTCTCAAGGCTCGCATAGGCACCTGCCACAAAGACCCTGAGGGACGAGGCAAGTAGCACCCCAGTTCCAAGACCGAGCAGTAGTTTATCCCTTTCCCTTACTTTCATACCCATCACCTAAAACCCAAGTTGTTGCGGGGGCACTTAACTCTTGTTGATATTCCAGCCGGAAGATAAAGAAGAGAAAAGCCTCACCTGAGCTTCCTCAGCGCCATCTCCCCGGCAACGGTAATCGGGTCTATCGTCGGGCTTATCGGCGGGGCATAGGCAGTCTCAAGGTAAACTACGTCCTCAACGGTCGCTCCTTTCTGAGCCAGGGCAGAGAGTGTCATTATCCTGCCCCAAACCCTCTCACCACCGACTATCTGCGCGCCGACGAGCTTCCTGTCCGACTTCCTGAAAATCAGCTTCACCGTTATCGGCTTCCCGCCGGGGTAGTACTCGGGCTTCGTTGAGCCCTTGAACTTGCCGACCGCTACTTCGATTCCCTCTTTCTTCGCCCTCTCCTCTGTGATGCCAAAGGTCCCTATCTCAAGGCCGAAGAGCTCGGTTATGGCCGTGTTGAAGACGGGCCTGAAGGAGACGTCCTTCCCTGCTATGTGCTCCGCTGCCACCTTCGCCATTCTAACTGCCGAAGTTCCGAGCTGGCTAAGCGTTCTCTCGCCGGTTACCGCGTCGATTACCTCGGCGCAGTCGCCTATCGCGTAGATGTCCGGGTCGCTCGTCTGGAGGTGCTCGTTGACCACTATTCCCCTGTTCACCTCCAGCCCGGCTTCTTTGGCGAGGTCTGTGTTGGCCCTAACGCCTGTAGCGACGAGAACCAGCTCGGCCGGAACTTCCTCGTCGCCTATCCTAACCGCCTCAACGGGACTGCCGATTATCTCGCTAACCCCAACGCCGAAGCGGAAGGAGACGCCGTTCGCTTCCATCTCCTTCTGGACGAGCTTCGCGGTATCTTTATCGAGCATCGTCGGCATTAGCCTGTCCATAAGCTCGACGACGAGAACTTCTATGCCGAGCTTCGCGAAGGCCTCAGCCCCCTCGAGGCCGATTAGACCCGCGCCGATGACTACCGCTTTCTTCGGCTTCCTATCGGCGATGTAAGCTTTAATCCTTCTCACGTCGTCGAGGCTCTTGAGGGTGAACACTCCCTCGTTCTCAACGCCCTTTATCGGCGGGATAAACGCTTTAGAGCCAACTGCCAGAACGAGCTTGTCGTAGGGAACCTCGCCCTTGTCAGTGATTACAACCTTCCTCTCGCGGTCTATTGCCTTTGCTTCGGTGTTGAGCATGAGCTCTATCTTTTGCCTCTCGTAGAACTCGTTCGGGAAGACGATGACGTCCTCGGGCTTCTCTATCGTCCCGCTGATGACGTGGGGCAGGGCGCAGGGGGAGTACTGCATCGTGCCTTCCTTCCCGATGACAACTATCTCCGCCTTCCTGTCGAGCTTCCTCATGAAGAGGGCGAAGTTGCTTCCCGCAGTCCCAGAACCGATAACGACGATTTTCATCAGCACCACCAGCTTGAGAAGGGCGCGGAGGTATAAAAAGTTGGCTTTGGAAAGGAAGTTGCCTTTTCAAAAAGAATGCGCCAGGGAGGAGACAAACGTCAAGGTTTTCCGTCAGAACATCCATTTACGGGTTGTCATGCCTTCCAACGACCTCAAGGAACTCTGCCGGCGTTAGAATCAGAAACTCATGACCTTTCAGGGCGAATCTCCCGTTCTCGTCCCTCAGCTTCAGCACGTGCTTTTTATCGAGGCTTATCAAGAAGTCGGCCTTGGCGGAATAAACCACGTCAAAGAACTTGTTGTCCTCGGAGTCGGGGGAGACCTCAAACCGCACCCTCGGATTCACAACGATGGACGAGGCTCGAAAAACTCTATAAATCCAGAGGGCATAAACCCTGCTCTCAAGGTATTTTAGAACCTTCTCACTCGTCAGCTTAAAGCGTAGCTCCTCAAGTATTGCCTCGGAAGTGTAGGAGACGACCTTCTTCCCAACAATCAAATCCATAACCTTTCCTGAACTTCCGAAGGGGTTTATCGCGGCCGTTATGACGACGTTGGTGTCTAAGACGACCTTGCGCGCTTCCATTCCTCGTCCACTTCCTCTAGGAGCTTTTCAATTTCTTCCTCCTGCGGAATCCTCCGCTCCCTTGCGAGGAGCTTGTATGTCTCCCACAGCTCTTCGGGGGATTCGTAGTGGAGCAGAAAGAACCTCACGGCTTCCTTGATGAGCTCGCTCCGGCTTGAGAACTCGCCCTTTTCGACGAGCTCGTCAATCTGCCTCATCAGGCCTGAAGGAAAGCGGACCGACACCTTGTCCGTTGAGGACATGCAATCACCGTAGGACAATAGTCGGACAAAATATATAAGGGTTGCGGAATTAAGGCTCCACCACAGTTCCGCTGTGCTTTCCTCTCACGACATCGAAGAGGTGATAGGCGTCCTTCTTGCCGACGATGTACGTCCTTATCCGTCCGCGCTGGATGAACTTCGCCGCCAATGCATCGACGACACCGCTTCCACCGGCTTTACTCTCGGCCTCCATCGCAATCTCGACGAGCTGTTCAGGGGTTATCCTGTCGAGCTTCCTCGCGTTTGGATTCTTCCTCGGGTCGGAGTCGTAGACTCCATCAACGTTGGTTACGACGACGAGAAGGTCGGCCTGAAGGTACTCGGCGAGGAGAGCCGAGACCGCGTCTGTCGTGTGGCCGGGATGGGTTCCGCCCATTATCGGTATCTTCTTGAGCTGGATGACCTCCCAGGCCTTGCGGAAGTCCTGGATTACGAAGGGATACGCCTTCTCGCCGAGCGCCGCTATCAGGAGCATTGCGTTCGCCCTCGTGATGTGGATTCCTATGTAGTCCTTGAAGGTCTCGTTGGGCGTGAAGGTCTTCGCGGCCTTGATGTATTTGCGCGCTACCTTTCCACCGCCGACTACCACCGCCACCTCGTGGTCCTCGCTTATCTTGATGAGTTCGTATGCTATCGCCTTGATGAACTCGACGTCCGGGTCTTCGGGAACGAGAACAGAGCCACCTATATCGAAGACGATTCTCATGACGACCCTCACGGTGCTAATCGGCTCGATTTATAACCTTTTTCTTGACGGAGGGATGTTAAAGAACAAGCAAAAAAAGTAAGGAACAGCTTACCCAATCTGGAACGCCGAGCTTCTCAGCTCTCCGCGCTCGAAGCGGTACGGGTCGTACCACTCCCAGTCAAGCGGCACCCTGGAACGGCCCTTCGAGATTAGCTCGGCCATGGCCTGGGCAACGGCCGGCGCCATCATGAAGCCGTGTCCAGAGAAGCCCGCCGCGATGTAGAAGTTGTCCAAGAGCTTCCCGATTGCAGGGTTGCTGTCGGGAGTTTTGGCGTAGAAGCCTGCCCACTGGCGGACGATGTGGGCGTAGCGGAGCGGAGGGGCTATCTTTACTGCATACTTCAGAACACCGCGCAGGAAGTCGTAGGTCGGCTCAACGTCGTCCAGGCTCTTCGCCTCGTGCTCTATCCCCGCACCGCAGATGATTCCGCCGTCCTCACCGTCCTGGATTATGTAGGCGTCGTTCCAGCTCGGCGGGCACACCAGGGGTTCCGCCTGTCCCCTCTCAAGCGGTTCGGTCTTGACGAGCTGGTGCTTGTAGGCCTTAATCGGGACAAGGTCACGCTTTAAGCCCGCCATCTCGTTGATTAGAGGCGCCCAGGCATTGCAGGCATTTAGAACCACGTCAACCTTGACACTCTCAACCTTCCCTTTGCTCCTGAACTTGACCACTGTTATGGTGTCCCCCTCGCGCTCAAGTCCAACGACCTCTGTGTGCTCGCGCGCGTCAACGCCAAGCTCCCTCGCCCTCCGCAGATAGGCGAAGAGCGTCTTGAAGGGGTTCGCCTTGGCGTCCTTTGGGTTCCACGCTCCCGCCAAGAACGGCTCGGTGTTGAGGATTGGCACTATCTCCTTCGCCTCGTCCATATCGATGAGCCTAGTCGGGACGCCGAACTTGTTCTGGAGCTTTATGTTAGCCTTGAACGCCTCGACCTCATCCTCACTCGTCGCTAAAAACAGGTAACCCGTCTGGTTGAAGCCTATATCCGCCCCAAGCTCTTCCTCAAGCCTCTCCCACCGCTCGACGGAGTACTTCATTAACCTGATGTTCGCCTCGTCCGTGAACTGGGCGCGTATTCCCGTGGCACAGCGGAAGGTCGAGCCCGAGCCGAAGTAGTTCTTCTCGAAGAGGACCACCTCCTCGCCCGAGCTTCGCCAGCTCGTAGGCCGTTGCGACCCCTATTATTCCGCCGCCGATGATGGCTATTTTACTCATCGGCACCACCCACGATGACCTCAACGCGGACGGGCCGAACCGGAACCCTCGCCTTCGGGGGCGCGATTTCCTCCGGCTTCTTCCCTGTCTTCCTCGCGAGGATTGAGATTACGATTGGAATGCACGTCCTCCCCTGGCACGGCCCCATGCCGACGCGGAGGAGCCTTTTGATTTCCTCGATGTCCGTAACGCCGGAATCGATGAGCGCTTCGATTTCCTCTACGGTAACGTCGTTGCACCGGCATACAATCGTCTTTCCCGCCATATCATCCCCTCCGTTCAACCCTAACCGCCCGAACCTCCCACGCCAGCTCTATAGGCACCTCGACCGTGATAATTGGCGTGTCACCCTTTGTTTTCTCCCTCGGGACAACTGTGATTACTTTCCCCTTGCCAACGGGCTCGCCGACCCTGTTGAGCAGAACTACCTCTTCTCCGCGCTCCGGAATCGGAAGGAGCTCGTGGGGCATCGTAATCCTCGCCTTATCGCCGACGTAGTGCACCATAAAGAAGGCCAGACCCGGGCAAATCTGGACACAGAGGGAGCAGCCGATGCACTTGTCGTAGTCGACTATTGGCAGGTCGTTCGGGGTGGGCATGCTTATAGCGCCCGTCGGGCATATCTCCCTGCACGGGGCGCACGGTATCTCCTGCGGGCACTCCGGAACGGCGACGGGCCCCTTTCTAAGCCTCTCCTCGCTCGGCTTTGGAATTATTGAGAAGAGCTCCTCTGGAGTTATGTACCCGTTTTTCAGATAAGCGGGAATTTCACTCACTGGCGACACCTCCGAGAAGGGCCTTTCTAATCCCCTCGGCCACGCGCCTTCCGAAGGGGCCCGAGCGGAATTCATCGAGGTCGCGCTGGGCCCTCTCTATCTCCTCAACCCAGCTCTCGTCCGCTATTCCGAGCCTGAGAGCGGCGGCTATGCCCGCTATCTTTCCTTCGAGCATTGCCGTCGTGGCTTCCTCTATTCCAGCGGAGTCCCCCGCAACGAAGATTCCCCTGACTGTTGTCTCCATCCACCCGTCGCGAACCGCCACGTGGCCACCGAGCTCGCGGACGAACTTTATCTGACAGCCGGCCTGGTGGAGCAGTTCGATGCTGGGCCTCAGGCCAACGGCGAGAGCTATGACGTCAACATCAAATGTTTTCTCGGTTCCCGGGATCGGTCTCCAGTTCTCGTCGAGCTGGGCAATAACTGCCCTCTCGACCCTCTCATTTCCCTCGGCGCGAAGGATGGTGTGCCTTGTGAGTATCGGAACTCCAAGCCTTCTGACCTTCGCCGCGTGGACGAAGTAACCGCCTATCCTGGGCATGGCCTCGACTATCGCCTTCACTTCAACACCGGCTTGGATGAGCTGATACCCTAAAATCAGCCCAACGTTTCCAGCCCCAACGATGAGGACCCTATCGCCGGGCTTGACGCCGTAGGTGTTCATGAGCGTTTGAATTGCCCCTGCGCCGTAAACCCCGGGCAAATCGTTGTTCTCGAAGGGAATCATCCTCTCCATTGCGCCGGTGGCGACGATAACTGCCCTTCCTCGGAACTCTATCAGCTCGCGCTCCTTTCTGACCGCTAAGACGAGCTTTTCTTCGCCCTCCTGGAAGATGCCGACTGCTGAGGTTTCGAGGAAGGCTTCAACGCTCCCGCTCTTCCTCAACTCCTTCTCAAGGATTTTCGCTATCTCAACCCCTCTGACTCCCGCGAACTGTTCCCTCTTTCCGAAGAACTTGTGGGTCTGCTTGACGAGCTGGCCGCCGAGCCGGGGGTTCTCATCTATGAGAACGACCTTAGCCCCGGCCCTTGATGCGTGAATCGCCGCCATCAACCCCGCAGGACCGCCGCCTATGACGATGATATCAGCCTTAACTACCTTCGCATCCTTGAATTCAGGCGGCTTAACCTTCGTCGGGAGCTTGGCCCTCCCGTGCTGGCGCTCTATCCTCATGCCGTCCTCGACTAGAGTTATGCAGGAGCGAACGTTTGGGATTCCATTGACAACCATCAGGCAGGAGGAGCATTTGCCAATGGCACAGAAGAGCCCCCTCGGACGCTTTTTGTTTGGAGAATAGTTGAGGACCCTAATCCCCGCGGCGTGTAAAGCTGTGGCTATCGTCTCGCCTTCGTATGCCTTTATCGGTTGTCCCTCGAAGTATATCGTGACCTCCCTGCCGCGTTTAAACCTGAGAACAGGATGTTCGTTGAGGCGCATTAACGGTCACCTATGGATTGATGCTCAGCTCTGTTTATGAAAATTTTTCAATCCGATGGTGGGCAACCTTTGGTTTCTTAGCATACCAAACCTTTATATACCTGGGATGGAGAACTAATCCCGGCGGCGGGCTAGGCCGGGGGGTTCGGCGTCCCCTGTAACCGGAAACCGCCGATATGCCGGGGCCGAAGCCCGGGGGGCGGTTCCCAAAACCGCGCCCCAAAGCCGGGGTATAACGATGAGCCCTCGTCCCGGGGGGCCGGCGGTGGGCGAGGTCCGGCTGGAGGGCCGGGCTAACGCCCTTTGCCCGCCGAACCCCGCCAGGCCCGGAAGGGAGCAGCGGTAGGCGGGACGTTCGGCGCTCCCGGGGTAGCGGGGGTGAGGGAGCCCCGGCGGAGGGGCGCGGCGGAGGGTTCCCACCCCCGGGCGCGCCCGCCGCCGCTAAAATTCTGACAAAAACCTTAATAGCAAACCGCTCCTTTTGCCTTTGAGGTGTCAAGATGGCGAGCCTTGAGGTCAAGCTTTTCGGAATACGCTTCGAGAACCCGCTCATTCTCGCATCGGGAATCAACGACAAGGTCCCGGAGCAGTGGATTCGAGCGCACGAGGAAGGTGCCGGTGGAGTCGTTACGAAATCAATCGGAATCGAGCCGAGGAAGGGCTACGACAACCCCACCATAGTTGAACTTCCCTGTGGTTTGATAAACGCGATGGGTCTGCCGAACCCGGGCTGGAAGGGCTTCCTCGAGATGGTTGAGGGCTACACCTTTGACTTTCCGCTGATAGTCTCAATCTTCGGCGGAACGCCCGAGGAGTTTGCCTTCTTAGCTGAAAAGCTGAGCGACGTGGCAGATGCCTTCGAGCTGAACCTCAGCTGCCCCCACGCTAAAGGCTATGGCATGGAAATCGGCCAGAACCCGGAGAACGTCTATGAGGTTGTGAAAGCCGTTAAGGACGCGACGGACAGACCGGTTATCGCGAAGCTGACGCCGAACATAGACGATATTACAAAGCTCGGTCTGGCGGCGGAGAAAGCCGGTGCAGATGCAGTCTCGGCGATAAACACGCTGAAGGCGATAGCCATTGACATCTACGCGAGGAGGCCAATCCTCAGCAACCGCGTCGGTGGATACTCCGGGCCAGGCGTTAAGCCCGTCGCACTCAGAGCGGTTTACGACCTCGCGAAGGTTCTTGACATTCCAGTGATAGGCATCGGCGGGATAACAACGTGGCAGGACGCCGTTGAGTTTCTTCTGGCTGGTGCATCGGCGCTCCAGATTGGGACGGCGGTCTCGCTCAGGGGCTGGAAGGTTTTCAGGGAAATCAACGAGGGCATCAAAGCCTACCTCGAAAGTGAGGGCTTTTCCAGCGTGAGTGAGATAGTTGGCCTCGCCCTTGAGTGAAGTTTTATTTCTGCATTCTGTTTTGTCCCATACTCCTTCTGGCCAGAAGAGCTTTATGGGAGAAAAATCTACTATACTATGGTGAACTACTATGCCGGTAACGAAGGTGACCCGAAACTACCAGATAACGATTCCGGCCGAGATCAGGAAGGCCCTTGGCATAAAGCAGGGTGAATACCTCACCGTCGAGCTGAGGGGGGATGAGATAGTTATCAAAAGGGCAAAGAGAAAATGGAAGACTTACCGCCTGGGCAGAAAGTACAGCCTTGAAGAGATGGAAAGAATGATTGAGGAGTCCATTGAGGAGGCGTTGAGATGGGAGGAGTAGCAGTTATCGACACGAACTTTTTCGTTTATGCTCTGTTTGAGGATTATGAGAGACACGAAGAGGCCCTTGACATCTTAATGAACCTTGATAAGTGGGTCGTGCCTACAATAACCCTCTACGAGCTCATTTGGCAACTGGCAAAAATGGGTGTTCCCCCGAATAACGCTGAAGACATGGTCAGACAGATAATTGAAGAACCAAGGGCAGAAATCATCGATGATAGGCTGTATCTACTATCAGCCTTCGAGCTCTACGGAAACCTCGGTCTCAAGCACTACAACGATTCTGTAATCCTCGCTATGGCCAAGGAAGTCGGAACCCTCGCGAGCTACGACAAAAAGCTTAGAAACCGTGCAAGGGAAGTTGGAATTAAACTGCTTCCGGAGGAGTTGGAATGAAGCGCGCGGTGGTGCTGTTTTCGGGAGGGCTTGACAGCACGGCCTGCCTATACTGGGCAAAAAAGCACTACGACGAGGTTATGATGCTCGTCATCAACTACGGGAGCAACGAGGAGCGCGTTACGAACAGAGTTGCGGAGTTCTTCTCGAAGGAACTGAACGTCCCGCTGAAGATAGTTCGCCTCGACTTCCTCGAGGAGTTCTCAAAGCTTCGCGGAACGACGCTCGTTGGAGGAGAGACTCCAAGGGTGAGTGTGAAGGAGCTTGAGGACGAGAACGTTGCCCAGGAAACCGCAAAGAGCGTGTGGGTTCCAGCGAGGAACCTCGTTCTCATAAGCGTTGCCGCTTCTCTCCTCGATGCCCTCGGTGGCGGGGACATAGTAGTCGGCTTCAACGCTGAGGAAGGAGTCACCTTCCCGGATAACACCCCCGAGTTCGTCGAGAAGATGAACGAGGCTCTAAAATACGGGACTATGGCCGAGGTGAAGGTTGTTGCCCCACTCATAGACCTCGACAAGAGGGGCATAGCGCGGCTTTTGAAGGAGCTGAACGCTAAGTACGAGTACTCAAACTCCTGCTACATGCCGAAGGGCTTCACGGAGGACGGGAAACCGATACACTGCGGCCAGTGCGAGAGCTGTGTCAGGAGGCACCGCGGTCTCATTGAGGGCATAGGAGAGGACAGAACCGTTTACGCCGTCGAGCCGAGGATTTGAACAGCATTTGTTCTTTCCAAACGTTTTTATGGAGTGAAGTGTATTCTCAGGAGGTGAAAAAAATGAACATTGTGAAGGCACGGGCCATTCTTTCAACGCTTCTGCTTGTGGTGTTCCTTGGCGTTCTATTCATCATGATGGGGGTGCTCTACACCAGCAAAACTGGTCATTCGTTCCTTGGTATGAACAAGAATCAGCTCTTCAGGATCAGAAACGTCCTAGGGCCGCTGATGAACGCGCTGATAATAGTCCACTTCGGGCTGAACTGGGGCATGTATAAAAGGGAGCTGAAAGTTCTTTTCAAAAAATAGGCCCCAAACTCTAAGTCCTCTAACGAAGGGTAGCATCACCTCACCACCGCAAGATTTATAAATCCCCTCCAAGCTCTTATCTTTGGGCGTGGGGCGGTAGCTCAGCCTGGGAGAGCGCCGGACTGAAGATCCGGGTGTCGGGGGTTCAAATCCCCCTCGCCCCACCACTTTCTGCGCGGTGGTAGTCTAGCCTGGTCTAGGACACCGGCCTTCCAAGCCGGTGACCCGGGTTCAAATCCCGGCCACCGCACCATCACAGCCCTTTCTGATGGAAGCTCCGGCGGAAGAATAAAATGTCCCTCTAAAAATTGCAAATTTTGGCATGAACTCTCAATTAGCTGCCCCATTGAGAGAGCGTTTCAAATAGCTTTGTTGAGAGGTCAACGCTCATCTCTGCCCGAGAAGGATTCCCACCACTATCAAAACCAAACCGAGAACCGTTGTAGTTTCTATCATCTCACCCAAGACTATGGAAATAAAAAGCAGACTCAGGAACGGAACCAAGTATACAAGGTTCGAGGCAAAGGCAACGTCGCTCTCAACAGCCCTGTACCAGAGGAGGTAAGTAACGCCCATTTCAAAGAGGCCAACGTAAACCGCACCGGCGAGACCCTTCGGGGAAGGCAGAGAAAAGCCCGCAAAGAGCATCAGCGGGACAGAGTAAAGGAGGGCAAAGGTGAAGTTCCAGAACATCTTCTCCTCAAGCTTCCTCTCGTCCCTGACGTTCAGAAGCCAGTATATGGCCCAGATTAAAGCGCTTCCAAGACCGAGGATGTCTCCAACTGGATTTGAGAAGCCGAGGGAAAGAGGTCTGCCCCTGGTAGCGACGATAAGGGCGCCTAGAAATCCAAGGAAAAGGCCCAATAAGGTGTCCGGGGCAAGTTTTCTTTCCAACAGGGGCACAGACAAAAGAACGAGTGCCAGAGGCCACGTGTAGTTGAGCGCCTGCGCCTCCTGAGCCGGCAGAAGGTCGTAAGCCGAGAAGAGAACGGTGTAGTAGAGGAGAAGAGCAAAACCGAGGTAAGCCGAGCGGAGGTTTTCTCTGGAGAACCTAAAGCTCCGGAGATGGAGGACTCCATAGAGGAGGAACGACGTCAGGAAAGCCCAGAAGAGAAGCTGTATGGGACTCATGTACCGTAGTGAAAGCTTGAAGGCCGAAGCAACGGTTGACCAGAGGAGAACGGCTCCAATCTCGTGTTTCCTGGACATAGGAAAGAATAGGGAGAGATGGAATAAAAACTTCACTCCTCCCTGAAGGCACCATACTTCTTGGGGTCGTAGAACGGCGGGGAAACTGTTACGGCCCTCTTGGGCTTGCCCCTGATTTCCACCTCGATTTCGAGGCCTGGCTTGGCGTATTCCTCCTTGACGAAAGCTATTCCGATACCGATTCCGAGGAGAGGCGAGAGTGTTCCGCTCGTGACCTCACCGATCACCTCTCCGTTGGCAAGAACCTTGTAGCCCTCCCTTGGGATTCCCCTATCAACCATCTTGAAGTGTACCATCTTCCTGCCCAAGCCCCTTTCCTTCTGCTTGAGGAGTGCCTCCTTACCGATGAACTCCTTGTCCCAGAAGATGGCGAAGTCGAGGTTGGCCTGGAGCGGGGTAACCTCGTCGATGTCGGTGCTGAGGAGCTGTAACTCTTTCGTCTCGTTGCCGTAGAGGGTGTAGCCAGCCTCAAGCCTGAGAGTATCGCGAGCACCTAGTCCGGCAGGCTTTATGCCGTACTTCTCACCCTCTTCAAGGATTCTCTCCCAGACGTGCAGGGCTTTCTCTGGTCTACCCCTCTTCTCAGGATTGGGGTGGTAGGGGTTCTTATCTTCGAAGTAGACCTCCCAACCGTTCTCGCCGGTGTAGCCGCTCCTCGAAAGGAGCATCTTGATCCCGTCGAGCTCGACTTCTTTGGCCTGGAACCACCAGAGGTCGTTGATATCGATTCCGAAGAGATCCTTCGCGAGATCCCTTGCCTTCGGGCCCTGGACTGAGAACATAGCCATGTCGTAGGTCTTATTCTCAATCTCAAGGTCTATGCTTCCGAACTTTTCGATTCCGCGCTTTATGGCGTTGAACCAGGCCTCGAGTTTCTCGAAGGCATCGCTATCGCAGACCATCATGTAGGTATCGTTCCCGAGGTTGAAGACAAGGGTTTCGTCCTTAACCGCTCCCCTTTCGTTGAGAACGAGCGTGTAGGTTCCGCTTATCGCGGGGGGTTTGCTTATGTCATTGGTAGTGACGTACTGGAGAAACTCCAGAGCATCTTTACCGCGAAAGATGAACTCCCCCATGTGAGAGACGTCGAAGATGCCAACGCCGTTTCTAACCGCCAGATGCTCCTCCTTTATGCTTGAATACCAGATGGGCATCTCCCAGCCCGCAAATTCTTCAACTTTCTTGGCGTGCTCCTTATGCCAGTCGAAAATGTGAACCCTCTTAACCATAGCGACCACCGCTTAAACTTGAACCTGAACGTTATAACGCTTTCCTGTCATCGGGCAACACTAATAAGCATCAAGGTACAACATAATACCGGGGTGAGGTTATGTTCGAGAGAATTCTCTACCCAACGGACTTTTCGGAGGTTTCTCTCAAGGCCCTCAGAGAGTGCCTGCCTGAGATAGTGAGACCCGGGGTTAAAGAGCTTCATCTGCTCCATGTTCTCGATATCACCACCCTTGACGTCGAGGCATTCTCATTGCAGGAGGTTTACGAAGAAAAGCTTGAGAAGCTGAAGGGGGATATCAAGGGCATGTTTCCGGAAACGGAGATAGTGACGTACGTCTCGATCGGAATCCCGTCACTTGAGATAGCAGAGTACGCCAGCGGCAAGGGAATAGATCTCATAGTGACTCCCACCACCGGGGAGAACATCTGGAGGAGAATGTTCCTGGGAAGCACTGCCTCAAACCTCGCCAGAGCCACGAAGAAGCCGGTTCTACTCCTGAAATATGAGAAAAAAGAGGAAGAGATTCTGCCAACTTTTCCATCGTGCTCGGGGATCTTCAGCAGGCCCCTCGTTGCCCTGGATTTCTCAAAATGTTCAATCAGGATCGTGAAGACGGTGAAGAAGTTCGAAGAGCTGATAGAGTCGGGAATACTTCTCCACTCTGTGGACTACGGGGGCATAGACGAACTCGAGCACAACATCGAGATAGCCAGAAAGAACCTTGAGAAGACTGCAAAGGGAATTAAAGCCGAATTCGAGCTTGAAGTGATGGTGGGGACCGCGAGTCAGGCCATAATAGGAACCGCCCTGGCCAAGAAAGCAACCATTATCGTAATAGGCAAGAAGGGCAGGAGCTTCCTCAAGGATTTGATCCTCGGTAGCACAGCGGAGAGGGTCATGCGGGACTCAAAGATCCCTGTCCTTCTCGTTCCATGTGATTGACCTCAGACTGGAACGGCTTCCTCATCGCTCGGTAGCTACCCTGTTGCCATCATCGGTCGTTGCTTCCTCTTTTTCCTGCCTTATAAACCTACTCCTTCGTGCTTTCACCCGTCATAACGGCCGAGGCTATCATATGGGCCAGCCTCAGAGGTTCCGGTATCAAACCGGTCTTCGTCGTCGTTCTCACGATCTCGGCCGCAGTTTCGGGGGAGAGCCCAACGGTCTGAAGGTAGAGCTTTCCGGGGATGAGCTCGAAGAGCGGGGGTGCCCTCCTGAGGACTTCAAATCTCTCCCTCCAGTCCGGGAAATGCTTTCTGAGAGCTGCCTCCATGGCCCTCAGATCGGGTTTCTTCCTGATGACGACGAGTACGGGAAGGCCCGTCTCGAGGTAGAGTTTATCGAGGTCAACGATGTTGAAACCCCCGTAGGTGACCCCCTTGAGCATAATCACCCTCAGATCCTTGAAGCGGGAGTTCACAACGGCGTCGATCAGCTTCTCGGTGGCGTCTGTTCCATCGACCGTTATCCACCTGCTCAGAACCCCGACGACTTCCCTAGCCCCCTTCATCACGACTCCTACGAGGATCGTCCTCCCGTGGGCAACCTTTGAAGAAAAGGAGAAAGTCCCGTCATCGAAGCCAACGACGCGTATCTCGGGTTTGACTTTCCGGATCATCCAAAGAGCACCTTCTCCATCCATTCTGAGTACTCTCTGTTGAGCTTATCGAGATCGATCCTCGCTATCATAGGGATCTCGTAGGGGTGGAGCTCCCTGAGCGTGTTTTTGAGTTCCTTCCACTTGCTCACATCAGTTTTAAGGATCGCCCCGATCTCAGTGCCTTCCTCGATCTTCCCCTCCCAAAAGTACATGGAGTGGTGTTCCCTGAGGTTTGCGCAGACGATCAACTTTCTCTCAAGCAGCTCCCTGGTGATTCTTTTGGCACTCTCCCAGTCAGGAAACGTCGTGTAGACGAATATCGCCTCCATGAGACACCCCCGGAAGTATGTAAGCGGGTAAAGCTTAAATCCCTTGTGGAGAAATCCCCCCGGGATGGTGCATGAGGAAGGTTAGGGCGCACCTAAGAATATACGGACGCGTTCAGGGTGTGGGCTTCCGCTGGAGTATGCAGAGGGAGGCCAGAAAGCTCGGCTTAGCAGGATGGGTGAGGAACCTGCCCGACGGAAGCGTTGAGGCAGTCGTTGAAGGGGACGAGGAAAGGGTCGAGGCATTAATAGGATGGGCCCATCAAGGACCGCCA
This sequence comes from Thermococcus gammatolerans EJ3, assembly GCF_000022365.1. Taxonomy (NCBI): domain Archaea; kingdom Methanobacteriati; phylum Methanobacteriota; class Thermococci; order Thermococcales; family Thermococcaceae; genus Thermococcus; species Thermococcus gammatolerans. The sequence continues at coordinate 330,122 of NC_012804.1, read as the reverse complement.
CTGGCAAGGGTGACCCGCGTTGAGGTAAAGTGGGAAGAACCGGAAGGGCTCGAGGGTTTCAAGGTCATCGGGTAGAGAGACGCTCAAGCAATGCCCTCTTGGGGCAGTACTCCACCTCGCAGTACTCACACACGAATTTCGTCTTGTCCTTTTCAGGCGTTCTTATGATCAGCCTTCTAAAGCCTTCTGTTTCTTTGATTTTAACGAAGGCATCCACCGGCAGGGTTCCATCTATGACTATGTACAGCTTGCTCGGCTCCTCGCGGAGGTTCCTGCTGAAGACTTCCATCACCGGGACGTTGTGATCGTGCAGGAGTTTGAGGACTCTGTAGAACCCTTCCATGTACCTCTCCTTGTCGAGTTCGATCTCAAGCACCTCCCATCCCATGAGAGGTGCCACGTCGATAAGGCTTGGAAGTGGGTTTAGTTTCTCAAATATGAGCCTTAGAGCGGGTGTTTTCTCGATGTATTCAACCGTGTGGTATATTATCTTCCTGTTCACACCGATGACCCTTGCGAGCTCACTTATCGGGATCTCCACGTTCCTGAGGTATATCCTGCCGTTCTTCACGGAGAGACCGTTCTCGAAAAGGAACTCCACAACCTTCCTCCTCGCAGGGTAGTTTTTGAAGTACTCCTCGAGTATCAGCATCATTTTTGTTCACCTCTTACTCAAAGGTGGGTAGAAATGGATATTTAAGCTTTTCCCCGAAAGGGTTTTATCACAGTGCCCCGACATTTACCTGGTGCCATCAATGCTCGACCCCTTCGGGAGGAGGGCCCGTAAAATCATTGAGGACTTCGGTGGAATCGAGGCCTTCCTTGAGAGGATTCCAGGGTATGTGGACGTGGAGGAGGTTCTGGAGAGGGTTACGTGGGAGAATAAACCCCCCGAGAACGTTCTGAACGCCGAGGAGTGGAAGGACCTGATGACCTTTTACGCCCTTCTTGGAGCGCTTGCACTATCACCGTACGGTTTCGAGATGGAGCTCGTCAGGGACAAGAACGCCGAGATATATCTGACGAAACTTAGAAAGGCTGAAACTCTAGAGGACATCTCGCTACGAGTCAAGAGTGTCTCCGATGGAGAGATCCCGGAAAAAGACCGCATGATCCTTGAAAAGAGCAGGTACCGCGAGCTTGGAGAAGAAGAGCGGAAGAGACTGCGGATAGAGTACAAGATGTGGCTGAGGCACTTCATTCCCCTCTGGGAGGGGAGCCTGAAGGACGTCTACATAAGGAACAGCTGGGCCTATCTCCGCAGGGAGGAAGTCCTCAGCCTGTGGACAAAGGCCTTTGAGAAAAACTTGGAACGGGCCGTAAACGTTCTCTACGACGTCAGGGATGATCTCCCGGAGTTCTACTCAATCCTGAGGGAAAGGCTAGCCGAAATCGCAAGGGAGAAGTTCAAGGAGAGGATAGAAGCCATAGGTTCGACAGGCTCTCAGCCCCTTCGGCCTGATCTATTTCCGCCCTGTATTAAGAAGGCACTCTCCGGCGTCAGCAGCGGAATGAGGAACTACGCCATAACGGTTCTCCTCACGAGCTTTCTCAGCTACGCCCGTATATGCCCAAACCCCCCTCGGAGGAACGTCAGGATTAAGGACTGCATTGGGGATCTGAGCATCATCGAGCGGGAGATACTCCCCCTCATCATCGAGGCAGGAAACCGCTGTAAGCCACCCCTTTTTGAGGACCAGCCGAACGAGATCAAGAACATCTGGTACCACTTGGGATTCGGTTTTACGGAGAGACCGAGCCTCGAAGACAGCGGAAATTCAACGTGGTACTTTCCACCGAACTGCGACAAAATAAGGGCGAACGCACCCGCACTGTGCAAACCGGACAAGTACTGCAGGGGCATCAAGAATCCCCTGACGTACTACCTCAGGAGGCTGTACCTGGAACGCAAGGAGGGTGGTGAATGAGCCTGTTTCGGGAGGTCACGCCAGAAGAAAGAAAGGCCTACTACCAGAGGGAATGGAGCGCGGAAATGCTGCCAGACTTCATAGTGGAAACACTCGAAAACAGGGAGTTCGGCTTTGACCACACCGGGGAAGGCCCGAGCGACAGGAAAAACGAGTTCAGCGACGTAAGGGATCTGGAAGACTACGTAAAGGCCACCGCTCCCTACGCCATGTTCTCAAGCGTTGCACTCTACGAGAAGCCCTCCGAGATGGAGGGATGGCTCGGAGCCGAGCTCGTCTTTGACATAGACGCAAAGGACCTGCCCCTTAGGAGGTGCATGGATCTGCACCCCAGCGGCCAGGTGTGTCCCCTCTGCCTTGAGGACGCCAAAGAACTCGTTCTCGACACTCTCACGATCCTGAAGGAGGACTTTGGATTCGAGGAGATCCACGTGGTTTACTCCGGGAGGGGTTACCACATAAGGGTGCTCGACGACTGGGTTCTCGATCTTGACTCCAAGGCCAGGGAAAAGATTCTGGCCTACGTCAGCGCGGCCGAGGAGATAACGTTTGAGGACGTCCAGTCCCGGAGGATAATGCTCTCCGCGGGCTACTTCCGGGTGTTCAGGCTTCGTTTCGGGTACTTTCTCAGGAGGATAAACCTCAACCACCTGCTCAACGTGGGGATCAAAAGAAGACAGGCGGAGGCCATTCTCGAGGAGAGGGATGAGATCTACGAGGGCTTTGTGAGGAAAGCCATGTTAACAGCATTTCCCCAGGGTATTGGATACAAAACGCTCATGAGGCTCTTCTCGTTGTCAACGACGTTCTCACGGGCATACTTTGACGGGAAGGTCACCATAGACCTCAAAAGAATCCTAAGGGTTCCCTCAAGTCTCCACTCCAAGGTGGGGATGGTGACGACCTACATCGGCGACGACGAGAGGAAGCTTGAGAAGTTCAACCCCTTCAGAGACGCTGTCCCCGAGTTCAGGAAGGAGGAAGTGAAGGAAGCGTACGAGGAGTGGGAGAGCTCACTATGAACCGAGGAAAGGCACAGATAGCGCTTGCGATGCTTATATGGGGAAGCGTCGGAATATTCGGCAGGCTCTCGGGGCTTTCTGGCCTGGGCGTTGCCTTCTCCAGAGTTTCGCTTGGAGCGGTAGTTCTTCTTCCAATCCTCGGCCTCAGGGGAAAGCTCGGAAATGCCTTGGGGGAGCTGAGAAAGAGGCCGTATCATATGCTTGCGCTCGGGACGGCGCTGGCTCTGAACTGGGTCTTCCTGTTCACGGCCTTCAACCACACCACCATTGCAAACGCGGTCCTCGTTTACTACACCGCCCCGGTTCTGGCGACGCTGATTTCGTGGCGCTTTCTCCATGAAAGGCTCGACGCGAGAAAGGTTCTGAGCCTTGCCATAGCATTTACGGGACTGCTTCTCATAGCCTCGTCTCAGAGAATCAGCCTCTCTGACAGGGATTTCATAGGAATTGTGTTCGCGTTTCTGGGAGCGCTCTTCTACGCCCTGATTCCGAACCTCGGCAGGTTTCTGAGGGGCGTTGACGGGGAGAGCTTAACCTTTCTCCAGCTGGCAATAGCTTCTGCCGTTTTAATTCCTTTTGTGGTCCTTGAAAACGTTGGAAGCCCAGTCTGGTGGACAATAGCGGTTCTCGTCCTCGTGCATACTGTTTTAGCTCTCTACCTCTACATGGACGGGCTGAAGAAGGTGGAAGTTAAGGACGCCGCCCTGCTAAGCTACCTTGACCCGCTGAGCGCGATAGTTTACGCGTTCTTGGTCTTCGGAGAAGTGCCGGGAGTTAGGACCGTGATAGGTGGCGCCCTCATTCTGCTTGCGTCGGCGCTGGATTTGGCGAGGGGGTCGTAGCCCGCCTTCTGTATCAAGGGGGCATTCGACTGAGCGGCCTACCACGGGGCTCACACCGGGAACTCATCGCCCCAGCTACGGCCTTGCACCCCGCGGGACGGCCGTTTCACCGCATCCCCCGGGATCGTCTGCGGGTTAGCTCGGTGCCCGTCGCCGGGCCCTTCGCACGCGTCATCCACATCCCCCGGGGGCCGTGTCGTTTCTGCGCCGTTGCCCTCCCTCTCGGGAGGTGCCTTGCGGCACCGCGGCCCCGGTGCGGTGGGCGGAACTTCCTCGGGAGTGCCCCGAGAGCCCCCGACCCCCTCGCCGTGAGGGGGTAGAAAAGGGAGAATAAAAAGGTTTGGCTCATTTCTTCTTTCTGACCTTGGAGACGGGTTTTCTCCTCAGCCTCCGCGGAAGTTCCCTGTTCTCGATGAACCTTGGAAGTTTCGGCCGCTTAAACCTGCCAAGGGGAGACTTTCTCTTCGGCCTGGGCCTAACCCTGGGCTTCCGGGCCCTCTCCCAGGGACTGACGTACCCCTCCTCCTCACGGGATCCTAGAAAGATGCCAGCTGCCAGGATAACTACAACAATAACCGCCAGAACGACAATCACATAAGTCACTGAGCTACCCTTTCCCCCACCACCGGTCTGGGAACTCGTGTTCATTGACGACGTCGATTCTGTGGAAACTGGCCTTGGAGGCACTTTCACGATGCCGGTTTTGGTATCGAATGTTTTTCCATCCCCCAAAAGCATAAAGCTGTACTCAACCGTCGAGTTCCATGCCAGCTGAAAATCAAAGCTCTCGACGGTGGTGCCCGGTCTCAGCAGCAAACTCTTGGAGTCAGAGTAAAGGAGAACACCGTTGGAGGTCAGGTTGTAGAGGAGCCTAACCTTCATGGAAATGTCGTTTGGGTTCGTGATATTCACTTTAAGTCTCAGGGTACTTCCGTTTAACTCCCTTCCCAAGCCGGCTATGAATGGATAACCCAAGACCCTGTAGGTTCCCGTTGTATTGGCAAGAGAAACGTTATCGTGATAAAGTTCCATCATGAACATTAGCTCCCCGGTTTTCTTTGTGGGCAGGTCTACCCCCACAACCTGAGCCCCGGGATGTAGGGAAAGGGGAATAACCTTGGAAAGCACGAGGGAATCATCCCCCCAAACCGTGACGTTGAGGTTGGCCTCCAGTTCCCTCTCAGAGAGCACGGTAACGTATGCCTTCAGATCATCCCCTAGAAGAACGGAGTCTCTGCTCAGGGAAACGTTAATGTAATCGATGCCAGTGGAGACGTGAATAACACGCCAGAAATATTCCTTGCCCCGTATGGACGAAACCGTGAAAGTTACGTTGTAGTCACCGCTTCTCCAGTTCCATTCGACGGGGATTCTCCTCTCGATCTTAACAGTGCCGGGAGAGATCACTGAATGGCCGGTGGCGGTGTAGACAAGCTCACCCGTTGGGAGAAAGGTAACGTTGGTCCAGTGGACGAAGCCAGTTGGAGTGTTCCCAATGTTCTCTACTGTCGCCCTCAAGACGAGGGTTTCACCGTTGAAAGGATCAGGGGAGGGTGCGTTAGGCCTCTGAAGGATGTAAAGCCGGGCAGACTTTAAAACTATCGGGTTGTCACTGACACGAAGGGGCACCTTAAGGATGAGATCGTGGAGGGAACCGTCCTCAGCCATGCCCCTGAAGTGGAGAATCAGGCTGTAAAATCCGGGAGCAACGTTTGAGGAAACGGAAATGTTGAAGGGAAGCTCCTGGGATTCGCCGGATTTCCAGTTCTTAAAGACAGTGTAGATTGGGGTGAAGTTTATCAGATCCTTCGGACGGCCCGAGACGGTGTATTCGATGTAAACCACGGCTGTGAAGTTGAAGGGGGCTTCGTTGATAACTTCAATCGAATCGGATAAGAACTCCCCCGAGAGAACCGTTATTACATCCCTCGTAGTCAGGGAGGGATTATCGCTGGATGAAACCGGTGGAAGGGAGAATAGCGCCGTAAAGAGCACGATCAAAGTTAAAAACCCGAGCGAACGCATAGCCATCACCACCTTCGAGACTGATATGATAGGAGCGGCCCGACTTAAAAATATTTCGAGGGTTTAGAATAATCCCTAAAGGTTTGAGATACTTGCGTACATTAAAAAGAGGCCTGTCATGACCAGAACGAGGGAGAAAAGAAGTCCCAGCCGGTATATCATGTTGGAGCGAAAGTGCCGAAAAACAATGGCATGGATGGTAAGGAGCATGAGCCCATAGAGAAAGGCAAAGATCCCCAGTGCCATCCGGACGTCTATCCTCAGGATGAACAGGATGCCCAGCACAGCCCCCGCAAAAACGGTTATATGGGGTATCGTGAAGAAGTAGTAATCCCTCAGGATCCTCGTGTTTTCGTCCATCTCCATCACTCCGATATAAACGCATACGTTGTCGTGGTTGGGAGACGCCTTCTGATCCGGGGCAGGAGGTATCTGGGATACAGGGCCTCGGTCTTCTCGTTCAGGGGATCGTACTCACCAAGGATCTCATCTATTACCCTGACCTCCAATCTCCCCCTGACACGGAAGTAGCCCCGGTTAAGGGTGCTTATCTCAAGGATTATCGGGAGCTTAAGAAGTCTTGACTCATCTCCCAGGAGGGAGGCAAGGTACAAGAGCTCGTCCCTCTTGAAGTGATGATCGCTTCCATCCCTCAGGGTTACCCTTGGATCCTTCATATTGAGGAGCTCCCCAAGGGCAACCCTCCTCCGCGGCAGGTGAAGGTTAACCCTGAATATCTCCTTCTGGAGTATCTCCTCGGCGGTCGGCATGGTGATATAGAGGGGCCTTTAACTGAAAAACTTTGGTAAACACAAAAATGTCTATTTTTGACATAAAGATGATATTGATAAACAAATTTAACTCAAAACCTGTTCCTGCCCCAGAATTTTGCCGTTCTGACAAAAATTCATTCAAAAAGGTTAAATAGGTCATATCTTTCAGAAAATGCGTCATGATAATGAACATACATTCATAAAGGTGGTGCAAAAATGAACGAAATAAAGGGCCTCAGGGGAACCACTGGGGCACTCCCGATGGAGAGACCGAGGCCACACTTCATCCAACTGGTTTTCGTGGACATAAACGGCATTCCAAAGGGGATGGAGATCCCGATAACAAGATACGAGGAGGCAATCGAGGAGGGCATAGCCTTCGATGGCTCCTCGATTGCTGGGTTTCAGGGGATAGAGGACAGTGACCTCCTTTTCAAAGCCGATCCAAGCACCTACGCTGAAGTTCCCTGGGAGGGTATAGCGAGGGTCTACGGCTACATCTACAAGGATGGAAAGCCCTACGGGGCTGACCCGAGGGGAGTTCTTAAGAGGGCCCTCGAGATGCTTGAAAAGGAGGGGTTTAATGCATACATCGGGCCAGAGCCCGAGTTCTACATCCTAAAGAAGAACGGAACCTGGGAGCTCCACATACCTGACATCGGGGGCTACTTCGACCTCGTGGCCCTTGACAAGGCGAGGGAGCTGAGGAGAGAGATAGCCCTCTACATGCCGGCCTTTGGTCTCATTCCCGAAGTACTCCACCACGAGGTTGGAAAGGCTCAGCACGAGATTGATTTCCGCTACGACGAGGCACTCAAGACGGCCGACAACATCGTGAGCTTCAAGTACATCGTCAAGGCCGTCGCTGAAATGCGCGGTTTACACGCTACGTTCATGCCGAAGCCCCTCTACGGCTATCCGGGCAACGGGATGCACCTCCACATAAGCCTCTGGAAGGACGGAGAGAACGTTTTTATCGGCGAGGACGGGCTGAGCGAAACGGCGCTTCACTTTATGGCGGGAATCCTTAAGCACGCGAAGGCCCTAACAGCGCTGACCAATCCAACCGTAAACAGCTACAAGCGCCTCGTTCCAGGCTATGAAGCACCGGTTTACATCAGCTGGGGTTACAAGAACAGGAGCACACTAATTCGCGTCCCGGCCTTTTCTGGAAACGGGGCCAGGATAGAGTACCGCTGTCCCGACCCGAGTGCCAACCCATATCTGGCCATAGCCGCCGTACTCATAGCAGGCCTTGATGGAATCAAGAGGAAGCTCGAGCCAGAGGCATACGTCGAGACCAACGTTTACGAAATGAGCGAAGAGGAGAGGAACAAAGCTGGAATCGAGACCCTGCCAGGAAGCCTCGGAGAAGCTTTAGAAGAGCTCAGAAGGGACAAAATAATCAAGGAAGCGCTGGCCGGGGCATACGAGAACTTCATAGCCTACAAAGAGAGGGAGTGGAGTGAATACGTTGCATACATTGAAAGCAGGGAGCTTCCACTGGAGACTAAGAAGGTCACCGAGTGGGAGCTGGAGAGATACTTTTACATCTGAGCCCTCCCGTTCCTCCCTTCCCTCAAGTGCACGAGGACCGAGGCCCCTATTATGAGAGTCCCACCAAGGAGCTGGAGTGGGGTAAGCTTCTCTCCAAAGAGAAGGTACGCGAGGACTATCGCCACCACCGGCTCAACGGTCGCCACTATACTGGCCCTGCTGACCTCGACTTCCTTGAGGGCGTGGTTGTAAAGGGTGTAACCAAGGAAAGTCGGGAAGAAGGCCAGACCGAGGAGGTAGGGAATAGCACCTGTCGGAACGGAGAACTTCGAAAAGGGGGCTAGGAAGAGCAGGCCAAAGAGCAGGGTCATGAAGAGAACCCTCTCGGGCCTCTCGTTTCTGACACCGAACTTGGCCAGGACTCCATAGAGAGCGTAGGTGAAGCCCGTCGCTATTCCCGTAAGGAGTGCAACGTTGCTCACCTTGAAGTCCACGTTTCCCGCAACTAGGATGACCCCCACCAAAACCATTACCAGAGCGGTTATCTTCTCAGCAGTTATAGGTTCCCTGAAGATCAGCCTGCCGAGGATTACCGAGAAGGCCGGGGCGGTGTAAATGAGCAGAACCGCGAAGCCGACAGAGGAGATTTTGACGGTGTAGAAGTAGAGGGTGTAAAAGGCGAAGACCCCAACTAGGCCATAAACCGCGTAGAACCACAACTTCTCGCGGATGAAGGGATTTTCGCGGAGGAAGAGGGACACGTAAGTGCCGAGGATTACCAGCGCAAAGAGGACGCGCCAGAAGACCATCGTAAAGGGATCAACCTTGTAGCGGTAGATGTAAGTGGCGAATATACCTATCGTTCCCCAGGTTGAGGCGGCGAGAAAAACGAGAATGTAGCCGCGCTTCATCGGCTCACCTCACCCGGATCTAAGGTCGCTCATCATCCTCATGTAACCGAGCACTGAGAGCACCAGTCCTGTCAAGAAGAACACAAAGGCTATCAGTGATGCAGGTGCAAATGGGTAGTCAACGGCCCGGGAAGTGTAATCATAACTGACGTTCCCTGAAATAAGCTCAACGTGAGGCCGCGAGTTCAGGGTCAGGTTAAGGGTATCGTACACCTGATAGGTGATGTTGTTGACCTTAACCTCGCCGTACTTTGATTTAAGCACGAGAGTTCGGTTGTAGTAGTAATAGTCCCGTTCAAAATTGCTGTTGCCCAGCACGTTCAGTCCAGGTTTAAGCGTTCCGCTCTCGTGGTAGCTTTTATCAACGCCATAGGTCCCCGCAAGGGCTATAATAAGCGCTAGAAAGAGGAAGGTAAAGCCCACCTTGATGTGAGGGTACCTAAAAGCTAGCCTCAGGGGTTCGAGAACCATTTTGACCACCGATAAAAAGTGAAGAAGGGTCAGAACTTGCCCACAAGATGGCACTCGGCCCAGTGGTTGTGTTCGTACTCGATGAGCTTTGGCTGCTCAACGTCACACAGACCCTTCTGGGCGTAGATACACCTCGGGTGGAAGCGGCATCCGGGTGGAACGTTGGCGGCGCTTGGAACCTCACCCTTGATGGGAAGTTCCTTGATGACCTTTCTCCTCTCTGGCTTTGGTTCCGGAACTGCAGCAAGCAGGGCTCTTGTATACGGGTGAAGCGGGTTGTCAATAACGCGCTTTGCTGGACCCATCTCCACAATCCTTCCGAGGTACATGACTGCCATCCAGTCGGCGAAGTACCTTGCAGTGGACATGTCGTGGGTGATGTAGAGATAGGTGACGCCCATCTTTTCTTTGAGTTCCTTCATCAGCTCAAGGATCTCGGCGCGGATTGAAACGTCGAGCATCGAGACCGGCTCGTCGGCGACGATGAAGGTCGGGTTGAGAATGAGGGCCCTGGCTATAGCAACGCGCTGTCTCTGACCACCGGATAGCATGTGCGGGAACCTGCCAACGTAGTCCTCCGGCGGGGTTATCTTAACCATCTCAAGGGCCTTGTAGATCAGCTCCTCACGCTCCGCCCTTGTTTCACCGATACCGTGGATGAGAAGCGGCTCCTCGAGAATATCAAAGATCCTGAAACGGGGGTTCATAGAGCTGAAGGGATCCTGGAATATTATCTGAACCTTACGCCTGTAAGCCAGTACCTCCTCCTTTGTGACTATGTCTGTAACGTCCTGCCCCTCAAGGTATATTCTCCCGTCGGTTGGCTCAAGTAACTTAACTATGAGCTTTCCTGTCGTTGATTTACCACAGCCGCTTTCACCGACGAGGGCAAAGACCTGCTGCTTCCCTATCTCAAAGCTTATGCCATCAACGGCCTTGACGTACCTCTGGGGAGCACCCTTGAGGGTATCGATGAAACTCCTCTTAATCGGGAAGTATTTCTTAAGGTTTTCAACTTTAAGCACCGGCTCGGCCATTTCTCACACCTCACAGCAGCCAGCATGCGGCATAGTGATCCTTATCAATCTCCTTCAGTTCAGGCTCCTGCTCCTTACAAACGTCCATCGCGTAGGGGCACCTCGGGTGGAAGCGGCAGCCCTTCGGCGGGTTAATGAGGTTGGGCGGCTGTCCCGGGATGAACTCGAGCTTTTCAACGTCCTCATGGAGCCTTGGAATAGAAGCGAGTAATTTCTGTGTGTACGGGTGAGCGGGCTCGTAGTATATTTTCTCACTGTCGCCGATCTCAATGATCTTCCCCGCATACATGATGGCAACTTTGTCACTGATCTCAGCCAAGATGCTGAGGTCGTGGGTGATGAATATCATTGAGAGGCCAAGATCCTTCTTCAGCTTCTTCATCAGGTTTATGATCTGGGCCTGAACAACGACGTCCAGAGCCGTTGTTGGCTCGTCCGCAATGACAACGTCGGGCTCAAGCAGGAGGGCGGAAGCTATAATGACACGCTGCTTCATACCACCGCTCAGCTCGTGTGGGTAGCGGTAGACGATCTCGGGGTCGAGACCTACGAGCTCAAGGTATTTCTGAGCCCTGTCCAGGGCCTCGTCCTTGCTCATACCCTTGTGGAGGACTAAAGGCTCTATCATCTGGTACCCAACGGTGTAAACTGGGTTAAGGGCGTTCATGGCTCCCTGGAATATCATCGAAATCTTCTGCCAGCGGATCTCCTTCCTGAGGACATCTTCCGGAAGACCAACGATTTCCCTGCCGTCAATCTTGATGCTTCCGTCGACTATCTTCCCCGGAGGGGTTGGCATTCCCATGAGGGTAAAACCAAGGGAGGACTTGCCGCAACCGCTCTCACCGGCAAGTCCCAGGACTTCTCCTTTTTTGAGGTCAAAGCTTATGTCGTCGACGGCACGGACCATACCCCTGTTCGTGAAGTAATACATCTTCAGGTTTCTAACCTCGAGGATGTTCTTTGCCATTTAAATCACCTCACAGCCTCCTAAGCCTCGGGTTGAGTATCCTATCAAGCGCCGTACCGATCAGGACGAAGGTCAGGCCAACTAGGGCTATTCCAAGCCCAGGAGGAAGAACCCACCACCAGTAGCCCTTCGTCGCCGCGAACTTCATCTGGGCATCGTGAAGTATCTGTCCCCAGGTAACCTGAGTTGGATCGCCGAGGCCGAGGAAGCTCAGGGATGCCTCACTGATGACCGCTACGGGCACACCCAGGGCTATAACCGCGAAGGCGTAGGGCAAGAGCTGCGGGAGGATGTGCTTGAAGACTATCCTCCCCGTCCCGGCGCCGAGAGCTTTGGCAGCCTCAATGTACGTCTGCTCCTTGATCTGCAGTGCCATACTGCGCGAAATCCTAGCCACTCCCATCCATCCAAAGACCACAAGTAGCACCACTATGAGGGAGAGCCTTATGTGACCCAGCGTTGCTCCTATGAGGATGAGGATAGGCAGGGACGGTATGCTGCTGAAGAGCTCGTTTATACGCATGAGGATCTCATCAGCGTTGCCGCCGAGATAAGCGCTCGTGACACCATAAACGAGCCCTATTATGGTGCTCAGGAGGGAAACTGTTATACCGATGACCAGGGATATCCTGCTGCCCCAGACGATAGCTCCCCAGAGATCCCTTCCGAGGTAGTCCGTACCCATGTTCCCGTAGACGCGGCCGAGGAACGTAACCGTTATGTTGCTTACGTCAACCTTAGCCTGGGGGTAATCCCTGATAGTGATCCTGAGCGTGTAAGTGCCGTGAAGGGGTTTGGGGTTCATAATGATCTCTTCAACTACGCTCTCGTTTCCGCTGGTCTTGTAGGCGCTGGGATCGACAACGGCAAAGAGTGGTCTGACCATGTCCTGTATCAGAATAACGCTCAGGGGAACCTCATCGGGTGATATGGTCTTCCCGGTCGTGGTTTCGTACAGCCACATGTAAACGTTCTTGGCTATCTCACTGTCCCTTCCAATGGCCACTGTTATGCCAGAGCTGACCTCTTTGTTGTTGACCAGCTGCACTGATTTCCCGTCCGGTCTGTCGAGGTATATGTTCATCTTGGGTTTGAACGGAGTGCCCCCCGATTTTTGGAGCTGGAATCCCTTAATGATTATGCCCTTAGGACCATCGTAGTAGCCCTCAGGAAGGGTGTAGGTAGCCTTTATCTCCACTGTTCTCCCATTTCTGGTAATCTGAAGATCCTTTGAAGTGTAGACAACCTGACCCATAAGGTCGTGGGAAGTGAACTTGTTGTACCACGTTGGGGGAACTGTCTGGGGATACTCCTCCCAGTACTGGGGATCCTTCCATTTCTCAGGGAAGTTGGGCATCGTTATCAGTGGAGCGGCGGCGGCCACAATAATTAGGAGGATAAGAAGGGCAAGACCGAGCATTCCGGTCTTCTCACGCTTGAACTCGTTGACGAAATCCTGAAGGCTTTCTTTGAAATCAACCCACCTCATTTTATACCACCTCACATCTTAGCGGATGCACCAACCTTAACACGCGGGTCGAGGAATCCGTAGATCATGTCAGCGAGCACGACACCGGCAAGGTAGAGCACGACCGAGAAGTAGGTCAGTCCAATAACTATGTTGACTTCACTCTGGTTGAGTGCCTGCCAGTACAGCATCCCCATCCCTGGATACTGGAAGACCTGCTCACTGATGATGGCACCACCGAGGGATCCGAGGAGTGAGAAGATAACCATAGTGACTATCGGGGGCGCCGCGGCACGGAGGGCGTGGCCGTAGATGACCTTCCTCTCTGGAAGGCCCTTTGCCCTGGCCGCCATAATGAAGTCCTCCTGGAGTGTACCGATCATGATGTTTCTCGTTGTCCACGCCCAGCCACCAAAGGCGACAAAAACGTACGTGAGAATTGGAAGGGCCAGCTTGTGGATTTTGTCCCAGATCGTGTCCGTTGGCATGAAGTTGGAGCTCAGCGGGAACCACCCCAGCTTGTACGCAAAGATCAGGATGAACATCATCCCAGTCCACCAGAGGGGGAGACTGTATGTAACGAGGGCGAAGATAGACAGACTCCTGTCAAAGAGGCTCCCCGGGTTGTTGGCGGCACGGACGCCGAGGAAAATTCCCAGTATCATCGTTATTATTGAAGCTGTCGTGAAGAGGATTATACTCCTTGGAAGGTACATGAGAATGATCTTCCGGACATCATTGGTTCCGCCTATCGTCAACTGGCTCTTTCCGAAGTCCCATTTCAAAGATCTCCAAGTTTTTTCGAGCACCTGACCCCAGTATCCCTTGTCAAGGTTGTACTGCTCGCGTAGCTTTTTCTCGTATTCCTTCCGCTTCTCCTTGTACACTTCATCCCCAAGGGTCTGCCTTATCTGCTTGCCCGTAGTTTGATCCCACGCACGCAAAGCTTCCCTCATGTTGGCCTCGTTCTGGTCGATCGTAACCTTCACGAAAAGGGCGGACATTATAAAGGTTGCAATAATCAAAACAATAAGGGCGTTTATAATTCTAAAGACGAGGTACTTCCCATATCCCATTTTAGGCACCTCCACGCTTGGAATCTGAGGTGATCTTTTTCAGTCTTGTAAAACCGGCTTTAAATACCTTACTGAACACAAATGAACATTTGCACCAGAATAGTCATGGACGACGAGTGAACTCAAGCTCCAGAATGGAGAAACAAAAAGAGGGGAAAGGGGGTCACTTTCTCCTCCTGAGGAGGAGTGGGATTATTGCGAGGCCTATGAGGGCCGCTGGACCACAGATGCCTCCACCGCCCTCAGAAGTCGTCGTAGTCGTAGTAGTGGTCGTAGTAGTCGTGGTCTCGCCTCCTCCTGAGGTCGTTGTCGTGGTCTCGCCGCCACCTGACGTTGTGGTCGTGGTTGTTGTGGTGGTCTCCGGAGGAGCGTTGAGCTTGCCAACGAACGTCAGGAACTCCCTGACGGTAACGGTGTTCTTGTGACCGTGCTCCGGACCCATGCCGTTCGGAGTCCATCCGTACCAGTTGGTGTAGAAGAACGCCATGTAACCGTCAACCCACTGGCTCGGCAGACCGCTGGTACCCCAACCACCGGTGTAGAGGTTCCACTTGTAGTTGGCTGGATCCTCAGCAAAGACTACGGCACCAGCCTTCTTCCTGTCCCAGAGGAGCTTCTCAACCTTGAAGCCGAACTTGTCCTCAAGGAGCTTGGAGACGTAGAGACCGATCTCCTTCCTCTCGTCCTCGATACGGATGATGAACTTAATGGTGACCGGCTTGCCGTCGAAGTACCAGTAACCGTCAGCCTTCCTCTCGAGGGTGTGGCCGTACTTGGCAACCTGCTCCTTGGCCTTCTCCATACCCTCGTTGAGGAGGTAGAGTGCGTAGTCCTCGTCTCCGGCGGTGCTCATTCCAAGGGCCTGGTAAACAGGCTCGAAGTACTTGTCGGCCGGGTGGCTCGGCCTGATGCAGCCAAGCATAGCCTTGCCGCTACCCTGGTAGATGTTCTGCACGATATAGTCCCTGCTGACGAGCCAGTTGAGGGCATAGCGGATCTCCCTGACGGCGAACGGGTTGAAGTAAACGTTGTCACCAACGGTGACGATCGGAGCGTCCTTGTCCGGGTCGTGCCAGTCGTTAACGGTCAGCTCGTTGTAGGAGCTGGCGCTCTTGAAGAGCTTGAGCTTGCTTATGACGTCCTCACCGAGACCGCTGTAAACACCGGACGGGAAGGCGAACATTCCAATGTCGTACTCGCCCTTGGCGATCTGGAGTATGACGGTCTCCTGACCCTGAACACCAATGTACTCGATGACGTCCGGAACCGGGTCAATCGGAAGTCCGCTGTCCTTACCGAGGACGTTCCTCTCGCCGGTGAACTTCTCGAGCTTGAGGTAGAGGGCGTTCGGGTCGTACTTGACGAGCTTGTACGGACCGTTGCTTATGAAGAGGTTGCCGTAGTTGTTGAAGAACTGCTTGTCGGCGTTGAACCTGTCGGTGGCAGCGTTCCAGTCGATGTCAGTCACGTTGCCCTTGAAGTCACCGTTCATGATGGCGTCCATTATCTTGATGATGTCTTGATCGTGCTCCTTGGTGAGGAGGTCAAGCCAGAGTATTCCCTCACCGGAGCTGCTGAAGGAGTAAGTCTTGTCGATGCCGTACTTCTTGGAGTTGGCGACGAGCTCGCCCATAGCCCAGTAGAGCTCCCACGGGAGGCTCGGGTAGAACATGTAGTAAGCCGCTATCTGGTCGTCGGCGAGCGGGTGGACGTACTTACCGTAAACGGTGTAACCGTTGTCGGTGAACTCGAAACCGAGGATGTTCTGGAGACCAGCTGCCGTTGAGGAGAGTCCCTCATCATAGTACGGGTCTCCAGGATAGTCTTCATAGGCCCAGGCGTAGTAGAAGGCAATGTAGTTCTTTATGTCGTCGATGCTTCCCTTGACGCCGTTGTGCCACTCGCCAACGTCACAGGTGTAGGTGACCTTAACCTTGTAGTCCTCGCCTTTGTGAGCAGCAATCCAGCCCTGGGTCTGGTTGTAGATAACGGCATCGTCCGGAACCTTACCTGGGGTCTTGTCGATCTCCCAGGTGCACCTGTACGGGGAGTAAATACCGTCGAAGTTGGTGGCTCCACCATAGTCGGTGACGAGGGTTGAGACCCTAACGCTGTAAACGTCGTTGAGACCTCCAACGGGGTTGAAGGCGCTCATGAACATGGCTCCGGTTGAGGCGAACTGGGCGATCTTGAGCTTTCCGTCAGGGGTCTTGGCGGTCATCGGGCTCCAGCGGGTTCCGAGACCGACGTTGGGGTCTGAGACTATCTCCTTAACTCTCTCCTTGTTGGCCGGGAAGAAAGTCCAGGTCTCGACGAGGAAGACACGCGGGCTCTCGAAGATACCGAGACCCATGTTGATCTTCGCAAGATCCCAGAACTGGTCAGGGTTCGTAACATCAAAGGTCTTGTTGTTGAACTCGTGGGTGAAGTATGAGGTCAAGTATGCTGAGTCATCAAGGGTCATGTCGAGGATCCCGTCGAGATCCTCAGCGGTTTTGTAGTACTTGGTCTCGAATGCCTGGAGGGCGAATTTAATGTAGTCGTCGTCGCTGTACGCTGCAGCCGGGCGCACAAAGAAAACACTAAACACCATCAATCCTATTATAAACAAACTGAAAACCTTCCTGTTCATATTCCACTGCCTCCTTTCAGTTTTGGCAAGTCTGCCTTCTCTAGGCCATGGCAGCATTAGTTTATACATCTGATCCCTTTTAAGGATTACGATACTCAGAAGGCTATCACCCCCAGGGATAAAGCCTTAGGGCGTCAATTGACGAAAAGGAGAAAGCTGACGGTCGATACAAACGTAAAGGTTTTAACGAACTAGAACCAACTCAACGCGGGCTTCAATGCACGAGCTCGTTTTGACCGGAAAGTTCACGCTCAAAGGAGAAGTCGTGAGAGGAAGTATAGGAATTGACGA
The DNA here is from genome assembly GCF_000022365.1 of Thermococcus gammatolerans EJ3. Lineage (NCBI taxonomy): Archaea > Methanobacteriati > Methanobacteriota > Thermococci > Thermococcales > Thermococcaceae > Thermococcus > Thermococcus gammatolerans. Next base: position 313,179 of record NC_012804.1, on the reverse strand, counting down.
AGGCAGGATATCTGCTATTTACGCGCGTAAAATCCCTGGAGAAGAAACGATAGACCTTTCCCAGTATCTAATCCTGCCAGGTTTAATAGACACCCACGTCCACCTAAGGGACTTCGAGCAGAAGGAAAAAGAAACCGTTGAGAGCGGGACGAAGGCTGCTCTACATGGAGGAATCACGGCCGTTTTGGACATGCCCAACACAAAGCCGCCGGTCATGGACTCGAAGACATTTGAAAAACGTCTTGAGCTCTTCCAGAGGAAGGCCTACACCGACTATGCCCTCGGCTTTCTGATAAGGAGCAACTGCGAAGAGGCCAGAAAGGCCGGGGCCGACTTCTACAAGGCCTTTATGGGGGCCTCAACGGGTGGGATTTACTCGGGAGATTTTGAGGGCGACTACGCCTGCTCGCCAGGCGTTTTAAGCGTCCACGCGGAAGATGCGGAGCTAATCAGGGAGAACCCAGAGAGACCATCCAGGGCCGAGGAAGTAGCTATAAAAAGGGCCCTTGAGAGTGCTGAAAAGCTTAAAAAGCCCCTCAACATCTGCCACGTCTCAACGAGAGGAGGGATTGAAGCAATACTTCAAAGAAACCTTCCCTGGGTGAGCTTTGAGGTTACCCCACACCACCTGTTCCTAACGAGGGAGGACTACAAGAGAAACCCACTCCTGAAGGTCTATCCTCCGCTGAGGACGGAGGAGCACGTTAAGGCGCTCTGGGAGAACTTTTCCCGGATTCCGATAATAGCGAGCGACCACGCGCCACACACAGTGGAGGACAAGGAAGCGGGAACGGCGGGGATTCCGGGCCTTGAGACTGAGGTAGCTTTGCTCCTCGATGCGGCCAACAGGGGGATCATAAGCGTCTTTGACATCGTGAAGAAAATGCACGACAACCCGGTTAAGGTTTTCGGAATCAGGGGACGGGACTTTGCCATCGGAAACGAGGCCACATTTACGGTCGTTGACCTTAAGCGGGAGTGGACTGTCAAACCGGAGGAACTCTATACAAAGGCCAAATGGAGCCCCTGGGAAGGAAGGAAGCTGAAGGGGAAGGTCGTGATGACGATTCTCCGCGGAAGAGTCGTTATGGAGGATGGTGAAATCGTAGGAAAACCGGAGGGGGTTCGTTTGAATGTACAGCGTGGTTGAGCTGAGGGAGACCTGGGAGGTTGCAAAGAACGTTAGGGCCTTCAGGCTCTCAAAGGGGTTCGACTTCACGCCGGGACAGTTCGTCATGGTCTGGCTTCCAGGGGTTGGCGAGAAGCCCTTCAGCCTGGCCTGGAAGGACCTGCTCGTGATTAAACGCGTCGGGCCATTCACGTCGAGGCTCTTCGAGTTGCAGGAGGGGGATAGACTCTGGATTCGCGGGCCCTACGGGAGAGGCTTTGAGAGAAAATGGAACAGAGTAGCGCTCGTTTCAGGGGGAATTGGCATTCCACCGCTCTACGCGCTTGTAAGGGCCTGGAGAAATGAGTTTGAGGGGATAACGCTAATCTACGGCGCCCGCTCGAAGGAAGAACTGGCCCTCCTCGATATCGAGGACTACGTGGACGAGGTTGTAATCACTACCGACGATGGCTCGGCCGGCAAAAAAGGCTTCCCAACGGACGTTTTGGCGGAGAGAAGGGGAGAGTTCGATGGGGTTTACGCTTGCGGTCCAGAACCGATGCTCAAGGCTGTTCTGAGGATCATGGACTACGAAAACGTCCAGGTCTCGGCGGAGCGCTACATGAAGTGCGGAATTGGCGTCTGCGGTTCCTGCAACCTCGGGAAGTACCTCGTGTGTCGTGACGGTCCAGTGTTCGAGGGAGAAAAGCTGAGAGGGGTAATGTAACAACCGAAAGCTTAAATCATAAAGGGCCGTAAAATGAATCCGGGGGCCTTCAATGCAGAAGGAAGAAGTGATAATCGAAAAAAGTGGCATTAGGGAGGATCTTCTCTCCTGGAACATAAAAGAAGTTGTCGCTCTTGCCGAGAACTATGACGAAGCGTTCCATATTGTTAAGGAACTTTTAAGGGACAAGAACCCCATCGTGAAAACCAACGCGCTTCAGGTCATCAAGGAGATGATAAAGAGGGGCACGCTGGATCGGAGGAAGGTAACCGAGGTGGTAGAGGATATCGTGGAGCTCGCCAAGGACAAGGACGAGAGGGTCTCCCTCAAGGCTATAGAGGTCCTCAACCTTCTCCTAGAGAAGGAGGAACTGGACGAGAATCAGTACGAGCTTGTCACCGATGCCCTTATGGACATAATCAAGAGAGGTGCCCCCCTACTAAGTGAGTACGCTTCAGAAGGTCTTGGAAAAGCAGGTGCTAAAGTCCTCAAACTGGCAAGAAAATTAATAGGATGGCTGTTCTCCCTTATAAAATCTTCAAAGGATAGACAGGTTCAGAGTGCTGCTATCGCCGCCCTTACCGAGATGGCAGCGAGAACGGAGGATAAGAGGATATTCAACGAGATCTTTGACAACATGGCCGATCTTCTTGATCACATCGATCCATACATTCAGGAGAGAGCCCTCCTCGCGCTCGACAGAATGCTTTCCAGAGCGGAAATACTGACGAAGAGAAATAAGATAAAGGCCATGAAAAAAATCAGAGAGATCAGCAATGACGTTCGCCTTGCTTCAAAGGCAAGTCTGATCCTCGAGAAGCTGGAGAAGATAAGCGGAGAGGAAGAAGAAATTCTAACCAAGCAAGAACTCAAGAAAAAGCTGGAGATAAGTGAATACGGGCCGGATGACGTTGAAAGACTCCTTGACGCCGGTAAAACTGATATCGTAGCCGAGCTGGCAAAGATAGATCCGATAGTCATGTCGATGATCCTGGAAATGCTGCACTCCGACGATCCCGTGAGGAGAATGGACGCCCTCTGGGTTCTCTCAAAGGTAACCTCCCAGCTAACACCAACGGACGCTTACTCAGTGCTTCCCGTTCTTGCGGAATTCCTGAAGAGCAGAAATCCCTGGGCGAGAAAAACTGCCGCGGAAACGATGGCCGACATATATTCGCTCTATCCCGGAACCGCACAGTTCTTCACGTCACTTCTTGATGTTCTGCTTAGATCCTCCAGAGATGCAGACGTTGAGGGAGCTCTCGAGCTGATATTTTCCCTTCAGCACCGTCTCCCAACGCCAGAGTTCGAGATGGCAATGGTCTCAATACTCTCAGACCTCCTCCGGAGGAAGGAAACGAGGGCAGTGACGCTGCGCTTTATGGCCAGAGAGGCCCAGAGGCTTATGGATTTTGACTACGAGGGGCTTATCCAGCTGGAAAATGCCCTAAAGGAAATCTACGGGGATGAAGGTGGGAAGTACGACAACATAATCGCCTCGCTGATAGACCTCATCGAAGACCTCATAAAACTCAAGAAAAAGGAGTCAGGATCCCTCGGTCAGCTGTAGTATTGCCTCCGCTATGTCCCCTTTCGTTTCTTTCAACGCTTTTAGCGCGGTTTCCCTGTCAACGCCGGCCTGCTCCATGACGAGCTCGATGTCCTCTTCGGGAATCTCAATTACCTCCCTTACCTCCTCACTCCCGGGGACAATCTGATAGGTCTTCTCACCCTGAACGACCATGACCGTAACTACGGGGTTCCTGAGGACTATTTCCTTGCCCTCAAGCTTGAGAACAACCTCCTTAACGCCTTCTAACTCTTCCATCTTTATGCCGAGTTGCTTCATGAGCTTCTTCATCTGTCTCGGGTTCATTCCCATCATCCTGACCACCAGCTAAGGTTCGCGGGGGCTCTTAAAAGGTTGGCGGAAGATTTTAACGGCCTTCTTCGAAAGGTCTCCGGTGGTGACGATGCCCCACCGTCCGGAGGCGACGTAACCCTTAGAACCCTCGCGGCGGCGTTTCTTCTCACGGCCCTTGGCGGGGTGGCGCTCTACGTTCTCGCGGACTACCTCAAGCGCTACGCCGAACGGAAAGAGAAGGAAATTGAGGAGGAATTGAGGGAGCTCGAAGACTCTGGAGACGTTTACTGACCCCCTGAAGGCCAGCTTCAGGAGCGGCGGGTAACGAGGGTACCAAAGAATATAAGGAAAGTCAACCCCTTTAATTCTCAGGGAATTGTGAGGTCTCCTCGTTGGCCTTAAGGATTCTCTGCCTGTACTCCTCGTACTTCTTCCTCGCTTCTTCTGCCTTCTCCTTCTCGCCGAGGTACTCGTAGGCCTCAGCCACGTGCTTCCACCACATCGGGTCATTTTCAGCTTCCTTGAGGCAGTACTCGAGGAACTTCTGGTAGGCCTCTCTCGCGAGCTCTTCCCTTCCGAGCTTCCTCGCTATGTTGCCGACGTCCTCCCAGAAGACGCCCTCCTCCTGGGCCTCCTTGGTGTAGTACTCAAGGGCCTTCTCCCAGGCTTCCCTGGCCTTCTCCTCGTTTCCTAGTTCTTCGTAGAGCTTGGCAACATCTTCCCAGAACCAGGGCTCCTCCTCGGCGTACTTTTCAAGCGCCCTGGCGGCCCTCTCCATGTTTCCTGCCTTCTTCCAGTACTCGTGGGCCTCCTTCAGGTAGTAGGTGTCCTTCTCCTTCTCATAGAGCTTTTCGTAGAGCTCAGCTGCCTTCTCGTACTTTCCAGCTTTCTCGTAGGCCCACGCCGCGCTCTCAAGCCAGCCGAGCTTGAGGTACATCTCGGCGGCCTTCTCGTAGTTTCCGGCCTTCTCGTATTTCCTCGCGGCCTGCTTGTAGCGTCCCATCCTCTCAAGCTTTTCAGCCGAGCGGAAGCGGTCCGCTATGCTCAAATCGGGCTCGCTTATATACCAGATTCCGAAGGCGAAGAGCAGGATGAAGAACGCTATGATTCCTCCAACGATTTCCAGCTTCTGCCAGGTGAGCACGAGGTAGGAGCCGTAGCCCGCTATCGCGGTGAGGACTGCCAGAATGGCCCCGTACTTCCAGCTCTCGGCGTAAAGGGTCAGCGCCGTGAAAAACAGCAGTGCAAGCGTGAAACCTACGAAGCCTACCGCGAGGATTAACTGTAGCAGTTTAACCCATCCCCATTCGTACACTATGAAGCCCGCTATCGCCAGAACAGCTATCAGGAAGCCTATTATGTAAGCCTTCAGCCTGTCCATTCCTTCACCCCCTCAAGTTCGAGCAGGAACTTCTTTTCTTCAATCCCAAGGTTATAGTGGCCGATGCCCTCTCTGGAGACAACCCGATGACAGGGGACGATTATTGGATACGGGTTTCTCTTCATCGCCCCACCGACCGCTCTCGGCGACGTTTCAAGGGCCTTCGCAAGGCTACCGTAGGTTATAACGGTGCCTCTTTTAACGTTTTTCGTGAGCCATTCGTAAACGCGCCTCTCAAAGGGCGTTACGCCCTCGAAGGAGAGCTCGGGCAAAGCCTTCTCGTTCTCTAACTCGCCGATGAGAACGCGGTAGACGAGCTCGGTGTAGTTGCTCGGCTGGACGTCGAGGGAAACTCTAACGTCCCTTCCCCGCAGGAATTCGGCGAGGTTTCTGATTCTCTCCAAAAGCTCGCCCCTCGTGAAGGCGAAGCTTATCCCCTGAATCCTGCCGTGAAAGATTACCCCAATCCAAATGTCTCTCCCGTTGACCCCAAACCTCTCCACCGCGAGCATTCAGCATTCCTCCAGCCTCTTAACGGCCCTTCTCAGCGGGCCTATGAGGGTGTGCACCTCCCGACCATAGAGGAAGGCCTTGCCGACTGCCTTCCGGAAGACCTTGACGAAAACCTCTCGCCTCTCCTCGTCCTTAGGATACTCGAGAACTTTTAAAAGCTCGGCCCACACCCTAACGAGCGCCTCCTTTTCATCTCTCGTCGCAGGTTTTAGGGCTTCGACAGAGGGTTCGGGCCTGGTCTTTGAAAGCTCGTAGAGTATAACCGCAACCGCCTGAGCTAAATTCATGACGGGATAATCCTCGCTCGTCGGAATCGTGACGATTAGGTCGAGCCTCTCAAGCTCCTCGTTCTTAAGCCCTATGCTCTCCCGGCCGAAGAACAGACCGACCTCGCCGGTGTAGCCCTTCAGGGTTTCCCTCAGCTCCCAGGGATAAAGCGGTGCGCGGTAGGATATGAACCTCCTTCCGGGCTTTCCGGTGGTTCCAACGGTCAAATCGAACAGTTCTAAAGCTTCCTCGAAGGTTTCCACGATGGTTGCGTTCTTGAGAACATCCCTTGCGTGGACCGCATAGCTGTAGCTCTCCTCGCTTAAGTTAGGGTTCACGAGGACTAACCTGGAGAAGCCGAAGTTCTTCATCGTCCGCGCCACCATACCTATGTTCGCAGGCCCCTCTGGCTCGACGAGAACGACACTCGGCATCATAACGAAAGGGTTTAAAGAGAGGTGCATTAAAGGCTTCCGGTGAGAGAATGAGGAATAGAAACGAGCTCATCCCCTTCGCGGCCGGCATAGTGCTCGCCGCGTACCTCGTTCAACGTGTTCCCACAGAGGCCGTGAAGTACCTCGTTCCCTATGCCCTCCTGCTCATCCCAGGAATAAAGAGAAAAAGCCTTCCCTTCGCGGCTTCGTCGCTCTTCGCACTGGCCTTTCTCGAGTGGCTCCTAGTTCACGATTACATTGCAATCATCGTCATGGGAATGGCCCTTCTTGAAACTCCCATCAGGATGGGAAAACAGCCCGTAAAGCTCTGGGAAAGGGTTATCAACGTGATTGTAGCGGGTGCAGTGGCATACGTTTCCGTGATTTCACCGGAGACGGCCTTCAAGATCGTGGGGGTGCTAACGGCAATCGGACTCCTCTCGAGCAACAGGTCGATCTCAGGGGGTGCGCTCGTTACTGCCTCGGCGTTTTTCGTAGGAATAGCACTTAGCGGAACGAGCGACATGAACCCAGACCTTTTCATAGGAGTGGGAGCGCTGCTGCTTCTTTATTCGCTCAACCATCTGAGGAAACTTCTGAGGTGAGATCATGAGGATTTACGTACTCGGAGCGGGAAGCATAGGCTCCCTCCTCGGCGCGCTTTTAGCTAAAGCCGGAAACGACGTCCTGCTCATCGGGAGGGAAGAGCAGGTAAGAGCTGTGAACGAGAGGAGATTGAAAGTTATCGGCGTTGAAGAGTTTGAGGTGAAGGTTAACGCCTCCCTCCACGCACCGGACGAGCCACCTGAGCTTCTCCTCCTCACGACGAAGTCCTACTCAACGAAGACCGCCTTAGAGTGCGCGAGGAACTGCATAGGGCCAGAGACATGGGTTCTAAGCGTTCAAAACGGCCTCGGAAACGAAGATCTCGCGATGAAGTACACGGACAGGGTAATCGGCGGGATAACCACCAACGGCGCGATGCTCGTCGAGTGGGGGGTTGTCAGGTGGACGGGGAAGGGAATAACGGTCATCGGAAAGTACCCGACCGGAAAGGCCGAGTTTGTTGAAAGGGTCGCGAGGGTCTTCAATGAGGCAGGAATAGAGACGGAGGTCACGGAGAACGCAGTTGGCTGGAAGTGGGCGAAGGCGATAGTTAATTCCGTCATAAACGGCCTTGGCACCGTGCTGGAGGTCAAGAATGGGGCTTTGAGAGAGATCCCGGAGCTTGAGGGGATTTCAATCGAGATAGCACGGGAAGGCTGTATGGTTGCGCAGCAACTCGGCATCGAGTTCGAGGTTCATCCGCTTGAACTGCTCTGGGACACGATAGAGAGAACGCGGGAAAACTACAACTCGACCCTGCAAGACATAATGCGAGGAAGGAAAACGGAAGTGGACTACATTCACGGCAAGATCGTTGAATACGCCCACTCCGTTGGCCTTGAGGCCCCGAGAAATGAACTCCTGTGGGCGCTCATAAAAGCAAAGGAGGGCAAGATAGATAAACCCAACTTCCGTAATATTTTCGGGGGATGAAGATGGCGATCTTCGGTGGAAAGGAGAACGACGTTTTCAAGGCATTGAACGACCACCTAGAGGTCGTCCATGAAACGCTGAAGGCTTTTAGGGCGCTTGTGGAGAGCTACCTTGCGGGCAGAATCAACGAGGCTGAGAAGTTCGAGAGGGAAGTCAGCGAGCTCGAAACCAAGGCGGACAAGCTGAGGAGGAGCATAGAGATGATGCTCTATGAGGGAGCCTTTCTGCCTGCCAACAGGGGAGACTACGTCAGGCTGAGCGAGCTTGTCGACCAGGTCGCCGATGCGGCCGAGAGCGCTGCCCACACGATAATACTGGCAAAACCCCGCGTTCCCGGTGAACTCTCCGGAGAGTTTTTAGCCCTCGTCGATTCCGGCATAGACACCTATGAGAAGCTCATGAAGGCTGTTAAAGCCCTCAACACCGACGTTGACAGGGCGATGGACCTGGCGAAACAGGTTGAGGACGCGGAGGAAAAGGCCGATGAGATCGAGTACAACCTTAAGAAGCACGTGTTTGAAAGCGAGGAAATAACCACCTACGCAAAGATAATATGGAACCAGATCATAACGAAGATCGGTGATATAGCGGATCGTGCCGAGGACGCATCCGATCAGGTCCTGCTCATGTCAGTAAAAAGGAGGGGGTGAATAAATGAAAGTTCTCGTTGCGGCGCCGCTGCATGAGAAAGCCCTGGAGGTTTTGAAAAAGGCCGGTTTTGAGATTCTCTACGAGGAGTATCCCGACGAGGAGAGGCTCGTTGAGCTCGTCCGCGATGTTGACGCGATTATAGTAAGGAGCAAGCCGAAGGTGACGAGAAGGGTCATCGAGAACGCTCCCAAGCTCAAGGTCATTGGAAGGGCCGGTGTTGGCCTCGACAACATAGACCTCGAGGCCGCGAAGGAGAGGGGCATTAAGGTCGTCAACAGCCCGGGAGCGAGCTCAAGGAGCGTTGCGGAGCTCGTCTTCGGCCTGCTCTTCGCGGTGGCCAGAAAGGTGGCCTTCGCCGACAGGAAGATGAGGGAAGGCGTCTGGGCCAAGAAGCAGTGCATGGGAATCGAGCTCGAGGGCAAGACCATCGGAATCATCGGCTTCGGAAGGATAGGGTACCAGGTGGCAAAGATAGCGAAGGCCTTTGAAATGAACGTACTCCTTTACGATCCGTATCCTAACGAAGAACGTGCAAAGGAGGTCGGCGGAAGGTTCACCAGCCTGGAAGAGCTCCTCAGGGAGAGCGACGTGGTAACGCTCCACGTTCCGCTCATCGATGCCACCTACCACCTCATCAACGAGGAACGCCTTAAGCTCATGAAGAAGACCGCGATACTCATAAACGCCGCCCGCGGAGCGGTCGTCGACACGGAAGCACTCGTTAAGGCCCTTCAGGAGGGCTGGATTTACGGAGCGGGCCTCGACGTCTTCGAGGAGGAGCCGCTTTCGAAGGATCACCCGCTCACGAAGCTCGACAACGTGGTTCTAACGCCGCACATCGGAGCATCCACCGAGGAGGCCCAGATGCGCGCTGGCGTTCAGGTCGCGGAGCAGATAGTCGAGATTTTGAAGGGCTGAGGCCCTTTCCCTTCTTACTTCTGACGCCCGCTGAACCAGGTTCGGTGTTCTCGGGGCAGATACTACCAGTATAGTTGTGATAGTCTGGGCGAAATGTTTACCAGTATAATGGTAGAGTTTTGGCTGAAAGTTTACCAGCATAGCGATGAACTTTGGGGAGTTCTTATGGCATTCTCGCGTCAATCTTTTTAACTCCCACGCCCAGCTTAAACAGGTGAGTGCCTATTGATAGAGGCAATCGTCGAGGCGATAAGGCTCGCGGTGACAAGGATTCCAGACGACGTCGTTTCCGCTTTGAGAGAAGCCTACGAGCGCGAGGACAACGGGGTAGCGCGCTTCAACCTTGAGAACATCCTGAGGGCGGTAGAGATTGGCAGAACCGAGTCCATACCCGTCTGCCAGGACACGGGAACGCTCACCTTCTTCGTGAGGGCGGGAGTTGGTAGCCCTTTCCTTGGCGAGCTGAGGGGATGGTTAATCGAGGCAACGAGGCTCGCGATGGAAAAAGTCCCGCTCAGGCCCAACGCAGTGGACGTTCTCACGGGAAAGAACTCGGGCGACAACACGGGCAGGGGCGCTCCGATAGTCCACTGGGAGCTTACCGAGGGCGATGAAATAGAGATGGCAGTTCTGCCCAAGGGAGGTGGAAGCGAGAACTGCTCCGCCTTGGCAATGCTCACGCCAGGCGAGGGCTGGGAAGGAGTTAAGCGCTTCGTCGTCGAGAGGGTTAAGGCCTGCGGTGGAAAGCCCTGCCCTCCGGTTGTTCTGGGCATAGGCGTCGGCGGTGGCGCCGATTACTCCCTCCTGCTAGCGAAGAAGGCCCTCCTCAGGCGGGTCGGCGAGAGGAACCCTGACGAAAGGATTGCGGAAATCGAGGGGGAGCTTCTGGAGGAAGTAAACGCCCTCGGAGTCGGCCCGATGGGGATGGGCGGGAAAACGACCGCGTTGGATGTCAAGATAGAGGTCGCCCACAGGCACCCCGCGAGCTTCCCCGTTGGCCTAATAGTCCAGTGCTGGGCCAACAGGCGGGCCTTCGTGAGGATAAAGCCCGACGGGAGGGTCGAGGTACGGCAGTGAGGCTGAGAACCCCGCTGAGCATGGAGGATGTCCTTAGACTGAAGGCGGGGGACGTCGTTTACCTATCGGGGGAAATCGTTACCGCGAGGGACTCGGCCCACAGGAGAATTCTGAGCCTTCCGAAGGAGGGACTGCCCTTCAACCCTGAGGGGGCCGTAATCTACCACTGCGGGCCCGTCGTGAGGAAAACCCACGGGAGCTACGAGATAGTCTCGGCAGGGCCGACGACGAGCGCGAGAATGAACCTCTACCTCGACGGGGTTCTTGACCTGGGCGTCAGGGGGATAATTGGGAAAGGAGGAATGAAAGCTGAGCCGTTCAGGGGCAGAGCGGTTTACTTCGCCTTTACTGGAGGGGCCGGCTCGCTCGCGGCAAAGAGCATAAAGCGCGTTAGAGCCGTCCACTGGCTCGACCTTGGAATACCTGAGGCCCTCTGGGTTCTTGAGGTGGAGGATTTCCCCCTGCTGGTCGCAATCGACGCGCACGGGAACTCGCTCTACCGCTAAAGCTCCTCGCCGAGTCCCATCGGCTCCTCCCCAAAGATTCTCTCGTCCATTTCCCTCAGCTTCGGGCTGATCAGGGGCTCGAACTCCATGTTGGCGAGTATGTCCCTCTCGACGTCCACCCCGGGAGCGTATTCTTCGAGCACGAGGCCCTTCCTTGTGAGCCTGAAGACGGCCCTTTCCGTTATGTAGACCACTTCCTGCCCCTTTTCCAGTCCGAGGCTGGCGTTGTAGACGACCTTGTAAACCCGCCTCACGAACTTCCTGACGTTCCCCTCGCGGATTATCTCCAGGCGTCCGTTTCTCACCCGGAGCTCCTTCTTTCCGGCGGTGAAGTGTCCCGCGAAGAACATCCGCGGTGAGCCGTATGATATCACGGGGAATCCGCCCGGGCCGGGAAGCCTCCCCGGGAGGAGCGAGGGGTTAACGTTTCCCCTCTCGTCCACCTGCATGAAGCCCAGGCTGGCCGCGTCTATCACTCCCCCCTCGTAGTTGGCGAACTGGTCGGGCTGGGAGATTATCGCGAATGGCCCTATTGAGGCGCCGAAGTCCGGGCCGCCGAGGGCTATCCCGCCGAAGGGGCCGGATTCAACGGTGGTGAACACCCACTCGGAGAGGCCCTCCTCAATGGCGACCCCCGCAATTCTGTCCGGGATTCCTATGCCGAGGTTAACCAGGACGGGCCTTTTGAGCCTCTTCACGAGGTTTATCATCTCGAGCAGTATCCTCCTCGCGATAACCTTCTTGGTGCTCAGCTCCATGGTTTCGCCACCCTTCAGCGGCGGTATCACCTCCCCCGAGATCCTAGGGTCGTAGGTGATGTTGGCGCTCTGTCTGTGGTACTCCTCTGGGGAAACGACCACGTAGTCAACGAGCGGGCCGGGAACCCTGACGTTCTGCGGGTTGAGGGACGGATACCTCGCCACCCTCTCCACCTGGGCTATGACGATTCCCTTGCCGGGTTCGGCCTTCGCGGCCTGAGCTAAGTTGAGTATCTCCGTGAAGGCCCCTTCCTTTTCTGTGGTGACGTTTCCAATCTCGTCCGCGGTTGTGCCCCTGATGAGGGCAACGTTTGGCTTTGGGGCACGGTAGAACAGGTACTCCTCACCGTCTATCTCGACGACGTCTATCCTGCAGCGTTTCTTCTTCCTCGCCAGCTCGTTGAGGTAGCCCCCATCCTCCCTCGGGTCGAGGAAGGTTCCTAGGCCGACCTTCGTGAGGACGCCGGGCAGACCCCTCGAGACTTCCCTGAAGAACCACGAGGCGGTGCCTATTGACCACGTGTAGCCTTCTATCTTATTCTCCTCTATGAGCTTCTGGAGGTAGGGCGACCAGCCCGGATAGGTTACCAGCATCCCGGCTAGGAAATCCTGATCCTCGTCGCGGTAGAGCTCTTCGAGTATCCTGTCAAGCACCCTTCCGGGGGCAGTTGGAATTGGGTTTACCTCGAGGAAGATGCCCTTAGGGTGGCCGGTCTTCCTGTAACGTTCGAAAAGCTTGAGGAGCAGGTACTCAGGGGCAACCAGAAGGTTGAAGCCTGAAACCGCTATAACAGCTCTATCTGGAACAGCTTGGACGGCAACGGTTGATTCTACGACCTTCATACCCATTACCCCTGCCGCTTATTGTTCAACTTACGGCGGCGGGGCTTATATGGTTACCGCCATCCGAGGGGCGCGATTCCTCCGGCAGAACTTCTCCAAACAAATCCAATCTTCTCCTCTACTTCTGCAAGGCCCTCTCTGAGCTCCAGTAACTGGGTGTGTATGCCGAGAGAAGTGTCTCCTTCGTGAGCGGAACATCCCCGCGCGCCTATCCTACCCCAGTAGCTAATTGGCATTTGCATGTTAAAAGTTATCCTTTTCCAGTGGAAATTAAACCCAAACATGTCCAACAATGCACCGCGATGAACCAAAACTTTTTAAAGTCAACTAGTCCCCACTATAAGCGGGTGTGGGCCGGTAGCTCAGCCTGGTACGAGCGCCGCCCTCGCAAGGCGGAGGCCGCGGGTTCAAATCCCGCCCGGTCCACCATAGAAACCTTTTCTGACAAAATTTTGCAACAGCCTCTGGGAAAGGCTGGGGAAATGACCGCCCCTCCTCCAAATGAGCAAAAAGTTAGTCGTACACTCTCAAAGGGGTTTATTTTCCTTGACGCCCTTCGGGCGTCGATTTAAAAGTAAACCCACAACCAGGGACAATTTGATGAGTTCCCACTCTCAAACTGCCAACTGAAGAAAAAATCACTCGAAATATAACATTCCAGAAGGAGCTACGAACCTTGGTCAAACTTCGCCTGCGCGAAGTTTGTAACTGGTGGGCCCGCGGGGATTCGAACCCCGGACCTCCACCTTGTAAGGGTGGCGTCATAACCGTCTAGACCACGGGCCCGCCCGAAAGGGAAAAACTGAAGTGGGATATAAAGCTTTCGCTAAACTTCCTCCAAAATCTCCTCAGGAGCCCCAGCGAACTCAACCAGATACTCAGCCTCAACAACGTGGAGCCTTCCCGGCACGATAAGAACGTGCGGCTGTCTCCCAAAGTCCTCATGGATCATGTCTTTAACGTAGCCCGCCCTTATCGTCGGGTTCAACGAACCTGCTCTGGCCAAAACCACGACGAGTGTTTCCGGCGTAAAGATTCCCTCCTTCTTCATATCCTCAACCTGAAGGAGTATTTCCATCGCCTCATTAGCTGTCATATAACGGTTCTGCTCGGCCTTTATGTCAAGGAAAAGAAGGGTGTGCAGGCCACGCTCCCTGTTTTCTTTAATCACGTCGTAGTAGCTCGTTGGAAACCAGTTCCTCTCGGGATAAGCGACGGTCGCGCTCTTTCCAAACTTGTAGATCTGAAGTCCCGTCACTGCCACAGCCGAGTATATGCTGGGGGCGTGGATTACGTAGCTCTCAACACCTGCTTTCTTCGCCCGGATTCTCAGGTCGGAGTGAGTGGTAGCCACCATTGGATCGCCCGCCGTAAGAAAGGCAACGTCTTTCTCCTTGGCCTCAGGTAGAACAATTTTTTCAAAGTTCAGCTCGACATCTTCCCGGCTCAACCGGATTATCGGCTTTCCTATGAGCCCTTCAATCCTCTCCATAGTTGTGCCGGCCAAAAGCGAGGTGTAGAACTCGGCGAAGATTTTATCGCATTTCCTGGCCGTTTTGAGGCCCTTGAGCGTTATGTCCCTCTCATCGTATAGTCCGAGGCCGATGAAGTATAGCGCCATAGTTACCACCGGTTCAAGAAGGGAGTAAGGACTTAAAAAGAAAACGTGAGTTCAGATGATGAGGGACACCAAGTCCCTTATTGCCTTCTCGGGATCCTTAGCTTTGGTAACACCGCTTGCAAGCAGAACTCCAACGCTTCCGAGCTCAAGGGCCTTCTTGACATCCTCGCCAGTGCTTATTCCTGCACCAGTGAGGACTTTAACCTCAGGGTTAACTTTCTTGACGAGCTCAACTGTATCAGTTATGACCTCCGGCTTGGCCTTGCTGACGGGGATGCCGGTGCCTATAAGTTCTGGCGGTTCGACGGCAACGTAGTCTGGGCCGAGAGCTGCCACCGCAGCCGAAACGGCTGGATTGTTGGAGCAGACCATCGTCATAAGTCCAACTTCTTCGGCTCTTCTAATGCTCGCCTCAAGGTCCGCCAAGATCATCCTGTTCTCGGAGTGGTTGAGGAGGGTTCCAACGGCCCCGGCTTCCTTAACTGCCTCGGGAAGGACGTGACCGGTGTGGCTTCCGGGCTTAATCGGGTCTATGTGCTGGGCGAAGACCGGGATCTCAACGCTCTCCGCTACCATCCTGAGGTCGGCGAGCTGGGGCGCGACGACTATGGTTATCCCCGTCTCTTTGTAGACCTTTTCAGCGGCCTTCGCTATTGCCAAAGCTCTCTTTCCGGTTGCCTCGATGTAGGTCTTGAAGTTAATCGCTATAATAGGTTCCTTCAGCTTCGTCATGGGTATCACCGTTGGTGTTATGGGTTTGATCCTTAAACGTCTTTCCCAAGAGATAACCACAACCCATCGTAACAACCTACACAAAAGAGTTAAGTATCACCGGGCCCAGTATAAAGCGGGGATGGTCATGAACAAAGCGCTGTTAGTGATGGCCATAGTAACGCTGGCCCTCTTTGGATACGCCGTCAAAACGGCCCACCTGCCACCCGCGAGCGTTTCATACCATGAAGTTTTCTACAAGGACAACACAACGGTGGTCTTCGTCGAAAAGGACGGGTGGGGCCTCTTCGAGATTGACCTAAAGCCCAAAGTCAAGGACTTCGAGCTGAGCATGAGCTTTCCCAAAGGAACCGAGTACCTCGTTGAGTACAACGGGAAGCAATACAATGGGACGAATGAGTTCAAGGTAAAGGTCACCAAGGGGGGCACGATGTACGTCCACTTCAAGGTGCCCCTCGACATCGTGAACTCGATCTACCACCAGAACGGAAAGGCGGAGATAAAGGTGCACATGGAGAAAATCCCCTTCTGGCGGGACGACTACACCTTACACCTGATCCCCAGGAAGGAAGACTGACCGTCCAAGGAATGTTCCCAACTCCCCGAGCGTTTCTTTTTCATCGATCAGCCTCACCCGTAGTCCTATCTCCTCCGCGTAGCTGAGAACCCAGCCAGGGCTCGCTTTGAAGGGCGTTACAATCCAGAGCTCTGGAAAACCGGCACGGTGAGCCTTGACAACGTCGTAAAGAACCCTCTGGGGGAACCACTTGAAAGAAGCCTCGAGCTCTATCGCCAAAACCTTTTCTTCGCTCTCAAGTATTGCAACGTCTATCCTCGTCCCGTCCGGCGTTCGGTATTCTGGAACGGCCTTGAAGCCGAGCTCATCGGCGAGCGCGATTATCTGACGTGTTAGGGTTTTGACCTTGATTGGGGACACCTCGTGAGTTGAATCAAGAGGAGAAAAGAAAAGCTCACCCGAGCCTCCTCTTGACCTCCTCTATCGCCTCCTCTGCCTTCAGCGGGTTCTTTATCCTGCCCTGGGCAAGTTCTTTCCTTCCGCCACCGCCACCGCCGGCGACGGAGGTTATTATTTTCGCCAGCTCTCCCGCTTTAAGGTCAAGGCCGTCGCCAACGGCAACGACAAAGTGACCCTCCCTGCTGATGAGGACTACAACCCTCTTCTCCTTCCTGAGCCTGTTGGCGGCCTCGCGGAGGTCGTTCATCGTGCCCTCAACCACAGCTCCGATGAACTCAATATCGCCAACCTTCTCGACCTTGTTCTCCAGCTCGTAGACGAGAAGCTTTGCCAGCTCTTTCCTGAGCTTCTCGACCTCTTTCCTTGCTTCCTTCCACTCGTTGAAGAACCTCTCCGCCGTCTCTGGCACCTTCTCAGGCGGGACGCGGAAGATTTCGGCGGTCTTCTTGAGAAGCCTCTCGGTCTCCTGCATCCAGTCGATTGCCGCTTCTCCCGCCGCGAAGATTATCCTCTCAACGCCATCCTGTATGCGCTCGGTCCGCAGAATCTTAATCGGGCCGATTAAACCTGTGTTCGGCAGGTGCGTTCCACCGCAGGCCTGGACGTCCCAGTCCTCTATTTTAACGACCCTTATCGTTCTTCCGGGAACGACGCCGCCCTGATAAAGGCGGAAGCCGTACTTCATCTCCGCTTCAGTCCTCGGAAGCCACTCCCAGGTCACCTTCCTGTTCTCCATGACGACGCGGTTGGCGAGCCTCTCAATTTCCCTGAGTTCCTCCTCGGTTATGCGCTTGTAGTGGGAGATGTCCAGCCTGGCCCAGTCGGTGTGGAGCTGACTTCCAGCTTGCCAGACGTGCTTTCCTAAGACCCTGACGAGCGCGCCCATGAGGACGTGCGTTCCCGTGTGGTGGCGCATGTGCTGTATCCTCCTGTCCCAGTCGAGCTTCCCATGAACTTTGGCACCTTTCTTGAAGAGCTCCGGTTTATCAACGCGGTGGAGGATTACCTTCCCGACCTTCTGGACGTTCGTAACCCTGACTTCTTCCCCATCAACCTCGAGCGTTCCGGTGTCGTAGGGCTGACCGCCACCTTCGGGGTAGAAGGCCGTCTGGTTGAGCACGACCCAGTCGTCTATGACCTTAACGACTTCTGCATCGAACTCCTTCATGAAGGGGTCCTCGTAGTAGAGCGTCCTCGTCTCGGGTAAGTCCTTAACGAGTTCGAAGTCCACTACATACTCAGCGACGGTCTTCTTCTCGGTCTTCTCGGCCTGTTTAGCCACGAGCGTGTAGAAGTTGTCGGGAATCTCGACCTTTATGCCCTCCTTCTGAGCCACTTCCGCCACTATCTCAGGGGTAAGGCCGTGGCTCTCGTAGAAGAGGATGAGCTTTTCGAGCGGAAGCTCGTTTATGCCCTTCTTCTTGAGCTTCGCTATCTCTCTCCTGACGAGGTCGCTTCCCCTCTTGAGGGTCTCGTGGTAGCGCTTCTCTTCAACGTTGATTATGTCGAGGATAACATCCTCCATCTCCTTGAACTCTGGGAACGTCGGCGAGAGCTCCTTTATGTGCATCGCGACGATTTCAGCGAGCGGAACTTCGAGGCCGAGCTCCCTCAGATGTCTTATGCTCTTCCTTATGAGGAGCCTCGCGAGGTAGCCGGCCTTGACGTTGGACGGGATTACGCCGTCGGCGAGCATGAAAGTTAAGGCCTTGGTGTGGTCGGCTATCGCGTAGATGAGCTCGTAGGGCCTAACAGCCTTCTCAAGCTCCTCGACGGTTATTCCAACGCGCTTGGCAACCTGCTCGCGGAGGTAGCGCAGGTCACCCATGTCCTCGATGTCAAACATTCCAGCGAGGCGGGAGTTCTCCATCAGAATTCTCTCATCTATCTTTTCAACGCCCGCCATCTTCTTGAGCGGTTCGATGACGTAGCCGAGGACGGCGTCGTAAGCGGTGGGCGTGCCGTGGCTCATCCAGACGAGCCTCTCAAGACCGTAGCCGGTATCGACAACCTTCGTCTCCATCGGGACGTAGTAGTCTCCCTTTATCTCGACCACCTGGCTCGGGTCGGCGTTTTCTGGGGCCTTCTTGTACTGCATGAAGACGAGCGTTGCCACTTCCAGACCGCGATAGAGCACCTCAAAGGCCGGGCCCGCGTTCCCACCGCCCGCCCAGGGGTTCTCCTTGAAGGTAATGTCCTCTGGCTTCATTTTCAGTTCCTTCGTGAAGAACTCGAAGGCGAGCTCAACGGTCTCGTCCATCCAGTAAATCGGCTTCCCCGGGTAGTTGAAGGCGTGGTGGGCCATCATCTCGAAAATCGTAAAGTGCCTGCCCGTGATTCCGACGTTGTCTATGTCGGTGAAGCGAATCGAGGGCTGGCTTATGGTGAGCGGGTTGGCTGGAGGGTCGGCCTCACCGCTGATTACCCAGGGCTGGAAGTCCATTATACTCGCTCCAACGAGGAGGACATCGTCTCTCCAGCGCGGAAGAACCGGGTAGCGCTTGACCCTTCCGTGGCCGTGCTTCTCAAAGAAGCTCAGGAACTTCTCGCGCATCTCGTCAAGGGTGTACTTCTTCGGTATGCCAGGCTTTCCTATGAACCCGTACTCGTCACACGGCGGGTCGCCACAGGTTTCCCTGTCCGGGTCAAGCGTCCAGAAGTATTTACCGCACTTAGGGCACTTCTTCCTTACCCAGCCTTCCTCTTTAAACATTCTCGTGGTCATGTCCATGCCCATGCTCTTCACCCCTTAAGCTGGAACTAAAAAGAGGCCAACCCTATTAAGGTTTTTCTCCACAGTTCTGGCCAGAATCGGGATCCTCAAGCCCCTCTTCCTGAACTATTACAAACGGTATCTTGAGCTTTTTCAGGAACTCGATTATCTGTTTCTCCCTCCTCTCAAGGAGTTCTATCTTATACCTGAGGCTCGTGTTCTCAATGCTAAGACTTGTAACCTCTTCCGTCTTCCTTTTGAGCTGCATTCTGAGCTCTATTATCTCCTCTTCAAGCTCGCGAATCGAACGTTCGAGCCTCTCGATCTCCTCTATGTACTCTCGACAGAGACGCCGTTTTATCATGCCGGTCAGCCCCGCGAAACCTCTTCACAGATCAGGGGGCTCCAGACTCATCATCCCACCATATCTTCAGCTACCCACCTGGGCTCAAGGTCTCATAAGCCTTTTCATTGAGCAATCGAATATGAAGGAAATTTCCTTTATAAATTTCAAGATTAAGGTTTAAAAGGATCAATTACATAGGTGTACTGATCAGTGGCTACATGCACAATGTACGTGGTAGAAGAGCAATACTGCACATGACACAGATAAGAGGTGTTGAAAATGAGTGCCATTGTGGACTTCATAAACTGGCTCGATGGGGAAGTCTGGGGCGTCCCCATGATAGTGCTGCTGGTGGGTACCGGCATATTGTTAACAACTATTCTAAAGGCGATACAGTTCAGAAGACTGGGGTGGGCGATACGCTTCACCCTGTTCGAGGGGCGCAAAAAAACGGGAGAGGGTGACATCACGCCGTTTCAGGCGTTGATGGCAACAATATCCGGAACGGTTGGCATCGGTAACATCGCTGGCGTTGCAACGGCCATACACTTCGGCGGTCCGGGGGCGTTATTCTGGATGTGGATAACCGCGCTCGTGGGAATGGCCACGAGGTATTCGGAAGGTCTACTCGGCGTCGCCTTTAGAGACAAACTGCCAGACGGAACGCAAATAGGCGGAACTTTCAACTTCCTAGAGAAGGGCTTTGCCATGAAGAACATTCCGAAGACGGGCAAATACATAGCGGCTGTCTTTACGCTCCTCTTCGCGGTATTCGTGGGTCGCGACGCCATGAAACTAAGCGGTGCGACGCAGGTAGGAGCAATAATAATTGCGGTGCTGTTCGCTATTCTCGGTCTGTTCCTGCTCAAGGACGACGCGTACCCAACGCTCGGCAAGGTTCTTGCGGTGCTCTTCGCACTGTTCGCATCGATCGCGGCCTTTGGAATTGGAAACATGACCCAGTCAAACTCAGTCGCTGATGCGTTGAAAACGGCCTTCCACATCCCCATGTGGGCCACCGGACTTGCCCTAGCAGTCCTGACCTTCATAGTCGTCATCGGCGGTATCAAGAGGATCGGCGAAGTGGCTGAAATGCTCGTTCCGTTCATGGCAATAATTTACTTCATCTTCGCCATAGGCGTGTGGATCAAATTCGCAGGAAAACTCCCATCTGCCTTCGCCCTCATAGTCAAGGACGCCTTCACCGGCCAGGCAGTCGCAGGTGGAGCGATCGGTCAGGTTGTGCTCTGGGGAGTCAAGAGGGGCCTGTTCTCCAATGAGGCAGGTCTCGGTACGGCAACGCTCGCCCACGCCGCAGCTAAGACCGACCACCCGTCAAGGCAGGCCCACGTGGCAATGCTCGGTCCCTTCATCGACACCCTCATAATCTGCACCCTCACCGGCGTCTCAATAGTCGTCACTGAGGCTTACCTCGACCCCAACCTCAACGGTGCCCCGCTGACCCAGGCTGCGTTCGCAGCAGCGTTTGGACATGCTGGTGAAATAATGGTGGCAATAGGCATAGTCCTCTTCGCGTACTCCACGATACTCGCCTGGTCGTTCTACGGCAGGCAGAACGTCATGTACCTGGCCAAGTGGCTCGAGAAGGATCCGGAGAAGTTCGCGAGGCTCTATCCCAGGCTCCACCTGATATACAACCTGCTCTTCGTCGTCTTCATCTACATCGGGGCCGTCACGAAGCTGGAAACCGTCTGGAACTTCTCGGACATGATGAACGGACTGATGGCAATTCCGAACCTGATAGGCCTTCTCGTGCTCTCCTGGTACGTCAAGGAGAAGACGGAGGAGTTCATCTCAGCCAACCCGTGATTTCCTTTTTTTACACTTTTAACGGCCGGAGGGGAGGAAATGTATTCTGATTACCCGCGAATAGTTGTTAAACCGCCCGGCCCAAGGGCGAAGAAACTTATAGAGCGCGAAAGGAGTGCCATCTCGCCGGGTCTCGGCGTCAAGCTCTTTCCCCTCGTCCCAGAGAGGGGCAGGGGTGCCCTTATTGAGGACGTTGACGGGAACGTCTTCATAGACTTTCTGGCGGGAGCGGCCGCCGCTTCCACCGGCTACTCCCATCCCAAACTCGTGAAGGAAGTTCAGGAGCAAGTAGCTAGGATACAGCACTCGATGATAGGATACACCCACAGCAAGCGGGCAATAGAGGTCGCGGAAAAGCTGATCGAAATGGCCCCTATCGAAAGACCACTCGTACTCTTCGGAATGAGCGGGAGCGACGCTGTTGACATGGCCCTTCAGGCGGCGAGGTTCTCCACAAGAAGACCGTGGATTTTATCCTTCATAGGTGCCTATCACGGGCAGACATACGGGGCAACGTCGGTGGCGGCCTTTCAAAGCTCACAGAAGAGGGGCCTCTCCCCGCTGGTGCCCAACGTCGTGTGGGTTCCTTACCCGAATCCTTACCGGAACCCCTGGGGAATCAACGGCTACGACGAGCCCGACGAGCTGATAAACCGCTTTCTGGATTATCTGGAAAGTTACATATTCGCCCACGTCGTCCCGCCGGACGAGATTGCACTTCTGATAGCCGAGCCGATACAGGGCGATGCGGGGATCGTCGTTCCTCCCGAAGGATTCTTCGCTGAGCTCAAAAGGCTCTTGGACGAACATAACATACTCCTCGCGATGGACGAGGTTCAAACGGGAATCGGGAGAACGGGAAAGTGGTTCGCGAGCGAGTGGTTTGGGGTGAAGCCTGACCTCCTCATCTTCGGCAAGGGCGTGGCGAGCGGCATGGGTTTGAGCGGCGTAATTGGGAGGAGGGAGCTCCTCGAAAACCTGACGAGCGGTTCCGCACTCCTAACCCCGGCGGCAAATCCTGTTGTGAGCGCGGCCGCCAAAGCAACGCTGGAGATAATAGAGGGGGAGAACCTTTTAGAGAACGCCCTCCGCGTCGGCGAGTTCATTAAAAAGCGCCTCGGCGAGATGAAGGAAGATTACGAGGTAATTGGGGACGTTCGCGGGAAAGGCCTGATGAGAGGGGCGGAGATCGTTAAGCCCAATGGAAAGCCAGACCTTGAGCTCACGGGGAAGATATGCTGGCGCGCCTTTGAGCTTGGGTTAATACTGCCCAGCTACGGCATGTTTGGAAACGTAATCCGGATTACGCCGCCCCTCGTCATAACTGAAGAGATTGCCGAGAAGGGCCTCGAAATAATGGAGAGGGCCCTAAAGGACGCACTGGCGGGAAAAGTGACCCACAGAGTTGTGACATGGCATTAAACCTTTGAAAAAAAACCTTTTCCCTTATATTTAAAAATGATTTCAGAGGCCGAGGAGCTCGAGCAGCTCCTCGACGATGCCTTCTTTTTTCACGACCCTCTGCTCGCCCGTTTCCATGTCCCTTATCGTGACGTTGCCGTTCTCAAGGTCCCTTTTCCCGATGAGAACCACGTACGGCACGTTGAGCCTGCCAGCGTGGTCGAGGGCCTTCCTCAGCTTCCTTCCAGTGAGCTCTACATCAGCTTTAACACCAGCCCTTCTGAGTGCAGAGACGACCTCGACGGCCGTCTTCCTGAGCTCAACGTCCTTTCCGATGGGAATCACATAAACGTCGGGCCTGAGCCTGATTTCGGGTATGAGGCCCTTCCACTCGAGTATCGGGATGAGCCTCTCTATGCCTATTGCGAAACCCGTCGCTGGCGTAGGCTTGCCACCGAAGACCTCGATGAGGTTGTCGTAACGGCCACCACCGCCAATCGAGCCGATTCCAAGGTCGTTCGGCGCTATCGCCTCAAAAACCACGCTCGTGTAGTAGTCAAAACCGCGCGCTATTCCGAGGTCAATCCTAATCCATTTCGAGACTCCATAGGCGTCGAGCAGGTCAACCAGCTCGTAGAGGCGCCTTATCTCAGCCTTGGCTTTCTCGCTCGTAAAGAGCTCCTCGGCCTTTGGGAGAACCTCGTCAGGTTCCCCTTTAATCTCGACGAGCGAAAGTACCTTTTCAACGTCCTCATCGCTCAGCCCGAAGTCTTTCAAAGCTTTGACGAACTCCTCTTGGGTAAGCTTGTCCTTCTTGTCTATGAGCCTCATGAGCCCGATATCGTCTTTGACGCCGAGCATCTTGGCGAACTCGTCGAGCAGAACGCGGTCGCCGATGTTCACCGTGAAGTCCTCAAGGCCTGTGGCGAGGTAGCTCTCGGTGAAGAGCGCTATAACCTCAGCGTCAGCCTCAACCTTATCGCTCCCGATGAGCTCAACGCCCGCCTGCCAGAATTCCCTAAAGCGACCGCTCTGCGGTTCCTCGTAGCGGAACATATTGGCGATGTAGTACCACTTGATGGGCTTGGGGGCCGTCTGGAAGGCTGAAACGTAGAGCCTCGCGACGCTCGACGTCATGTCCGGGCGGAGCGAGATGTCCCTCCCGCCCTTGTCGAGGAAGGCGTAGAGCTGTTTTACAACCTCCTCACCGCTCCTGAGCTTGAAGAGCTCAGTGTATTCGAAAGTTGGCGTGAGAACCTCGTGAAAGTTATAGCGCTCGAAGACCTCGCGAATCCTCTCGAAGACCCATCTCCTCTTCGCCATCTCCTCCGGTAAAAAGTCCCTCGTCCCCTTAACGCGCTCAACTTTCATCCCTCTCACCTTTTCGGAAGAGGGAAGGGAGGAGTTAAAAGGTTATCCCGACAAAGTTTGACGTTTATCCAGAAAATGTCATGAGGAGGTATATCCCGACGACGCCCTCGACCATCATCTGAGCCCCAATGGCCATTATGAAGAGACCGATTATCCTGATAGTAACGCTCAGGAAGGTTTTGTTGACGGACTTCATCATGTAGAGCGCCACGAACATCGAGAGCGCAACGACTGCAATCGCTATGGCCGTTGCGGAGAGCGAGACGAGGTAGCCGTACTCGGCGGTGAGTGTTATTACCGCAGTAATAGCGGCGGGACCAGCAATGAGGGGCATCGCGACGGGGACGGCGGCCAAAGCTAGAATATCACGCTCCCTCTTCAGCGTGAACATTCCACCGCCTTCTAAAGCCTCGAGACCAATTTTGAAGAGAACGAAGCCCCCGGCAACCTTCAGGGCGTTTATGTCGATGTGAAAAATCTCCTGGAGGATTATCTGACCTGCCACCGCGAAGCTCGCCAGGAGAAGGAAGCCTATCAGGTTGGCTCTCACGATTAGGGCCTTTATGTCCTCTATGTGAAAATCCTCGCGCAGGAAGCTAACGAGGAGTATCTTGTCGCTCGGGTCAATCATGATGAGCATCAGCAGTGCCGAGCTGAGTATCGTTGAGAACTCGCTCATGCTGGAAGCTGGGGAAAGCAATTTAAAAACCTATGCCAACCCAGGGCGAGCGATGACGAAACCGGCACTGGCTGAGTCGTGATGAACACTCGGTTGGCGGAGCTACCTTGAATAGAGCCACTTGAGCAGGGGCGGCGTTATCACAGTCGTAACGAACACCATGAGAATCGCCACGGTCAGGGCGTCGGGGCCTATTATTCCGCTCCCCATAGCAACGGCCAGCATAGCCAGCTCAACACCCATCCTCGGAATCATCCCGACGCCTATCCTGAGGGAGGACCCCCAGTCAAAGCCGGCCAGCCTGGCGCCGAGGCCGCAGCCGACTATTTTGCTCACTATGGAGGCAATGGTGTAGAGAACCGCGAAGAGGCCCGCGTGGAGGATGTAGTCCAGCTCTATCTTCATCCCGACCTCGACAAAGAAGAGCGGGATGAAGAGGGAATAGCCGAGGACGTTCATGTGGTCCATTATCGTCTTCTTCTTGGAGCTCTGGCCGAGGGCGAGGCCCGTTAGGTAGGCACCGAGAATCGAGGCGAGGTTCAGGTGCTCGGCGAGGAAGGCGAAGACTATGAGGAAAACAAGGGCAAAGGCCGTCTCGCTCTCGGGCAGGTCAACTCTGGAGAGAATGCGAAAGACCCTGTCCGCGAGGCCGGGCCCGAAGTAGAGGAAGAAGAAGAGGAGCAGAGAGACCGAGAGAACGACCTCGGCGAGGCTCGCGTAGTTGACCTCGCCTCCCTTTATCATCGAAATCGCCACAGTGAGAACAAGGATTCCGAGGACGTCATCCACGACCGCAGCCGCTAAAATCGTCGTCCCCTCGCGCGTGTTGAGCTTCCTCATCTCCATGAGCACCTTCACCGTTATGCTCACGCTCGTCGGTGTCATCATCGCGCCGTAGAGGATTGCCTCGTGGAGGGGGACGAAGAGGTAAGCCACGGCAAAGCCAAAGAGGAAAGCGACCAGAACGCCGAGGCTCGCAACGACAACGCTCTGCTTTCCAACGCGCTTGAACTCCTCAAGCTCGCTCTCAAGACCAGCCATGAAGAGAAGCAGGAGGACGCCGAGGTTGGCGAACTGGCCTATCACCGGGTTAGTTTCGAAGAAGATGCCAATCAGCAGGCCCCCGAATATCTGGCCGAGGACAACGGGCTGACCCAGTCTCTCGAAGAGATACCCCATCAGCTTCGCCGTCGCGAGCATTACCGCTATCAGGAGGAGTATCTCCATGCTACCGCCCCTATTCCCTTGAGAATGCCCACTTCAGGAGGAACGGCGTCACTATCGTCGTCACCAGAACCATCGTGACCGGTATGGAAAACGTCCCGCTGTCGAAGACGCCCTCGTTGAGGGCCACGTTGGCCATGATGAGGGCCACCTCCATACGGGGTATCATGCCAACGCCCACCTGAAGGGACTCAATCGGTCTGAACTTCGAGACGAAGGCACCGAAGCCGCAGCCGACCACTTTACTCACTATCGCGAGTATGGCGTAGATTAGGGCAAAGGTTCCCGCGTGGGCTAAAACCCGCACGTCGCTCTCTATGCCGATGCTCACGAGGAACACTGGAATGAAGAGGGAGTAGCCTATCGTCATGAACTTTCTGTCAACTTCCTTCGCCTCGTCGGTGCTCGCCACGAGAAGACCTGCCAGGTAGGCACCGGTTATGCCCGCTATCTGGAACTGCTCGGCGAGGTAGGCGAAGATTAGCATTATCGCTATGGCAAAAGCCGTAACGGTCTCAGGTAAAGTAATTCTCTCCGAAAGCTTCAAAGCCTCCCTGACGGCGGGATTGCCGATAAGAAGGCCAATGCCGAAGTAAAGGACGACCTCGCCGAGGATTATGAGGAGGTCCTTGAAGTAGACGCTCCCCCTGGTGTTTATTCCAACGAGTATCGTGAGCACGATGATGCCGAGGACGTCGTCAACGACGGCAGCAGCTAAAATCGTCGTTCCAACCCTCGTGCGGAGCTTCTTCATCTCCATGAGTATGCTCGTTGTGAGACCGACGCTCGTGGCAGTCAGAACTCCACCGAGGAACATGGCCTGTATGTTCGAGTACCCCCAGGCCAGAGCCCCAACATAACCGAGGATGAAGGGTATGAGAACGCCGAGGGATGCTATTATGAAAGCGGGAATACCAACGTGCTTGAACTCCTCAACGTCGGTCTCAAGGCCCGCCAGAAAGAGCAGCATAACGACGCCGAGGTCGGCCAGAAGCTTCACGGCCTCGTCGAAGCCGACCAGTCCCAGAATGGACGGCCCGATTAGAATCCCGCCAATCAGCTGGCCGAGGGCCGCTGGAAAGCCGAGGCGAACGGCGAGGTAGCCGAAGAGCTTCGCAACGATTAGTATCAGCGCCAGCTCTAGGAACACGTCCATGATTATCATCCCTCTGCGGTTTTAGGGGTTCATGACGAGACTATGCGTATCAGACGGATTATGTCCTTGACCTCAAGGATGCCGTGAACGCGGTTTTTATCATCAACCACCGGGAGGTGGTGCTTTCCGGTTTCGAGCATTATCCGTATCGCCCGCCCGAGGTTCTCATCGACGTGAATCGTTATGGGCTTGCGAACCATTATGTCCTCCACGCGGGAGGCGTTGCTTATGGAGTACTTTTTGAGCAGGTTTATGCCCACTATGGAGTACCTCCTCGGGGGTTCGAAGAAGCGGAGGAGGTCCTTCATCGTGATGAAGCCGAGGAGTTTACCTTCATCGTCAACAACCACCGCAGAGCTCTCCTCACCCCTGAGGCTTTGGACGAGCTTTGATAAGGACTCCTCCGGGTGAAGGGTCAGGAACTCCCTGTCCATTACGAGCTTCACGGGGACCTTTGAGATGTAGCGGATGTTATAGCTCAGCTCATCCTTGCGCTTGAGCTGGAGCATTCTGCGCTTGGTGTGAATGAGATGAACTTTCTTCGCCTTGCTCCACTTTCCGGGGGGCACTTCCATCGGTAGGCGCACCATCTTTTATCTTTCCATCCAGAGCGTTTAAACCTTTCGAACTTTCCAGATTTTATATACTATCATTGATAGTATGTGAAATTCGGATAGAAAAAAGTTTTAAACCTTCCAGTATTATAACTCTTGGTGGTTTTCATGAAATGGAAGGGAGTAGCTTTGATAGCAATGCTCTTCCTTAGTATGTTTTCCGGAGTCGTGAAGGGAACTACAGCTTCAAGCGGGGCATCAAGTAACGATTTGAATGAAAATATAACAGCGTTCAGCATTTTCTGGGAAACCCTCGGTTAGGAAGCCCAGCTCGTTGCAATCGTTAACTCCACCGGAAACAACGTAACCGATCTGATACAGAACTCCATACTCGGTGAGGAGAACGCGGCCAACATCTCCGCCCTGATCTGGGAGGCCTACACCGAACTCAGGAGAAGCGGCGTAAAGATGGACTACTCGGAGGACGAGCTCAAGGACATGGCGAGAGAGATCGCCCAGAACGGTCTTCCGGATGAAGTCGTTGATGAGCTCCGTTCCTCAGGCTGGAACGATGAGGAAATAAAGGCTCTTGAAGAATACATAAAGGAAAACACAGACTCAATAACCGGTTCCTTCAGCATGTCCGCCTTCCTCCAGGCGCTCTCGGATTCGTTCATCTTCACCGGGTGGAAGTACGCCAAGTACGAAACCTGGGCGGTTGAGAGGGAGTTCTGGCCTGCCTCGCCATCTCAGGCTCCATCTGGAACGCTGACCTCGAACCCGCTCGTCAGCACCTCCTCGATCCGGAGCGCTATCATAAATCAGAACCCGAACTCGCTCGTTTACGCCGTCAGATCCACTAAGAGCGACGTCGTGGACACAATTTACTCGGCCAGCATCTACTACTCAAACGGGGGCATTGGATTCTCGATGGTAACAATAGACAGCAGGGGGAAGACCGTCAGACGGTACAGCTGGGAAAATGCGCTCAAAGCGTACAGAACTCTCGGCGAACTCTACACCATCGCCGTCGCGATAGAGAAGGGCAACTCCAATCCGGAGCTCTGGGGCTTGGCAAGGCAGAAGTACGATGAGCTTGAGGAGTACATGAAGGTCAGGCTCGTCTCGACTTCCTTCACACCGAACCCCTCGCCGCCAAGGCCGCGTCCTATGCCAACTCCCCTCCACCTCTCCACCCCCGAGCCGCTAACTTCCACCTCATCCCAGGAGCCCGTTTTCAGGATAAACGCCGTTCGCGTCGTCAGAGCCTCTCATGATGCGAACCCCATTAAATACCACGTCGCCATCGATTACACCGTGAGCGGCGGACAGGTCGTTGTCTACAACGTCACCTTCAACACCGGCAGCGAGGAGCAGGCGGTAACCCCGGGAATCCTCGATCCCGGGAGTGGAACAATCGAGAGCGGAAACCTCACCACCTCTGTCGGAGTCCTCGACGGCTCGCTGAAGGTCAAAGTCAGCGGAATAGTCACGATAACTTACAGGCCGGTAACCGGTCCGGGAGGAGAGAATGTCGTGATAAAATCCACATCATCGGTCGAAAGCGTTAGTGAGCCCGCCACCCTGGACTACGGTGACGAGACTACCTCGATAAGGGTGATAAAGCTCGAATACACCGGAACCTTCGACCTCATATCCCAGCTCGACCCCGAAAAGGTTAAGGTGAAGGTGATGCCATCGAAGGACGTGGCCGAGGTGGGCGACTCGATAACCTTCAGGCTCAGAATCGAGAACGGAAACACCCTGCCGGTTAGGGGTTACTACACCCTCTACGCCCAGGTGCCTGATGGTTCGGGCAAGAGGACGGTAAGGCTCGGCGGCGGGAAGCTGACCCTCGGAGCGAACAAGGAAACAGAGGTAACGGTCTCCACCGTCCCCTACCCTGAACCCGGCAGGTACGAGTACTTCGCGGTGTTCTCCTACGCCGGCTTTCAGGCGGAAGACAGGGGCAGCGTCCTCGTCCAGAGGGAAGACGATCCCGGGAAGGTGTACATTGAAGGGGTCGAGGTTGATCCCGACCTGCCAAAGGAGTACGAAACCGTTAACTTCACAGTAACTCTGGGCAACACCTATCCCACCGCAGAGGACTTAAAGATCGCCCTCTACATCGACGGCAGAGTTGTAGACCAGAAGAGCGTGGAAATTCTCGCGAACTCCGAGAACAAGGTTGTTCTCAGGTGGTACTCTGCCGAGAAGGGAGATCACCACTACTATATCGAAGTCAACAGAACCCTCGGCGACATAAACCTAGGGAAAGTTGATACGTACTCCGGAAACATCACCGCGTTTGACGGAGACTTTGGTGTCTCGTTTACGGTCTGGCCAAGGACGCTTGACGGTGGAGGTAGGGTATGGTTTACCTTAAAACTAAGGGTGTATCACTCAAAGTATGACTTCAAAGATAATTCAAATGACCCATTGCCTGATATTTTAATGTCTACCTCACCCACTGTTACATATCATATCAAAATTGTTGACCAAAATGGAATTGTGATTAAGAACTTCAATTATGACATACCGGACAAGGCAGGAGTATATACCCTCTGGATCTCCGGCCCAATACTTTATAGAACCGGTAACTACACATTTAAACTCGTCGTCGACGATTTCATTTACAACGAGGAAGGTAAACCCCTCGGCCTTGGAACGGAAGAACAGAGGGAAGCAAAAGTAGAAGTGACTCCCCCAACCACCAAGAAAGCATTTATGGGGTGTGACAACATGAAGCTATCCGCGGAGAAGGGCAACTTAGTCTTAGACATGAAATGCGAAGTATACTTCACAAACCCCACAGACGTCGAATGGAATATCACCCGCATTGATATTGACCCCAGTCGCATCCTTGCAACAGAGCGTACGAAAGATGTGACCATTGGAATACCAGCTGAGACAATAATAACACGTAAGGTGGCTCCCGGGGGAGTTGGAGAGTTTTAAGCTTGATTACCATGGTGTCCTGTCAGAGAGCAACTTACTCCAAACGGCATTTGATTTGAAGGATTTAGCAGGGTTCAAAGTCCCAGTGCAGGTCAACTTCACGGTCTATGCCAACGGTCACCCATACGTTGTAACGTCTAATGGAACCATCCTCGACCTGGGATACACAGTAACCCAATACGTGACAATAACCATTAATCATGACAGAGTAATAGAACATATTGCAATTCCTGTAACTATCGGAATAACTACTACAATTGCAGCTACGTATATACTTGAATCTACTGAGGCAGGAGCCGCCCTTGGTTCAGTTGTGCCTGGGGCTGGAACTTTAGTTGGAGCGGCATTGGGATTTATAGCAGGAGTTATAGCGTATGAGTATCTTGATGCACCGTAAAGGAGGTTAATTCAAATGAGATTCATAAGGAGTTTCCTTTCGGGATTTTTTCTTATCCTTTTGTCCTCCCTTATTATGGTGAGGGTTAGAGGACTTGAAAGCGGGCTGTATGTGTTCGCAATAAACGTGATGTTCATCCCCATGTGGGGAACAATGGTTCTCTGGTCCAGAGGCACAGGGAAAAATCTGCTAATCAAGCTCATCACATTGACATCTCTCCTCTCGTCAGTAGGTGCTCTGGGAGTGATAGCTCTCGTCTACAATGATTTTGAGAAAGCAACCGGGGTAATTGTCTCATTTTTGGCATGGTATCTGCTCTTTATTGCTCCCATGTATTGTGCAAAGAAGAGTAGGGAAAGAAGTGGGGAACAACTCAGTTATCCCCCAACCGATGCAAAGTACTTCTGGGTGTTTCAGTGGATTGATACAGGCATTCTCGCCGTTAAGTCTGACGAGCCGCTAAAAGTGTTTCTGTACTTACTACCAGGCCTAATTGGAGGTTACCTGATAATCCTCGGGCTCATAGAGGCTAAACGTGCGGGTGACAGCATGGGAGATTCTTAAGATGGCCCAAGGATTCATTAGGGGAATAACAAAGAGGTGGTGATTTAAAATGGTTGTTGAAATTTCAACGTTGTTCCTCTATCTTTCTCTTGTTTTCGTGATGGCTATAAGCGCTAAAACAAAATCTTGCCATTTAGGACTGGCAATTTTGGTATTTTCATCAACATTCATAGCTGGGAGTGAATACAACAACACATATATCGCAGTTATTTCGTGGTTAGCACTATCTGCATTGTTCTCTTATTTGTTCTACTTGGAATATGAAAGACCCCTTTCTAAACGTGAAGAGAATGAAAGTGTTAGTGACGTTATATTGGGGTACCTATTAGGATTTTTCATATTAGTGCTTCTTAAGTCTCATGGTGCTGGTTGGATCCTTTCCCTTCTAGCTAGCTATTGGGTGTTCCATTTAATGCTACTAATAGACCACAGGGAAAATAGAAGAGCCTTTTATCTCCTTAAAGTTCCCTATGTTGTCTTATCGTGGGGTGCCTTAGTCGAGGAGTTTGGATTTCAAAGGGAACTAATACCTTTCCTCATTGCTTACTTGGTTGTTTTCGTCCTATGGCTGAAGTTCGATCTCCCGAGAATATGGAGGCCTCCAAGGATAACTTAATTGTGCTCAATGAACAGAAGAATGAGGAGGACCCATGAAGCGGGAAATTAATATTGGAAAAGCCAATCAGCAGTTTGCCGTTGAGTTGGAGGCTTTCCCACGGAGTTGACGGGTGGTGGGATGGTGTACTTCACGGTGAAGGTCAGGAATTACAGGCCTGATAAGCTGGACGTGCGTGGATTCATCGAGGACGAGGCTGGAGCCGTTATAGTTAAGATGGGGGACAGTGGGGTATACACGATTCCAGCCAGGGAAGAAAAGAGTTTTAGCTTCTCATACACCCTCTATGGAATCGCAAATCACACTTTCAAGCTCTTCATCGACAACACCGACGGTAAACCAAACGGCAACGGAGATGAAAAGTGGAAGAAGGTGAAAGTGGAAGTGAAGCCGATAAAAGGCATCGGATTAAAGCAAGTGGGAGTTGAATGCGACAACTTATACTTTAAATATGATATGGGCAATTATAAAGCAAAGCTGGCTTGTAAATTTGTAATTTACAATGGATACAATTTCAGCTTGGAAGTGAATGGCAAAATTATGGCAAAAATGAATGCATCAGTACTAAACAAATACCTACAATCCGATAGTTTAGTTACTTCTATTAATCCACATACAATATCTGCAGGTCAATATTTTGCCATAAACTCCACAGCATACTTTGAGATATCAAAGTCTAGTCTTCCTAGGCTCATAAGGGTACTAAGTGGTGCTGGGTTAATCTTCCCATATTGGGAAGATGCCGCAAATGATATCAGAGTAGAAACAGAATTCTATGGGGCAACAATTCCAATAGAAATAACGTATGATGTGCCATTTGATAGAATTGGGATTCAGCGTTTCACTTTTATAGAGAGCACATATATAGAAGTCGATCAGATAGCAGTAGTTACAGATGTTGCGACTGATGTATTCTTAACATATGAACTCAAGACAAAAACCATACCCCTGGCTGATATTGAGTTCATCCAGAATGCCCTTAATAAACTTCCACCGAGCATCAGACAAAAGGTAAGCCCAATCACTAACCCTCTCCTCCAGCAGATAAGTATTAATTGGCTTGCCAATTGGATGAAAGAGAAGTTGATAACTGAATGGAGGGGGTAATCGTTTATGGGTGATTTGGGATTGAAAAAGTCATTTCTCCTTCTCTTTCTCTT
Source organism: Thermococcus gammatolerans EJ3 (assembly GCF_000022365.1). Lineage (NCBI taxonomy): Archaea > Methanobacteriati > Methanobacteriota > Thermococci > Thermococcales > Thermococcaceae > Thermococcus > Thermococcus gammatolerans. Next base: position 280,295 of record NC_012804.1, on the reverse strand, counting down.
TTATCTTGGGATAGCTTTCATTTTAAATTATGAGAATGTATCTGTCGAGTATATAATATCCCTAGTGGTTTTTCCATTGGCACTTGTGGTTATGATTCTTTTGTTGTTAGGATTCAAGGACGACGTATTTTTTGGATTCTTCTTTTTGCTTATCGGCTTTGTAGCAGCTACAAGTTTGAGAGTTCCAATATTGATTAAGCTACTTGTCATTTTTGGTGTTCCAGTGTTTTGGTTTTTGTTGTACCTTGACCTTAAAGAGATGGATTGGATTGGCTCTCTGGTGTATAAAATCTTGCATCTAAACTGGAAGAAAAGACTGTTACTGCTAATTGCGGATTCTGTCTTTATCCTGACGATTACATTGGAGCTGTTGAAATGCTCTTCTATGTCCATAACGGTTAAAATTTTCATCCTCTTGGCATGCGTAGTGGTTTTTGTGATTTTCGCAAAAATATCTCAGGAATACAAAGATGTGAAAACTAAAAAAGATATCCTCAGAGTATCGGCATGGCTCTATGTTTTTATTTACGTTATTGTCAAAATGGGTTTTGATGCAATATGCATGCTGCTTCAAATCATCGCCCCTCTCGCGTGGGTGGTCTTACTGGCGTTGATAATAGTTCAATCCAATTAATATTGACCCTAATCAAACGGAGGTTTTACTTGTGCCTCCTATCCACATTCCAGGAAACAAGAGCATGCTTGACTATAGGTACATATACAATCCTGCCATTGGGAATTTGCTTGGACGGAGACAAATTACACATTAGAAATTCAGCTTGACATGCCATATTCCTCAGAATGACACGACTAGTGCACTTCATGAGAAGTTAGGCTGGCCGTAGAGGTGTTAACCATGAATAAGTGTGAAAGCATGATACTCTATGGGGTTACCTCTCTTTTCATTTCTTCTGTCCTAATTTCCCATTTTGGAGTCCTTAGAGGAATTTACGTTCTCTCAGCAAACCTAGCAGTGCTTGTTCCATGGTTGAGCCTTATGGCTCTCGGGAGTTCGGGGAGAGCTAACGAATTCCAAAGGAGAGTTGTTCTCTTTCTCAGTGGAATCTTCACTGTAAGCCTTCTGATTTTAGGGTCGAGTTTTGGAGCTTGGGATGCCGTTTTGGACATAACAGAGGTGTTCGGGCTTTTCATGACATTCCCGGCCATAGTTTTGGTTTTCAAGTGGAAACTGTCAAGGATGGGGAAGAAACTTCAGTACCCACCACGAACGGTGAGAGAGTTATGGTTCTTCCAGTGGATAGCGGACATCTCAATAGCCCAAAAGGCTTCTAATCCGGTATGGGTTTTTGTTTTTCTCCTTCCGTCTCTCTTGGGTGGCTATCTAGTTTATAAGGCGTTTGAAAATTATTAAGGCAATCCTTATGATTAACCTGGCCGTGATACTCACCAGTGCTTTTGTTATTGGGTTAATGATGGCAGTGCTCCTCTTTGTAATCTTCGCCGTTCTTCATGGCTTTGTGCTACTGGTCGACTACGGTCTAAGCAGGGGGCCGGTTGCTCCCAGCGCAGATTCAAGGCTAAAGTACTTTGGGATACTCCTCGGGTTCTTCTCCATGAACCCGCTTATTGAGGGGCTCTCGACTTCAAACTGGGTTGAGGCATTCGCCGCGTTAACGCTGGTGCTTGGCGTGTACATAGTGTTTGAGGACGTGAGTAATGAACTTTATCATATTAATGTTAATTAACATGGAGAAACATTGATAAATTAACCAAAAACTTGCCAAAAGATTTTTAAGGCCAAAGTCATAGACCTCGGCAAGGGAAATATGGTCTCCGGGAACGGAAGCGGAAGGTTCTACGATGTTGTGATTATCGGAGCAGGTCCCGCAGGACTTTTCGCGGCCTACGAGCTGGCTGAAAAGAGCGACCTGAGCGTTCTCGTCATTGACGAGGGCGGAGACGTAAAACAGAGAGTTTGCCCCATGTTCGAGCTCGGTTATTGCGTCGAGTGTAAACCCTGTCACATAATGAGCGGTGTTGGAGGAGCTGGCGGATTAAGCGACGGCACGATAAACCTCCGCCCGGACATCGGAGGCGATCTGAGCGAGCTGACAAACGACGAGAACTACGCCTGGCAGCTCGTCTGGGAGGTCGACCAGATTTTTCTAAAGCATAAAGCACCGAGGAACCTCTACAAGGGCGACCCCGAGCAGGTTAGATACTGGGAGCAGAAGGCGGCGCAGGCGGGAGTTAAGTTCGTCCCGATAATCCAGAGGCACATAGGCTCGGACAGGACGCCCGAGGTTATAGACGACATAAAGAGGCACCTTGAGAGCAAAGGAGTTAAGTTCCTCCTCTGGACGAAGGCTTTGGAGTTCGGCCAGGGCTGGGTGAAGGTTAGGCGCGGAAAGGAGGTCTTCGAGATTAAAGCCCGCTACATCATAGTCGCTCCCGGGAGGGGTGGAGCCGACTGGTTCCACGAGGTGGCCCAGAGGATAGGGCTTAAAGCCCGTCACGGCCCGATTGACGTTGGCGTCCGCGTTGAGGTTCCGGCCATAGTCATGGAGCCCATAACGAGCATAAACCACGACCCCAAGTTCCACATCTACACCGACACCTACGATGACTTCGTTAGAACCTTCTGCACCAACCCGAACGGCTTCGTAGTCGAGGAGCGCTACGACGGCTACGTTGGAGTAAACGGACACTCGATGCACGAGAAGAAGAGCAACAACACCAACTTCGCCTTCCTGAGCAGGATAGAGCTCACCGAGCCGGTCGAGGACACAACGGCATACGGCAAGAGCATAGCTCAGCTAGCAACAACGATAGGCGGTGGAAAGCCCCTTATTCAGCGCCTCGGCGACCTGAGGAGGGGCAGGAGGAGCACGTGGGCGAGGATAAGGAGGAGCGACGTCGAGCCGACGCTGAGGAACGTGACGCCGGGAGACATAGCGATGGCCCTGCCCCACCGCGTTGTTACCAACATAATCGAGGGCCTTGAGAAGCTTGACAGGGTTCTGCCCGGCGTTGCCAGCGACCACACTCTCCTCTACGCGCCGGAAATCAAGTACTACGCCATGAAGGTCGAGGTGGACGAGAACCTTGAGACCAGTATCGAGGGAATCTTTGCGGCAGGAGATGGAGCCGGCCTGAGCAGGGACATAGTCAACGCCGCCGCGACAGGTTTGCTCGCCGCTCGCGGGATACTCAAGAAGGAAGGCCTCCACACGGAGAAGGACTTCAGGAAGCCCGGGAACTGGCGTAAAATAATCGAGGAACTGCCGTAAAATTCAAAAAAGTTTAAGCCAAGATGTTTCCAAATAAAACATGGGTGGGAGCTATGGGAATAATCGGGAAGGTAATTGGGGCGGTCTTCATACTCCTCATTATCTGGGGCGGATACATTGCATACGCCCTGAACAACGCATCCCCCAAGGTTTCGGTGGCGTGGGGCGAGGTAACTGAGGAAAAAACGGAGATCATAATAAACGCGAGCATTGGAAAGCCCCTGCTGGTTCCCGTTAGTATCGATGAGCTGAGGTTTCTGTTCATGGGCATGCAGATCGGAAGACTCGGTGAATTCAATTACTCCCCCTTCGGAACCAGGATTCAGGCCAGCCTTGAAATGGATAATGAGAAGATCGTAGACGCGATCCTGAAGTACTTTGAAAAAGGAGAAAGGGGGAACCTAACGGTTGTGATCAAGCCAAAGATGCTGTTTCTCTCCAAGGAGGTTGAGGTCAGCCAGGAAATAAACGAGAAAGTTCTCGAAAAGATCCACCTGAAAGCCCAAAGCCAAAACATAGCGGGGCTTTCGATCATCAAGACCCCAGAGCTGAAGGACACAGTGGTAAGGTACCTGGGAAGGGAGGGCAACAAAGCCGTCTTTATGACGGATCTCGTTCTCTACAACCCCAACCCGTACCCATTGCCAATACTTAAAACGAACTATAAGGTGTGGGTGAACGGCCTAAAGCTTGGGGAAGGGGAGTCCCTCAAAACAACGGTCATCCCAGCTGGGGGAACGGTAAAGCTCCCAGTCAAAACGTACGTTCTCGTCTCGAACATCCCAAAGGCATGGGAGATGCACGTGAGGAACAACGAAACGAGCATCGTACGGGCGGAGGTGTTCCTAAGGTTGCAGATATCAGTGCCGGGGTTCTCCGGAACAAAGGATGTAACGCTCAAGACGATTGACCAGACTGTAAAAACGGACATAATGGGCGAGATAAACCGGGCACTTTCCGAGGTCTGAGCTCAAATTTTTAAACTCCTCTCCCCCTTTTCTTCCGGTGGGAGAGATGAAGGTTAAGGAAATTCACGAGTTTCTCAACAGGCTATGGGACGACATATTCACGCTCAACGATGAACTCAAAGCCGAGCTGACGGGGAAGGGCTTCAAGGTGGAAGATGTAGAGGAGGTCTTTGGAGCCTACATATTCCTCGACGGCGAGTGGGTCAGAATGGACTACCCCCACCCGGCCTTTGAGATAAAGCCTCAAATTGAGGTCGGGGCGACGCCTGAGAGTTACTACTTCGTCGTTGCCGTTCCAAAGGAGAGGATAAGCGAGGGGTTCCTTAGCCTGTTCCTTGAACTCTTCCCAAGGAGCTTCATCTATGGGAGCGAGAACTTCCTGAGCGACGTCTACAACTGGAGGCGCGACGGAAGGGTCTCGCCGAGGGAAGTCCTTGAGAGGATTGAGGGGAGCGAGGAGAAGGTCTTCCAGTTTGAGGCGAACTTTGGAAGTGTAGAAGCGCTCAAAAAAGGCCTTGAGAGGCTGATTGACGTTGGAAGGGAATGGGAAATCTTCGACCTTTGAGGCATTTCCGGCGGAGCTCAGGGAGTACTACAGGGAACTCTTCGGGAGTGAGGCAGAGGAGATAATGGCATCGCTCAGAACGCCGGTTGAGAAGTACTACATTCGGGTGAACACCCTAAAGACGAGCAGGGACAAGCTGATGCGAATCCTCAGGCGGGAGGGACTAAAGCCGAAGAGGAGCCCCTACCTCAAGGAGGGCATATACTTCGAGAGGGAAGGCCCCAACTTTCCAGACGACTACGAGCCCGGGGTGAAGGTCGTGAGAGCCAACAAGTTCGCGAGCGAGAGCGTCTACCAGGGGGCGAACCTCTACGCGCCGGGAGTCCTTCAGGCAGACAAGAGCATAAGGCCCGGCGACGAGGTCGAGATTAGAGACCCGAGGGGCCTGCTCGTCGGAATCGGGATTGCTAAAATGAGCGCCAAGGAGATGGTAGTTTCGATGAGGGGTTTGGCCGTTGAGGTTACCCTGCCAAAGTTCAGACTCCCAAGTTTAAGTGAACTCCAGAGCTTCAAGGAGGGCCTGTTCTACGCCCAGAGCTTACCGTCTATGGTGGTCGCCCACGTCCTCGAGCCGAGCGAGGAGGAGCTGATAATCGACATGGCGGCCGCTCCCGGCGGAAAGACGAGCCACATAGCGCAACTGCTCCAGAACAGGGGCGAGATAATCGCGATTGACAAGTCGAGGAACAGGCTGAGGAAGATGGAGGAAGAGCTAAAAAGACTCGGCGTCAAGAACGTCAGGCTCATCAGGATGGACGCGAGGAAACTGCCTGAACTCGGGCTTCAGGCCGATAAGATACTCCTCGACGCCCCTTGCACCGCTTTAGGAATAAGGCCGAAGCTCTGGGAGAGCAGGACGCCGAAGGACATAATCGCAACCGCCCGCTACCAGAGGGCCTTCATCTGGGCGGCTATAAAATCTCTAAGGAGAGGGGGAGTTCTGGTTTACTCGACATGCACGCTGAGCTACGAGGAGAACGAGGCCAACGTGAAGTTCATGCTTGAGAAGGGGCTAAAGCTGGAGGAGCAGGCCGTTTTCATAGGCTCCGAAGGAATCGGACTTGAGAATGTTCAGCGCTTCTACCCCAACAGGCACTTGACCCAGGGCTTCTTCATAGCAAAGCTCAGGAAGGTGTGAGGAATGAACTGGAAAAAGATTCTGCCCTTCGTAGCAAGCGTCCTCGTCATCATTGCTCTCGTGTGGTGGGCCGGAACGGAGGGAGTGCTCCGGGTACTGGGACGAACCAACGTTTATTACCTCCTCATAGCCGTTCTCATGTACTTCGGGGGAATAGTCACGTGGGCCATGAGGTGGCACGTCATAATAAAGGGGCTCGGGATAGAGGTCCGGTTCAGGGATACGCTCGCGGCGCTCTTCATCGGTGTTCTTTTCAACAACCTAACCCCCGGGGCCAGGGGCGGCGGCGAGGCCTTTCGGGTGTATTACCTGGTTAAGCGCTCCAAGGGCAGCTACGGCCAGCTTTTTGCAACTGTCACGGCCGATAGGATACTGGATCTGATTCCGGTTATGACAATGCTCCTCATGGCGGCGGTCTACGTATACTCGCTCGGCTTCACGGGGCTCTTCGCCGTGATACTCTTCCTGACTCTTATGCTGGCTGGTCTAACTGGACTGACCACGCTGATCATAACGAGCGAACGCAGGGTCAGGAGAATACTCTACATGATATTCAACCTCCTGGCAAGGCTAATTCCGTCGAGGATCAAAAAGCACGAGGAGAAGTTTAACTGTTTGGTGGACACCAACATCCCCCATTTCACCGAGGGGCTCAGGGTGGTGGTCAGGGACAGGAAAACGTTCATACTCTCAACTTTCTACTCATTCCTGACGTGGATCTTCGTTGTGCTGAGAAATTACCTCGTCTTCCTTAGCCTCGGCTATAAAATAGGTCTCCTGGCAGTTGTCACCGTGCAGATGATAGCCACAACGGTTGGGATAATAAGCGTGATCCCCGGTGGGGCGGGGATAATCGAAGCCGTAACCTCGGGAGTCTACGTAGCCCTGGGGGTCACAAGAGAGATGGCAGTGACCTCGAGCATACTCGACAGGATGATATCATTCTGGCTCCCGCTGGTACTCGGGGCGATCATCGTAACCCACCTTGGCCTGAAACCGAAAGAGAGCTAGAACCTCTTCTTGAGGCGGAAGGGATACCTGGGATAAATCTCGTGGGAAAAGCGAACAAAGCGGGCTTTTCGCGGCGATTTCTTTATCTTGATCTCCGTGTCCGGGCTGAGATGGGTGTAGAACTGACCATCGACCGTAAGGATGAGCCCCCTCTCGGGGGGAAGGGGAACGATCTCTATCTCACTGGAGGAGGGCACGACCATAGGCCTGGAACTGAGGGCTATGGGGTTTATTGGGGCTATAACGAAGAGCTCAAGCCTTGGATCGACGAAGGGACCTCCGGCGGAGAGTGCGTAGCCCGTGGAACCGGTCGGGGTCGAAACGATAACTCCATCGGACCTCACCTCATCGGCAAGACCACCATCAACGTAGTACTTGAGGTGGACTATCTTGCCTGGAACGCCCGTGAGGATTGCATCCTCATTGAGGGCATCGGGAACGGAGTTTTCACCGTTTAAATACGTCCTGAGCTTCATCCTTTCGTCTATCCAGTAATCCCCCTCCAGAAGACGGCTCAAAGCGAAGAAAGTCTCATGGGGCTCGACCTCCGTTAGAAAGCCCAAGGTACCCATGTTTATGCCGAGGATCGGAAAGTCCTTCTTCGTCTTGTGCTCGATCCTCAGTATCGTCCCGTCCCCACCGATCGCGATTATAAAATCGACGTCGAACTCCTCAAGGGGAACCACATCACCTTCCTCGAACTCGGGGAGGTTCTCAAAAGTTTCCCTATCTACCAGAACATCGTAGCCGCTAACCTTCAGAAAGTCATAAACACGGTAGGCAAGTTTTAGAGCGGCCTCCCTGTCCCTTCTGGCAACTATACCGAACCTCATCGCCCCACCTAAGCAATATGATACCTCACCATCCCTTTAAGACTTTCGACCCGCAAAGTTTTTGTGGGACAGATCCAAGGGCCAACGATGAGCGTGAGAAGAGGAACAGCACTAATCCTGGCACTGGTTCTTCTTGGAGCGGCCTGGACCCAGCCAGTCAGAGGAAAGAGCGAGCAGAACGTCTTTGACATGGTTATGCTCATCCAGGTGAATCCGGATGGAAGTGCCCATTTCGATATCTCCGCAAGGCTAACAAACCCAGCCTACCGCGAACTTGTGAAGAACGAAACCGACTTCACAAAGCTCGTGGAAGAGCTGGTTTACAGGAACCTGGTGGAGGATCTGCACGAAAGGTACGGAAACTTCACGGTTTATCTACCTTCATCCGGTCCGGTCGAGATCACCGCTAACTGGAGCGCGAGGGTGAACTTTTACATCGTTCCGTTCCTCACGAAGGGCAAAAGGGGTCTCGAATGCCCCTACTCCGGCCCACTCGACTTTGTGTCCGGAGGAAAGGTGTACTCCTTCGAGTTCAGGAGGATAATCCTCGTTTTACCCAGAAACTGGACGGTTCTGTATACGTTTCCATCTCCAGCAGACAGGGCCAAAAACGTCCTGATATGGGAGAACGCCGACTACCTCCCCATGATCGGGGTCTCCACCGGGAGCCCCGGCGAGGGAACCAGCAAACCCCTCTCCTGCAACCCCCTCAGGATAGAGCTCCACTATTCACCGGAGGAGGGAAAGGTGTTCTTCAACGCAACTTACATGTGTGAAGCCGGTCTCCCCGCACTGCCCGGTGCCAGAAACGTGACCTACATCAAAAGGGGCAACGTCACGGAGGTCAGGGGCTACTTCGTACCCAGGCTGGAGTACGATGAGGGACTCTTCCGGAGGGAGTGGAGGGCGGAGATAGAGCTGCCCGAAGAGTTCCCGCAGGTGGTGGGTGGATCCCGGGGGAAAAACGGAAGCATCGTTATAACTGTGGAGAGATCCTCCGCGGGCATTCAAACTGCAGTTCCCGTAATCTTTATCGCGGTTATCATAGCACTCTGGAGGTGGAAAAGATGAGCCTTGACTTCTTTTTCTATCCGAGGGGTGTAGCGGTCTTTGGATCCTTCAGAAAGGGTGCAATCGCCTACGAGATACTTAGAAACATCGTCGAGGGAGGGTTTGAGGGGAAGATTATCCCCGTGAACCCAAAGGGTGGAAGCGTCGAGGTCGCGGGGAGAGTCTTTGAAATCCGTGAGAGGCTTGACGAACCCGTCGATACCGCCATAATCGCGATTCCGGCAAAGTTCGTGCCGGGACTCATTGATGAAATCGGCCCCCGGATCAAGGGCGCCGTAGTGATAAGCGCCGGCTTCTCGGAGGTTGGGAACGCTGATCTCGAACGCGAACTGGTTGAAAAGGCTAGGAAGCACGGCGTCAGACTCATAGGCCCGAACTGCGCCGGAATCTTCGGCGTTCACGGGAAGTTCTTCGGCTCCTTTGAGGTTAGGGTAAAACCCGGCGGGTTGGCTTTAATCAGCCAGAGCGGAGCCTTCGGCGGCGCGGCTTTGGCAATGGGCAACGAAGAGGGCATCGGCTTTTCGGCCTTCGTCTCCTACGGAAACGCGGCAGATCTGAACGAGAGCGACTTTTTGGAGTACTTTGCGGACGATGAGAACACGAAGGCGATAGCGCTTTACATTGAAGGGGTTAAAGACGGCAGACACTTCTTGAAGGCGCTCAGCTATGCGAGCAAGAGAAAGCCGGTCATAGTTCTCAAGGCCGGTAAGAGTGCCAGTGGAGCTAAAGCTGCCGCTTCTCACACCGGCTCTCTAGCCGGGAGCTACGAGATTTACAGGGCCGCCTTCAAGCAGGCCGGAGCTATCGAGGTCGAGGAGATGGAGGAGCTCTTCGACGCCGCTAAAGCCTTCGAGATGTATTCAATGGCCGGGAAGAGGGTGGCCGTAATCACGAACTCCGGCGGGCCCGGTGTTCTGGCTACCGACAAGCTGGAGAGACTCGGCCTTGAGATTGCAAAGCTGAGCGAGGACACCGTTGCGAAACTCCAGTCCTTCCTTCCAGAGCAGTGCTCCACCAGAAACCCGATTGACCTTATCGCAGATGCGGACTACGAGCGCTATAAAAGAACGATTGAAATTGTCTGCAGGGACGGGAACGTTGATTCAATTCTCGTAATCTGTGTCCCCCCTATTTTCATCCCAAGTGAGGAGATAGCCAAAGCCGTAATAGAGGCGGACTGCGACAAGCCGGTTATAGTTAACTTCATGGCCGGTGAACTCGTTCGGGATGGTGTGAAACTGCTGGAGGAGCACTCCATAAAGAACTTCCCAACTCCAGAAAGGGCCGCGAGAGCTTTGGCATGGCTCGCAATGAGGAAAAAAAGAGGGGGATTAATCCTTTTTCCCCACCCTCTCAAAGAGCTCTTTCACCTCGTCAAGGGCCCCGGTTTTGGCAAAAACTATGAGCGAACCTTCCTCGGGAAGCTTGGTATCGCCGGAGGGTATTATGAGGTTGCCCTTTTTGTCGTAGACGGCAACGATGAGAGCATCCTTTGGGAGGTTGAGTTCCCTGACGGTTTTCCCAGCGACCCAGCTCTGGGGAGTTATCTCAAAGCGAACTATCTCGGCCCCTTCCCTCGGGAAAAGAACCCTGTCAAAACCGGGGGTTGAAATGTTGCGTGAGATGTACTCCGCCGCTATTTCCTCGGGTGAGATTATAAAGTTGAAATACTTCTTGAGATCCTCAACCCTCTCGAAGATCCTCTTGTTCTTGGGGTTGCTTATCCTCAGGGCAGTATAGACGTTGGGGTTGAGGTTCTTGGCGAGTATGCAGGCGAGTATGTTGGCGTCGTCTTTCCCCGTGAGGGCGGCGAATGCGTGGGCCTGCTTTATGTTGGCCTCCTCAAGGGTTTTGGGGTCGGTGGCATCGCCCATTATCACCAGACCGTTTATCTCAAGGGAGAGATCCTGGGCCCTTCGCCGATCGAGTTCAATAACGGTAACGTCGTGGCCGTCCTCCTCAAGCATCTTGGCCACAAGATAGCCGACCCTCCCGGCGCCCATTATCACAACGAACATACACATCACCACCGCTGAAATTGAAAACGGAAAAAGAAAGGGTCACTCAAGCGAGAGCAGATACTTGGCTATCTCCGCGTAGGCTGGCCTCGTGACGAGGACTCCGATGAGGACACCAAGGATTGTGGTCACGGCGAAGCCCTTGAGCGTTCCAACGAAGTAAACCAGCAGGAAGCTCATGGCCACTATCGTAGTTGCAGCCGAAGCAAAGATAATGAAGAATGCCCTTGCCATTCTCCTGAGGGCACTCATCCTCCTGGTTACTCTGCCTGCCGTTCCCCCAAGGAGTTCGTCGGTAATAACGATCTGCTGATCAACACCGGTACCGATCGCGGCTATGATACCGGCTATACTCGGAAGGTCGAGGTTCCAGCGTATGAGGGCGGCTATACCGAGGATTATGATCACCTCAAAGAGGCTGGTGCTCGCAACGGGTATCGCTATCCTCCAGCGCCTGTAGTGGAAATAGACTATGAGGAGAACCGCGATCAGCGCGCCGATCCCCGCTATAATCGCTTGCTTCTTGAAGCTGGCACCGAGAGTTGGTGAGATGTACTCCTCACTGACCACGTGGAGCTTAACGGCGAGGGAACCGCTCCTCAGGACACTGTATATCTTCCTAGCCTCCTGGAGGGCTTCCTCCTTCGTGGGGGCACTCCCGCTGAGTTTAAGTCTCGTCGTTTCACCTTTCGCCGGGTCGAACTTTAGTACGTATGGTCCGTAGAGGTTGAGGATTCTTTTGACGAAGTCTTTCAGATCCTCACCCTGCTGGGGGGTGTAATGGGAAACCCTCAACTTTAGATCCTTGGAGAGTACCAACTCCCTAACATCGTTGTAGAGTTCTTCCGGAACGTCTGCGAGGATGATCTTGTCCTTGCCCAGGGCAGTAGCGTTCTCAACGATGTCCTCAGCGGTCTGGTTGGAGTACTCCACGACGGTAATGTTGAAGGCCTCCTTAAGCCTCTCAACGAGGGGTTTTGGTGTTCCTTCGCTTGGTGCTCCCATGAAGTCCCCGGAGTTCATTTCCTGGTAAACCCTTGGTGAAACAACCAGGAGCGAGTTCACCGGCGGGTCAAGGTAAATGTCAATGGGCCACCCCAACTTACCAGCCGCGATTTTCTTGAACTTGTTCTGTGCCTTTCCGGACAGCTCAAACCCTACGTACCAGCAGGTCGGACATTCCTGAAGATCCAGACCGTAGTCGCTTGAGTGAACCGTAACGTCGGTACCGGTCGCAAAGATAACCCCGTTGAATTCCATGTAGAGAACACCCTGACTCTCAATGAGATCCTTTATCTGATTGGCTTCATCCAGAGTGACGTTGGCGATCTTGACGACGATTAAACTCTGCCCCGTCTCTGGATCGTGCTGGGCCTCAATCGTTATGTCCTTGACACCGAACGTGTTAAGCCTGTTCTGGAGGGAGGTTATTATGCCGTTTAAGGTGTCTTTGCTGACGGGTTTTTCGGGTTCGGCTATGAGTGCAACTCCTCCACCTATATCGATACCGTACGTCAATCCCTTGATTGACATGGAAACTACCGAACCAATGAGGAACAGTATGAGAAGGAGAACCCTCCAGTTAAGGAGCAGGGCTTTAACGCCTTTTTTACGGGCCATCATTTACCCCTCCTGAGCTTTATGCTAAACTTGAGGGGACTGGCTATGTACCACCTCAGGACACCGGCGTTGAAAATCCAAGTGTTCATGAAGTCCGCGAGAAGACCGAAGATGAGAACGATGGTTATGCTGTCGATGACCTCGGAGGTCGAAACGAGCCACAGGATGAAGAGTGCACCCAGTGTGGTCGTGCTCATCGTGAACCCTGTTGAAACGGCGGAGAGGTAGGCATCTTCGATTGTGTCCTCCTTTCTCCTGAGCAGCCGGGTTGTCAGGAGGATGTTGCTGTCGACAGTATAACCGATGAGCATCAGCAACGCCGCTATCGTAGCGGTGGTGAGCTCTATACCCAGGATACCCATTGTCGCGAGGGCTATGACCATGTCCGAGAAGGCCGAGAATATTATCGTGCCCGATGGAACGGGATCGCGGAAGAACAGGAAGACAACTATCGCCATTCCAATAAACGCGTATATGACCGCTTTGATTCCCTGTTTCTGTGCTATCTTCCCGAAGGTCGGGTCAACGACTCTGGGCGTTACGTCGGCGTCCTTGTATTTCAGCCGTATGGCATTTGAAATCTCGTCTGCGATCTTACTTGGAGCGGTTTTTGCGGGAGCGTAAATTCTTATTCCAGACAGACCCGTTATCGGGTCTTTGAACTCCTCGGCTCTAACATCTATCCCCGTTTTCTCCTTAACGTAGCTCGCAAGCTCATCAGGGGATGCGGAAACGTGGTAGACGGTTACGACAACACCACCCTTCAGGTCTATGCCCTTCTCTGGGAAGTGAACGGCCAGAATCAAAGCCGCCACTAAAAACACGACGAGCGGATAGAGGACCATTTTTCGCGGTTCCATCCTCACAAGGAAGGAGAGCCGCTTCCGCTTGGTTTCAAGTATTTCGTCGGAAGGTTTCTTCTTAGTTTTCTGTTTCTTGGTTCCCATACCAACACCCCACTGCTCTTTTCCAAAGGGCAGTGATCACTCTCTGAACCACTAGGGATAATGAAGGCCAGCCAGTTTTAAAATTAGTGGTTGCAATCGGCCCGAAAAGAAGGGGCCAAACCCAAAATTGAGCCAAATGGCTGGTAATATTGCCTATTGGTCAGAAACTTCCATTAAATTTCTAAAACTGCCAGAAACTAACAGTTCTATGGATTACCGGCCAGATCTCAGCCGGTTAAAACCAAAAAAGCCCGCTCAAAACTCTTCAATTTGGGATTAACTTTAAAAAGGGAAGGTCATAGCCTCTCCTCGGGGTGAGAGCCATGAGCGAGATTGAGACCATCGGGTTCCACTACGTTGTTGAGGCCGCCGGTTGCGATCCTGAGATCCTCGGTAACGCTGACAGGATTAGGGAGATATTCCTCGAAGCGGCGAAGGTCGGCAACATGGAGGTCAAATCCAGCTATTTCTTTAAGTTCTCACCTACAGGCGTCAGTGGCGTTGTCATCGTTGCAGAAAGTCACATATCAGTTCACACATGGCCGGAGAAGGGCTACGCAGCTCTTGATGTTTACACCTGCGGAACCAAGGCTGAGCCCGAGAAGGCCGTTGACTACATACTCGAGAAGTTCAGGGCCAAGTACGCCCACGTCTCCGAGATAAAGCGCGGGATAGAAGAAGACGACGACACGTTCACCCACATGATAATGACCTGGGAGGAGAGCCTCAGAAAGAATGGAAACGGAAAGGGATAAGTCACAGCAGTTTCTCTATTTCCCTTATCCTTTCGAGGGTATCTCCTAGTATCTTCCTGACGTTCTCAAGCTTCGCCTTGAGCTCCCTGTTCTCCGCTTCAAGGCCCTTGACCTTCTCCTCGAGCTCCTTCACTTTGGCCTCAAGCTCCTCCTTCTCCTTCTTGAGCTTCTCGTACTCCTCGAGGGCGACGAGCTGACCGCCCTTGGCGAGAACCTCAACATTCCTGACGAGCTCGTCCAGCTTGCCCTGTTTTATGAGCTCATAAGTTTCCCTGACGAGCTGTCCTGCTTTTGTCTCGCCCTTGAGGTGCTTCCTGACAGTTGCTTCTGTCCTGCCGAGTTCTTCAGCGATTTCCCTGACGGTCATTCCAGCTTTTTCTCTCGCTATGGCTCCAGCCGCTACCGCGAGGCTGTCAACCCACGTCAGCCTCTCGGCCGGGTCCTTTATGAGCTCTATCACCTCTGGTCTGAAGAGCGTCGCGAAGAGCAGTATGCTCTCGAGCCTGTGTATCTCCTCCCTTCCAACGGGGTTCAGCGGGACCTCCATACCCCCTCACCTCCTTTCAGTTTTCACTCAATCTCGACTATGGCCTTTCTTTTGAGAACCTTGTCGGGGTAAACGACTATTCCCTTGTCGGTTATCTCGAACGGGTGCCTCCTCATGCTGTGGCTCGTTCCCCGCATCTTCCAGACTATGAGTGAGCGCTTGAGCTCGCCATCGATTTCGTCGAGATCGAGCCTTATTATGCCGTCGACGCCGTGTTCAACACCTGGCCCGCCGAACCCGCGCTCGCCGACACTTATCTGGCTCACGAGTATGCTCGTAACTCCAAGACCGGCCAAAACGCGCTTGAGCTGCATCACGATGCTCCTCGCCATCGCGGGCTTGTTGATGTAGAGCGTCGTAACCGAGTCTATAACAACGCGCTTGGCCCCAATGTCCTTCACGGCCGTTCTAAGGACGTCTATGAACTCCCTGATGTCCGTAAGATCGTGAACGATGTACTTCTCGTACTCCTTGCTCTTGCCGATTCCAGCGGTGAAGGCATCGACCATCGCGAACAATCCTTCTTCCTCGTACTTCCTCACGTCCCAGCCGAACTGGGCCATGTTCTGCCTTACCTGAACTGGGTGCTCCTCAAGGGCAACGTAGATGCCGGGCTCGCCCATCCCAAGGCCGTTCCACAGGAACTGCTGGCTGAATATGGTCTTTCCAGTCCCGGGTCCACCGCTGAGCAGGACGACGTTCCTCTCGGGAATTCCCCCGTGAAGGATTTCGTCCATGCCAGGGATGCCCGTCTTAACTTTCCTGATCATGAGCGCCACCCCCTTTAGTAACTTTTAGTTACCATTAACCTCTACGCAAAAGGTCTTAAAAAGATTACGTCCGGTTAGAAAAGTTAGCGCTTCCGCCTCAGGAACTCCCCAACGTCGGTAACGTTCAGGATGAACTTTTTTCTGCTCTCCGCGTTTATCCTGCCAATGCCGAGGATAACCCCGTTCTCATCGTAGATAACGAGCTTCTTAGTACCCTGCCAGACATATTTCCGCACACCGCTCCTCGGCACGTCCTTGCCAGTTGTGAATAGGAAGCCCGCCTTTGGGCTTAGAACCGCGTAGTTCTTCTCGACGTTAACGAAGTAGAAGAACTCGACGTTTGGGTAGAACTTTTCAACGAGGTTGTCAACCTTTATCGTGCCAACGAAGGTCCCGTAGGCGTAGGGCTTTACCCTAAACTTCTCTATTTCCGCCCACACCCTCTCGTTGACGGCGTAAACGTCCCTGAATTTACCTTCAACGACGGCGAAAAAATGGTGCTTTAACTCGCCGTACTTCTCGGCCTCGCGGAGGATTAGGTCGTACTCCCATGCCGAGGCACGGCGGTAGCGAAGGGTCTCACTCATCCTTCTCCCCCTCAAGCCGCTCTATCAGCTCTGCAAAGCCGTCCATATCGGTTTTCTCAAACTCCCTCTCGAACTCAATTCCGAGTTCGGCTATCTCCTCGGGCGTTATCGTCGTTTCCGGATTTTCGGCGTTTATTCCAGGACAGCTCTCGTCGTAGTAGAGCCAGAGGGTTTCGCCTTTGTGATGGAAGGGCCTCTCGCTCTTAACGCCAAGGGGCTTTCGCGAGACCATGAAGGGGTAGATACGGCATATAAGCGGCCTGACCGCGTGAATCCTGCACTTCCCGGTTTCAGGGTCGTGGAAGACGCAACCCAAATCCCACTCCCTAATCGCGAGAACGAAGCGTATCTTGTCGCCTTCGATCGAGAACGTCACGAAGTCCTGAGGATCGTGGCCCGCTTTTGCTATTCGCTCAACGTCCTTCAGAGTGAGGTAGACGTGCCTCCCCCTGCAACAGTCGAGGCAGTAGAGACAGCGGAAGCCAACGGGTTCAGTGAAGGGTTTTGGCTTGAAGCGCATGGCAACTACCCCTTCCCGAGGGAGACCAGGAAATAACCCACATCCTTTCTGCCGAGATAGCTGACCGTAAAGTTCACCATCTCGTAATTATTTACCTCTGTCCTTTTATGGAACACGAGCACGTTGCCTTCAGTGAGGTACCAGTAAAGTTCACCGCTCTCGCGAGCACCCCTCTGGTAGAAGGAATAGTAATCAAGGGAAACCGTGTCGCTGCAGTTCACCTTGAGGATCCATCCCCTCTCAATGCCCCCCCACACCCAGAGATCAACACACCAGCCGGGGGTGGTAAGCCTTATCGTGACGTTGGCGGGCGTCATCTCACTGCAGTGGAGTATGAAGGGGTTATAAAAAGCACCGAAGGCGATCGCGTTTTTGTACGAGACCCCGTCTATACTCATGTTGGAGGCCATAAGGGGCTGTCCTTTGGGGACAGAAACCTCAAAGACAACCTCCTTGTGAAGTAAGGGGTAGAGAATAGCCCCCAGTATCCCAAGGAACACCACTGAAAAAACCAGGACGATCTTTATTGAGGACCTTTCCTCGTATGAGAGCTTCCGTCCTAATCGCATTCATACACCCCTGGAGGTGTTAACTCCCGAACTTCTTTAAATCTTTGCCTAAGTGTTCAGGTGCGCGTCGAACTCCCTGCTCTTTTTATACTCTGCATAGCCCTTATCAAGCCTCTTCGCGACGTAGGGCCCGTTCTTCCGGTAGCCGAACTTTCTGTAATACTCCCTCACGCCGACACCGCTGATAACGAGCATCTTCTTAACCTCGAACTCCTCCCGAGCAATTCTCTCGGCCTCGGCCAAGAGCTCCCTTCCGTATCCGCGATGCTGCCACTCATAGCGTGGCTTTCCTCCAATCGGCACGAGCGGGCCGTAAACGTGGAGCTCCCTGACTATGGCTGAGGGACAGCAGTTTATCTCCTTCCTGTGGGCATTCTCGCTCGGAATTCTAAGCCTGAGGAAGCCGATTAGGATGTCGTTCTTGACGTCCTCGAAGCTGAGGAATATCTCCCTTCCGCCAGCGGCATCGTAGTCCTCGCGGAGGAGCTTGATGTGCTCGACCTCGGGCTGGATTCCGAACTTCTCCATCATGTGGCCGACTTCCCTAAAGCGAATCTCCCTCGGCCTTATACCGCGCTTTATCAGCTCGTTGAAGACCAGCTGACCGAGGTTGGAGTGCTTAACGCCATCAACGATGAGCTGAACCGGAATGTCGCGCTGGATTCTCATTACCCTAACCCACTTCGGGAAGAGCTTGTAGGCCTCGACGAGGAGTTCAACGGCTTCCTCCGTGCGGTAGGGGCGGTATTTACCTTCCTTCCACCAGCGGTAGAGCGGGGCGTCCTTGGTTACGAGCGTCGGATAGATTTTCAGCATATCGGGCCTGAAGCGGGGGTCTTCGAATATTGTGCGGAAGGTGTACAAATCTCTCTCAAAGTTGCTCCCAGGCAGACCGGGCATTATGTGGTAGTTGATTTTCAACCCAGCGTCTCTCAAAAGTTGAGTGGCCTTTACTATCTCCTCGACGCCGTGACCTCTCTTAGTTCTCTCGTGGATGAAGTTGAATATCGTCTGGACGCCCAGCTCAACGCGCGTGGTTCCCAGCTTGAGCATCCTGTCTATGTGCCTCTCGAAGGCCCAGTCCGGGCGGGTCTCTATGGTTAGGCCGACCATTCTGACCTTAGCTTTCTCGTTCTTCCTCTGCTCGTCTTCAAGGTAGTAGTAGGGCTTCGAGTGGGTTTTCTGCCAAGCCTCACGGAACTTAGGGTCCTCCTCAAAAACGGACTCGTCCTTCTTCACTATCAGCCTAATCAGCTTCTCCTCGAGGTTCTCAATGTCCTTGAAATACGGAAAGTCGTTCATAGCCTTGAAGGCGCACTTGACGAACCACTCCTGGTAATCCAGGTCAACCGCCGGAAACGTTCCGCCCTGGATTATGACCTCGACCTTGTCAACGTCGTGGCCGATATCGGTGAGTTGCTTTAACCTGCGCATCATGATGATGTAGGGATGATAAGCGCTCTGGATTGCCCTCAGGGCGGAAGGCTCCCTTCCAGTGTAGCTTTGAGGTGAACCGACGCTCGGCCCACCGGGACAGTAGATGCATCTGCCATGAGGGCAGGGAAATGGCTTCGTCATCATGGCGACGACGGCGACGCCGCTTATAGTTCGGGTTGGCTTTCTCTTGAGCAGTTCCCTGAACTCCTCGCGCCTCTCCTCTGGAATGGCCTTAAGAATGTCCGAGTTGCCCGGAATCTTTGAGAGGTGATACTTTCTCGCCACCTTAATCTTCCAGCGGTTGAGCTCGTCCCGGCTCTTAATCTCACCGCTCATGACCAGTCTCGCCAGCTCGTTAACGGCCTTTTCAAACTCCTCCATGACAACACCTCTCGCTCGATGTAGGGCGGAGTTTTAAAAGGTTTGCCGGAAAGTTTATATTCACTTAGTGAATAATTCAGTTGGTGAATAAAATGCGCTTCATCAACAGGGAGCGCGAGATGGAGCTCCTCCTGAAGGCTAAGGAACGCTCTAGGAGAAAGCTCTACAGCGTTGCCATCTACGGCCTCAGGCGGGTGGGGAAGACGAGACTACTGAGGGAGTTCCTGAGTGAAAACGATTTGTACTTCTTCGTGAACCGGGGCAAAAGCTCCGCCTTGCTCCTGAGGGAGTACTCGGAAATCCTCCGGGGAAAAGGCATTCTCTCCAAAAGAGAAGAGCTCAAAAGCTGGGACGACTTCTTCGAGGTCCTATTTGAGCGTTTCACCGGCGCGGTGGCTTTCGATGAGTTTCAGGACTTTCGCTTCGTCGAGCCTTCAGTCTATTCAACGCTTCAGCGGTTCATGGACGAAAATGAAGAGAAACCCATGCTCCTTATCTTCACAGGTTCAACAATTGGAATGGTAGAGAGACTCTTCAAGGACTCCAAAGAGCCCCTCTACGGAAGGATAAAGCGGGAGCTTCGCCTAGAGCCTCTCGACATCAGGGGAAGCTACGAGATGGCGAGGGAAGTTGGAATAGAGAACCTTGACGACTTCATAACGCTCTACTCGGTTTTCGGTGGCTTTCCCCGCTACTGGGTGGCCGTTGAGGACGAGGGTCTTGAGGGGGAGAACGCGGAAAGGATTCTTAAGGAGCTAATCTTCAGCTATTCGGCGCCCCTCGAAGAGGAGGTCCCCAGGATACTCTCGCTGGAGTTCGGGAAGCGCTCGGGGGTTTATTACGACATCCTTGAGGCTATAGCCAACGGCTCGACATCGCCGAGCGAGATTGCCGGCTACCTAAACAGAAAGGAGACCTCGATAACGAGACAGCTCCACGAGCTGGTGAACTACTTCAAGCTCGTTGACTACGATAGGGCAGTTTTGGGAAAGGGAAGCGTTCTCTACATAAGGCATCCCTTCCTGAACTTCTGGTTCCGCTTCGTCCAGCCGAGGCTGAGCGAGTACGAATTGAACAGGGAGAGGCTATGGGAAGATGTTAAAAGGAATCTCCCGGACTACGTTGGCAAAAGGTTCGACTTCGCCTGCAGGGAGCTGTTAAGGCTCAGCGGAAACTTTCTCCCATTCCAACCGACAGTTATAGGAAGACACTGGGGCCGTTACAGAGAAGGCGGGAAGAGGAAGGTCTACGAAATCGACATCATTGCCCTGGACTCCGAGGGGAGAAAAGCCATTTTTGGAGAGTGCAAATGGAGAAAGAGGACCCAGAACGCTGAGAAGCTCCTTGAGAAACTCAGAGGGAAGGTAGAACTCACCGGCTGGAGGGGAGAGGTTTATTACCTCTTAATCGCAAGGAAGCTCAGGAACGTTCCGGAAAACGTTATAGCCCTTGATGAAAAAGGTATCAAAAACCTGCTGGAGGGAGAGAAATGAACCGCGACGAGCTGGTCGCTTTCCTCGACGAATACCTTCAGATTTCGGCGTACCCCGACAAGTCGAGCAACGGCCTCCAGGTGGAGGGAAAGGAAGAAGTTAATAGGGTAGCGTTCGCCGTTGACACGACGCTCAGAACCATCGAGAGGGCCGTTAATGGAAAGGCCGACATGCTGGTAGTCCATCACGGAATGATTTGGGGCGGTCTTAACTACATAACAGGTATCCACTACAAAAGGCTGAAGGCGCTAATCGAGAACGGCCTGAACCTCTACGTGGCACATCTGCCCCTCGATGCGCACCCAGAAGTCGGCAACAACGTCGGCCTGCTCCGCCTGCTCGATTTAGAGCCCAAAGGGCCCTTCGGCGAGTACAAAAGCCTGAGCATAGGCTTCTACGGCGAGTTTGAAGAACCTCAGCCGATTGAGAAAGTTGCCCAAATAATAGCGGAAAAGCTCGACACAACAGTTAGAACCTACGAGTTCGGGAGGAGAGTTATTAAAACAGTTGGTGCGATAAGCGGCGCCGGTGCCTTCGCCTTGGAAGAAGCCTACAGAAAGGGGATAGACCTCCTGATAACGGGGGAATTCGGCCACGCGGATTACTTAACAGCAATCGACCTGCCCCAGAGCGTTTTGGTTGCGGGGCACTACAAGACGGAGACCCTCGGCGTTAAGGCCCTGATGGAGCTCATTAGGGAGCGCTTTGGTCTCGATGTCTTCTTCATAGACGAGCCGACTGGCCTCTAATTATCCTTCTTTAGGGGGTTCCCGAAGGGATCGATGAGGCCGGCCCGTATCAAGGTGGAGCTTATCTTCGGCCCGATCCGGCTCTTCACGAGCTTTATCGTCACTATCTCAAGGGGTTTGAGGCCCCTCTCCTCACGGGCCCGATTCACAAGGAGGGCGCCCTTGTAGGTTTCTTCACTCACAACAATGGCCTCAAGGCTTTTTATTCTGTCCGCAAAGCCGATTGCGGTGTTTATCTTAATGATGCGGTAGTTGGTGTAACCGTTCACCTCAAAGAACTTGAGAAGATCCATGAGGCGAAGCTCGTAGGGAAGGATCTTCTCGGCGTAGGGCTTGTTCCTGATCATCTCGTCCGATGTTAAGCCGACGTAAACGTAGCGGCCGACTTCAAAGGCCTTCCTCAAGAGGGCCTTGTGGCCCAGATGAAGCCTGTCAAATGTCCCACCAACCACAACCTTGCGGTAGGGCTTTCTCATGGCGGACCCTCACAGGGGTTCAAACTCCCTCAGGAGAAGCGCACGCTGCCTCTCGTCAAGGGCGCTCTCATCGACAATGACTATAAGCGCGGCACCCGCGGGGATCAGGTAATCCTTCAGGTTGATGAGAAACTTGTAAACGGCTGCGAAATCGTTGTAGAGGAGCAGGTACTCCAGGCAGTCAATGAGCACGATCGCGTTCGGGTTCTTGCGAATGAACTTGAGTGCGTGCTCCTGAATCACGTGAAGCTTCGTCGGGGAAATCCCCTGATCCGTTGCCTGGGTCACCCAGACCGGAACCACGAACTCCATCCCCTGATAGAGGTGGGGGTTCCTCGTGAAGACGAGCGTTGGTAACTTTGCCGATTTTATGAGTTCCATCACATCCACAAACTTAGATTTGGAGCCAAGGGCAATGTAGGCCCCCTTGAGCTCTGCCGCTGCCTTTGTATGGGATGAGTAGGACGAGAGCCTGAAATGTAGATAACTTTCCTCTAGAAGTAGCACATACCTAATCATCGTGTATATGACGCCCACTATTGCAGTTCCATAAAAGAAGGATAGAAATGCATTGAGATAGGGGATCCTGTAGAAATCGCCCACCAGATCAACAAACCTCCCAACCACCGCAAACCCAAGAAACACTGCAGCGTTCCTGATAAATGGCTTTAGCTCGGCAGTATAGCGGTTCCACCTTCTGAAGAAGAAGAACCATATGTAAGCCATCGCGAAGAGGAGGACGACGTCGTACACTACCTCGTACAGAGGAACTATCAGCTCCATGTAACATCAACCTCATCGGTTCTAAATTTCTGTTTCACTACGGTGTCTGAGATCTTAAACCTTACGCCACCAAGGTACATTCTAAGACCAGTGTAAGCGATCATGGCCCCGTTGTCCCTGCAAAGATCATAGGGCGGGACGAAAAACTCCACGCCGCGATCCTCGGCCATTATCTTAAGCATCTCCCTCAGGCGGTTGTTAGCTGCCACTCCACCAACGAGAACGACCTCATTCTTGCCGGTATGTGCCACTGCCCTTTCAGTTACTTCGACGAGGGCTGAGAAGGCAGTTTCCTGGAAGGAATAGGCCAAGTCCTCAACGCGGTACCTGCCGGTGCGGTACTTCCTCACGGCTTCCGTCAACAGCCCGGAGAAGCTTAAATCCATTCCCTTAACCGCAGAGGGAAGCTCGATGTATCTCTCACCCTTAAGCGCAAGCTTCTCTATCTTCGGCCCGCCGGGAAAGCCTATGCCGAGTTCGCGCGCGAAGGTGTCTATCGCGTTTCCTATTCCAATGTCGAGGGTCTCGCCGAAAACGCGGTAGCGGCCGCCTTCAAGGGCCAAAACCTGGGTGTTTCCACCGCTGACGTAGAGTCCAACGGGATCCTTAACGCCGAACATCTTGGTTATCTCGACGTGGGCTATGCAGTGGTTGACGCCGACTATCGGCTTGTTGTACTTTATGGCCAGGGCCCTCGCGGCTGTGGCGACAACTCTCAAAGCCGGCCCAAGACCGGGGCCTTGGGAGAAGGCTATGACGTCAACGTCCTCCATCGTTATTCCAGCCGTCTGAAGGGCCTTTCTGAGGAGGGGCTTTAAGAGCCGGGCATGGTGCTCTGCCGCTTCCTTCGGGTGGATTCCGCCCTTTTCGGTGGTGAGAGTGTCGAATACGTTTGCGAGGACTTTTTTCTCAGTAACGATTCCTATGCCGAGGGTATGGGCCGTTCCCTCAATACCAAGGGCTATCATACACACGGCCAATATCAACCCCGGTTAAAAAGGTTTGTGGAAGTGGAACGATCAACAGAGATGTCATAAGAGGACACGGGAATAGCAAAAATGTACCCATCAGGTTCAGGGTAATCGTCCCCCAAGTAAGAGCAGAGGGTGAGGGTCTTTCGCGTGTCAACGGTGGTTAGATAGGGTACTCCATGCCAGCGGGAGATGCCGAGGTGCCTTTTTCTCAGGCCCATCCTCATCACCGCAAGGAACCCGATCCTCCCACCCTTCACTATCCTGCTTCCGTTTACGGAGAGGACTGCTACCACAGTTTCCGGAAGCCTGTGATCGGTCGCAACGACGGTGATCCTGCCAAGGTAACGAAGAGGTGGGAGCTCGCTTTCCGGAAGGTAACAGGTGGAACTGCCAGAGAACCCATCGGTGTCAACAAAGGCCCCAATGTCCTTGAGGGACCAGACGGTTCCATCCCCTCTGGAAAATGAGACTTGACCTCCTTTGGGGGCGATGCCGAGTTGAAAGGCCTCCCCCTTGTCATCGAGGGTGTAGTTGATGAAGAACATGAAAACATCCTCACCACTGATGTTCCCCACAGGAACCACGTCAGAGAGGGTCATGAAACTTGGAACGGATGTTCCGTTATATACCGTGTACCAGATGTCTATGGTATAGTTCACCGGCTGCGGATCATCCGGCTCTTGACAAGTGAAAACACGGAAGATCAGCGGAACGGGGACGCTGCGAGAGTCCCGGTATGGGATAAACTCAGGTCCCCTAAATTCAAAAGTAAAGGGTCCGGATTTTATTTCCTCCTCAGGCCAAGAAAGGTAAGAGACATACCTCTCAACAACCAAGTCATAGGTGGCGTATACTTCTGGGGTTTTCAATTCACGGTATACAGAAAAGCCATAACCAACCAGCAGAGCGAAAATAAGAACAATGATGAGCCAGCTTCTTTTAATCTTGACCATTAGTACTCACCAACTCTGAGAATTTTAAGGAGTTTATAAGTCTTGCGATAGTAAGAGATGACTTTTTAAACACTCCAGCAAACTGAAGATGAGAGATATGAAGGCTATAGGTGTCATAAGGTACTCGCGAAGGGAGAGGCTCAGCAGGGAGGAGTTCGAGGAGCTCTTGAGGAGCGCGGGTTATGAGGTTCTTGCCGTTCTTGAGCAGAACCGGGAGGAGCACCCTCGCTACAACATCGGAAGGGGAAAGCTCGAGGAGCTCAAAGAGCTCGTCAAGGAGCTCAGACCTGACAAGGTGATCTTTGCAAACCGTTTAACCCCTTCTCAGGCCTACAACCTCTGGAAGGAGCTCCGTGTTGAAATCCTAGACAGGTGGCAGCTCGTGCTGGAGATATTTGAAAAGAGGGCTCACTCCAAGGAGGCCAAACTTCAGGTCGAACTTGCAAGTCTTCAGTACGAGGTTCCACTCGTTAAGGAGGCAATACGGAGGATAAAACTCGGCGATAGGGCAGGCTTCAAGGGGATGGGTGAGTACCAGACCCAGCAGTACCTCAAACACATCCGTTACCGGATGGGGAAGATAAGAAAGGAGCTTGAGCGCGTTAGGGCAGATAGGGGGGTCAAGCGAAAGAGGAGGGAAGAACTCGGGTTCCTTCTCATAGCACTAGCAGGTTACACGAACGCGGGCAAATCCACACTCCTCAACGCCCTGGCTGGAGAAAGCGTTGAGGCCAGGGATCAGATGTTTACAACCCTCGACACAACTACCAGGAGGTTCAAGCTTGGAAGGAAGAGGGTTCTCCTGACGGACACCGTCGGGTTCATCGACAACCTGCCCCCCTTCATCGTCGAGGCCTTCCACTCAACCCTTGAAGAGATAGTAAAGGCCGACATCGTTCTCCTCGTCATAGACGCGAGTGAGCCCTGGGCAGAGGTAAGGAGAAAACTACTTGCCTCAATAGAAATCCTCAGAGAACTAAAAGCCCTTGATAAACCGATGGTGATCGTTCTGAACAAGATTGACCTGACGAATGATGAAGATGTGGAGGAGAAACGACGGAGAATAATGGAAATAGCAGATGAGCTGGCACCGAGCGTGAGGGCGGTAGTAAAGACCTCAGCAAAGCTCGGCATTCTGGAAGAGCTCAAAAGGGCCCTTGAGGAGATAATCCCCTCCCTTCCGAAGTACAGGAGGTTCAAGATACTCATCCCATCAACCGTTGACCCCGGAAAGGTTCTAGGGCTCCTGGAATCGATCGGGGAAGTTCTAAGCGTTTCCTATGGAGACGAAGTTGAGGTCGAAGGACTCGTGCAGGTTGGAATGATAAAGGAACTAACGAGACTGGGGATAAAACTGGAGCATCCCTCAAACGAGGCCCACTAGGTGGAAGAGCCGGAAAACTATCAGCGATATCAGGACGGCTACAGTGGGAGTGGCCACCCAGCCGAAGAGTATGTCCTTGATAACCCTCTTATCAACGCCCTCCCCTGTTATTAACCCAACCCCAACAACACCGCCCACTATTGCCTGACTGGAACTCACAGGCAGGCCGAGAACGTTTGCAAGGCTCACTGATATAGCCGAGCCAAACTGCGCGGCGAAGGCAGAGATAGGTCCCAAGGCGGTTATCTTCTTGCCAACCGTGTGCATAACCGCATAGCTGAATGTGAGCGATCCCATTGCAAGGCTTAAAGCGACTAAAATGCCAGCCGTTCTTGGCTCGAGAAAACCCGCTCCAACGATCGGACCGGAGGCGTTCGCAACCTCGTTGGTTCCAAAGTTAAAGGCCATGTAGGAACCACCAAGAATAGCCAGGGCCTTATAGAGGGCTTCAATAGTAGATATGCTCTTTATACTGGAGACAACGCGCGAGTAAAACTTGTAGAGAATTGCCGCGAAGATTCCCGAGAGAACCGGTGAGAAAACCCAAGCTCCGGCGATCTTCCCCATCGTTTCCCAGTTGACTGGAGCCCCAATGCTGAGGCCAACGCCGAGGACCCCGCCCACTATTGCCTGGGTCGTGGAAACGGGCAGGCCTTTGACAGTCGCTATGGTAACCCACACACCGGCGGAGAGAAGGGCTATAACGGCCAGTTCAACAGTAAGATAGCCAGGGGGGACTATGCCTTTTCCCACGGTCTTCATGACCTTGTACCCTTTGAGGTATGCACCTAAGAGAGTGAAAATAGCTATGGTAAGTGTCGCCTGGCGAAAGCTCAGTATTCCCGCTCCCACAGCGGTGCCCATGGCGTTTGCGGAATCATTGGAACCTATGTTCCAGGCGATGTAGAACGCCACTGCAACCATAGCGATGGCCACTGCCTCCATCATTATCCCCCCTATATAGTCTATATGGTGATGCATAGTCTATTTAAAAGTTTTTCGAAGGTTCTTCGGGAAGCTCTGCCGCTAAAAAACCATTGCCGACCTCTTCTGTTCACGATTACCCAGCGGGTACCTCCTGGGGGAGATTAAGGCAATACCGAAAGGCAAATAAATGCAACGGTTGAAAACTCATTGAAAAAACCCCAAGGAGGCAGGAAGTATGATCGAGATACGTTTTCACGGTAGGGGTGGACAGGGTGCAGTTACCGCTGCGAACATTCTGGCCTCAGCGGCCTTCAAGGAAGGAAAGTACGTCCAAGCATTCCCCTTCTTCGGTGTTGAGAGGCGTGGAGCACCGGTTACAGCTTTCACAAGAATAGACGACAAGCCGATAAGGATAAAGACCCAGATCTATGAGCCGGACATCGTCGTAGTGCTCGATCCAAGCCTTCTGGAGACTGTAGATGTTACGGCCGGTCTCAAAGATGGCGGGATCGTT
The DNA here is from genome assembly GCF_000022365.1 of Thermococcus gammatolerans EJ3. Classification (NCBI taxonomy): domain Archaea; kingdom Methanobacteriati; phylum Methanobacteriota; class Thermococci; order Thermococcales; family Thermococcaceae; genus Thermococcus; species Thermococcus gammatolerans. The sequence continues at coordinate 253,054 of NC_012804.1, read as the reverse complement.
ATCATAAACACGGAGAAGAGCAAGGAGGAAGTCCTTGAAAAACTCAAGAAGAAGCCGGGCAAGCTGGCCCTCGTCGACGCGACCAGCATAGCCCTCGAGGTTCTCGGCCTTCCAATCACGAACACGGCCATCCTTGGAGCGGTCGCGAAGGCAACCGGCCTAGTGAAGCTCGAGAGCGTTCAGGAGGCAATTAAGGAGACCTTCTCCGGAGCCCTCGGCGAGAAGAACGCCAAGGCAGCCGAGGAAGCCTTCAACAAGACCACTGTCTACGAGCTCTAATTTTACTTTAACCCTTTTGAGGAGGAGGGGAGGAGTTTGAACACGCTGTTTGGTGAGAAAAAGACCGAGGCAAAGAAGATCGTCTTCACATCGGTTGATCAGTATCCTGAGGCACCAATAAGCCTCGCCACAACGCTAAGCAACTTCACCGGTGACTGGAGGACGTTCATCCCGGTAATAATCGAAGAGAAGTGCGTCAAGTGCTACATCTGCTGGAAGTTCTGCCCGGAGCCAGCAATCTACATCCGTGAGGACGGCTACGTTGGCATAGACTACGACTACTGTAAGGGTTGTGGAATCTGCGCGAACGAGTGCCCGACCAACGCCATAACGATGGAGAAGGAGGAGAAGTGATATGGCCGAGTACAAGCCTATTAGAAAGGTTGTGAGCGGAAACTACGCGGCCGCTTACGCGGTGAAGCACGCGCGCGTTCAGGTCGTCGCCGCTTACCCAATCACCCCTCAGACGAGCATCATCGAGAAGATAGCCGAGTTCATAGCGAACGGGGAGGCCGATATTCAGTACGTTCCCGTCGAAAGCGAGCACTCGGCCATGGCCGCGAGCATTGGAGCTTCAGCCGCCGGTGCAAGAGCCTTTACCGCTACCTCCGCCCAAGGTCTCGCTCTGATGCACGAGATGCTTCACTGGGCAAGCGGTGCGAGGCTTCCCGTCGTCATGGTCAACGTTAACCGTGCCATGGCTCCCCCGTGGAGCGTCTGGGACGACCAGACAGACAGCCTCGCCCAGCGCGATACTGGCTGGATGCAGTTCTACGCGGAAAACAACCAGGAAGTCTACGACGGCGTCCTGATGTCCTTCAAGGTAGCCGAGACCGTTAACGTGCCCGCGATGGTTATAGAGAGCGCCTTCATACTGAGCCACACCTACGACGTCGTCGAGATGATTCCGCAGGAGCTTGTCGACGAGTTCCTCCCGCCGAGGAAGCCCCTCTACGACCTGGCGGACTTCAGCAGGGCAATCTCGGTCGGTGCACTTGCAACCCCCAACGACTACTACGAGTTCCGCTACAAGCTCGCGAAGGCGATGGAAGATGCGAAGAAGGTCATCAAGGACGTCGGTAAGGAGTTCGGCGAGCGCTTCGGCAGGGACTACAGCGAGATGATTGAGAAGGGCTACGTTGACGATGCGGACTTCGTTTTCATGGGCATGGGCTCCCTCATGGGAACCGTTAAAGAAGCAGTAGACCTGCTCAGAAAAGAGGGCTACAAGGTCGGCTACGCGAAAGTTAGATGGTTCCGCCCGTTCCCGAAGGAGGAACTCCTTGAGATAGCCGAGAGCGTTAAGGGCATAGCCGTCCTTGACAGGAACTTCTCCTTCGGCCAGGAGGGCATACTCTTCAACGAGGCGAAGGGCGTTCTCTACAACACATCAGCGAGGCCGATAATGAAGAACTACATCGTCGGACTCGGTGGCAGGGACTTCACCGTTCCTGACGTCAAGGCCATAGCCGAGGACATGAAGAGAGTTATCGAGGCAGGAAAGCTCGATAGAGAGGTTGAGTGGTACCACCTCAAGAGGTGAGAATGATGGAGATCCCCGAGAGCATTAAGAAAAGGTTGACCATTCCCGCTGAGGAGCACTTCTTTGCCGGCCACACCGCCTGTCAGGGTTGCGGTGCTTCACTCGGACTGCGTTACGTCCTCAAGGCTTACGGCAAAAAGACGATTGTTGTCATCCCCGCGTGCTGTTCAACCATCATAGCCGGGGCGTGGCCCTACAACACCCTCGACGCCAACCTCTTCCACACCGCCTTTGAGACGACTGGAGCCGTCATAAGCGGTATCGAGGCCGCTCTGAAGGCGAGGGGAATAAAGGTCAAGGGCGAAGATGGGGTAATGGTCGTCGGCTGGGCCGGCGACGGTGGTACCGCCGACATAGGCCTTCAGGCTTTGAGCGGATTCCTTGAGAGGGGCCACGACGCCGTTTACATAATGTACGACAACGAGGCCTACATGAACACGGGAATTCAGCGCTCAAGCTCTACCCCCTACGGAGCCTGGACGACGAACACCCCTGGAGGAAAGATGCACTTCCTCGAGAAGAGGCACAAGAAGAAGGTCATCGACATCGTCATAGCGCACGAGGTTCCCTACGCTGCGACCGCGAGCGTTGCGTTTCCAGAGGACTTCATAAGGAAGCTCAAGAAGGCCAGAAAGATACCGGGACCGAGCTTCATCCAGCTCTTTAGCCCGTGCCCGACGGGCTGGCGCTCGCCGACCGACAAGAGCATCGAGATAGCAAGGCTCGCCGTTCAGACGGCTTACTTCCCGCTCTTCGAGTACGAGAACGGGAAGTACAAGATCAACATGCCCTCACCCAAGAAGGAGCCGAAGCCGATTGAGGAGTTCCTCAAGCTCCAGGGTCGCTTTAAGTACATGACCAGGGAGGACATCGAGAACCTCCAAGCCTGGGTGCTCCGCGAATGGGAGAAGCTGAAGAAGCTCGCCGAGGTGTTCGGCTGAGCCCGTAACTTTTAAGTTTTGTGCTGATAACTCACTCGAGGTGATAAATATGGCTGAGAGCCCGTTTAAGGCCGACATTGAGAGGGTTCAGAAGGAGTATAGCGAAAAGATGACTCCGGGAGCTATTGCCTACATCCCGGGGAGTAGCGTAATCAACAAGACCGGCTCGTGGAGAGTCTTCATGCCCGAGTTCTACAGGGACAAGTGCGTTCGCTGCTACCTCTGCTACATCTACTGCCCCGAGCCTGCCATCTACCTCGACGAGGAGAACTACCCGGTCTTCGACTACGACTACTGTAAGGGTTGTGGAATCTGCGCGAACGAGTGCCCGACCGATGCTATAGTTATGGTTAGGGAGAGCAAGTGAGGTGGTGAAAGATGCCGATTAGAACCGTTATGAAGGCGAACGAAGCCGCTGCGTGGGCCGCGAAGCTTGCCAAGCCGAAGGTCATAGCGGCCTTCCCGATTACACCGTCAACCCTAGTTCCCGAGAAGATCAGCGAGTTCGTCGCTAACGGCGAGCTCGATGCGGAGTTCATCAAGGTCGAGAGCGAGCACTCGGCCATTTCAGCCTGCGTCGGTGCTTCCGCCGCTGGCGTCAGAACCTTCACCGCGACCGCTTCGCAGGGTCTGGCTCTGATGCACGAGGTGCTCTTCATCGCCGCTGGAATGCGTCTTCCGATAGTCATGGCAATTGGAAACCGCTCTCTTAGCGCTCCGATTAACATCTGGAACGACTGGCAGGACAGCATAAGCGAGCGCGACACCGGCTGGCTCCAGTTCTACGCCGAGAACAACCAGGAAGCTTTGGATCTCATCCTGATAGCCTACAAGGTCGCCGAGGACGAGCGCGTTCTCCTCCCGGCGATGGTTGGCTTCGACGCGTTCATCCTCACCCACACCGTCGAGCCCGTCGAGATTCCGGACCAGGAGGTAGTTGACGAGTTCCTCGGCGAGTACGAGCCCAAGCACGCCTACGTTGACCCGAAGAGGCCCATAACCCAGGGTACTTTAGCGTTCCCAGCCCACTACATGGAGGCCCGCTACACCGTCTGGGAGGCCAACGAGAACGCGAGGAAGGTCATAGATGAAGCCTTTGCCGAGTTCGAGAAGCGCTTTGGTAGAAAGTACCAGAAGGTCGAGGAGTACCGCACAGATGACGCCGAGATAATCTTCGTCACGATGGGCTCACTCGCCGGAACCGTCAAGGAGTACGTTGACCACCTCCGCGAGAAGGGCATCAAGGCCGGAGCGGCGAAGCTCACCGTTTACCGCCCGTTCCCGATTGAGGAAGTCCGCGCTTTGGCTAAGAAGGCCAAGGTTCTGGCTCTCCTCGAGAAGAACGTCACCTTCAGCGTTGGAGGAGCCCTCTTCCAGGACTTCAGCAGGGCCCTGATAAACGAGAAGGAGAAGCCGATTATCATCGACTACATCGTCGGTCTCGGTGGCAGGGACGTCACGTTCCAGAACCTCGACGAGGCCCTGGCTATAGCGCAGAAGGCCCTCAATGGAGAGGAGTTTGAGGAGGTCAACTGGATAGGCCTCAGGAAGGAGATACTGTGAGGTGATGAAGATGGCCGTTAGGAAGCCCCCTATCACAACTCGCGAGTACTGGGCGCCCGGTCACGCCGCGTGTGCCGGCTGTGGCTGTGCAATCGCTCTTAAGCTCGCCACAAAGGCCTTCAGCGAGGCTATGGAGGAAAAGTACGGCGACCCGAACGCCTTCGCCATAGCCCAGGCCACGGGATGTATGGAGGTCGTTTCGGCGGTCTTCCCCTACACCGCCTGGAAGGTTCCATGGGTGCACGTAGCCTTTGAGAACGCGGCCGCCGCCGCGAGCGGTATTGAGGCCGCCTGGAAGAAGAAGGGACTCAAGGGCAAGATACTTGCCATAGGCGGTGACGGTGGTACCGCCGACATAGGCCTTCAGGCCCTCAGCGGTATGCTCGAGAGGAGACACAACGTCGTTTACCTGATGTACGACAACGAGGCCTACATGAACACGGGAATTCAGCGCTCAAGCTCTACCCCCTACGGAGCCTGGACGACCACCTCACCTCCCGGCAAGTACTCCATCGGTGAGGACAAGCCCAAGAAGTGGGTCGCCCTCATTGCTGCGGCCCACCAGGTTCCATACGTCGCCACCGCGAGCATAGGCAACCCCTTCGACTTCGTCAGGAAGATGAAGAAGGCCGCTAAGGTCGACGGCCCGGCCTTCGTCCAGGTTCACTGTACTTGCCCGACCGGATGGAAGAGCCCGCTCGAGAAGGGCGTTGAAATAGCTAGGCTCGCCATCGAGACTGGAATATGGCCACTCTTCGAGATCGAGAACGGCGACTTCCACAACATCAAGATACAGAGCCCAGGAGGAGGCGCGAAGGTCAAGCGCGAGGGAGGCAAAGTAGTTGCCATCGAGTTCAAGAAACCCATAGAGGAGTACCTTAAGTTGCAGGGCAGGTTCAAGCACCTCTTCAAGAGGCCAGAGGCAATCGACCAGCTCCGCGAGCAGATAAAGGCCATGTGGAAGGTCCTCGGCGTCGAGGTCACGCTTCCAAAGCCGGAGGAGTGACCTTTCCATCCCCCTTTATCTGTTTTTCAGAAAATGAAAGCAAAAAGCCCAAAATCACCCGGCTCAACATATCCTCGGCACGGGGTCGCCTTCGGGCGGCTCCATAAATCTCTTTCCGCCGATTCCGGTCTCTAAGAGAACTTTCCCCCTGTATTCTTCTATTACCTCCCCTATTATCGCCGCGTCTTTCCCTCTCTCCGTTTTCCTCATTGCCTCAAGGGCTTCCTCCGCATACTCCCTGGCGACGACCATAACCACTTTCCCCTCGTTCGCAACATCGTAGGGGCTGATTCCCAACATCTCGCTCGCGGCCCTCACCTCGGGCTTCACGGGTATTGCATCTTCCCTCACGAGGATTCCGACGTTGCTCTTACGGGCAATCTCGTTGAGGGCGTTGCTAAGCCCGGCCCTTGTCGGGTCCTTCATCGCGTGTATATTTTCCCAGCCAATGGCCTTGGCGACGGCTTCAACGACCTCCCATATGGGAGCTACGTCGCTCTTTAGCTCGGTCTCGAAGGCTATCCCCTCCCTGTGGCTCATCAGCGCTATCCCGTGGTCGCCTATCGTCCCGCTGACGAGGACTACATCCCCAACCTTCGCCCCGGCGTCGCTTATCGGCCTCTCCGCGATTCCAACCCCCGCGGTAATCACGAACATCTCTATCGGCTCTTCGACCACCTTGGTGTCGCCCGTGACTATTGGAACGGGAACTTCTCTGGCGGTTTCGTCCATCGAGCGGAGAACCCTCTCAAGGACTTCCATATCGAGGCCTTCTCCAATAATCATCGAGTTGGCCAAGGCCAAGGGCTTGGCCCCCATCACCGCCAAGTCATTGACTGTTCCACTAACCGCGAGCCTTCCTATATCTCCACCCGGGAAGAAGAGCGGTTTGACCGTGTGGCCGTCTATCGTAAAGACTATGTACTTATCGCCAAAGGGTATTGTCGCCCCGTCGTCCAGAGCGTCCAGCCCTATTCCACCCGCGCTCTTCAGTGTTAGGGTCTTCAGTATGACGTTTCTCAGGAGTTCCTCCATTATTTCCCCGCCAGCACCGTGTTCGAGCTTTATCTTTTCACCCATTTTCAACCCTCCAGAAAGCCTTTCGATGAGAGGTAGCTCCTCGTAAATCCAAGGAATTCTTCGGCGCGTCTTATGTTTTCGCGCGCCTCTTCCTCGGTTATATCAACCACGAAGGAGTAATCCGCGGTCTGTCTGAGATTAAACGCGGTGCGAAGGTGCGTGAAAAACTTGTGGGGAACTTCGCCGGTCTTCACGAACTCCCTGCCGAAGAGTGCTATGACTGCAGAGTGCTTTGAGACGCTTATTCCCTTTGTCAGCAGAATCGCCTCGGCGCAGTAGAACATCGTGTAATAGGCCCGTGAGAGCGCGAAGGCATAAAATCCCTTCTCCAGCAACGTTTTCGACGCCTCAAGACTCTCGTGGGCTTTTTTCAGCATTTCCTCGTATTTGTTCATACTTTGATACCCTCCACGTGAACGTTCTGAATCAGCGGGTCGTGTTCCATTCCCGGACTGATAGGATAAACGATGAGCGAGATAACTAACCCTTTCTCCAGAACGTATTTCTCTGTAATTTCACTGAGTCTGTCGTACTCTTCGAGTGTTACCCTTCTCCTGACTACGACTAAAACGTCAACGTCGCTGTCTTCCCTTGCCTCACCCCTCGCGTACGAGCCGAAGAGGATGACCTCGACTAAGTCGTCGCCGAGGATATCTCTCAGCCTTTCCTTCACCTCGCGTAGGATTTCGAGGAGCTCTTCCCTCGGGATTACGGGCATTAGAGAACCTCCACCTCCAGTTCTGAAACATCAGCGATGTCCTTGAAATCGGAATCATAAGTTATGAGCTTCTCGCCGTTGGCTATACAAATGGCCGCTATCATAAGGTCCGCGAACTGCTTTGGTTTTCCAATTTCTCTAAGCTTTCTCTGGAGCTCTATGGCTATCGCCACTGTCCTGCGTGTTATCAGGAGGATTTCTCCGTTAAACTTTCGATAGCTTAAAACGGGAGGATACTCAACGGCAGTGACCTCCGTGATGTTTTCCGATATTTCTTCTCCTGTCTTGACTCGTCTCATGACCACGTTGGTGTCAATAACTGTCATTTATCCTCGCCTTTTCCTTTTTTCTCATCTCAGCGAGCAGTTCCTCATCGTTTTCGAGGAGAACGTCCTTGGTAGTGCTATAGGTCTCGACGAAACGGAGGTACGTCTCCCTATCCACCCTACCGGAGGCGAAGGCCCTCTCTATCTCTTCTTCAACCATACGCTCTATCCGTTTGATGAAGTCGTCGCCAATCCAGTCCGGAACCCTAATCGTGATGACCTTCCCCATGACTCCCACCGCATCTATTTGGGTCGTTCCACACTTAAACCTTCACAGCATCAAATCCTCCTTCGTCAGATAGCCCTCTAAGTAAAGTCCGCCGAGGAAGGCCTGGCCGACGTTTATCCCGTTGTCCCCCCTCGGGACTTCGGTTGTAACGTGGAACCTAAGGCCCGACGCCTCAACCGCCTTCCTCACGGTTTTCACTATCAGCTCGTTGTAGGCAACACCTCCGCTCATCACGACGTCCTTCACGCCGAATTCCCTGGCCTTCTCAATGGCAACCCCTGCAAAGGCCCTTGCGAGGGCCAGGTGAACCGAGTAAGCTATGTCAGCTGGCGAGGCTTTTTCGAGGACATCGAGAGCCTGAGTGAAGAGCTCTTCAACCCTTATCAGCTCGCCTTCAATCGGGACGGTAAAGCCGAGGTCGTTCTTGCCCTTCATGGCAAAGCTCTCGAGCTTCATTGCAGGTTCACCCTCGTAATGCCTTCTGTAGGCCACGTTGAGCAGAACCGCGAAAGCATCCAGAACCCTGCCCGTCGAGGAAGCGTAGGCGAGGTTTATGCCCTTGGCGAGCTGGTTCAAAGCGACCGAGAACTCAACCTCGCCGTACTTTAAGCTTTCTATCGCCTTCGGACAGCACTTCCTTATGACCCCTTCAAGCGCGTCTATGCCATAAACCTTGCTCAGTATTCCCATAAGAGCCCTGAGCGGGTAATAGCTCGCCAAATCCCCGCCCGGGAGAGGATAGTAGTCTATGTGCGCCAGTCTTTCAACGTCCTCATAGCCCAGATAGAGCACCTCACCACCCCAAACGTTTCCATCCGTCCCGTAGCCGACTCCATCAACGGCTATTCCCACAGCTGATTCGAGGTTCTTCTCGGCCAGAACGCTCGCTATGTGGGCGTAGTGGTGCTGAACCTGGAGGAGCTCAACCCCCATCTCGTTGGCAAGCTCCATAGCGAGTTTTGTGGTGTTGTAGGTCGGGTGGAGGTCGGCGACGATTAAATCGAACTCCTTAACCCTTAGGATTCTCTTGAAGTGCTCTATCGCTTCCCTCATGAACTCAAGAACCTCGACCTTCCCCGTGTTGCCGATGTACTGGCTAGGATAGACCTTCCCGTTCTTGGCCACGCCGAAGGCGTTCATAAGTTCGGCGCCAACGGCTAAACCGCGGTAGTTGAAGGGAATCTCTATCGGCAGTGGCACGAAACCTCTGCTCCTCCTTATCACTGCCCTCCTTCCGTCGACGAAGCGAATCACGCTGTCGTCCGCCCGGTTGAGTATCTTCCTGTTGTGGAGGAGCAGGTAGTCGGCCATATCCCTCAGCTCTTCAAAGGCCCTCTCGTTGTCCTTGACCATCGGCATTCCCGGGTAGTTGGCTGAGGTCATAACGTAAACCTTCGTTTTGCTCCAGTGGAAGAGTATGTAGTGCGTTCCCGCGTAAGGCAACATGACGCCGATTGTATGCAGACCGGGCGCAAGGTTCTCGGGCAGGGGAAAGGGCTCCCTCTTGCGGAGCGTTATGATTGGTCTTCTATAGCTGGTTAACTCCTCCTCTTCCTCCCTGCTCACGTAGGCGAAGCTTCTGACCGTCTCAAGGCTATCGGCCATTATAGCGAAGGGCTTCTGGGGCCTGAAGGTCCTCTTCCTCAGCTCTGCAACGACCTCCTCGTTGGTCGCGTCGCACGCTAAGTGAATGCCACCGATTCCCTTGATGGCGACGATGTAGCCCCTGTCTATCAGCTCCGCCGCCTTTCTCAGTGGGTCTCCAGTAATTTCCTCCCCGTCGCTCGTGTAGAGACGGTAACTCGGCCCGCAGACGGGACAGGCTATCGGCTCGGCGTGGTAGCGTCTGTTAAGCGGGTCCTCGTACTCGCTCCTGCAGAAGTCGCACATGGGAAACTCGCGCATCGTGGTGTTCTCGCGGTCGTATGGCAGGTCCTCGATGATTGTGAACCTCGGCCCGCAGTTGGTGCAGACGATGAACGGGTACATATAGCGCTTGTTCGTCGGGTCGAAGAGCTCCCTCAGGCAGTCCTCGCAGATCGCTATGTCAGGAGGGATTATCGAGTCCCCTCCCCTTCCACCCTTTGAGCTCTTCTCGATGTAGAACTCCGGAAAACCCTGGGGCGGGATTTCTTTCTTCTCAAGCCTATCAATCCTCGCGAGCGGGGGCTTCTTGCGGTGGATGTCCCGTATGAAGGCCTCTATGTCCTCCTCCCGTCCCTCAACGACTATCTCGACTCCCGCATCCCCAAGGTTCTTGACGTAACCCCTCAGGTTGTGCTCGTGAGCTATTCTATAGATGAACGGCCGGAATCCAACGGCCTGAACTATTCCCTGAACGTGAATACGGTAGGCCTTCATGGCTTTCACCGCTTTTTCTCGGTATTTGGAGCCTTTATAGATTTCCAAAACCAAAAGTTGAAAACGAGAGGGGAGTTTTGAACCTTTGGTGTTAGAACAACGCCCCGTACTTGTAGAAGATGTGGCAGGTTCCCTCGTAGGACACCATGCAGGGCCCTATCGGGTGCCTCGGCGTGCAGGTCTTGCCAAAGTGCGGACAGTCGGTTGGCATCGCCAGACCCCTAAGCACGGCGCCGCAGAGACAGCCTTTTTCAAGGTCTGGCAGGTTTTTCGGCACCTCGACGCGGTAGGAGTTTCTTATTTCGAGCTCTTTGAACTCGTCCCTGACCTCAAGGCCAGTCTTGGGAAACACGCCGAGGGCGCGCCACTTTGCATCGACCACCTTGAAATACCTGTTCATGAGTTCCTGCGCGACAACGTTGCCCTCGTACTTGACGGCGCGCTTGTACTCGTTCACCACCCTCGCGTCTCCTTCCTTGTACATCCTTATGAGGAGCAGAATCGCGAGGAGGACGTCGTTAGGCTCGAAGCCCGCTATGACCTGTGGGATTCCATACTTCTCGCTCAGGAACTCCCAGCCCCTGACGCCTATTATCGTCGAGACGTGACCCGCATCTATGAGCGCGTCTATCCTGCTCTTCTGCTTTATGAGAACCTCTATTCCCTGGGGCGTGAGCCTGTGCACGGAATAAATCTTGAAGTTCTCGATGTCCTCGTTGACGACGGCGTTAAGCATCCCGGCTGTTGGGGCGGTTGTCGTTTCGAAGCCAGGGCTGAAGTGGACGACGGTTTTGTCGGGGTTCTCCTTGGCCATCTTATAGGCATCGTAGATAGAGTAAACGACCCTCACGTCGTAGCCCTCGCTCTTCAAGTCGGCAAAGCTTCCCATTGGAGTGGGGATTTTGTACATGTCACCGAAGGTCGTGAGGATTATCTCGTCTCCCTCCTCACGGGCCTTTTTCATAATCAGCTGCATCGCCACGATATCTTCAACCGGTGTTATGCAGACCGGACAGCCGGGTCCGCTGACTACTTTAACGTTCTCTGGAAGGAGCGAGCGAATTCCAGAGCGGGTAATCGTGTCCTCGTGAGTCCCGCAGACGTGCATTATCCTTATCTCGCCGTCGAGGGTTTTTGCCTCTTCCTTGATTTTCTCCACGAGCTTTTGAGCTATCTCTCTGTCCCTGTAGGGGGCAAGAACCGACTGCAGGCTCATCTCAATCACCCGGGTAGTAGTAACCTCCAAGTGCGTTTTCCTCGGCTTTGAAGACCTCCTCCCAGGCGCTCAGTATCTCCTTGGCCGTTTGCTCGTCAACCTTCTCTATTATGAAACCCGTGTGAATAAGCACGTATTCACCGGGCTTGACATCGGGCATCAAATCAATCCTCGCCTCTCTCTTAACGCCCCCGAAGTCAACCCACGCGGTTCCCTTCTCCCTGTTAACTTCCAAAACCTTAGCGACGGTTGCCAAGCACATGAGCTTCACCTACCCAGGGTTCTCGACCGGGTTATTTAGGCCTATCTAAAACTTCAGGTTTGAAACCGTGAAGGTCAGTTCGAGTTTGCTCGAGCGGTGGTAGGAGCACCTCGCAAGGGTCTCCTCAGCCTCTTCTCTCGTGACCTTCTCAAGGACTATGCCGTAGTAAATCTTTACGTAGTCCCCAGGTTTCACGTTCCTCACGAAGTCCAGCTTTGCTTCTCTGAGCTGGCCATCAACGTCGACTATCGCCTTTCCATCCCTGACTTCAACGACCCTTCCAGCTAACATCAGGGCCATGGTTACCAACCAAAGGTGAAGGAAAACGATTTATAGACCTTTTCCTGACCAGTCAGTCAGGTGACTGGCATGGAGGACATGATGAAGCAGATGGTCAAAGGAGTGAAGAGCAAACACGGATTTGAGGAAACCCTCGAGAGGATTAAGAAAAAGGTTGACGAGCTGGGCTGGAGCGTTATCGGGGAGTATGACTTCACTGAAAAGCTCGGAATAAGGTTTGCAATCGTTGAAATCTGCAACAAGGAGTTCGCAAAGAAGGCCCTCGAAAAGCCCGAGAACCGCTGGATTTCAGCCATGATGCCGTGCAAGTTCTCCATAATAGAGATGCCTGACGGTGTGTACGTCTTCGGTATGAACATGGGGCTTTTCGCAAAGATAGTTCCTGGAGAGCTCGGGGAACTCCTCTCAGAGGTCGCAAAGGTAGATGAGGAGCTAATTAATTCGGTTCTGTGATTTTACAGACTCTTTTTTGTTCTCTATGTTATGTCCACCGAGCGGAAAGTTTAAATTCCCTTCTGCACATAGCTGTCCATAAGGAAATGACCGTGTAGTCAGAAGGGATGGGAATGGTCACAAAGTCCCCCGGTAAAACCCGCGAGAAGCTCGTTTCCGCGGCAATGGAGCTCTTCGCGAAGAAGGGCTTTGATAAAACGACGGTAGACGAGATAGTCGCCAGGGCGGGAGTTGCCAAGGGGACGTTTTACCTATACTTCAAGAGCAAGGACGACCTCATAAAAGAGCTCGCCTTCGAGGTAATGCCCATAATGGCCATGCCGTCCTTAAACGACCCTTACATTACTGTTTCGTTCCCGACACTTGAGAGCTACCTTCTCCAGCTTGGGAGAGAGTTCCTTAGCTTTTATTCAGAGAACTACCGGGCGGAGATCTTCTTCCACATGCTCTCGGTTCGCGAGAGGATGAAGAGCATTGACGATATCTATCACCAAGCCTGCTCGGAGCTTTTAAGGGAAGGAGCGAGGAGAATTACTGCTTACGTTAAAGTGGGTTTTGAGGACGCGCTCATAGCGTTTCAGGTGTTTTTAGCCTCTTTGATGCACTATCTCCATGCAGGGGATTGTCTGGGCTTTTCAAGGGAGCACTATCTCAAGAAGGCCGTTGACGTCGTCCTTAACCACCTTCGTCTCTCGGCCAGTGTTTGAAACACCCATTTAACACAGTTTTCCACATTAGTTCATTCTGTTTCGGCCATTGCAGAAAACTATTTAAGGTCTTGACGTTCATTCTAAATGACTGGTCAGTCATTAGAAGGGTGATAGCCATGGCAGAGAAACTCGTACCTGTTGTATGCCCCTGGTGTTCAGTCGGCTGTCGCTTCTACGCGGTCAGCGTTAACGGCTACATCAGGAAGATCGAGTTCGACTACGACCACCCCACCGTCAACCGCGGAAAGCTCTGCCCCAAGGGCGTTGCTTCCTACCAGTTCATCAACAGCTCTAAGAGACTCAAGAAGCCGCTCAAGCGCGTTGGAGAGAGGGGAGAAGGGAAGTTCGAGGAGATAAGCTGGGATGAGGCCTACAGGATAATCGCAGAGAAAATCAAGGAAATCAAGGAGACCTATGGCCCCGAGGCAATAGCCTTCCTCGGAAGCGAGAAGATAACCCTCGAGGAGAACTACCTCGTCCACAAGCTGTCAAAGGCAATAGGAACCAACCACCTCGACTTCCCGGGAAGGTACTGCCAGTACTCCAACGCCCCTGCGAGAACCAAGGTGTTTGGAAGCGCTCCGGCCACGAACCCCTTCGAGGACGTTGCCAAGGCCGAGCTGATAGTCATCTGGGGCCACAACCCTGCTGAAACCGCGCCGGTCTTCTTCGGTCAGTACATCGAGAAGGCCGTCCTTGACAACGGCGCCGAGATGGTTGTTATTGACCCACGTGCCACGAGGGGCCACAAGTACGCCTCAATCCACCTTAAGCCCTATCCCGGAACCGACCTTGCGATAGCCCTGGCCATGCTCAACGTTGTCATAAGCGAGGAGCTCTACGACAGGGAGTTCGTCCAGGAGAGGACTGTTGGCTTCGAGGAGCTCAAGGAGTCCGTTAAGGACTACACCCCAGAGTGGGCCGAGAAGATAAGCGGTGTCCCAGCTGAAGACATAAGGAAGGTCGCGAGGCTAATAGCGACGAAGAGAACGGCCCTTCTCGTCAACGAGGGTCTCAACCAGCACGTCAACGGCTTTGAGTTTGCCCTCGCCCTTGCGAATCTCATAGCGATCACCGGCAACATCGGCAAGGAAGGCGTCTGGAGCGGTGTCTTCCCGGGAGCGCAGTGTGGATTCTGTGCGGCGATGAGCGGCATCGCCCCCAACAAGCTCCCCACTGGAAAGCTCGTTACCGACGAGGCCGCGAGAGCTGAGCTCGAGAGGCTCTGGGGCTTCAAGATACCCGACTGGGTTGGCCTTGACCTCACCAGCATGATACGCGAGATTGGTAACACAATCAAAATGATGTACATCGTCGGCGGCAACATCGCCAAGTCTGCCCCGAACAGCAAGTGGGTTCAGGAGCAGCTCAAGAAGCTCGACTTCCTCGTTGTGCAGGACATATTCCTCACCGAGACGGCTAAATACGCCGACATAGTCCTCCCGGCGGCAGCATGGTTCGAGAAGACGGGAACGGCAATAAGCGCCGAGAGGAGGGTTCAGAGGACTTACAAGGCCGCCGAAGCCCCCGGTGAAGCAAAGCCCGACTGGCTCATTCTTGTTGAGCTAGCCAAGGAGCTCGGGCTCGGTGAGTACTTCAAGTACGAGCACCCGGACGAGATTCTCAGGGAAATAAACAGCGTTATTCCGGTCTTCAAAGGCGCAACTCCCGAATACCTCGCCGAGCACCCCGAAGGATGCTTCTTCCCGTGCACAGAGCCAGGGGAGGGAACGAAGATCCTCTTCAAGAAGGGCTTCAAGACGGCAGATGGAAAGGCCCACCTCCAGCCCGTCAAGTGGCGTGAGCCGCCGGAGATGCCCGACGAGGAGTACCCGCTCTGGCTCACCAACTTCAGGCAGGTCGGCCACTGGCACACGGGAACGATGTCCTTCGAGAGCCCCAGCCTGAAGAAGCGCTGGCCAGAGGAGTACGTCATGATTAACCCGAAGGACGCCGAGAAGTACGGCATAAAGAGCGGGGACCTCGTTAAGGTGGAGACCAAGCGCGGAAGCGTTCTCGTGAGGGCAGAGGTCACTGAGCACGTCAGGGAGGGCGTTATAGCGATGCCCTGGCACTGGAACGTCAACGTCCTGACCCTTGAGGAGACCCACGAGATAACCAAGATGGCAGAGCTGAAGGCCGTCGCGGCCAGGGTTAGTAAGGTGGAGGAGTGAGGTGGTTGGAATGAGCAAGAAGATTTTCCTCGACTATAAGCGCTGTATCGGCTGTAAGGCCTGTGAAGTGGCCTGTGAAATGGCTCACGGCGAAGCCCGCATCAGGGTCTTCGAGTTTCCCGACCTCTTCACCGTCCCCTTCAACTGCCGCCACTGTGAGAAGGCCCCCTGTCTCAACGTCTGTCCGACAGGAGCGCTCTTCAGGGACAAGGACGGAGCTGTTGCCTTCGACCCCCTCAAGTGTATCGGCTGTCTCATGTGTGCCGTAGCCTGTCCATTCGGCGTCCCCAAGCTCGACGAGGAGAACAAGATCATGGACAAGTGCGACCTCTGTGCCGACAGAAGGGCAGAAGGTCTGCTTCCAGCATGTGTCTCGGCCTGCCCAACTGAGGCCCTTAAGTTCGGCGATGTGAACGAGATACTCTGGAACAGGGAAGGAAAGGTAGTTGCCAATCTGAAGAGCTCGGCCGAGAAGGGAGAGGGCGAGAAGGCCTACGTCATCCTCTGATTAATTTTTTTCAATGGAAACCAAGGGTTAAAAACCAAGGGGTGGTGAAAAGTGAACGGCACCGTGTTCATAGTCTCGGCACTCTTGCCCTTCCTGTTGCTGCTCATATATAGGACGGAGGGCAGAACCGCCGATGGCCTCGCAATCCTGATAACTGGCCTTACACTGGCAATAAATGGCTTTGGGGCCTACGCCTTCTTTGGATCCGGGGCTGATAAGGTTTACCACTTCTCCTACGCCTCCGGGAACAAGCTCGGGGAGGTATTCGGCCTCAACGTTGACGTGGCATCGGTCTTGATGGGCTTCGTTTCGATACTCACCGCATTCCTGCTCGTACTCTACGCGGCCGACTATCTGGGACCCTCGAACAGGGGATTTCCCCTCAACGAAGGCAAGGGGCGCTTCTACGCACTCCTCGGACTGCTCGTGGGTTCAAGCATGGCGTTCATATACTCAACGAACCTGGTTCAGTTCGCCATCTTCCTTGAGCTGATGGCGGTGGCGCTGTTTTACCTCGTGAACTTCCATGGAAACGCGGAAGGAAAGGCATTGAAGGCATTCCTCGTCCTGAACCTCGGCGTTTTCCTCCTGCTGCTCTCGATCGTCCTTCTCGGCAACGGGCAAGAACTTGCAAATATGGGCTCGCTCTCCCAGTCAACGAAGGACAAGGTCTTCGCGATTCTCACCTTCGCGGCCTTCGCGATGAGCTCGCAGTTCTTCTTCTACTCGTGGCTTCCGGATGCAACGGCAGGGCCCGTTCCGGCATCAGCATACATCCACGCGGCTTCAGTAGTTCCGCTGGGAAGCTTCATGCTCTTCCGCGTTATCCAGTACATGAACCCAGGCAGGGGCGACTTCTGGCTCCTGGGAGCGCTCACCGTGGCGCTGATACTTCTCATGATGATATACTACCCGCTCCAGCGCGACGCCAAGAGGCTCATAGCCTATTCCACGATAGGCCAGACGGGCGTTTCGTACATAACACTGGCCTACGCACTCCTCGGACACGACGTCGGCCTGCAGATAGCCATCTACCAGGTCGTTAACCACGCCTTCGTAAAGGCCCTCGCCTTCATGAGCGTTGGTGCCTTCGTGTACTCCCTCGGAACGACAGACCTCAAGGGCATAAGAGGAATAAAAAGAAGCCTTCCGTGGGCCAGCGTTGCCTGGTTCCTGAGCTTCCTCGGATTGGCCGGTGTTCTTCCGCTCGGCCTGTTCTTCAGCAAGGCTTTCACAATCATGAGCACACGCGAGATAGGGGGCATTGCCTCCTGGCTCTTCCCTGCGGTAGTTCTCTTCGATGCGGCCATCTTCCTCGTGGTTGTCCTCCTGTGGTTCAGGGAGATATTCTTCGGTGAGCCAGAGCCAAGGGCAGAAACGGGTGAACCAAAGCTCATGATCGCTGCAATGGTCGTTCTGATACTCATAGGCATCGTTGCCCCGTGGATAACGCTGGACGTTGTCATGAAGATAAGCTTCATGGGGTGATGAAAAATGTTCCTTGAGTACGCTATCATAGCCTTCATCATTGGCGGTGTGATAGGCCTCGTTAGGGACTACAGGGTAAGTGTGAAGGCCTCGAGCTTCATGGCGTTCCTGGGGTCACTCGCACTCCTCGGTGAGGTCTACCACGTCTACACCAACGGTCCAGAGATGTTCAGTCTCTTTGGGATCCCCATGAACGTGAGCGGTCTCTCAAACGTCTTCCTGCTGATCATAGGCATAGTGGGCGTCGCGGCTTCGCTATTCGCGATCAATTATATGGATCTCTTTGAGAAAACGGGAAAGGGCTGGGTGTACGCGATAGCCTACAACACGTTCCTCGCCAGCATGACACTCGTCGTCACCGTTGACAGCATGGAGTACTTCGTTATGAGCTGGGAGCTAATGACACTCAGTTCCTTCATACTAGTCTTCTTCAGCGAGAAAGCGAGGGACGTCAACGCGAGCGTCAAGTACTACATCACCATGCACTTCCTCGACACGATCCCGCTCTTCCTCGCCCTCGGAACGGCGTACTCACTTATCGGAAACTTCGAGGAGCTAACGTTCGAGAACATAGGGGCGGCTCTCTCCACACACCACACATCACGTCTTGTGTTTGCAGGACTTTTGATGATCGCATTCACTGCCAAGGCTGGGTTATTCCCCTTCAGCTTCTGGGTTGCAGAAACCTACAGGGCAGCCCCATCCCACGTTTCGGCAATAATGGCAGGAGCTATGGAGAAGATGGCACTCTACGGAATCCTGGCGCTTGTATGGAAGACAGCGGGAATCGAGGGAGACGCAGGCATCATCGTAGCCCTCGCGGGCATGATCACAATCACGTACGCAACTCTGTACGCGCTCAGGGAAAACAACGCCAAAAGACTGCTCGCGTACTCTTCAATAAGCCAGATGGGCTATATATGGCTGGGGATCGGTATAGGGATGGTTCTCGTTCCAAAAGGTGGTTTCCTTGGGACGATAGGGGCACTCGGAGCCTTTGCCGGCCTCTTCCACGCCCTCAACCACGCCATATTCAAGGCCTCACTCTTCCTCTCGGCTGGGGCAGTTGAGTATAGGACGGGAACCGTTGACCTCAACGAGCTCGGCGGCCTCGGCAGGAGGATGAAGTTCACGGCCCTAGCGGCACTCTTTGCATCGCTCGCCATAAGCGGTGTTCCCCCCTTCAACGGCTTCATAAGCAAGTGGCTCATCTACGTCTCAGGTTACAGTTCCTCAAATCCCTTGCTCATATTTGGAGCCGTGTTAGCGGTCTTCTTCAGTGCTGGAACCCTTGCGTATTCAATGAAATTCTACGGAGCTCAGTTCGGCGGTGAGATGAAGCGCTACGAGAACGTCGAGGAGGTTCCGGCGGGAATGCTCCTCGGCCAGTGGATCCTGGCAGGTCTAACCCTAATCATTGGAGTGTTCCCCAGGATAGTGGTCCCAATCCTCAACGAGCCGTTCAACGCACCCCTCACCGAGAACATTTACAGAATAGGCTTCGGCTCGGTGCTCTTCTCGCCGGTGATCTTTGTGATACTCCTCGGCGCACTCGCGGCTGCCCTGTACCTGACCTTCAAGCCAGAGTTCGGAAAGGAAACGAAGCCCTGGGACTGCGGTTCAACAGAAATAGACGAGGACGAGTACAGGACGAACGCCGAGGGCTACTACAACTGGTACGAGAAGAAGATAGGCTCTTTCTATCGCCTCGGCGACTGGTTCTACACCGTTGGAGCTGGAGTAATCCACTACATAACCAGGGCTTACCTCTGGATGGCGAGCTACTTCACCAAGGTAGTCGACACCCCGTACACAAAGGTTGAGACCCTCGACGACCTCCGCGAGAGGGAGATAATGAACATAGACGAGGAGGCCCTCAAACCGTTGCTCAGACTGCTCAGGATCGTCAAGAACGTCCTGCCAGGAATGAGACTTGGAACTTTCGTGGTACTGACCCTGGTAGTCATCGGGGCCGTGATAGGAATCCTGATAGCCCTGTGAGGTGATGGAAATGGAGACAACGATCAAAGTTGGATTCGAGCTCGTTGGGATCCTCATCATCTTCCTCCTGCCGCCGTACCTTGACGGAATAGCGAGAAGGGTCAAGGCGAGACTCCAGTACAGGCGCGGGCCGCCGCTCATGCAGACCTGGTACGACCTCCAGAAGCTCTTCAACCTTCCATCCGTTAAGCCAACGAAAAGCTTACTCTTCACCGCAGCCCCGTTCCTGGCCCTGGCCTCTGCTATCTCAGCAGCACTGCTCCTGCCCTACGGGAACGTCATACCAGTGGACTTCGGCTTCAACTTGGTGGTGTTCTTCTACGTAATCCTGATGGTCAGCGTCTTCCTGATCCTCGGGGGCCTGAGCGTCCAGAACGCCTTCAGCCACATAGGAGCTACCAGAGAGGCCCAGCTCATCCTAACGGTGGAACCGCTCATAGCCATTCTCTACGGCGTCCTTGCTTACAACGCCGGCTCCCTTAACATAGCGGACATCATAGCCAACCTGCATCTCACACCGTCGCTCGTGCTCGCGTACATAGCCCTTGCCTACGCGCTCTACGTTGAGAGCGGCTTTGTCCCATTCGACGTTGCGGAGGCAGAGCAGGAAGTCATAGGCGGTCCGCTGGGTGAGTACAGCGGAAGGCTCCTCGGGGTCTTCTACTACGCGATACACATCAAGCGCTTCGCCCTGCTGTGGTTCTTCGTCAGCCTGCTAACGATGCCTTGGATCGGGCCGATAAACACCCCAGAGAGAGCGGCGCTCGTACTGGCCCTCCAGTTCATCCTCACCGTTGCATTCTATCCGATCATAGCGGCCCTCGAAGCGACAAACGCAAGGCTGAGAATAGACCAGGTCGTGAAGATGAACGTTAGGATGTTCTTCGCCGGCTTGGTGATCCTGGGCATGGCGTTCATGGGGTGGTGAATATGGTAACGACGAGGGATTTGGAGGCTCACTTCGAGTTTGAGTGCAGGGCCTGCGAAAACGGCCACTGCAGGAAGGCTGATGTCGAGACAATTCTTACCGAGAGAAAGGGCCTGAAGGAGTTTTACGAGGCCTTCAAAGAGCATATTAGAGAGTGCAAGAGGATGACCTACGGGCAGTACATGTTTGTCATTGACAGGGAAGTTCTTCCGGATGCGGTCCTCTGGTGGCACAACCACCCTGAGTTCAAGGAGACACACCTTTCAACCGCCGTCGGAACCGACGAGAGGCCACTCAACGGCAAGTTCGTCTACATGCCCTTCCTCAACGTCCAGGTTGAACCGCAGAACATGGACGAGAACTACTGGGTCTTCCTCAAGGCCTACATGCCCGCCGACGACCCGAGCTTCCCGAGCGTGGCAGCAAAGCTCCCCGCGGCGCTCTGGATAGAGAGGGAAGTCAAGGACCTGCTCGGCTTCAACCCAGTTGGCCACCCAGACCCGAGGAGGCTCATCCTTCCTGAGGACTGGCCAGAGGGAGTTTACCCGCTCAGGAAGGACATGGACTACAGGCACTCGCCGATGGCCGAGGTGAAGACGGAGTACAGAGAGACACCGGAAGGAACGACGCTCGTCCCGATGGGTCCCGTTCACGCGGGCATAGAGGAGCCGGCCCACTTCAGGCTCTTCGTCAAGGGCGAGGAGATAGTTGACGTTGACTACCGCGGCTTCTACTCCCACCGCGGAATAGAGAAGACCGGTGAGGGAAGGCTCACCTACAACCAGGTTCTCTTCCTCGCCGAGAGAATCTGCGGAATCTGTGGCTACCAGCACTCCGTCAGCTACGCTATGGCGGTCGAGCGCTTGGCTGACGTGGACATACCCGACAGGGCGCGCTACATAAGGACGCTGATGCTCGAGCTGGAGAGGATTCACAACCACCTGCTCTGGGTAGGCATTGCCGCCCACCTCGTCGGCTACGACACGGGCTTTATGCACGCGTGGAGAATCCGTGAGCCGGTCATGTGGCTCGTTGAGAGGCTCACCGGAAACAGGAAGCAGTACGGAATGAACATCGTCGGTGGAGTTAGAAGGGACATTCTCGACTACCGCAAGGAGGAGATTCTCAAGGTCGTCAAGCAGATACGCGAGGAGACCAAGAAGTTCCTTGACATCGCCCTGAACACCAACACCTTCATCAAGCGCGCCGAGGGAGTCGGAATCCTGCCCTACAAGGTCGCCAAGGCCTACTCCGTCCTCGGACCGACCGCTCGCGCGAGCGGAAGGAGGATTGACACGAGGCTCGACCAGGCGACGAAGACCGCGATGGCCTACAACGAGGTCGACTTCAAGGTTCCGGTTTACAAGGAGGGCGATGTTCTGGCCAGGGTTCTCGTCAGGATGGACGAGCTCTTTGAGAGCCTCTGGATAGTGGAACAGCTCATCGACCAGATGCCCGGCGGAGACATAATGGTTCCGATTGGCGATTTACCCGAGTATGAAGAGGCGTTAGGATTCACCGAGGCCCACCGCGGTGAGGTCGTCCACTACGTCATGACCGGCGAGAAGAACAAGGTCTACCGCTGGAAGGTTAGAGCTCCGACCTACAACAACCTGCCAGCTGTGCCGGAGATGCTCAAGGGCTATCACGTCGCAGACGCACCGCTCATCATAGCGAGCATTGACCCGTGCTACTCCTGTACAGAGAGGGTTCAGTTCGTTGACGTCGAGACGGGCAAGGTGAAGGTTCTGACCGAGGCCGAGTTCAACGAGCTCTCAATCAAGTACAGGGGGGTGTTCTGATGGCCGAGAGCCTCTCCTACACCGAGAAGCTCAAGAAGTGGAACCGCTTCGAAGTCGAGAAGTTCAGCAAGAAGGCCCCTGTCACCACCCCCTATCCTTTTATTGATATCGAGAAGCCACCCGAGTACAGGGGAATCCCGCACATCAACCCCGAGAAGTGCATAGGCTGTGGAGCCTGTGTCAACGCCTGCCCGCCCGATGCCCTAATCCTCGAGTGGGACAAGGAGCACGGCGTTAAGAGGCTCACCTTCAACGCGGCGAGATGTATAAGGTGCCACCGCTGTGTTGAGGTCTGCCCGACTGGAGCTATGGAACCGACTAACATCTTCGAGATAGCAACCGACAACAAGGAGGACCTCGTTGAAGTAGTGGAGCACAAGCTGGCCTACTGCGAGGAGTGTGGTGAGTACCTCGACTTCACAGAGAGGCAGATTGAGTACGTTAAGGCGATTCTGCCCAAGGAAATCATCGATATGTACGCCCTTGAAGACAGAATCGGCCTGACCCAGGAGGCAAAGATGCGCAAGACCGTCGAGAAGCTCAGGGAAACCGAGGGCAACGCATATCCAGCGTTCATACTCGTGAAGAAGGGGGGTGAGGAGTGATGGGAAGAAGGCTCAAGTCGGTCTGGGTCTATCACGTTGATGCGGGCTCATGTAACGGCTGTGACATCGAGGTGCTCGATGTACTCAGCCCCTACTACGACCTCGAGAGGCTCGGTGTCAAGGTCGTCCCCAACCCGAGGCACGCGGATGCGCTCTTCATCACCGGTCCGCTTACAAGGCAAACGAGGATAGCGCTCAAGAAGGCCTACGAGGCTATGCCCCCCAAGCCGAGGATAGTGGTTGCCGTGGGTACGTGCGCCTCGAGCGGTGGAATCTTCTACAACAGCTACGCCCTCTACAACACCTCCCCCCAGCGCGGAAGAGACAGGCTCAGGAGCGGTGGGCCGGAGATGATAGTGCCGATAGACATGTACATCCCCGGCTGTCCGCCGAGTCCGGAGGAGATACTCTACGGCGTGGCCCAGCTCCTCGGCATCAAGGAGAAGAAGATGAAGGGCGAATACTGGATTGCGCTCCCGCCGAAGGAGACACCGAGCAAAGAGAACGAGGTCGAGTTCAGAATCCCCGACAGGCCGATACCGCTCCGCTACTGGCTCACCCTTCGCGAGGAGCTCAGGCGCGTCATAGGCTACTACGACAGGGAAGCGGTTCTCAACGACTTCATGGCGTTGGTCGAGAAGGCCTTCGAGGATGAGAACCCGAGGGAGAAGCTCCACGACCTCGTCACGGGATACTTCCTCAAGGAGAAGGACTCCAGGGTAAAGGTCGCCATGCGCTTCCTCGAAAACGAGTTCTGGAGGCTGTACGACGAGTATCACTCTCTCGGAGAGGCCCTCAGGAAGAAGTACCCCGTGACGGCGGGTGTCTGAGATGCCCTGGAAGCTCTACCGCTTCAAGTACGAGGACTACCCCGAGTATTCGGCCAGGATTACGGGCCACTACGCAGGCGACCTGCTAATCATCGAGGAGGAGGGCGAGCTGAGCGAAGAGGCCGTGAAGCTCATAAAGTCCGCTCTCGGAATAGACGAGAACACGAGGGCCTTCGACATTGAAGTCAGAGACGTGCTGAGGCTCCCGATTAAAGAGTTGCCCGAGAAGGACAGGAAGGTCCTGCTTGAAGCGGCTGAAAAGCTCGACTCCGAGAGCAAGCTCCACATCGAGTACCGCTACCAGCCGACCTTCGATTAAACTTTTATTTTTCCAGGACTTTTCTCAGGTGGTGGTGAGATGAACGAGGCAAAGCTAAAGATGGCCAAGGAGGAGTTGATAAAGAGGGTCAAGGAGTTCTACGGGGACAACCTTCTCTCGATAGTCTTCTACGGGAGGCACCTCCGCGACCCGGACTTTCCAGAGATAGACGTTGTCGTCGTCATAGACAAACCCTACGACCCTGTGAAGATGAACCGCATGGCGGACTTCGTGGAGAACATCCGCGACCCGATAGAGGAGAAGTACGGCTACCACGTCTCCTTCGAGCTCTACACGCGCGAGGAAGCTGAGAACTTCCACTCGGGCTACCTCGACGTTGTGGTGAACTACGAGGTCGCCTACGATAAGGATAACTACTTCCAGAACCTCATGAACGACATGCTGAACCCTAAGAAGGCGATGGACTACGTGAAGTACATCAGCACCATCGAGTACATCCAAGTCGACGAGGAGAGGAAAGAATGATCGGAGCTGTCTTGGCGGGCGGAAGGGGAAAGCGGTTCGGGGGCGACAAGCTACTCTACAGAATCAACGGCAAGCCTTTGATTCTTTACACCATCGAGAGGCTTGAAACCGCTAAAAAGATAGACGAGATAATCTTAGTTGCTTCAAAGGACAACGCGGAGAAACTGGAAAAGCTCGGCTACCGCGTGGTCGTTGATAACCTGCTGATAGGCCCGATGGGAGGAGTTTACACGGCCCTAAGCCTCGGCGATGCCTTCGTCGTTGCCGGCGACATGCCCCTCCTCGTCCCCGAGTTCGTTGATTTCATCATATCCGAATTCAAGAAGAGCGGAAAAACTGCCTGCGTGCCGAGGTGGGAGAACGGCTACCTCGAACCCCTTCACGCCGCTTATTCCAGCGCTTTCCGCGAAGTCCTTGAGGAGAAGATAAAAGCCGGAAACTACGCCCTCAACAGGGCAATCCGTGAGGTCAATCCCTGCTACCTCCCGATAGAGTCCCTCCCCGAGGAGTGGCGCGAGAGCTTCTTCAACGTGAACACGAGGGAGGATTTGGGAAAATTGCACAAGGGATAAATAAAAAAGCTTCCAAAGATTCATGGTGGGACCATGGACATTGAGATTACGGAGAAGAAAATAGTACTCAATCGCGAGCTCAGCGAGCTGGATAAATTTGTATTTGATGTCATAGATGTTCTTGAGAGACACGTCCGCTACGTTATAGTCAGTGGATACGTTACCATTCTTTTCGGCCGCTCGAGGGGCACCGAGGATGTCGATGTCGTTATAGAACCACTCCCCCAAGAGGAGTTCATTTCCATGTGCGAAGACGCGCAGAAAGCTGGCTTTGAGTTTCTCAATCCCGAAGCCTGTGAGGGTCTGTACGAAATGCTTGCCGGCAGGCTTGGAATACGGATGGTCAGAAAGGGTGAGATAATCCCAAACGCCGAAATAAAGTTTCCCAAGGATGCCTTCCACAGGGAGGCGCTCGAAAAGAGGATTCCCGTCTGGTTCAACGGGCGGGTGATTTACATATCTCCAATAGAACTCCAGATAGCGTACAAGCTCTACCTCGGCACTGACAAGGACTTAGAAGATGCTTTCTTCCTCTACGAGCTGTTCAAAGAGAAAATTGACTGGAGGGCGCTCAATGACTATGCGGGGAGGCTCGGTGTTGAAGTTCCGTTCTAAGCGCGATTTGGAAGAGAGGCTCGCATTCATCAGGCTTTACGTGAAGAGACTGAAGGAGAACCCCGATGAGGTCTTCAAACAGCAGGTGAGGCTTGTGAACTCTTTCCTTGCCTCCGCCAAGAGCTTCCCGCTGAGCAGGGAGGAGTACTTGAAAATGAAGGGCGAACTGCGGAGGCAATAACCCGACTCTTAGGTAATACTCCCTCGGTTGGTGTCCAAAAGGAAGAGAAACCAATCCCTGCTTGTCTTTTAGGTTCTTATTCCCTTTTTAGAATCCCCGCCAGCAGTTCCGCTAATCTCTCGGCGCGCTTCTTTATCAGCTCGCTCGGCTCCTGGAAGAGGCCCGTCGAACCAGGCTGACAGCCTATGAGCACGAACTCCGCCTTGACCATCGTCTTCATGAACTGGGTTACGAACTTCAGCGGAAGGCCGTGCGTCGATATTGCCTCGCCGAGCGTTCCCTCCGGGTCGGCTGTGATGTACTCGCCGACTTCACCGCCGAAATCAACAGCATCCACGAAAACCACCAGGTCGGGCTTAAAGTTCGCTATCTTACCAGTGTAGTTCTCCGGAACCTCCCCGCAGTTCAGCACGAGGACGTCGGGGTTGTCGAGCAACTCCTTCAGCCTCTCCGCGACCAGAACGCCGAAGGCGTCATCTCCCCTGATGTCGTTCCCGATTCCACATATGACAACTCTTTTTGCATTCTGGAAGAGTTCTTCGAGGTTCATATTTTCACCCCAGAACTTCCCCATGAATTCATTCTTCGGCCTTAAAATTTTAACCGCTTTGTTGTTGAAATGAAGAAGTACTTCATGTTTTTGAGATAACAAAATCAGCGTTTCTCATTGCAGGCCATATCAAAAAGAATTTAGCACTCAATAAGAAGGCTCTTTGGTCTCTAGTTTTTGATTGGAGGCAGAATTTAAAAGATGACCTTTATCACCGCTCGGCTTGGTGTTGGTCTGTGCTGGCCCGATCTACCGCGCCTAGACGTCTGAAGAGGAAAACGTAGCTCAGCGGGCCGAGTATCGCCTCACCGATGACACCAACAAGCTCGAGCAGGATATCATAGATTATCAACCAGAACGCCAAAAAGCCGAGTACGGCCCTTTTCTCGTCCCCGTTAAGGGAAGCGAAGAACAGGACGAGGGCGAGCGTTCCAACTGTGCTGGTTGCGAGCGGTGGAAGGGCCTTGGGGAGGAATGCAAGGCTCGTGAAAATCATTGCTCCCGAAAGAAAGCCAAGGATAAATGGATGCGCTGGTGTGAAGGGAACATCAATGCTCCCAAACTTTCTGGCGAGAAGTAAGAGCGCGAGAGCAGAGAAGAGGGCCACTGAATACTGCGCAGGGGAAGGGACATAGCTGGTGAGGTGTGCGAAGGCAAAGGCCGAGGCGCAGAAAGCGAGTGTGGTCAGTAGGACTCCTCGTTTTCCAATGAGAGACTTTCCGCGAAGTTCGGGATAGAGCAGTTCCACTACCAAAATTGGAATAGCTATGCTCATCGTGGTGTGGTAGATTGTCAGGAGAACGGCCCAGCTCGCGTTCACGCCGAAGACCCTGCCGTAGTCTCTGAGAGCTCCGAGGTCAGGCCAGTCTGGGTCGAACCATGAACGGATTATAACTCCTTCCTCGACGACGCCGTAGAGGGCGCCTAAGAGCATGAGTCCAGCCTGTCCACCACCGAACCTCACCCACGCTTCGCGAATCAGGAGAACGCCAGAACCGTAGAAGAGCCAGAGGAAAGGAAAAGAGAGTGGTTGAACCACCAGCTGGAGCGGATGTGTTGAACCACCGAGAACTTCGGCCAAGAAAGGTGAGAGAAAGGTAAGGAGTAATAGTGTTCGGGTCTCTCGTCTCATAGGCTAAACTTTCCTTCTCGGTTAAAACTTTATGCGTGAACTTTCTGGAGTTAACTGGCAAAAATAAAACATTGGAACAAAAGAAGAGAAATCACAGCTTCTCAGCAAGCTCCCTTATCTTCTCCGCGAACTCCGTCTTCATGAGCTCCTCGACGTTGCCGACCTTTGCGTCAAGCTCTGGGTAGAACGGTATGCCGACAAGGTATGGGACGTTGTGGCGCTCTGCGAGCTTCTTGACGTCTTCCTCCTCATCGAGCTTCATGTTCTCAACGACGCCGAGGACTTTGTGATTCTCCTCAAGAAGGAGCTGGATGAGCTTTTCCACGACGTTGAGGGCGAGCTTCGACGGGGTTGCAACGACCAGGAACTCACCCCTCTTGAGGAAGCGGAGGACATCCAACAGCTGGTCGCCGAGTCCAGGTGGCATGTCAATGACGAGGTAGTCGAGCTCATCCCAGCGCGTTATCGTCAGGAGTTCGATGAGGGCGTCGCTGATTTCCTTACCGCGGAGCGGTGTCGGCCTGTCCTCGGTGTAGTAGGCTATCGTCATGAACTTTATCCCGTGAACGGTAGGCGGGACGACGCCCCTGTCCTCCTCCGGGAACTCCTTCGGCTCGAAGCCGAGAATCACGTGGTCACTTGCCCCGTGAAAGTCGAGGTCGAGCAGACCGACCCTATGACCCTTCTCGGCCAGGGCCAAAGCGAGGGTCGTCGAGACGAGCGATTTTCCAACGCCGCCCTTTCCGCTGACGACGGGGATTATCCTCTTGACCTTCTCAAGCCTCGCATTTATCGCTATCTCGCGCGGGTCGATCATGCCTCTCCCTCCTTCTCAATCATTATTCCAGCCACGTAAACGCCCCTACCCTGGACGACCTCAAAGTCGTGGCTTCCGCACTTCGGGCAGGCAAGGAAGGCGTGAACGACCTCAGGAATGAAGTGGATGTCCTCCTTTATGCGCTCGTCGAAGCGGTCCTTGACCTCCTTGAGCTTCCAGGTGTGCCCGCAGTTGCGGCACTTGAAGACGGCCTCTTCCTCCTCGAAGATTATCTCGGCCCCCTCGGCAATCGTCCCCGCGAACATCTGCTCCATAGCGAACTTCACGATATCTTCTGCAACGTCCTGGAGTTCGCCGAGAACTACTCTAACGGCCTTTACCCTCTTTGCCCCCTCCCTCTGGGCGTAGTCCAGGACTGTCCTAACTATGGCATCAGCCAGCGCCCACTCGTGCATGGTATCACCAAGATAGCATTGGAGTGTTACCTTAAAAAGGGTGAAGTTTCAAACCTGAGGTGAGGGTGGTAATATGGGCGTCGTAAGGTTCGGTGTGTCCATACCCGAGGAGCTCCTCGAGAAGTTCGACAGGATAATCGAGGAGAAGGGGTACGTAAACAGGAGCGAGGCAATAAGGGATCTCATCAGGGACTTCATAGTACGACACGAGTGGGAAGTGGGCGATGCGGAAGTCGCGGGGACTATAACGATGCTCTACAACCACGATGAGGCCGATGTCGTCAAGGAACTCCTCGATCTGCAGCACGACTACCTCGATGAAATAGTTTCGAGCATCCACGTCCACATGGACGAGCACAACTGCCTCGAAGTCGTCATCGTGAAGGGAAAGGCGAAGAGAATAAAGGAGATAGCCGACAGGTTGTTGAGCCTCAAGGGAGTTAAGCACGGAAAGCTCGTGATGACCGGAACGGGAAGAGAACTTGTGTGATCGCTCTCCCATTCAGGCCTTTTCCAAAAAATTAAAAACGTGTTACTGATTCCAATTTTGGTGATACCATGAAAGTGCTCGTGAGCGGTAAAGGCGGATGCGGAAAGAGCACGATAAGCGCGATGCTCGGAAAGTACCTGGCCGAGAGGGGCTACCATGTCCTCATCATAGACGCCGACGAGTCAAACCCCGGCCTCTACAGGATGCTCGGCCTTCCGAAGGTGAAAACTTTGGCTGAACACCTCGGAGGAAAGAAGAGGGCCAAAATCCTCATGGCAGCTGAGGGTCAGGGAGAACTCGACGAGGAGCTCTTCGACTGGACGCTCGACGATATCCCAGCGGAGATTTTGGCCAGGAAGGGCAACCTCGCAGTCCTTACGATAGGGAAGATTGAAGAGGCGGAGGAAGGTTGCGCCTGCCCCTATGGATTCCTTGTCAGAAAGCTCCTCGAGGGCATAAAGCTGAAGGATAACGAGATCATCATCGTTGACACCGAGGCCGGCATAGAGCACTTCGGTAGGGGCGTTGACAGGTACGTTGACGTTGTCATCGACGTCGCAGAGCCATCGGCCGAGTCCATAGAGCTGTCGAAGAAAATAAAAGCGCTAAGCGAGGGTCTCGGATTGAAACACGTCCTTGTTCTTAACAAAGCTTTGCCAGGCGTCGAGGAGGATCTGCCAGTTAAACCCGACGTGGTGATTCCCTTCGACCAGAACTTCATACTCAACAGCTTGAAGGGCAGGGAAGTTGAACCGATAGCGCAGATAGAGGAGCTCTGGAGGATAATCAACGGATGAACACATTCGAAAAGCATTTGACACTTTGACGTTGTCTTTTTCATGTTTTTACACGTTTTTGTAAATCTCTGCCGAACTTTTTCGGAATTCTTTGGTGATTTTTTGTTAAAATGGGCCTCTCATTAGAGGTTTTCGACAAATGGCTATTCTATTTTCGGCTTTTGGCTAATTAGACCCTCCTAACTATTTTTCGGCTTTTGTCGTTTATCATTTTGACAATCAACGAAAGAATTTTAAGGCTTCCTAATTCTCATTTTTGAGAAACGGGGGTGATTGAATGCAGATAGGCGAGGGATTCCTCAAAGAAAGGTACCTACCGTTGCGGGCCTTCAGGGAGGAGCACAGGAAGTCCATAGAGAACATCGAGGAGTTCTGGGCCGAGCAGGCGAAGGTACTTGACTGGTTCAAGACCTGGGACAGGGTTCTTGATGACTCAAAGGCGCCCTTCTTCCGCTGGTTCGTCGGGGGCCAGCTCAACGCGAGCTACAACGCCCTCGACAGGCACGTTAAGGCAGGAAAGAGAAACCGCGCCGCGATAATCTGGGAGAGCGAGCGCGGTGAGACGAGAACGCTGACCTACTACGAGCTCTACCGCGAGGTTAACCGCTTTGCTTCCGCTCTGAAAAACCTCGGCGTAGGAAAGGGCGACAGGGTCGTCATCTACATGCCCCTCGTTCCAGAGGTCGTCATAGCAATGCTCGCCAGCGCGAGAATAGGGGCGATTCACAGCGTCGTCTTCTCGGGCTTCTCGGCGGAAGCCTTAGCAACGAGAATCAACGACGCAAGGGCAAAGGTGGTTATCACGGCAGATTACCTCTACAGGCGCGGTAAGAAGCTCAACCTCAAGGAGATAGTTGACAGGGCCCTTCTCGAAACGCCGAGCGTTGAGAGCGTCGTCGTCCTCAGGAGGGAAGAGAACGGCGTCAACATGGTCGAGGGCAGGGACTACGACTGGCATAACCTCCTTGAGGGGGCGGATAAGTACGTTGAGCCCGTCCCCGTTGAGAGCAACCACCCGCTGTTCATCCTATACACGAGCGGAACAACCGGAAAGCCCAAGGGTATCGTTCACTCCACAGGCGGCTACCTCGTCTACGTGGCCAAGACCATGCAGTGGGCTTGGGGGATAACCGAGAGCGACCTCTTCTGGAACACCGCCGACGTCGGCTGGATTACGGGCCACAGTTACCTCGTCTACGGGCCTTTAACCCTCGGCCTGACCGTGATGATGTACGAGGGAGCTCTCAACTATCCAAAGCCAGACAGGCCCTGGGAGCTGATAGAGAAGCACGGGGTGACGATATTCTACACCGCGCCAACAGCCATCAGGATGCTCATGCGCTACGGGGACGAGTGGGTGAAGAAGCACGACCTCTCAAGTTTAAGGCTCCTCGGTTCGGTCGGCGAGCCGATAAATCCAAGGGCCTGGAAGTGGTACTACGAGGTCGTGGGCGGTGGAAGGTGCCCGATAATCGACACCTGGTGGCAAACCGAGACCGGTGGCTACATGATTTACCCCTCCGCCGGGCTACAGTTGCCCCCGCTGAAGCCAGGCTCCGCGACGTTCCCCGGCCTCGGCGTCGATGCGGACGTTCTCAGGGCCGATGGAAGCCCTGCAGAGCCGAACGAGCGCGGCTATCTCGTGATAAAGAAGCCCTGGCCAGGGATGCTCCTCGGAATCTGGGGCGACGATGAGCGCTACATAAGAACTTATTGGCAGAGGTTCAGCAAGCCCGATGAGGGAATCTGGATTTACTACCCCGCGGATTATGCGATGAAGGACGATGAGGGCTACTTCTGGATATTCGGCAGGGCCGACGAGGTGCTGAACGTTTCGGGTCACAGGATTGGAACGGCCGAGATAGAGCATGCATTGGTTCTCCACCCAGCCGTTGCAGAAGCGGCGGTAATCGGCAGGCCAGACGAGATTAAGGGTGAGGTGCCAGTTGCCTTCGTAATCCTCAAGGAGAACGTCGTCCCGAGTGAGGGCCTGAAGAAGGAGCTCATAGACTACGTCAGGGAAACCCTCGGCCCAATAGCGGCCCCAGCGGAAGTGTTCTTCGTTAACAAACTGCCGAAGACGAGGAGCGGGAAGATAATGCGCAGGGTTCTAAAGGCCCTCGCCAGTGGAAAGGGCCTCGGCGACCTCTCGACGCTCGAAGACGAGGCGAGCGTGGAAGAGGTGAAAAAGGCTCTTGAAGGCTTTGAGATGCGCTGATTTTACCCATTTTTGACCACTACTGTCACTTTCCTGGACAAAGCTTTTTAAGTCTAAAAATCAACCTGAGCTGGTGGTATGAAATGACGATCAAGACTCCAACGCTCAACGTCGGAGGTCTCGGTGCGGACCCCCTCACCGAGAGGATAAAGGAGAAGCAGAAAAAGTGGAAGTACAAGATAGCAGTTCTGAGCGGTAAGGGCGGCGTTGGAAAGAGTACCGTCGCGGTAAACTTGGCAGCTGCCCTCGCAAAGAAAGGTTATCACGTTGGCCTGCTCGATGCCGACATACACGGACCGAACGTCGCCAAGATGCTGGGCGTTGAGAAGGCCGATGTTTTGGCGGAGCGCATGGAAGACGGTCGCTTCGAGATGCTCCCACCGATGAACGACTTTCTCGGTCAGATAACACCGATCAAGGTTATGAGCATGGGCTTTCTCGTCGGCGAGGATCAGCCGGTAATCTGGCGCGGTCCCCTCGTTACAAAGGCCATCAAACAGCTCCTCGGCGATGTCAAGTGGGGCGAGCTCGACTTCATGATCATTGACTTCCCGCCTGGAACGGGCGATGAGATTCTCACAGTCGTTCAGAACGTCCAGCTCGATGCAGCGGTTATAGTCACTACGCCACAGGAAGTTGCCCTGCTCGATACGGGCAAGGCAGTAAACATGATGAAGAAAATGGAAGTGCCTTACATAGCTGTAATTGAGAACATGAGCTACCTCATCTGCCCCCACTGCGGCAACGAGATCGACCTCTTCGGTAAAGGTGGTGGCAAAAAGCTGGCCGAGAAGGAGGGAGTTGACTTCCTTGGTGAAGTCCCCATTGACCTCAAGGCAAGGGAAGCAAGCGACGCCGGAATCCCGATAGTCCTCTACGGCGACACCCCAGCGGCAAAGGCCTTCATGGAGATAGCAGAGAAGCTCGTAAAGAAACTTGAGGAGCTCAAGGGCGAAAGCGAGGAGCAGGAGAAAACCGAGTGATCCGAGTGATTTTTAAATTCCCATACCTATTCTTTTTTAGAGCGCGGCTCAGGCCGGCGGGGACCGTTGCGATGGGGCCGCGCTGGACCAGGCTACATTAAGTTTTTAATGAATTATCCCTATTGCCCTAGGGGATCAAATGAGAAAGAGCACCGAGGCGGCGTTAATAGTGATCCTGATAGGCCTTGTAACGGCACTCTTACTCATGAATCCAGTCTCAGCGGAAGGCACTTTTCACATGAGGTCGCAGGGAGTGACGTTTTCCCCCATCAGACTCGCCCTCTTCCTAGGAGCGGCCCTCACGACCGTTGTCCTCGTTACCCTTCATCTGGAGGGATCGGGTGAGTATGCACACATCTTCTACCTCCTCTCAGTCTCAACTATCACGATATGGATTGTGAACTCAGGAGTTCCGGATATGAGCTCATTTCTGGCCGTTATTCGAGATTTGTACAACAGGATCGGGATTCAACGTTCGATCCCAGTGGAAACGGCGTTTTATCTCTACCTCTTCCTGCTCCTCATTCTCGTGACCGCCCTTCATTACTCAGCCCCCCGCCGCTCCCGTGAGCTCGGGTTCCTTATCTTTGGCATGCTGTTCTCAGCGCCGTTCTTCAGGAGCATTGTATATCCACCAAAACCCGAGTTCATTGGAATAACGGCTTTCGTTCTCTCCATTTCGGTAATGACTTCGCTCGTATTCTCCCCAAGAGTTCTCAAATCGCTGCTCCAGACAATAGCCCTTGCGATGTTTACCGTGGTGGCAATAGCTATAGAACCCTGGAACGCAGTACTGCCCCTGGCATTCATCATGATGTTTCCCCGGAGGAGAAGGAACATTATCTACGTAACCCTCGTCCTGTTTGGCATCGGTATTATCATCAGCAGGGGATTGATATGGACCGGATCCAGAGAATCCTTTGAGTGGAAAACCGTCGCATTGCAGCTCCTCTTGCCGATTATGTTGGTATTGTACGCCCTCCTCTTCAAGACAAGAACGATTGTAACGACACTGAGGAACAGCAAGGGACCAACTCCGTTTTTGACGTTCCTCCTCCTCATCTTCCTAACTGGATCCATTTCAAGTACCCGCCTACTCCCCTACGCAGCAGTAACCCTTACGGTTTTGTCCGTCAGGTTCGTCTTTCACTCGAGGGACACAGGGAAGGTAATACCAAAGAGAGAACCAGCTAAAACTTGATTGCGCCAAAAACTGCTCCCTTCAGGTGCGGACCAATTGCCTTGATGATTCCCGGGGCCTGGGTTCCCCTCTTGAGGACGAGAAGCGTCTCCATCAGGCCCAGTTCCTCCATTCTCCTGACGTCCCTGCCGTGGCCTGTCTTGATGAGCGCTTCCTCGACCCTCTCGCTTATCGTCCCGGTTATGAATAGCTTGTCGTAACCGTCACTCAGCCAGTGCTCAATGGTTTTCAGCTGTTTCTCTGTGAAGGCCAGCTCAACCTCCCTTGCGCCGAACTCAACGTTCGTCACCTCAACCTCAACCGGAAGGTTGTCAATCCAGCCGAACTCGCGAATCATTTGCCTCACAGGTTTGTCTCCAAAGGTTTTCTTGAGGTAGTAGAGCGGAATCAGAGCGTCCTTGGGCTTCGGCTTGAAGATTCCTATGTCAACGTAGACGCCGTAGCCGACTTTGCCGAGGTCTATGAAGCGCCCCCGGTATGTTTTCCCAACCTCGACGTTCTTGAGGCTGTACGGCACCTCACCGAACTCTTCTCTGACGAGGTTTGCGCTTATCTCCTCATCCTCCCCTCTCAGGGAAACCTTAACCCAGTTCTTGGTCGTTGCTGATAGCTTCCACTCAACTTCCAAGTCCCCCAGAAGGGAGTGGAGCTTCCTGTGGAGCTTGTCAAAACCGCTCCTGTCCCCGTAAACCTTCTCAAGAATAACCACTTCTTCCATCTTCACCATCCCCGAAGTTCATCAACACCGTTCGAGCTTTAAATCACGCGACGACTTCTGCCTTGGAGGTTGTTTTTGAGGATTTCTTGGATTTGCTCCTCGACGATTTCCCTGATTTCCGCGAAGATTTCTTGGCCTTCTTTGATTTCTTCAATCCGAGTTCAAGCTCAAGCTCCTCGATCCTTCGCTTGAGATCCTCGATTATCTCACTGTTGTCGTACTGCATCAGGATTTCTCCGCATATGGGACACTGAAACTCGTACTCCATAGCCTCGTCGAAAGTCAGCCTTGGATGTCCTGGATTGCCGCACCAGTAGTAGATCTCCCCGGATTCCTCCTCGAGCATTTTCCTAAGCTTCTTAAGCTCCTCCATTTTTCTGGCCCGTATGATATCGGGCAACCTTCTGAGGTCGAGGTTCCAGTAATAGTAATACCAGCCGGTTTCTTTGTCGCGTATGCGCTTAAAATCGGCGAGTCCCATATCATAGAGGGTGTAAAGAACCTTCCGAACGGTGTTTATCCTTATCCCGGTACTCTCCGCTAGCTCTTCGTCGGTCGCGTCCTTTCGCTCTGCGAGAGCCTTGACTATCTCAACTGCCTCCTCGCCTCCTATCTCCATCGCGAGATCAATGAGATCCTTGTCAAGTCTCTTTTTCCTTGCCACAATCACAACCTCCGCTCTTATTTTAGGGGCACGGTGGGGCCTCAATATTGATCTATGATCAAAGCGGTATATATAGATTTTTGTCGAAACGATTGCCCTAATGTCTAAAAGTGTCCATTGAGAAAGGATTTAAAGAAAGAAAAACGACCTTGTTTAGGGAGTGACAATGGAGTTTGAGGTGGTAAAAGGAGACATAACCCGCTTTCAGGCAGATGCCATAGTGAACGCCGCCAACAAATACCTCGAGCACGGTGGTGGAGTGGCATACGCAATAGCCAAGGCCGCCGCCGGAAACGTTGCCGAGTACATCAGGATAAGCAAGGAGGCCATGAAGAAGCAGCTTGGAAAGGACCACATAGAGCACGGCGAGGTCGTTGTAACGCCGGCTATGAGACTCGAGAGACATGGAATTCGCCACGTTATCCACACCGTTGGCCCCTACTGCGGTGGGACCTGGGATGAAGACAGGAAAGATAAGCTCAGAAAGGCCATACTCGGGGCCCTGAGAAAGGCCGACGAGCTCGGCGTTAAGAGCATTGCTTTCCCAGCGATAAGCGCCGGAATCTACGGCTGTCCGCTTGAGGAAGTCGTGAAGACTTTCAGGGAGACCGTCGAGGAGTTCTCAAAGGAAGCGAAAAGCGTGGAGAAAGTTTACCTCGTGCTGTACTCTGAAGAGAGCTATCGGAAAGCGCTGGAAGTTCTCAACGGGTGAAGTTTTTATCGCCAGTTTCTAAATATTCTCTTGGGTGGTGCTCATGCGCATCGAGGACGTTTACGTCTGGGATCTAAACGCCAAGTGGCTTGGGATTACACCTTACCAGCTCATGGAAAACGCCGGTGCTGGAGTGGCAAGGGTTATAGAGGAGCGCTTTGGAAGGGGCCTCAGGATTGCGGTCTTCTCGGGAACCGGGAACAACGGTGGAGACGGCTTCGTTGCCGCGAGGCATCTAAGCTTCGAGAACGACGTTACGGTTTTTCTGGTGGGCGACGAGGCCAAGATAAGGAGCGAGGAAGCCAGGCACAACTGGGAGATACTCAAAAGGCTCGACTTCGTGGAAATTAAGGTTCTCAAGGACTCCGCCTACATCAAAGAGCTCGACCTGAGCGGTTACGACGTCATCGTTGACGCCCTTCTTGGGGCGGGCACGAAGGGCGAACCAAGGGAGCCAGTACGCTCGGCCATCGAGAAAATCAACGAGTACGCGGGAAAGGCAAAACTCGTCAGCGTTGACCTGCCGAGCGGTTATCCGAGCAACGTCCGCGTCAAAGCCGACTTCGCTGTTACATTCCAGTGGGATAAGGAGGAATATAAGGACTTCGAGCGCGTTATAGTGAAGATAGGCTATCCCAGGGAGCTCCATCATCTCGTTGGGCCAGGAGACGCGAAGTTCACGCTGAGGAAGAGAGGAAAACACAAGGGGCAGAACGGAAAACTGCTCGTGGTTGGTGGAAGCTCAAGCTATTACGGCGCACCTTACCTCGCCTCCAAGGCAGCCTCATATCTCGTGGATCTCGTTTACCTCGCGATGCCTGCTGAACCTGCGAAGAGGATAAGCGACCCTGACTTGATCCTCAGACCCTTCCTGGGTGAGAACTTTTCGCCGGAGCACATCAATGACCTGCTTGGGCTTGCCGAAAAGGCGGACGCCGTCGTCATCGGCCCCGGAATCGGTCTCGCCAAAGAGACAAAGGAATTCGTGCGGGAGTTCGTAAAGCGCTGTGAAAGACCGATGGTCATAGACGCCGACGGTCTCAAAGCGGTGGCCGAAGACTTGGGCGTTCTGGAAGGGAAAACCTTCGTCCTAACTCCCCACGCTGGAGAGTTCAATATTTTATTCGGTGTCAAACCCCCTGAGGGGTTGCTGGAACGGGCCGAACTGGTTAGAGAGAAGGCCCTAGAAATCGGAGGCGTAATCCTTCTGAAGGGTTCCTACGACGTCATAAGCGACGGAAAAACCTGGAAGTACAACAGAACCGGCAACACCGGAATGACTACCGGTGGAACGGGCGACGTCCTGGCGGGCCTCGTTGGAGCCTTGCTTGCCTTTGGAAACTCCCCCCTGAGGTCTGCCTCCGTTGGGGCGTTCCTAAACGGCCTCGCCGGGGATATCGTAAAGGAAGAGTTCGGAGAAAACTTCACCGCGCTGGAGCTTGCGAAAAGAGTGCCAAAGGCAATAAAATGGGTGGAGGAGTTTTAATTAATTATCCCACCTTTCATAAAGAAAGGTTATCCCCAGCAAGGGAAGAGCGTAGGCCAAGAAGTAAGGGGAATTGGTTGTCATAAACAATAAGACTAGGGCCGGAGACATTAATACTATATAGCGCTTGGAAGAGTAGTTGGAGTGGTAAAGCACGTTCACAAACAGTATTGCAACGAGGAAAATGAAAAATGACGATACCCAGAAGACAAACGATGAAACACTCAACATGAGATGGTATGATATCGGTATCAAATAAGGAGCTACTACCACGGAAGACAACTCCCTTTTGTATGCTTTGACTCTTTTACCTGTAATCCCCACGAGCTCCACTGTCACCCATAGGGTCAATGAGAGCACTATTGCAAGAACATCACCGTTGGAGCCATACTTTGCCGCTGTTACCATTAGGAGCCATAAGAGACCCGATAAAATCAGCTTCCAGCTTTTTTTGTCTTCCTTATAGTCCAGAGCAGAGATCAGTACAATCGAAATTAGAAAAACAATGGATGGGATGTCGGGAGACCAATATCCGTATTTCAAGTTCCACTGGAGACCACTTGCAATTCTCGCTATACTCACCCCAACAAACCCTGAGAAAACTACCAAAAGAAGAGATCCAATTGGAAAATTCTTCGTGGAAAGGGATACAGCTATGGATATCAGGTATATCAACACTATCAGATACTCCAGGACCCAGATAAAGGAATCCCACAGTCCTGTGTTTTTAATCTTTATTTGGGCGGAAACAGGGGTAGATATCCCGTCAACCACCGCGGTGATTTTGTATGTCCTGCCTCCAAACTTGTCTCTGTAGTCATCGAGTACAGGCTTCCCAAAATAGCAATCAGCCATTTCATTGTTGAAAGTAAGTGTTATCGCTATTGAGCCCTCTATGTCATGGGGACCAAGGTGGAATTTAGAGTTTGGAACGATTACGGTTCCCCGAGATGGCCCCCTGGGCCAGATCTCCTTGTCTTCGAGATATACTTTTTTGAGTTTGAGAGTGGCAGTTTCATTGGGGTTAAGCAATTTGAAATCAATATCACAAATTACTGCACCACCCGGCTCAATGGAGGTAGGTATACAGTGCATACTGGCCATTACCTTGTCTGCTTTAACCGCAGGGGTGGACAAAATGAGAAAAGATAACAGGGTGAAGATAAAGACCAATTGCTTG
The DNA here is from genome assembly GCF_000022365.1 of Thermococcus gammatolerans EJ3. Lineage (NCBI taxonomy): Archaea > Methanobacteriati > Methanobacteriota > Thermococci > Thermococcales > Thermococcaceae > Thermococcus > Thermococcus gammatolerans. Next base: position 214,194 of record NC_012804.1, on the reverse strand, counting down.
TTCATCCCCCCATCCCCACTAAACCCACTTGTTGTTTATGGGTAATGACGCTGATGTCTATGTATACTATGGTTGCATTTAAGCTTTACTACTTACTCTCTGTTCCTAGGGAGAATAAAAAGATAGAATAGCTTGATAAAAATTCAAGGAAAATTAGCACGAAAGTACCAGGTAGGATCATCCAACTCCCGCATAGCTCCACACTGAGTAGCCGTAATAGCCGTTTGCCGGATCGTGAGGCGGAGCGGTTAGCTTGACCCAGCCGTTATAGTATACGTACCTGTCGACCCAACCACCGAGGTTTCCAGTGTATTCGTGGATGGTGTACCCGGCGAACTTCGAGCCGACGTTCACCCACCTCTCGGCCCAGCCGCTGCCGAGGTTGATGTAGGTTATGAGCCCGGGCCTGTCGCCGTAGCCTTCCCGCATGAATATGAGCTCATCGTCGTCGTAGTAGAGGATCTTGGTACTTCCTCCTGCCAGATGCTCATGGATCCAGATGAGGTTGTTAAGTTTGTCCTTGTTGAGCCACTCCTCGTAGTCGCGGTAGAAGATGACGGGCTGGCCTTCGTAGGTCAGGATGAAGGCGTAGGCCGGGTACTTGTTCCAGATTATGTTTGTGTCGTGGTTCGCCACGAAGGTAACGGCCTTGAATGGATCCCTGCTGACCACAGTGCCACCGTTCTGAATGGCGTAAACGAGGGCGGGAATGTTCTTGTTGTCAAAGGCCTCGTCCATCTTGTAGTAGAGCGGAAAGTCAAAGACCTTGGCACCGCTGTCGTAGGCCCAGTTGAGGAGCGCATTGACGTCCGTGTCCCAGTACTCCCCGACGGCCCATCCACCCCACCAGCTGAGCCAGTCCTTGACGACCCACGCGCCGTAGCCCTTAACGTAGTCAAAGCGCCACGCGTCAACGCCAATGCTCCTGAGGTAAGCGGCGTAGCTCTCGTCGCTCGCCCAGAGCCAGTACTTGTTGAAAGGCACGAGGTGGTCTATGTCCGGAAAGCCTCCAAAGGTTCCCTCATCGGAGGTACTGTAGTTGTTTGGATGGAAGTCCATGTAGTGGGCCTTGTATTTACCCGAAGCAACTTGAGAAAAGTCCGTCCATGTGTAATCACCAACGTAGGGGTTCCATTCAAGGTCTCCCCCTGCGCGGTGGTTTATCACTATGTCCGCTATGACCTTGATGCCGTACCTGTGGGCAGTCGAGATCATATTGACAAGTTCTTCCTTGGATCCAAAGCGGGTTTCAACGGTCCCTTTCTGGTAGAACTCGCCCAGATCAAAGTAGTCGTAGGGATCGTATCCCATTGAGTAAGCTCCACCCATGCCCTTGCTCGCGGGGGGTATCCAGATCGCGGATATGCCGGCATCGTACCATTCGGGTATCTTCTGCCGTATTGTGTCCCACCAGATACCACCAGCGGGAACATCCCAGTAGAACGCCTGCATTATAACTCCGCCCTGCTCAAGCTCGGAGTATTTCGCGGCACTTGCAGAAGGATAGTAAAGACCAGCTAGGAGGAAAAGAGCCATCAAAAGGATCAAAACCCGTGTGTACCTCCTCATTTCCATACCTCCCTGCGACAGTGCGGGGACTACCCCCATTATGTATCACCGATGGTGAAATATTTAAGTTTTGTCGTTCCTGTTCACTGAGGGATATAACTGAACATCCAATGGGAAAAATAGCCAAGCACAAAAAGTGCGGAATCACTGAGAAATCAGAACCGCAGGAGAGCCCTGGCCTCCTTTGCCTTTTCGCAGAGTTCGCAACTCTGGAGAAAGACCAGCATATTGAGAAGGTGAAAGAGTTCAACCTCGGTCAACTCAACGTTAGCCTCGGAGATCCTTTTTATTATCGGCTGAGAGCGGATTTCAATTTCGTCGAGAACTTCCTTCGCAAGGAGTTTAAGCTTCTCTCGATCCTGGATCTCAAAGCCCGCTTTTTCAAGAAGGCGTACAAGCTTCTCCGCCTCTACCTGAAGGTAGGCCTGCCTGAACTCCTCAATGCTTTCATCGGGCCCAACCTTAATCAAGAACATCCTCGCGGTTCGTGAGTAAACCTTCTCGTTCCCTATCTCCTCAATCTCCTCCACCAAGCCAGCTTTCTCCAGAACCTTAACGTGCCGGTATATGGTCGTCCTGTCCTTTCCAAGGGCGTCGCTGAGTTCGTTCACACTCATTGGCCTCTGACGGAGTAGCTTTAAAATGGAAAACCGGGTGGGCTCGGACAGGATTTTAACGACCGAGGGCTCGGTTATTATTAAAACCTCCCTCATTGCAAACTTCCCCTTTACTCCTCCAGCTTGTCCTGAGGGGTTTCCTCTTCCTCAACTATCCGCCTGCCGGCCGCGACCATATCGATGCTGTGGACAACCCCCCCGAACTCCTCTATGGTCTGGACGATCTCTTCGTAGTCGAGGTCGTCTCCAACGACTGTTATTTTAACGTTCTCAGTCTCCTTGTCTATCTCCACGAGGGTTATGTTGACCCCCTCGACTCCCTCGAGCTCACTCAAACCGAGCGCCAGCTCCGTAACAATGGGCTGGTGGGGCTTGAGAACATCGAGGACGAGAAGCCTTATCCCCTTACCCATGAAGCATCCCCTACTTCCTCAGGATCTCACCAAGTTTCTTAAGCAGCTCCAGAACTTCTTCGTCCCTGCCCATCTTCGCCATGGCGAGCCACTCTATGGCGTGGATTATATCCTCGTTGGAGAAGTCCTTGAGCTTCTCCTCGTTCTCCTCTATCTCCCTGGAGATCTCGGTCTTGTACTGGTGCTCTTTTTTGAGAAGCTCGTCCATAACGTTCAGGAGCTCGGCGTCGTCGAACTCGTAGCCGAGGGCCTTGAAGATCTCCAGCTTCGTCTTGAGCCTCGAGCGGGCAAAGTAGCGGAGCTCCTCATCGCCAAGGTAGAGGTTGATGTAGAAGGCGTCGGCGGTTCTCCCGTAGTACTTCTCGATGAGGTTGCCTTTCATTTCCGTTCTTTTGACCTCAACAAGCCCTGCCTCCTTGAGCTTCTCGATGTGGTGATAGATCGTCTGGGGCGTCTTTCCCAGGATCTCGCTGAGCTGCGAGATAGTCATCTCCCTGTTCCTCAGCAGGGAGAGGATCTTCCGCCTCGTATCTTCGAGCATAAGCTTAATAACATCTGGGTCAGTGATAACCTTCACCTTGGCCATTGCCCTCACCAATTTAAACGCTTTAACGTTTGTATGAGCGTTCGGCAATATAACTCTTTTGCTCCATAGAGCAAGACAGGATTTTACAAAGATAAACAAGTCCACCGGTACCGTTCGATAAATGGATAAAATATCCATAACGCGAAAGCTTATATACGCCCTCCGAAAAGCCTTCAGGGGGTGGTATCATGGAGAGCCTCGACTTCCTGTTTTACCCGAAGAGCGTCGCTGTCATAGGTGCCTCCCACGTACCCGGGAAGGTTGGAAACGCCATAATGCGCTCGATAACTCTACGGTTTGAGGGCAAAGTCTACGCGGTCAACGTCAAGGGCGGTGAAATTGAGGTCAACGGGAAGAAGTTCAAGGTCTACAGAAGCATCAAAGAAATTCCGGACGAAGTTGACGTCGCTGTTATAGCGGTTCCGGCCAAGTTCGTGCCGGATGTTATAGACGAGTGCGGTGAGAAGGGCGTCAAGGGCGCGATAGTCATTTCGGCGGGCTTTAAGGAGGCCGGAAGGGCCGACCTCGAGGAGGAGCTTCTCAAGCGCGCGAGGAAGTGGGGCATTCGCGTTGTCGGTCCGAACTGTCTCGGCGTCACGAACCTTGAGAACGGCTTCGACTGCAACTTCAACCCGCCGGAGAGGCAGGCGAGGCCGCCCTTCGGAAAGGTTGCCTTCATGAGCCAGAGCGGTGCCTTTGGTGCTGCAATCCTCGACTGGGCGGCCAGAGAGAAAATAGGAATGAGCAAGTTCATCAGCCTCGGCAACATGGCCGACCTCGACGAGAGCGACTTCATGGACTACCTCGGCGACGACGAGAAGACGGGCGTTATAACCGGCTACCTTGAGGGCGTCAAGGACGGAAGGAAGTTCCTCGAAACGGCAAAGCGCGTTACCCTCAAGAAGCCCGTCGTGATTCTCAAGAGCGGAAGGACCGAGGCCGGTGCCAAGGCAGCAGCTTCCCACACTGGTTCCCTCGCGGGTTCATACGCGATTTACAGGGCGGCCTTTGAGCAGAGCGGTGTTCTGGAAGCGACCACGATGAGACAGCTCTTCAACTACGCGAAGGTCTTAGCTATGCAGAAGCCGGCCAAGGGCGACCGCGTTGCGATAGTCACCAACGGCGGTGGAGCAGGAGTCATGATGAGCGACGGCCTGCTCGAGCGCGGTTTGAAGATGGCTGAACTTAGCGAGGAGACGCTGAAGAAGTTCGAGGAGGACGTCAGGGCCGGAAAGCTTCCCGCTCACATGTCCTACAAGAACCCGATTGACGTCATAGGCGACGCCCCGTCGAGCAGGTACGAGATAGCTATGCGCTACGCCCTCGAAGACCCGAACGTTGACGTCCTCGTCGTCATCGCGCTCTTCCAGAGCCCGGCCCTTGACGAGGGAATCATTGACGCGGTCGAGAGAATGAAGGCCTACGGCAAGCCGATTGTCTTCGTTGCCCCCGGTGGAGACTTCCCGCACAAGATGGCGAGGAACATCGAGCAGAAGGGCATCCCCGTCTACGAGACCACCGAGGACGCGGTTGATGCCGTCTACGCCCTCGTTAAGTACGGCGAGTGGCTCAGGGAAAACGGGAAACTCTGAGCCTTTTTCTTCCATTATCATGCTCAAACTACTGTATTTCAGGAAAAATAACCTTTAACGGCTGTTTTTGTTCAGCAAAGTCATTTCAAAGCCCTGGAGATGAATTTCAACTATTTCGAAAACATAACATTCTGTAACAATGTTAATCATCTAATGTAACGAATTTTCTTCAGGACATCGAGCAGACGACTTCCGCTCCCCTAATCCGGATAAAACCTGTTTAAAATTGTTCGTTTCTGGTTTAGAGCCTGTTTAATGTTCGGCCTTGAAAATTCTCCCCTTTTGGAGCTTTGGAGATCAACTGCATTTCGACCTCAATTTTGTTATCTCAGAACATTAGGACCAGGCTAGCCGATTGGAGGTGTTTCAGAGCTTCAATCCGAGTTCCCTCGTGATCGTTTCAAGACCGATTTCCAGAAAGGCTTAAATATTGGGACGTTCTTATTTCTTCGTTGGGCGAAAGGGCAAATTTCGCGCCCTGTTGCAATAAGACTCTAGGAGAATTGAAAGGAAACCCAAATAGAAGATGTGAACCCCGCCGGGCAAGTTGCAATAAGACTCTAGGAGAATTGAAAGAAAAGGCGAGCAGAATTTACGCGAAGAAGTACGGACAAGGTTGCAATAAGACTCTAGGAGAATTGAAAGGGATCCGGCGGATGCCATGCATGCGTCGGGGACGGCCTGTTGCAATAAGACTCTAGGAGAATTGAAAGAGGCCGATGAGGGCAATGCCGAAGACCAGCCAACCCAGGTTGCAATAAGACTCTAGGAGAATTGAAAGGCTTTCCCTATAAGCGTCAATATCGACGTATATTTCCCGTTGCAATAAGACTCTAGAGAATTGAAAGGGAGTTCTGCTACCTTCCTCATCAGTAGTAGCGCGTAGTTGCAATAAGACTCTAGGAGAATTGAAAGCTTTTTTAGACTTGACTAAGTGCTTAAACTCGAAGGTTGCAATAAGACTCTAGAGAATTGAAAGAGAATTGCTGTGAACATTGCCTGCATAATCAGGGCCGTTGCAATAAGACTCCCAGGGAATCGAAAAGCAATACAAAGCCGCAAAATATTTAATTCAAAAAGTCAAGGTAGAAACATGAGCCTCAAAAGAAAAATCAAGTCCTTTGTAGAGGACTTTCAGATCTTAATCCTCATTATCGCGATACCCCTCCTCTTCCTCCTGTTCCGGCTGTTTCTCACCGCATCGTATGCACTGACAGGAGGCTACCTCCTCGGGATAATAGCAATCCTCCTTGTACTGTTTGGCATCGGATGGATCCTGAAGCCAGCGAGCGTTAAGAGACGCATCTAAACCTCAACCCACGTGAAGTCCCTCGCGACCTCGCCCGGAATCCCTGCTTCTCTGACCCTCTTCTCCAGAACCTCGTGAGGATAGTTGCTGTGGCTTATGTGCGCGAAGACTGTGTAGCCTGCCCCGACCCTCTTCGCCAGCTCTATCGCCTCCCTAACTCCAAGATGCGAGCCGGGGATGGCTTCCCTGTGGGTCATCTCCGCTATAAGCAGGTCGGCCCCCTCCATGAGCTTTATTGCTCTTTCGTCCTTCAGAATCTCCGGCCCCGTGTCACCTGTTATTGCTATCCTCTTCCCTCCCACCTCGATGACGAAGCCCCCTGCCGTTACCGTGTGGGTAACCGGGAAGTGAACGACCTTCATCTTTCCGACTCTCGTCTCCTCCCAGAACTCAAGCTTATTATAGCTCCACTCGTGCCCCTCCGGGCTTTCCGAGCCGAAGGCCAGCCTAGCTAAGCTTTTCGCGACTTCAAGTGCCTCTCTGTGGGAGTAAAATTTGAGGCGCTTGAAGACTTGGAGCTCTGGCAGGCCAAAGATGTGGTCGAAGTGGCCATGAGTTATTAAAACCCGCTCCACCCTCTTGTTCAGCCTTTCCAGGTGGTAGTGAAGGTCTGGACTCGGGTCAACGAGCGTTTTATCAAAGTAGAGCGAGAACCGCGTTCTCCGCAGGGCTGGGTTAATCCTCGCCCGCGAGCAGTTCTCGCAGGTGCAGAGGGGCTTGGGCGTCCCGCTGTATGAACCCGAGCCAAGGATTACGACCTTCATTCTCTCACCCCGCCCTCCTCTCTGCTGATGGCTAACGTTCCGAGGGTTATTAAGGCTAAGCCCGCGAGGTGATAGAGGGTTACCCTCTCGCCGAGGAGAGCAATCGAGACGAGGGCAGTCAAAGCGGGCGCGGGCGTTAGAATCGCCGTCGCCTTCGAGAGGTTAATCCGCGCTATCGCTAAATACCAGAGGCTCTGGGTGAGCGCTATTATCAGCCCCTCCGCCAGCGCGAGCTTCGTGAAGGCAAAGCCCGTCGCAACGGCCGGTATGAGGAGGAGAAGCCCGCCGAAGGTGTTCCTCAGCGTTGCTATCGTTAATGGGTTGTAATCGGTTCTCTTGGCTATCGCGTGCCCGAGCTGCCAGAAGAGGGGAGTTAGGAGGAGCAGAACGTCGCCCCTCAGGATCTCTAGTCTCTTTCCCTGCGCAACCACGAGGAAGACGCCCGCGATTAGGGCCAGGGCCGAAGCCACCGCTCTTCCAGTTATCCTCTCCCTCAAGAGGAGCCACGAAATGAGGAATGAATAAAAGACCTCGAAGCGCGTTAGTATTGCCGAGTTTATAGCAGTGCTCAGTCTCGTCCCGTAGGAGAACAGCGAGTAGGCTATCGCCGTCGCGAAAAGGCCCGTTAGAAAGGCCCTCCTCAGCTCTGCCGGCTTCTCTCGGATTTCTCTCGCCCGACCGCTGAGAAGTATAACAGGCCAGAGGATTAGCGAGGCTATTAAGGCGGACAGCGAGGCGAAGGCGAATGGGTTAACCGGGTTGGCCTTGATTACGACCGGCTCGAGGCCGAGCAGGATTAGCACGATGAGAGCTAAGAGCGTTCCCTCGGTTTCGCGGTCCATGAATGAGGATGAGCAGTGGAGTTTTTATGGGCTTTCCTTTTCGAGTATTCATTGTTGGTTGCTGATAATCTCCAGCCATTTGACACGCTTGAAATCCTCGTCAAACGTTGCTATTCTCCGTATTCCATAGAACTCGCAGGTCGAGACTATTAGGGCATCGTTGGGAAGCAGATAATAACTTTCCATTGCCCTCTTCGAGTTTTTGACAATCTCTGAGTTGACATCGAGCATGTTGAAGAGTGAAAACAGCTCAAAGACGGGCTCAAGCTTGATATCTGCAAGAACTGACGGCTTTTTCTTGATTTCGTAGGATTTTAAACCTGTCTTGGCCTTTACATAAAAGAATAGGACCTCAGAAGCAACGATGGGATTAATGAATCCCTTAATCCTACCATCTTCCACGCTCTCAATGAGGGGCTTTGCCAGTTCTACTCCACCGAGATGGTATATTAGAACGTTGGAATCAAAGAAGACGTTCATCTCACCATTCATCTTCAATCTCCTCGATTATCTCGTCAATTTCCCTCTTGCTCATCTTCGCTATCCCAAAGGTCCTCTCGGACACTCTTGTTGGGACTATCTTAATTCTGACCTCACTCCCCTCAGGAAGGTTGAGCTTTTTCTTAGGCTTCAGGACGCCGTTCTCATAGACGGCTTCGACAACCACTTCCATTCTCTCACCCTACTGAATCTTTGTCATCCCAACTTTAACCTTTTCCAAAAATCTAGGCTAGTTAGCTCTCGCCCCCGATGCTCAAGCTATCATTACTCCCTGCCGTTTTGCTTAAGCGCTTGGTAAAGACCTCGTCAAAATCCCCCAGGTCAAAGGCCAGCCCAAGGTTTTCCTTCCCCTCGATTCTCTTTGCGATTATTCCATAGTGCTTCTCGTAGTCCTCCAATCCAACGAGCTCGGCTTTCTTTTCGAGCTGTCTCAGGACTTTTCTCGCCTTTCCCGCCGTCAGGTCGCTCCACTTGACCTCGACGAATAGGGCCTTTTTCGAGCCTTCGTCGAGAGCCACGATGTCTATTTCCTCCCCTCTGCGCCACCACCTGCCGAGCTTGGTGAAGCGGAACGGCAGGAGGTTCTTTCGGTTGGCCTCAATCAGGAACTCCCTTGCGATTTCCTCGAAGGGCCTTCCGAGGAAGGTGTTGAAGTTCCTTTCGAAGTCGAAAACGGCGGCCTCGGTGAAGTTTCCCTCAATCTCCTCGTAGTAAGGGCTCACAAAGCGCGACCAGAAGAGGAAGTAGTTGTCGGCTATCTCGTAGATTCCCTTCTTCCCAAAGAGGGGAGTTACCTTCCTCACTATTCCGAGCTCGCCGAGAACCCGGAGATAAGGCACAACCTGATTCTCCTTCATGTAGCAGAAGTTCGCTATCTGGGTAACCTTTGTGTTCCCCCTCGCTATCGCCTCGAGTATGGCCAGATAAGTGGACAGCTCCCTCAGCTCTTCACTCAGGAGCGCCCTTGCTTCCCTGAAGAGAAAGGCCGAGGAGTTGAAGAAGTTGGCTTTTATCTCCTCCTCGACGTTCCTCCCGCTGAAGAATTCGAGGTACTTGGGCGTTCCACCAGTAACTGAGTATATTTTCACGAGGTCTTCCGTACTCGCGTTGAACCATTCGTAAAGGTGCTTGAACTTCAGCGGCCGGACCTTGATGTTGGCGTCGCTCCTTCCGTAGATGGGGCTCGAATAGTCGAAGAACTCGCGCTCAAGCAGGGAGACGTGGGAACCCGACACCACTATGAGTGCGTTGAGGTCTCTGTTCTCTTCTATGGCCCGCGAGAGCTCGCTGAGTACCCCTCTGTCTTTTTTGATTAGGTAGGAGAACTCGTCGAGGACTACGAGAACCCTTTCGTTCGTCAGTCTTTTCAGCAGGGCGAACAGCGACGGAAAATCTCTCACCTCAACGTTGAATCCAATGAACTCGGAAACCTTCTTGGAGAGGAGTCTGAAGTTGTATTCCCTCGGCTTGTCCTCAAATATCACGAACACCCTGTTCTTGTCCCGCGAAAACTCTTCAAGAAGCCTCGTCTTTCCAACCCTTCTCCTTCCGTAAACGAGAGCGAGCGTTAATCCCTCTTTGCGCCACAGGTCTTTGAGTGTCTTTATCTCCTCCCGACGGTTGACAAATTCTCTAAGCATGATTATATAAACGCGATTAGAGTTTTTAAGAATTTCGTGAGAGCGGTTTCCAAAAACTTTAAATTCTCCTCTTCCCTTTCTCTTCCCATGCTCGGTGGTTGTTTTTGGCTTTGGTGAAGTCCCTCTCTTCTGTACCGCCTTAGCCACGAGTTTCGTTTCCACTGGAAATGGAGGTGTTGAAATTGGAGTTTAAGGTTACCCCCTGGGACGTTGAGGGCATGGTGGACTACGACAAGCTGATAGAGCAGTTCGGAACCAGCCCGCTGACGGACGAGCTGCTTGAGAGGACCGCAAGGCTCACGAAGAGCGAATTGCCCATTTACTTCCGCAGGCGCTTCTTCTTCTCCCACAGGGACTACGACAAGATTTTGGAGGACTACGAGAGCGGAAGGGGCTTCTTCCTGTACACGGGGAGGGGCCCGAGCGGGCCGATGCACATAGGCCACATAATCCCCTTCTACGCCACCAAGTGGCTCCAGGAGAAGTTCGGCGTCAACCTTTACATACAGATAACCGACGACGAGAAGTTCCTCTTCAAGAACCTCACCCTGGACGAGACCAAGCGCTGGGCCTATGAAAACATCCTCGACATCATAGCGGTCGGCTTCGACCCCGACAAGACTTTCATCTTCCAGGACAGCGAGTTCACCAAAATCTACGAGATGGCCCTGCCTATAGCGAAGAAGATAAACTACTCAATGGCCAAAGCTGTCTTCGGCTTCAACGAGCAGAGCAAGATTGGAATGATTTTCTATCCTGCCATACAGGCCGCACCGACCTTCTTCGAGAGGAAGCGCTGTTTAATTCCGGCAGCAATTGACCAGGACCCCTACTGGAGGCTCCAGAGGGACTTCGCCGAGAGCCTCGGCTACTACAAGACAGCTGCGCTCCACTCGAAGTTCGTCCCACCGCTGACGGGTCTTGAGGGGAAGATGAGCGCGTCCAAACCCGAGACAGCGGTTTACCTCACCGACGACCCCGAGGAAGCTGGAAAGAAAATCTGGAGGTTCGCCCTAACCGGCGGTCAGCCCACTTTAAAGGAGCAGAGGGAGAAGGGCGGGAACCCGGAGAAGTGCGTCGTCTTCAAGTGGCTGGAGATCTTCTTCGAAGAGGACGACAAGAAGCTGATGGAGCGCTACCACGCGTGTAAAGCTGGAGAGCTGACGTGCGGTGAGTGCAAGCGCTACCTCATCAAGAAGGTGCAGGAGTTCCTGAAGGAGCACCAGAAGAAGCGCAAGGAGGCCGAGAAGAAGGTGGAGAAGTTCAAATACACAGGTGAGCTCGCGAGGGAGCAGTGGGAGAGGGCCATCCCCGAGAAGCTCCGGTGATTAGATTCTTCACAGATCAGTCTTTTCATTAGTTTTTACCGGCTTCAATCCTGAAGGTCACTTTCTCAACGACGTCCCTTCCGAAAGGTACGTTCAAAACGGCCTTCAGCTCGTACGTTCCGTGCCCGAAAAGAAGGCCCTCGCGGGGAGACGGCAAAAACCCGCCGAGGTTACCCAGTATCATCATGGGAGTAATGAAGCGGAAGGGGGCAACAAGAACCGTGTCCTCCTCTGGGAGGAGTCGGTAACTGAACTCAAACTCCCTGCCCCCTCCGAGCTTCTTCTTAACTTCACCTCCTCCACCAGAGATGTAGAGTCTAATCCCCCTCGCCTTCGAGAGCCAGGAATGAACAACACCCCTGAGGACACCTCCATCAAAGTGATATTCAACCGTCGCTTCCTCCCCGTTTATCTCAAGGTGCATAGTATCCCGAAAGCGGGTTTCGCTCCTTGACGTAAGGAATATCAAGGCCAGCCCAGAGTACTTCCCGGTTTTTATAAGAACAGCGGGTGCGTTGAAGTAGCCGATCCCATCACCGTTTATCTCGACGAAGAACTCGTCCCATATAGGAACGATCTCAGACCCCTTCCCGGAGGAAGACTTAACAAACCTCCTCTCAATCTGGTAGTGCCTCCCCTTTCCGAGATAATATGAGCGTCCCTCGATGAGAAGCCGACCCGTTTCGTATTCGACCTTCTCCGACAGAACGAGAGAATTCCCGGAGACAGAAACGGTGCCGACAAAGGAAAAAGCTCTGCGGCTCTGGGAGATAATCCATCCGATCGCGGCTGTGAGGATCAGGAAGGCCGCCCCGATTAGGAGCCTATCCACGCTACCCACGTTCACAGGCTGTTCAAAATGCGAAAGGTACAGCTTCAAGAGCACGGCGGAAAAGAGCAGGGCGAGAGCCGCGAGCGTGGAAAAACGGGGAAAGAACTTAGGAGAGAGGGGAACAACTCTCATCCTTAGCCCTCATGGGGAAGCACGACCTCAAAGATCGCCCTCTCAACGATGTCCCTCGCGAGCGGAACATCCAATACCGCCTTGAGCTCAAAGGTCCCGTGTCCAAGGATCATGGGGCCCCCTCCCAGCTTTTTAAGGATTGAAAGAGGCGTTACCGTATTGTAGTGAGAGAAGATGAGAATTTTCTCCTCTGGAAGGGTGGAGAAGGAAAACTCAAAACTCCCCTTGCCTTTGGCAACCGTTTTCCACAGGTTTCCGGAGCCGTACTCAATACGGACTCCCCTGGCCTTGGAGAGCTCCGCCCAAACTCTCCCCCTGAGCATCTTCCCCTCGCCCCTGAACGTAACCTGCACCATGTCGTTTCCCTTGCTGAGGTTTAGGCTACTCTCTCCTTCAACCAAGCCCTCATCGGTAAGAAAGATAACGAGGGCGTTCTTGTAGGGTTCGCTGAGGATCCTTATAGCAGGAGCGTCGATGGTTCCCGTTCCATCCGCCTTGAGCTCGATCCTGAAGGGTTCCTTCGGAAGTTCAACCTCAAGACCGCGAGCCTTGCCGGCGGGCCTGAAACTCCTTCTCGTGCGGTAGTTCCTGCTGCTCGTTGTTCCGCTCCCGGTGCTCGTCGTGGTGTAAGTCCAGTAACCTTCAAGGAAAACCCTTCCAACCTCGTACTCAAGCTCCTCCGGAAAGCTGATTGAGGTTTCCGAGACGGTGGCCTGGCTGAACAGGCTGGAGGCCTTCTTTCCCCCTGCCAGCAGTCTGCCCCCAACGAAGAGGAGTATCCCCACAAAGAGAAGGGGAAAGAGTATGAAAGCCATTCCGAAGCCAGCGGGTGCAAAAGAGCCGAAGGAGGTGAGAACGGAAGTGGCTATGAACGCAAAAAACAGGGCGAACACCACGCCCATAACCATTAGACCGATTGGGTTTTCCTTCACGAGGACCTTCTTCACGATCACCACCGTTTTACATTTGGCGTTCCCCCTTATTACTTTTGTCCCGCGTACTGGAGATTAATTGGCCCTTGAAACGCTGATAAGTTCCACCAAGAACTACAGAACATGACTTTCTGCTTTGACTTACATCCGCCTGCCCTCCTTTATGTAAACGACCTTGGCCCCTATCTCCTTGGCGTGGTCGCTTATCCTTTCGAGGTGGCGCATTATCAGCGCGTCCGCGGCCTTCTCGGGGTTCTCGTTGAGCGCTTCGAGGGAGCGCAGGTAGTAGTCGTCGATAATCCTGTCGAGCTCGAGGAGCCTTCCCACGAGGGTCTCGTCGAGCTCCCTGAAGGCGTCGACTGAGAGTCTAACCGCCTCTTCCGTCAGGGGAAAGGCCTTCCTCGACAGCTCCACGGGGCCTTTCACGATCCTCGCCGTCCTCTCTATCTCCATCGCGTACCTCGAAATCCTGTAGAGGTCGTAGGAGACGTCTATGGCGCTCTGGATGAAGCGCAGGTCACTCGCAACAGGCGAGTAGCGGACGAGTAACTCAGTGGCAAGCTCGAGGACGTCAGACCTTATTATGTGGAGCCTGCTCGATATCTCTTCAGCGGAGTCGAAGTCGCCTTCTATGCTCCTCCTCGCCGATTCGAGGGCCTCAACCGAGCCGTTCGCCATCTCCCTAATCATCTTCTTCAGCTGTTCAATCCCCATATCGAGTAGTTTTCTCATTCAAAATCACCCCAGGGCTCCGGTCACGTACTTCTCGGTAAGCTCGTGCTCGGGATTCTCGAAGACCTTCCTCGTCGGGCCCACTTCAATGAGCTTCCCGAGGTAGAGGAACGCCACCCAGTCGGAAACGCGCGCCGCCTGCGCTGGTGAATGCGTAACGAGGACTATGGTGTATTCGTCCTTCAGCTCGAACAAAAGCTCCTCAATCTTCGCGGTTCCGACCGGGTCTATGTTCGCCGTTGGCTCGTCCATCAGGAGGATTTTTGGTTTCATAGCGAGGGCCCTCGCTATTACGAGCCTCTGCCTCTGGCCGCCCGACAGGTTGGAGGGGTAATCATTGAGCCTGTCTTTGACCTCCTCCCAGAGGGCGGACTTCTTAAGGGCCCACTCGACCCTCTTCGGTATCTCATCCTTGGGGAGCAGGTTGTTCAGCTTCAGGCCGATGGCAACGTTCTCGTAAATCGTCAGGTGGGGGAATGGGTTCGGATACTGGAAGACCATGCCGACCTGTTTTCTAACCTCTATCGGGTCAACGTCGGGGGAGTAGATGTTTTTCCCGAAGAGCCTGACCTCACCCTCAACCTTCGCGCTCTCGTTGAGCTCTATCAGCCTGTTGAACGTCCTCAGCATCGTCGACTTTCCGCAGCCGCTCGGCCCCATGAGCGCGAAGACGCCCTTCTCGGGAATCTCGAGATCAACGCCCTTGATGACGTGGTTTGAGCTGTAGTAGACGTTTAAATTCCTCGTCTCAATCGCGTAGTTCACAGTTTCACCTCCCTAAGGCTGAGCCTTATGGGTATGAATATCCCGAGGAAAATCAGCAGGAGAACGAGCGAGGCCCCCCACGCGGTCTGGTGGTCGGCCTTACTCGGGCTCTGGACGAGCTGGTAGATAAGGAGCGGTATTGCCCCAACGGGCCTCGTGATTGAGTCGGGATAGCTCTCGTAGAGCCCGCCAGCGGTAAAGAGGAGAGGTGCTGTTTCCCCCGCAACCTTGGCGAGCCCTATTAGGACTCCCGTCAGTATTCCTCGCTTCGCCATCGGCGCCAGGACCCGGAAGAGAACCTTCGCTCTCGTGAGTCCGAGCGAAAAGGCCGCCTCGCGGTATGTGAACGGTATCTCACGCATGGCCTCGTGGGTGTAGACGGCGACGTAGGGTGTGAGGATTATCGCGAGGGCCAGCGCGCCGGCTATGGCCGAGTAAGTTCCCATCGGAATGACAAGAATCTGCATCACGAAGACCCCAACGAGTATCGTGGGGAACTCGAGCATTATCTGAAGGAGCGTCTTCGTCCACCTGCCTATGGTGCTGTTCGGAAACTCGTAGGCATAGAGGCCGACGAGAAACGCAACTGGAAGGCCGAATAAAGCCGCCAAAAACGTCAGCAGGAAGGTTCCGGCTATGGCCGGACCTATGCCACCTTCGGAGAGCGTGCCGGTTATGAACTTCCCTCCGCGCTCCGCTATGACGGGCAGGCCTCTGGCCGCGACCGATAGGATGATGTGGAAGAGCGGGAGGATTGCGAGGAAAGTTAAGACCCCAACGCAGGCAAGGAACACTTTCTCTTTCAGCTTTCTCGCGTTAAGCTTTGACATTCTCCTCCCACCTCCCCAGAATCCTGAGGCCGAGCAGGTTCACGGCAAGGCCTATGAGGAAGAGCGCAAGGCCAGCGGCATATAGAACGGGCGTCATGTACTCGTAGATGAAGGCGTTCCCGAACTGGTTCGCTATGAGCGACGATACCGTGTAACCGGGGGCGAAGAGCTGCCAGGTCATGTTGAAGGTGTTCCCTATGACGAGGGACACGGCAACGGTCTCACCTATCGCCCTTCCGAAGGCGAGTATCGTTCCCGAAACTATTGCGGGTCTTATGTAGCCGATTAAAATTTTAGTCGCCTCGAACCTCGTCGCGCCGAGGGCATAAACGGCCTCGCGGTATGTGAATGGAACCATGGAGTATGCCTCCCTGATTATAGCCGAGGCGAAGGGGGTAACCATAATCGCGAGGAGTACGCCCGCCGAGAAGTAGCTGTAACCGGTTGTAGGGGGATACGAGAAGAGCGGGATGAACGAAAGGTGCTCATACAGGGGCTTCATGACGTGCTCCCTGAGGAAAGGAACGAGGACGAGGGCTCCCCAGAGGCCGTAGATTATCGTCGGGAGCCCGGCCATTATGTCTGAAATTATGATGAGCGGGTTCTTAAGCCACTTTGGCGCGTAGTCAACGACGAAAACTGAATAAGAAACCGATAGCGGGAGCGCGATGGCTATTGCAATCAGCGAGGTGTATACGCTACCCCATATTGCGGCGGCGACACCGTAGAGCTCTTCACTCGGCTCCTCCGAGGCGCGCCAGACGTTCTTCAGATAGACGTCAATTCCGAAGCGGTGGAAAGCCGGCATCGCGTTGGTGAAGTACACAAAGAGCATGCCCGCGAAGAGAAGGAAAACGGCGAGGACAGCGGGGAACGTCATAGCCTTGAAAGTGTCCCTCATACAACCACACCTTTGACCTTTATTTTTTTCAGCGACCTAACGAAGTCTATAGCCCCGAAGACGCTCTCGGGTCTTGAGTAGCGCCTTATCTCGAGAACCGCGTATTCGGGCTCTACCGCCCCTATGAGCCTGCCTGTGTAGTTCCTCCCTATCATGCCCTCCCCCGGTGGAAGGTGCTCGTCCATAACACCGTTGTTGTCGTGGACGTGGATTTCGTCAGCCTTCAGCAGGGCGAACTCGTCCATCGGAATGCCGTACTTCATGGCCGTGAGGAACGCGTGCCCCACGTCGAGGCATATTCCGACGTTCTCCTCGAGGAAGGGCAGCAGCTCGTGCGGAAAGGCCCCTATCCTGCTGTCCGTGAGGTTCTCCACGAGGAGCTTAACTCCATAGTCCTCTGCTATTGCCGAAATCTCCATGAGCTGTCTCCTCGTGTTGGTGAAGGCCCTGTGGTAGCTTCCCCTTATGTCTCCTCCGTGGACGACGACTATCCTCGCGTCGAGGGCGCTCGCGACCTTGAAGACGCGCTCCATGGTTACGATGTTCATCCTGCTGTAGTGACCGAGGTCAACACTCACGTTCCTCCCGTCGGAAGTTGGGGCGTGAAGGGTAAACTCCACTTCAAGGCCGGCCAAATTTTTCAGGACATTCCAATTGATGCCCTCCTCCGTGAGTACCTCAACGTCGTCGAAGCCGAGCTCCAGAACTTCAACGTTCAACTCGTCGAGTGGAAAGCCCCTTCCGCTGACTTCTTTGACTATGCACGTGTTAACACCGACCTTCATGGCCATCACCAAAAAAGAGAAAGATCAGCCGGTCTGAATCATGTCAACTGCCTTTAGCCCGATTTCCGCAACGTCCTTCGGCAGGCCGACGTAGCCCGGCGCTATGTGCTCCTTCTTCTGACCTTCGGTGAGAATCCACCTAAGGAAGTCCTTGATTGCCTTGGCCTTCTCTGGGCTGTAGTGCTTTCCTCCCCTGTTCTCCCACACGAGGATGTGGGTGAAGGCCACTATCGGATAGGCGTTCTCGCCGGGCGCGTTGAGGAGCTGTTTGAGGTCCTCCTTGTAGCCCTCCGTCGGCTCGGGGATGTAGGTCTTTACCGCCGAAACGGCCGCCTTAATCGTCTCGTCGGTCGGCTTCACGAACTTTCCGGCTTTGTTCTTAAGGGCGACGACCTTGAGGTTCTCCTCGATGGCGAAGGATAGCTCTGTGTAGGCTATGCTGTACTTGGTGCTCTTGAGGGCCTGAACAACTCCCGGGTTGCCCTTTCCGCCGATTCCCCTTCCCATCTTGTCCACCGGCCAGTTGACGAGCTTTCCTGCGCCAACTTTTTCGGCGAACTCCTTGCTCACAAGGCTGAGGTATGTGGTGAATATTGCCGTAGTTCCGCTCGCGTCGCTCCTGTGGACGACGATTATCTTCTCGTGCGGGAGCTTCGCGTTCGGGTTGAGCTTCTTTATGGCTTCATCGTCCCAGTACTCTATCTCGCCCATGAAGATTTTCGCGAGGGTTTCGCCGTCGAGTTTGAGCTCATCGACCCCGGGCACGTTGTAGGCAACCACAACGGCGCCGACTACCTCGGGGAACTGGAGCGGCTGGTCGCCTGTCTGGAGGAACTTCTTCCACGTTGACTCCTTGACGGGTGGATCAGTCCTTCCAATGTCGGTAAGGCCCTTTAGAAACGCCTCCTGCCCGTGGCCGCTTCCACCGCCCTCGTACTCAATCTTAACGTTTGGGTGTGTCTTCATGTATTCCTCAATCCACTTCTGAATCTGATACTGCGGGAAGGTTGCTCCCGTTGTGCGAATTACTATGACCTTGGCGCTTGAAGATGAAGTTGTAGAGCTCTGTTTTGGCGTTGCGGTGCTCGAGGGCGTGCTCGAAGGTGTCGTGCTTTCGCCCTTCGAGTTTATGCAGCCGCTCGACAGGACGGCAATTCCGAGGAGGAACACCAGGAGTAGTGCCCCAAGCCGTTTCATCGGCTTCACCGATGAGAAGATGACCATGTGAAATATAAAGATTGTCGCAATAAAACATAGTGCTCCACAAAAACTATATAGATTTATAGTCTATGGGAGAATAAAGAGAAACTATTTCCTGTCCACCAGCTTGACGGAAATCCACTGCATGCCCTTCCCCTCGTTCTTGACGACGAGGATGTAGTCTCCGCTCGGGATCTTGACGTCGTTGAATTCCACTTTCTCCACGTGCTCCCAGGCTCTGTAGTAGTTAAAGGGCTCGCCCTCTTTGAGCCTCCTAAAGTCCTCTTTCGTCAGGATGTAGACGCTTACCTCGCCCTCGGCCTTCACGTAGCCGTTCAGCGTCGAGTCGCTGATGAGATGGTACTTCTTGTAGTCCTTGAGATTAGTCCTCCACTCGTAGTTGAAGCTGTAGTGGTTGAACGCATAGTATCCCACTCCCCCAAGAACCACCGCAAGAACAGCGAGGACTAAAACGAGTGACCTGGCCTTCATCTGACCACCCAAAAAAGTAGGGAAAATCCGCTTAAAAGTTTTACCCAATCACGTAGGTATGCACCATCAGCCCGCCGTGGCCTATGAGGCGATGATGTTTGACTTCAAAGCCGTTCTCCTCAATGGCCCGCTCTATCGCCCTCTTCTCCGTCGTTATGAAGACCCCACGCTTTTCTAAGACCTTTGCAAGCTCTCCGAAGAAGTCCATGTAGAGCTTTGGAATGGCGCTCTTTCTTCCGATTTTGAGGCCGTAGGGCAGATTGCTTACCGCGAAGTCGACGCTCTCAACGTAGTCGCTCAGCCTCGTCGCATCGCCGAGGATGAACTCTATCCCCTCCAAAACCCCCGCAGAGAGGGCGTTCATCTTGGCGCCGTTCAGGTGCTTCCTGAACTTTTCGAGCCCGATTATCTTTCCCCCGTAGCCCCTTAAAGCGAGCTCTATCGGAATCGTCCCGCTGCCGCAGAAGGGGTCTATGAAGGGCCCCCCATCAGGTTCGGCAAGCTCAATCAGCGCGTTCGCTATGCTCGCCTTCAGGTGAGCCGGATGGTCGTAGACACGCCAGGGCCTCTTGTGGAGCGAGGAATCGCCGGTCGTGTCAATCCCGAGGAAGAAGACCTCGCCGATGAGCTCGGCCCTGAAGATTACCGCCGGGTGGTCGAGGTTCACCTTTGGCGTGCCGAAGCGCTCGAGCCTTTCGAATATCGCCTTGCCGACGGTTTTCGCGATATCAACGCTCGTAATCTTGTGCTCGCCCCTGCGAAAGCTCCTTACCGCGAAGCTCTCGCTGACCTTAACAAAGCGCTCCACTGGAAGCGAAGCCACGAACTCCTTAATTCTCCTGAGGGCCCTCTCGGGTTCGTCTTCACCGATGCCCTCGAAGCGCTCGCTCGCTATCTCGACTATAACCCTGTGGAGAAGCCTGGAACGTTCGTTCAGGTAAGTCGAAACGCTCAGCTCCCTCTTCCGTCCCTTCTCGTCGGTGTAAAACGCTCTATCGACCTCAGTCAACACCCTCCCCTCGACGCCGAGGGGTTTTTCCTCCACCCGAAACGGGACTCCAAGGTCGGAGAGGAGCCTCTCAACCTCGGCCCTCGCGAAGTCCTCTATTCCCCGCGATGTCGTTAGGATTAGTCTCATACCCATCACTCCAGTATCGCTATAACTCCCTTCCACTTCTTCCCGAAGCACTCATTCGCGATGGCAGTCTTTCCCGTCAGCTCCTCGAGGAATTTCAACGCCGAGTCGCACTTCTTGAAGCCCGTCGCTATGCCGACGGTTATCCCCTCTATTTCCCTTACTCCTGCCCTCTTCTGGTTGTCGAGCTTCTCCCTCAGCTCATCCCCATAGCGCCAGAGGATTCTCCTCGGGTCGAGCAAAAGCTCTCTCTCAACACCCTCAAGGACATCTTTGAAGTCCCAGATGAAGTCTTGGCTTTTCTCCTCCTCGCTCGCAAACAGCGTGAAGCGACCCGTCTGCCACTCGCGGAGAAGCCATCTCGCCGTTTCCTCCAAATCAACCTCTCCGCCGGCCTTTATGAGGCCCCGCTTTTCCCCTATCCGCCTGAGGATTTCCTCCTCGTTCTCGAACTCCTCGATGCCGAACTTCTCGGTTATGGCTTCCCTCCTCGTCTCGAGGATTCTAGAGATTAGCTTTAAGGCCGGCTTAACTGGTTCCTCAATCTTATCCGCCGGGAACCCTCCTTTAATGACCAGCTCGTCGAAGTCGTCTATCGGAACAACTCCGGGACTGTCAAGAAGCCAGAGCTTCTTGCTGAGCCTTATCAGGTGCTTCCCCTTGGTGTAACCTGGTATCGGAGCGGTTCCGACGGCTCTTTTTCCTTTCAGGGTGTTGATTATCGTGCTCTTGCCGACGTTGGGGTAGCCTATGAGGGCCACCTTAACCTTCTCCTTCTCACCAAGGAGGGGCTTTGCGAGCTTTTTGAGCTCCCTCCTCAGGATTCCGGTTCCCTTTCTCTCCCTCGCGGATATGAAGACAACCGGTATCTCGCTCTTCCGCTTGTACTCCTCGGCCCACTCCCTTGGAACTAAATCGGCCTTGTTCATGACGATGAGAAGGGGTTTGCCCTCCTCCTGCACGAGTCTCTCAAGCTTCCTGTTGCGCGTTCCTATAGGGTCTCTCGCATCTACCACTTCGACTATCACGTCGGCCTCGTCTATGACTTCCCTAACGACCTTCCAGGCTTTCCTCTGCTTCATCCCTGATCACCGTTATCTCAAAGATTACGGTTCCCCCGTCCGTGTAAGGTGGCCCCGGATCGAGGCACTGAACGTAGGCCGTCTCTCCTTTTCCAAGTCCCAACTCGCTCGGTTTAATACCCTTTCGCAGTGCCACTATGTACGGCAACAGCGAGGCAAAGGCATGGGTACATATAGCGTCGGTCTCCTCAAGCTTTATTCTCGGCCCCTCAACGACTATTCTGTCCCCGAGCTTAAACACGGGGCATCTGCCCCTAATTTCCACCACACGGGCCTCTAATCGCTCCATCCCCCTCACCGAAACCTAAATAAAGCTTGGAGTTCAAAAAGCTAACTGACTTAACAAGAGGGATTACGATAACCCTTATGGTGGTGTTCACGGTGGCCGAGGATATAGAAGCCAAGATTAGAAGGTTAAGAGAGCTGGGTAAGGCGAGTGCCGAGCCCGAGACGCCCCCCACGCCCGTTTCAAAGCCTTCCCCTAAACCAAAACCTCCCCGCCGCATAAGGCGCCTGAGTAACATTAGGGAGAGAGAAAAGAAGAGGAGAATACTCATCGGTGCCTCAATCCTGATAATTCTGATTCTAATAGTCTCATTCGCCGCATACTCATGGTACTCAAGTCAGAAAGAGAAGGAATTAAGGGACGCAAAGCAGAGAAAGCTCGCAGAACTGAACTCCTACTTCAAGGGGGACATCCTGAAGACCAGCTACGGTCAGACCACGTACAATGAGCTTAAGGCAAAGATAGAGACGGCAAAGAGCGTTGAGGAGGTCAACTCAATAGACATCAAGAGCGCCTATCTCCAGGTCTACCAAAAATACAAGGCAGAGCTTGAAGAGAAACAGAGACAGGAAGAACTCAAACGTCTGAACCAGGCAAAAGAGCAGAAAAAGATGGAAATAAAGCTCCTGTTTGAACCGTTGCTCGCCCAGCCACTGCCGACTCAGATCAGGGAACATGCCCTCCAGGTTGAAAACGAACTTCTGGCACAGGTTGAGAACGCAAGCTCCATAAACGCCGTTAACTCAACGGATCCAACTCCCTACCTGCTCCAGCTCTGGCGGGAGTACTACACCTACCGGGTTGACTCCATCAAAGGAGACTACGTAGTCCTTGAGTTCAACGGCCACAAGAAGATATACACCAAGGAGCAGGCGAAAGCAATGCTTTCCGGGATTCAAGATTACACAGTCCTGATGCAGTACAACGTAAAGGAGGTCCAGTTCGTCAAGATGGCCCTCCTCCTCACGAGAGATAGGGTGGTTGGCGGCTTCATCGAGCCGGGGGCAAAGATAATGATATTCGCCCAGAACGCCACCAGCAGGCAGTACCTCCAGATAGCGGATCTCGGCTACGTTGACTCCGTTCTCCTTCCAGCGGACGCGGGCATCATAAACCTGAACGAGCAACAGGGAAGCAGCTCCTCGAGCAACTCCAACTCCAATAGCCAGAGCTCGTCAAGCAGCCAGAACTCCGCGAGCGCCGGCGATACCACTGTTTCAACTGGCGGGAGCTCCAGCACTTCCTCAAGTTCAAGCCAGAGCTACTCCGAGTCCTCCTCAGCCTCGTACTATTACTCCGTTAACCTCGGCGAGATCATGAGGGCGATTTCATCCGGCAAGATACAGGGTTCAGAGGAGGCAATCAGGCAGCTCGAGAACTATGGGGATAACCTCCTGGCCCTCGAACAGAGACTCCAGCTCCAGAACGTGCCGAACGGTGTCCCGTTCCTCGTGATCGTTGAAGTACCCTCAGTTTACGTTCCTGACGTACTCAGCCACATAAACACAGTCTACATCGGCGAGCTCGTTGAGAAGAGCTGATGGGGTGGGAAGGATGAACGCGAAGCTTCTCCCCCTTCTGGTTCTTTCATTGTTGTTCTTGTCCCTTCCAGGGCTCGCCCAGAGCGAGGAGTACACCCTGCCCGGGGGAAATTACAATAACTTAGGTCTCGAGGGGCAACTTATGATGAGCATTAATGTCACACTCATAAACCTAGCCCCGTATCCAAAGTTCATAGTTTTAAACCCATTCTATGACTTCAAGATATATCGCAGGAACAACGGAGAATGGCTCACAGGAAAATTCAATGAGACCCGGGGCAAGATGGTGTATCATGTTTCCCCCGAGACCATGAACAACACCCTTAACTACCGCGTCGGATTCTGGATCTACCCCTACGAAACCGTTAAAGTCCAGTTCTCAATTACGGAGGCCCACCACTATTACATACAGCTCAAGGATTACAGGGATTCCTGCCCAACGAACGTGGGGCTGTACATACTGAGGTACGAGAACGGGACATTAACGGGGGGAGAGATCAACACCTACGAAAATCTAAACCATCCGATATGCGGCGTTGCGTACCCTCAGCTTCTGAACTACCCGCTGGTCATAAGGTTCAACGAAGTATTACCTTCAATGGACGGTTACATCAAAATGCTTAGATACGAGGGGATCGTTAAATTTAAGCTCACCGACGTCCCGGATAGGGCGGACGATAACAGCACATCAAACGTTGAATTCCCGCTGTTCTTTGCCGTCTCACAGCCGGTGATACTCTACAACGCAACGATGACGGATTACCAGCCCCCGTACTCCATGAAATACAGTGACTACCTGAACTTCATACTCGGGTACAGGGGTTTTACCACCCCCCAGGTCTCACAGGAAAAACCCAGAAGGCCCTCTAACGGGCTCTTCAAGCTCACAGACAGCCTCCTCTCAGGAACAACCATCAAAAAACCCGAGGTTAATGCTCCAGTCGTCAAGCCCCTCGACTTCCCGATATGGGTTGTTTACATGGGCAAGGACGTGAACACCCTTGAAATAAGTTATCACGTTGAATGGAATAATTATCGCGGGTGAGAGTGTGGTGGAAAAGAAAAAGAAGAAAGAACTCTCAGGTTCATGGATAGATGAGATACTCGGGGGTAAAAGCGATCCCCTTGCAAACGTGCTGAGCGAGAGCGAAGAGGAGAAAAAACCCCCGCTGCCCTTCATCTCGGAGAGTTCCCCGCTCGAGGAAATCCTGGGAACCTCAAAGAAGGAGGAGCAAAAAGGACAGAAAACTCCCACCACCCCAAGCAATCCGCTTGAGGAAATCCTTAGGTCATCAGAGAAACCCAAGGAGGAATCTCCAGCCCCATCACTGAGTGATATCCTCGGAGGAGGAAAGAGAGAGGTAAAAGAAGAAAAGCCAGCCAAAAAAGAGGCCAAGAGTGGAGCCCCAACAGGAGTTGACCTTCTCGGCCAGATCCTCAGTGGGGGCACGGGCACGGCCCCAAGCAAACCCAAAGCTCCAGCCAAATCACAGCCTCTGCCGTTACCCCTCCCCAAACCCAAACCTCCCCTCGGGCTCCAGAGCATAATTGGAGAGACCAAAACGGAGGAGCTATCCTACGCCGGAAGGGCCAAGGTTCTCGACGCTTACGGAAACGTCAGGATACTAAGGGTCAAAGGAGAGCCCGTGCCGATCTACGAAATCAGACTGCCCAAACTCTCAAAGGACGAGGAGAACCTCCTGAAACAGGTCAGGGAAAGGGCAATAACCGAGATTCAGATAGATCCAACCCTGATCCCGAACTACGAGGAGAGAAGGAAGATCTTCCTCAGGGAAGTCAAGAGAATGCTCAAGGAGGCCGCACCCCACTTCTCCGAGGGCAGGATAGAGGTTCTGGCAGAGCTTATAGTGCAGAATATGCTCGGGTATGGATTGCTTGATCCCCTCGTCAGGGACGATAACCTCGAGGAGATAATGGTCATCGGGACAAACAAGCCAGTCTACGTCTGGCACAGGCGTTTCTACATGTGTAAGACCAACATAGTGTTCAAAGAGGAGAGGGACATACTCAATATCATCGAAAGAATAGCGAGGGAGGTCGGCAGGAGGATAGACCAGCAGAACCCGCTCCTCGACGCCAGACTGCCAGATGGAAGCCGTGTCAACGCCACGATACCCCCGATAAGCCTCGACGGTCCAACTATAACCATCCGTAAGTTCAAGAAGGATCCCCTCACCATCATCGACCTCATAAAGTACGGAACTATGAACAGCGATGTGGCGGCTTTCCTCTGGTTGCTCGTGGATGGACTCGGAATAAAGCCGGCCAACATACTCGTTGCGGGTGGTACAGGTTCAGGTAAGACGACGACCTTGAACGCACTGGCGATGTTCATCCCGCCCAGCGAGCGTGTTATCAGCATCGAGGACACGGCGGAGCTTCAACTTCCCGTTGAACACTGGGTCAGGCTTGAGACGAGACCGCCGAACATCGAGGGCAAGGGAGAGGTCACGATGGACGACCTCGTCAAGAACACCCTCCGTATGCGTCCCGACAGAATCATCGTCGGTGAGGTTCGTGGCCCAGAGGCCAGAACGATGTTCACGGCAATGAACACTGGCCACAATGGCGCCCTCTACGACTTCTCGGTTATCCAGCTTTCGGACGGTCGCTTCGTCCTCATTGGCGACTTACTCGAGGAGCTCTTCGAGAAGTACTCCGACAGGATTGAAACCTACCGGGATTTGGAGTACGTGGTTCTCGACGAAAAGGATAGATTTGAAGTCGTCAGCGTCGGTCCGGACCTCAAGGCAGGAAAACACACAGTTACACGGGTATGGAGAAGGAAGGTTAGAGAAGGAGAAAAGCTCATCCGCGTGAGGACGAGGACGGGCAACGAAGTGATACTCACAAAGACCCACCCGTTCTTCGTGTTCTCCGACGGCGACGTGGTGAGAAAAGAGGCTGAAAAGCTCAAGCCCGGTGACAGGGTTGCGGTAATGAGAAAGCCACCCAAGCCACCCCAGAGGAAGGCTGTCATTAACCCCGAGGTTTACGCGGGGATAAGCGACTACTACCTCGTTCCCAATGGAAAGGGCCTCGTAAAGGTTCCGAACGACGGCATTCCTCCTGAGATGGCCCAGTACCTCCTCTCAATCAACTCGAAGCCTGTGAAGCTCGTCCGCGAGGTGAACGAGGGCCTTTCCTACGCTGTTGGAGTCCTCCTCGGAGACGGCTACATATCCTCGGACGGATACTACATTTCGGCCACCTTCGACGATGAATCCTACATGAAGGCCTTCACCTCCGCCATCTCAGAGTTCCTTCCCGAGAGCGAGCCGCAGGTAAAGCGTGAACCCGCTTACACGGTGGTAACCTACGGCTCAAGGCCCTTCGCCGAGTTCCTTCACAGGGCCTTCGGAATACCCAAGGGACGCAAGGAGAGCCTCGACGTTCCCGACCTGGTTCTCTCGAACGACGACCTGCTGAGGCATTTCATAGCGGGTCTCTTCGATGCCGATGCATACATAGACGAGAACGGCCCTGCTGTCGTCTTGACAACGAGGAGCGAGAACCTCGCGAGGAAGGTCTGGTACGCCCTTCAGAGGCTTGGAATAATAAGCACGGTTTCCCGCGTGAAGAACAGAGGTTACAAGGAGGGCGTAATATTCAGGGTCACGGTCAGGGGAGTTGAAGACCTGATTAGATTCCACCGCTCAATACCACTCAGGCACTCGAGGAAGAGGGAGAAACTTGAGGAGCTCATCAGAAAGTACCGCTCCCACCGCGGAAAGAGAACCGACCGCGTACCGATTTCACCGGCAATGCTCGAACCCCTCAGGAGAAGGCTCAACCTTACGGTTTCGGAGCTTTCGAAGCTCGCCTCAAGCTACGCCCGCGAGAAGGTCTCGGAGAGCCTCATAAGGCACGTTGAGAAGGGAAGGATGAAGGAAATCAGGCGCTCCGCGCTCAGGGGCATAGCGCTCGCCCTCCAGCAGGTTGCAAGCGACCTTGGGGATGAAGAGACCTGGGTTCAGGCGAAGAGGCTTGAGCTCATCGCCGACGGCGACGTCTACTGGGACGAGGTTGTAAGCGTTGAGGAAGTCGAGCCTGAGGAACTGGGCATAGAGTACCTCTACGACCTGACCGTTGAGGAGGACCACAACTACGTCGCCAATGGAATCCTTGTGTCGAACTGTATGGGCACCATCCACTCCAACAGCGCCCGTGAGACGATAGTAAGGCTGGAGAGCCCGCCGATGAACGTTCCCAGAATAATGATACCTGCCCTCGACATAATCATCATGCAGGTTCGCTTTAACAGCAGGAAGAAGGGAACGGTCAGGAGGATTACGGAGATAGCCGAGATCTCAGGAATTGAAGGTGAGAGCATACAGCTCAACAAGCTCTACAAGTACGATCCGGCCAAGGACGAACTCCAGCCAACAGAAGTGCCGAGCAGGATCATAAACGAACTCGCGAGGCACACGGGAATGAGCATAAGTGAGCTGGAGATAGAGCGGGAGAAGAGGAAGATAATCCTGGAGTGGATGATGGAGAAGGGAATCCGGAGCATAGAGGACGTTGGCCACTACATCAAGATGTTCTACATCGATGAGGAAGCACTCCTTGAAAAAATAGAACGTGACAGCTCGGCCCAGATACAGGAGCAGATCAGGAACATATCGTGAGGTGTTCGTATGGGGGTCATAGAATCATTCCTCAACTTCCTTGAAAGGCTTGGAGGCACGACGCTTGAAGTCACGGAAAAGCCGGTTAGAAGACTCCCCCGCCGGAAAAGCATCCAGGAGAGGCTCAGAGCTCTCAAAGAAATCCAAAAGGAAACCGAGGAAAGCAAGGAAAGCGAGAGGGAGAGGGAACTCGAGGAGATCCTTGAATGGAGGAGAAAAGAGATAACGACCTCATTTGGGGAGAGGTTGGCCGAAGCCTTCCTCAGGAGGTTCAAGGGGCCAGTCGAGTCCCTGACGAAGTCAATAAAGGGCCTCGACTACGATCTCTACCGCGCAAACATCAGGATGTCGAAGGAGAAGTACGTGGCCCTGATGATCATAACGTCCATCTTCCTGGGAGCGTTCTCGCTAGCCTTCGGACTGTTGCTCGAGATGGACGTTTTCACATCAATGATGCTCGGACTCCTGGGTTTCATAGGCGGCTTCCTCTACATGAGACACTACCCGAGGATGGTGTGGAGGCGCAGGGTTGCGGAGGTCGAAAAGGCCCTCCCCTACGTTCTCAGGCACATAGCTTCCCTCCTGAGCGCGGGAGTTGGTATAGCGGAGGCCCTGGTTTCTGTTGCCAAAGCGGATTATGGCGTTGCCTCGGAGGAGTTCGAACTCATAGTAAGGGATATGCGAGCGGGAGCATCCTTCGAGGAGGCACTCGAGAGGTTCGAGGAAAAGATGGGCTCCGAGAACGTGAGCAGGGTTGTGAAGCAGATCCTCAGGGCAATAAAGTTCGGTGGAAACCTCGCGGAGATACTCTACAAGATGGCGGAAGACTTTGCCTTCGAGTACAGGATGAAGCTGGTTGAATACGTGCAGAAGGTAAACGGTATAGCGTTCATATACATGTTCATGACAATAGTCATGCCAACGATGTTCATCGTGGCCATACTCGCCGGCTCGGCCTTCAGCGCCCAAGGGGGAGGGGGGACCCTGGCACTCTCACCCTCAGCACTGGCGGTCATACTGCTCTTCGCGTTTCCGATGCTGTCCCTGATAATAGTTACCATGATAAAGCGCGGTGAGCCGAGGTGAAGTGAATGCCGAGGGAATCTGGAGGAATAGCAGTCCTGCTCACGAGGATCCTTGAGCGAATCCTGCCGGCGAAGTGGATAAAACGCTACGAGCTCTTCATATACTCCGCAGGAATAGAGTTTCTGGCAATAGAGTACCTCATAATCTCGATCCTCCTGTCGATTATCTTTGCAGCCGTCGTCCTGATACTGTCAAATACCTTCTACGCCCTTGTAACGCTTGTGGCCGTTTTCGTGGGCATGGCGTTTGCCTATCCTTACTGGAGGGTATCCAAGAGGATAGAGGAGATGGAGAAACACCTCCCGGACGCGTTCTTTTATCTGGCCAGCTCCCTTAGGGCGGGCATATCTTTCTCTGAGGCACTCGAAGACCTCACAACCGCAAAGTTTGGGGCCCTAACGGATGAGTTCAAGAGGGTCGTGGGCGAGATCAGAAAGGGCCGTTCAACGGTCGAGGCACTTAAGGTTATGGCTGTGAGGAACAGGAAGTCCCCGGTGGTATACAGATCACTCATGATCATCATCGAGGCCCTTGAGAGGGGCGCCCCGATGAGTGACGTCCTAGTCTACGTTGCCAACGACGTCCGTGAGATACTCAGGATAAAGCAGGAGAGAAAGGCATCAACCGGAATGCAGATGATGTTCTTCATCATAACCAGCGGCTTCGTTGGGCCCGCCATCATCGGAACGGTTGGGAAGCTGATGGGGATAATGGTTCAAGGGCCAGCAAAGGCGCAGATCCCAACGGTTCTGAACATACTGCTTGGTTTCGTCGTAATCCAGGCAATAGTGTCAGGGCTTGGAATAGGAGTTATCAGGGAGGGCAAGTTCTCGGCGGGGATAAAGTACGGCATAATGCTGGCCATAATGGGGGCCCTCGTCTTCCAAGGAATGAAGTACGTGAACCTGAGCTTTTGAAAAAAGAAATCAGGCCTCTCCGGCCTTCTTTATTTCAACGACCTCGATCTCAAAGATCGCAGTTTTCCCCGCGAGGGGGTGGTTGAAGTCAAGCCTAACGGTCTTCTCTTCAACCTTCAGGATCTTTGCTATGCCAGCATCCGTCATGACGTACATTCCCTCCACTGGCTCGAGGCCGGCCGAGGTAAACTGCTCGATAGGAACCGGTACTATTAGATCCTCCCGGGGCATACCGTAGCCCTTCTCAGGGGGTACTACGACCTCCTTCTTCTCCCCGAGCTCCATGCCCAAGAGGGCCTCCTCTATACCCGGGATTATCTCGCCGGCACCAACCGTAACGCCTATGGGTGAGTACTCCCTTTCCTCCACGAATATCCCCTGCTCCCGGGCAACGCTCTCGTAGGAGGTGTCAAAAACCTCACCGTTCTCGTACCTTCCAACGTAGTTAAACAGAACAAAATCACCACGTTCAACCTTCATTTCCTTCAACTCCAAAATTGCTTTCATCGGAACTCGCCGGCCGGGTTTATAAACCTTTGGAACAAAAATGGGAAAGAGTGGTCACTCCTCGGGAAGGATATAGTAGACGTAGTGTGGCCTGTTCGTTATCTCGTCTATGAACACCACTGTGCCGCTTTTTGGAGGTTTGAGGTAGTGAACTTCACCCTTTCTTGTCGTGACTGCCGCAAAAGCGTCCCCCGTCCTGACCCGGTTTCCAACGTTCGCGATGAGGGTTTTTGTGAAGCCCTCTACGGGCAGTAAGAGAAGCTCGTCACCCTTTCTGAGGTATATCCTCGTCCTGCCGTCCGGAAGGACCAGAATTGCGTCCGCGAGCATTCTGCTCTCAACCCTGTCCACGTAGAGGTAAAAGCGATCGTACACTTCCCTTCTGAGGAACTTTGACCTTTCCACGTCGATGAAACCGGGCAGGGCTTCGCCCTTTCCGAGCCAGACTTCAACGTTGTCCATGATCACAACGCAGTCCTCAACGGCCTTTTCGCCAGCAAAACATTCCTCGAAGGACGTCTCAACGTAGAGCCTCGGAAGCCTCTCCATGGTCCCACCCGGAGAACTCATCACGGGAGGACGTTTTAACGTTACCGGAATGAAAACAATTTAAAGGGCAACCCCAAAGGATGGAACTGAGGCAAATGTCAATCAGAACGAAAGCCCTCACGGTGATGCTCGGAATCCTGCTCCTCATGGCACTCCTATTCCATTCCACGGTGAGACAGGGGGAGATCGAGAGAAGCAGCTCAAGTCCAGCCATCTGGTCCATAATAATCTCAGTGGCAGCAATAGCTTCCATGATGATAGTCCTCCTGCTCTTCCTGAGCTGGCGCGATGTTCCGGGCAAGAGAAAGGATCTCTACAAGGATGGAAGGGCATTCACCCGGGCAATAGCGTTTTTCGTGACCGCTCTCTTCTTCGGTGCGGTTCTTCAGATACTCGCCGGAGGCGGTCATCCGCTCCCCCTTAATGCCACAGCGAACAATACGACCAACACCCCCGGTGTGATCGGGACACCACAGTCCTACAACGTCAGTCCTCACCAGGCTAAAGAGGGGGGAACGTTTAGCTTCCCTGTGTGGATAGGCTACACGATCGGGGTTGCCTTCGTGATTTTCCTGGTGATCTGGGGGACAAACTACTACCGGGAGATTATCCGGAGGAGGAAAAGAAAGGCTATCAAGCTCAAAGCCGAAGCCTTCGACAGAAAGCTCCACGAGGAGGGATTAGAAGCCTTTGACAACCCAAGGGACGCGATCGTGGGCATATACAAGAACGCCGTCCTCTGGCTCGAGTACCTCGGCGTTCCGTACAGGGAGAGCTGGACGCACTGGGAACACGCTCAGAGAGTGGGGTTCAGGAAAGAGATCTTCATTGAGCTGACAAGACTTTTTGAGAAGGCCAAGTACGCCCCCGAGAAGGTGACGTGGGAGGACGCAGAGAGGGCCCTGAAAGCCTACAGGGAAATGAGGAGGGAGATGGATGAGAATACGTAGATCCTTCCTGATCCTCATAGCCCTGCCCCTGATCGGCGGGATAGTCTTCGGGGCTTACGTCCTCCGATGGCTCTCAGTCCTCCTGCTCTCGGTCATCACGCTCGCCTATCTCTTCGGGGAGGAGCTGAGGATAGCGTATCCCTCAATGCACAGGAAGGAAGTTGGGGAGAGAAAAGATGAGGTTGAGAGAGTCACCAAGATAATTGAAAAGGCCAAGGAAAGCCCCGTTTCGAGGTCGATCCTTGAGGAGCAGATAATCGAGATCTACATGACGCTCTCCGATAATCAGGCTGAAACGTACAGGAAGCTTCACGAGGAGCCCAACGAGGCCATTCTCCTGATAAGGAAGGAGGGGAATTTTTTGGAGAACCTTGAGAAGGCTTTGAACGTTGTTGAGGTGGATATTGATGAAGGTGGAAGAGGTTGAGCTGAAGGGTAAAGAGGTACTCGGGGAGGTTAAGAAGGCGATAGTAGGAAAGGACGAGGTGCTAAGGCTCATACTGACGACGATATTGGCAGACGGCCATATCCTACTCGAGGATTTGCCCGGTTTAGCAAAGACCCTAATGGCCAAGAGCTTTGCCAGGGCATTGGGGGTGGAGTTCAGGCGCGTTCAGTTCACGCCAGACCTCCTTCCAAGTGATATCCTTGGCGTTTCCATCTTCAACCAGAAGACACTCGAGTTCGAGTTCAAGAGGGGACCCGTTTTCACCAACGTTCTGCTGGCCGATGAAATAAACCGGGCCCCTCCGAAGACACAGAGCGCTCTGCTCGAGGCAATGCAGGAGAGGCAAGTTACCATAGAGGGCAACACATACGAGCTTCCAAAGCCCTTCATAGTCATAGCGACCCAGAACCCAATAGAGCAGGAGGGAACCTACCCCCTTCCCGAGGCCCAGCTGGACCGTTTCCTCGTCAGACTCCGCGTTGGCTATCCCAGCAAGGAGGAGGAAATTGAGATACTCAGAAGAAGGATGGAGAGGAAGAAGGAGGAAGTCGACATACATCCGGTCACGACGCCTGAGGAAGTCGTGGAAATGCAGCGCGCGATAGAGGATGTCTACGTCAGCGACGCGATACTGGAGTACATAACCGATATAGTCACGGCAACGAGGGAGAACAAGAAGGAGATCGAGGTCGGGGCCTCGCCGAGGGGAAGCCTGGCGTTACTCAAGCTCTCCAGAGCGTACGCAGCCCTCAACGGGAGGGACTACGTCATCCCCGACGACGTCAAGGCGGTGGCCGTTCCCGCTTTGAGCCACAGGCTCATCCTCAAGCGCGAGCTTTGGTACACGAGGGTTAGCCAGGAGAGTATAACGAAGAAGCTCCTTGACCGCGTTCCAGTTCCAAAGTTCGAGTGATGGCCATGCCCGGGGAAATAAAGCCCGAACTGACGGAGAGGGCTGCGGAAACCCTGCTTGCGATGTGGCTGATACTCATCTCGGCCTTCTTCTTCCTGAGATGGGAGCTGGCCTATCTGATACTCCCCATACTCTGGGTCTTCTTCGTGTCGATCTTCTTTTTCAGACCCGAGATAAAGCTCGAGGTGAGGAGGGAGATACCCCACGATAGAATGCTCGAAGGTGAGGTAGCCGAGATAAGGCTGAGGGTAAAATCGAACGCAAGGATACCAAGCCTCAAGATCGAAGAAGACATCCCCGATGGGCTCGAACTCGTGGAGGGGAGCCGGGAGCACGTGCTCTCCCTCGGAAAGGATGAGGAACGTGTGATAAAGTATAGGGTAAGGGTCAGGCGGGGAATACACGAGTTCAACGGCGTAAGGGTAAGTTACCGGGATCCGATGGGCTTCTTCAAGCTCGACCACTTCATAGAGCACTACACCGAACTCATAGGCATGCCCCTCATCGAGGACGTCCCAACGCCATACTCAACGCGGGGAACCAAGATCACCGCCGGCCCGCTGCCATCTCCGAGAATCGGTGAGGGAGTCGAGTTTCACGCCATCAGGGAGTACCAGCCCGGCGATCCACTGAAGATAATCAACTGGAAGGCAACGGCAAAGACAGGCAAGATAATGGCAAACGAGTACGAAAGCGAGAGGAAAGTGGATGTTATATTCATAGTGGACGCATCCTACAGGGGGCGGAGGGTCTTCGACCATCTCGTTAGGGCTGCCGCCTCCCTCATGCTCAACGCCCTCAACAACGGAACCAGCTTCGGTTTGCTCCTGGCGGAGGCCGTCCCCCTGTGGGTGCGCGTCGATTACGGGAAGAGACACTTCTTCAAGTGCATAGACTTCCTCAGTACGGCGAAGCCCGATAGGAACAACATGATAGCCTATCAGGTCGAGCACCTTATTAGATCCCGCTTCCCTGCAAGGGCCCAGCTCCTCTACTTCTCCACGCTCCTCACGGAGGAGAGTAGGGAGGCACTGAGAACGATGTCGGCTTACGGTTACAGGGTCGTCGTTATTTCCCCTGACCCGTACAGCCTCGTCGAGCCGAAGACGAAGGAGGAAGAGCTCGCAGTAAGGATCCTTAGACTAAAGAGGAAGGCACAGCTCAGGAGGATGGCAACCTACGGGATCATAATCGACTGGGACGTCAAAAAACCTCTCAAAGCGGCCATCGCAGAGGTGATCCATCCATGAGAAAACCCAAGAGAAGGTTCCACTCCCTGATCCCGCTGGTGCTCTCAATCTACCTGCTCTACACCGTGGACAGGTGGAGCCTTCTCCTCCTTCCCCTGGCACTGCTTGGGGTACAGTGGCACTTCTTCGGCATGCTTTTCCTAACTGGAGCGGGGGTACTCCTCGTTTACAGAAACGTCGGCGGGGTGCTCGGGATAACCATCGTTGCCTTGGCACTCCTGACGATCGAGATGGGCCAGATGGACAAAGAAAAAGCCCCCTACGAGCACTACGCAGTTCTAATACTGGCGGCATCCATGAGCATTCCAACGTACCTGCTGATCCGTACGATCTCCCCATTCCTTCCCCGGGTGGAGGTCACGGCGGTGGCCGCTGGCGTTGTACTGGCCCTCTACCTCTTCACGAGAACCGCTGGAGAGGACTAAACGCTCCAGCTTCCACTCTTTTTCAAGACCTCCCTGGCCCTTTCAAGGCCGAGCCTCGCGCATTCCTCCAGAGCCTTCCCCTTCACGAGTCCGGCAAGAAAGCCACCCGCGAAGGCATCTCCTGCACCCGTCGGGTCTATCTCCCCTTCGACTGGCAGGGCGGGGAACTCGTGGAAGTCGCCGTCATAAATCAGAACTCCCTTTTCGCCCCGCGTTACCACGACCAGCTCCGCCCCCCACGAGTGCAACTCCTCGGCGGCCTTCCTCACGTCGTCGAGGCCGGTGATGAGCTTTGCCTCCCTCTCGTTTGGGAAAACGATGTAGCTCCTTGAGACGAGCTCCCTCACAAGCTCGGGTTTTCTCCGGTAGTCCTCGTAGTAGGTCGGGTTGAAGTCAACGCTGATCCTCATTTTCCCAAGTCTCTCGATGACCTTCAACTGCTCTTCCGGTGGAATCGGAGCTATGTGGAAGAGCTTGGCCTTCAGGTACTCCTCCGGGATCGGCGTCTCGCCCATTCTCTCGGCCACACCCACCTCAACGGGCGACTCGACGCTTCCATCGGGTTTGTAGATAACCCAGATGTGAATCGTCTTTCCGGGCAGGACTTGAACTCCCCTGATATCGACGTATTTCGCGAGCTTTTGGAGCCATTCCCTCGGAAAATCCTCGCCAACTTTAGTGACGAGGCCGACCTTTGCTCCCGCCAGAGCGGCAGAAGTGGCCACTGCTGCCGCCGCCCCTCCGGGCATCTCGATTCTACCCCCGTCCGGGAAGACTATCGTGTCTATCGAAACGTGACCGAGGACGACGAGTTCTACTTCCATGTTTTCACCCGACCGCTGTAAGCGTTACCCCCTTAAAGCGATTTTTATGGTTGTAATTCACTTCCAACTTTCCGTTTAGATGGACGTCGAAAAGATTTAAAAGCTCGGCCTCCAAAGTTTCCCGGTGGTGTTTATGAACAGCGTCTTCCAGAACGAGACGATCAGAGAGATTCTGACCAAGTACCGCAGGATATGGGCCATCGGCCACGCCCAGAGCGTTCTCGGCTGGGACATGGAGGTCAACATGCCGAAGGAGGGAATCCTTGAGAGGAGCGTTGCTCAGGGGGAGCTTTCAGTCCTCAGCCAGGAGTTTCTGCTCAAGCCGGACTTCGTCGAGCTCGTTGAGAAGGCGAAGAGCATAGAGGACCTCAACGAGTATGAGCGCGGCGTCGTTCGCGTCCTCGACCGCTCGATAAGAATCAGCCGCTCGTTCCCGCCCGAGTTCCTGAGGGAGATGAGTGAGGTTACGAGTCAGGCGACCAAGGCCTGGGAAGAGGCCAAGAGGACCGACGACTACTCCAAGTTCGAGCCCTGGCTCGACAAAATAATTGATCTCGCCAAGAGGGCTGCTGAGTACCTCGGCTACGAAGAGGAGCCCTACGACGCCCTCTTGGACATGTTCGAGGAGGGACTCAGGACTAAAGAAGTCGAGAGGATGTTCGACAAGCTCGAGAAGGAACTAAAGCCCCTCCTTGAGAGGATAATGGAAGAGGGCAAGGTTCCGCAGAGCCACCCCCTCGAGAAGGAGAAGTATGAGAGGGAGCAGATGGAGAAGGTGAACCTCTGGATTCTCGAGAAGTTCGGCTTCCCGCTTGGAGTTCGCTCAAGGCTCGACGTTTCTGCTCACCCGTTCACGACCGAGTTCGGAATAAGGGACGTGAGGATAACCACGCGCTACGAGGGCTACGACTTCAGGAGGACGATACTGAGCACCGTCCACGAGTTCGGGCATGCACTCTACGAGCTCCAGCAGGACGAGCGCTTCATGTTCAGCCCGATTGCAGGTGGTGTCTCCCTTGGAATCCACGAGAGCCAGAGCAGGTTCTGGGAAAACATCATCGGGCGCTCAAGGGAGTTCGCGGGGCTAATCTACCCCGTCCTGAAGGAGAACCTGCCCTTCATGACCAACTACACGCCGGAGGACGTCTACCTATACTTCAACATGGTCAGGCCAGACTTCATCAGAACTGAGGCCGACGTCGTCACCTACAACTTCCACATACTGCTCCGCTTCAAGCTCGAGAGGATGATGCTCAACGAGGGCGTCAAGGCCAAAGACTTACCAGAGCTCTGGAACGAGGAGATGGAGAGGCTCCTCGGCATAAGGCCTAAGAGCTATGCAGAGGGCATCCTTCAGGACATCCACTGGGCGCACGGAACAATAGGCTACTTCCCGACCTACAGCATTGGAACGCTCCTCGCGAGCCAGCTCTACTACCACATGAAGAAGGACATACCCGACTTCGAGGACAAGGTGGCCAAAGCGAAGTTCGAGCCCATCAAGGCCTGGCTGAGGGAGAAGATACACCGCTGGGGAAGCATCTATCCGCCGAAGGAGCTCCTAAAGAAGGCCATCGGCGAGGAACTGAACCCGGACTACTTCATCCGCTGGGTGAAGGAGAGGTATCTGTGATTTCTTTCTTTTAACCTTTGAGAAGAGCGTTTAAGTCTTCTTTCGTCAGTTGTGGATAGCTCTCAAGTAGGTTTTCAAAGCTCCAGCCGTTTGTGAGGAGTTCGAGTATGAAGTAAACGGGAATCCTCGTCCCCTTGATGACGGGCCTACCACGTTTTCTTGGGGTTTATCCCGATTCTGTCGCCAATCATTTAAGCTGTAACCTTAAAACGCTTTTTGCAGTTTATTTATGTAGCCTTTGCGGAGGTGCTGTTATGGAAGAAACGGAAGGAAACGCTTGGGTGCTTGAGAAAATCACGGGGATTCTGGGCGAGGAGGAATGTTGGATGACAATTGAAAACCTTAGGGCCATTAAGAAAGAGTTCGAGAAATGAGGGCAAGAAATAGGCTCATTCTAACGGCTCCCCAATCCACGCCACCGGTTCGACCTCTATCGCAACTACGCCGTACTTCTTCTCCTTCTCCTCGGAATAAAACTTTCTGTAGACCTTAACGCCCTCCTCGATGCTCTTCACTCCGGGCAGGACGTTCTCAAGACCCTCTTTTTCGAGCATCTCCCTGAAGGACGAGTAGACCCTCAGGTCCTTCACGACGCAGACGAGCTTGTTCTCGAAGACTATCTCGTCGCCCGGCTTTATCGCCTGCCTCTTCTCGTCGTACAATCTGCCTTCAATCTTTTTCTTGCCTTCAGCTATGGCCTTCAGGTACTCCTCCTGGAGGCCCATCTTCCAGCGTCTCAAAGGATCACCCCCTACTCAACGACCTTAAACCTGAGGATCTCCCCCCTGCCTAGAACACCAACGCCCGCTTTCTTCCCGAGGACCTCGATGGCGAGGGTCCAATCTGGGTCGGTGAGGTTCACCCTAAGGCCGTAAGCCCTCACGATGGCCTCTCCTATCTTCCTTTCAAGTTCCATCTCCCTCAGCTTTTTGTTCCCCCTCACCCTTGCCCTGACCGCAAAGGTTCCGGTTTTACCTCCCATGAGCTCAATCGCCCTCTGTTCTATCACATCAAGGGAAGCGGGAACAAGGAGGTCAAGGGGGACAACCCTCTGGATCGCCTGGGTTTCGAATCTTTTGAGCCTCTCGATCGCCTCATCTTTTGAAAGGGGGCTTTCGGCTACGAGTAGTCCCCTCCAGTCAGTTCCCCTTACCCGAACACGGCCGAGGGCCCATTCCAGCTCGAGGATTGCGTCCCCCTCCCTCCCGGGGGGACAGGTGACGATAAGGACAACCATCTCAGCTCACCGGTGGACAAACTTTTATATCTCAATCGACAAATTAATCCAGGTGGTTTAAATGGAGAGCGAGGAACTTAAAGTTTATCCCGTTCAGAGCTACGAGATCTACGGCCTCTCAAGGAATCCATTTGAACAGCTGGCGAGTGAAGGCATAGAGGACGTTGAGGCCATTCACGTTTATCAAGAGGTCGATATGAAGCTTTCCATGATTATCTCCGAGGTAATCGGCAACAAGAGCTCGATAGCAATGAGCATAGTCGGACCGCTGGGAATGGGAAAGACCCAGAGGCTCAAAAGCATCGCCAAGGCCATCGAGAGGGAGGGGGGCAAGGCGATCTACGTTAAGGTCGATACAAACGACATACTCAAGCTCACCCGTGACATCTTCTATGCACTGAAACCTCCGAGGAGCAGGACGAACATTTTCCTTGAAAATCTCTCGAGAAAGCTCGGGTTCATAGACAGACTTGAAAAAATGCTCAGCGACACAAAGGAATACAAGAGCAGGGACATAGCTGAACTCCTCGTCCAGCAGCTCAGGAAATATCCATACTCAGCTTTGCTTCTTGACGAGCTCGAAAACATGCAGGGCGCGAGGGAGCAGGAGAAGATACAGTTTTTCGAGATGCTCAGGCACGTAATAAGCACGATGCCGCCGGGCTGCATTGTTGCCTTCGCCTGCATTCCCGAGGCCTACGAGGAGTACTCCAAGATCTTCCCGGCTTTCTTCATGCGCCTTCACTACGAGTTCAAGCTCAGGCCAATGAGCGTTGAAGAAACCTTCGAGCTCGTGAAGAAGAGGCTCAACCGCGTCCGCATAAGGGACACCGACGATCCCATCTACCCATTCACAGACGAGGCGATAAAGCTCATCCACGATCTCGCGAAGGGCAATCCGAGACAGATTCTAAGACTCCTCCATTACGTTCTCAGCGAGGCCGCGAAGCGCGCCTTCGACCCGATAGACGAGCTCGTGGTGAGCACAATACTCGAGGAACCCAAGAGCCTTGAGGAGTACCTCAGAAGGGTTCCGAAGGACTACCGCGACCTCGTAAAGGTCATAGTCGAGAAGTTCAACGGCGGACCGGTAAGCTACATAAGCGTTGCCAAAGAACTTAAGAGACCAGCGAATCAGGTCTACGAGGCCCTGAACAAGCTCGTCGCGATAGGGTTCCTCGTTGGCGATCCCGGAGGAAACTACAAGGTCCCCCACTACGTCAGGAAGTTCCTCGAGGAGAAGGAGGAGTGAAGTTTGCCAAACTACGACGTCCACGTCCTCAGTGGGATAGCCACATATCCAGTGGCGGTGCTCATAGGGGAGCTCCTGAAGGTTTACGCCAAGCTACCGATTGAACTCACGCCAACGGCGTTAATTCTTGGCTACGCCCTTTACGTCCTGGGAAGTGATCTGCCGGACATGGACCACCCCGATGCACTCATCCACAGGGGTTCAAAACCAATAATCAGCGTTGCCGTTGGGAGCGCGGTCTTCCTCTGGGCCGGCGATAAGGTAAACCTCAGCCCAGAATGGCTTAATCCAGTGGTTGCGTGGGTACTCGGCGCCCTGGGAGGCATCATCGCGTGGTATCTCTTCACGGCCTTGATGCCGAGGCACAGGGGGATAGTTCATTCGCTCCTCTTCGCGGCGGTTTATGGATTCCTCGCCTTTGCCTTAGCTGGATATGGGCTGAAATTAAGCCTCGGGGAAGGAGTTTACGTCGGTCTTGCGGCTTTCCTCGGCTACACGCTTCATCTGACCCTCGATGGATCGATAAAGCTCGTTTAATTTTACCCATTTTTGGGCAACAATCCTTTTAAATAACCCACGTTAGGAAAGCGCGGAGGTGGGAGAAATGTTCAGCCTGGGAGGATTTTCACGAGGAGGGGAGTACGAAAAGAAGCTCTGGGACGTTCTTATCATAGGAGCGGGTCCAGCGGGCTTTACGGCGGCGATATACGCGGCTCGCTTTGGTTTAGAAACCCTCATCCTCAGCAAAGATTTGGGCGGAAACATGGCGCTGACGGATCTGATAGAGAACTATCCAGGTTTCCCCGAGGGAATAAGCGGTTCCGAGCTGACTGCGAGAATGCACGAGCACGTCAAGAGGCTCGGCGTTGATATCGTCTTCGACGAGGTCGAGAGGATTGACCCCGCTGAATGCGCCTACTACGAGGGGCCGTGCAAGTTCACGGTGAAGACCAAAAACGGCAAAGAATACCGCGCGAAAACGATAATAATAGCGGTTGGTGCAGCACCCAGGAAACTCAAGGTTCCGGGCGAGGAGGAACTCACGGGGAAGGGAGTTTCCTACTGCGCCACCTGCGACGGCCCACTCTTCAAGGGCAAGAAGGTCATCGTCGTCGGCGGCGGGAACACGGCCCTTCAGGAGGCGCTCTATCTCAAGAGCATCGGCGTTGACGTAACGCTCGTCCACAGGAGGCAGAAGTTCAGGGCCGACAAGATACTGCAGGACCGCTTTAGGGAGAGCGGGATTCCGGCGATACTTGACACCGTTGTCACAGAGATAATCGGAAAGGATAAGGTCGAAGCTGTAAGGCTGAAGAACGTCAAGACGGGTGAGGAGAAGGAGATGAAAGTTGATGGAGTGTTCATCTTCATCGGCTACGAGCCCAAAACGGATTTCGTCAAGCACCTCGGCATAACCGACGACTACGGGTACATTCCAGTTGATATGCACATGCGCACCAAGGTTCCGGGGATATTCGCGGCGGGAGATATAACCAACGTCTTCAAACAGATAGCGGTCGCGGTCGGCCAGGGAGCGATAGCGGCAAATTCCGCCAAGGAGTTCCTTGAGAAGTGGGCCGAGAAGAACGGGGAGTGACTTTACGCCTTCCTTCCCTTTTCTGGACTATAACCGCTCTCCCCATCCTCTTTTCGAAAAACTTTCGGTCAAAGATGTTCATCATTGAGCATAGAGTTATATAGTCGAACGTTGAGCTTCGCCCGGTGATGGACATGGTGGTTAGACCGAACGTTAAAGAGCTCCCCGGACCAAAGGCAAGGGAAGTAATAGAGAGGAACTTCAAGTACCTCGCCATGACAACCCAAGATCCCGAGAACCTCCCGATAGTCATCGAGCGCGGTGAAGGGATAAGGGTCTACGACGTTGACGGAAACGTCTTCTACGACTTCGCGAGCGGTGTTGGAGTCATAAACGTCGGCCACGCCCACCCGCGCGTCGTCGAGGCGATAAAGAAGCAGGCCGAGAAGTTCACCCACTACTCGCTCACCGACTTCTTCTACGAGAACGCCGTCGTTCTGGCAGAGAAGCTCATCGAGCTCGCTCCTGGAGACTTCGAGAAGAAAGTCGTTTACAGCAACAGCGGTGCCGAGGCCAACGAGGCCGCCATGAAGCTCGTCAAGTACGGGACTGGGAGGAAGCAGTTCCTGGCGTTTTACCACGCCTTCCACGGAAGGACCCAGGCCGTTCTGAGCCTTACCGCCAGCAAGTGGGTCCAGCAGGACGGCTTCTTCCCGACCATGCCGGGAGTCACCCACATACCCTACCCGAACCCATACAGGAACACCTGGGGAATCGACGGCTACGACGAGCCCGACGAGCTCATAAACCGCGTCCTCGACTTCATCGAGGAGTACGTCTTCAGGCACGTCCCGCCCCATGAGGTCGGTGCGATATTCTTCGAGCCGATACAGGGTGAGGGTGGCTACGTCGTCCCGCCGAAGAACTTCTTCAAGGAGCTCAAGAAGTTCGCCGACGAGTACGGAATCCTATTGGCTGACGACGAGGTTCAGATGGGCATAGGCAGGACAGGCAAGTTCTGGGCCATCGAGCACTTCGGAGTCGAGCCTGACCTCATCCAGTTCGGTAAGGCCATCGGCGGAGGACTTCCGTTAGCGGGTGTCGTCCACAGGAAGGAGATAAGCTTCGACAAGCCCGGAAGGCACGCGACAACCTTCGGTGGCAACCCCGTTGCCATTGCCGCTGGAATAGAGGTCGTCGAGATTGTCAAGGAGCTCCTTCCGCACGTCCAGGAGGTCGGCGACTACCTCCACAAGATACTTGAGGAGCTCAAGGAGAACTACGAGGTCATAGGAGACGCCCGCGGTCTCGGTCTCGCGCAGGCCGTCGAGATTGTCAAGAGCAAGGACACCAAGGAGAAGTACCCCGAGCTCAGGGACAGGATTGTCGGAGAGGCCGCGAAGCGCGGACTCGTCTTGCTCGGCTGCGGCGACAACAGCATCCGCTTCATCCCACCGCTCATCGTCACCAAGGAGGAAATCGACATCGCGATGGAGATTTTCGAGGACGCCCTCAAGGCCGCCCTCAAGTGAGTTCCCGCCCTTCTTCCCTTTCGTTTCTGGGAAAAGGATTTAAGGAGGAAGCTTTACTCCAGCTGGGATGGAATATGGATGTAAACCCGCTCTGGCTGAAGGCGCTTGTGTTCCTCTTTCTTACGGTGTATCTGAGCTTCCTGATCCGGAACAGAGAGAACTTTAACGTTGGCAACAACCTGGTCCTCTCCGCCGTTTCGTTCTCGTTTGCACTCTCCCTGGGCCTCTCGTTCGTGAGAGAGAACGGGATGGACCTGAGCTATGTGGGGCTGATCTTCTCAAGTCTAACGTTCGGCTGGATAGGCGGAATCTCCGGAGCCTTTGGCATAGCAGTGGCGGTCTATTCGACGGGGGCGGGAACGGAAGAGATCGCTCTATGTCTCATGCTCTGCTCAGCCGCCAGTGCGGTCGCAGGGATACTGGCAAAGAAAGGTTCTGACTTCTCGACGCTCCTCGTGGGTTCCGTTCTTGCGGGCATAACAATTCTGAGCGGCGAGTACGCGTATCTTCTGATCAATGGTGTAACCGATGTCCAGGCGGTTCTTGCCCCCAAAACTGTCTCAATCGTTACGGGAGTGATCCTTGGGACGGGAGCGGCGTTCTATGTGAAAAAACTGGAAAACTGGCCGGAACCAATAGAGAGAAAGAAGTGATCAGAGCTTCCTTATTTCTTCCCAGACGTTCTCCTCAACGAGGAGAGGCTCGATGGAGATCCTCTTTGAGGCCTTCCTTACCTGTCCGAGGTAGCGAGAGTCCGCTATGACCGCATCGTACTCAAGCTCCTTTATGACGTAAACGGGAAGGTCGAGCACGTCCAAGAGCTCACCCATAACCTCAACGAAACCCGGACCCGCCAGGAGAATGTCGGGGTTGACACCCTCTTCCCTCAGTTCCTGGGAGGCCCTCTCGATGAGCTCGAGCATCTCCTCCTTACTCGGCATTCCTTGCCCCCTCCACGATCCTCACACCGCTCGAAGTGCCTATCCTGTTCGCACCGGCCTCTATCATGGCGAGGGCCTGTTCGTAAGTCCTGATTCCCCCGGCGGCTTTGACGCCCATCTCAGGCCCCACAA
This sequence comes from Thermococcus gammatolerans EJ3, assembly GCF_000022365.1. NCBI lineage: Archaea > Methanobacteriati > Methanobacteriota > Thermococci > Thermococcales > Thermococcaceae > Thermococcus > Thermococcus gammatolerans. The sequence goes on along the minus strand of NC_012804.1, from coordinate 170,603 downwards.
CCTTCCTCATGAGCCTTACATCCTCGACCGTCGCACCACCGGTTCCAAAGCCGGTCGAGGTTTTCACGAAGTCCGCTCCAGCTTCTTTCGCTAGCTCACAGGCCTTGATTTTCTCCTCCTCGGTGAGGTAGCAGGTCTCGATTATGACCTTGACCTTGGCCCCCTTTTCGTGTGCTACCTTGACGACCTCCTCTATGTCCCTCTTCACGTAGTCGTAGTCCCCATCCTTGAGCGCGCCTATGTTTATGACCATGTCAAGCTCATCAGCTCCATCTTCCAGAGCTTTCCTCGCTTCAAAGACCTTGACCTCGGTGGGAGTTGCCCCGAGCGGGAAGCCTATAACGCTCGCTACCTTAACGTCGGCCTTCTTCTCGCTCAGGTATTCCTTGGCGAGCTTGACGCGGTAGGGGTTGACGCAGACGGCGTAGAAACCGTACTGAATCGCCTCATCGCAGAGCTTAATTATGTCCTCCTTGGTAGCGTAGGGCTTTAGGTTTGTATGGTCGATATACTTCGCTATGTCCATCCCCACCACCCAATAGATGTGAGGACTTGGGGTATATAGCGGTTTTGCTACGGTTCAACGTGCCTCCTAAGCGTTTCGAGGAACTCCCTCTCAAGATCAGGATCGTTAAAATCCGGCTCTGCAGACCCTGTTAGTATTTCCCTGAGAACCTTAACGGCGTTTTCCCAGCCCTCGTCAAGTTTATTTCCAGGTTTTATCGGGTTCCTCAGGACGTACCACTTGTCCCTTCCCCTGGAGTACACAGCTATCCTCGGGATGTACGCTACATCCATGAAAGTGTTGTCCAGTGTGAGCTCTATCCTAAAATCCCCGAGCTCAACGAAACCCTCCGAGAGAAGCTGCCCCTCGAATTCATCCCACTTCACTCCCTTCACCATCTGAGCTTGGAAATGGCCCCCAAAAAGTTTGCCCAACATTCATAAGGTCGGACGTGTTAAGGGGATAGGTGGTCCCATGCTCACCGATAGAGAACTTCAAAGGTATAACAGGCAGATAATGATAATCGGAACTGAAGGACAGGAGAGATTAAAGGGGAGCACCGTTGCAGTCGTCGGCGTCGGCGGCCTCGGCTCTCCGGTCGCGCTCTATCTCACGGCGGCGGGTGTGGGGAGAATAGTGCTGATCGATTCCGAGAAGCCGGAGCTGAGCAACCTGAACAGGCAGATACTCCACTGGGAGGAGGATCTCGGAGCGAGACCCAAGCCTCTTTCGGGAAAGTGGAAGCTTGAACGGTTCAATTCGGACGTGGAGGTAGTGGCCAGACCAGTGAGACTCAGCGAGGAGAACATCGACGAGGTTCTGAAGGACGCTGACGTCATAGTTGATTGCCTCGACAGTTTTGAAGCACGCTTCCTTTTGGACGATTACGCGAAGAGAACTGGGAAGCCACTCGTGCATGGGGCAGTGGAGGGAACCTACGGACAGGTGACGACAATATTACCGGGAAAAACGAAAACACTGAGAGAGATCTTCCCGAGAGTGAAGGAAAAGAAGGGAAAGCTCCCGATAATCGGACCAACGGCCGGAGTCGTTGGATCGATTCAGGCTATGGAGGTTATAAAGCTGCTAACGGGCCTTGGGGAGCCGCTCTTCAACAGACTCCTGATAATCGACCTCGCCCACAACGTCTACGAGCTCGTTGAGCTTTAGGTATGAACAACCGTGAAGGTTTCCACTATCTTTCCCCTCTGAACTAGCCTAAACGTCTCTCCCGAGGCATCGGTGTAGGTCGTGGAAACAGAGAAGCCAACCTCTATCCTTCCCCCCACAGGCTGAGAATCGCGGAAAAACACTTCTACCCTGCCCAGAGTTACTGAAACTTCGGATCCCTCAGGAGCACCAACCGAGGACTTTATCAGCTCCTCAAAGGCGTTCTTGCTCGTGCAGTGGAGAACGTAGTACCTACCCCTCGTTACCTGACAGCTTCCATCCTTGGAGGCCTCCAAAGCTAGGGCCAGAGGATTCGACTCAAAGGTCTTTTCAATGACTGTGAAGCCATCTTCTCCCCTTCTGAACTCCCTCCACTCGCCGAGGGAATAGACCCTTGCAACGTCCCCCAAGAGGATTATCCTCGTGAGAACCCTTGCACCTGCTGGCTTCGTAAGAACGGTCATGTTTACCTCCATCCGGCGGTTTGAGAGATCGTAGAAGGCAGTCGAGTTCGAGAAGACCGAGACGTTCTCGACCCGGACAACGGCTTGCCCCTCAATCCGCACGGTTGAGTTGATCGTCGTGTTTACGAGGGCCAGATACGAAGAAACTCTGGACAGGGAATCGAGGAGACCAGCCAGATAATCCAGCGTTGTGGTCGTTGTCGTTGGAGTTTCAGCCGGCCAAGATGTCGTAAAATGGGACGAAGACGAAGTGGTTGAGGGAGAAACCGTTGAGGAGGTTTGGGATGTTGACGATGTGAAAGATCCCGAAGAGGAGCTGGAAGAGTCCTTGGAACCCATCAAACAGCCCGAAGTGAAAACGATGATAACCAAGGCCAGGGCTATGAGCTTGTCCCTCACTTTATCACCCATTAAACCTCTCCCCCGACCTCAAAAATGTTGTGGGCAAATACTTAAAGGGAAAGACAAAGGTAAAACGGTGGTTGAGATGAGCAAGGTCAAGATCACGGGAGAGCCCTTCAGCGTTGATGAGGCCATAAAGCTCGTGGAGAGGGACGAGGCCGGTGGATACGTTGTTTTCCTTGGAAAAGTCAGAAACGAGAACAGGGGAAGGAGAGTGCTAAAACTTATCTACGAAGCGTACGAGGAGATGGCCCTGAAGGAGATGGAAAAAATCCGAAAAGAGGCCCTCGAGAAGTTCCCCATCCTGGACATGCTGATATGGCATCGCGTCGGTGAGCTGAAGGTTGGAGAGGACACCATCCTGATTGTGGCCAGCGCCAAACACAGAAGTGAGGCCTTTGACGCGTGCCGATGGGCAATAGACGAGGTGAAAAAGAGGGTCCCGGTGTGGAAGAAGGAGGTTACCGAGGAGGGCACCTTCTGGATCGAGGGCGAGCAAACGATTCCCGAGGATTACCACAAAGCTTAGTTTTCCAATTTTTGCTAACTACTTCTAGTAGTGTGCGAAATCTGCATAGAAAAAGTATATAACTCTTGGACGCGTACTCTTCTACGGTGGTGTTGATGGAGGAGATCGTGAAGGTTAGCACCATCTCCACACAGGAGATCAAACCGAGGGTAGAGGACATAGTCGTTGGAAAGCCCCCGTGGAGCGAGACACCCCACGCCGGAAGCGTCGAGAGGCTTATTCTTCAGCTCGGTGCTGGCAGAGGCAGGTTCAATGAGCTCTATGGGATTCCGCGCTCAATAGGCTGCATCGGGAACAACAGGTTCGTCCTGAGAAGGAAGAAGCTGGGGAGGGAGGAGATAGAGAAAATTCTCCGGGACTTCAAATCCATGGGTGGGACCGAGGTATGGATCACCAACTACGACTCCCCAGAGGAGCTTAACGAGGCCGTTGAGATGGCCTTCAAGGTTGGCATCGAGGAGATAAGGGCCGTCTTTCTCTTCGAAGACGCTGAGAAAATCCGCCCCCTTGACGGTGTGGAGTACATAGCTGAGCTCGAATACGACCCCGAAGCCATCATCTCTGCCGCCATGAGGCTCTGGATTCGGGGGATCCTTGTTATGGTGACCCCGGATAAGGTGAACGAGGCAAAGGAGTTCATCCAGAAGGTCAAGGGGGATGGTGACTTTAAGGCCTACGTGGACGTTCTCTATCCAAGATCCCTCCGGCACCTTGACTTCAACACCATAGAGCTCAGAAAGATAAACAATCCGACCACCAGCAAGTACCACGACTGCCTGGCAGGCACCGTCGCGGTCAGCGGGGACGGCTTCGTACTTCCCTGTCCTCTCCTCAGGAACCTGGTCGTCGGCGACGTCAGGGAAAAGAGCTTCAAGTGGATCGTTGGGAGGAGCAAAAAGCTTAGGGAGTTCTGGACCATGACTAAGGACAAAGTTGATGGCTGTTCAACCTGCCCGCTGAGGTATATCTGCCACGACTGCAGGGCCCTCGAATACCAGGCCAGCGGCGATCTAAGGGGAATCGAGTACTGCCCGCTGCTCTAAAATTCAAGTATGGATCTGTATCCCTCGCCGTCCTTTCTTACCATCCTTCTAAGCCTCTCCTTGGGGTACATCTCCTTTATGTCCGCTAGGAGGTCAAAGTACTCAATGCCAAGCTGCTCCACGTAACCGCTGAACTCAAAGAGCTTCTGGGCAAGATCCTCCTTTGATGAGAAGTACCACTCAAGGAGATACCCTCTGCCAACGAGTACGCCGACGTTTATCTCGTAATCTTTGAATTTCTCGAGAACCTCCTCGTTTAATTCGCTCGTTATTCCAGTCACCCCCCGATCGTGTTCAGTGTTCTCGATGGTGGCAATATAGCCGAGCAGAATGCCCCTGTGCTGGAGTGTCCTGATCATGAAGCGCACCGTTGGCCTGCTCTTCCCGAGCTCCCTTGCGATCTCTGAGAGCGGCGTTCTGGCGTCCCACTTGAGTATGTCCATTAAAATAGCGTACTGGTACGGAAGGTTCCACTCTCCAAAATTGTCATCGCCAGAAGGGGGGTAAGCTCGGACCTCGTAGTACTCGTAATCGTCGGAATACTTCTCCATCACCTGATCGAGGAGATCAACCTGTTCCTTGGGGACGTAAACGATTGCCGTAATGCCATTTTTAAAACCGAACATTGCGGTAATGTCAACAAAGAAGGGGTTTTGTTTCATCCTCAGGGCGACCTCACGAAGCCTCTCCCTGGGAACGGACAGGTAAGCGATATAACTCTTCAGGCCAATCTTTTTGATATCGTACATCGCGTTAACGAAAACGTACTTACCATAATACTTGTCATAGATCCGAGTGAGTTTGTGATAGTCCAGTCCCTCAAGTTCGGCTATCTTCTTCAGACTCTCTACGGGATACTTGTTCAACAGCTCAACGAGCAGTTCTATTTCATCAGGATTGACATCCTGCATACCCAACCACAAAAAAGTTAAATCAATGGGGCGTTAAATCTTTATCGGTGATGAGGCATGGTGAAGATAGAAGTCGTCGACATAGAAAAGCCAGAGGGAGTCGAGGTCATCATCGGACAGGGCAACTTCTCGATATTCACGGTCGATGACCTTGCCAGGGCTCTTCTCACAGCCGTTCCCGGGATAAAGTTTGGGATAGCAATGAACGAGGCAAAGCCACAGCTCACGCGTTACACAGGTAACGACAAGGAGCTCGAAGAGCTAGCAGCCAGGAACGCGGTCAGGATAGGGGCAGGGCACGTCTTCGTGATACTCATGAAGAACGCCTTCCCAATAAACGTGCTCAACACCATTAAGAATCATCCAGCCGTTGCCATGGTTTACGGGGCCAGCGAAAACCCATTCCAGGTAATCGTTGCCGAAACCGAGCTCGGGAGGAGCGTTCTTGGAATAGTGGACGGTAAAGCAGCGAACAAAATAGAGTCCGAAGAACAGAAGAGGGAGCGCAGGGAGCTCGTTGAGAAGATAGGGTACACGATTGACTAAACCTTTTAATGCCCAATTTTTCTCTATTCTCAGGTGGTTTAATGAGGCTCGCCTTTATTACCTCCAACCCCGGCAAGGTTGAGGAAGCAAAAAGATACTTCGAGCCACTAGGCGTTGAAGTTTACCAGCTCCACATGAGCTATCCCGAAATACAGGCGGATACGCTCGAGGAGGTCGCGGAATACGGGGCAAGGTGGCTGGCCGGGAGAATAGATGGGCCCTTTTTTCTCGACGACTCAGGCCTCTTCGTTGAGGCCCTCAAGGGCTTCCCCGGCGTTTACTCGGCCTACGTTTACAAGACGCTTGGCTATTGGGGCATCCTCAAGCTCCTCGAAGGTGAATCCAACAGAAAAGCCTATTTCAAGAGCGTTATCGCCTACTGGGACGGAGAGCTTCACATATTTAGGGGTAAAGTGGACGGGAAGATAACGGAAGAGCCCCGGGGAAGCGGCGGTTTTGGGTTCGATCCCGTTTTCATACCCGAAGGCTTCGACAGAACCTTTGCCGAAATGACAACCGAGGAGAAGAACGCGATCTCCCACAGGGGAAGAGCGCTGAAGGCCTTTGCCACTTGGCTCAAAGAAAACCTTAAATAACAAAGAGCGACCAAGATACAAAGGTTCAAGTTGTACAAATGACGGGGAGGGTAAGGGAATGCCCGGACTGCTCGACGACATAGACATGAAGTTGCTCGAAGAGTTAAGGAAGAACGCCAGGGAGAACATAGCGACCCTGAGCAAAAAAATCGGCATACCGAGGACGACGGTGCACTACAGGATAAAGAAGCTCGTTGAGGAGGGAGTTATAGAGAAGTTCACGATAAAGCCCAACTACAAGAAGCTCGACCTTGGAACCACTGCCTTCATACTGGCAAGGTACGACCCAGAATCAGGAATAAACCAGAGAGAAGTTGCCAAACGCGTTGCAACGCTCGATGGAGTCTATGAGGTGCACATAATCACGGGAGAATGGGACCTCCTGATAAAGGTCAGGGCAAAGAACTCGGAGGAGATCGGAAAGATCGTCATCGATAAACTAAGGGAGATAAAGGGGATCGGGCAAACGGTTACGATGGTTTCGTTCGTTTCGGTTAAGGAGGAGATCTGAAGGAGAGGGCGATGATTGGCGTTCTCCTTTCTGATTTTATGATGACGCGAGGTTTCCTGAGCCCTTTCGAAAGATTTATAAAAGATACCTTGAAACGGTGACCAGTGGGTAAAAACCACCTTTCTTGGAGGTGTTCGCAGTGGAGATGAAGTTCGAGATACCCGTATGCACCTCATGCGGAAAGGAAATAACCCCAAGGGAGCACGCCACCCACTTCGTCTGTCCGAACTGCGGTGAGGCGATAATCTGGCGCTGCGAATCCTGCAGGGTCCTCAGCGTTCCCTACAAGTGCCCCAAGTGCGGATGGGAGGGGCCGTGAATTAGGAGGTGAAGAAGATGAGCGACTACAATATGGTTGCGGTTGTTAAGGTCATGCCGACCGACCCCGAGGTCAACCTCGACGAGCTCGAGGCAAAGCTCAAGGAGGTTCTTCCCGAGAAGTTCGGTCTCGCCAAGGTCGAGCGCGAGCCCATAGCCTTCGGTCTCGTCGCCCTCAAGTTCTACGTCCTGGCCAAGGACGAGGAGGGCTACGACCTCGACCAGGTTCTCGAGGCCTTCAGGCAGGTTGAGAACGTCGAGTCAGCTGAGGTCGAGACCGTTTCGAGGATTTAAAACCTCTTTGTTCTTCTTTGTTATCACATTCTCACAGAACTTAGCGAAAATATTTTTAGAAGTGGGGTTAAACTTTGTTGATGTCAAAGATTATACTAAGTGAACACGCGAAATTGCGATTAAGGGAGCGCAAAATTGAAATCGACGAAGTACATAACGTCATGGAGTTCCCAGAGATGAAGTTCTATGATTTGAAATCCGGTCATTTTATCGCAATTGGTCGGAGGAGTGTCCCTAATCACTGGCTAATCCTTGCGTACGATGACTACGGAGATGTAATTGAGGTCATTACAATAATCGATACGAGCAAAAGTCTAGAAAGGGGATTGTTGAGAAAAGGACGTCGTCTAGGAGGTGGATTCGAATATGAAGATTAGATATGACCCCAAGGCGGACATTCTCTACATTCTCCTCAAGGAGGGCCCGGTAGCGGATACCGATGAAGTAGATGAGGACATCTGGTTCGAGTACGATGAGCAGGGAAACGTAATCGGAATAGAGATTTGGAACGCCGGCGAGAACGTAATTCGGAGGAGTCTCCTTGAGATAGAGCGTTATGCAAAGGGATTAAAAGAAGAGGCAAAAACCTAAAGCCCCAAACTCAAACTCAGCTTCGGCCTCTTCCACTCGTCGAGTATCGAGCGGAGCTCCTCGTTTTCCACCTTCGTGTAAAGCTCGTCGAAACGCTTCTTTGCTTCGTCGTCTCCGGCACGCCAGCGCGCCAGCTCGGCTATCGCCCTGAAGAAGTACGCCGTATCGTCCTCGAAGAGCTCGGCAAAGGCCTCCATGTTCCTCGCTATCGTGTCGTATTCCCCCTCATTGAACAGTCCCTCGATGAAGTCAACCAGCGTGTCGAAGACGACCCCGAAAATGTCGTCGCTCACGTTGATTGCCTTGAGCAAGGCCTCGCGGAGGGCCCTGAAAGCTTTGTCGTAGTCTTCTCTACCCGCGTGAATCTCGGCCTCGACCAGCTTGGCGTTTATCTCAATCTCGTCGTCGCGCGGGTTTCTGAGAACCTCATTAATCAGCGCCTCAGCGGTGTCGTAGTTCCCGAGCTCGTAGTGGAAATGAGCTAAGTCGAGGAGGCTTATGAGTCTGTTCTTCTCATCGCCGATGCGCTCGAATATCTCTTTCGCATGCTCCATCAGCTCTATGGCCTTCTCCGTTTCGCCGAGCTCGTCGTAGTTCACCGCGAGGTTCGCCAACGTCAGCGCTATCTCCTTGTCGTTCTTCAGGACGTTCTCTTCGTGCTCAAGGAGTTTCTGGTACGTCTCTATCGCCTTCTCGGGCATTCCGAAGTGCTCGTAGGCATCGGCAAGGTAGTAGAGCGCCGTCGCGTACTCCTCGGGGTCGTCCTTCTTCCTCTCGACAACCCGCCTGTAGAGTTCAATCGCGCTCTCGACGTCGTCGAGGTGAGCGTAAACGTGTCCAATCTCGTGGAGCAGGTCGTAGGGGTCGTCGCACTGAACCGCCACTTCTCCAAGCCTCTTGAGCTCTTCCCTGAGCTCTTCCTCGGTCTCTATCGCGTCAATGTAATCGTCAAAGAGCTCGAGCAATTTCTCGCAGTCCTTCTCGCTCAAAGCCCGTTCCCACTCTTCCTTGACGTTCATTTCACATCACCGCCCTTCGGTTGGCCGAACGGGTTAAAAAGATATGGTCAACACTTAAGTGTCTAAACGTTCAATTTTATGGTCTAATCTCGTCTAAATGACTAATATTTGTCACTATTTCTCTCCCACGCTGTCTCAATTGTCAGTATGGTGGTCATATGTTCATAATAGTTTGTTTATCTCGTTTAGCTGCCAAATTATCCTCCTTAAATGTTGCACAAACGACAGATGGTTCAAAGGGAAGTGTTATATCTTCCGCTATCCTTTTCACTGTTGGATAATTTATCCAGGTGGTTGAAATGGAGACTATGAAGCGTGACATCATTCAGGAGTACGCTGGCTGGAGCAGTCTGGACGTTCTTGAGAACGCGAACCGCTATCCCGGTCCGACCGGTTTCTTCGCCTATGTGATGGAGGAGGCATTGAAAGAGAGCCTCTCGCTCGTCCCAAAGGAGGGCAGGGAAGCGCACTTCTCTGGAGACATTTACATCCACAAGCTCCCTTACAGCCTCTACATCCCATACTGCACAGGCCACAGCACGGCAAGGCTCCTCGAAAAGGGTCTCAAGACTCCAACGATTGTCTCCCGACCGGCCAGGCACTTCGATACCTACGTCGACCACATAGCGAACTACCTCATTACGATGCAGCACTACTTCAGCGGTGCCCAGGCTTTGAGCTCGGTCGAGTGGTACGCGGGGCCTTTCATAAGGAAAGAGGGCTTGGACAGGCGTAAAATCAGACAGCAGATTCAGAGGCTGGTTTACAACCTCAACTACCCGAGCAGGGTGGGAATGCAGACTCCATTCACCAACTTCACCGTGACGCTCGACGCTCCCAAAAAGATGCTCGAGGGCGACCACGCGGTTTACGCTGGCGAGAGGGTTGAACCCCTCGGTGAGTACGAGAGGGAAGCTAAGGACTTCTTCATCGCCCTGACCGAGGTTCTCCGTGAGGGGGACGCCCTCGGCCAGCCATTCACCTTCCCGATTCCGACGCTGATGGTGACCGCCAAGATGCTCTGGGACGACCCTGAAATATTTGAGGCGGTCTTTGCGACGGCGTCGAAGCGCGGGAGCTTCTACTGGCTGAACACGAACGTTGTGGACCCCGACGCGAGCTACGCGATGTGCTGCAGGATTGCCATTGACAAGACTGAGATGGCGTTCGCCTTCGGCGTCTCCGGGAAGAGCGCCGAGGAGGAAGCGCTGGAAAGGCTTGAAAGGGGACGTTTCGGCGGGCTCTGGGCGATGCCCGACGTCACCGGCTCGGTGAACGTCACGACCGTGAACCTCCCGAGGCTCGCCCTTAAGGCCAGGGGAAACGACGATAAGTTCTGGGAGGAGTACGAGAAGGTTCTCGGGGTCGTGAGGAAAACAACCGACTGGTTCAGGGAGCGCTATGTGAGGCTTATCACGTCCTACAAGCACATGTACAGCATGATTCACCTCTACCTCGAGGAGTTTCCGGGGAGTCATTTCAACACCGTAGGAATCCTCGGCCTTCCGGAGGCGGCCTCGATTTACCTCAACGAGCCGAAGCTCTGGGAGGAGGGAACGAGAAAGGACTGGCTGAGAGCGGCCGAGCTGATGAAAGAGATGGTAGAGTTCGCGACGGCCAAAGCTAGGGAGTGGATGAGGGAAACCGGAACGCCCTGGAACGTTGAGGAGGTTCCTGGGGAGAGCGCCGCGGCGAAGCTCGCCATAAAGGACATGCGCGAGTTCCCTGAGCTTAAGGAGTACCTCAGCGACCCTGAGAACCCGATTTATTCGACCAGCGTGGCGCCATACTATGGAGCACTTGAGCTGGCTGACAGGATAAGGGTCGAGGAGAAGGTCCAGAAGAGCTTTACCGGCGGAGTGATGATGCATATCTTCCTCGGCGAAGAACCTGACCCCGAGGCGCTGGCAAAGCTCACGAAGAGGCTCATGAGGACAGAGCTGGTTTACTGGAGCTACACCCCAGCGATAACCGTCTGCAACGCCTGCGGCTACTCAACGACTGGTCTGTATACGCACTGTCCAAGATGTGGAAGTGAGAACGTCGAAGTGTGGAGCAGAATAATCGGCTACTACAGACCGCTCAAGAACTGGAACCCCTTCAGGAAGAAGGAGTTCTGGACGAGGAGGCACTACTCCTCTTGATTTCTTTTTGGAGGTGGTTGAATGCTCACGAGCGGGTGGAAGAGCGTCAGCATGGTCGACGTTCACGGAAAGGTTACCTTCACGCTCTGGCTCTGCGGGTGCAACCTGAGGTGCCCCTTCTGCCACAACTGGCGCATAGCTGAAGGTCTTGACTGCTTCCCCCTAGATGAAAAAGCCCTCCTCGACGAGCTTGAGGCGAGCGCGTTTCTCATAGACTACTTCCACGTCACGGGTGGGGAACCGCTGGTGCAGTGGAGAGAGCTGGGATCACTCTTCGCTGGGGTTAAGCTCCTCGACGTTCCCATAAGCCTCAACACGAACCTAACCCTCGTTGGACCCCTTGAAAAGCTCCTGAAGGCTGACCTGGTGAACCATATAGCAACCGACCTTAAGGCTCCTACTGCACTATACGGGCTCCCTGAAAAAGCTTCGCTAACGCTCTGGAAGCTCTTCCTGAGGGGTCTCGAAGTTGTTTCTGACTATGGAGTTCCGCTTGAGCTTAGAATTCCAGTGGCAAGGAATCTTGAGCAGTGGCCGTACATCGAGGAGGGTCTAAGAAGGATTAAAACGGACTTCTACGTGGTCTTGAACCCGCTCGTTGGGAGACCACTGACGAATCCAAGAAACGAGGCATGGTGCTCGGAACACTGCTGGCCAGCAAAAGAAGTCGAGGAACTGCGGGAGAAGCTTGAGGGACTCGGCATTGAGGTTTACGTGAACCAGTTTGGAACACCTAATGATACCAAGCTCAAGGGGATATGACCGAAAACTTTATAAATAGGCCAAAGGAATGATAACGCGGAAGCACTTAAGGTTACTAAAAGACCTCATCCCGTGAAAAAGAAAAAGGGAGGGGGTGAGGGGAGATGGCCCAGCTCGCTGGACAGCCGGTCGTTATTCTGCCGGAGGGAACCCAGAGGTACGTCGGAAGGGACGCTCAGAGGCTCAACATCCTCGCCGCCAGAATCGTTGCCGAGACCATAAGGACCACCCTCGGCCCGAAGGGTATGGACAAGATGCTCGTCGACAGCCTCGGCGACATCGTCATCACCAACGACGGTGCCACTATCCTCGACGAGATGGACATCCAGCACCCTGCTGCCAAGATGATGGTTGAGGTTGCGAAGACTCAGGACAAGGAGGCCGGTGATGGTACCACCACCGCCGTTGTCATTGCTGGCGAGCTTCTCAAGAAGGCTGAGGAACTGCTCGACCAGAACATCCACCCGAGCATAATCATCAAGGGTTACGCTTTAGCTGCCGAGAAGGCCCAGGAGATTCTTGAGGGCATGGCCAAGGACGTTAGCCCAGAAGACGTCGAGACCCTCAAGAAGGCCGCCGTCACGGCCATCACCGGAAAGGCTGCCGAGGAGGAGCGCGAGTACCTCGCCGAGATTGCCGTCGAGGCCGTGAGGCAGGTCGCCGAGAAGGTCGGCGACAAGTACAAGGTCGACCTCGACAACATCAAGTTCGAGAAGAAGGAGGGCGGAAGCGTCAAGGACACCAAGCTCATCAGGGGTGTTGTCATCGACAAGGAGGTCGTTCACCCCGGTATGCCGAGGAGGGTTGAGAACGCCAAGATTGCTCTCATCAACGAGGCCCTCGAGGTCAAGGAGACCGAGACCGATGCCGAGATCAGGATTACCAGCCCGGAGCAGCTCCAGGCCTTCCTTGAGCAGGAGGAGCGCATGCTCAAGGAGATGGTCGACAAGATCAAGGAGGTTGGAGCGAACGTCGTCTTCGTCCAGAAGGGCATCGATGACCTCGCCCAGCACTACCTCGCCAAGTACGGCATAATGGCCGTTCGCAGAGTCAAGAAGAGCGACATGGAGAAGCTCGCCAAGGCAACTGGAGCCAAGATCGTCACCAACGTCCGCGACCTGACTCCTGAGGACCTTGGTGAGGCGGAGCTCGTCGAGCAGAGGAAGGTCGCCGGCGAGAACATGATATTCGTCGAGGGCTGCAAGAACCCGAAGGCGGTAACCATACTCATCAGGGGCGGAACCGAGCACGTTGTCGATGAGGTCGAGAGGGCCCTTGAGGACGCCGTCAAGGTCGTCAAGGACATCGTCGAGGACGGCAAGATACTTCCGGCCGGCGGAGCTCCCGAGATTGAGCTCGCCATCAAGCTCGACGAGTACGCCAAGGAGGTCGGCGGCAAGGAGCAGCTCGCCATCGAGGCCTTCGCAGAGGCCCTCAAGGTCATCCCGAGGACCCTGGCAGAGAACGCCGGTCTTGACCCGGTCGAGACCCTCGTTAAGGTCATCGCCGCCCACAAGGAGAAGGGTCCGACCATCGGTGTCGACGTCTTCGAGGGCGAGCCGGCCGACATGATGGAGAAGGGTGTCATCGCTCCGCTCAGGGTCACCAAGCAGGCCATCAAGAGCGCCAGCGAGGCCGCAATAATGATACTCAGAATCGACGACGTCATCGCCGCCAGCAAGCTCGAGAAGGACAAGGAAGGAGGCAAAGGCGGAAGCGAGGACTTTAGCAGCGACCTCGACTGAAGGCGCTGAGTTTTGACCCTTCTCACTTTTCTAATTCTGTTGATTTTCTGACTGATTGTGAGTGTTCTGCGTTCTGGGAGCAATTTTTTAAACTGTTTTCGTCGTCTGAATATGATCAAAAAATACGGGACGGAGGGTTTCTAGTGAGGGTCATAGGTGTTGACCCTGGAACCAAGAGCTTCGATGTTATAGGCCTTGAAGATGGAAAGATAAAGCTCGATTTAACGTTTCCGAGCGAGGTCGTTGCCGAAGACCCAGGGAAGATCGTTAAGGCCATCGAGGACTTCAACGCCGAGCTCATAATCGGCCCCTCGGGCTACGGGGTTCCTCTGAAGCACATAAGCGAGCTGACCGAGAGAGACCGCTTCGAGATGACCCTCGTTAGAGAGGAGGAAATGAAGGAAATCCCCGTTCTCCTCGGACTGCAGGAGATGGTCGACCAGATGGCACAGAAGGGCATGAACGTCTGGTTCATTCCAGGGGTCATTCACCTTCCGACCGTCCCCGAGTGGAGGAAGTACAACAGGGTGGACATGGGGACGGCCGATAAAATGGCGATAACCGTGCTCGGCATCTACGACCAGGCAAAGAGGCTTGGACTTGAGTACAGCGAGGTTTCCTTCGTCCTCCTCGAGGTGGGCTTCGGCTACAACTACGCGGGAGCCGTGAAGGGAGGAAAAATCGTTGACGGCATCGGCGGGACGATATTCCCTGGCCCAGCTTATGTAAACAGCGGTGCCCTCGACGGGGAAGTAGCTTATCTGATGGGGAGGATAAAGAAGTGGCACCTCTTCTGGGGCGGGGCAACGGTGATAGCGGCCAACGAGATACTTCCACCGGAGGAGTTTGCCAAGCGTCTCGACGAGGAGCCCTTCTCAAAGGCCTGGGAAGCCATGAAGGACGGTTTTATCAAGGCCGTTGCCTCAGAACTTGCCGTCGTTGGGGACGCTAAGGAGATAATCCTCTCGGGCAGGCTGATGCGCATAGACGAGCTCCGGAAGGACGTGGAAGACACATTCGAGGAGCTCTTTGACCTTCCCGTCGTCAGGCAGAGGGGCCTTGAGGGTAAGGCCAAAGAAGCCGCCCAGGGGAGCGCTATAATCGGCGACGGCCTCGTGGGGGGCCAGTTCAGGGAGCTCGTGGAGCACGTGGAGATAAAGAAGAGCCGCGGGAGCGTCCTCGACTACGTAAAGCTCCCGCTCGATGTTTAAATTGGCTGGTTTGGTATCCCTTCGGTTTATGGAGCTTGAGGGGTGAGCTTTTTAAGTATATTTGCCAATTAGTCCATAGGGATGTCTTACAATGAGGGGGTGTTATGAAGAGGTTAGAGAGACTCTTGAAGAAGCTATTAGCAAACTAAATAATAAAAATATCCGTATTAATAAAGATCCCCCTTGGATCATTGTCTCTTTACGAAGTCAACCAAAAGCATATCTTTATGTTAATTGTAATAAAGAGATACTCAAAGTATTTCTATGCCTCAATAAAGAAAAAACTCCAGATTGTATACTTGTATATGATACAAAATCTGAAGTTAATAAAGAAGTACTTAGTAACAGGCTTAAAATTTTACTTAAAGTTGCAACTAATAGCAACTATGCTTCTACACTGGGAGAAGATTTAGGTAGAATACTTGAAGATTCTATTCATGAAATATTATTGGAGTTTTCCAAGAAACATAAAAATGTTAAAGTGTCAAGAGAAGAAAAATGGAAAGACCGGGATGGCGATGAGCATAAGTTGGATTTTATAATATATGTGAACAATAAGCCTGTTGTTGTTTTAGAATCTAAATTCCTTAGATATAAAAAGCATATGCGAGATAAAGGTAGTAGAGTAATAGACTCTTTGACTGAAATTCGCAAACGGTATCCTTCTATTGCTATGGCTATTGCAATATTAGTTGGAAATTGGACAAAAGGATCACTTAAAGCTATGGATCATAAAAAAATAAAAACAATAACACTTCCTCTTGAGAAATTTTCTGAAATCTTCAAAAAATTCAAAATAGAAATTAACTGGGATGAAAAAGACAGAGTTACCCCTTTTTTATCTCTCTTAAAGCTTAAGATGATTTTAAACAAAGAAGAATTTTCTGATGTAGTACTACTGGATAACATCTCCTATACCTCTGATCCCTTAACAAATATCAAAGAAGATATTAAAAAACAGATCAGTAAGCCACTTTTTAAATTATTAGACGAAGCAATCAACCCAGATAACGAAAAAATTGAAAAAATAAATATTGATATATATACTAACATTGGTAGGATAATCTCGTTGGATACCCAAAATATCAACGAAGCTAGGATGTTTCTTGATTGTATTGCAGACACTAAAAACATTTCCTCTCTTATTGATAAAATAACCAAGCAAAAATTAAAAACTCAACAAGAAAAAATTGACAAATATCTAAAATAAAAAAGCTATTCTATTTTTTTAGCACTACCATGTATTCTCCTAAATCTATGTTGTGCCTCCGTATACCCTTAATTGCTTTCCATCTTTTGCCCCTTTCTCGTAGTAGTAATATCCTATAGTCAGAGAAACCTACAAACTTGGATATTTTTGCTATATATTCATGTGTAGGAATATATACCCCATACGGGGCAGAATCTCCAACAATGATTACTGCGTATTTTTTGGGTTTTAATACTGCATACATCTGAGATAGAATTCTAGATATATCATTAAAATATCCAAGTACCATGAGATCATAGTCTTTTTTACCACTTCTTTTTTCTCGTTCTTGAGCCAGCTGACTTATTTTTTCATTTAGTTCATCTGTAACTTCTGGAGGTATCAGACCACTTAGTTTTATATTTCTCATTTTTGATCGCTGAACTTGTGTGGTGGCCGCTATCATTAATCTTCTCCTAATTTTCTCAGTTATATCTCTCCAACTAGTACACCATCCCAAAAAATACAGCTCAAGTCGTGTTCTATCAGCATAGTCATAATTGTTTAAATAAGGAGGAGAAGTAAAAATAAAATCAATGCTATTTTCGTTTATTATTTTGGCCAGAAATCGAGAATCAAAGTTATATATTTCTGCCATTGCCGGGTTCTGTACTTGTTCTTTGACTTCCTTTAGATCATGGTACATAAGAAGAACTCTTTCCCTAAATGCTTCCATTACAGGTTTTGCTATTCTTTTTTTCTTCTTGGGCAAGATATATGGCCATCCAACATCGACATCTGTAACTTCTCTCAAAATACCTAATAGTGCCAACAGTAAAAAGTCTCTAATGTGATCGTCAATATTAGTATGTGTTATGTAGTCTCTAATAAAATATAATCTTGCTAAAGTTTCAGGAGGATATACTTTTAGCAATAATTTTGGGGATTTCATTATCTGATCTTCATAATCATGAAGTATGCGTTTAGAGTTTAATTTTCGTTCAATGTCATTTATAATTGAAGTAACATGAGTGTATAATTCTTTTGGCTCAAATTCCCAATAAGTCTTTATCTGGGCAATTTTAGCTACGAGAGGATGTGCCTCAACACCAACAGAAGTTATTCCGAGTCTCTTCGCTTCTACATTTACAGTTCCAGAACCTGTAAAAGGATCAAGAATAGTATCTTTAGATGTGATTCTAAAAATATTAATAGAATTTCTCACTAACGACGCAGAAAATCCTGCAGGAAATTTAAACCATCTATGAATGGGTTCATTAGCATTGTTAACAAAAGTAACTTTTTGAGAAACTTTCCTAGATAATTCCGTCAGAATACTATCAATGTCTTTTTTTTCACTAACGGAGGATGACTTAAAGTGAATCCATTTATCTAGTGTCATTGTTTCCCACCTTCCTCTTAGATGCAATCTTTTATATTTTTTGGATGTGCAGCCTTGTTGTTAAGTATGGTTAAATATATTTAAAATTTATGGTTACCTTTAAATCATCAATTAATTGACTTGATTATGGTGAATGACAACATGACGCGAACCTCTAAGAAAAACAATGTAGTTCTCGGAACTCAAGTTCCCTCAAAATGGGTTGATATAATAGAAAATGAGCTCATTGGAAATGAATACGTAAGTATAAGTGACTACATTCGTTCATTGATAAGAAAAGATTTAACTGAAAGAGGATTGCTAAGCAATGTACAAAAATCCAAAAAATCAAGCACCAAGCACTAATTCTACTTCTCTATTCAATTTCTTCCTCCAGCCTCTTCAGCTTTCTCTTAAACCTTCTCAGCTGGTCGTTCGCTATGGTAACGATTTTCTCGATGTAGGCCTCATCGACCCAGAGCTCCCCATCAGAGCCGAGCGGAACGTCCATTCTCTCCGTCGAGCGTATCTCAACGAGGAGCTTCTTATGGCTCACGCTTTTAATGTTCGAGTACTTGAAGCCCAGCCCTATCGCGAGGTTGAGCAGTTTAACCGCGTCCTCCAGAGTTCTTGCGCCGACGTGAAGGATTGGGCTCCTGACCAAGAACCAGAGCTGACCCTTGGAGTGCCTCACAACCGCCTCAAGAACCTCCTCGACGGTGACTTCTCTGTGCCACTTGCCGAGCCAGACTGAATTAACCTTGTCGCCGAAGTGGGGCATCTCCATGACCGAGATTCTGCCCGAGCATGAGGAGGTTGTGAAGTAGTTCTCAAGCGCGTTGATTTTCTCGAGCAGGGTTATTATGTCCTCATCAACCTTCCCCTCTTCTAGGGCCCGCCGGAGGCCCTCCATTGCTCTGGCCTTCTGCTCGTCGAAGTTCTTGATGTAGAGGAAGCCCATGTTCTCACTTCCCACATCAGTCCAGCCAACCTTTTAAAGAGCTTTTCGATTCGGGTGTAGGTGGTGACATGGGCATAAAGATGAGCTGGGAAGACTTTGCGAGAAGCATGGGTGTAGAGCCTCAGATCCTCGAGAACAAGGAGGCAAGGCTTCTCAAGAAGTTTGTTATGGATCTAAAAATTCCAACCCACTGTCAGGGCTGTCAGGGCCTCGATCTGAGCAATCCAAACCCGGTTCATCATCCGAGCTACGAGCTGACCCCAGCGTGCAACCACGACTGCATATTCTGCTACTCGAACGTCGCTGTGAAGCTTGGAAAGGCTCCAAAGCCCGGCTACTACGGCTGGGAGAACCCGAAGGCAATAACAGTCTCGCAGTACGGGGAACCCCTTCTCAGCCCGCGCATCGTTGAGGTAAACAAAATGCTCCGCGAGCGCTTTCCAGAGGCGAGACTTGACCTCCAGACCAACGGCTCGCTTTTGACCGAGGAGCTGTGGGAAAAGCTCGACTTCGACCTCGTCATGATAAGCCTCGACGCTTCAACCAGAGAAAAGCACCTCAAAATAACGAACGCAGATACCTTCGACGCCGTTGTGAATGCACTGAGAATAGTTGGCTCGGACGAGAGCGTTCGCTCGGTCGTTAGAACGATCTTCATGCCCGGGATAAACGACGAGGACATACCTAAAATAGCCGAACTTGCATCTTCCCTTGGCGTCGACGAGATGATGCTCCAGCCCCTCACGATCCATGAACTCAACGTGGAAAGGCTGAGGAAGGCGGGCCTCGACTTCGATAGGGCTGAGAGCGTGAGGGAGTTCTTGAAGGCCGCGATGGAGGCCAAGAAGTACATCGACGTTCGCATAAGCGGCTGCCAGCTAGTTTTGTACCAGAAGATGGATCACCTCACCCTCTTCAGCGCGCGGCGTGTCGCGAGGGACGTTGTTCCGCTGGTAAAAAGGGAACGAAATGTAACGTGATGTTACACATAACTTCATTTTATCAAGATGTTCCCATTTTCTACAAAAATTTATAAATTTTCAACCGCATTTCTTCAAGGGTTGAATTATGAGGATCGTTAGGGACCTCCTGTTCAACCTCGTTCTGATATCACTGGCACTCCTGCTCACGGCGACTGTGGTTGCCATCGCAGAGGAAAAGGCAGACAGAGTGACATTAAACACACCCGTTGATCTGAAAACACTGTCGCCCGAAGAAATGGCCCAGTACGAGAAGTACGTTAACGAGATAACAGAGCTTAAACAGAGGATGGACATCGAATCAATAAAGACGAGGGTTAGGGCCTACTTCAGATACTTAATCAAAGAGTTCAGGGGAAAGAAACTCTGGAAAACCCTGAAGACAATCGGACTCAGCTTCGCGGTTCTGACTATGACCACGCTCCTGATATTTGCCTTCGGCCTCTACTGGGGTCTGAAAGCTGGTTACAAAGGAGGGTTCTGGGATAGGGTTCTGTCGGCACTGGCACCCCTCTTCTCCGGAATTCCAGCCTGGTTCTGGGCCCTGCTCTTCGTGTGGACGCTGTGGTGGAAGTGGGACATAGGTGACATCAGCTACACAAACTCCCTGATGAGGGCAAAGGCTTACGGGGGAGCTGGGATCATGGCATACCTGAACGCCCTCCTCCTGCCGGTTATAGCGCTGACGCTCTCAAACGTCGTCGTTTACGCCTTCAACGTCAGGAACCTGGTCAAGAGGGAGGCCTTCGAGGAGTACTTCTTCATCGACGGACTCAAGGGACTGCCGGACAGGAGGATCATGAGAAAGCTTCTGAGGACCGTTTTACCCTCCTTCCTGACCTTCACGAGCTACAACTTCCTCAACCTTATGATGAGTGCTATGGCCGTTGAGAAGCTCTTCGAGGTTCCCGGGATTGGAAAGGTTCTGGCGGATTCGGTCGAGGTTATATACCTCCCAAACGAGTTCGGGGAGCCGAAGATACCACACCTCCATTTCGACGGCTTCAGTATCTTCTTCGTGGCCTTTGTCATGGCGGCCTTCTACTTCCTGAACTCAACAGTTCTGGAGGCCCTTTACCTCTACCTGGATCCAAGGAGGGAGATCAATGACTGAAAAGGGAGAGAGGAGATCCGGAATTCCGAGAAGGGTCTCAATTGCGCTCCTCATAGTGGCCGCTTACATAATTGCGTCTCTCGTCGGACCCCTCACAATCCGGGCAGAGGACCTGAAAAACTGGAACAACCTCGATTACTGGGACAGAAACCCCAAAGCGAAACCCCCTGAGTGGTACGGGGCCTTTAAAGGGCTACCCCCCTCGGAGTGGGTGAGGGGAGAATACCGAGACGGAGTTTTCAGGTTCACGTACGATTTTCACTACAGCCTGGCCCCGGAGGACATAGTTGTCATCATGAACACCACCAAATCCATCGAGATAACCATGACAACACCGGACAACGAGACAATAAAGCTATTTGCCGGCTCCCCAAGTTTGATGAACTACACGCTGCACCTGAAAAAGAACTATCCCCTCTTTGAGGAACTTGCCGAGAAAAGGTGCGGCACAAAGCTAACAGGGGAGTCCTTCTTCGGCAAGAACGTCTTCAACACAGTTTTCTCGGAACCAAAGGAGGACTGCCTTACCAACCCGAAGCCCCTTCACGGGAAGTACGTTATAACGATAAAGGCTCAGGACTCCCCGATAATCAGGGCAATGTACGGGGGAAAGATCCCCAAACTGGAACCCAACGAGACGATCAGGGTTTTCATTGCGGGCCAGAGTCACGGTTTCCTCGGCACGGACATCTTCGGAAGGGATGTCTGGGTCGGCTTCCTCGGGGGGATGGGGGAAACCCTGCTCATAGCCTTCGCCGGGGCTTTGATCTCCGTGAGTCTCGGCCTCCTCCTGGGAACCCTCGGGGCAATAGGGGGGAAAGTTGGCACCGGTTCGAATCTCGCCTCGCGCTTCCTCACGGTTCTTCCAACTCTCCCCTTCGCCATGGTCACGATAATAGCCCTGGGAACCATCGAGCTGGAGAACAGGGTCTACGTGATCAAAGTCCACTCCCTCTCGGTGGCGCTCGTACTCGGGATCCTCCTGATCGGGAACATCTCAAGGAACGTCCGCTCAATAGTTAAGGAAGAACTCCGGAAGGGCTACATCGAATCGTCGAAAGCCCTCGGCGGAAACCTCCCCTGGATACTGAAAAAGCACGTTTCCCGGATTCTCGTGCCCTACGGTCTCGAACAGCTCGCCATAACAATCCCGGGGGTCATAGCCCTCCTCACCCTCCTCGGCTTCTTCAACATCTCACCTGGCTTCAACTGGAGCTCCCTCATGAGTCAGACCATAGTCTACAACGCCCAGTATCAGTTCCTGTGGTGGCTCGTCCTCCCCATAGGGTTCTCGATGGCCCTCCTTGCGATTTCCTTCGTTGTGATAGCCAACTGGATCGAGGAAGAGTTTATTAAGATGTAGTTCATGAGATAAAGTGCGAGATGATGACCATGATAGTGGAAAAGGCCCTCTCTCTGGCGCTTCTCTCCGTATTCCTTGGCCTGAACGTGATGGTAGGGGTTGCAAGGTTCACTGTGGGAATGGGGAGCTCGGTCTGGAGAAGGGTCCTCAGGGTGGAGATACCTGAGAACGAGAAGAAGGGTTATGAGATACTCTACACCGTGATCTGGATTGCAATAGGCCTATGGGCCTTCTGGAAGCTCAAGGACAAAACGCTGCTCGGAGCGGTTCTGGGCATTTTCACGTTCAGGAGCGGCTCAAACCTCTCCAAAACTCTAATTTACACCGTTCACGACCAGAGGATCGTCAGGGAATACTCAAATGAGGGGAGATTGCTCTCGATAATAGGCAGGGCCTCCACACTCTCGCTTCTCATCGAGGCCCTCTTCGTGGTAACCCTTGGCATAGCGTATAAAACCCTGTCCATAACTCTCAAATCCGGCATGAGCGCCGGAAACTTTCTCCTCTACCTCTGGGGAGCAGGCTTTCTGTTCGGGCTGCTCTTCGGGTGGTTCGTGGGAAGAAACAACCGCGGGATCCTCATGAGCAACGCCTTTCCCATCCTGGTCTTCTTCATGGCCAGAACAGGAAAGAAGAAAACCGAAGAAGTCGTCAGGAAACCCCTTGAAAGGTTCAGACGATGACCTAAGGTTTTTAACTGCTCTCTCCTTCTCCCTCCCATGCTGAAGTGCTCGCTCTGCGTTAACGATGAGAGGACGGCCAAAATAGACATTATTGACGGGAAGCCGATATGCCGTGAATGTCAGGTTTACCTAAAGCACCCGGTTGAGGGAGAGAGAATCAGGAAGGAACTCGACGAGCTCATGAAGAACGTTGACAAAGCGATAGTCGCCTACTCCGGTGGAAAGGACAGTGTCGTCGCACTCTACCTTGCAAAGGAGGTCTACAAGGTCCCAGAACTTGAAGCGGTCATGATAGATCACGGGCTCATGGCGGAGGAAGCCATAGAGAACGCGAGACGAATAGCCGAGCACCTTGGGGTTCCTTTCAGGGTTCTGCGGTACGACTACTCGGACATTTTCAGGAACGCGCTTTTGAAGGGCCAGAGCCCGTGCAGGGCCTGTTCGAGGAGAACAATGGAAAAACTGAGAAAGTACGCCATCAGAAAGGGATACAGGTACATAATAACCGGCCATGAGCTACCCTTCGGCCACCATCCGTATAGGCTCATGAGTGGCGGAGTCATTCAAATAAGACTCCTATCAATGATGACCGAGAAAGAGCGCTTTGAAATCCTGAAAAAGCTCCCCTTCGAGTTTCTGGAATTGCCGGGCTACACCACCAATTGCCTCGTTCTCGGGCCCGCTCTGGAGCTCTACTGGGAAAAGCACGGCCACAGCTTTGAACACAGGCGGATAGCAGCCCTCGTCAGGTACGGCCTCATGAGCAGGGAGAGGGCGGAGAAGGAGCTTCAAAAGCCAAAAGTCCCCGAGTGGCAGTGGGAAATCGTGAAGAAAAAGCTTGGAATAGATTTCCCCCGAGTTCCCTAGAGCAATTCCCCGAGCTTTTTGACCGCAATATCGAGGACTTCCCTTGGGGAAACCCTGAAGCCACCCCCCTTGGCGAGGTTGTCGCTTCCACCGCCTCCGCCGCCGACTTCCGCCAAAACGGCCCTCAAAAGCGATCTCATTGAAACGTCGAGTTTCTCGCTCTTGGCGAAGACAACGTAGTTTTCGCCCGCGATGAGTACCACCGTACCGGGGTTGTGTTCGACGAGGTAAATTGCGAAGGCCTGCGCGTCCTTCATCGGCCACTCCTCGACGAGGGTAATAACCCTGACCCCATCGATTTTCCGGGCGTTTTTGATGAGGGCCTCAGCCTTCCAGCGCCAGAGTTCACGCCTCAGTTTTGATTTCTCCTCCTCAAGTTTTTCGAGTTCACTCCTGAGCTCAATGACTCTCTCCCTGAGGGGCCGGTTCTTGTTGGGCATCTCCTCCAAAGACCCCCAGTAGTCTTTGAGAATCTCGTTCAAAGCCCTCAAAGCCCTGTTCCCGGTAGCGAACTCTATCCTCCACAGCTTTCTGCTCTTGCGGTAGAAGTTGAGAACCTTGAGGACGCCAACCTCGCGCGTGCTCCTCACGTGGGTTCCGCCGCAGGGAGTCACATCAACCGTTCCAATCTTGACTATCCTTATCGGGGGCTTCACTTTCTCGGAGAGGGGCTTCCTGAGTCTCTCAGACAGCTCTCCGGGAAGCTCTTCGTAGACCTCAACTTCCACCTCCACGTCGCCCCAGATTATTTCATTGGTTTTCCTCTCGATCTCGTTTACCAGCTCCCAGCTCAGCTCCCCGGGGTAGTCGATCTCGATCTTGCCGTGCTCGGGGAATATCTGGAAGCCCGTCGTGTCTGCCCCCAGGAGACCCTTTATGACTGCCGAGAGAATGTGCTGGCCGGTGTGGGCGCGCATGTTCTCGTAGCGCCATTCCCAGTCGAGGGTTAGCCTCACTTCATCGCCCTTCTCCGGAAACCTGCCCTCGAGCTTTCCCTCGTGCCAGATCTTGTCCTTTCCGTAAACCCTATCAACGAGAACTCTGAAGCCGTTTCCCTCTATGAAACCCCTGTCAGACGGCTGGCCGCCTCCCTCGGGATAGAAAATAGTCCTGTCGAGGAGAAGCCTAACCCTATCTCCGAGCTTCTCAACGTGAAGAACTTTGGCCCTCGTTTCCCTCAGGTAGGGATCCCTGTAAAAGAGCTTTTCCGTCATGTCACCACCAGAGGAGGATGGAAAGGTAGAATAAAAGGTTAACTTCCCGAGCGGGCCTCTATGAGGGCCTTGACCCTCTTGAGCCTGAAGAAGTTCTCGCGCTCCATCTCATCGAGACGCTGCTTGATGAACTTAACCGTTGCCTCCATGCGCGGGATTATGATGTACTCAAGCGCGTTAACGCGCCTCTTTGTGGTCTCTATCTCCCTCGCGAGCCTCTTAAGAGTCTCCTCGACCTCGGCGAGGCGAACGGCCAAATCAAGAACCTCCTCGAACTTTTCCGCTGCGATATCGACGAATGGACTCGTCGAGACAAAGGCGTAGCCGCGTTCGCTGGCCTTTCTCTTAAAGCCCTCGGCTTCGATCAGCGGAACCGAGACTCCCATGACGTTCCTCCGCTTTATCTCAACCTCTTTGTTGGGCTTGACCGCCAGTGCGGCTTCCCTGAGCGGAAGTGTTCCAGCCTCGATCTGGGCTCGCGTGAGGGTTTCAAAGGCCACTCCCATCTTTTCGTTGAGCTCCCGTCTGAGCTGGAGGGCCTCATCGTAGATGGTGAAGAACTCCATTATCAACGCATCTTGCTTGTCCTTGAGGAGCTTGTGGCCCTTCTTTGCCAACTGGATGCGCCTCTTCAGGTTGAGGAGCTCCATTCTGGTAGGCTTGACGTTGAGCAGTTCTGCCATCTCGACCACCTAAAAAGTTGAAAGTTAAGAGCCCCTCTTCCTGTACTTGGGGTGGTACTTGAGGATGTACTCCTTCCTGACACGCTTGAGCTCGCTCTCCGGAAGCTCCGCCAGGAGCTCCCAGCCGAGGTCGAGGGTCTCGAAGATGCTCCTGTCCTCGTCGTAGCGCTGGGCGACGAACTCCCTCTCAAACCTGTCCGCGAACTTGAGGTACTTCCTGTCAGTCTCGCTTAAAGCTTCTTCACCGACGACGGCGACGAGGTCCCTAAGGGAGCGTCCCTCGGCGTAGGCGGCGTAGAGCTGCTGACTGAGCTGCGGGTGGTCTTCCCTCGTCCTTCCCTTACCGATACCGTCCTTCATCAGACGGCTGAGCGACGGAAGGACGTCAATTGGTGGATAGATACCCTTCCTGTGGAGCTCCCTGCTGAGGACTATCTGACCCTCGGTGATGTAACCGGTCAAATCGGGAATCGGGTGGGTGATGTCGTCGTCGGGCATCGTGAGGATCGGCATCTGGGTTATGCTTCCCTTCTTGCCCCTGACACGGCCGGCACGCTCGTAGATTGTCGCCAAATCGGTGTACATGTAACCCGGATATCCGCGCCTTCCTGGAACCTCTTCTCTAGCAGCGGAAATCTCACGCAGAGCTTCCGCGTAGTTGGTCATGTCCGTGAGGATAACCAGAACCTGCATGTCGTAGTCGAAAGCGAGGTACTCTGCAACGGTCAGGGCCATACGCGGGGTGATGATACGCTCGATGGCCGGGTCGTCGGCAAGGTTGAGGAAGAGGACGGCCCTCTCAATTGCTCCGGTCTCCTCGAAGCTCTTCTTGAAGAAGTTGGCCTCCTCGTAGGTGATACCCATCGCCGCGAAGACGACGGCGAACTGCTCCTCCTCACCGAGGACCTTTGCCTGCCTCGCTATCTGCGCTGCCAGCATGTTGTGCGGCAGACCAGAACCGCTGAAAATGGGCAGCTTCTGACCGCGAACGAGGGTGTTCATACCGTCTATGGCTGAGATACCGGTCTGGATGAAGTCCCTCGGGTAGGCTCTCGCGACCGGATTGAGCGGTGCACCGTGAACGTCCCTCCTGTCCTCGGGGATGATTTCCGGTCCACCGTCGATGGGCTTGCCGATACCGTTGAATATCCTACCCAGCATGTCCATTGAAACCGGAACCTTGAGGGTCTCGCCGGTGAAGCGGACGCGCGTTGTTTTGATGTCCAAATCGCGGGTTCCCTCAAAGACCTGGACTATCGCGAGGTTCTCCCTGGCCTCAAGCACCTGCCCCTTCCTCTTTTCCCCGCTCTCTGTCTCTATTTCCACGACCTCACCGTAAGCTACGCCTTTAACGCCCTCGACGATCATCAGCGGGCCGTAAATCTTGCTAACGGTGGAGTACTCCATTCCCGGCATGAGCATCACACCCCGTACTTCTTGAAGAGCTCCTCAAACTGGGCGTTGGTTTCGTCTATGAGCGCCCTAATCTTCTCAACGTCGGGCTCGAACTTCATACGTCCGATCTTCTCCCTGACCGGGAGCCTGGCTATCTCGTCAACGGGAACGCCCCTGTCAACGGCCTCCATCGTCCTGTTGTAGAAGTTGAGAATTACACGCATCATGGTTACCTGCTTCTTCGGTGGGCAGTAGGTGTCGACCTCGTCGAAAGCGTCCTGCTGGAGGTAGTCCTCACGGAGCATCCTGGTGACTATGAGTATGGCCTTCTCCCTGTCGGGCAGTGCATCTGGACCGACGATTCTAACGATCTCCTGGAGCTCGGCCTCCTTCTGGAGGAGGGCCATAGCGGTGTCGCGCATCTTCCTCCATTCTGGGTCAACGTTCTTATGCCACCAGTCCTGGACGGCATCGAGGTAGAGGGAGTAACTCCTCAGCCAGTTGATTGCAGGGAAGTGCCTCCTCCTCGCGAGGTCTGCATCTAGGGCCCAGAAGACCTTGACGACACGCAGGGTGTTCTGAACGACGGGTTCGCTGAAGTCTCCACCCGGCGGTGAAACGGCACCGATGACGGAGACGCTACCAACCCTGGGCTCGCTTCCGAGGGTAACGACGCGACCGGCACGCTCGTAGAACTCCGCTATCTTGCTCGCGAGGTAGGCCGGATAACCCTCCTCACCGGGCATTTCCTCAAGCCTTCCGGAAATCTCACGCAGGGCCTCGGCCCACCTGCTCGTTGAGTCGGCCATCAGAGCGACGTCGTAGCCCTGGTCGCGGAAGTACTCGGCGATGGTGATGCCGGTGTAGATCGAAGCCTCACGGGCAGCGACCGGCATGTTTGAGGTGTTAGCTATCAAAACCGTTCTCTCCATGAGCGGTTTTCCGGTCTTCGGGTCCTTAAGCTTGGGGAACTCCTCAAGCACATCGGTCATCTCGTTTCCGCGCTCACCGCAACCGATGTAAACTACCACCTGTGCGTCACTCCACTTCGCCAGCTGGTGCTGGGTGACGGTCTTTCCTGAACCGAATGGACCCGGAATGGCGGCGGTTCCACCCTTGGCTATCGAGAAGAAGGTGTCTATCGTCCTCTGCCCCGTGATGAGCGGAACCTCGGGTGGGAGCTTGTTCTTGTAGGGCCTCTTGACACGGACGGGCCACCTGTGGTACATCTTGAGCTCCTCGATGGTTCCGTCCGGCTTCTTGACCTTTGCTATGACTTCCTCAACGGTGTAGTCGCCCTCCTCGGCTATCTCGACTATCTCACCCTCGACCCAAGGTGGAACAAGGATTTTATGCTCGATGATGCTGGTTTCGGGGACGACACCAAGGATGTCTCCACCAGTGACCCTGTCCCCAACCTTAACGGTTGGCGTGAAGTGCCACTTCTTGTCCCTCGGCAGGGCCGGGGCGGTAAGACCCCTCGCTATGAAGTCACCACTGAGCTCGCGGAGCTTTTCGAGAGGTCTCTGGATTCCGTCGTACATCGAGGTGAGCAAGCCAGGGCCGAGCTCGACGCTGAGCGACGAACCCGTTCCGATAACCGGCTCACCGGGCTTTATGCCTGCTGTCTCCTCGTAAACCTGGATGACCGCCCTGTCCCCTTCGAGACGGATTATTTCTCCGATGAGACCCATCTCACCAACGCGAACGACCTCGTACATCTTGGCCCCTTTCATTCCGTCCGCAACGACGAGTGGTCCCGTAACCCTAACTATCCTTCCCATTTTCCTTCACCTCTTGAGCTCAACACCGATGGCCCTCCTAACTATCTCCCTAAGCTGGGCCTCTCCAAACCTCGAACCGGACTTGTCCGGAATCTGAAGGATGATTGGAAACTCCACCTCTGGAACCTCAACCCTCTGGGCCAGGGTCTCGGTGATGAGTATTATACCTATATCGTCCCGCTCAACGAGCTCCTTCAGCTTGTTGTTGGCCCTCTCTATCTCCAGGGGGCTTGAACCGAATGAATAAACCTCATGGGCCCCTGCAAGCTTAAAACCCAGGGCAGTATCCGGGTCCCCCATGACCGCTATCTTCATGCCAACTCCTCCCCGATTATTTCCTTGATCTTCTCAGGTTCAAAGCCATCGGCTATCAGCTTGGCCATCGCCCTCAGCTTCTTTATCTCCCGCTCCTTTTTCAGGATGTAGCTCAGGGGTGTTGCAACGCTGAGGGGGTAGAACCTCGTGAGTTCCTCCATTCTCCTAAGCAAGTGGTTCTGGAGCACGGGTTCGACGAGGGTGAGATCTTTCTCTATCTTTTCCCTTTCGTCCCTGAGAACCTTGCCGTACTTGGTTGAATCGAGCTCCGCCAGGGCCATGCCCAGGTCATCGACGTTCAAAGCTGTGTCGAGCTTCACGCTGCCCCCGGGGATAAGGTGCCTCTTGATGACCTCTCCCGGAAGACCGGCGCGCTTTGCCCTGAGTAGCGTCACGATGTTCCTTATGTCTATTTTAGTCCTGACGAACTCCTCAAGGATCAGCCTCTCCTCTTCCTTTCTGGATGTGGCGTACTCGAGAAGGCGGGAGTAGTAAACCTTGTAGAGCTCGGTTTCAAACTGATCGACGTCTATTTCACCGAGGAGAAGCCTCTGGTAGTGCTCCTCGTAGGGTGTTCCCTCAAGGATCACCAGGATTTCCTCCATGGTCTTCGCCTCTGCAATAGCCTTGACCTTTGGTACCATAGTCCCGATCTCGACCACGTAGTCGATCGCTGGCTCTCCCCTGACCTTTGCCTTGACAACGCTCGCTATGTTCCTGACGTCCCACTCCTCGAGGAGGAGCCTGAAGAAGCCGCTGACCCTCTTCGGAAGGATCTCCTCCATCAGGAGGTACGTCGAAGCGAGTGCCCTCTCAAAGGCCCTCTCGATTTCAAGGGGATCCTCAGTCACGCCCGAGAGGTGAACCTTGTAGTCAGTGTCCTCCAAGTTCACGATGAAGTTCTGAAGCGTCCTGCTCTCGGCCAGCTCGTTGAACCTCTGCCCAGTTAACAGCTTGGCCTCCATCGCATTGATCCTCGCGTTGGGGTAGGAGTAGGGGGTGTACTTCCTGATTATCTTGGCAGTCTTCCAGCCAAGCCAAGTGAAGACCACGCCCAGAGTAGTGTCAAGGATGGCCGTTACTGTCTCGGCTCCCATGGTCCTCACCCGAAGAGGGCCTTGGCAACGGTAGCCCTAAGCTCGCTCTCAAGCCTCTCTATCCTCGCGTCAAAGGTGTTGTCCACCCTAACCGTGCCGTCCGGGCTCTCCACGAGGACGCCGCCGATGCACTCGATGGGCTCACCTAAGGAAACCTCAACGCCCACCTTCTCCGAGAACTCTTCCATTCTGGAATCAATGAGCTTGAGCGTCCTCTCGTTCGAGCGGAGGACGATCTTCTTGGTCCCGAGCTCTTCAATTGCCTCTTTGGTGAGACTGACGAGGGCCTCGAAGTACTCGTCGTCCGGAAGGGCGGCCAGCTTCTCCCTCATTGCCGAAAGAACCTCTCCTATGAGCTCCTCCTGAACGGCGAGCTTTTTCCTTCTGACCTCAAGCTTGGCGTTCGCTATTATCCTCTGCTTCTCTATCTCGGCCTGGGTCTTAGCCTTCCTGAGTATCCACTCGGCCTGGGACTGAGCCCTCTTTCTCGCCTCCTCCTTGAGCTTCTCCGCTTCGCGCTGTGCCTCACTGAGTATGTACTGAATCTTCTGCTCCGCCTCCCTGTGTATCTCCTGAATGATGAGTTCTGCACCCTCCATTTTCCTTCCTCCGTACGAGTAATGAAAGGAAAGGGGCTCAGAGACCAACGCCGGTGGCGATCATGATGAGCGCACCGACGAGACCGAAGATGGCCATGGTCTCTGCCATAGCGGCAAAGATGATACCCTGAGTGAAGGTCTTCGGGTTCTTGGCAACGGCACCGATGCTGGCACCGGCGATGATACCCTGCGGTATAGCGGAGAGGCCCGTGAGGCCGACGGTGAGACCGGCACCGAGCAGGATAGCGCTCTTAACGATGTTGTCCATGTTGGGCTTAGCAAACTTGAAGCCGCCGCCTATGATCCCCGCGCTGAGCAGGATCAGGAACAGCGTAATGAGGCCGTAGATACTCTGGGTCATTGGCAGGCCCTCGAGTATCAGCGCGTTTTTGAAGTTCTTCTCGTCTTCTGCAACAGCTCCTGCAGCTGCAGCACCTGCTATACCAACTCCAAAGGCAGAGGCTGCCCCAGCCAGTCCCGCCGCGAGGGCGGCTCCGAGGGATACGTAAACTATCGGATCCATACTCCATACACCTCCTCATTCGCTTCCACTTTCGAGCTTAAGCTTTGAAAACACCCTCCTCGCCCTGAAGGGCTCGAAGGGCTTTCCATCACCGGAATAAAATGTTCCGAAAAATTCAACGTACTGAAGACGGAGAGAGTGAACGAAGGCACCGAGGGCGTTTATGGCGGTCGAGAACAACTGGCCCCCGATGAAGATAATCAGCCCTATGACGATTCCGAGCGGAACGACGCTTATCTTAATTCCCCAGACCATTCCAGCTAAGACGTTGATGACCATCGCTATTCCGCTGGTTGCCAGTGCCAGGGCCATAAGCCTTGCGTAGCTAAGCCACGTCCCCACGAAGCCGAAGAAGTCCGAGATTATCAGCAGCGCTGCTAGGCCACCGTTGGCGACTATTTCACCGATTGCGAAGAGGACTATGCCGATTCCAAAGAGTACCTTGGCAGGCGTTGCAAGAGAGGCGTTCTTGGTCGCGAAGAGGACTACGGCGATTATAACCAGCATCCAGGGGAGCTGTTCAAGGATGGCCCCTTTGACGTCGCCGTTCTTCCACTTGACTATGAAGCCTAGGGTGTAGCCCGTGAACAGGTGCGCCAGGCCTATGGCAAGGGCAAGGATCAGGACGAACATCGGATCTTTCAAAGCGTCAGCAATGCGCCAGAACTGGGCGTTCGGGTTGCCCGTGACGTACTGAAGGACGATGTCTCCCGCGTTGCCGAAGTAACTGCCGAAGAGGATTCCCATGAGCATAGTGAAGACCGAGCTCCAGAGAAGGGTGTAGGCGAACTTGTAGGTTCCGTCGTTGAACTTCTTGTGGCCTTTGACGAGCAGGGCCGCGATTATGCCGACGATGAGACCGTAGAGGAAGTCGGTGAGCATGAAGCCGAAGAAGAACGAGTACGTGAAGGCTATAATCGGAGTCGGGTCTATCTCGTCGTATCTCGGAACGCCGTACATCTCGGTGAGCATCTCGAAGGGTCTCGCCCAGCCGGGGTTCTTGAGCTTAATTGGAATCTCCTCGATTTCCTCCTTCTTGGGCTTCTTGAAGGAAATGTAAACCACTCCGTTCGTTATCTCTTTGACGCCCTCCTCAACCTTCTTAGCGTCCTCCTCGGGAACCCAACCGCTCAAAGCGAAGGTCATGTTGGTTCTGGCGAGCAGGTTGAGGGCGTTGGCCTTGTTGCGCTCGTTCTCAACGAGCTCAAGGTAGAAGAGAACATCACGGTAGTACTTCTCCGCTATCTCGCTGGCTTCCCTGTGAACCCTCTCCAGTTCATCGAGTTTCTTGGAGAGCATCCTGCGGTACTCCTTGAGGAGCTCAGAGGGCGTCCCTTCACCCCTTGGAATCTCAAGCCTCTCAAAGGAGTGCTTCGCGAGAACAGGGTTGGCCCTGTCGTAATCCTTCGTCAGGAAAGCGAGGACCATGACAACGGTGTCCTTGAGATCCCTGTGGACAATGGCAACCTTTCCCTCGAGAGCCGAGGAGAGCTCCTCCCTGAGGGAGGGGAACTTAGCCCTGTCAACCGTCCCAACGAGAACCGTGACGGTTCCGCTGTGTCTGAGGTAAGAGACGTCGATGTTGAAGGATGACAGGATTTCAAGGATCTCCATATCGGCCTTGATCCTTTCTATCTCAGTGTTTATGGAGCTTATCCTGCCTTCAACGGCCTTGATAAGGGGCTCTACCTCCGCGAGAAACTTTTCCGTGTCCTTTATGAGCTCCTCTATGCCCCGGTAGTGATACTCCTTTCTCTCCGGCTCCTTGGGAAAGATGAACTCCTTAATCCCCCCTCCCCTGGCCGGCAGATGGGCCTTCAGAAAGTCGGCCATCCTGGAGATCGTGATCGCATAGGAAGCGGCCTTGCGGTAGAACTCGTTGGGAGCGTCCCTCTGGGCGATTTCGACGTCAACTTCCCTGATCTCCACGACTCCGGCCTCGTGGAGGTAAGTGAGCAGTTTGTCCCTGTATCTCTCAAGGGTTATCAGCTCAACCTTGAGCATCTCAGCCGGCCGGAACATGCTCAACTCCCTCTCACGAGTTGTACTGCGGCAGAAACGGCCTTCTCAAAGTTCTGGGTGGCTTTAACTTTCATCTCCTCGATCTCCTTTTCTCCAGCTTCGGTGATCTTCCTAGCCTCCTCTTCGCCTTCCTTTCTGGCCTTCTCGACGAGTTCCTCTCCCTCAGCCCTCGCCTTTTCGATGATCTCCTCCTCGATGAGCTTTGCCTCTGATTTTGCTTTTTCAATGATTTTCTTTGCTTCCGCCTTCGCTCCTTCAATTCTCGCCTCTGCTTCTTTTTCGGCATCAACAATGCGCTTGATGACGTCCTCCATGATTGGCCCCCCATGAATATTGAAAACAGGTTCCAGCTTCCGCTTTGGCTAACCTAATTCACCTTAAATAATTTGTGGTGGGGGAAACCTCGAAACCCAAAACCAGAAAAGGACAAATGACAAAGACCGATGGGGGGATGACCGAATGTTCGACGTGATTGGAATAGGAAACCTCAACTACGACATAATAATGCTAGTGGATCGCTTTCCAGAATTCCATGAAAAGATTTCGGCCAAAAAAGCCGTCTTCGGGCTGGGAGGTGCAGCGGGGAACACGATTACGTGGCTTGCCCATATGGGGCTGAAAACTGGCTTCATAGGTGCCGTTGGAAACGACGAGGTCGGACGGGCTCACATTGAGTACTTCAAAAGAATTGGAGTTGACACCGGTGGAATAAAGGTGGTAGATGTCCCATCGGGCATAGCCGTCGCGATAATTCACGGGGAGGATAAAAGGATCGTTAAATACCTCGGTGCTAACGAGAAACGGGAGCTGGACTTCGACTACATGAAGAGGGCAAGACACATCCACCTTTCGTCCAATCCACCCAGAATAATCAGAGAGGCCATTGAATTCGCAAGTGAGAACGGGATAACGGTCTCCCTAGACATTGGAGAAGCCCCCCTCCCCGAGGACGTGGAGGAGAGGATAGACTACCTCTTGATGAACGAGGACGAGTACAGGCGGAAGTTTGGTTCACTAGATCCAAGCCTATCAAAGGCCAAGAACCTCATAATAACGCTGAACGGCGGCGGGGCAATTGTCAGGGACCAACAGGGCAGGATAAAGGAGATCCGGGGGCTCAGCGCGAAGGTCGTGGACTCAACGGGTGCCGGCGATTCCTTCGCTGCGGGAATCATCTTCGGAGTGCTGAAGGGCTGGTCTCTGGAGGATTCCGCAAAGCTGGGCATGTTGCTGGCCTATCTGACCGTCCAAAAGGTCGGGGCCAGGAGTGCGGTTGTGCCGCTCGAAAGGATAGTGGAGAAGAGCAGGGAGCTCAATCTGAACCTTCCGTTCGATGGGAACCCTTAAAAATTCAAAGGGCTAAAGGTTAGAGAACCTCAAGGTCATCGAGCGCGGAGGTGATCGCGTGGAAATAATCGTTGAGAACTTCAAGCCCAAGGTGACGAGGCCGTTCAAGAGGAAGAACGAGTACTGGATCAAGCTCATCCTTCCGGACGGCGAGGAGTACATAATGAAGTTTAAAACCCCTCTTGAGGCAGAGGACGCCATTTACGGCATGCTGGACGATCTTCAGGTTTACGGGGGAAAGGTAAAGCTCAAACTCCGCGAGGGAAACGTCATCGAGGACATTGAAGTTCTGGAACTTTACAAGCCCTCCGCGAAGGAGCTCGTGGAGGAGTACTTTGGAGGATAAAGTCAGGAGAGGCTTTCAACGGCCTCCTCCACCCTCTGGAATATCTTTTCTTCGTCGAGCGTCAGAACCTCGCGATCCAACATCAGGATTTTGCCGTCAACTATTGTCGTCTCGACGTCGTTGCCGTTTGCGGAGTAGACAAGATGGCTAACAACGTCGTTTATCGGCCTCAGGTGAGGCTGATTGAAGTCGAAGATAACCACGTCGGCCAGATAGCCGGGCTTTATAACGCCGGCGTTGAGGCGGAGCGCTTTTGCACCATTCTGAGTGGCCATCTTGAAAACAGTCCTTGCATCTGCCACCGTCGGGTCAAGGTTGTGGACCTTGTGGAGCAACGCAGCTAACTTCATCTCCTCTACCATGTCGAGGTTGTTGTTGCTCGCCGAGCCATCGGTTCCAAGGCCGACGTTAACCCCGGCGTTGAGAAGCCTCTGGAGAGGCATGACACCGCTGGCCAGCTTCATGTTGCTCGCTGGATTGTGTGCAACAGTGACGCCGTTCCTCGCGAGAATCGCTATGTCCCTGCTGTCTAGCCAGACGCCATGCGCTATGATAACATCGCTCCCGAAGAAGCCGATTTCGTCGAGCAGAACGACGGGGCTCTTTCCATACCTTTCTTGGATCTTTCCGAGCTCGGCCATCGTCTCGGCCACGTGAATCGTTATCAGCTTATTGTGTTCGTCCGCGAGCTTCCTAACTTCCTTCAGAAGGGCAAGGGAGCAGGTGTAAGGCGCATGCGGCCCAAAGACGAAGTGAACCCTGTCGGAGTTGAGCTTTTCTATCGCCCTCATCTCGCGGATGGCTTCGCTGAGCTCCTTCTCCGTCCTCTCGGGGTCGCCGAGGTCTATCATGCCATAGCTCAGGTATCCACGAAGGCCCGCCTCGAAGATTGCCTCTGCAACGGCGTCCATCTGGAAGTACATGTCGAGGAAGGTTGTCGTGCCGGTCTTAATCATTTCAAGCGCTCCGAGATAAGCCCCGACCTTGATGTGCTCGCGCGTTAGCTTCGCCTCCCTTGGCCAGATGTGCTTTTCCAGCCACTCCATAAGCGGCAAATCGTCTGCTAAGCCCCTAAAGAGCCCCATCGGAGAGTGGGTGTGCAGGTTAACGAATCCAGGGGAAACGACCTTTCCGGTGGCGTCTATGACCGTGTCAGCGGGTTCGTTGATTCCCCTCTTGACCTCGACGATTCTGTTGCCCTCGATGAGGACGTCTGCTTTAATAACCTCGAGGTTTTCACCGTAAACCACGTAACCGTTCCTGATGAGAACGCTCATGGCGATCCCTCCTTTTAAAGGGGTGTGTTTCCGCTGGAAGTTAAAAAGATGTCGGAAAAGAAGAGTTCTCAAATCGGAACCCAGAGACCCCATGAATAGGGGTTAAACTCGTTATAATGGTTCCAGATTCTCGCGTAGCCGCTCTCCACCAGCCATTCGTTGACGTTGAGGGCATAGCCATAATACCAGAAGGGGAGGTACACAACGGCCACAACCCTGCCATAGTGGTCGGTTTCGTAAACGTCATCAACGTCGAGGTAAACGTGACGTCCGTAGGTATCGAAGAGCCATTCCAGGGCAGCCTTGGACTCCTTACCTTCCGCCGTGTAGAGTTCGGGAGCGTTTATGTCGGCGAAGCGAACCTTGAAGGTTTCTCCGGCCCTATAACCATAGTAGGAGTGGAACCACACTGTATCGCCGTCAACCACCTTTGTTACATAGCCATAGGCCTGGAACTCGTAGGCCGAGACAAACCCCGAAATCAGGAGAAAGAACACCACCGGAGCAATCGCAAGGGCTTTCCTCACGGCGACCACCACTCTAAGAGGGAACTGAAGATTTTAAAGTTTTCCAAATTCCCGGCTAAATTGTGATGAGCTAAAGCAGAGTTCAACATAAAAATAGAAAACAGAGTAACCACCCAGCTCAAACAAACATCGTCTTCAGCACATCGGCGCAGCCGCAGTTCCTCTCCTCAGGAATCCTCGGGATGCCCTTCTTAAGAAGCTCCTGAACCTTGTAGTTGTTCTCGGCCATAACCTTGAGGACCTCTTGCGCATCGACCGGCTTCTCGGCCCAGACGTCGTAGTCTGTAACAGTTGCGATGTTGACGTAGCACATTCCAAGCTCCCTAGCCAGGTTTACCTCTGGGACGAGCGTCATTCCTATTATGTGGGCGTACTGCCTAAACATGAAGCTCTCCGCTCTAGTAGAGAACCTCGGGCCTTCAATACAGACGTAGGTTCCCTTCTCGTGGACGGGGAAGCCAAGTTCTTTGGCCGTCTCGTAGAATATCCTCCTCATCTCCGGGCAGAAGGGGTCGGCCATCGAGACGTGGGCAACCCTGGGCCCGTTGTAGAAGGTGTAGTCGCGCTTCTTGGTGAAGTCAATGAACTGGTCGGTTATGACGATGTCTCCCGGTTTATACTCCTCGCGAAGCGAGCCAACTGCCGTAATGCCTATGACCCTCTCAACTCCCAGCTCCTTGAGCGCCCAGATGTTCGCCCTGTAGGGAACCTCGTGCGGCGGGAACTCGTGGTGCTTGCCGTGCCTCGGTATGAAGGCAACTTCAACGCCCTCGATTTCGCCGATTTCCACCGGAGCGGAAGGCCTTCCGTAGGGCGTGTGGACCTTCACGGTTTCTTTCGGCTCGAAGACACCGTAAACCCCGGAACCACCTATAATGCCTATCCTCGGCATGGTCATCACCGTGTTAAATGCTTGCTCCACTCATATAAGGGTTGCCTTTCCGGTGGAGAAGTACTATCGAAGATGGTGCTCTTAATGAGGGATGAGAGCGAAAAGAATATAATCTCCGCAGAGTATAATCCCTAGGCGGCAGGTGATAAGCATGGAGCGAAAATGGATCGCTGCGGTCGTTATCGTTTTCCTTATCTCATCCATCGCCCTCGCCTACGAGCGGCACTCTGGGGAAATGGAAAACCCCTCCACGTTCGCCCTCGCACTCCAGCCCCTTCCCAACGGAAAGCTCACAGTCCTTGAGAAAGGATCCCTCGGAAAGGTTCTCGGGGCAACGGTCCGCAACGGAGAATGGGTAACCTATCTAAAGGAGGACTCACACGTTCTGAAGAGCGTTCCAGCACCAATAGTTCTTTACTTCACCAGCGACAACAGGATCGTTGTGGGAACGTTAAAGGACGGAAAGTTAGGCCAAACCGTCGAACTCAACCTAACCAAACTGCTGGAGCGCGCAGGGAGCGGAAACGCCGGAAAGGGAGTTTCTGAGTGCCCCAAAGGATACGTACAGGTTTCAGATAGGTACTGCATTGACGAAAACGAGCCTGTGGTTAAGGGACGTGTGAAGCTGGTTCAGGAGTGGGTACCGTTCATGGGCATGAAGATCGACACCGTCCGCGAGCCGATCAACGTGGTCAGCCTCTCCTGGGGGATAATCCTCGACAGTACGGCCGTCGCGGATTACACCCTCAACGTGGCGGGTACACCGGCGGCAGTGCCGGGCAACGAATACGATGGGGAGAAGCTCAGGATAGCGTACAGTCCCGAGGGCATAGGGCTTCGGACTTCGAACGGCAGCATCGAACGCTACGTGAACCTACCCCTCAGGTACCTCACCTTCCAGATGGAGGTCGCGTGCTACGATAGATACACCGGAGAGTACACCCACATTCCGATTTCGGGCACCTATCCCGTTGAAATCCAGCTGACGGGAGAGTACAATCTCACCGAAGGACAGCTCAACAAGAAGATCACATCCAGCACAGGTATGGAGGGTTCTATTCTCACGGATCACCCCATCAAAAAAGGCCTGTTCCCGACGATGAACTCAAGCAGACAGATAAGGGTGGGACAGAATGGCTACTACACAAACATCGTTTTTGACTTTCAAGGAGGTAGAGGGTATTTCTACACCTTTCCCGTTGGCGGGAGCGATGATAACCCATCCGGAGAAGCCAGCGCTCAGCGTTTCCTCACCATAAGCTACTCCCCACATGCAAAGTCCTTCCTGACGTATTCTATCACGATAATAAGGGCAACACCCAACGCCACTTACATAGTGGCAACCCCTGAAATCCCAATCAAACTACCCGGCGGCGAAGACGGGGGAGAAGTGGCCACTTACTTCACCGTGATAACGGCAATGAGAACCTAAATTCGGCATCCTTTTCCATTTTGGTTCTCTTCTTCCAGCACGGCACGCAAACTTTAATAACCTTTTGGAAATAAATATTCCGGGGGTGGTGAGAGATGGAGGAGAAACCAGTCAAGCTCGTCCTGCCGGAGGTAAAGAACCCGATATTCATCGAGGGTTACCCCGGGATAGGTCTCGTCGGCCACATAGCGGGCAACTTTTTGGCCAAAGAACTCGGAATGGAAATGATAGGCTACGTCGAGAGCCCGTTCATCCCGCCGATGAGCATAGTCCTCGAGGGGAAGCCCAACCCTCCGCTCCGCTTCTACGGCAAGGACAACGTAATCGTGGCGGTAGCGGACATCTACGTTCCACCAACGCTGGTGAACGAGATAGCGAAGGAACTCGCAAGCTACCTCAGCGAGATGAAGGCCGAGAAGGTAATCTCCATCGGCGGAATCGGCATAGGATTCTTCAAGGAGAAGATGGAAGTGTGGGGCGTCGGCGCGAGAGAAGAGCTCAACAGGGAGCTCGAAGAGGCCGGAGCGAAGATACTCCAGTACGGCTCGATTATGGGAATGAGCGGAAAGCTTCTGTGGGAAGCTGGGCGGAGGGGCCTTAACGCCTACGTCCTCCTCGGCGAGACCTTCGGCGACAGGCCAGACCCGAGGGCAGCTGCCAACGTTATCGAGGTTCTCAAGAAGCTCACGCCGATTGACGTCTCAACCGAACCTCTCATCAAGGAGGCCGAGATGATTGAGGAGCAGCTCAGGAAGATGCACGAGCAGATGGAGCAGGCGAGGAAGAAGGAGATGAAGCAGTACGAGAGCATCTACCTGTGAGGTGGTAGCATGGAGGCGGTAATCCTCGCTGGAATCGCGAGACGGGTTTTAGACGAGCTCCTGAGGAACCCTTACAGGACGATAGAGCTCAGGAGCGCGAGGAACGTTTTAGCAATAGAGGAAGCAATGGAAGAAGCCCTCAGACTGTTCCTCACCTACGATCCCCTTGAGGACGTCTCCACAGGAACCGAAGGTCTCCTCGCGGAGCTGATAGAGGCCAGAGAACTTGAGACGAGGGTCCCCTGGGAGGAGAGCGACGAGAGGGAAATCACAGTCTGCAGGGCAAAGGTGAAGCTGGTGGGACTTGGGAGGGTCGTTGAGGTCGAGAGAAGGGACGGAATCCTCGTGGCGAGGGTTAGAGAGTTATTCCCGCAGGAGATGAGCATGGGCTAAAACAGCCTGAGCTGTCTTCCCCTCGATTTTCCATCCCTCTTCGGCGGTTCGAGCTTCCTGAACTCAAGGCCCTCCTTTTCGAGCAGTTTTTTGGCGCCGGAGGTGAGTGAAGGCGCAACCAGTATCCCCCGGACGTTTTCGTGCTCCTCGCGGAGGGTTTCGACGTAGCGCTTGAGCTGGCTGACCGCGTGCAAATCCGCTCTCCTGCGCTTCAACTCGAGAACTACAAGGTTTCCGTCCCTGTCAACCCCCAAAACGTCAACTATGCCGTGCCTTATTGGCTTCTCGCGGTAGAGGGGCTTGAAGCCGAGCTCTATCACCTCGGGGTTCTCGAAGATGAGCTCGGCCATCTCGGCCTCACTACCGGTCAAAGCGAGCTCCTCGTAGTCCTCTGCGTGGAAGACGGTGATTAGGTAAACCTCGTCGAGCTCGACCTCCAGTGTTTCCCTCGGCTTCCTTCTAACTGAGATGAGAACGGGCTTTTCGCGGAGCTCCAGCCTGACGACGCTCCCAGGAGGTTGCCAGTTGACAGGCTCGCGCTTCTCCTTCTGGTGTATCAAGAAAGAGCCGTCGGGTTTAACTATAATCACCCTGTCACCGGGGCCAAGTTCGCTTTTGGCCCTGCCGTCGTAGTGGACCCGACAGCGGGCGAAGATGGTGAGCACTCCCTCGGAGGAAATGGCCAAATCGACGAGGAGTTTTATTTCCTCTGGAGATGGGTTCTCCCTAAGCTCAACCTTGGGCATGGAGAAGAGTTGGGGAGGGGATTAAAAAGATTAATCCAGATTAATCCTCAACTCCCTTCTCGGTAATCCTAAAGACGGCCTCGCCCTCGGGCAGGTGCGGGCTGTCTATGAGCCTGGCGACGCGCTTTCCGGCCTTGCCCTTCCTGAGGTAGACCCTCAGCGTTGCGGAATGGGCGAGTATGTGGCCGCCGACGGGCCTCGTCGGATCGCCGAAGAAGGCATCTGGTTTGGCCTGCACCTGGTTCGTCACGAAGACGGCTATGTCGTAGAGGTCCGCGAGGCGGTGCAGGTCAGCCAAATGCTTGGCGAGCTTCTGCTGTCTCTCCGCAAGCGAACCCCTGCCGACGTACTCGCTCCTGAAGTGGGCCATGAGCGAGTCAACGACGAGGAGCTTAACCGGTCTGTCTGTTGAGGCCTTCTCCTTGATTATCTCCTCGGCCTTCTCGACGAGGAGCATCTGGTGGTTGCTGTTGAAAGCCCTCGCAACGTAGATGTTCTTGAGAACCTCGTCGGGGTCCAGACCCCTTGCCTCGGCTATCTGCCTTATCCTCTCGGGCCTGAAGGTGTTCTCGGTGTCAATCCATATCACCGAACCGCCGAGGCCCCCTTCCTCCGGCGGTTTCTGGACCATGACGGCGAGGGTGTGCGCGAGCTGAGTTTTGCCGCTTCCGAACTCACCGAAAACTTCTGTTATCGCCTGCGTCTCTATTCCTCCGCCGAGGAGCTTGTCGAGGCTCTTGCTTCCAGTGGAAATCTTGCCTATGGTCCTCCTCTTCTCCATGTACTCGTCGGCGCGCATGAAGGTCCCTATGTTCGCGGCTTCCCTTGCGGCCTGGATTATCTTAAGCGCGGCGCCCTCACTTATTCCCGCTATCTCCTTGAGCTCGAGGGGCGAAGCGACTGCTATGGCCTCGATGCTGTCATAACCGGCTTCGCGAAGTTTTTCAGCTGTGGCAGGACCGACACCCGGCAGATCCTCCAGAGTTTTGATCTCCTTCCCTTTTTTCTTCTTTGAAGACGATGACTGTGAGCTCTCGGCTATTTCAAGCTCCTCAAACTCCTCAAGCTCCTTAACCTCATCAACTTTCTTCTTCGCCATGAGACTCACCCGGGAATACCCTTAATGGAGGTAAAGTTTGGGGGTTAAATAGCTTTTCCCGGAAAAATCGAGAAGACAATCTTTTAAGATTTTCGCCCTTTTCGAAAAACAAACCTTAAAAGCCCCCAGATCTTACTGGAAAACCCAGAAAAAAGAAAACTTCGCAAGATAAGCTCAAACATCACAGTTTTCTAGTGGAAAGAGAACTCCTCAATACTATCAGTCTGGCACCCTCAGGAATCGGCTCGTCGAGCGGGGGATTGAGAACCGGGCCATCACGGTAGTAACCGAGGAGAAACAGGTTCTTTGTCTCCTTGAGCTCTCGAAATACCTCTATGTACGGTCTGCCCCAGAAGTTCCGACCGTCAATCACGGTGATGTCGTAGCCCTTAACCGAACTCGTTATGTCGTCTATGACATCAACTACTTCCGGTTCGAAGACGGAACTCGCGAGAAGTCTTCCTGCCAAGCTTCTGCTCACGATGACCCTGTCGGCTCCGGCACCCTTCAGGAGCTCAACGCTGTCCTCGCTCAGAACCTCAACGAGAACCTTTGCATTGGACATCCTCTTCACCATGAGGGTCACGAAGACCGCCCTGGAGTCGTCTTCGAGGGCCAAGATTACGTGAGAAGCCCTGTCAACTCGGGCCCTCTCAAGGGTCTCCCGGTTTGTTGGATCCCCTATGAGGACTTCGATTTCCTCAGGAAGCTCAACCTTCTTGCGCTCCTCCTCGCTGGGAAAGAGGACCACTATCGGGGCAAGTTTTAGCTCACCGCGCTCGATTGCACCCATAAGTTCGTTAACGCAGGTTGAAACGCTACTTCCTTGACCAATTATCAGATAATGGCTGGAGTAACTAACACGGTGCATGCCCATCATCCTCCTCAGGGACGAGGAAATGAAGTTCTCGGCCAGAAGGGAAACGAGGGCCGTAAAAGTCGAGATCCCCGCGACAGAAGCTACCATTGCAACGATTCTTCCCCCTTCTGTCGAGGGAGTGACATCACCGTAGCCAATGGTCGCCATCGTTATAACCGCCCAGTAGAAGGCAGTGAAGAAGTCAACGCCCTCAAAGTACTCAAAGGCAACTGCAAAGGCGACTGCCAAAAGGAGAACCACAAGCGCTATCTGGATTAATCTGTTTCTGCTCACCTTGATCCTCATTCGAAGCAGTCGCCTCACGACGATTACAGGTAGCATGTAGTGAAATCGAGAAGAGAGCTTAAAAACGTTGATACACCACACCCCCGGGATGAGCCCTAGTGAACATTTAGTTCCAGTGGAAACAAAGGTCTTTTTCGATCGTTATCGAAAAGACCCCCCAGAGTTTCATTTCCACTGGAACCGGGATACGGAAATGGACGGGTTAAAGGGGCATTGCATTTGAAAAAGTCGTTTTGGTTGGGGTTTTTAGTACGTAAATGATATACTGTTCAGCTTGCTTTTGAATTTAATTTGAACATGTCCAGATATTCTTCATATTCTTTTAAACTATCGGGTATAGTCTGAACATTGTTCATGCAAAAGATTAAAAGCTCAAGACGTAGAAAAAATGGGAGTGTTTTCACCAAAACTACGAAGAAAAGATAGGCGTAGCCTTTCCCCGGTTCCAGTGGAAACAAAACCCTGGGGGACTACAAGTTCATTTAACTATCTTGGAATTTTAACTGTTTTCACTTATCTCACTTGCTCAAAACAATACATTGATGAACTAAAGCTGATAGCCATTTTTGTTCATTTTTCTTTCAGTGGAAATTCAGAACGCACCGCTTCGTTCACTTTACGTTTGTATAGTTTGATGTCCATTTATGGTCATCCGGAGTTCCCGTTTCCTTTGGAACATCTTGCCTATCCAGTGGAAACTTCCCTCTCGTTTGAACAGGTTCCTGACAAGCAAAGGCTATAAACCCCTCATCGTAGATTGGTTAGCTTTCCACTGTGTCCGGTGCTTCGGGTGGAAAGTACTGTAGCATTCGCCCAATATTTAGGAAGTTTGTGGGTATAATGTCATGATGTCTCATTAAAATGTGCCAATAATGTATGAAAATCAGATTTGGCGTGCCCTAGTGTGGCAGGAGGAGTTTCGTTTCCACTGGAAGTAAAATCGGTGGTGCCTATGGATGACTACCTTGGCTCAATATTCGAAAAGTACCTTCACGCCAAGAAGATCTTCAAGAACAAAGAGGTATTGCGACACAGCTACACCCCTAAAGAGCTCCCTCACAGGAGGGAGCAGATAGAAGAGCTGGCCCATATTCTAGTTCCAGTTTTAAGGGGTGAGACGCCTTCGAATGTTTTCGTGTACGGTAAGACCGGTACAGGAAAGACCGTCACAATCAAGTTC
The DNA here is from genome assembly GCF_000022365.1 of Thermococcus gammatolerans EJ3. NCBI lineage: Archaea > Methanobacteriati > Methanobacteriota > Thermococci > Thermococcales > Thermococcaceae > Thermococcus > Thermococcus gammatolerans. The sequence goes on along the minus strand of NC_012804.1, from coordinate 126,447 downwards.
GTCACTGAGGAACTCAAAAAGATCTCCGATAAGTACAACGTCCCCGTTGAGGTCATTTACATCAACTGTGAGATCGTGGACACCCAGTATCGCGTTCTGGCGAACATCGTCAATTATTTCAAGGAGGAGAGCGGCGTTGAGGTGCCCCTCGTTGGCTGGCCGACTGATGAAGTGTACGCCCGGCTTAAGGAGGTAATTGATTCTAAGGAGCGCTTCGTGATAATAGTCCTCGACGAGATAGACAAGCTCGTGAAGAAGAGCGGGGACGATATACTCTACTCGCTCACGAGGATCAACACCGAGCTTTCCAAGGCGAAGGTCAGTATAATCGGCATCTCAAACGACCTCAAGTTCAAGGAGTATCTAGATGCGCGCGTTCTATCAAGTTTGAGTGAAGAGGAGGTTGTTTTCCCACCTTACGATGCCACACAGCTCAGGGATATACTCATGCAGCGCGCAAAGGATGCCTTTAATGAAGGCGTCCTCGACGACGCGGTAGTTCCCCTGTGTGCGGCTCTTGCCGCTCGCGAGCACGGCGATGCGAGAAGGGCATTGGATCTGCTCCGTGTTGCCGGTGAGATCGCTGAGCGCGAAGGTGCGAGCAAGGTAACCGAACGGCACGTATGGCTCGCACAGGAGAAGATAGAGCAGGACACCATGGAAGAGGTCATAAAAACGCTTCCCCTTCACTCCAAAGTTCTGCTCCACGCGATCGTTCTCCTGGACGAGAACGGTGAACTGCCGGCAAACACGGGGGACGTTTACTCCATCTACAAATCCCTATGCGATTACATTGACCTCGACCCCCTCACCCAGCGCAGGATAAGTGATCTGATAAACGAACTCGACATGCTTGGTATAATAAACGCCAAGGTTGTGAGCAAGGGCCGCTACGGTAGAACCAAAGAAATCCGCCTGAACGTTACCCCCCACAAGGTTAAGAAGGTTTTCAGTCAGGACGATCAGCTCAGGCCCCTCCTCACCCTTAACCTCTCCCGTCAGAGGAGGTTGATCTGATGCTGGTTGAAGATCTAATGCGGAACAAGTACCTCATCACCCCTTCCGCATACTACCTCCTCGAGCAGTACTACAAAAAGGATTTCTCTCTCGCTGAGCTGATAAAATTTGCCAAGGCCCGGGGATCATTCGTTATCACATCCTCCATAGCGGAGGAGTTTCTTTCGTCCAAGGGCCTCATCACCAGTGCTCCTCCCGAGGCATCCGAAGTTCCTTCCGAAACGGGGGGACTAGAGACCTATATTTCCACTGGAAACCCCGTTGAAAAAGGCCCTTTAGAATCCTCTAATGATGAAAATATGGTTGAAACAGAGAGTTTTTCCGGAGGGGAGAGTTTCGTTTCCACTGGAACCGATCTAAACGAATCCCCCGTTGAAGTCGTTGTTGATTCCGAGGAATCCGCACAAGAGGAGGTTTCCTCAGGGCCTTTTCCAGTGGAAACGGGGGAGAACGTCGTTGATGTCCCTGACCTTTATGGTGATGAACCCCTCGATGCCGACTCAAATGGAGAGCTGAACGGTGTTTCAGTGGAAAACGGGAACGGGGTCACGCCGAAGATAATCTACGGGGACTACGGCATTCCGATAGCCTACGTTGGTGAGGAGGTGCCCGAGGAAGAAAAGAGCTACTCTGTTTACGATGACGTTGTTATAACCCCAAACCCCGCTTTTCACTACCGTGCCGCGGAGATGCCCGACGAATCGGAGGTTGTGTTTGATGTTAAGAATGTGAGGCTCTCCCCTCCCAAGGCCAACAACGCGGCCGGTAAAGAGGGGGAGTTTCTCGTTGAGGCTTATCGCCTTTATTTCCGCTCTCGCCTGAAGAAGATGCGCCGGATTTTCCGGGAAAACCCCGAGATAGGTGGGATCATCGATATAGGAAAGCTCAGCTATGTCCAGCCAGGTTCAGAAGTAACGGTCGTGGGTTTGCTCACCGACAAGAGGGAGACGAGCAAAGGGTACGTGCTTGAGCTCGAGGATGCAACGGGCAGGATAAAGGTCTTCATCAACAGAAACAGAGAGGATGCCAAGCTTGTCATGAGTATAATGCACGACGCAGCGATTGCTGTTTCCGGTAAGTACTCGGGTAAGGGTATGATATTCGCGGATCACATATACCTCCCTGACGTTCCAAAGGTTCGCTCTCCCAAGCCGCCCCTCAAGGAGAAGGTTTATGCAGTTTTACTGAGCGACATCCACGTCGGCTCAAACAAGTTCTGCGAGAAAGCCTTTGAGAAGTTTCTCGAATGGCTTAACGGCAACGTCGAGAACGAGACCCATGCAGAGCTCGTAAGCAGGATAAAGTACATGATCATAGCTGGCGACGTGGTCGATGGTGTGGGTATCTACCCCGGTCAGTACGAGGAACTTGCGATTCCCGACATCTTTGATCAGTACGAGGCCTTGGCTAATCTCCTCCGCAACGTTCCGGATCATATTCACGTGTTCATCGGACCCGGCAACCACGACGCCGCGAGAACTGCCCTGCCGCAGCCCGGCTTTTATGAGGAGTACGCCCGCCCGATATACCGTCTTAAGAACGTCACCATAATCAGCAACCCCGCCCTCATAAAACTTCACGGCAGGGAGTTCCTTATAGCTCATGGCAGGGGAATAGAGGACGTCGTCACCGAGATACCCAACAGGAGCCACCACCGGCCGGCGGAGGCGATGGTTGAGCTTCTCAAGCTCAGGCACTTAGCCCCGACCTTCGGTGGGAAGGTACCCATCGCCCCAGACCCCGAGGATCTGCTCGTCATCGAGAGCGTTCCCGATCTTTTCCAGGCCGGCCACGTCCACGTTATGCAGTACAAGATTTACAACGGTGTCTTCGTCATAAACACGGGAACATGGCAGGCCCAGACTGAGTTCCAGAAGATGGTGAACATAGTTCCGACGCCCGCGCGCGTGCCGATAATAGACGTTGAAACCGCCCGTCTGCGTGCGGTTATAAACTTCGAGCAGTTCTGCGAGGGGGTTTGAATGGGGGATGAGCTCTACTCACCCGGGATGAAGGCTTACTTCGAATCACTCCAGAGGGAGATTGACAGGGCCTATGAGATAGCAAGAAAAGCTCGCTCTCAGGGAAAAGACCCAAGCCTCGACGTTGAGGTTCCCCAAGCAACCGATATGGCCGGCCGTGTTGAGAGCCTCGTGGGTCCGCCGGGCGTCGCCGAGAGGATCAGGGTTCTTGTGAAGGAGTACGGCAAGGAATTGGCTGCGCTGAAGGTTGTTGATGAAATCATCGAGGGCAAGTTTGGCGACCTTGGGAGCAAGGAGCGCTATGCTGAGCAGGCCGTCAGAACTGCCCTCGCGATACTCACCGAGGGTATAGTCTCAGCTCCGCTCGAGGGAATAGCTGATGTAAAAATCAAGCGCAACACCTGGGCCGACAACAGCGAGTACCTGGCCCTCTACTACGCCGGCCCGATAAGGAGTTCCGGCGGAACCGCTCAAGCTTTAAGCGTCCTCGTCGGCGACTACGTGAGGAAAAAGCTTGGCCTCGACCGCTTCAAGCCGAGCGAGGAGCATATAGAGAGGATGGTCGAGGAGATAGACCTCTATCATAGAGCCGTTACGAGACTGCAGTATCACCCAGAGGCCGATGAGGTAAGGCTCGCGATGAGGAACATCCCCATTGAGATAACCGGTGAAGAGACCGATAAGGTGGAAGTGAGTCACAGGAACGTTCCCGGTGTCGAGACCAACCACCTGCGCGGTGGAGCGATTCTCGTTTTGGCGGAGGGTGTCCTCCAGAAGGCGAAAAAGCTCGTCAAGTACATAGACAAGATGGGCGTGGAAGGCTGGGACTGGATAAAGGAGTTCGTGGAGGCCAAAGAGAAGGGCAAATCCGAGGAACCCAAGGCCGACGAATCCAAGGCCGAAGATTCCGGAGCGAGGGAGGAAATCACCGAGAAGGTCGAGAAGGGCTTCTACTACGAGCTCTACGAGAGGTTTAAAGCCAACATCGCCCCCAACAAGAAGTACACGAAGGAGATAATCGGTGGCAGGCCCCTCTTTGCCGAGCCTTCAGAGAACGGTGGCTTCCGCCTGCGCTACGGAAGGAGTCGCGTCAGCGGTTTCGCGACGTGGAGCGTTAACCCGGCCACCATGCTAATCCTCGACGAGTTCATAGCGATAGGAACGCAGATGAAGACCGAGAGGCCTGGGAAGGGCTGTATCGTTACCCCCGCAACCACTGTTGAGGGGCCAATAGTCAAGCTCAAGGACGGGAGCGTCGTACGGGTTGACGACTACGAGACGGCTCTTAGGGTTAAAAACGAAATTGAGGAGATTCTCTACGTCGGAGATGCCCTCGTGAACTTCGGCGACTTCGTTGAGAACAACCAGACGCTTTTGCCGGCCAACTACGTCGAGGAATGGTGGGTTCAGGAGCTGGTGAAGGCAATCGAGGAACTCTACGAAGTCGAGCTCAAGCCCTTCTCCGACAACCCGCGCGAGGCAATAGAAGAGGCCGCCGAGTACCTCGAAATAGACCCCGATTTCCTTGAGAGTCTTTTGAGAGACCCGCTCCGCGTCAGGCCGAGCGTCGAGCTGGCGATACACCTCTCAAAGGTTCTGGACATACCCTTCCACCCCTACTACACCCTCTACTGGAACACGCTGAAGCCTGAGGAAGTGGAGGAACTCCAGAGGGCTTTGCTAAACGCCCAAATCGAGTGGGACGAGTTCAGGAAGCTGAAGTTCGCGAGGAAGGTAATCCTTGACAACGACCCCAGAATCAAGCGCTACCTCGAGCTCCTCGGCCTGCCCCACAGGCTCGAGAGGACAGAGGACAGGAGGAAGGTCATCGTCGTTGACTACCCGTGGAGCGCCGCTCTGCTCACGCCTCTCGGCAACCTTGAGTGGGAGTTCAAGGCTAAGCCGTTCCACACGGTCATTGATATAATCAACGAGAACAACCCGATAAAGCTCCGCGACAGGGGAATAAGCTGGATAGGGGCCAGAATGGGCAGACCCGAGAAGGCCAAGGAGAGGAAAATGAAGCCCCCTGTTCAGGTGCTCTTCCCGATTGGCCTCGCTGGCGGGCAGAGCAGGGACATTAAGAAGGCCGCTGAGGAGGGCAAGACCGCCAAGGTCGAGATAGCCTTCTTCAGGTGCCCGAAGTGCGGACACGTTGGCCCCGAGCACCTCTGCCCCGTCTGTGGGACGAGGAAGGAGCTCCTCTGGCACTGCCCCAAGTGCAACGTTGATTATCCTGAAAGCGAGGCTAAGGAGTTCGGCTTCCGCTGTCCGCGCTGTGACGTCGAGCTGAGGCCCTACGCTGAGAGGGAAATAAAGCCCTCCGAACTGCTCAGAAGGGCAATGGAGAACGTCAAGGTCTACGGCATCGACAGGCTCAAGGGCGTCAAGGGTATGACCTCCGGCTACAAAATGGCCGAGCCCCTTGAAAAGGGCCTCCTGAGGGTTAAGAACGACGTTTACGTTTTCAAGGACGGCACAATCCGCTTCGACGCCACCGACGCCCCGATAACCCACTTCAAGCCGAAGGAGATAGGGGTCAGCGTTGAAAAGCTTCGCGAACTTGGCTACACCCACGACTTCGAGGGCAAGCCCCTTGAACGGGACGACCAGATAGTCGAGCTGAAGGTTCAGGACATAATCCTCTCCTACGAGGCGGGTAAATACCTTCTCAAGGTCGCGCGCTTCGTTGATGACCTGCTTGAGAAGTTCTACGGTCTGCCGAGGTTCTACAACGCCGAGAAGATGGAAGACCTGATAGGCCACCTCGTCATCGGTTTAGCACCCCACACCTCGGCCGGAATCATCGGCAGGATAATCGGCTTCTCCGACGTTTTGGTCGGCTACGCGCACCCGTATTATCATGCGGCGAAGAGGAGGAACTGCTTCCCTGGTGATACGAGAATTTTAGTTCAGATTGATGGAAAACCCGCGAGGATAACGCTCCGCGAGCTCTACGAGCTGTTTGAAGGGGAAAGCTACGAGAACATGGTCTACGTGAGACGGAAGCCGAAGAGGGACGTTAAGGTTTACTCTTTCGACCCCGAGAGAGGGAAGGTCGTTCTCACCGATATCGAGGACGTTATAAAAGCTCCAAGCACCGACCACCTGATTCGCTTCGAGCTCGAACTCGGGAGGAGCTTCGAAACGACCGTCGACCACCCGGTTCTCGTCTACGAAAATGGGAAGTTCGTGGAAAAGAGGGCCTTCGAGGTGAAGGAAGGGGAGTTAATTGGAGTTTATGAGAATGACTCCATAAAACCATTCAAAATTGAACGCATTAAATACGTCAAGCCTAAAGATGACTTTGTGTTCTCATTGAACGCTAAAAGCTACCATAATGTACTAATAAATGAGAATGTTGTAACACATCAATGCGACGGAGATGAGGACGCTGTCATGCTCCTCCTCGATGCGCTACTAAACTTCAGCAAGTATTACCTCCCAGAGAAGCGCGGCGGTAAAATGGACGCACCGCTGGTCGTCACCACGAGGCTCGACCCGCGCGAGGTTGACAGCGAGGTCCACAACATGGATGTCGTCCGCTATTATCCCCTCGAATTCTATGAGGCCACCTACGAGATGAAATCGCCGAAGGAAATCAAGTTCATCGAGCGCGTTGAAGACCGCCTTGGAAAGCCCGAGATGTACGAGGGGATAAAGTTCACTCACGATACGGACGATATAGGCCTGGGCCCGAAGATGAGCCTGTACAAACAGCTCGGCGACATGGTCGAGAAGGTCGAGAGACAGCTCGCTTTAGCTGAGCGGATTCGCGCGGTCGATGAGCACCACGTGGCTGAGACGATACTCAACTCCCACCTGATTCCCGACCTAAGGGGCAACCTGAGGAGCTTCACGAGACAGGAGTTCCGTTGCGTGAAGTGCAACACGAAATACAGGAGGCCGCCCCTTACCGGCCGCTGTCCGAAGTGCGGTGGAAAAATCGTCCTGACGGTTAGCAAAGGCGCGGTGGAAAAGTACCTGCCCACTGCAAAGATGCTGGTCACCCGCTATAACGTCAAGGACTACACGAGGCAGAGGATTTGCCTGACCGAGAAGGACATAAAGACGCTCTTCGAGACCGTTTTGCCCGAAAAGCAGAGGACTTTGCTCGGCTTCTCTGCGGACGTCTGCGAGAAGATGATTAAGGAGAGGACTGGTTCTTCCAACGGAAAGAACGGCTACCTCGACGGCTTCAACGGAAAGAACGGGAAGGTGGGGAAAGCGAAGACTAGCAAAGAGGTTGAAAAGAAGAATGATGCAGAATCCCGGACAAAGAAAAAGCCCTCGGAGAACCTCAAGAAGGAAGTCAAGAAGGAGAAGGCGAAGGCCAAGAGGAAGAAGCGCATAAGCCTCGACGAGTTCTTCGGGAGTTGAGGGGTTAGCTATTTATAGGCCTTCCGCCTATTTCTCTTGATGCTCGACCAGTTCAAGCTCCTCCCCAGCGTTGCCTACCTGCGCGTCGAGAGGCAGGCCTTCATAGGCTACTCCATGCCCCTGGCGGGGTGGATCGGGGAGTACTTGATTAATTATCAGAAGCTCCCCAGGCCGAACTTCCTCGGAAGGGCGATGAGAAAGCTTGGGTTCTCCTTGGTAGGGGAGGAGAGAGACGACCGTTACATCACTCAGTTCTTCACGAAGAAGGGCGTTTCAATAAGCGCGAGCTGGGACGTCGAGAGGGAAAGTCTGTTTCTCCAGCTTATTCCGCTCCGTTCGAGGCTCTCCCGCGGTTTAACCGTCAGGACGGAGCACATAGAGTTTTACGACCAGTACGTGGTTGGGATAGAACCCGCCGGTAAGCTTCCGCCGGGAATCAGGGGGATAGGGATTAAGGCCCTAATCCTCGAGGATTTCTATCCCGTTGAGACCCCTTATTGGGGAATGCTCCACGAGGACTGGGAGAGCGAGCTCAACCTGCTCGTGATGAGGGATGAAGTTTACGACTCTCTAAAGCGAGAGGAGTATCGTTGTCCGGTCTGCTTCTCTCCACTCACCGAGGAGAACGGCGTTTTGAAGTGTACCCGCTGTGGTTTCGTTTACACCCCCGAGACTGACTTCGAGAGGGTCATCGAGCAGTTCAGCGTCGAGGAGTTTGCGTTCTAGAAACTCTGCTGGGCAAAGTTTCATCAAAGTTTCGTGATTCCTCCCAGAAAGCCAACTGAGAAAAAGGCTTGCAGTCCCAACAGGCATTTTCAAAGGAATTCTTCCCTAAAACTCCACACTTAAAAAGGTAAACCTATCAAAAGAGCACTTCACAAAAGAATCACAAACTTGGTCAAACTAGGAGAGGGCTACGAATTTTGATAAATCCCTATGGGGTGACTTTTCACTAAACTTTATAAGCCTCTTCTCAGCTTTTCATAACGGGCAGCCCCGTGGTGTAGCGGCCAAGCATGCGGGACTTTGGATCCCGCGACCCGGGTTCGAATCCCGGCGGGGCTACCATAGAAACTTTGCTTTCGCAAAGTTTCATCAAAATGAGAATGCATTTTCAAAAAAGGGTTGATTTTTAGGTGGTTTACTTCTAAACTCGCCTGTTTAGGCGTGTTTTCTCTTGGTGGTGTCCATCGGGCGCTTTCGATGAAGCAAAACCTCTGCCGGCAATCAACTTAAAAACAACGTACAACACTTTCCGCCAGCGCTGGAGCTTTTTTCCAAAAGCTTCACCAAAAGTTAGTAGCTTCTCGCCAAAGACCCCCATAAAATCGATTTTACTCACGAAATTGCTTTTTCCAAATGGAGAACACAAAAACAGCACCCTACAAAGGGGTTTGCTCTCTTCTTGACGCCCTTCGGGCGTCGATTTAAATGTCAAACCCTTCCAAAAGGGGCAATTTAAAAAGTTCTCTTACTCAATACGGCCAATTAAATGGAAAATCTCTTGAAATATGGCCTTCCAAAAGGAGCTACAAACTTTGATGAAACTTTGTAACAGCCTTTGGGAAAGGCTGGCGAAATGAGCGCCCTTCTCGCCGAAGAGCAAGAAGTCAATCGTGCACTAACAAAAGAGCGAGTCTATAAATGGGTTCACCCTATAATAAAACCCTTGAGATAGTTTCAACTTATCATCGGCGTCCGAAGGACGCCTTCTTAGAGTGAAACACTAATCAAAGGGCAAGTTGAGTTAGAACCTCTCTTAGAACTTGCCACTCCGTAGAAAAGCACCTACTCTTCCGCCAGCGCTTTCGTCAGAAAGGGCTGTAATGGTGGGGGCGCGGGGATTTGAACCCCGGTCCGCGGGTTTCTCCGGGTCAGAGCTCCAAAGGCTCATCCCCGCTCAGCAAACCCGCAAGTCCTCATACCTCTGGAGCCCGCGATGATGGACCAGGCTACACCACGCCCCCGTCCGACCAACCTTAGCGAGGGGAGGTTTATAAATTTTGTGATGGCAAATTTTATTAAGTTTGACATTGACAAGTCTAATGGTGGTCCTAGTGGGTGAGCCAATTGTCATCGGTAAGGATAAATTTAAGATAGGGGAGGACGAGACGGCAAGGAGAGAACTCAGGGTTGTCAGGGTTCACGACGACGTTATACAGGTTCAGGAGGAAGTTCATGGTATAATAGCGCTGGTTGGTGCCAGTTCAAGCGTCAACATCAAGAAGGAGGAGCTCAAGAACCTCATCAAGGTGGTCAGGGAGCACTTCGGCTGGACTGACGTATGCGAATGAGTTCATAAGTTCATTTCTGCTTCCCTAATTTTGACGGATTCGTGTGTATCATCGGCGGTGATATTAACGTTTTATAAGCATAAAACTCCCAGTTCTTATCGGTGGTTGCCATGGCCGTTGGAGAGAAAATAACGATTAGCGTGATTAAGGCTGACATCGGTGGCTGGCCGGGGCACTCCAGGGTGCACCCCCAGCTCATAGAGACCGCCGAGGAGATTCTCGCCAAGGCCAAGGAAGAAGGGACGATAATCGACTTCTACGTGGCTTACGCGGGTGACGACCTCCAGCTGATCATGACCCACAAGAAAGGCGTTGACAGCCCCGATGTTCACGGACTGGCCTGGAAGGCCTTCGAGGAAGCAACCAAGGTCGCCAAGGAGCTTGGCCTCTACGGCGCCGGACAGGACCTCCTCAAGGATGCATTCAGCGGAAACGTCCGCGGAATGGGCCCGGGCGTTGCGGAGATGGAGATTACCCTGAGGAAGAGCGAGCCGGTTGTGACCTTCCACATGGACAAGACTGAGCCTGGAGCCTTCAACCTGCCGATATTCAGGATGTTCGCCGACCCGTTCAACACCGCTGGCCTGGTCATCGACCCCAAGATGCACATGGGCTTCCGCTTCGAGGTCTGGGACATCCTCAAGCACAAGCGCGTCATCCTCAACACCCCCGAGGAGGTCTACGACCTTCTTGCACTCATAGGGGCAAAGAGCCGCTACGTCATCAAGCGCGTTTACCCGAAGGAGGGCCACCCAATTCCGAAGGACGAGCCGGTAGCTGTGGTCAGCACTGAGAAGCTCTACGAGATTGCTGGAGAATACGTGGGCAAGGACGACCCGGTCGCTATAGTCAGGGCCCAGAGCGGCCTTCCGGCCCTTGGAGAAGTCCTTGAGCCCTTCGCCTTCCCGCACCTCGTCAGCGGCTGGATGAGGGGTTCGCACAACGGACCGATAATGCCAGTTCCGATGCACCAGGCCAATCCGACCAGGTTCGACGGTCCGCCGAGGGTTGTCGCTCTAGGCTGGCAGATAAGCCCAGAAGGAAAGCTCGTCGGTCCCGTTGATCTCTTCGACGACCCGGCCTTCGACTACGCCAGGCAGAAGGCCCTTGAGATAACGGATTATATGCGCAGGCACGGTCCGTTCGAGCCACACCGCCTGCCACTCGAGGATATGGAATACACCACCCTGCCCGGCGTGTTGAAGAGGCTTGAGGAGCGCTTTGAGGACATTGAGTGAGCCCCTTTCGTTTTGCTCCCCCCTTCCTTGCTGTTTAGGAGTGTCCATTTCTTTTGTGTTCCCCGTGAAACAGGAAAAACTTAAATACGCTCCTTATCTTACCTAACACTTGGAGTGATACAACGGGGTGAGATCATGAGGTTCACGGTTCTCAAACTCAAGCTGGACGAAAACAGAGTTGAGAGCGAGGAGTTTGAGAAGGACGACGTCTACGGCGTCATAGATTACGGTCTTGAGCTTCACGAAAGCCTTGAGACCCATTCCATCGACCCCTACGATCCTCGGAACATCATTGTTATGGGCATGGGGCCCTTTGCGGGCTCGGTTCTTCCCGGAGCGCATAGATTGATGTTCTTCTTCCGCTCACCGCTCTACGGCACACTCTTTCCCTCGGCAATGGGTGGTGCCGCCTACGCCTTCAAGAACGTCGGCGTTGATTTCGTGACCTTTGAGGGCAAGGCCGAGAAGCCCGTCGTGGTTCTCCTCTACAACGATGGTGAGAGCGTAAGGGTCGAGCTCCACGAGGTTGAGCTTGAAAAGGTCATAGAGGTCTGGAGGGGCTACAAGGGCGAGGAAGGTGTCTATGCACTCACTCAGTACCTCATAGACGCCTTCGGAAGCCGCTTTGACTTCGAGTACAGGATAGCAGTCGTTGGTCCTGCCGCGCTGAACACTAACTACGGAGGCATATTCTCTCAGGCGTTGAGGAAGGGCAAGCGTCTCGTGGGTAGTGAGGACTGGGCGGCTCGTGGAGGTTCAGGAAGCGTTCTGCTCAGGGCTCATAACGTCATCGGAATTATCTTCGGCGGCAAGCCGAGGAAGAGGAAGTTCCCGGGCGAGGACATCTCGAACTTCAAAACCGCCAAGGAGATAGTCGAGGGTGTCCACAAGAAGCCCTACAACGAGATTATTGCCGAGAAAACGGTCAAGTACAGGTACAACCCCAAGCTAAAAACGGGGGGAACTTTTGGAGGCAACTATCCGGCCGAGGGCGACTTCGTCCCGATTCTCAACTGGCAGATGCCCTACATCCCGAAAGAGGACCGCATAAAAATCCATGAGAACATAATGAAGCACTACTGGGAGCCCTTCAACGAGGAGGCAATAAAGCCCAAGAACTGGACGACCTGTGGTGAGCCCTGTCCTGTGGTCTGTAAGAAGTATGCCAATGGCCACCACATTGAGTACGAACCGAGGGAAGCCAACGGCCCGCTCAGCGGCGTCATAACCCTCCGGGCCAGTGACATAAGTGTTCCTGCAGTGGATGCTATGGGCTTCGACGCGATAGAGTTCGGTGGAACGGCAGCGTGGGTTCTTGAGCTGATCCACCGCGACCTGCTCAAACCTGAGGAGGTTGGCCTCAGTGGTAAGCCTGAGTTTACGAAGGACGCTTTAATCGAACGCCCCGTTGAGACGAGCGAGGTCAACGCCAAGCTCGTGGCAGAGCTGGCCCACCGCGTGGCCTTCGGCGAGAACGAGATTGCTAAAATACTCGGCCTCGGCAAGAGGAAGGCGAGCGTAATCTTCGACGAGCGCTTTAAGGACAGGCTCAAGTACGGCGAGAGCTTCAAGGACTACGCGGTCTTCACTCCGCTTGGCGAGGACGGCGAGATTACGCCGACGATGTACTGGGCGATAGGCAACTACATCCCGCTCCCGATTCAGGGTCGTTACTGGACCTTCTACCAGTTCGGCGTCTTCCTCGAGCCGGAGGAGCTCGCCCAAAAGATAATCGCTTCAGCTCTCTGGGAGTTCTGGTACGACAACGTCGGCTGGTGCCGCTTCCATAGGGGCTGGATGAAGCCAGTGCTCAAGGCCCTGTTCATGGACGCCTATGGGATAAACATCGACATGGAGGAGCACGCGAAAAAGCAGATCAAGAGGCTCATCGAGTACGCGAGGAAAGCCGGTTATGTCCCAGTCTTCTGGGACAGCATGCGCGTCATAGACCTCGTTGCAGCGGGCAGTGAGGAGTTCGGAAACGAAAAGTGGGCCGAGAAGTTCAGGCTCGACAAGGTCGGCACGGCCAAGGAGTATCTGAGCAAAGTCTTGGATGCCTACAGCGAGATTTTGGGGGTTGAGTGGAGGCTCTGACGACACCCTTTTATATCCCCCCTCTCTTCTCTTCCCGGTGGTAGAATGAGGGCTGTGGTCATAGGCTCTGGAATCGGAGGCCTTCTGACGGCTTCATTTCTCGCTAAAAACGGCTATGAGGTTATGGTTCTCGAAAAGTCCCCGAGAATCGGTGGCAGGTTCGCGAACCTTCCATACAGGGGCTTCGGCCTCTCCACTGGTGCCTTCCACATGCTCCCGCACGGCGAGGACGGGCCTCTGGCCTATCTCCTGAAACTGCTCGGTGCGAAAGTCCGAGTAGTCGACTCCAACCCGAAGGGCATGATTTTCTATGAGGGCAAAACGTTCCACTACCGCGAGGGCTGGAAGTACTTAAGCTTCACCGAGAAGGCCAAAGCGACGAAGTTGCTCCTCGACGTGAAGAGGAACAAACTCCCAGAGGGAGAAGAGGCCGAGATGAGCGGGCGCGAGTGGATTCGGGAAAAGATAGGTGATAACGAGTTCGTTGACCTCTTCATCAAGAGCTTCCTCGGCTGGGCCGACAGCGTCTTAGACGTCCCGGCCGGAGAGCTGGCGAGGGAAATTAAAGCGGCACTTAAATGGGGCGGGCCTGGGCTGATTAAGGGCGGGTGTAGCGCCGTAACCGATGAACTCGCGAGAATAACCGAGGAGAACGGGGGCAGAGTGCTCACGAGAAAGCGGGTCGTTGAAGTCGATGTTGAGGGGAAGAAGGTCATCGCCGCCGAAGGCGAGGAGTTCCCCTACGACGTCCTCATCTCGAACGCAGGAATCAAAGAAACTGTCGAGCTGATAGGCCGGGACAACTTCGACCGCGATTACCTGAGGCGCGTCGATTCGCTGAAGCCGAGCGAGGGCATAAAGTACAACGTTGCCTTGAAGGGAAAGCCAAGGGTTGGCAACACCGTCGTCTTCACCCTCGACACTGAGAGGATAAACGGCTACAACGAGCCGTCATCGCTCAGTCCCGAGCTAGCCAAAGATGGCTACACCCTGGTAATGCTCCACCACGCTTTGCAGGGCAGGAACATCAAGGCCGAACGGAGGAAGGGCATCGAGGATGTTTACAAAATCTTCCCGAACCTCGATAGTGAGGGCGAAATCCTGCTGATACAGACCTACCTCGACGGAAACCCTGTGAACCGGGTCGCCAGCGGTCAGGTCGTCGAGGACTTTCCAATAAAAGACGTCTACGTCGTCGGCGACGCCTACAAGCTCCCCGGAGGAATAGAGGTCGAGGGGATAGCGCTGGGAGTTATGAGAACCCTTGAGATGCTCGGCCTGGGAAGCTTCTCCAAGTGGTACCTTTAGCCTGTCCCTCCAATGGGTTCTCCTTTTACCTTTGACAACTTATTTTTTCACACATCGAACCTTTTTTCAGTGGACACCAGTGTCTTCTAACGAACGTTTTTATGCCCAAGTACGAAACCTTACATCACGGAGGTGATACTAATGAAGAGGGTCGTCATAGCCCTTGGCGGTAACGCAATCCTCCAGCGAGGTCAAAGGGGAACCTACGAGGAGCAGATGGAGAACGTGAGAAAGACGGCGAAGCAGATAGCTGACATAATCGAGAGGGGCTACGAGGTCGTTATAACTCACGGAAACGGTCCCCAGGTTGGCGCACTACTCCTCCACATGGACGCGGGCCAGCAGCTCTACGGCATACCGGCCCAGCCGATGGACGTGGCCGGTGCGATGACGCAGGGACAGATCGGGTACATGATAGGGCAGGCCCTAATCAATGAGCTCAGAAAACGCGGTATAGACAGGCCAGTTGCGACGATAGTAACCCAGACGATTGTGGACAAGAATGACCCCGCCTTTAAGAACCCGAGCAAGCCCGTCGGGCCCTTCTACGACGAGGAGACGGCGAAGAAGCTGGCCAAGGAGAAGGGCTGGGTGGTCATCGAGGATGCGGGAAGGGGCTGGAGGCGTGTTGTTCCGAGTCCCGATCCCAAGGGCCACGTTGAAGCCCCGGTGATCCAGGATCTCGTGGAGAAGGGCTTCATAGTCATCGCGAGCGGTGGCGGTGGCGTTCCCGTCATAGAGGAGAATGGAGAGCTTAAAGGCGTCGAGGCTGTCATAGACAAGGATTTGGCGGGGGAAAAGCTGGCCGAGGAGGTCAAGGCGGATATCTTCATGATTCTCACCGACGTCAACGGTGCCGCGATAAACTTCGGGAAGCCGGACGAGAGGTGGCTTGAGAGGGTCACCGTCGAGGAGCTCAGGAAGTACTACGAAGAGGGACACTTCAAGAGGGGCAGCATGGGTCCGAAGGTTCTGGCCGTCATAAGATTCCTTGAGTGGGGCGGTGAAAGGGCGATAATAGCCTCGCTCGACAGGGCCGTTGAAGCCCTCGAAGGGAAGACGGGAACGCAGGTTTTTCCCTGATCTATATTTTCTATCGTCAGCTATTTAGCCTATATGGCTGCCTATATTCTACTGCGACAAGGTATTTATTTGAGACCGTTTAGTCCGGCCCGGTGGGGGATATGGATCCATGGCTGCTCGTCACGATCGTCGTCGGTTTCGCTATGGCCTGGGCGATAGGTGCCAACGATGCCGCGAACTCGATGAGCACTGCAGTTGGGGCCGGTGCGATAACGCCGAAGCAGGCCGTTTTAATCGCCGGCGTTCTCGAGTTCACGGGTGCATATTTCTTCGGGAAGAGCGTTACGGAGACGATAAGGAAGGGCATAATTTATCCTGACAAGATAACAGAACCGTCTGTTCTTATTTACGGTTCTGTGGCCGCCCTGCTTGCCGCGACGGTATGGCTCATCATTGCCACGAAGTTTGGCCTCCCCGTTTCCACCACCCATTCGATTATCGGCGGCATAGTTGGTTACGGAATCGTCTACGCAGGACTTTCTATAGTGAACTGGGGTAAGATGGCACAGGTTGTTCTCAGCTGGATCCTCTCCCCGATCGTCGGTGCGGTTATGGCGTACCTCGTGTTCAAGGCCCTCACAAGGAGCATTTTCATGAGCGGGGATCCCGTTAAGAACGCCCGCCTCTGGTCTCCCCTCTGGGTTGGCCTAGCTTTCGTCGTCATTGGAACGATGTTCTACATCAAGGTTCTCCACGGTAAAGACCTGAAGGCGGGCGTCCTCCTCTGCGGAATCCCGGCCGGTTTTGTAGTTTTTCTGATTACTTACACCCTGATACGGCTTAGGTTCCCAATAAGCGACCCCTACATCGGTGTTGAGAGCATATTCCG
Organism: Thermococcus gammatolerans EJ3; assembly: GCF_000022365.1. Classification (NCBI taxonomy): domain Archaea; kingdom Methanobacteriati; phylum Methanobacteriota; class Thermococci; order Thermococcales; family Thermococcaceae; genus Thermococcus; species Thermococcus gammatolerans. The sequence continues at coordinate 110,222 of NC_012804.1, read as the reverse complement.
CCGCGTCCAGGTCGTTACCTCGGGCTACGTGGCTTTAGCGCACGGGGCAAACGACGTCGCCAACGCCATAGGGCCAGTTGCGGCCGTTTACGCGGTAGCTTCGATGGGGCTGAGCGGCATGAAGGTTCCAGTGCCCAGGTGGATCCTGGCGATGGGAGGCCTTGGCATAGCCGTCGGCGTCGCCACATACGGCTACCGCGTCATGGAGACCGTTGGGAAGAAGATAACCGAGCTGACGAACACTCGCGGCTTTACGATCGATTTTTCGGCCGCGACCGTTGTCCTCGTTGCGAGCTGGCTCGGGATGCCGATCTCAACCACCCACACCGTCGTTGGAGCCGTCATCGGCATAGGCCTCGCGAGGGGGGTAAAGGCAATAAACAAGGACATCGTGAGGGATATAATAATCTCGTGGTTCGTTACCGTCCCCGTTGCGGCAGTTATAAGTGCCGTTATATTCAGGGTCTTAATGCTCGTGGGGTGATACCATGCAGGTCTGGATCAAGCTCTTTGCGAAGAGCCCCTTCAAACCCCTGATAAAGCATGCGGAAGTTGTTATCGAGACCGTCGAGACCCTTGAGAGGGCCCTCCAGGCGTGGCGTGCCGGAAACTACGGTGAGATGGAGAGGCTCGCCGTTGAGGTTGACAGGCTCGAGGACGTCGCCGACAGGATAAAGGAGGAGATAAGGGACTCGCTCAGCTCGAAGCTCATGATGGCCGTTGCGAGGGAGGACGTTCTGATATACCTCCACATGCAGGACAAGGTGGCCGACGCCGCTGAGGACACTGCTAAATGGCTGCTCGTGAAGAGGCCGGGGGAGATACCGGAAGAAATCAAGGACGTGATACTCAGGATGGGGCGGGAGAGCATAAAGGCTGCCAAGCTCGTGTATGAGGCGATAGTCCAGATGGATCGCGTTATAGAGAGCGGCTTTGCCGAGAAGGAGATCGAGCGGGAGTACGAGCTCATAAGGGAGATCGAAGGGGTTGAACAGAACATCGATGGGCTCGACACGGAGCTTATGAAGCTCGTCTTCAAGAACGAAGATAAACTAACGTGGGGCGACGGAACCTACATCCTCAACATCGCGAGAACGCTCAGCAACATCTCGGACAAGGCCAAAGACGCCGCCGAGAGGATAAGGTTGATGATGAACAAGTGATCCCTATTTCCTCTTTGGAAGAAGAGAAGAACGAAATCAGATCGCTATCATCGTCGAGGTCATCTGGATTTCCGGCATGCGTCTTATCTTTTCCGTTATGAACTGGTCAAGGTCCTTGAGAGTATCGGTCTCAACCTTGACAACGAGGTCGTACTCGCCGTAAACAACGTAGGCTTCTTTGACCTCGGGCATAGCAAGAAGCTTCTCCATGACTTCCCTTTCCTTTCCAGCGGCCGTAACCATCAAAATAAAAGCCGTCACCATGGGCTATCACCAAAACTATTTTATTGGAGGGGGTATTTAAGGTTATCGAGGGCCATGTTCGACCACCTGATACCGGAGCGCATAAGGAAGGAGCTCCTTCGGGAGCTTTCAGGGCTTGGAATCGAGGCCCTCAAGCCGTACTCCAAGGGCACAACCAGCGTTGTTTTTCTCGGGAAGCTCGGAGAAAAGAGGGTAATCGTCAAACTCCAGAGACCGGATTCTCCCCGGGACAACTTCAGGAGAGAGGCGGAGATACTCGAGGCAATATCACCATTTGGAATTTCGCCCCCGCTCATCGCCCGGGGCAGGATTGGGAACCTGAGCTACCTCGTCCGTGAGTTTGCAGAGGGCGAGCCGATCCTTTACGCTGAGCTCAAGAAGAGGCACCTCTTCCAGATAGCCGAGAAAACTGCCCTCCTGGACAGGCTTTACCTCGATCACGGCCAAATACAGGGGGGCAAGCACATCATAATTGGCGGGGACGTTTATATCATCGACTTCGAGAAGGCCAACTGGAGAAAGCCGAACAACCTGACCTCCGCGATGGCTATGATCTTCATAGGAAGGAACGCGATATCCGAGAGGGTTTACAAAAGCTTTAACCTTGGTGAGGACTTCAGGGAGGCAATGAAAAGCGCCCTGAGAGTGTACAAGAGGGAGGGAAAGCTTTCAGCCGTGCTGGACGTTCTGGCCACCCTTTGAGCGTTTAATCCTATCGTGAAGGGCCGCTATCACAGGCACGATTATGGCGAGAGTTATGAGGCCCGCCCTGGGGTCCCAGAAGTAGTCAAAGCCTAATATGACCGCTATGGCTATCCCGATCATCACGAAGAGGTCCCTGTCGTAGAGCCTTGACTTCGCGAGGATGTTCTGCTCGCGGGCTATGTACGCAAGGTAAACCGGGATCCCCATCGCCGCGAAGACCACTCCCCAGTACGTCCTCAGCGCGAGCGAGAGCACAAGTCCCGTGCTGAATATCACCGCAACGGCCGTTGTTTCCTTCATAGCCTTCACCTTCCAGCGTTATCGGCGGGCTCCTTTTAAATGTTCCCCGGGTTCAGCAATGTCCATTGAAGTTAGGCTTATATACTTCGACGCTTATCACAATCAGGTGATAGCGTTATGAGCGGTATCGAATGGAACGAGAAGACCTTTTCTCGGTTCGCCTACGTGAACGACCCGAGGATTAAAGGCTCGAGAATAGCCTACACCCTGACCAAGGTCAACATGAAGGACAATAAGTATGAGAGCACGGTGGTCGTTGAGGACATTGGAAAGGGCTCAAGGCGTTTCATAGAGAACGCCTCAATGCCGAGGCTCTCGCCCGATGGCAGAAAGATTGCCTTCACGAGGCCCAACGAGGAGAAGAAGGAAACTGAGGTCTGGGTTGCCGAGCTCGAAACGCTCTCGGCAAAGAAGGTTCTCTCCGCCAAAAACATCCGCTCCCTCCAGTGGAACGACGACTCGAGGAGGCTTTTGGTGGTCGGCTTCAAGAGACACGACGATGAGGACTTCGTCTTCGACGATGACGTTCCCTTCTGGTTCGACGGCATGGGCTTCCTCGACGGCGAGAAGACGACCTTCTGGGTCCTCGACACGGAGAGCGAAGAGATCATAGAGGAGTTCGAGAAGCCCCGTTTCAGCTCGGGCCTCTGGCACGGCGATTCGATTGTAATCAACGTCCCGCACAGGGAAAACGGAAAGCCGGCCCTCTTCAAGTTCTACGACATAATCCTCTGGAAGGACGGAAACGAGGAGAAGCTCTTCGAGCGCGTTTCCTTTGAGGCGGTTGATTCAGATGGAAAAGCCATTCTCCTCAGGGGCAGGAGGGAGAAGAAGTTCATCAGCGAGCACGACTGGCTCTATCTGTGGGACGGCGAGCTCAAGCCCGTCTACGAGGGCCCGCTCGACGTCTGGGGCGCGAAGCTCACCGGGGGCAAGGTCTACTTCCTCACTCCAGATTCGGGCAGGGTGAACCTCTGGCTCTGGGATGGTAAAGCCGAGCGCGTAGTAGCTGGCGACCACTGGATTTACGGCCTGGATGCCAGCAACGGAAAGGCCCTACTCCTCATAATGACCGCCACGAGGATAGGCGAGCTCTACCTGTACGACGGCGAGCTCAAGCAGGTCACCGACTACAACGGCCCGATATTCGCCAAACTGAAAACCTTCGAGCCGAGACACTTCCGCTTTAGAAGCAAAGACATGGAGATAGACGGCTGGTACCTCAAACCGGAGCTCAAGGAGGATGAGAAGGCCCCTGTGATAGTCTTCGTCCACGGCGGGCCGAAGGGAATGTACGGGCACCGCTTCGTCTACGAGATGCAGCTGATGGCGAACAAAGGTTATTACGTGGTCTACGTCAATCCGCGCGGCAGCGACGGTTACGACGAGGACTTCGCCCTTCGCGTCCTTGAGAGGACTGGCTTAGAAGACTTCGAGGACATAATGGCCGGAATAGAGGAGTTCTTCAAGCTCGAACCGCAAGCCGACAGGGAGCGCGTTGGAATAACCGGCATAAGCTACGGCGGCTTCATGACCAACTGGGCGTTAACGCAGAGCGACCTCTTCAAGGCTGGAATCAGCGAGAACGGCATAAGCTACTGGCTGACGAGCTATGCCTTCTCGGACATTGGCCTCTGGTTCGACGTCGAGGTCATCGGGCCAAACCCGCTGGAGAACGAGAACTTCAGGAAGCTAAGCCCCCTGTTCTACGCAAAGAACGTGAAGGCCCCGATTCTGCTGATACACTCGCTGGAGGACTACCGCTGTCCGCTCGACCAGAGTCTGATGTTCTACAACGTTCTGAAGGACCTCGGCAAGGAGGCCTACATAGCCGTCTTCAAGAAAGGCCCACACGGCCACAGCATCAGGGGAAGCCCGAAGCACAGGGCGAAGCGCTACAGGCTCTTCATCGAGTTCTTCGAGAGGAAGCTCAGGAAGTACGAGGAGGGCTTCGACGTGGAGAAGGTTCTCAAGGGCGGGGAGGAATGACCACCTTTTCTTAACTTTCTTCAGAAAGAGCTATATACTGCTTCTCGGAACTGGGTAGAGGTGAATCTCCATGAGGGTGAAGTTTGCCCTAGCGTTGCTCCTGATAGGTCTGGTCGTGATCTCGGCCGGCTGTATCGGGGGCGGCTCCAAGGAGAGCACTCCAACCACCTCATCGACGACCAGCTCTCAAACCCAGACAACGACTTCCGCTGCTCAGACGACCACAACCACCACGACGACAACGACATCTCCACAGACCACCACTACATCAACGCCTTCCATTCCCAAGGTGTCGATAGGTGAAATCGGGAACTACGTCGGAAAGAACGTCAGCGTTGAGGGCCTTCTCCTCGGCATCTCCTACGACTCAGCGAACCACGTCTACGTTATATCAATGGGCGAAAACGGTGCGAAGATAAACGTCACGGCGAAGCGTGGGCTCCTGTCGGTTCTCAACCCGCTTGAGGTTGGCGTTGGCTCCAAGATCCTGGTGACCGGAGAGGTTGAATCCCAGGAGCAGCTCTCGGCCGGTGAAATCGAAGTTGTGGAGAAGAAGGCCCCAACCACCAGTGAGATCAAAGACATCTCCTCTGGGATGCTCGGGAAGATTGTAGTCATCGAGGGCAACGTGGTTAGCACGAAGAAGATAGGCTCCAACCTGAAGCTAACCGTGACCGATGGAACCGGCGAGATAGTCGTCTTCATTCCGGGATCGGTAGTTAAGGAGCTCTCAAACGAGACCCTCTCCGGCCTGAAGGGAGGTCTCGGGGTTAAGATCGGTGGCTACGTTGACGAGTACAGGGGAACGCTTGAGGTCATACCGTACATCCCTGAGGCCATAATCGCCTACGGGGAGCCCCTCCAGATAGAGACTACCACCACGACAACCACAACGACGACAACGACCACGAGCACTCAGACCCAGACCGAGGTTCAGTGGGTTACCGTTTCGGAGCTCTCCTCTGCCAGCGGTACCGTTCAGCTTAACGCCACCTGGGTCAAGCTCTACTACTCCAAGCCGAACTACCTCATCGAGGTCTCTGACGATACGGGAAGGGTTAACCTCACGGCGGAGAGGGAGATCCTCCCGAACCCCATAAAGGTGGGGACGGGCAGCGTGCTCCACCTGGTCGTCGATGCCTCATCGATGAAGGTTCTCAACCTCTCCGCCGTCAGTCCGCAGCCGTCGCCGCTCCTCAGCACGGCCAACGTTACCGCAGAGCTCCTCGGGAAGACAGTGGTCGTTCAGGGAACGGTTTCGGACTTCAAGACCATCGGTGCGAACCTCAAGTTCCTCGTCGTTGACGGTAGCGGCAACATAACGGTCTTCGTGCCATCCTCAGTTGCCTCCAAGCTCCCGGAGGACGTTAAGTCAAGGCTCCAGGACGGGGCTTCCGTTGAGATTGGCGGCTACGTTACGGAGTACAAGGGCACGATAGAGATCATACCCTACTCGGTGGAGGGCATCGAGATACTGACCTAATCCTTTCATTTTTTCGCTGGTCATGGTTATACACGAAACTGTTAAAAGCCCGGCCCTTCTACTCCTTTGCTACGTCCCGAAATCCAGAAGTTGAGGGGGTGTTAGCGTGACCTCAAACGGCTCAAATGGTAATCCTGACTCCAGAAAGGAGGAGAAGAAGCTTTACTATCACGGACTTAAGGAGCAGAAGAAGATCGACGTCTCGAAGCTGAAGTACGTTTCCCTCGTTATAGCAGTTCTCGGTGTCGCGCTGATCCTCATAGCGGCTCAATCTGCGAAGGCTCCAATGGCGAAGATAAGTGATGTCTACGGCAACTATCTGATGAACTACGCCGTTGTCAGGGTGGAAGGAAACGTCGTGAGCGTCCCCTACGTTTCTGAAAGTGGCGGAAAACTGAGCGTTACGTTCTCCGTTAACGATGGCACCGGCTCGATCGACATCAGGGTTTATTCTCCGGTTGCGGAAAAGCTCATCAAAGAGGGAAAGGTTCCCTTCCCGGGCGACAGGATAGAGGCGGAAATACAGCTCCGCGTGAGGGAAACCTACACCTACGGAATGCTCCAGTACCTCGACGGGCTTAAGTTCATAAGCAAGGCCTACTCCCCCAATCCGCCCAAGGTGACGACCCTCACGGAAAAGATGGCCAACGAGTACGTCTACACGGAGGGCCTCGTTACATCCCTCAACAACGTCAGCAGCGGAATCCTGATGGAGGTGGACACCGGCTCCGGTAGGGTGACTGTTCTCATACCCAAGGTTCTCCTGGTCATTGGAAAGGCTCCTAAGGTTGCCCTGGGTGATCAGGTCAAGGTCGCTGGCGTGGTTTACCTCTACAAGGGTAGCTCGCCTGAGATCGTCGTAAGGGATCTCAAGGACTTTACCGTCGTTGGAGCCCAGCAGGTTCCACAGGTCTCGCTTGATGAGCTGAGGGATCACGTTGGAGAGACCGTTTCGGTGGAGGCCACCCTCGAGAAGATAACCTACAAGTCCGGGCAGTACCTCGTCACCGTCAGCGACGGAGATGTTTCTGCCGTCCTGTACACCTCAAGGGACGTACTGGCCGCGATAAACCCGTTCCAGGCCGGCTCTGGATCGAGGATCAAGGCCATTGGCCTCGTTGGTGACAACGGCACGCTCAAGGTCTCGAAGTTCGAGGTTATCAGCCCGGTCAAACCCGAACTGAGCAGAATCGGGGATCTCTCCTCCGAGATGCTCGGGAGGATAGTTGTTATCGAGGGCAACATCGTGAGCACGGCCAACGTTGGCTCGAACCTCAAGCTCGTCGTAAACGATGGAACCGGCGAGATAACCATCTTCATACCCGGTTCGGTGGTCAGGGAGCTCGATGAGAACGTGAAGGGCCAGCTCAAGGCCGGACTCGGCGTTAAAGTCGCCGGTTACCTCGACGAGTACAGGGGAACGCTCGAGGTCATACCGTACACCCCCGAGGCCATAATCGCCTACAGAAAGCCAATAGGTGGAACGACTGAAACGACTACCACCCCGAGTCCGGGCCAGGGCGGGAACGGAACGATCACCCTCTCCCAACTGCCCTCGGCGAGCGGCACCGTTAAGCTGGAGGTGAAGTGGGAGGCCGTTTACTACTCCAAGCCGAACTACCTCATCGAGGTCTCTGACGATACGGGAAGGGTTAACCTCACGGTCTCGCGGGATCTGATCCCCAACCCGCTCAAGACCGGGACCGGAAGCGAGCTCGAGATAACCTATGACGCCGACAAAGACAGAGTGGTCTCGATTGAGGTCGTCAAGGCCGTTGCCTCGCCGCTCCTCGAGACCGGTGAAGTCTCCTCTGACATGCTCGGAAAGACCGTAGTCGTCCAGGGAACCGTAAAGAGCATCTACACGGGCAGTTCATTCGTAAAGCTCACGATAGACGACGGAAGTGGCGAGCTCGTGATCTTCATTCCAAAGAGCGTTCTCGGCGACAGGACGTTCAACGAGGGTGATATCGTGAAGATAGGCGGATACGTGACGGAATACCGGGGAACCTTGGAGGTCGTCCCGTACAGGGGAGACGCGATAGTTAAGGAGTGAGGTGATGCCAATGGTTCCCCTCTCTGAGGTCCTGGTATGGTCGCTCGCCGGGGTGCTGTTCGGATCATTAATATCCTGGATCCCCGGCTTTCACATCTTCAACATTATGGCCCTGCTCGTGGCGGTCTTCGGCGTCGGCGAGCTGATGCCCGTCCAGGCCTTCCCGTTCTTCGCCATTGGCGCGATAGTTGCTTACGCCTACGTGAGCGCAATATCGAGCGTCTACTTCAGCGTTGCCGACGAGAGCGCGGTGTTCCTCCTCTTCCCGACCCAGCGCTACCTGCTCCTCGGCAGGGGGCATGAGGCAGTGCTCCTCTACCTCATAGGGGCGGTTGCGGGAACTCTCGTCCTGGTGCTTGGGGCGCTCTTCATCTTCCCCAAGGTTCTCCCGCCGATCTATCAGGCGACCAGCCCGTACATAACGTACTTCCTCACCGCGATAGTGGTCTTCATGTTCATGAGTGAGTGGCCCAAAGAAGGCGACAGGGGAAAAACACCCCTCCAGAGACTCTGGCTGGCATGGAGGCAGATACTCGGCGGAATTCTGGTGTTCTTCCTCTCCGGTCTCCTGGGCTTCGCGGTGATGAACACAAACCTGCTCCCCTCGACCAGCGCCTACACGAGGCTTACTCCGATGTTTATAGGCTTCTTCGGAATGTCCTGGGTTCTCCTCAACATACTCTCCAATCCACCGATGCTTCCGCAGAAGATCGACGATAAGGTCGAGAGCAGTATTTACAACACCCTCAAGGCGAGCTTTGGAGGGGCCTTGGGAGGCACTATAGCGGCCGTTTACCCGATAATCACCGGAGGTATGGGAGCGCTCATAGCGGGGCACATAACCAGCCAGCGCGGTGACGATGCCTTCATCATCAGCCAGGGCGTCAACAGGGTGATCTACTACGTTGGGGCCTTCACGCTCCTCTTCCTGCCGAACCTGAGGCTGACGAGGGGGGCGGCGGCCTGGCTTGTGAGCTCGGTCTACACGCCGAAGAGCTACGCCGAGTACCTGGCGGCCATAGGCGTCATCCTGCTCAGCGCGGGGATAAGCTTCCTCTTCACCTACTACCTCTCCAAGCTGATAGCCAGGAGCTTCACGGTGGTTCACATCAGGAAGCTCTCCTACGTCGTCGCAGTAGTCCTCATAGCGATCTCCTACGTACTCACGGGCCCGATGGGTGTGCTCGTGCTCTTCGTCTCAACTGCCATAGGCATGATGGCGGCTGCCTTCAACACGAGGAGGAGCTACTGCCTCGGCGGTCTCGTCCTGCCCGTGCTGATAAGCATGACGGGCCACACCGGTGAGGTTATGCGCCTGCTCGGTCTGGGGTGATGGGGGATGAGGGGCTTTACCCACTACATCTCTGGTCTCGCCGCTGCAACCTTCTTCCCCTCGCTGGTATCTGACCTCAGGATGGGCATCCTGCTCCCGGTAATAGCGGCTGCCGCTGCATACTTCCCCGACTTCGTGGATTTCAAGTTCGGGAAGTTCTTCGCCCGGAGGGACTACGAGATCGATCCAGCTCCCTGGGACGAGAAGAAGCACTACGCCCCGAAGCTCGTGAAGATAAAGGAGTTGAGCGAGAAGAACCGCTACCAGTTCTTCGCCATCGAGGGAAGGGTCGAGGAGATCCTGACGAGGGGTTCTGGAACTGTTACCTACACTATCCTCGACGAGAAAGGTGAGCAGAAGACCGTTGAGGAGGAGTACAACAGCATTGTTTTCATCCTCAACGACGGAACCGGCAGGATAACCGTTGAGGCCGTTGGGGACGACTACAAGTTCTTCGAGGAGGAGTTCGGTCAGATCGAGGAGGGCAAGGAGATACTGGTCTTTGGCTACGTTGACATCGACGAGGTCGATAAGGAGCTCCGCTTCGTCGTCAGCGACGCCCCGCACCCGCAGGGTATAGCCGAGACAATAGCGAAGGCGATAGAGGAGGCCTACCACGAGGGCGAGAGGATAGTCAAGATCCACAACATCCGCCTGCCGGGGGACGTTTACAGGCAGTTCTTCGTTTACCTTGACCCCCCGAAGAGGGAAGTTCGCGTCGAGATGGGCCCGATAGTAACGCCAGGTGGAGTGGCCATAACCGACAAACCGCCCGAGTACAGGCGCTATGGAATAGCGAAGGTCAGCGTGCCCTTCATCAAGACCTACCCCAAGCCCACCAGGATAGACTCCTTTTCGGGCCCGGAGATAGCCTTCAGGAGGGCTGAGTTCAGGGGCAAAACAGTTGTCAAAGACCGCTTTTTACCCTGGCATCACGGCTTCAGCCACTCGCTCACGATGGGCATCATAATAGGGGCCTTCGTCTACGCGATCTTCAAGCTCCTCGGCTACAACCACGCGGGTGACCTAGCTTTGGCCTCGATGATAGGTCAGTGGCTGCACGTCTTCGAAGACCAGCTCGGCTTCATGGGCAGCAACCTCCTGCCGCCAATCACAAAGGACGTCATCCCGGGCTTCAAGCTGGGTGAAAGCGGCAGTGGCTTGACCAACTTCTCGACGGCGTGGCTGATGATAAGCTTCATGATATGGAACTTCAACCGCTTTACAGAGCCGAGGCCCATCCCGATAGGCGACGCCAAACTGCTCCTCCTGCTGATATGGCCATCGATAATAGGCTTTGGAATAGCGATAGTGAGGAGCTTCAAGCTGAGAAAGGAGATAGCTCAGCTCATGGACTACTACACCAACTTGGAGGCCTTCGAGGAGCTTGAGGAAGTCGGCGGGATTTAACTCCTCCTTACTTTTTCCCCGGTTTTTTTGCCACAACGCCGAGTGCTTCTTCAACCCGCTTAACCTCCACGAAGCCCGCTCTCCTTAACCGCTCCATAACGCCTTTCTGAAGGTCCTTCCTGCGGTATCTCTTCCCGGGATTGCCAACGTAGTGGAAGAGCCTCCCCCCTGGCTTTAAAATCCTGAAAAGCTCACGGTAGAACTCCTCAGAGTAGAGCTGGCCGGCTAGAGAAAAGCGAGGCGGGTCGTGGATTATAACGTCAAATGTCTCGTCGTTAAAGCGCTTCACGACCTCGAAGGCGTCGCCCTGGATCACCTGGATTTTACCGCCGGTGAAGAGCTCCCTGCTCCAGGGGTTTATCCTTGCCAGCTCAATGACGTTGGGGTCTTTCTCTATGGTTATGACGTAAGCCCCGCGCTTCGAGGCTTCTATCGCCGTGTAGCCGAGTCCCATGCAGGTGTCGAGAACTGTCTCGCCCTCCCTCGGCTTCACCGCGTTCACCTTGCTCCTCGTATCCTGGAGGGGATTTGTTCCCTTCGTTCTGTGCATCCTGATTCCGTTTATCTCTATCGTTGGAGGGATTGTAGGTACCAGCTTGTAGAAGTGTTCCCCCGCTATGGCGGCCTTGTAAACGCCTTTCCTGATGAAGTAAACGTTCTCCGTGTCCCTTGCGATTCTTTCCATGATCTCCCTGGAGACCCTCGTCCCGTCTGGGAAAACGAACTCATCCCCATCCCTCGTTATCTCCCACCTTCTGCCTGTCTTCCTGAGGTCTAGGTTTATTTTGACCGGGCCCCTTGAAGCCAGCAGGAGCCTTGCCTCCCTCGAGGTCAGGTAGTAGACGTCCTCCATCTCCACACCCCGGGATCGTTGATGGCAAAGGTTTAATACGTTGCCGTTTAATACATATGGGGGCAGAACTATGTCAACCCTTCAGGACAGGATCTCGACTGGCATCCCTGGACTGGACGAACTCATCGAGGGCGGCCTCATCCCGGGTAAGGTTTACCTGATAACGGGCCCTCCCGGTAGCGGAAAGACCACGATGGGAATGCACTTTCTCATAGAGGGTGCGAGGAAGAACGAGAAGGTGGCCTACGTCTCTCTCATTCAGGACCCCCACGAGGCCGTGAAAGACATGATGCGCTTTGACCCCTCGGTTCAGGTTTACGCCGGTACGAAAAGGCTCCTTCTCTTTGACCTTGGCCCTGTTCTCTGGAGGGAATCCGCCCACGTTCCAACGTGGCGGAGCGTTCTGCTGAGGATAAGGGAGATAGCGGAGGACGAAAAAATATCCCGCCTTGTCATAGACCCCCTCACTGCCATAGAGTTCTCAATGGAAAACCCTGCTGAGAAAAAGGCCGAGCTGGCCCGCTTCGTTCGCGGCCTTGAGGATCTGGGTGTGACGACGTACCTTATAGCCGAGATGACTGACCTCAACCGCTACACTGAGGAACACTACCTCGTCAGCGGTGTCATAATGCTCCACTACTTCCTGCTCGAGAAGAAAATGGTCAGGGCGATTCAGATCCTGAAAATGAGAAGAACGAAGCACGAAACGGGGCTGTTCCGCATGGAGTTCACCCAGAGGGGCCTGGTTGTCAGGAAGGGTAGTCCCTTCGAGGCCGTCTAACCCTTCAGCTTTTTAAATCCGCCGTCGTGGAACATGAGGACGGTTTCCGCAGTCTCTTCAAGGAGTCCCCGGAGTTCTGGGGACGAGGTGTCCCTGTTTATGAGGTAAACCGCACTGTAAGGAACGGAGAGTTCAACCGCAGCCCTATTGGTTATCGTCAGGGTTATCCTCGCCGAGTCCCTGTGGAACCTTGGGATCCTCTCCATCCCGAAGTAGAGGATCAGCCCGGGTGATTCGCGCTGCAGTATCCCGTCGAGCTTCCTGAGAAACACCGCTGGCTCGTTGTATATGTCAAGCGTCGCTATAGTCCTGCCCCATTCAAACCTTCCCCCTATCTTCACCACGCGGGGCAGTTCCTCAACGTCCCATTCCATTGCCTCGAGGTGCTTTCCCACGACCATACCCGTGTCGACGACGTCGACCACAAGAACGTTCTCCGCACCGAATTCGTCAAGGGCCGCACCGAGGACGAGTTCTGGGTGATCCTTGGAACCGTACTCTATCAGTGAAAGGCCCCTCCCAACCTGGAGCAGGCTGAATGGCGTTTTTGTGACCTTGGCCTCTCCGGTTAGCTCCACGACGTAGTGCTTCTCGCTCTCGAGGTTCCTCAGCACGTACTCGCTTGCAACCGACCTGTTTATGAACAGGAAGGTGTACTTGCCACCCGGGGCTATTGGGGGCCTCTCAATCATCTCAAAGTACATCTCAACCTTTCTCAGGTCGTTCTGAAACGGCAGTATGAACTTCTCCATGCCGAGCACTATTATGGCCTTTGGCTTTTCGTCCCTCTCAAAGAAGGGCTTGACTGTCTTCGAGTACTGAACCTGGTGATACGTGAACTCACTGGGCTCGGAGGGTATGAACACCTCCCCGATGATGTTGCCAAGCCTTACCCTTCCCCCTTCCTTAACAACTGTCAGCCTGTCCACCGGCAGTCTTATACCGCGCCTCTTCAAATGCTCGTTGAACGTATGGAGCGTGTCGAGAACGTCTACCACCAGAATCGGGACATCCTCCTTCAGAAAGTGATCCACGATCCTGTGGAAGACTACCTCGGGTGACGAGATGGGCTCGTACTCTACGAGGACCATCTCCCCAATTTTCATCTCCCCGAGTAGCTCGTCTATCATCACAACACCTCACCCAATTACTTCTTCAAAAACCCTCTTAAAGTTCCCGTATGCTATCGCCTTCACCTCCTTTTCGCTCAGCCTCTCGCCGAGGCTCTCAAGGAGGAGGGGGATCCCAGCTTCGTTTTCAAGGCCTTTGACGGCCTTTCCGCTCCAGCCCTCGAGGTAGTAAACGAAGTCAAAGCCCAGTCCCACGCTCCTGTAGCCTATAAGATCGACCATGTATATGATGTGCTCAACGTACCTCTCGAGGGTGGGATCTTTCTCGTCCACGAAGCTCGGTATGGCAACCGCCCCAACGACTCCGTTCCGCTCGGCTATGGCCTTCAGCTGCTCGTCGTTCAGGTTCCTCGGGTTGTCGCACAGCTTTCTCGCGTTCGAGTGGGACGCTATTACCGGGAAGGAAGTCAGATCGAGGGTATCCCAGAAGCCGGCCTCGTTTATGTGACTCAGATCCAGCAGGATACCAAGTTCCTCGGCCTTTCCAACGACCTCCGCTCCGAAGTTCGTTAGCCCGCCGTTTGTTCTTTCAAAGACACCATCGCCTATCTGGTTCCTAAGGCTCCACGTGAGGGTCAGAACCCTGAGTCCAAGGCTGTAAAAGACCTCCAGGACGTCAAGGCTCTCGAGGGGCTCTCCTCCCTCCATTCCGAGCCACAGGGCTACTCTCCCTTCCTTTATGGCCCTCTCCATTCCCTCAACTGATGTCACCATCTCGAGCCTTGAGCTCTCGGCGACATCTTTTTTCAGCCTCATAACGGCTTCGAGGCCGTACCTCAGGGCGATTGGCCTCTTGTCCACCGGTGTCCAGACTGCCATAACCCTGGCCTTCACGTAATCCCCGAAGAACTCTTCAAACCTGGACTCAAGGACTCGGGTCTTGCCCTTTCCTCTTTCCTTCCATACGAGGGTTGGAAGATCAGAATGTGCGTCAAAAACCCCTATCATATCTCCCACCTGCTCTCCTCCTCAATCTTTGCTATCTCCTCGAGGAGCCTGGCCTTCAGCATGGAGTTTCCTATAAGCTTTGCAACCTCTCTGGCCTCCAGGAAGTCCTTTCTTTCGGCCAGTTTTAGCGAGATCGCCGCGAGGGCGTCGTCCCTCTTCTCCGGATCCTTGATCTCGACGGCAAAGCGGAGAGCCTTCTCAAGCTCCCCCATGCCGCTAAGTATTGCGGCCGCCCTCTGGACGTTGGTCTCGGAGAGGCCTATCCTCTCGAGGAGCTTGAAAGCCCCCTCGAGTACATCGAGGTACTCGGGAGCACCTATCTGCTTCAGCCAGCTCGCCATCTCGAGCATTGCTATAAACCTCTCCTGCGGATCTTTGTAGAGTTTTTCTATGAGCTTGAGGGAGTAGTTGTACCTGCCCTCCAGAAGGGCTGCCCTGACCTCCGGCGGGCCGTGATAGTAGAGGGTCCTGGCCATCTTCAGCTTCTTCTCAACGTCTGCGGCCCTGTGGCTTATCCTGAGCTTGTCAAAGATGTCGTAGGCCATCTCGTAGAACCTTATAGCTTCCCGTGAGTCGAGGCTGTCGCCGGCGTTTTCGATGAGGCCCGCTATTTCAGTTATGACGTCAAGTTTCGTCCTGTAGTCCATCTCGGCCGAGATGGCCGCGTCAAAGGCCTCGTTAAAGGTCTCAATGGCCTCCTCCGTCAGGCCCGTAAGGGCCAGGTTCTGCGCCAGGACAGCCATGGCTATTGCCCGCTCCCCCTCGTCCTTTATCCTCGCTATCTCCTCTGCTGCCCTGTCGAAGACTTCCGTTGCCTCGTCCCCGTTCCCCGTGACCGCGTGGAACCGGGCGAGTTTTGAGTAAATGTATGCCCTGTCCCCGGGATCCTTGATTTTCTTGAGGGTTCTCCGTATCTCCTCAAGGAGAAGAGGAACCAGATCCCTCCTCACGTCCTTTGCCCTAAACGCTATTTCGAGAAGCGCGTCGGCCCATTCAAAGGGATCCTCTATCTCTCCGGCCGCCTTAATGGCCTCCTCGAAGAGGCCCTTAGAAGCGAGCACGAGGATATCATCGTACGAACTCATACTCATCACTCTTGTCTTGTATACACCACAACAGTTTATAAGGGTTCTCGGAAATTCCGCATGGTGGTGCGATGCTGACTCTCGCCCTGTACAACACATATGACACCCGAAAACTTCACGAGGCTCACCTCCGGGCTATCGCGAGAGCGGGCCCCATAGCTTATGCCTTTGGTTTCCACCTTGCCCTCGTCGGTTTTCCGCTCCGGGGCCGGCCACTGGACGTTGCCGAGGAGGTATCGTCCCACACCACAATAGGTGAGGGCGGAACCTACCTGCTCGAGCTCGCCCGAAGAAACCGCTTCCATCTCCTCGACTTTCCGAGGAAGGGCTTTCCTCCCCAGTTCGGAACCGTTGTGGCCACCACCCGAAAACCCTCGGATGAGAAGGAGATATCACCCCTTGAAC
The DNA here is from genome assembly GCF_000022365.1 of Thermococcus gammatolerans EJ3. Lineage (NCBI taxonomy): Archaea > Methanobacteriati > Methanobacteriota > Thermococci > Thermococcales > Thermococcaceae > Thermococcus > Thermococcus gammatolerans. The sequence goes on along the minus strand of NC_012804.1, from coordinate 94,317 downwards.
TGGCCGAGAGGGCCCTCCGAGGTGAGAGCTTCATCTTTCTCGTCGGCCTCGGCAGACACGGTCTCCCCGGGGAAATCTTTAAGTTGGCACGTCATCATATGGACATAACTGGTAAAAGGATCAGCCTCGAAACCTGCACCGCGATAGGTGCCATTCCCGCGAAGATAAGAACGCTCATGGAGGCGCTGAAATGGATGAAGGCTGGAAAAAGGACGTAGCGTGGTTCTTCATAGCGGTCCTCATCGTGGCCGGTATAAACTACGGCCTCAAGATCGTCATGCACACGGACTCACCCCTCGTCATAGTCATAAGCGGCTCAATGGAGCCTGTCTTTTACAGGGGGGACGTCGTCCTGCTCAGGTCCGTCCCGCCGAGCGATATCCATGTTGGAGACGTCATCGTCTACAACGCCCCCATGTACAGCTACCCGATAATCCACAGGGTGAGGGAGATTAAAACCGTGAACCTCGGCGGGAAGGTTGAGAGGTGCTTCGTCACGTGGGGCGACAACAACCCGGTTCCCGATTGGGGGGAGTACAGGCTGTACCCGACACCATATGGGGGCGTGCCCTGCGTTCCGGCCTATGCGGTCGATGCAAAGGCTGTGATGGTTTTTCCGAAAATAGGTCTTATTCCCCTCTGGATCAGGGAACACCTGTGATGGGATGATGTGAGGGTAGGTGGCTGAGCAGTGATGAACTAATCGGCCCCTGACCAACAGCCCTTTCTGACGAAAGCGCTGGCGGAAAGAGGGCGTGCAACTAGACTTCCCTTTCTTTTTTGGATTATTTTCAACCGGCACTTTCACAGTGTTTCACTTCTGACAAGGCGTCTTCCAGACGCCAGAACATAAGTGAAACTAGCTCAATAGGTCAGTTTCTACGTCAATCCCTAATTCGCTGCTGAATTTGGAGCGCACGCTTTGATTCCTATCAAGTTCTAAATCCTTCCTGTACTCTCAAACCCCTGGAGTGGGGCTTCGCCCCACGTTAAGAAACTTTGCTGGGCAAAGTTTCATCAAAGTCGGCATGCCTCTTGAATGGCTTGTCTTCATGGGGGTTTACTTCCAAACTTGCCAGTTTTAAGCGTGTTTTCTCCCGTTAGCGCCCTTCGGGCGCCCTTTTAAGTTAAACACCTTCTCCAGGAGATATTGCAAGTGTAAACCCCAAATCCATTGACTGTTTAATCACGCATGCAACTTTCCTTTTGTCCTGTTTAGATAGTTAAACCATTTTGGTCAAGCTTTGTGCAAGCAAAGGTTGCTCAGAGGTGACCGCTCTCATCACCCCTCAGGAGGGCTTAGCCTCATCATCGCTGGACTTAAAAACCCGCCAAGCCTTTTAACCCTGGTGGTGGCGATGCGCTTCATCCCGCTCATAGTTGCCAGGCCCGAGGTTCAGATGGCGATAGACGAGGCGATAATGATTGCCAGAATCGAGGGGAAGGTTCCCGACACGGTAAGGCTTTACGCCTTCTCGCCGAGCTCCGTGACGATAGGGCGCTTCCAGAGCGTCGTTCACGATGTAAACCTTGAGGAAGCTAAAAAGCTCAACATCCCCGTTGTCAGGAGGATAACAGGCGGTGGGAGCGTCTTCCACGACGAGTTCGGTGAGATAACCTATTCAGTCGTCGTCGGCGAGAACTTTCATCCGGCTTTGAAAAACGTCGAGACGAGCTACCGCTACCTGGCCGGCCCGCTCGTGGATGCTTTGGGGGACCTCGGGCTTAACGCTGGCTTTTCTGGTCTCAACGACATCGTGGCAAACGGGAAGAAGATAAGCGGCTCAGCCCAGACGAGGAGGAAGGGTGTAATCCTTCAGCATGGCACCTTCATGTACGCGACGCGCGTTGACGTGCTTGGTAGAGTTCTCCGCGTTTCGAAGGCGAAGCTCGCAGATAAGGGCGTTTCGAGCATCTGGGAGCGCGTTACAACGCTGGAGCGCGAGGGGATAAAGCTGAACCGCTGGGAGGCCTACGAGCTGTTGAAAGAGAGCTTTTTCAGAGCCTTCGAACTCGAGGAGGGGGAGCTTACAGACTATGAGCTTGAACTCGCGGAGGAGCTGATAGAGAAGCGCTATGGAAACCCCGAGTGGAACGAGATGAAGTGAAACCTTATGGGCTCCCCTTCCCTTTTTCTTGCTCTCATCGAGGATTAGAATCCTTGGATTCCTTGCCAGAGCGCTCGCGAGGCCAATCCTCTGCCTCTGCCCCAGTGAGAGGTTCTTGGAGAGTAGCGTTGAGATGAAGAGCTTCTGCTTGAGCCACGCGGCCGCTTTGGTCTCGGCCCTCCTTTGGCTGGCGTTAGGGTTTTATACTTAGGCGAGAACAAGAAGCGAGGGAGCTTTATGGGAGCGACCAGGAGCGAGATTGTGGTTGAGGTTCCCAAAGGAATGAGCGTTAGCGAGATTCGGAAGATGGTGAGGGAGATTGTCCTCAGATACCTTCGAGAGAAGGGCGCGAGCGAGGAGGAGCTGAAAAAGGTGAGGGTTAGGGTGGAGGTGCTTGAGGAGTGAAGGTCAGGGTCAAGGTGTATGGCGGCTCGATTCCGGAGCGGGTTCTTGCGAGGGAGTTAAAGCGTGCGCTTGAGGTTAAGAAGACGGCGAGCGAGTTGTATGAACTTCTTTCGGAGGAGGAGCTCGATGAAATCAAAAGGGAAGTCTCAAAGAAGAGGGTCTCGTTCAGGGACTTCGGGGATATTGATTGATACGAGCGTTTTAATTGACTTGTATCATGACAGAAAGCTCGAAGAATACTCAGGCTCGGCAATCTCAATCATCACTCTCTTTGAGTTCGTGAGGTGAATCCGCAGTGAGAGAAAGAGAGTGGAAGTTCTTAAGAGGCTGGAGAAGCTGTTCAAGGTTGAGCCCCTTGACAACGTAATAATCCTCACGGCCTCGAAAATATACAGGCACTTGAAGAGGAAAGGAGAGCTAATCGATGACGCTGATATACTCATCGGCGCCACCGCGATAGCTAAAGGCTATACCGTGTGGACCACGAACATTGACCATTTTGAGAGGATGAGGGACTTTGGGGTGAAATTGTACAAACCCCGAAAGAGGTGATGGCCCTGGGTGTTTACCTCGACCGCGAGGCGCTTGAGATAGTGTTCCAAAAGAGAGACTCAGCCTCAAGAGAAGCGCCAAAACTCTAAAAGTTTTAAACTGCAGACTCTATTCCAAACTCCTCCGCCAGCTCGTAGAAGAGCTCATCCTCCCCGAGCTCCTCCCGGAGTTTTTCAAAGTTCTTCATCAGCCTCGGAAGCCTGCCCTTCGAGCGTCTCAACATCGAGTTGCCGATTTCAATGGCGAAGTGCAGGTAGTCGTCGCTGACGAGGATTTCTCCATCCCTACCAAGTGGAGCGGTTAGATACTCAGTGGCGTTTATCTCGACGAGGTAGCGGTTGGAGATTACCTTGAATGTCGTATACTTGAAACCGCTGGCTAAACCGAGCTCGTGGAGCTTTTTGGCCCTCTCAAGGTCTTCAGCCACAACGTGAAAAATCGGGGGTTGGCTTTTGAGAAAGATTAAGCCTTCTCTCGCCTTTTCTAGAGCCCTCTTTGCCTCTTCAAACTCCATCTCGCGGTGAACCTTGATCAGCCACCTGCTAAGGGGTTTGGCCCCCAGGGCAGGCTCCTCGATGATTCCTATCCTGCCCGAGCATGAGCTCGTCGTGTAGATTCCCCTGATTGAGTTGATGAGCAGGAGGAGGTCTATTATGTCCTCGTCGACTTTGCCCTCTCTCATTGCCGTGAAGAGGCTGACCAGCGCTTCCCGCTTTGCCTTCATCCGTTGGCCCCCTCTAAAGTTTTTAATCGGCCTCTAACCGCGTCTGGTTTTCAATATTGGGTTAATACCGGATCAGCTACTTTCTCTTGCGGCATCTGACGAAAACTTTATAAATCTAACTCGAAAGCTTAAGCTGGACGTGGCCGGGGTGGTGTAGCCTGGTCAGCACAGGGGACTGTGGATCCCCTAGCCCGGGTTCAAATCCCGGCCCCGGCCCCATAACAGCCCTTGTAAAGCAAGCGCTGGCGGAAGATTAGGTGCTTTTTCTAAAGGTTTGATTTTAGAGGGGTTTAAGCTCAAATTTGCTCTTCTGTGAGTGTTTCACTCTACAAACGGCGTCCGAAGGACGCCAACAATAAAGTTGAAACTACGTGGAAGGCTTCATTTAGTGTTAAACCCCAGTCAAAGTTGCACTTGACTAGTGCACGACTGATTTTTCTGCCAGTTTGATGAGAAGGGCAATCTTTTCGCCAGCCTTTCTTAAAGGCTGAGCGCGAAGTTTGATCAAGGTTCGTGATTCTTATCCAAGGTGCTCTTTTGCAGTAATGATTTTCGGGTTCAAGGGACTGTTTTTCGGTTGAATGCGCTCTTAATGGCTAACTTTCAAGTGGGTTTACTCCAACTCGCGCTCCTATGGAGCGCTAAAAAGAGCAAACCCTCTTCGAGAGCCAAGTTAGAACTGCATTCCTCTAAAACCCCAGGAGTATAAAAATCCACGATAATAGGGGAGATATGAGGAAAATCACGACCTTTGATAGGACTTCTCCCAAAGTTTTAGTGTTGACGAAAAGAGGGCGTCTTCTTTGGTTAAGCTCTGTGCAAGCCAATCTTACTGGGGGCTAACGTTCTCACATCCTAATAACTCCGCTTGTGCGGGGGTTTGATCAATTTGATCAAAATATTTTGTGACTTCTTTTTAAGTTTGACAGAATGAATAACAACCATCAAAAAAATTCGAGGTTGTTAGTCAAAATGAAAAGTCAAAGCAGGCCTTCGATGAGCCGGTAGTCCTCCTCCGGGATTTCTCTCATCGCCTTGCCCATCAGGTGGCCGCTCCAGCGCTTCTTGTTGGTGATGAACTTCAGCTTTGGAACCAGCGGCTTGAAGTCGAGCTCGCCGAGCTTTATTGGCCTGATCTTAATCCTCAGCGGGTAACTCTCGTTGAGGTGTGGCGGGCTCTTGAAGATTCTGTGAGGTGTCTCAACGCGGACGATTTATCTGCAAGTCCCAAACTAATCAAAGGGCATCGGAGAAGATCATCGGAATATTGAAGTACTCGGAAGTCACTCCTAACTAACAAGTTGCTCAAGCGGATCCCAATCCTCCACCATGTCATCCCAGCATCTTCTCAAGCTCTTCAACGGGTCTGAGCTCGGAGGCAAGCACGTGGTACGTTCTCTCGTCGATTGCACTTTTTTCAATGGAGATTATCACTATCCCCCTGTGCAGGGACGCCAGATCCTTGAGCTTCGTCACGAACTTGAGCATCGCCTCGTCCCCGTTCTCGAGCATCAGGTACTCAATGCAGTCGATGTGAACGACCTTGTCGGTCTCGGTGGACTTTAGAAAGTTGAGGATGCGGTCGAGGAGGTAGGGGAGCCTCCTCGGATCAACTGCATCCTCGTGGCTGACCTTGGATATCCAGATGACCGGAACGAGCTTCAGGCCGAGTTTGGAGCGGAAGACCTCCGGCGGATCCCTGCTCAGCACTATCGCCGGCAGGTGGAGGCTTTTGACGAGCCTGACGAAGGCCTTTGAGGCCCCTTTCTCGTCCCCCCAGTAGGCCCCGTAGATTGAAGGGTTCAGGGGCTCGGTGACTATCGGTACTATCGTGTACTCGTTGCGGGAGAAGGGCAGGTACACCATTATGGAGGAGACGAAGAGGAGAACCGCCCCGAGGGTCAGGATCACCGATCTAACATCCATCATCAACTTATTTCCCCAGAGCACGTCCGTCCTCAGCAGGACGCCGATGAACTCGGCAATGGCCACCAGGATGAACGAGGCCACGAGAACGTTGAAGCTCAGGACGAAGTACCTGCTCCCGAGGTTTTTCTTCGTGTTCTTGCCTATCGAGAGAAGGAGAAAGACTATTCCGAGGGAGAGGATGAGGACTGTGAGATCTCTGATAAAATACCAGAGGGAGCGGATCATTACCATGTTTGCAGATTGGATCCGCTGATTTTTAACGGTTTCGAGGGTTTTTTAAGGAGTTGGAGGATTTATCCATGGTGATGTCCGTGACCTGGAAAGACAAGCTCGGACTGGTGCACATCTACACTGGCAACGGGAAGGGAAAAACTACCGCCGCTTTTGGCCTGGCCGTTAGAATGCTCGGTTCCGGCGGAAAGGTCGCGATAGTTCAGTTCATGAAGGCTCCGAAGGCCTACGGGGAGCAGAAGAAGATAGAGGAGTGTGGAGCTTTGATAGAGTCCTTCGGCCTGCCGAAGTTCGTTCACGGCAAACCGACGGAGGAGGACATTGAGGCGGCAAAGAGGGCCCTCGCAAGGGCAAAGGAGCTCGCCTCAAGCGGTGAGTGGGATCTGGTGATCGTCGACGAAGTCTGCGTCGCCCTCGGCTTCAACATGCTGGACGTTGGGGAGGTCAGGGAGCTGATAAAAAGCAAAGCACCCCACACCGAGCTCGTCCTGACGGGCCGCTACTGCCCTGAGGAGCTCTTCGAGCTGGCAGACTACGTTACTGAGATGAGGGAAATAAAGCACCCCTACCAGAGGGGTGTGATAGCGAGGAGGGGCGTGGAGTACTGACGCCTACCTTTTTATCGTGGTGACGCCCGGTATGTGGAGCTTGAGCTCCACCTTCCTCATTATCCCTATTATCAGGGTGGCGAAAACGAGGTAGATCCCAGCGACGACGAGGTATATCTGGGCGTAGAGGAATGTCTGGGACGCTGCCACGCTCGCCTCGTACATCAGCTCCGGGACAGCTAAGAGCATCGCCAGCGATGAGTACTTGAGCAGGTAGACCATCTCGTTGGTCCAGCTCGGGAGCATTATTCTGAAGGCCTGCGGGAAGATCACGTGCCTTATTATCTCCCATTTCGTCATCCCCAGTGAGAGGGCCGCCTCAACCTGGCCGTACTCGATGGAGTTGAAGGCACCCCTTATGTACTCCGCCTGGTAGGCCGCGCTGTTGATGACCATCCCTAGGGCCGCCGCCACCGTTGGATCCATGACGAAGTTCGGGAAGTGGTCCCTTATCACAAGCGGGAGCCCGAAGCCGATTATGTAGAGCTGGAGGAGCATTGGCGTTCCCCTGATGAGCTCGATGTAGGTTGCCGAGAGTGCCCTTGAAAGCCTCCCCCCGTAGGTTCTGGCCACAGCTAAGAGGAACCCGAAGCGAAGCCGCCTATGAAGCCCACGATCGTGAGCTCCAGGGTAACGACGAGTCCGTGAAGGAGGTACCGCGCTATCGTTTCCCAGACCATCACGGTCCCCCCACCGAGAGATCAGCTATCCTCTTCAGGAACTCCCTGGTTTCCTTCCTCTTCGGGTTGTAGAGGATCTCCTCCGGCTTTCCCTTCTCCCAGATTACACCGTCGTAAAAGAAGAGCACCTCGTCGGCGGCGTTGAGGGCGAAGCCTATCTCATGGGTCACGACGAGCATGGTGACCTTCTTCTTCGCGAGCTCGCGCATGACGTCGAGCACCTCTCCGGCCAGCTGAGGGTCTAAGGCCGAGGTCGGCTCGTCGAAGAGGATTATCTCAGGCTCCATTGCCAGTGCCCTCGCTATTGCAACGCGCTGCTGCTGGCCGCCCGAGAGCTGGGCCGGGTACTTGTGGAACGCGTCCTCCTCCAGGTGGACCATCCTGAGGGCTTTGATTGCCTTCTTCTCGGCTTCTTCGTCGCTCATCCCCCTGACGACCTTGAGGCCGATTTTAACGTTTTCAAGGGCGGTGAGGTGCTTGAACAGGTTGAAGTGCTGGAAGACGAAGCCTATCTTGGCTCGAATCTTCCTTATGTCCACACCCCTTTCCAGGATGTTGGTTCCGTTGAATATTATCTCCCCCCCATCTGGCTCAATGAGTCTGTTTATGCACCTGAGGAGGGTGCTCTTTCCGGCCCCGCTGGGCCCGATGATGACCTTTGTCTCTCCCCTCTCAACTTCGAAGGAGATCCCCTTCAGAACGGGTTTTTCGCCGAACCTTTTCGTGAGGTTCCTTATGATCAGAACCCTATCAGAGTCTGACATCCATCGCCCCTCCGGTTCCCTTTATTCCGTACCTCTTACCCATCCAGTTCGCGAGGTAAGTCAGGGGCAGAACCATCGCGAGGTAGAACAGCGCCGCCAGTCCGTAGTACCTGAAGGGCTCCGCCGTGATCGAAACGAGGTAAGTTGCCTGCCTCGTGAGCTCCACTATGCCGAGGGCCAGTGCTATTGACGTGTCCTTCAGGACTATGACGTACTCGTTCATCCAGGCTGGAATAGACATTCTCAGCGCCTGCGGAAGAACGATGTGCCTTATTATCTGCCACTGGCTCATTCCGAGCGAGAGCGCCGCCTCTATCTGCCCTTCATCAACCGCCTGTATGCCGCTCCTGAATATCTGGGATTGATAGGCCGATGAGCGTATCCCAAGGCCGACGACGGCGGCTAAGAACGGTGAGAGCCCCAAACCGATGAGCATCGGCATCGAGTAGAAGATCACGAAGTATATCGCGAGGAGTGGGATCCCCCTCAGCGTCCCCTCGTAAACCATCGCGACCCGCCTCAGGGTTTTACCCCCGTAGGTTTCCATCAGTGCGACGGGGAGACCTATGAGAAGGCCGAGAAGGATCGAGAACACCGACAGGACTATCGTCGTTTTAGCACCGTTCAGGAGCATTCTGAGGGCAATGTCTAACGGAACGCTCGTGGAGGTAATCAAGCGTGGCACCTCCAAAAAATAGAGAAGAGGTCAGCTTCCAAAGTACTTCTCAACGAGCTTGTTCCAATCGGGCGAGTTCATGATATCCTGGAGGGCCTTGTTTATCTTGTCGAGGAGCTCCTTGTTGCCCTTCTTAACAGCTATTCCGTAGTGCTCGTTCGTGTTTATTGTGTAGACAACCTTGACGTCGTACTTGTTGGTGAACATGTTGGCAACGGGCGAGTCTATGACGAGGACGTCAACCTGACCGTTCAGGAGGGCCTGAAGCGCCGCGACGTAGCTGTTGTACTCCTTGAGCGTGACCTGATCCCCGAGGTTGTCCTTAATGTAAATCGCGCCGGTTGTTCCCTTTTCGACGCCTATCACCTTACCCTTCAGGTCGTCAAGGGAGCTGACCGTGATGCTTGAGTCCTTCCTGACGACGACGGCCTGATCCGCCTTCCAGTAGGGAATGCTGAAATCAACGACCTGCTTGCGCTTCTCGGTTATGGTCATTCCGGCTATTACGACGTCAACCTTCCCTGTCTGAAGGGCCGGGATTAGGGAATCGAAGTCCATGTCCTTTATCTCAACTTTGTCGTAGCCCGCTTTTTTGGCCACCATCTTGATGAGTTCTATGTCAAAGCCCGTTATGTTCCCGGTCTGCGGGTCTTTATACTCGAACGGCGGAAAGTCGGCGCTGGTCCCAACGACCAAAACCTTCTCCTTTGAGCCGCCACTGATGCAACCGCTGGAGGCAACCGCGGCAGCCAGCATTAAAACCAAAAGCCCACCGATAATTTTCCCGTCCATTGTTGATACCACCGATTGGCTTTTAGGTGCCGTTGCGTTTATATTGTTTTTGGTCCATTTTGAGTTTTACAAACCCAAAAAAGCTTGGCCCGGCTATAGAAGATCACTCAACCGAAAAGCTTTTTAGTTAGGAAAGCTTAAGATAAGCCGGGGAGGTTTTAGTAACAATTCTTTAGGATAATCGGAAGGGGGTGATAGAATGAGCGAGCTGATTCAGCAGATCGTGCAGGTTCTCAAGGAGCAGGTCGTTCAGGACACCGTTGTTCCCCGGAACATAAGGCGCGCCGCCGAGCAGGCCATAGAGATTCTCTTGGATGAGAGCAAGGAGCCCGCCGTCAGGGCGGCGGATGCCATAGCCATCCTCGAGGAGATCAGTGAAGACCCCAACATGCCCATGCACACGAGGACCATCATCTGGGAGGTTCTCGGTGCCCTTGAGCAGGTGAAGTGAGCCTTTAATTTTTCCGCTCATTTCCCCTCAGGTACCAGAGTTTGGCGCTCTCCTCGACCAGCTCCGCCTTGTAAAAAGCTTCCCTCAGGCTTTTTCCGACGGTCACGATTCCGTGCTTCGCCATCAAGACCGCGTCCGCCTCCTTCAAGGCTTCTGCCGTGACCTCCGCGAGCTCCTCTGTGCCCGCCGGGCGGAAGGGTGCAATTGGAATCCTCTTCAGGTATATCTCGGCCTCGGGCGTTATTATCGGCAGTTCTCCCTTGAGCAGGGTCGAGGCGACTATCGAGTACGGAGGGTGGAGGTGAGCTATTGCCTTAACGTCAGGCCTTACCCTGTAAACGGCCAGATGAAGCCTGTACTCGGAGGAGGGCCTAACGTCCGAGAGCTGATTTCCGCTGAGGTCTATCACGGCCACCTGCTCATCGGTCATCTCGTCCATAACCGCTCCGGTCGCCTTGATGAATACCAAATTTCCGACGCGGACGCTCAGGTTCCCGCCGAAAGCTGCAGTTAAACCGCGCTCGTGGGCCTTCCTCGAGTAGAGAACGAGCTGGCGTTTTGCTATTCGGCTCATGGAAATCACCTCTCAAGAAAAGTGCACTTCAACGGCTTCCCTTATGTTCTCCATAAGCTCATCGAGGGTCTTCCCCTGGGTGAAGATATCATCATCTATGCCTTTGGCACACCAGTACTCACCGTCGAAATATACCTCGAACTTGACTATCATGCTCTCACCGTGTATTCTTCGTTGGCATGGTACTTAATCTTTAACCTTAACCCCGTAACCGCAGTCCAGACAGACCGCCTTCTTCCCGCGCCACGCGAGTTCGCCGCCGCAGAGGGGACACGTTTCGATGTTTCCGTTTTCCTTCCAGCGCTCGAGGGTTTCCCTATCAACGACGAGGTAGATGCCGTCCTTTTCCTCCTCGAAGTCGCCCAGAACGGGATTGCTCTCGAGCTCACCGGTTTCGAGGTTCACTATCACGGGCTCGAGCCCTATGTTGCCCTCGTACTCCAGATCGTTCGCAGGCAGTATCTCAAGGATAAGAGAGTTGAGCTTTCTGTCGTGGTAAGCTATGATCTCAAGCGCGTCGCTTACCTCTCCGCTCGCCGGGATCACGTCAACGACTAAGCTCTCCCTCGGGAACAGAAGCGCCACAACGTCCCCGCTCCTGAAGAGTGCTATCCCTTTTCCCGCGTAGAGCTCCTCAAGCCCAAGTTCCCTCAGGAATTCCCTAACCTCGTCCCCGCCCGGGAGACGCTTTTCAGTGACCATGACGTCCCTCATCCTCTTCGCGAGAGGAACCGCGACGGTTATCGGCTCCCTCATCTTCTCCCACCGCATGTACTCCGAGGGAAAAATTTATAAACCTGCCCCGGGGATAATGGATCGGGCTAACTGTAGGGTCCCGCGGTAGCCTAGCCTGGGAGTGGCGGCGGACTGTAGATCCGCAGGTCCCCGGTTCAAATCCGGGCCGCGGGACCACCAGAATTCTCGGTGTTCTCGATGGGGGCAATCTCAAAGGCTATGCGGCTTCTATCATGGGTTTTAGTACTGCTTCTCCTCGGGGTTACCCTTGACGTTTCCCTGAACGACGGCGCTCTAACCAAGAAGTACCTCCCCCGCCCGGTTCTTGATGAGTTTGAGGGGCTTCGGGAGCGGGTTGCGTCCCGCGCTGAGGACTACCTCGTAACCGAGGCCTTTGAGCGCTACCTCAACGATCCTAACGAACTCTCCGTGCTCAGGAACATCTCCGTTGCCCTCAAGGGAGAGGACGCCGTGAGCTCCGCATGGAACGTTCTTACCTGGGAGGACGAGCACCTCAATTACGATCGCAACAGAACTGAACCGATGTTCATACCGCCCTCAGAGTTCATCTCCCGGGGCAGGGGAATATGCGGCGATTACGCACTACTGACCGCAGGGCTTCTCCTGGTTATGAACCACTCCCCGGTTTACGTTCTCTCGATAGAGTTCAATGATTCAGACGTTGGTCACCTGACCGCTGCCGTATCTGTAAACGGCCGATACCTCGTTGCGGATCAGCACCCGCCCCTTATGGATCTTGGGGCCTATTACCGCCACTGGGCGCTCTACGTTGATGATCCCGCCCACATATCCCGCGCCACCGTCTATGTGCTCTCCTGGAGAGGGGGCAGAATCGTTATGGAAAGGTACAGCGAGCTCTCCTGGAGAGATTTTCTGGCACAGGACTACAACATGAGCGAGCGGGATCTCAAATCCATGTCGGAGGAGCTCGTAAGGTCTTTTGAATTGAGGTACAACGTGGTTCCCGATCCCACGCTCCCCAGAATAGCGGATGAAGGTGTATCGGAGCGCTATCACTGGGTATCCCTCTGGCAGGGCATTTTCCCTGGTTACGCCGACTACTACCTGCCTATCACCCGCGATGAGATGGTCGATTACATGCTCGATCAGATGGGGACCCAGAGTGAGCTTGGCAAAAAACTTCGCGAGTCCCGTGCCTTCTGGCTTGAGCTCTCCAAGAGCGGGGTTAACCTGACGCTGACCCTCTATCTGGCAGGATAGGGTTGATGGTTTTCCAATTTTCCGGAGAAATCTCTACACTGCTGTACTCCTATTGGATTTCATTGTAGCATTGGAACTCTTTCCTGTATATTTCTTCTTTTTCTGAAATCTGGATTGTATATTCTCTGAGATAAAGGCCCCAACGATTAGAAAGATATTTAAACTTTAAGTTCCAATTTTTATACCGGTGGGTGTTATGGAGTTAGAGTTACTAAAAAAACTTGTATCAATTCCCTCCCGTTTTGGAGAGGAAGATAAAATTTCGAACTTCATTGGTTCGTTTCTTGAGGAACATGGGCTCTCCGTTGAGTATCAGGAGGTCGAAGGTTTTGGTAGCAACGTTATATCACGGATCAAGGGAAAGAGGCTAACCGTCGTTCTCAACGGTCACATGGATACCGTCGGCCTTGGCTCGGGCTGGACGAGAAACCCGTGGGGCGAGCTCGACGGCGATCGTTTCTACGGCCTGGGAAGTGCTGACATGAAGGGTGGTCTCGCCGCGCTCATGGCAGCCTTCGTTGAGGCCTCATACCTCCCCCGGAGGAAAAGGCCTACGGTGCTCTTCACGGCGGTCGTCGACGAGGAGGGCTATTCCCGGGGTGCCTGGAAGCTCATCGAGGAGAACAAGGTTAAGGACGCGAACCTCGTTCTCATAGCCGAGCCAACCGGGGAGAACCTGATGCTCGGTGCTCGGGGCAGGTACGTGATCCGGTTGAGGGTCAGGGGGAAGAAGGCGCACGCCGCACGGCCCGAGAACGGAATAAACGCGATTGAGGAAATGTCCAAGCTCCTGGCGTTCCTCCCGAGAATAAAGACGAAGAAGCACGTCCGTCTCGGTTCCGGTTCGTATTGCACACTCTACGCCCACGGCGAGGCGGACGGGCTGAGCGTTCCGGAGGAGGCCGAGGCGATAGTCGACAGGCACGTCGTGATCGGTGAGGACTGGGAGAGGGTCGTTGGAGAGCTCAGAAAGGCCGCGGAGAAGGTTGGGATGAGAGGGGAGCTGGAGATATCCAAATTCCCCCGCCCCACCCCCGAGATGCTGCCATACCTCGTTCGCGAGAACAACAGGTTCGTCTCGATGATGTCGCGGATCCATTCGATCCTCTGGGGCAGAACTCCCGAGAAAATCTACGGAAAGAGCGTCGGCGACTTCAACTACTTCGGCACCTATCTGGGAGTCCCGACGATAGTCTTTGGCCCAATCGGCGGCAACTGGCACGGGGCCGATGAGTGGGTGAGCGTTTCCTCAGTTGAGCGCGTCAAGGGCACCTACCTGGAGTTCCTCAGAGTACTGGGCAGCGGTAAAAGGCTCGCCGAACTCGTGGAGATGAAGGACTACGTACCTTCCTAGCTTTCCTTCCCTCCAGCAGGAGTTCCCATGCTCATCTTTTTCCACGTCTCGTTCTCCCTCCTCAGTTTTTGCCGCGCTGCGCGAGGACACATTTTTTCATGTACTTGAGGGTTTCGACGGTTCCGTTGGGGTAAATTGTGATTTTGTCCACCCTCGGACATAAGCCTTTTTCTTCCTCCAACAGTTTGGACGGGAAAGGGTTTACAATGACTCCTGATGCGTTTATGAGGATCTCCCTGCCTTCGCACATTCTGTCCAAGATTATGGGAAGGGGTGGAAGGTCCCAGATAGAGGGTGTTTGCTTTTTGGGTTTGAAGCTTCCACCAAGCTCCCATAAGGGGATAAACAGCAATAATGCCGGCAGAATTATCGTCCTTGACGACCGTTATCCAGGTTGAGTACCCGCATTTGACCTCTGTCGGAAACACGAAGTAACCGCCGATCAGAGGATTTCTGTCCACTCCGGGGCGGTTGGACTTATCACCGAATATTAACGTGCAGTTGTTGCATTTTTCAAGGATCCCTTCCAGCTTTGGGGTGTTTCTTAGAACATGCTCCAGCTCTTCCCCCTTCAGCACCGTTACAGTACCGTTCACTTTTATCGCCAAGAACTGCTCCCTTTGGGGGAAGTGGGGGATTTGGCGGATTGAGAACACCAGCGGGCTGTAGTTTATCTCGGTTTTCACCGCCCGTTCGTTGACCACGATTTTTGATGTTGGGAATTCTCTCTTTAGGGTTACCTGGGCTTCCCTCAGTGTTCCGTCCGTGTAGGTTATAGCCACCCATCCGGCTAGGTCTTTGTAGATTAGGAGCAGATTCTCTTTGTCGAGTCCGGCTCTCTCCAGCACGCAGGTTGGTGAGTTGAAGCATGATGATTCCCTGTGGTCGTAAGCTAACAGCGACCCGAAGACCAGCACAAAAATAATGAAGGGCAAAAGCAAGCGCTTCATTCCCAGATCACCTCATGTGAAGTGGCCAGTGTTGGTGTGTGGGGATTTAGTCTCTTCTGGCACACCATATTGTTCCTCTTGCCCATGTTTTCACCGTACCGTTCTTCAAAACTATCACCTGTATGATCGTGAAACACTTCCTCTCCTTTATTGCTTTTGGCGCCGTTTGGTTAAAAATCTCCTGAGCGTGCGGATTAACGTAAATTCCAGTAGCATTCACTAAAGTGCTCTCTACATCCACACATGGACTCTCGTCAATCTTTTTCAAAAGCCCTAAGTAGTCCTTTCCTTGAAAGACCGGCTGGTTCAGTGCTTTTATTAACGCGCTTGCATTCCCGTGCGGGTAAATGACCCTCACCAGATCGTGCGTTTCATTGTACGGCTCAACCACCAGCCAAGTACCCTCACAAAGCGGATCGTTTGACGTTGTGAAAGCCAAGATTCCACCCGTAAGGCTAGTGTTTTCTAAGGTTAGCCATTCGTGGTTTCTGACCGCATTAACCCCGTGGACTGTCCTGATTAGTTTGAAGGTTCCATTGTCGAGGATTCTGCTGAGTTTTACGCATACTTTCCTGAACTCACTGTAACTCCTTGCCGGATGACTTATCAGTTTCCCGTTTTTAGGCAGGTATACTATCTCCCTGAATCCCTCCTCGTATTTTGGTAGGTTTTGGACTTGGCTTACTGGTGTTGTCAAGTTCGTGTAGTGGAGGATTGTTGCGAGTTCTTCTTTGCTCTCTCCGTCTGGCGTTATTGTCAGCTTTACGAGTTTTCCGGAGGGGTTGTAAAGGTAGAATTCCCACTTAGGCTTCCAGGGGGTTATTATTGAACCCTTATCGAGCTCGAAGTAAACTCCGAGGAGGGTGTAATTCTGGGCTTCATAGGTTTTTAGGTAGTGCTCGTAAACGAATTTTGGGTTTTTCAGCTCTTCGTTTCTCGCGTGCTTGGTGTAAGCTAACCCCCCAAGCAGGAGGAGAAAGACGAAAAGAAAAACAAACAAAGCCTTAACAATGTTCATTCCCAAACCACCTCTTTAATTGCAATAGTATTCGTAAATATAGTCGAATCTCCTTTTATCAATGCTCCCCGGGGGATATATTCTCAGCTCGGCGTGAATTTTCTTGTCTTTGTCTATCCATCTTATCCATGCGTACACTTCTCCAGAATCTTTGAATATATGGAACCGCACCCTTGTGTTTTTTCCTATGGTTTTTTGGTGTTGGAGTGAGTTGAGTTTTTGGAGGATTTGTTTGAGGGGGATTTCTTTTGGGGTCCACGTCATGTTTGGTGTAATGTTAACCCTGTGGTATTTTGTGATTTTGAACTCGTCGGAGAGGGTAACGTTGTCAGGATAGTGGATAACCCGCTTGATGGTCTCATTGTCCACTGGCAAAAATTCAACCACAACACCCCTCGTGAGATTAACCATAGGACTGGGCAAATAAAGCAAACCCTTTCCATAATAAATATCGTCCGTAGGAAACATCATGTCACCGTGAACCTCTATGATCGTTCCGGTGGTGATTTCTGAGTCTTTGAGGAGGGAGAGTTTCACGTAGGTGGTGTTCTCTTTGCCCTTGATTACCTGTTCGATTGACGGGTAAATGTTTTCAATTTCTTCGTTCTTGTAAATCCTGCCCGTGTAGAGGAGGACTCTACAATTGTCACAGTTTTTGAAGTTTTTGAGTTTTTCTGGGCTGGTGGCCAGTACGGAGTAATTGAGCTGGGTTTTACACGAGATTTTGTCTTCTGTCATTCTTGGCCAGACTTTCAAGAGTTTGGAGATTTTGAACGTGTAAATGCTGAGTGTCCGCTCTTTTGGATTGTAAAACGCGAATTGATACTCTCTGAAGCCGCTAAAGCCAGTTTGGGAAGAGTAGTAAGCCGCTATCAACTGCGAATTTTCCCTAACCTGCTCTGGGATCTTCTTGTATAGTTCATCCATGCTCTCGCTCGGAAGGTAAAAGTAGCCAAAAAGCAGGAGAAAAATCAAAAAGAAACCAAAAACGGCAAGGAGCTTCTTCATCCCCAAACCACCTCCATAAAGTAACCAACACCAGTGTACGGGCCGGTTTTAGGGCGAATTTGGGCACCATTTTGCATGACTGTCACCATTGTTCTCCGGTTTCACACTCCATCTTGCCCTGCTCAATTCCATCCCTGATTTACCCCCTTCACGTTGAATCCGTCAAGGTCCTCCCTATATACCGCTACTCCTAATTGGCAGAATAATATAGGGCGTTTACTCTTAAAAATCTACGTCTAATTGAGGGTGATAAAATCAGAAAACATGGACGTTTAATATGGGCGTCACATAACGCAGCACTCGTAGATTATCTCAACGTCCCTCACCGTTTTTGCCCACTCGATGACTTTCCTCGGCGGGTTCGTCAGCCTGTCAACGCCCGCCAAAACCGCCCCCCTGTCGAACTCAAGACGCCACCTTCCAGTCGGGCGCATGCAGCCTATGCTCAGCTCTCCGTTGAAGCGCTCGCGCGCGTATTTTACGACCTTCAGGCTCTCCTCAACGCCCGGTTTCGGGACGTTCTCCATCTCCGTCCCCTTCGTCGGGATGAGAACGTCCAGCACGAGGACGTCTATTGGATACTCCATGAGCAGGTCAATCGCCCGGTACTCCCAGTGGATTCTCCCGAAATCGAGGCCTATCGTTATGTGGGGCGCCACGCGAATTTCGTTCTCGGTCAGAAGTTCAACTATGCGAAGGTAATCTTCTACGGTCTTGTCTATCCTGTAAACTCGCCTTATCACGTCGTCATCGCCGACAAAGTCAAGGGAGACGACATCAACGTATTTCAGCCATTCCAAATCGCTCTCATCTATGAAGCCGACGTGGGCGTTTATCTTCAGGTTCGTTCTCCTCTTTATCTTCCTTAACTCGTCCGCATACTTGTCAATCGGCACCTTCAGGCGGGAGTCCATACCACCGCTGAGCAGACAGCCCAGACCGCCGGAGCGCTCAAGGTTGAGGCAGAAGTCAACGAGCTCCCCCTTTTTGGGCTTCTTCATACCCTCGAGGTAGTGTCTCCCGCAGTGGGCGCAGTTGAGGGCGCAGTAGCTCCCCGTGAGCGAGACAGAGGGAAATTTGATTCCGGGGATGTATATCTTCAGTTTCTTTTTTTCTGCTTCCATTTCAATCACCTTTCAGAGCAGGGGGTTGCAGGGGGCGGAGCCCCCTCCAGTGTTTAAAAAAGAAGGAAGGGTATGGGAAACGTAGTTTCCCCCTCTATGTGGGGCGAAGCCCCACCTTCGGGGGGAGGGGGTTAGCAAGGACGTGGGGGGTGAAACCCCCCGGTTCTGCGAGGGAAATTTGATTCCGGGGATGTATATCTTCAGCTTCTTTCTTTCTGTCATACAATTCACCTCTCAGAACGGAGGTTTTGCCCCCTTCATTGGCCACCTTTCTGAATGAGACTCCAACTGGAGAAAAGTGAAAAGAGGCTAAAACCCTTCCGGGACAAAAATGGGAAAAAGGAAGTCACTCCTTCTTGGCCTCTTTGTGGTTCTTGAACAGGGGCCACCAGGCCTTCTCGCCGAAGAGGCTCATGAAGGCCGGGCCTATGAAGTACACCGCCATCGTCGCCGTCAGCAGGACTCCAGCGGCCAATGCAAAGCCTATCTCCCTCATTCCCCACGTGCTGCTGAGCATCAGCGCGCCGTAGGTGCTCGCCAGAACCACCGCGAGGCCGATTACCAGCATGTCCATCGTTCCCGCTGCGACCACCAGTGCATCCTTCGGTGAACGGCGCTCGAACTCGTCCCTGGCCTTGACGAGGTAGAAGCTGTTGTAGTCAATGCCGACTCCCATGAGCACAACGAAGACCATCAGCGGCAGGAACCACATGACTTCCTTACCGAAGACCCTGCCGAAGAGCCACGTTGAGACCCAGATGCTCGTCATGACGCCGAGGAATATGGTCATCATCGTCGATACCACAGCAGGCAGTCCCTTGAGCGTCGGTATCAGCGAGAGGAACATCAGCACGAGGGCCACTGGGATTATCCTGTGCCAGAAGATGTCGTTTATCCTGTCGGTGAGGTCCATCGAGAGCGCCGCCCCTCCTCCGACGAGTCCCTCCTTTATCCTGCCCTCCTTCTCAAGCTCGGCCATGTAGCTCCTTAAAGCCCTGACGAGCTTCTTGGCTCCCTCCTCGGTCGGCTCGTAAACCGACTCCACCTGTATCATCACTTTGTCTCCCTTGCTTGAGATGAACCTGTCCCCGCCGAGCGCCTTGACCGCTGACAGCGTCAGGTTGCTCACCGGCTCGCCGTAGGGTCTGGTTGGAGAGTAGACCGCCTTAACGCCTTCCATTCTCGTTACATGGGCCGTTATCTCGTCTATCACCTTGAGGTCTTCGTCAGTCAAGTTGTGGCCGAGGTCGATTATGACGTAGTTCGGCGAGGTTATGGCCGCTCCGAGCTTCTCCTGGCTCAGCTGCATGAAGGTGAGGGTCTCGCTTCCCTCAGGCAGGAAGAGGCTCATGTCATGGGTTCCCTCGAAGTTGAAGAACGTGTACGTCGCCGGAACCGCTATCAGGAGGCCTATGAGCAGGACGACCTTGGCGTGGTTGACAACCCACTCGGCTATTCTGCTCCTCTCGTGGACGTCGAGCGTTTCGATGTGTTTTATGTGCCTCGGCCACCAGAATATTTGCTTGTCGCCTATGAGGGCCGTTATTGCAGGGATGAGTGTCAGGCTTGCTAGGAGCACCGCTATGACCGCTAATGGGACAACCATTCCCATTTGCTGGAATATCGGGAACTCCCAGGCCAGGACGAAGCTCGCGAAGGCTATGATGTCCGTGAAGGCACTCGCCAGGACGGCGTCCTTAGCCCTCCTGAGGGCCTCTGCGACGGCCTTCTCATGGTCGTAGCCCTCGGCTATGTACTCCTTGAAGCGGTGGACGTAGTAGGTCGAGTAGTCTATACCGAGGCCGAGGGCCGTTGTTATGGTTAGCATCTGGGCCCAGCTTCCAATGTTGAGGATTCCACTCCTCGCGAGCAGGTACGCTATTCCTAAAGCTGTAAGTGCTGATGTCGCGACGCCAGTGAAGGGCAGGAACGTCGCCAGCAGAGCACCTCCCATGAGGATGAACAGCACGATGAGGGCGCTTATGATGCTCGCCTGGCTTGTCTTCTGGTTGTCCTTCTTGCCGTACTCGGTCATCTCGTGCATCTGAATTGGCGTTCCACCGAGGGCTCCAGAGGCCTCTGGGAAGTACTTCCTGAACTCCTCAAGGGCTATCTCCTTGACCTTCGTGGCGTTCTGGGCGCGGTAGAGGTACTCGTCTCTGTCCGGGCCCGGCTTTCCAAAGGGCACGAAGGTTATCAGAATCGTGGTGTTGTCCTCGCTCTTGAGCATGCTGAGATAGGTTCCGGCCTTCTCCCTGATGACGGGCCAGAGCTCCTCCGCGAGGGGCCTGACGTCCTCCCTCGTTATCGCACTTGGGTCATCCTTGAAACGGAAGGCTATATCCGCGAGAAGGGTCTCGTTAAAGTTCAGCTCGACTCCGTAGGGGTTGTCCTTTGCGTAGCTCGATATCATCGAGAGGACTGTTTCCTTGACGAGGCTCTCGATTTCCTCATCGCTCAGCGGGTAGTTCTTGACGACGGCCTTCGTGAGGTTCATGAAAACTCCCTTAAACTCCTCAGGTATTGCTGTGGCGTTCATCTGGCTCATCTGCTCCTCCGCGCCCTTGAGGAAGAGGTTCTCCGCGACGGTTCTCGGGTCGGCGCCCTCGTAGAGCTCTTTCACGACCTCGGAGATGTCTATGTCAACACCCTCCGGAACCATGCCCTCGCTCATGCTCGCGATTACCTCGATGGTCGCGTCTTCGAGCCTTTCGCCGCTTATTATTCCCTCCGGATCCGCTGTAACGGTTTCGACGATTTTCTCAGCTATTTTTTCTGCTTCCGGGACGTTTGCGCTCTCAAGCTGCTTGATGGTTCCTTCTTTGAGGAGCTCCTTGGCGATGTCCTCGATTACCCTCTCGTCCCCGTTGCTCTCGTAGATGGCCTTCAGGACGTTCTCATCCAGCTCAATCCCGATGTTGCCCACCATTCCCTCTATGACCTTCAGGGTGGCCTCTTCGAGCACGCTCGCGTTCTTCGAGAGAACCCCCTCCGCAGTTGGGTCGTAGGCCATTACCGTCTGGACGATGACGGGGCCGAGCTGGCCGGCGGTGCCGTTCATCATCTTGGCCATTCCCGCGGTGAGGAGCTCGGCCTCGAGCTCTGGAGTCGGCCCCCTGACGAGGAGGACTCTCAGGATTTCCTCCGGGTTTTCGACGTTTGCGAGAGGATTCTCAGGTGCCTTTGCGGTGAACCCTAGCCCGAGCTGGACGGTTGCGTTCTCAACGGCCTCGGGGGCTGGCTCTGGGCCGAGCGAAATCGCGGTCTCAATTATTGAGGCAAACGTTTTTGCATCGAGGGTTCCAAAGCCGGGCACACTCACCGTCTGGTTGCCCTGGGCGATAATCTGGGGCAGGCTCTGAAGGGCCTGCGATGCTATCCCCGAAACCGTTTCCATCAGCTGGGACTCGTTCATGCTCTGAAGGGCGTACTCACTTCCGACCTTTTCGTCGAAGGCCTTGACGCCGAGGTAGAAAGCTGTCCCATAGGCCTCGACGAGGGGTTTCTGGTCGTCAGGGGTTCCAGCAAGAACTATGGCCTTTGTCACGTTTGCAAGGAGGGTGTCCGTTACCGCGAGGCTTCCACCCTGTGCATAAATCGGGTAGACGGCGTCAAAGACCGCATAGACGAACTCTGGAGTTGTCCCCGTCTGGTTAGCTATCACCTCTGCCTCGACCTGAGTAAGGTTTCCCCTATCGTAGGCCCCAGTGGCCAGGATGGCCTTGTGAACGACCATGACCCCTACGTACGTCTTCCCATATGTCGAGTTGAGAGCATAGAGACCACTGTTGAGCTCTATCAGCGTAGAGTTGAGGCTCCTGAGCATCTCACTCGTTGATGTCAGGTTTCTGTGGAGGGCGACGTAGGCAGAATCCGTCTGGTTGAGGGCATTCCGGAGGAGAACGGTCTGGTTCCAGAGGAAGGTTAAGTTGTTCTTGAGTGCGAGATAACCCTGGGCGGCGCCCACGAGGCTGTTTTTGGTCATCTCCGTCGTGTTTTTGAGATGGTACATGAGGTTGAGCACCTGCCCAAAGCCTTTTTCGCTGTTGATCACAGCCTCGTAAAGAATGCCCGTGATGTTGGCCGTCATCCTCGTGATGTTCAGCGTGAGGTTGTAGTCCATATCCCAGAGCATGTCGAGGGCGTCGTAGTAGGAGGTTACGTTCGTGGCGTACCTACCTTCTACGCGGTCCTTAAACGCGTAGTAGGCCTTCCTCGCGTTCTCGTCGTTGACGCTGATGTTGGTTATTATCAGGTACGTCATGTTCTCGTTCTGGGCTTTTGTGAACTCCTCGCTCATGATGTCCTGAACTCTGATTGACTCTATCTTATGCGACACCATCTGCTCGGTGCTGTAATCGGTCAGCTCACCGATCTTTCCTGCTAAAGGTGCTAGAATAAGGATAAGCGCCACCCAAATTGCCAGCACTGTCTTTGGGTGCTTTGCAATCCACTCGTTCCAGGCCATCTTGACACCCCCAAAGATTTTTAAATGATTGTCATGAATATGTAAATTGTAAACCTATCTAATTCAGATAGGTCTAATTCAGACATATATGGGCAGGGTGAAGCTTATAAGCCTTTCGCCGGTGGTGAGACCATGTCGGACTCAAGCCTCGTGAGAAACCTCTTCACGGTCCCGATGAAGAACCTCATCCTCCTGATAATAGGCCTGAAGGGGGAAACCCACGGCTACGAGATACTGAAGGAGATAGAGAGAATAACCTTCGGCAACTGGAAGCCCAGCCACGGCAACCTCTACACCATGCTCAACAAGCTGGCGGATGAGGGACTAGTCGAGTCGAGGGAAGAATACAGGGGAAAAAGGAGAGTCATCAGATATCGCCTCACGGAGAAAGGATGGCTCTACCTTAGAGAGGCAAACGAACTCACCCTGAAATCCCTCTATCTGGCAATTCAGTATCACGAGAGGCTTAGGGAGAAGCTCAGGGAAATGGGATACGGTAGAGAGCTCGCCAAGGAGGCCGTTGGGGAATACCTCAAACTGCTGGACGGCATCATAGAGATACTCCAGAAAAAGAGAGAGCAGCTTAGAGATATGATCGAGAACTCTCCCAATTAGTTCTTTTCAAGAAAACGCTATCTATTTCTCCGTCTTCAAGTTCTCAGAGGTTAGGAGAAACTTTAAGTAAAAAACCTTGCTCAGAAGAGCTAGAAACGTAAACGAGCTAAGTGCAGGGGCCGCTAAAATCTTCAGAAACCCTGTCAGTTCCCAGATTTTTGCAAGTGCCGGCAGAAAGGGCACAATCGCAGCCATGAAGAGAACAATCGAGTTGAGACGGGAAAACCAGAGGCTAGTCCTCAAACCTTCGATCTTCCAGAGGACGCTGTTCCTTATTCCAACCGATAGGTAATTAACAACCGCACCTACAAGCGCAACGATCGAAGTCGCGAAGAACTCACTGGGGCCAAAGGGAAACACATTTCTTATAACTGCAGAGTACGTGTAAAACGCGGAAATACCAATCAGGAACCACGATAGTGCCCTTAGAAAGTAAGCTATCGTGAATCTCCTGACCGCCCATGTTCCAAACCTTTTTCTCACGAGCTCTCTCATGCCCGAGTAGTAGAGGATCGTGGATCCTCCAAGGCACACGACCGATAGGCCGTAATGTGACGTCGCCGAAAGCAGAACGGCAAGGACGAGCAACAGCTCAGCAGTTAGCAAGAGATAGCGGTGGTTTATCGGGGTTAAACTCATTCTCATAATCTTCACCAGAAACATAAAGAAAAAGGTTCAGAGGAACGGGTTGCGGAACCTCTTGCCCGGATAGACTGCTATACCCTCAAGCTCCTCCTCTATCCTTATCAGCTGGTTGTACTTGGCGTTCCTGTCGCTTCTGGCTGGAGCGCCGGTCTTTATCTGGCCGGCGTTGAGAGCAACGGCGAGGTCTGCGATGGTGGCATCTTCCGTCTCCCCGGAGCGGTGGGAGACGACGACGCCGTAGCCAGCCCTGAAGGCCGTGTAGGCGGCATCTATCGCCTCGCTGAGCGTTCCAATCTGGTTGACCTTGAGGAGGAGTGCGTTTGCCGCGCCCATCTCGATGCCCTTCCTTATCCTCTTCGGGTTGGTGACGAAGAGGTCGTCACCGACTATCTGTATCTTGCCTCCAAGTTCCCTTGTTATCATGACGAAGCCTTCCCAGTCCTCCTCATGGAACGGGTCCTCGATGGAGACTATCGGGTACTTGCTCACGAGCTCCCTGTAAAGTTCAAGAAGCTCGCCTCTGTCATACTCCTTTCCACCAACGACGTATTTGCCGAGCTTTTCGTCGTAGAACTCGCTGGAGGCGGCGTCGAGGGCAAAGGCTATCTCGTCGCCGGGCTTGTAGCCGGCCTCTTCGATGGCCTTGATGAGGACCTCGAGCGGCTCGGTAACTTCCTTCATCGGCGGGGCGAAGCCGCCCTCGTCGCCGACGTTGACGGCGTTCTTGCCGTACTTTTCGGCTATGACCTTCTTGAGGGTGTGGTAGGTCTCGGAGACCCACCTTATTCCCTCGCGGAAGCTCTTTGCACCGACCGGCATTATCATGAACTCCTGGAAGTCGAGCTCGTTGCCCGCGTGAACGCCGCCGTTGATGACGTTGCTCATCGGAACGGGCATGACGTAGGCGTTGGTTCCGCCGATGTACTGGTAGAGCGGAAGGCCGAGCGCGTTGGCGGCGGCCTTTGCTACCGCCAGAGACACACCGAGGATTGCGTTGGCTCCAAGGTTGCTCTTGTTCTCCGTTCCATCGAGCTCAATCATCAGCATATCAATGTCCCTCTGCCATGTGACGTCCATTCCGATGATTTCCGGTGCTATAATCTTGTTGACGTTCTCAACCGCCCTTCTGACGCCCTTTCCGTGGAAGCGCTTTCCGCCGTCGCGGAGCTCCAGGGCTTCATGGGTTCCCGTGCTCGCTCCGCTCGGAACGGCCGCTCGCCCCATGCTCACCGGCGTGTAGACCTCGACCTCAACGGTTGGGTTTCCCCTGCTGTCGAGTATCTCCCTCGCCACAACTGCGGTAATCTCGAACGGGTTCTCCATCTCAATCACCTCGGGTGATACTAGCCAATCTCTCTTATAATCGTTTTGAAGCTACACTTCAAGCCAGTTTGAAGCCGTCGGGGGGCTTAAATAAAATGAAGCCGGAATACTTAATGGTGAGGGGTATGAGAAGGGTGTACTCCCTGTTGGTTGTCGTGGCGTTCATCGTTTCAATGTTGCCGGCTCAGTCCGTAGGGGCCTGCTTCAATCCCTCCGACCTATACTCCGTTGAGGTTCTTCTGAACAAACCCGGGGTTGAGTACAACCTCTCCCCCGCTGTTCCTCCCGTGATGGAGATCGAGGGAAAAACGTTCCTGCTCAGGGTCTGGAACGGGAGTAAAGGCCTGCACGTCTGGATTGGGATTCCAACGGTTAGGCATCTAGGTGCGTACTGGGTCTACTCCGGAACCTTCATCCTTACCTCCGATGCCCTCGAAAAGCTAAGGGCCCTTGGATGGATCGTAAACGGGAGCAAGCTCATCAAGGGAAACGCCACCTTCAGGATCACAGATCAGGGGTGGGAATGCAAATCCGACTCCGACTGCGCCACCGGCGGCTGCTCCGGTGAGGTCTGTGGCAGAAAAGGTGAAGTCGAGAAGATCGTAACTCCCTGTGTTTACGCTCCCTGGTACGAGTGCTTCCAGCTCACGAGCTGTGGCTGTGTGAACGGTACCTGCTCCTGGAAACCCAACCCGGAGTTTGAGAAGTGCCTGAGGAGTCACGGGGTGGATCCCTCCAAGGTTATACGGGCCGGCCCCACAGGGATTGTCGGAAAGGCCCCAGATCCCGAGGACCTTAGAGAAGCGGTTGAGGAGCTTTTGAAAGCAACGGGGATAAACTGCACGAAGATCGAAGTTCAATCGCGCTCCGAGGAGGGGCCGGCCTACGATACCTCGGAGGTAAACGCCTCGATGGTAATGATGAAGGTTCTTGAAGAGCTCGTCGCCAGGGGCGTTGTCAGGGGCCTCACTGAGGAGGACATCGAGGAGATAGCGGAGGTCTCTGAGTGGGGCAACGCCGGCTGGAACTCCCACATCGGGTGGTACGAGACGAAGAACGGCACTTATGCGTGGATACCCTACGACGAGAGCAAGGATCCATTGCTCGTTCGCTTTGTCGGCTGTGGGGCGTGGGATACTGGGAACGGCAGTAGCGTCGTGTCAACAGGCGAACCCGGAACCAGCGAGGGCCTCCAGCATGGAACCCCAGAGCACATCGGCTCTCCAAGGCCTTCAAGTTCGGTTTCAGACTCAGTTAAAGCCCTCTGCGGCCCCGGAGTGATCACTCTGCTCTCCCTGTGGCCCCTTATGATCGTAAGAAGGAGGAAATGATTAGCCTCCACTCACCGGGGGGAAGATGGCGACCACGTCACCCTCCCGAAGTGTCTCGTCGAAGCGTACGTAGCGCCCGTTGCGCGATACGTTGACGTCCGCAAGGTCGTCGTCCTCCGCGAAGACCTCGTTCCTGAGAACTGGATGCATCTCTTTTATTTTCTCAATAAGATCCATGACGGTCGCTCCTTCGGGGAGCTCGACTTCCTCCTCTCCCTTACCGACTAGGGAGCGGTAGCGGGCGAAGTACCTAACTGTGACCTTCATGGTAACCACCGGTTAAACTTCTCGGCCCCTCTAAAAAAGTTTGTCAAAAAAGTAGTGGAAAAGCCCTTGCGGGCGTGAGATGTGAGCTTGAACCTTCAGATAACCTGAGCGAAGGCAAACTTCCTCTTAACGGAGTTTATAACGATCTCAACCTCGTCTCCGACCTGGGTGTTCGGGACGAAGATAACGAACCCCTTTATCTTGGCGATGCCATCGCCACCCTTACCAAGGCTCTCAATCTTAACCCTGTAGCGCTCCCCAACCTTGACCGGGGCCTCGTTTCCATATCCACCAAATCTATCTCCATACATACCTAACACCAACTTTCCAGTATTGGGGCTCCCTCGAAAGACTCCGAGAAGAGTCCCACTGGGAGGTTAGTTGTAGAGTATATAAAGGTTTGCATTGGTATCAAAGATGATTAAGATAAGAGCGTGAAAACGCCTAAAACTCCGGTCCGAGAGGCAAACGGCGCTTGTGTTCGCTTCTCCTCACAAGGTTCTCGACGTATTCAACTCTCTCGACTGGAATGCCAAGTTCCCCCGCTATCTCCTCCTTTGGCATCTTCAAATCTACAAGGCGCCAGAGTATCTCATCGAGGAGGCGGTAGCTTATTCCAAGCTCGTCTTCATCAGTCTGCCCCTCCCAGAGACCTGCTCTCGGCTTCTTCTCGATGATCCTTTCCGGAACTCCCAAGAGCTTGGCAACCTCCCATACCTCGGTCTTGTAGAGGTTTATGAGGGGAGCATAATCGCTCGCGCCGTCGCCCCATTTTGTAAAATATCCAGTCAGGAACTCGCTCCTGTTGCCCGTCCCAAGGACGAGGTAGTTTTTGGCGTTGGCGTGCGCGTAGAGGAGGACCATCCTCGTCCGGGACATTATGTTGCCGAGGCTCCGTTTATCAGGTTGAAAGCCGAGCCCGGCAACGAAGGAGTCAACGATCGGCTTTATGCCTATCTCCCTGCACTCAATCCCGAGGGAGGAGCAGACGAGCCTTGCATCGTCAACGTCTTGGTTGTTGTAGTATGGCATTATGAGCCCGAGGACGCGCTCCCTTCCCAGGGCTTTAACGGCCAGATAAGCTGTGGTTGCGCTGTCTACTCCACCGCTTATCCCTATCACAACTCCGTTGGATTTTGCCTCCCCGACTTTCTCTTGAATAAAGGATACCAGTTTCTCGATTACCTCCCCGTAGTTTAGCTCCCTCATTTTGACCACGAAGTTACCTGGGAGTTCTGACTTTAATTTATTTTCCCACGGCCAGTATCTTAACGTGCCCCTCCCTGTTCTTCGCGAGCTCCTCAAAGCCCCTCTCGATTATCTCCTCAAGCCCAACTCTTGAGGTTATCATGGGCCCAACGTCAACCCTCCCGGATGCAATGAGGGAAATCCCCCTGCAGAAGTCATCCGCGCTGTGGGAAACCGAGCCCACTATGCTTTTCTCCCCAACGACGAGGCCTTTTGCGTTGAAGGACGTCAAGCACTTGAAAACCCCAAGGATAACGGCCCTCCCGCCTTTCCTTATGCTCTCGACGGCCGTCTTGAAAGTTTCGTTGAGCCCAACGCACTCGAAGCTGACATCGGCTCCAAGTTCAGTTTCGCCCACTATCTCATCAACGACTTCCTCCGTGCTCCTGCCGCTCGGGTCGATTGCAATATCAGCACCAAGCTCGAGGGCCTTTTTCCGTCTCACCCTTGAGGGCTCCACGACGATTACCTTTCCCGCCCCGGAGGCCCTCGCAACGAGGAGCACGCTGAGGCCTATCGGACCCGCTCCTATTATCACCACGCTGTCCCCCGGTAACAGGCCGGCCTTTTTGACCGCCCTCACCCCGACTGAGAGGGGCTCGACCAACGCGGCCTCCTCGAACGAAACGCTTTCGGGGATTTTGTAGGCCTGATATGGTCTGACCAGGGCATATTCTGCAAAACCCCCGTCCTCGCTGAGGCCCGTAACCCCAAAGTTCACGCAGAGGTTCTCCATTCCCCTCCTGCAGAAGTAGCACTCACCGCAGTGGATTACCGGGAAGATAGCAACTCTGTCCCCGACTTCAAAGCCCTTAACGCCCTCGCCAATTTCAACGACCTCCCCAGCGAACTCGTGCCCTATCGTTACTGGAGCAGTTCTGCCAGTGAGAGGGTGGGGCCTCTCGGTGGGTATGAAAATCGGTCCGTTGAGGTACTCGTTCAGGTCGGTTCCGCATATTCCACAGGCTTTCACTTTGATTTTGATGAAGCCCGGCTTAACTTGGGGCTCGGGGATGTCCTCAAGCCTCAGATCCCTCCTTCCGTGCCACCTGACCGCGAGCATTTCATGCACCTCAGGTGCGTGACAAGGGATGCATTGACTTAATTCCTTTTCTCCAACGCTTCGTTGGACACCTTTGGTTCAGTAAAAGCGGTTCAAAAAACGCTTTTTAACCCCGATAATGGAAATTTCAGTGTACAGAAAACGAATCCAACAAAAATATGGACATAAAAGCACTGAAAAGTTCAATATGGGGCAGAGAGGGGATAAGCGTGCTGGAGGTTGAGAAGTGCATAGGATGCGGGCTCTGTGCCGAAGCATGCCCCTTCAATGCAATAACAATCGTAAACGACAGCACGCGCAGGATAACCTTTGAGCCCGAAAAGTGCGGTAGCTGTGGGTTTGAGTGCAACGAAGCGTGCCCCCTGGGGGCCATAAGGGGCATTCCAGATGGGATGACGCTCACCTTTGAGTTCGCCCGCTGTCGGGCCTGCGGCAGGAAACTTCCGTACACCGTCAAAGAGGCCGAATACATGGCCTCAAAGCTCAGGGAAGCCGGTGAGGATGATACGCTCGTCTACCTTTGCGATGATTGCAAGAGGAAGCGGATATTTGACGTGGCCCGAAGTTATGAAGCCTACGTGAGGTGATGAAGATGAAAGGTATGAACTTCGCCTTCCTGTGCCGGGAGAAACCCGAGCCTACTGGAAAGAAGGTCGCAATAATCGGTGCCGGACCGGCCGGCCTCGCCGCGGCTGGCTACCTCGTCTGCCAGGGGCACGAGGTTCACGTCTACGACAAGCTCCCAGAGCCAGGGGGGCTGATGCTCTTCGGCATTCCAGAGTTCAGGATTCCGATTTACAGGGTAAGGGACGGCTGTGAGAGGCTGGAAAACGCCTTCGGGGTAAAGTTCTTCCCGAGGACAAAGGTGTGCTTCGGCAATCCAAACGAGAACGGCGACGACTTCGTGGAGAGGAGGATAGACTTCGAGGAGATCGTGAAGAACTACGACGCGGTTCTGATAGCTACGGGAACGTGGAACGCCTACGTGCCAACCATACCGGGTTCCGACCTCGAGGGGGTCTTCCCGGCCCTCGAATACCTGTTCAAGATCAAGAGCGCCAAGCTCGGGCACATGGACTGGGATAAGGTGCCCCCCGTGGAGGGAAAGAAAGTCATCGTCATAGGGGCGGGACACACGGCCGTTGACGCGGCCCTCGAGAGCGTCAACCTTGGGGCCGAGAAGGTCTACCTCAGCTACCGCAGGACCATTCGCGAGGCCCCGGCGGGGGCCTACGAGATAAACCTCCTCCAGCAGAGAGGCGTGAAGTGGCTCGAGAGGACGATGCCCGTGAGGATAATCGGCGAGAACGGAAGGGTCAGGGCAATAGAGCTCGTCAAGACGAAGCTGAGCGAGCCCGACGAGACGGGAAGGAGAAGGCCAGTTCCAATTGAAGGCTCGAACTTCCAGATCGATGTCGACTACGTGGTCTGCGCGGTTGGCCAGATGCCAACTCCTCCCTTCGCCAAGGACACGGGAATAGCCCTCGACAGGAAGGGGAGGATAGTCGTGGACAGCAGGCACATGACGAGCAGGGAAGGCGTCTTTGCGGCCGGCGATGTTGTGCTCGGGCCCTCGAAGGTTGGAAGGGCCGTGAAGGACGGCCTGTACGCGGCCGAGAGCATCCACTACTGGCTTATGGAGGTGAAAGAATGAGGAGGATTCTCCACGTGGATTACAGCCTCTGCATCGGTTGTGAGACCTGTGAGGGGGTATGTGAGTTCATCCATCACGGAAAGCCCAACATAAGAGTCTACTACACGGTAACGGGCATTCCGATTCCAATAACCTGCAGGCACTGCGAAAAGGCCCCCTGTATGGACGTGTGCCCTGCTGGAGCGATATTCAAGGACTACGACGGGGCGGTCATAATAGACCCCAACAAGTGCATAGGCTGTATGATGTGTCTGGCAGTTTGTCCCTTTGGCGTCCCAACCTTCAACGTGAAGCTCAAGGTCATGACCAAGTGCGACATGTGCGCCGACAGAAGGCAACTCGGCATGGCCCCGGCGTGCAGTGAGATGTGCCCTGCCGAGGCAATATTCTTTGGAAAGCCCGAGGAAATTGAGGACGAAATCAGGCGCAGGACGGCCGAAAAGATAGCGAGGGAGAGGATGTCAACGATATCGCTCGAGGGGGTTGGGAGGCTACCCTGAAAGCCTTTAGATGGCCATTTCTCTTTTTTTAACGCATTAACGTTGGTGGATCCAGTGATTCATAACCTAAACTCCCCCCATATCGGAAAATTAGAGTTCCAAACCTTTAGTTCAAAAAACGCTTTTATCGTGCGTTTCGAACTCAGAAATGGAGTGAAAAGCGGAGGTGAAGGCTTTGGGCGAGATAACCCTCGATAAGGTGTGCAGGATTGCGGGTGAGGCCAAGCTCATCCTGTACGAGGAAGACGGGGTTGTTCAGGATGCCCTCTTCATAGCAACCGCCCCTGTTAGGGGCTTCGAGAAGATGGTCGTCGGAAAGAACCCCCTCTTTGCCGTCGAGGCCGTCATGAGGATATGCGGCCTCTGCCACGCCTCCCACGGCATAGCGGCGAGTGAGGCCATAGAGCACGCCATAGGGGTTACTCCCCCGAGGAACGGCAGGCTCATGCGGGAAGCCCTCGGCCTGATAAACAGGGCCCAGAGCCACGCTCTGCTCTTCCTCATGGTCGCGGGCGACCTGATTAAGGAGGAAAAGAGGAACGACGTGCTCTTCAAGCTCATGGACTTTCACGCAAAAATAAGCGACTACCTGCTCAAGCTCGGTGGTGCTGCTACCCACCCACCGAACCTGACGATAGGTGGCATGCTCTCAGTTCCGAAGTGGAGCGTCTTCAACAACCTGAAGGCGAGGTTCAAAGACCTCACCGCAAGCTGGGAGGCCGCCGAGGAGCTTTTAATCGACGAGGACATCCAGACCGAGATTGCGGATGAGCTTAGGGAAGCCAAAAGGCCCTTCAAATACCTCGCGAGCGGCTTCTTCTATGGGGACAGGTACAACATCGAGTGGGACAAGGTCTCAAGCGTTCCCTACTACGAATTCAGGAAGGAGGAGGCCGCGAGGGAATCAACGACGCTCGTCTCGTTCTACGACGGCGAGAAGGTCGAGACGGGACCGAGGGCGAGGATGATCACGTACCGCGAGTTCAGGGACGAGTCCCTCTACGGTTTACACCTCGCGAGAATAGAGGATACGAGGCTGGCCATCCAGAGGCTCGGCGAAATCCTGGACGAGATAAGGATAGAGGAGCCATTCAGGACTGGTGACATAACTTTCAGGCCGGGGAAGGGAGTTGGCGTTTATGAAGCTCCAAGGGGGACGCTCATCCACTACGTCGAGCTCGGAGAGGAGGGAAGGGTTCTGAAGTCAAGGATAGTAGTTCCAACCATGTTCAACATCCCGGTCATGGAGGAAATGGCGAAGGGTCTGAGCGTTAAGGCGGCGGAGGCCGTTATGAGGCTCTACGACCCGTGTATACCCTGCACGACCCACGTCGTGAGGTTGAGGTGATGCTCATGGAGAAGCTCAAGGTTCTCCACGTGGATTTTGCCGGGTGTGAGGGATGCAACGTCAGCATAATCAGAGCTTATCCCAAGCTGATGAACGAGATAGACCTCGACATCTCCTACCTCCGCGACGGTTCCTGCCAGTACGGCGAATACGACGTTGCCTTAATAACGGGCGGGGCCTGCATGAACGAACCCAGAATTCTCGAGGAGCTGAAGGAGATAAGGGAGAAGGCCAGGGTCGTTGTCGCCTTCGGCTCTTGCGCGTCGCTCGGCGGAATACTGCGCTTCGCCCGAGGGGGCCAGGAGCCGAGGCCCGACCACAGGAACTTCCAGCCAATAAACAGCGTAATACCAGTTGACTACTCAATTCCCGGCTGTCCCCCAACGCCGCAGATGCTCCAGTCGTTCTTCAAGTTCTTCATGGCGGGGAACGAGTCGAGGCTCAGGCTGTTCAAGGTGACCGCTGGCCTGAAGAAGCTGAGCGGATTTGACCTCATCGACGACATAGTTCTCACGGGCCTGTGCATAGGCTGTGGCGCCTGCGAGCTGTCCTGCCCGACCGGCGCGATAAGGCTCGTGGAGAAGAGGCCAACCATAATCCAGGAGAGGTGCATAAGGTGTGGAACTTGCTACATCCGCTGTCCGCGCGCTTCCCAGTTGATATGCCTCGGGGGTGAAAAGCCATGATGCCAATCGGTGAAAACCTCCTCGGACAGTTTCGCGGTGTTTATCTTGCCCGGGCGAAGGACGAGGAGATACTCAAGAGGAAGGTCGCGAGCGGTGGGGCGGTAACGGCGCTCCTCTGCTACGCCCTCGATAAGGGACTCGTCGATGGAGTCGTGACCTCAAAGAGGGTGAAGGGGTTCGAGGGCAAAGCCGTTGTCGCGCGCAACAGGGAGGAACTGCTTGAGGCAGCTGGCAACAGCTGGAGCATTGTCCCCTTTGCAGCCAGGATAAAGGCAAAGATTGAGGAGGAAGACCTCAGGGCGGTCGCGATAGTCTGTCTGCCCTGCCAGGCCCAGTTCTTCGGCCAGATGAGGGACTTTCCGATACTCGAGACGGACTTCGGCAACAGGATTAAGTACATAATCAGCCTGTTCTGCATGGGCACCTTCGCGTTCGAGGCCTTCCTGAACTACCTCCGCGTCCGCTACGGCGTCAGGGCGGAGGACATAAAGGACATCCGCCTGGGTAGGGAGTTCCTGGAGGTTCACCACGACGACACAGTTCTCGCGATACCGCTGAAGGAGGCCTACTCATACCTCCAGACTGGCTGTCTGGTGTGCACTGACTACGCGGGACTGTGGAGCGACATCTCGGCTGGATTCGTCGAGAGCGAACCCGGATGGACGGTACTTATAACGAGGAACGTCCGCGGGGAGGAGCTCGTGAAAGGGGCGGAAAAAGAGGACTACATAGAGCTCCGTGACGGTGTTCACGTCCTTGGAGATGTCCTGAAGAGGGCGAGAGAAAAGGTCGCCAGGGCGCAGAGGAACATGGCTCAGCTCTTCTGACTTTCATTTTTATCGTTAATGCTTTACATCCCCTCCCCCGTTAATTCGTGTTGTTTGCCTCCAGGCTCAAAGGCATACAAAAGAGTAAAACAGAGGAAATTGGGCCTTATTTTAACTGTTCTCTCCTTTCTAAACCTTTGGTTGGAAACTAAGCTGTTAAAAAACCGTTTTAAGCGAAAACACGAAGCTGATTCTGAAGAAAAACATGGACATCGAGGTAATAGATGAACATTGATGAACGCAAAAATACATGAAGGGGGTGTTCCCGTTGGAAGAAAAGCTCGTACCGGTCGTCTGTCCGTACTGCGGGGTTGGGTGCAGGCTGTACATAAAGAGCCTTGACGGCTACCCGCGGGGAATCGAGTACGCAAAGGACATACCGGGCATCTCAAACGAGAACGGAAAGCTCTGTCCGAAGGGCAACGCCGTTCTTGAGTACCTCCTGGCGAAGGACAGGCTCAAAAAGCCCCTGAAGGCAACGGAACAGGGCAAGTTCGTTGAGATAAGCTGGAGCGAGGCCATAAAGGAAGTCGCCGAGAGGCTTAGGGCGTACTCCAAGGACGACCCCAACGCGATGATGTTCTTCGGTTCGGCGAGAACCTTCAACGAGCCCAACTACCTCATCCAGAAGCTGGCCAGAATGCTCGGAACGAACAACGTTGACCACTGCGCTCGCTTGTGCCACTCCTCAACGGTCTCCGGCCTGAAGGCGGTCTTTGGCGCTGGGGCGATGACCAACACCTACAAGGACATCGAGGAGGCGAACGTAATCTTCATCATAGGCCACAACTACGCTGAAACCCACCCGGTTGGCTTCCGCTACGTCCTAAAGGCCAAGGAGAGGGGCGCAAAGGTCATCGTCGCCGACCCGAGGTTCACCAGAACCGCGTGGTTCGCGGACATATTCCTCCAGCACTATCCAGGAACCGACATAGCGCTTCTCAACGGCATGATGCACGTCATCATCAAGGAGAACCTCTACGACGAGGACTTCGTGAGGAGAAGGTGCGTCGGCTTCGACGAGCTGGCAAGAACCGTCGAGAAGTTCACACCAGAATACGTTGAGAAGATAACCGGCGTTCCGGCTGAACTCATAGTCCAGGCCGCGAGGACCTTCGCAACCGCCGGAAAGGGTGTCATAACCTGGGCGATGGGCCTGACCCAGCACACTCACGGCCACGACAACGTCAGGTTGGCCGCGACGCTCTCGGCAATATGCGGCTACCAGGGGAAGGAGGGCTGTGGAGTCTCGCCGATGCGCGGTCAGAACAACGTCCAGGGCGCGTGCGACCTCGGAGTCCTCCCGAACGTCTTCCCCGGTTACCAG
This sequence comes from Thermococcus gammatolerans EJ3, assembly GCF_000022365.1. NCBI lineage: Archaea > Methanobacteriati > Methanobacteriota > Thermococci > Thermococcales > Thermococcaceae > Thermococcus > Thermococcus gammatolerans. Next base: position 59,090 of record NC_012804.1, on the reverse strand, counting down.
GCAGTTACCGACCCCGAGAAGAGGAAGTTCTTCGAGGAGTTCTGGGGCGTCGAGCTGAGCGGTGAAGTCGGCCTCACCGTCATCGAAGCGGCCCACGCCATAGAGAAGGGCAAGGTGAAGGCCTACTACGTCATGGGCGAGAACCCGGTCATAAGCGACGCCAACACGAACCACGTTCTCAAAGCCCTCCAGAAGCTCGAGTTCATGGTCGTCCAGGACATAGTGCCGACTCCAACGATGGAGTTCGCCGACATAGTCCTGCCAGCGGCCGCGATGCTTGAGAACGAGGGTTCCCTCACCAACACGGAAAGAAGGGTGCAGTGGAGCTTCCAGGCGCTGAACCCGCCCGGAGAGGCGAGGCCCGACTGGTGGATAGTGAGCGAAATCGGAAAGGCCGCAGGGTTCTCCGGAGACGGGGCGAGAGGATTCAGGTACACCTCCCCTGAGGACATTCTCAGGGAAATCAACGCGTGCACGCCCCAGTACAGGGGCATAACGCCTGAGAGGCTCAAGAGCAACCTGGCAGGAATCCACTGGCCGTGTCCGAGCGAAGACCATCCGGGAACGAGGGTTCTCTACAAGGAGAGGTTCCTGACTCCAGACGGAAAAGCCCACCTCGCGGCGGTTGACTACAGGGGGCCAGCAGAGGTGCCGGACGAGGAGTACCCGTTCCTGCTCACGACAATCAGGTACGTCGGCCACTACCACACGCTCACGATGACGGGAAGGAGCAGGGCCCTCGTCAAGCGCTGGCCGGAGCCCTTGGCCGAGATACACCCAGAGGACGCCGAAAGGCTCGGCATAAAGACCGGCGACTGGATAAAGATAGAGACGAGGAGAGGTGCTTACCCGGTCAGGGCCAAGGTCACCAGGACCGTCAAGAAGGGAGTAATAGCTGTTCCCTGGCACTGGGGGGCAAACGTCCTCACCAACGACGCCCTCGACCCGGTCTCAAAGATACCCGAAACCAAGGCCTGCGCCTGCAGAATAGCGAAGATAAGCGAAGAGGAAGCGAGGGAGCTGATGAAGGCCGTTCCAAAGGTTATACCCGAGTTTGAGGTCGTGAAGGGGTGATTTGAATGGCCAGGAAGACCGTCTTTATCGACTTTTCAAAGTGCATTGAGTGCCGCGCCTGTGAGGTCGCCTGTGAGAGGGAGCACAACGGCAGGTCCTTCATCAACGTCTTCGAGTGGCAGGAAATGGCCGCTATGGCCCTCAACTGCCGCCACTGTGAGAAGGCCCCGTGTGTCGAGGTCTGTCCCACCAACGCCCTATACCGCGACGAGGATGGAGCAGTCCTGCTCGCTCCCCAGAAGTGTATCGGCTGTCTCATGTGTGGCATAGTCTGCCCCTTCGGAATCCCTGAGCTGGACGTACTCGACAAGATAATGATGAAGTGCGACCTCTGCTCCCACAGGAGGGCCGAAGGAAAGCTCCCGGCCTGTGTAGAGACCTGCCCGACCGACGCACTCCTCTTCGGGGACTTCAACGATATACAGCGGATGAGAAGAAGGGAATTCACGGAGAAAGCGATAGAGATAGCCAAGAAGGGGGAGAGGATCTCCCTGAGAGCCCTCTGAGGTGGTGGGCATGGAAGAACTTTTCCTTCTTTCCTTCTCAATTCCTCTCGCCGCGGGGCTTATGCTGTTCAAACTCGATGGTAAGAGGGCAGATTATTTCATGCTCATCACTGTCATCATCACAACCCTCCTCAACGTCCTCGGGGTTTACGAGTTCTGCTCCTCGGGAATGAAAACCGTTCATGAGGCCCTGCTGACCTCAAAAAGTCTGGGCGAGGTTTACGGCGTTTTGATAGACCCTATGAGCGTTGCAGTCGGTTTGGTTGTATCGACCGCCGGACTGCTCTTCATGCTGTACGCGGTTGATTACATGAGTCCAAACAACAGGGAACATCCCGTTTATGAGGGTAAGGGACGCTTTTACGCCTGGATGGTGCTCTTCATAGGCGCGACCCTTGCCTTCGTGTACTCGTCGTCGGTTCTCCAGTTGCTGATATTCTTCGAGATAATGAGCCTCGCCTGTTGGGGTGTCGTGAGCTACTATGGAAGCAAGAAGGCCAAGCGGTCCGCTTACAAGGCCTTCATCGTCACTAACTTCGGCGCGATGATAGGTCTCTACACTGCCGTTGGCGTTGGAATTACACACCTCCACAATCTGAGCCTCTTCGCCTACTCCTCCCTCGAGAGCCACTTGAAGCTGATTGTGTTCCTGGCCGTTGTTATAGCGGCCTTCACGAAGAGCGCCCAGTTCCCATTCTACTCGTGGCTACCTGATGCGATGGTTGCCCCAACACCAGCGAGCGCCTTCCTCCACGGCGCGGCGATGGTCGAGATGGGTGTCTTCCTCCTCGCGAGGTTCATCCAGTTCATGCAGCCGATTCCAAGGGAAGGCTTCTACGTCATGGCGGGCCTGATAATCGCCACCCAGCTAATCTGCATCCTCATGTACCCCTCCCAGAGGGATGCGAAGAGACTCCTGGCCTATTCAACGATAGCCGAATCTGGCTTGATGTACGTCGCCCTCGCAACGGCCGTCCTCGGTATGGAGAGCGGTCTTCAGGCCTCGGTCTTTCAGTTATTCAACCACGCCTACATCAAGGGCTTAGCATTCCTCACCGCTGGAACCTTCAGCTACGCCCTCGGAACCCTTGAGATGGACAGGATAAGGGGACTAATTAAATCCCCGGTGGTCGGCTACGGCTGGACCTTTGCGCTCCTCGGTTTGGCCGGCGTTCCACCCTTCGGCGTGTTCTTTGGAAAGCTCGGCATACTCAGCAACGCGAACGCGATGAGGGAGAGCCTACTGGTGCTCGCAATGTTCGCCCTCCTCCTGCTGGACTCGGCGGTGTTTCTCATGGTGTCGCTGAAGAGGGTGCACTCGATGGTCTTCAGCGAAGGCAACGAGAGAGTCGAGATAACGCCACTGATGAAGGTCGTGATGGTAATCCTGCTGATACTGGCGATAATAGCCCCGTACATAGCCTACCCGCTGGTCGCTAAGGTGGGGTGGTGAGGATGTTCGAGGTGACGCTTACATTCTCACTCGACAGGATTTCAGTCCTCTTCGCGCTGAACGTCGCGATACTCGGAATAGCGGCGCTGATAGGGTCGTTGAAGTACATGGAAATCTACCGCTTCAAGCCGAAGATACCCTACTACCCGACCCTGCTCATCTTCATAGCCGCAATGCTCCTCATTCCGATGGTCCAGGACTGGCTGAGCTTCCTCTTCCTCTGGGAGATAATGACGCTCGCCTCGTACTTCCTCATAATCTACGACTGGCCCGAGGAGAACGTTAAGAGGGCGGGATGGAAGTACTTCGTAACGATGCACCTCTTCGACACCTCACCGCTCATGCTCGCGGTCACGCTCTACTACGCCGGCCAGGGCACCTTCAACTTCGGCCCGATAAGCGAGTACAAAACTGCCATAGTTGCCCTCTTCCTCCTCGGATTCGCGGCCAAGGCCGGCCTCTTCCCGCTCCACTTCTGGCTACCTGACGCCCACCCGGCCGCCCCAAGCCCCGTCTCGGCTTTGATGAGCGGCGCGATGGTAGAGCTCGGCATCTACGGGAGCATAAGAGTCCTGGATGCGGTGAACTGGAGCGTTCCTGGCTGGATAGCCTGGCTCGTCGGGGCAATGGCGGTCTTGAGCATGCTCTCGGCGATACTCACCTACCCCCACCAGACGGACGTCAAGAGGCTCTTCGCCTGGTCTACAATAGACAACATCGGCTGGATGTACGCTTTCCTCCTCGCCGGATTACTCGGAGTTGCGGGAATCGAGAAGGGAGTGAGCTACTACGTTCTGGCTCACGGCCTTGCCAAGGGGGCCGCTTTCCTGACGACTGGTGCACTACTCTACGTCTTCGGCACGAGGAACCTGGACGAGATGAAAGGCATGATAAACTCCGACCAGACGACGGCGGGGCTCTTGATAGCTTCAATATTCGCCCTCGAAGGAGTTCCGCCGTTCAACCTGTTCCTCAACAAGGTTGAGGCCATTAAAACGCTCTTCCAGGTCAACGGATGGCTGGCGCTCTTCGTGGGGCTCGAATGGGTTATAGCGTTCATCATCTTCCTGAGAACAATCCACGCCTACGTGATAAGCGACGGAAAACCCGAGCTCAGGCGCAAACTGCCGGTTAGCATAGCCATAGCCGTGATAATCCTCCTGATTCTCTCGCTCGCGAGCCAGTTCGTGTGCAACTACGTGTGGACGAGGTGGTGAAAATGAAGGAGCTCTTCACCCTGACCGTAATCCTGTACCTCATCTCAATCCTCGCGGTACTCCCGCTAAGGAAGAACTACAGGGCGTCAATAACAGTGGGCCACGTCTTCACGGGCCTGGCATCACTCTCACTGTTAGCCTTCACGGTAAGCGTCCTGCCGGAAGCCCTTAAGGGAAAGGCCATCGAGTTCACCTACGACCTCGGGGTTGCGAAGATACCTTTCCACGTGGACGGCCTCTCGCTCATCCTCTGCCTCGTCCTCGGAAGCCTTGGTTTAGCGACCTCCATATACTCGCCGAAGTACATGGAGTTCTACGAGCGCTTCGGAAGGGGCTGGCTCTACGTGGTTCTCTACTCAACCTTCGTCCTCTCGATGGTGCTCATAGTGACGACCTCGAACTTCCTGTGGTTCGTGTTCTTCTGGGAGGTCATGACCTTCACCTCCTACCTCCTCATGGTCTGGGAGAACGACGAGGAGTACGTCAGAAAGGCGGGATGGAAGTACTTCGTGACGATGCACGTCGCGAGCACGCTGCCGCTTATAGTGGCCCTCGCCCTGCTCTACGCCAAGGCAGGCTCAATCGAAGGCCTCAACTTCGACAACCTATCAAAACTCCACCTCGGCCCAATCTACTACCTCCTCTTCTTGGTAGGCTTCGGTAGCAAAGCAGGTGTCGTCCCGCTCCACTTCTGGCTTCCTGATGCCCACCCGGCCGCTCCGAGCAACGTCTCGGCCCTGCTGAGCGGTGCCATGATTAAGGTAGCCGTCTACGGCCTCATCAGGACGACCTGCTTCATACTCGGGCTGAATGAAACCTTCGGCTACATCGTGGCGATACTCGGAACGGTGACTCTGACGGTCGGAACGCTCTACGCCCTCAAGCAAACCGACGCGAAGAGGCTCTTAGCATACCACTCGGTGGGTCAGATGGGCTACATCTGGCTCGGGGTCGGAGCGGGCATAGCCCTCATGGCCAAAGGAGGTTCCTATGCCGCCTTCGGAGCGATAGCAATGGCCGCTGGACTTTACCACCTCGTCAACCACGCGATATTCAAGGGGCTCCTCTTCCTTTCAGCGGGTTCAGTCCTCTACAGGACGCACACGAGGGAGCTCAACGTCCTTGGCGGGCTGGCGAAGCTCATGCCACTGACGGCTCTCTTCACCTTCATAGCGGCCATGTCAATAGCGGGAGAGCCGCCTTTCAACGGCTTCATGAGCAAGTGGATGATTTACCAGGGGACTTTCCTCTCGGGCGACGGACTGCTCGTCTTCTGCGGTGTGATGGCCCTCTTCATCAGCGCGGCGACGTTGGCCTCTTTCGTCAAGTTCTACACCACAGCCTTCGGAGGGGTGCCCACCAAGGTAACTGAGAACGCGGAGGAAGTTCCCTCATCGATGCTCGTCGGAAAGGGCTTCCTCGCGGCCCTCTGCCTGCTCTTCGGACTCATACCGTCGTCTATAATACCTCTCCTCCTCGCGCCTGGAAAGGTGCTCACTGGAACAGATCTCTCGGGTTGGATATCCACCAAGTACTGGCTCGTGACGATAAAAGCTCCCGGAATGCCGAGCGGTGGCGAGACGTACTTCAACCCCTGGCTCCTCGTCGGCGTGCTCGGCGTTTTAGCTGGAGCCATGCTCGTCTCCTACCCGAACAGGCCGAAGAAAGTCGTCAAGGTCTGGACGACGGGCGAGCCTGTCAGGATGGAGCACTACAAGCTCAAAGCAATGCACTACTACGGACCCTTCGAGGAGTACATTCACGGCCTCTACCACAGCGGGGATGTTCTGAGCGAGTGGGGTTCCGGAGTGTGCTCCGCAGTCGCGGGGGGCTACCTTACCCTCGGTAAGACACTGCTCAGATGGGCCGACAAGGTTGGAAGAGGCATCACGAGCGCGGGCAGGTGGTACGTGGAGAATGGAAAGGAAGTTTACCTCGACGAGGCCGTTGCGTCGCCCTTCGTCCAGCTGGCCAAGGGACTGGCAATAGGACTGGAGGAACTCTCGCTCAACTACAACCTCCTGCTGGCCGTTGCGGTTGCCGTGCTGGGTCTAATCCTCCTAATCCTCGCGGGGTGGTGAAGATGAGCGGTTACGAGAGGATAGCCTTCAGTTTCATCGCGGTCTGTCTCATACTATTCCTCCCCCCACTGCTCGATGGGGTAGCGAGAAAAATCAAGGCCAAGATTCAGCTCAGGCAGGGGCCGTCGATACTCCAGACCTACTATGACCTCGTGACCTTCCTCTCGATGGAGCCGGTTTACCCGACCGAAAGGCTCGCCTTCAGGTTGGCCCCTTACATAGCCTTTGCCTCCGCGGTCTCAGCTGCGCTCGTGCTCCCCTACGGAAGGGTCATACCGGTAAGCTTCACCGGCGACATCTTCGTATTCCTCTACGTCCTGGCGATGGTCTCGATAGCCTACATGATAGCGGGCTTCAGCCTCAACAACACCTACACCAACACCGGAGCCAACAGGGAAATGATGATAATGCTGAGCATAGAGCCCGTCCTCGGCCTCGCGATAGGAACCTTAACCCTAAACGCCCACACCCTCAGGATTGGAGCCATACCGTTCGCAGTAACTTTTACGCTCTCGGTTCTCCTCGCGTACGGCCTGCTGGCTTACTCGGTTTACGTCGAGGGAGGCTTCATACCCTTTGACGTGGCGGAGGCGGAGCAGGAGATACTCGAGGGTGTTTTCTCGGAGTACAGCGGTTACCTGCTCGGGATATTCAAGTGGGCGCTCATGATAAAGCGCTTCGCCCTGCTGTGGCTCCTCAGCAGTTTCATCTCGATACCTCTCGTGAGGAACATCGCGAATGGTGCTCTCGGCGGGGCCTTAATCCTGGTCACCCAGCTGATAGTTCTCTTCCTGCTCTATACGGCCGTGGCGATAATTGAATCCATGAACGCGAGGCTCAGGATAGAGCAAATCATCAGGCAGAACGCGGGGGTGTTTGTCTGCTCCATAGCGGTCCTCGTCCTCGCGGCTCTGGGGTGGTGAATATGAAGGAATGGGCGCGTAAGATTACCGATGAAAAGGTTCGGGAGAGGTACGTTAACGAGGTCATCGAGAGGTTCAGGGATAGGATTATTCGCATCGAGAGGAACGCTGACAACCAATGGATAATCGAGATTCGGAAGGAAGACCTTCCCGAGGTCATAGGCTACATAATAAACCACCCCGAGTGGAAGGAGACCCAGCTGTCCACGATGGTCGGGGCCGACGAGAGGCCCCTGCGGGGCAAGTTCAGCCTGATCTACTGGATATCGATAAACGGGGCGAGCGGGGATGTCGTCTTTGGCATAAAGACATACATCTCGGAGGACGACCCAAAGTTCCCCTCGGTCACACCGATTCACCCGGGCGCCAACTGGTACGAGAGAGAGGTAAAAGACCTGCTCGGCCTCATCCCGGAGGGCCATCCGGACCCGAGGCGCTTGGTTCTCCCGGATGACTGGCCAGAAGGAGTCTATCCCCTCAGGAAGGACTTCCACTACACCGACAGCCCGAAGAGAGAGTTTACCGACGAGACCAAGTATCCCTACAGGGAGCCACCCAAGGGAACCGCCGTCTTCCCGCTCGGGCCCTACCACGTTGCGCTCGACGAGCCGGGCCACTTCAGGCTCTATGTCAAGGGGGAGGAGATAGTTGACGTTGACTACAGGCTGTTCTACCAGCACAGGGGAATAGAGAAGATAGGCGAGAACAGGCTGACCTACGACCAGGTCAATTTCATAGCCGAGAGAATATGCGGAATCTGCGGCACGGCCCACGCCCTCGCCTACGCTCAGGCCGTTGAAGCGGCGGGGGGTGTGGAAGTCCCCGAGAGGGCCGAGTACATCAGGACCGTCATGGCGGAGATAGAGAGGCTCCACAGCCACCTCCTCAACCTCGGTTTGGCCTGCCACGACGTTGGCTTCGACAAGGGCTTCATGGATGCGTTCAGGCTGAGGGAGCACGTGATGTGGCTGGCCGAGAGGCTCACGGGGAACAGGAAGACCTACGGAATGGTCGTCATCGGTGGTGTCAGAAGGGACTTCCTCGAATACAGGCGGAGTATGATTGAGAAGGTCATCAGGGAGCTCAGGGAGGGCTTCCAGAAGTGGGCCGACCAGACGCTATCAACCAAAACTTTCGTGAAGCGCTGTGAGGGCGTTGGAGTTCTCTCCTACAAGGACGCGAAGAGGTGGAGCTCGGTCGGGCCCTGGGCGAGGGGCTCGGGAAGGGACCTCGACGCGAGAAGGGACCACCCGTTTGCGGCCTACAAGTACCTCGACTTCAAGGTTCCGGTTTACAAGGAGGGGGACGTTCTGGCGAGATGTTTAGTAAGGGCGGAGGAGATTCTTGAGTCCATCTGGATAATTGAGCAGGCCCTCGACGAGATGCCGGGAGGGGACATCCTCGCGGAGTGGAAGGAGATACCTCCGTACCAAGAAGCGGTAGGCTTCACCGAGGCGCCGAGGGGAGAGGACGTCCACTACGTCATGACCGGCGAGGGTAACAGGCTCTACCGCTGGAGGATAAGGGCGTCAACCTACAACAACTTCCCCGCTTTGCCGGACGCTATGAGGGGTAACAGCGTGGCCGATGCCGTTCTGATAATAGCCTCCATGGACCCGTGCTACTCCTGTACCGAGAGGGTTCAGGTCGTTGACGCGAGGAGCGGTAAGGTGAGGGTTCTCACGGAGAAGGAGCTCACAGAACTGTCGAGAAAGGCCAGCAGGGGGGTCTGAAATGGCCGTCACGCTGAAGTACCCCTTCGTGAAGATTGAGGCCCCTCCCGAGTACAGGGGAGTTCCGCACATAAACCCGAGGCTCTGCATAGGCTGTGGCGCCTGCGTTAACGCCTGTCCCGCCGATGCGCTGCTGAGGATAGACGATTACGAAAAGGGAACGAGAAAAATCGTCCTCGACGTTGGCAGGTGCATACGCTGTGCCCGCTGTGACGAGGCCTGCCCGACGGGAGCGATAAGGATGACGAGGAACTTCGAGGTGGCAACCCTCGACAGGAAAGACCACGTCGAGGTCGTTGAGCTAAGGCTCCACAGGTGTCCCAACTGCGGAAGCTACACGGACTACACCGAGAGGGCCCTCGAAAAGGCCCTCCAGATACTCCCAGAGGGGCTCTTCGACGGGGATGAAATCAGAAAACGCGCAATCCTCTGCAGGAACTGCAGGAGGAAGCTCACAGTTGATGATGCCGTAGAGGCGAGCAGGGAGGTGGTAGAATGAGGCTCCGCTCGCTTTATGTCTTCCACCTCGACACCGGAGCCTGCAACGGGTGCGAGATAGAGCTCTTCGACATTCTAACACCTTACTACGACGCCGAAAGGTTGGGCGTCAGGCTTGCCGCTTCACCGAGGCACGCCCACGCGATGGCCGCAACGGGCCCGCTCACGAGGCAGGCCTACTACGCGGCCAAAGAGGCAATAAAGGCGATGCCCCCGAAGCCGAGGATAATAGTGGCCATAGGAACGTGCGCATGCAGCGGGGGGATATTCTACAACGGCTATCCGATATACAGACGTCCTGAGAGCGGCAGGGAGGGACAAGAATACCCGAGGAGGGGCGGAATATTCGAGCTGGTTCAGGACTTGAGGGACGAGGGAGAATACGTTGGTCCCGTCGTTTACATCCCCGGCTGTCCCCCGAGGCCCGAGGAAATACTCTATGGAGTAGCTTTGGCTCTGGGACTCGTTGAGAAGCAGGTCAAGGGGGAGTACTACACCGAAGAGGTCGGCTTCGAGCTTCCCGAGTATCCAATCGAGGAGAGGATACGCCTGAGCCTGAGGGAGAGACTGAAGTACGTCGTCGGCTACTTCGACAGGGAGAAGGTTCTCGAGGACTTCATGGAGCTCGTCGCGAAAGCCAAGAGCGCGGAGGAGCTACACGGACTCATTCAGGGCTACTGCCTGAAGAACCCTGACCCGAGGGTTTCACTCGCCATGAGGGTTCTCGAACGGGAGTTCCTCAGGCTGAAGGAGAAGTACGGATGGGAGGTGAAGGGGAGTGCCAAAGCTCCTCAAGGCGAGGTACGTGGGCTTCAGGTCTCCGCTGACGGCGATGCTGGACCACGTTGACGCCGACTTCACCCTCTACGAGGAGGTCGGTGAGGTGTCGGTGGAGACGTGCAAACTGATACGGAAGGTCTTCGGACGTTCATACCTTACCTTAGATGACCTTCCGGGGGTCCTCAAGCTCAAACTCCCCGGAAGGGACAGGGAAGTCCTGATGAGGGCCCTCAGCGGCCTGAAACCCGATGAAAAGCTCAAATTGGAAAGGGGGTGAGCGAAGATGGTGGATGCAAAGGAGAAAATACTGTACGGGGTGGATACGACCTTTGAGGGCATAGCCAAGAAGGCCACCCCGAAGTTTAAGACAACCCCTGGAAGGCTGCTCTTCGCCGGCTTTATGGCGGGTGCCTTCATAGCCTTCGGCTTCCTGCTGGCCGTCGTGGCCGGCTGTATCGCCAAGTACCCGCCGTTTGCAGTGGGTGACACCTTCAACAAGGCGCTCCTAAAAATACTGCTCGGTGCGGTCTTCCCGGTCGGCCTCATAGCGGTCGTCCTTGGAGGAGCGGACCTCTGGACAGGCAACGTCCAGTTCCTCAGCTCGGCCAAGGTCAAGGGTTACGCCGACTTCAAGTGCGTCCTCTACAACTGGTTCGGAAGCTACGGTGGAAACTTCATAGGCTCGATATTCCTGGCGCTCATGGCGATTCCCCTTACCGGGCTCTTCGGCCACGTCGGCGACCCGAACCTCTTCGGTAAGACTGTCGTTGCAATAGCGCACGGCAAGGTCTCAAAGGACATACTGGCCCTGTTCTTCCTTGGAATAGGATGTAACTGGCTCGTCAACCTCGCCATCTGGCAATCCGCGAGAGTGCAGGACGGGGCCGGCAAGATACTGGCCATATGGTTCCCGATATTCGCCTTCGTTGCCATAGGCTTCGAGCACGCGATAGCGAACATGTGGGCGATTCCGACGGGCATAATAGCCAGCAACTACGCCGTAACCTGGAGCCAGTTCTTCCACAACGTAATCCCAGTGACCTTCGGCAACGCGGTTGGAGGCTTCCTCTTCGTGGCGTTCTACTACTGGTACCTCAGCCACCCCGAGCTGACGGCCGAGAGACTCGTCAAGGAAATCGTTGACTTCTTCGTCGTGTTCGCAGTGTTCTGGATTCTGGCCACGCTGATACCCGCTGGAATAGGCATCGCCCTTGATAAGGCCATGGGAAGAGGTGCCATGTACGCCGTCCCGGTGGTGCTGTCAATCTACTACATAGTCGGCACCTTTGCGCTTGCCAAGGTCGCCAAGCCCGCCTGATGGCCCTTTCCTTTTTTCACAATTTGAGAGGTGAGACTGATGTCGTTTGGGGTTGTTATGCTCATGAGAATCATCCTCCCACTCTACGTGACGGCATTCATCCTCTACACAGTCAGAGCCATCAAAGGCCCAACAATACCAGACATAATCCTCGCAGTAGACTGCATGAGCTTCGACATAGCCGCATTCATGGCAATCCTCGCAGTATACTTCAAAAGCGTGTATCTCATCAGTGGAGCCATAACCCTCGCACTCTGGGCCTACCTCCTCGACATTTACATCGCAAACCACCTCACAAAAAAGGAGGTGGGAGCGTGAACACACTCTTCACCCTCGGCGCAATACTCGTTATCATCGGCGGAATCTGCGACCTCTTCGGAGCAATCGGCCTCCTAAAATTCCCAAACTTCTACATCAGACTACACGCAGCAACAATCGGAACAATAGGAGGAGCAGCAGTTCCACTCTTTGGCGTGGCCCTCCTCGCCCTCAGCACAAACATTCCAAACAAATACGCAATAGCCGGCGCCAGCCTCATCACAGGAATAATCACCCTCCTCGCGGCACCAGCAGGAGCCACAGCATTAGCATACGCCGCCCACAAAACTAACGCTGTGGAGTGGAACCCCAAAACCGACCACCTAAAGGAGGCGAGAAAATGATTGAGTTACACTTAACAATCCTCGCAATAACCGCACTAATCGGATTAATCGCCTCCTACCTAGCAATAACCGAAAAAGATCTCCTCAAAGCAGTAGGCTACTCCGCAATCCAGGCAATAGCCTACGCACTCATATTCCACACCCTCATGGCGCCCGACATCGTCCTGGCTTACGTCGCAATCGCAGTCGGAATCTACTCGGCACTCCTCATCTTCATCATCGGAAAAACCGAACGGTACGAGGTGGTGTGAATGAAGCGATTAATCGGCCTGCTTACAATCCTCATCACAGTCCTCGGAGTAGCCTGCTATGTCGCTCAAAATCTCACCCCACCCGAAAACCTCCACCCGCTCGGAGAGTACTACCTCGAAAACAGCTACTTCGGAGAACACTCAGCAAAAAGCCCGGAGGCAGTAACCTCAATCCTCTGGGACTACCGTGGCGTTGACACACTCTTCGAAACGGCCGTCTTCTTCCTCGCAATAATCGGAAGCCTCACCCTCTTCAGACTAAACAAAGAACAAGCCGAAGAAGCAAAACAGGGCGAGCCAAAACCACAGCTTCCAGAACCAGTTGTCGTAGTCACAAAACTCACGGTTGCAATGATTTTAGCTGTCTCAGCCTCAATAGCTTTACACGGGCAGTTAACGCCAGGCGGCGGCTTCCAGGGCGGTTCGGCATTAGCAGTAGCGCCCCTCCTCGTAATAGCCGCCTACACCAAATACGCCCTCGAGAAAAACGGTTTAGACAAGACGAGGGCAATAATAATCCGCTCCATTGGCTTACTCGGAATAGCACTCACGGCTTTAACCCCACTCCTCGTCAGCGGTTACATCATGCAGAACCAACCAATCTTCCCGGCAAAAGCCCTCGGAGTGCCGTTGGGCGGTTCCCTCGTATTGTACAACCTCTTCGAGTACCTCGCGGTAGGCGCGGGCTTCACGGCGGTCTTCCTGCTTCTCAGCATTCCAGAGGAGAAGTTCAAGAAATTCCTGGGGGTGAGGAGATGATATCACTCCTATGGAGCATTACGATAGTCTCACTCCTCGCGACGCTCATCATAAGCGTTTACGGAATCGTTGCAAAACCAAACCTCGTGAAAAAACTCATAGCCCTGACAATCTTCGGCGATACGGCAAACGTCCTCGTCGTCCTCCTCGGTTACAGAGTAATTTACCCAGTAAAACCCCCAATCCTGCCCGAACTCTCAAAGAGTGCCGTTGGAGAGTTCGTTAAAACGGCCGTTGATCCACTGCCACAGGCACTGGTCATAACTGCGGTAGTCATTGGCATGGCGGTCAACATTCTCATCGCCTTCGCGGTAATTCAAATTTACAGGATTTACGGGACGCTGGACGTTAGAGAAGTCGGGAAGAGCCTACCAGAACTGCTGAGGAGGGATGAAGCATGAGGGGAGTTGCGGCGACAGCCTTGCTAGCCTTCATCACGTACATCATCTTCACGGGCTCACTCACACCTTACGATTTGGTTACTGGCGTAATAGTTGGAGTAACCATCGGCCTCCTCGTTGGGAGGTTCCTCGTGGAGAATGACGCGAAAGCCCTCAATCCAGTCAGGTGGGCGTGGGGATTGGTTTACTTCCTCTGGTACTTCCTTGTCGCGGAAGTCAAGGCGCACTTGGACGTGATGAGGCGGATAATCACTGGTGACATTGAGCCGGGCATTGTAAAGGTTCCGTTGAAGGTGAAGAGCGAGTACGCGAGGACTCTCGTTGCCAACTCGATTACCAACACTCCTGGAACGGTCGTGGTTGACGTGGATGAGAATTACTTGTACGTGAACTGGATTAACGTGACTACTGAGGAGCCTGAAGAGGCTAAAAAAGAAATCTGTGAGGAGTTTGAGAAGTACGCGGAGAGGATATTCGAGTGAGGTGGTGAGGATGAACGTGGTTGGCCTGACCCCAATAATCCCAATCCTCTTCGCCTTCGCATTACCGCTAACTTCAATCCTCGTCAAGGGCGACAGGAGGATTGTGCAGGCTTACGCTTTGACAGGCACGGGCTTGACCCTCCTGAGTGCCGTCAAACTCTTTCAGCTGGCGTACTCTTCAAACGAGCCTTTGATTTACACTTTCGGTGGTTGGACTGCTCCGGTGGGCATAATTTATGAGGTTGACAGGATGAGTGCTTTAATAGCCCTGGTAACTGCCGCGTTAATGTTCCTCATTGCAATCTACAGTTACCGCTACCTTGAGGGCGAGGGTGGTTTGGAATGGTATTACACGCTTTACCTCGGGCTTGAGGCTGGCTTGCTCGGCGTCCTCTTAACGGGCGACGCGTTTAACCTCTTCGTCATGATTGAAGTTACCAGCATCGCGGCTTACGCTTTAGTCATGTACTACAGGGATAGAGGGGATTCTGTCGTCGCTGGCTTGAAGTACGCGCTGATTGGCGCGGTTGGGACGACAATGTACTTCATAGCTCTCGGAGTCCTTTATTACGGCTTTGGAACTCTCAACTTCGCAAACTTGAGCGCGTTGATTCACGGGATGAGTTTCCCGGTGGTTGGGGAGCCGTACAGGGATGTCGTGATTGCCTCTGGGGTTGCTTTGGCTTTGGCCACGTGGGCGTTCCTGATTAAGGCGGCAGTGTTTCCAAACCACTTCTGGCTTCCGGAAGCTCATCCGGCCGCTCCAAGTCCGATTTCGGCAATACTCTCTGGACTAGTGGTTAACGTTGGCGTTTACGCTTTAGCAAGATTCCTGTACACGGTTTACGGTGGAGCTTTAACTTCCACTCTGTCCAGCGTGATTCACGCGCTCAGCATCGTCCTAATGCTCCTTGGGGCGGTTTCAGCCCTGTTCGGGGCGTTAATGATGCTTGTCCAGAGGGACGTGAAGAGGCTGATTGCTTACTCGACGGTAATGCACATGGGTTACCTTGTAATGGCCGTGGGGGTTGGCACTCAGCTTGCCCTGAGCGCGGCAATCTTCCACATGGTGAATCATGCTATCGCCAAGGCCTTGCTCTTCCTCTCGGCTGGGGTTTTCATTCACGCTGCCGGCTCGAGGAACTTGGAGGATTTGGCGGGTCTTGGGAGGAAGATGCCAGTGGCGACGTTCAGTTTGGCGGTGGCTTCGCTGAGTTTGGTTGGTGTGCCGCCGTTCAACGTGTTTTTCAGTAAGTTACTTCTCTTCAACGCGTTCTTGGATGAGAATCCAGTGCTGGCTTTGGTGCTTGTTGTTAGTTCGGTGACTGCCTTGGTGGCTTATGTGAGGGTGTTCTATGAGGTTTGGCTTGGAAAGCCCGGGAAGGAGGTTGAGCTCAGAGAAAGCTGGAGCATGAGTGGTGTTTGCTTGGTTTTGGCTTTGGCGTGTGTTGTTGTTGGCTTGGTTGCTCCGTATGTGGTCAGTCACTACGTTGAGCCGGCAGCTGTTCAGGCGGTGGATTACAGGGTGTACATCCAGAAGGCCTTGGAGTACGCGGCAAAAACCAAACTCGGCCTCTGAGCCCTTCTTTAACTTTTGGTTTACAACGAGGCGTTTCTTACCTTTTTTTGACAAACTGAGCTTTGGAAAACCGTTTTAAGCGGGAAAGAGAAGTCAAAATCGAGGGTAAACAAAAATGTTAATCCGGAGGTGGTAGCTTGCCCTTCATAGTCGCCTTCGTCTTCGCCTACGTCCTCTGGCTCGTTCTAACGGCCGGAACCAACGGGCTACTCTGGAGCAGCCAAGAGCTCATAGCGGGCCTGATATTTGCTGGAATAATCGGGTACGCGACGAAGGACGTCGTCGGGGAGAAGTCGACCCGCTTCCTGAATCCGATAAGGTGGCTCGAGTGGATTGCCTACGCTCCGGTCCTCTTCTGGGGAATGGTCAAGGCAAACTTCCACGTTGCGTGGCTCGTCATAACAGGGAGGATAAGGCCCGGAATCGTCAGGGTTCCCGTTGACCTCGAGGAGGACGCACAGTACACGATACTCGGCAACTCGATAACCCTCACGCCCGGAACGCTGACCATAGACGCCCGCCCAGAGGAAAAGGCCCTCTACGTCCACTGGATTGACATACCGAAGGGAATGGAGAGGCCTGAGAGCTCGGAGCCCGTCTCGGGACCCTTCGAAAAGTGGGCCAGGAGGTTGGGGAAATGATTGAGCCGGTCTTTTTTTACTCGGCACTGATAATCTCGTTTGCGGCGTTCCTGGCGATACTCAGGATTCTCCTCGGACCAAGCGTCCCCGACAGGGTCGTGGGAGTTGATACGCTCAACACGCTCGTCGTCGCGGCGATGGTTCTCCTCGGAGCGGCCTACGACAGGACGATTTACATTGACATTGCAATCGTCTACGCGCTCCTGAGCTACATCGGAACGCTCATAATCGCGAGGTACCTCCAGGGGGGATTGGAATGAGCTGGGTCAACTACCTGATTTACGCCTTCCTCGCGGTAAACATCACCTTCAACCTCCTCGGGAGCATAGCCCTCCACCGCTTCCCGGACGTTTACACGAGACTTCACGGTGCGACCAAGTGCACCACCTTTGGAACGATATTCGCCGTTTTTGCGGTTGCGACCCACGCTTTGTACAGACTCCACGTCACGGGCGATGCGAAGTACCTCCAGATGACCCTCCACAGCTTCGTGGCCCTGATAGCGCTCCTCCTCACGAACCCGGTCGGAGCGCACGCAATAGCGAAAGCCGCGCACCTGAGCGGTTACAAGCCGGCTAAAGCCGTCATCGATGCATACGAGGAGAAGCTCGGGGGTGGGAAGGAATGAACGCCCTGACACTTGACATGATTATTCAGGCAATAATACTCATCGGCGTCCTCATCACTGCCTACCTCACGATTCGCTTCAGGGACCTTCTCGCGGCAACGCTTATGTCGGCCGCGATGAGCCTGCTCCTCAGCCTCGAGTTCTACATGCTACACGCGCCTGACGTCGCGATAGCCGAGGCCGCCGTCGGTGCCGGTGTGGTTACCGCCCTCGTGGTTTACGGCATAGCGAAGACCGAAAGATGGGAGGTGGAACGATGAAGAAGACGATAGCTTACCTCTCACTGCTCTTCATCCTCGGGGTGCTTCTCTACGTGGCCAATCCCAACTACGGCCTCAAGTTCGGCCCGGGCGGGGACGACTGGAAGAACCTCCGCTACACCGATGACTACTACATCACACACGGCGTTCAGGAAGTCGGCGGTACCAACATCGTCACGGACATAGTGTTCGACTACCGTGGCTACGATACGATTGGAGAGGCGACCGTCCTTTTCACGGCCATAGCGGGAGCGGTGGCCCTTCTGAGGCCCTGGAGGAGGGATGAGGAATGAGGCCGAGGTGCGGCACCGACATGGGGCTCATCGTCAAAACTTCAGCGAGGGCCATAATCCCGCTCATAGGCATCTTCGGAGCCTACATAGTGGCCCACGGTCACCTGACACCGGGAGGTGGCTTCCAGGGAGGAGCGACGATAGCTGGGGCTGGAATACTGTTTCTCGTGGCATTCGGCCTCAACGAGATGAGGAAGCACTACAACAAGCACCTGTACTCTGCCCTCGAGGGACTCGGCGGTCTCGTCTTCCTCGGCGCGGCGATGCTCGGCATAGGCACGGCGTTCTTCTACAACACGCTCTGGCACAACGGCCCGTTCTTCAACGGAAAGCCCGGAACGCTCCTCTCGGCAGGGTTCCTGCCCATAATGAACCTTGCCGTCGGCCTTAAGGTCTTCACAGGTCTCGTGAGCGCGCTCGTTGCCATAGCCATGTACCGGAGGTGGAGGTCATGATTCAGTTTCAATTCATAACGGCCTTCCTTCTCATAGTCCTCGGGATATATGCCTTCTTAGCCAAAAGAAACCTCATCAAGCTGATTCTTGCTCTGGACATCATAGATTCTGGCATTCATTTGCTCCTGATCAGCCTCGGCTACCGCATAGAGCTGAACGAGGTTCCGACGGCGCCAATTTACACAGGCTATGAGACCCTGAAGAGCCCGATGGTGGGGCCACTTCCGCAGGCTCTGGTCCTCACGAGCATAGTCATCGGCGTCTGCGTCCTCTCGCTGGCAATGGCCCTGACGATAAACGCCTATCGCCACTACGGAACCCTTGACGTGAGAGCTCTGAGGAGGTTGAGGGGATGAACGGGGAAGCAATCCTGCCCTACCTCATAATCATCCCGCTCTTCGGAGCGTTCTCGATGCCGATAGTGAGCCTCATCGGCAGGAAGGCGAGGGAAGCCTGGGCCGTAATAATCAGCGGTGCTACATTGGCTGTCGCCTCGGCGCTCTTCTACTCTGTCTGGGAGGACAAGGGGATAATCGTCTACACCCTCGGAGCCAAGAGCCCGCTCGGCCAGGGCGTCAGCTTCCCGATAAGGATAGTCTGGGAGGTAGACCTCCTCGGCGCGATAATGGTGCTCATGGTGGCCCTCGTTAGCTTCCTCGCGGTGGTTTACTCGCTCGGCTACATGAAGCACGACACTGGCTTGGACAAGTACTACACCCTCATCCTAATCCTCGAGCTCGGAATGCTCGGCATAGCGATAACCGGTGACCTCTTCAACTTCTACGTCTTCCTCGAAATCATGAGCATAGCGAGCTACGCGCTGGTAGCGTTCAGGAACGACACATGGGAGGGCATTGAAGCCGGCATCAAGTACATGTTCGTCGGCTCGATAGCGAGCTCGCTCGTCCTGCTCGGCATAGCCCTCCTCTACGGCCAGTACGGGACGCTGACGATGGGATATATGGCAATTAAGATCATTGAGAACCCGACGGTTACTGCAAAGGTCGCTTTAGCTCTCTTCATAGCGGGGCTCCTCTTCAAGAGCGGTGCTTCACCAGTTCACATGTGGCTGGCAGATGCCCACCCGGCCGCGCCGAGCTCAATAAGCGCCATGCTCTCCGGACTGGTCATCAAGGTCGGAGGGGTCTACGCCCTGGCGAGGATACTCCTCAGCATCTACGGCGCGAGCGTCAGCGTCAAGACAGTCGGCTGGGTCATCATAATCTTCGCCTGCCTGACTCTGATAATAGGCAACGCGATGGCAGTAGTCCAGACAGACATGAAGAGACTCTTGGCTTACTCCTCGGTGGGACAGATAGGCTACATCCTCCTCGGCCTCGGAATCGGCTTAGCGGCCTACGGAAGCCACACTGGCGAGGTGGCCCTTGCAGGAGCGATTTACCACACCTTCAACCACGCACTCATGAAGGCGCTCCTCTTCCTGATTGCAGGAGTCGTAATCCACGAGCTCGGCACGAGGGACCTGAACGAGCTGAGCGGTTTAGCTAAGACAATGCCGAAAACAACCTTCGCCTTCCTCATAGGAGCGGCCGCAATAGTGGGAATGCCACCCCTCAACGGCTTCGCGAGCAAGTGGCTCATCTACGAGAGCTCGGCCATATTCAACCCGATACTCGGCGCGATAGCGATAATCGGAACGGCATTCTGTACGGCAGCATACGTCAGGGTTCTCTACACCTTCTTCGGAAGGCCCAGCGAGAGGGTCATGAAGGCCAGAGACCCCGAGGCGAGCATGCTCTGGCCGATAATAATCCTCGCGGTCGCGATAGTCATCATGGGGCTCTTCCCCTGGCAGATAAGCGAGAAGATCATGCTTCCAGCGGTCAAAGCCCTTGAGGACCAGCTGGCCTACATAAGCGCTGTCTTAGGAGGTGCGTGAAATGTTCGGCTACTGGGATGCGCTCTACTT
This sequence comes from Thermococcus gammatolerans EJ3, assembly GCF_000022365.1. Lineage (NCBI taxonomy): Archaea > Methanobacteriati > Methanobacteriota > Thermococci > Thermococcales > Thermococcaceae > Thermococcus > Thermococcus gammatolerans. Next base: position 39,166 of record NC_012804.1, on the reverse strand, counting down.
CGTCCTCGTTTTCATCGTCGGACTCATCCTGGCTTACCTCCTCGACAAGTGGGCGAAGAGGAGCGGAATGGGGACGAGGGAAGTTGGCGACGGGACGAAGATATTCATCAGCGGTGAGGACCCCGAGAAGGTTATTCCGGGCTTCGAGCACTTTGAGGGCAGCTACACCGGCAGGAACGTCATGTGGGGACTAACATACGCGCTCAAGCGCTTCTTCACGGCCCTCAGAGGGGAGCACACAGGACTGCTCACGGATTACGTGAGCTACCTGATAATAACGACCGCCTTCGTGATGGTGGTATTGCTCATCTGGGGGTGAGATGGAATGGCGATAACAGTTCCCGCCAACAACGGTTCAAACTCATCGGAGCGCGAGAGGCTTGAAAAGAGAATCGCCCAGCTGTGCCGCTACATAGGGAGGTCGCCCTGGGTCTTCCACGTGAACACCGGCTCGTGCAACGGCTGCGACATCGAAATCATAGCCATTTTGACACCGAGGTACGACGCGGAGCGCTTTGGAGTCAAACTCGTCGGAAGTCCGAGGCACGCTGACATACTCCTCGTCACCGGGCCCGTAACCAACCAGAGCCTTGAGAGGGTCAAACTGGTTTACGAGCAGACACCTGACCCGAAGATAGTGGTGGCCGTCGGGGCCTGTGCCACCGGTGGCGGTGTCTTCTACGAGAGCCCCTTCACCAACGCGCCGCTGAGCAACGTGATTCCTGTCGATGTTTACGTCCCGGGCTGTCCGCCGAGGCCGGAGGCGATACTACATGGGGTTGTTTTGGCACTGGAAAAGCTGGCTAAAATCCTGAAAGGAGAAGTCCCGGGAGGGGAGGAACATGAATGATAATCCCGTTAACGAGGCGAACGAGGTCAGAGAGCCCACCAAGACCCAAAAAGTGGCTGAAACAATAGCGAAGCGCTTTCCAAATGCCCAGGTCGAGGTCAGGGTCAACAAGTGGGGGCGCGAGAGGGTCTGGGTCAGAATCCCGCGGGAGGACTACAAGGCCCTAATGAGGTTCATAAAGGAGCTCGACGGCGAGGCCCACTACTCGATAGGCATCGAGCAGGATTTGGGGGACGAGCTGGGCTTCCTGAGCCACCTCGCAATCCACTACGACGACGCTCCCGCGGTGTCGCTCATAGTTGACGTCCGCGCGCCGAAGGACGACCCGGTGATTCCAGACATCAGCGACGTCTTCCCCATAGCGACCCAGTACGAGAGGGAAGCGGCAGAGATGGTCGGGATAGTCTTCGAGGGCATCCCAGACAAGAGGAGGCTCTTTTTACCGGACGACTTCCCCGAAGGTATATACCCGCTCCGCCTCGACGACAAGGGCATTCCAGAGGAGATGGTGCACAATGCGGGTCATCCATATTATATCAGAGGAGGTGCTAAGAGATGATGCCTTTTGTTGAAGTTCGCGCTCATTCGCCGTCAGGCATCGTGAAAGGAGCGAACAAACCCATAACTGACCTTAAGAGACCTCCACAGGTAGAGGAGCGGGTTTGTGAGTTGAAGGCTTTCCGCGAGCGCTTCGCCAGAAGGGCTCTGGGAGGCGGTTCCCAATGACGAAGGTTGAGTACTGGGTCAAGATACCCTTCGGCCCGATTCATCCCGGCTTGGAGGAACCCGAGAAGTTCATACTCACCCTCGACGGCGAGAGGATAGTTGACGTCGATGTTAAGCTCGGCTACAACCTGCGCGGAATCCAGTGGATAGCCCTGAGGAGGAACTACATCCAGATAATGTACCTGGCCGAGAGGATATGCGGGATATGCAGTTTCTCCCACAACCACACCTACACGAGGGCGGTGGAAGAGGCCGCTGGAATAGAGGTTCCCGAGAGGGCAGAGTACATCCGCGTGATCATCGGCGAGCTCGAGAGGATACACAGCCACCTGCTAAACCTCGGCGTTTTAGCGCATGACATAGGCTACGACACGGTTCTGCACCTCACCTGGCTCGCCCGTGAAAAGGTCATGGACACGCTTGAGGCCGTTGCAGGAAACCGCGTCAACTACTCGATGGTAACCATCGGAGGCGTCAGGAGGGACATAGACGAGAAGAGGAGAAGGATAATCCTCGACATGATAAAGTACTACAAGGAGGTCTTCCCGCAGATTGAAGATATTTTCCTCCACGACCCGACGATAGAGGCCCGTTTCAGGGACTGCGCGGTTATAAGCAGGCGCGTGGCTTTAGAGCAGGGAGCAGTCGGGCCCACTGGAAGGGGAAGCGGAATCCGTGACGACGCGCGCTGGAGCGAGAAGTTAGGGGTTTACCCGGACCTGGGAATAAAGCCGGTCATGCCCCAGGACGTTACGGGCGAAAGGCCGAGGGGCGATGTATTCGACAGGATGGCGGTGAGGATAGGCGAGCTGTGGCAGAGTTTAGAGCTTATCGAGCACGCCCTCGATGGGATGCCCGACGGTAAGATAAAGGCCTTCCCCAAGGACAACGTCCTCTACGCGAAGCTTCGCCTTATGGTTGACGGCGAGGGAATAGGCAGGTATGAGGCGCCGAGGGGCGAGCTGGTGCACTACGTCCGCGGAAAGAAGGGAAGCGACAAGCCCCTCCGCTGGAAGCCGAGGGAGCCGACGTTTCCGAACCTGTTCGCGGTCGCTGAGGGCGTCAAGGGCGACCAGGTGGCCGACTTCGTCGTTGCTGTCGCCTCGATAGACCCATGCCTGAGCTGTACGGACAGGGTTGCGGTGGTCGAGAACGGAAGGAAGAGGATCCTGACCGAGAAGGACCTCATCAGGGCCTCGATAAAGAAAACGCGCGAGATCAATCCAGATGTGAAGGGCGACCCGACCCCCGTTGGACTTGGCTGTTCGAGGTGATGCTCATGGACGTGATGGGGAGCATAGTTTACCCGATTGCGGGCCTGCTCGGGCTCTACGGCTTCGTTTCGCTCGCCTCGCTCCTCTGGGAGGGAATAGACAGGAAGTTAGTGGCAAGGATGCAGAGGCGCGTCGGACCGCCAATCGTTCAGCCCTTCTACGACTTCCTCAAGCTAGCGAGCAAGGAAACCATAGTGCCCAAAACAGCCAACTACATGTTCAGGGCGGCTCCAGTTCTTGCCCTGGCAACGGCGATAGCGCTCCTGGCTTACACGCCGATGGGCTTCACCCCGATTTTGGCCAGCAAGGGCGACGTCATCGTTTTCATATACCTTCTCACGCTGATATGCTTCTTCAAGGTGGTGGGAGCGATAAGCTCGGGCAACCCCTACGCGAAAATCGGAGCGGCGAGGGAAGCGGCCATACTGGTGTCAAGGGAACCTGCCATGATGCTTGCTATCTTTGCAATAATGTGGCGCCTCGGAAAGCTGGGCGTTGACAAGCCCTTCAGCATGGGGGTCTTCTACCAGCACAACATCTGGGAGATAGGAACTCCAATGAGCTTCGTTGGGGCGGTAATACTCCTCTACGTCTTCTCCGTGTGGCTGGCGAGCGAGATGGAGGTCGGGTTCTTCAACATACCGGATGCGGAGGAGGAGATAGCTGAGGGTCTGCTCGTCGAGTACAGCGGGAGGTATCTGGCACTGCTCAAGCTGACGAAGGCCCTCAAGACCTTTATAGCGGCTTCCCTCGTCGTGGCTATATTCTTCCCCTGGGGGATAGCCGACTACTTCAACCTCGCTGGCCTCTCAGCAGATATCGTCAACCTGCTCTTCCACACGCTCAAGGTCTTCATCCTGCTCTTCATCGTCGGAAGCGTCTTCAGGGCCGTGACAGGAAGGCTGAAGGTAACCCAGGCCGTTGACTTCCTGTGGAAGAACGTCTTCTTAGCCTCGCTCGTGGGCTCGCTCCTCATAGCGATGGAGGTGATAATGTGAAGGCGCCGATACTCGTCCCAACAGTGCTCAAGAACTTAACCAAAAAGCCGGCGACCAATCTCTTTCCGAAGACGGAGCCAGTGCCAGTTCCGGAGGACTTCAGGGGAATGATAACGTACGACGTCGACAAATGCGTCGGCTGCAGGATGTGCTACAACGTCTGCCCTGCTGGAGTCTTCGTCTGTCTCCCTGAGATAAGGAAGGTCGCCCTCTGGACGGCCCGCTGTATCTACTGCGGACAGTGCGTTGACGTCTGCCCGACTGGAGCCTTAAAGCTGAGCAGGGACTTCCTGCTGGCGAGCTACGACAACCACGACGAGAGGTTCATCCCCCTCAAGTCGGAGAAGGTCGAGGAGATCAAGAAGAAGCTTGAGGAGCAGAAGAAGGCTAAGGAAAAGGCCAAAGGTGAGAAAAAAGCCGAAAAGAAAGCCTAGCTACTTTCCTTTTCACACTCCTTTTCCACGTCAAGCTCGACACCCATTTTGTTTGCGAGGGCTTTAAGCCTCTCGTAGTGGCCCCGCTCGATGTCGGCCAGGCGGAGGTAGATTGACCTGAGCTTCTCATCCCTGCATTCCCCGGCCAGCTTTCTGTAAATCGTCTCGGCCAGCTTTTCGCTTTCGAGGGCTATCCTCAGGACGTCGCCGAGGTCCTCGACCTTCCAGAACTTACCGAGGACGTTGAGGGCTTCAACGTTGGGAACGTTGACCTCAACAAGCTCCTCCCCGTACTCGCGCCGGTAAATCTGGTAGAGCTCGTCCCCGTGCTCTTTGGACTCGTCGCCAAGCTGTTTAAAAGTTTCGTAGACCTCCGCAGGAAGGCCGAGCTCCTTCGCCCTTTCGGCAAGCTTCCAGTATGTTTCAGCCTCCTCGTATTCGCCCCTGATCCAGTAGCTCAAAAGCTCACGCTCGTTGAGGTTTCTGATCCTTTCGAGGACTTCAACACCCATATCAACCACCCTGTTCTCTTAGTTCCCACATCCCGATAAAACTTCCGGCGTTATATAAGTGCCCTTATAAGTGAGGGGCTGATCCGGAGCAGGCTCGCGAGAAGCCGGGGCCGTTTTGCAATGGCCTTGAACGTTCTCAGATGGTCATCGAAGTCGGCCTGCTCCTCTATAACCTTTCTGGCCTCCTCGCTTGAGAAGACCTCAAAGAGCCTCTCAATGCCCTCCTGGCTCAGACCCTTGAAGACCTTCCTCACCTTCAGCCCGAAGGAGATCTGTCTCTTTATCTGCGAACACGAGGCTTCGTACGTTGAGAGGTCTCCTGAGAGTATGGCCCTCGCCAGATGGTGGGCGCAGATTGCGCCGAAGACTATTCCCCCTGCAGTTGTCGGCTTGATCTGGAGCGCGGCATCGCCGACGAGCGCGACGTTGTCCTTGGCCCATGGACCTCTCCATCCAAGCCCGACAGTTCCCGCCTTGAACTCGAGGATTGAAGTCGGCCTCAGTCCCCTTGCCCTGAGAAACCTGTTCAGGGCCTCAAGGCTCCCCAGCGTTCCAACCCTCGCCACCTCATCGCTCAGGGGTGCGACCCAGCAGAAGAACTCTGCGTTGAGGTCCTTGTTTACCCAGACCTCCACGAAGTCCCTCCTGAATTCCCCCACCACCTCCACCTCAAATCCCTTGAGGAACTCCGCGTTACTCTTGGCCCCAATCTCCCTCGCGACGGTGCTGGCAATACCGTCCGCCCCGACGTAAAAGTCGGCAGATACCTCGAAGGTTTCCTTCAGGTGCTGGAGCCTTGCCCTTCCTCCGCGGAAGCCCGTGAACGTAGTTCCAATGAAGTAATCCGCTCCCCTCTTCACGGCCTCTTCAGCGAGCTTTCTCTCCAGGGTTTTTCTGTCCACGATGTATGCCTGGGCCGATTTCCTCGCTATCTCAAAACTCTGTATCCTTGAGCGGAAGACGGCACCCCTGAGGGAATTTAGAACAGCTTCCTCTGGAAACCCAAGCCTCTCGAAGCTTTCCCTTCCAATTATGCCGGTGCAGGCCTTTCCGCCGAACGATCGCTTTTTCTCAACGACTGCCACATCGAGCTTTCCGGCGAGGAGTTTTGCCAGGTAGTTTCCAACGGGTCCACCTCCGATGATTAGGACGTCGTACCTCATCCTCACCCCTCGCCTGGAGTAGCTTTTAAACCCTAAAAACCTACCCTTTCGGGTGGTTCCATGAAGGTTCTGGTCACCGGCTTCGAGCCCTTCGGCGGTGAGGAGATAAACCCCTCATGGGAGGCCGTTAAAGCCCTCCCCGACGAGCTCAACGGAGCAACGCTCCTGAAGGTTCGGCTACCGGTTTCGTTCAAGAGGGTTAGAGAGATTCTGCCGAGGCTAATCGCCAGGGAAAAGCCCGATATCGTCCTCCTGACCGGCCAGGCCGGTGGAAGGCCGAACGTGACCGTCGAGAGGGTTGCGATAAACGTCATGGACTCAACGATGCCGGACAACGACGGCTTTAAGCCGGAGGACGAGCCGGTATTCGAGGGCGCTCCAGATGCTTACTTCGCCACAATACCAATAAAAGACGTTGTGAAGGCCCTGAGGAAGGCCAGAATCCCGGCTGGCGTTTCCAACACTGTCGGAACTTACGTCTGCAACACCGCGATGTTCACAGCTTTGCACACTATAGCCGTCTCTGGAATGGAAACGAAAGCAGGCTTCATCCACGTGCCTTTCAGCCACGCCCAGGCCCTTGAGAAGCCGAGACCGTCTATGGCTCAGGAAACGATAAACGAGGCGATAAGGAAAGCGCTGGAGTCACTCCTTGAATAGCTCGTTGAAATCGATCTCGTAGACGACGGAGCCGTTGAAGCTCTGGGCCTCCTTGAAGCGCGCTATGAGTGAGCTTAGGGTCTCTATCAAGGCTCCCCGTATCTCGCTCATTATTTTCTCCGCTTCTTCCCTGCTCCTGAGCTCAAAGACTTTGTCCCTCAGTTCGGAGAGCTTTATCTCCTCCTCTCCGAGTTTTATTGAGGGGTCTATGCCACTTAGGACCTTTTCGAGTTCCTCATCGAACTCCAGCTCCCTCACCCTGACCCGGTATACTCCGGTGAGAACGTCGTACTCCTTGTCAAACACCACCCTCATCTTCATGTTACCACCTACGTACTTTTGGCGTTGGATTAGATAACCGTTTTGGTGGCAACTTTTTAAAGGCTCCTCCGTACCCGGTATTAAGAGGTGGTGCTCATTCTTATCATTGGCATCGACGTCGTCGGTGAGAACCCAAAGCGCTTCGCGCTCGTGAGCTGGTACAACGGGAGGCTTGAACGAAAGGGCGAGTTCACACTCTATCGCTTAATCCGCTTTATCAGAGCAAAGAGGCCGGATATCGTGGCGATTGACAGCGTCACCGAGCTCGGCGACGACCTGAGGAAGTTCCTCCGGGCACTTCCTCCTGGCACGAAGCTCGTCCAGGTAACGGGGAGGCCCGGCGAGCAGCGCTCACTCCAGAGCCTCGCGAGGGAGCACGGGATAAGGACGACCGACAGGTTCGACCCCTATGAGGAGGCGAAGCTCTCGGCACTTCTCGCGAGTAAGGGAGTCGGCTACGAGGTCTTGGCCTTCGAGGACGAGGTCATAGTCAAGGTAACCAGGGGAAGGAGTCACGGCAAGGGTGGATGGAGCCAGGACAGGTATAGAAAGCGCGTTCACAACCTCGTCCGCGACAAGGTTAGGGAAATCGAGGACAGGCTGAGGAAGGCTGGGGTTCCCTTCGACCTCGAGACCGAGGAGAAGGACTACGGCTTAGCCAGAGGCGAGTTCAGAATCTACGCGAGCAGGGAAGAGCTCGCTGGAATCGTGAGGCCTATGCGAGGCGGCGACGTCGAGGTCAGGATTTACCCCGTCGAGAGGGCCGAGCTTGGCTTCGCCCCACTTAAGGGCGAGGAGGCCGTGAGGGAAAGGCGGAGCGTCATCGTTGGCATAGACCCGGGCATAACGGTTGGAATAGCGGTAATAGACCTCAACGGCAACGTGCTGGCACTCCACAGCGAGAGGAACATGCCGGTCGGCGAGGTCTTCAGGTTCATAAGCGAGATCGGGCACCCGGTTATAGTTGCCACCGATGTTTCCCCGGCCCCGGGTTTTGTCGAGAAGATAGCCCGCTCCTTTAAAGCTAATCTCTTCGTCCCGAGGGAGAGCTTAAGGGTCGAGGAGAAGAACGAGCTGTTGAGAAGCCTTGGCATCAAGGTCGAGGACGACCACCAGCGCGACGCCTTGGCGGCCGCCTACAAGGCCTATCTCCGCTTAAAGCCCAAGCTTGAGCACGTCGAGGCGAAGCTCCGCGAGGCGGGATTGAGCAAGAGGGCCGACGAGGTGAAAGCCCTTGTAATCCAGGGCTACAACCTCGGCGAGGCGATGCAAAAAGTTGCGAGGCGCGAGAGGCCGAGGGAGGAGGAAGAGCCTGAGAGCGGAGAGAGCGTTGACGTCAGGCCCTACGTGAGGAAAATCCGCGAGCTTGAGGAGAGGATAGCGTTTCTTGAGAGGGAGAACGAGGAGCTCAGGGGAATAATCCGTGAGCAGAGGAGAACAATCGAGAGGCTTGAGCGCAGAATAGCGGACTACGACGAGGAGGTCAGGAGAAAGGTCCTCCGCGAGAGGGAGCTTGAGGCGAAGGTGAAGCGCATAGAACTCCTCGAAACACAGCTGAGGGAAGCTAAAGCGGTCATCGAGAGGCTGAGCAGGGATTTGGTCAAGGTCAAGAGGATGAACGTGGTTGAAATCCGCGGTAGCGCGGTTCCGCTGAAAGTTCTTAGAGTCCTCAGCTGGCGCGAGCTCGAGAGGATAGAGCGCGAGGTCGGATTGAGGAGGGGCGACGTCCTCTTCGTGGTGAATCCCGCAGGAGCTGGAAAAGCGATAGCGGAAGAGCTCGTCGAGAAGGGAATTAAAGCCTTGATAACCGAGAAGCCCCTCCCGGGGCCCGTCAGAGAAGTTCTCCGCGAGGCTCATCTGCCCTTCTTCACGAGCGAAGAGCTCGACGTCAAAAGGGTTGACGAGTTCGCGGTCGTCGAGCGGGAGACGCTGGAGAGGGCCATCGAGGAGTTGTTAGAGCGCTGGAAGAAGGAGGACGAGGAGAGGGAGGCGGAGAAGTTCCTCAGGCTTGTGGAGGAGTACAGGATTGAGCGCATCAGGGAGCTCAGGAGAAAGGCCGAGGAAGAGCTTGAAGCGGAGAAGAGGAAAAGGTAAGGGCTTTAAGCCCCAGCGCCCTACATATTCCGGTGACGGAAATCAAGCTGGAACGAATTGTTATGCTGTCCTCACTCTTTCTGGTCTTCCTGGGCCTTTTGACGGCTTTGCTTAACGGGAGGAGCGACCACATTTACCGAACCTTGCTGGCAATGGCTGGTCTCTCGGTTCCCTTAGTCCTTCCGAGAAGGCTTCCGAACCCTCCCGAGAAGCTCAGGCCATTTTTGGCTCCAGTTTACGATGAAAAGACTATGGCAGTTCTTTCCATATTCATAGCGGTTCACGTTTCGCTCGTAAACGTCCCGTTCACGGGCTACGACCTTTTCCACAGGGACTGGAGGAACGCGGATATGATAAGCCACTTTCTCGGGGGACTTACGGTGTGGCTTATTACTGCCGAAATTCTCTCGGGCTTGAGGTCTCTTGGGATTAACCTCACGAGGGGGCAAATAGTTGCATATTCCTTCGTGGTCTTTTACGGGTTATCGCTCGGCTGGGAGATTGCGGAAAAGCTGAGTGAGAGCTGGATTGGTTTCATAGCGGAGAGCACCGCTAACAAGTTGCGAGACCTGCTCATGGACACCCTCGGGGCGCTCTTCGGGCTCTGGATGGTCGGGAGGAGGGATTATCCGTTCTCCTTGAGCGATTAAGCGATGTGATCATCCCATCCCCTCAAGCACGCTTTTGAGGGCCCTCAGGTACCTCGCCGTCTCTTCCGCCCCCTTCTCCGTTATCCTTACCGCCGTTCTCGGCCTGTCGGCGAAGACCTTGTAAAGCTTTACGTAGCCCGCTTTTTCGAGGGTTCTTAGATGGGAGTCGAGGTTTCCGGGGGTTACCTCAAGAACTCCGAGGAGTTCCTTGAAGAGAACTTTTCCCCTTGGCAGGAGGTAGAGCATGATCCCTAACCTTATCGGGTTCCCGAGGAAGTGGTTTCTCGTGAGCTCCCTGAGCGATTCCATCCTATCACCGCTCGATTGCTTTGAATGCTGAATAGAGGTACCAGAGCACGGTGAGCGAAAACCCCAGTCCGACGACGAAGCCGGCCCAGGCTATAGCTCCCTCTGCCATGCCGGTGGAACGTAGTATCCCGAGTGCCGGGATCAGGAACGCGGGGATTATCTCGCGCTCGCCGTTTTTGGGGCTAAAGCCCGCCATAACGAGCCACATTGCGAAGACTGAAAAGGCTATGAAGGTAAGGAAGCCGGTTGCGAGGCTGGCCTCCTCCGTGATGCCGGGGTTCAGGTCTGGAACGATGACCCAGCCGAGTACGATGCCGGTTGCCCAGGAGAGTCCTATGAGGATCCCCGCGAGGGGAGAGCTCTCGATCTCCCTTCCTGTAACCCTTCCGAGCCTTTTAAGTCTCTTCCAGATTCTCCCCGTGAAGACCATTGCAACGGCAAAGCCCAGCGGCCAGTAGATTAGATTGAACTGCCAGGAAATATCAAAGATGCCCAGCATGACGTAGTACAGGAGCATTATGGCCAGCCACACCGCGAAGTTCATCGCCCCGTACATCTTTCCAGCGGCTATCAGCCTGCCCTCCACACGCTCAAGGACACTCTTCAGTTCGCTAACCTCCTCCATTTTCCTCACCATTGGATGTTACGCTGACCGCTTATTTAGCCGATTGTTTCTCTGAATCTCAGAGCACAATGGTTTACGAGTACTATCAGAGAGGCCTTTCTTTGAACACTTTGGGGAGTTAGTGTTAAATACTTTAATGCATGATCATCAAATTGGTGATTGGGTGTGGAATTGCTGAGCACAGGTATTCCTCTGCTCGACGAGGCCCTTGGAGGGGGTCTCCTCGAGGACAGCAATCTCCTGATAATTTACACGACGTACTCGCGGGGGTGGGCGCTCGGTTTTGAGATAGTGCGGCGCAGGATAGGTATGGGTGACTTTGGCGTCATCCTCGATTCAGTTCTTCCGATTACACCCCTCCGTATGGAGCTCAGGGCTGTAAACTTCGATATCGACGAGCTCGGAAGAAGGGGAGACCTCGCGGTCGTGGACATATTCTCCTCCTTCTACGGCCTCAAGTACTCGGAGGATTACGTTTACACTGACCCGACCATAGATGAGAGCACGTTCCTCCCCAAGTACAACAGGCTCTACCGGCGCGTACTCACGGAGCGGATCGGCGACAGAAGGCCGGTAGGAATAGACGTTACAGTTGATGGAATGGCCTTCCTCCTCGGTGAGAAGAACTTCATCCGCGTCTTTCAGAGGCTCATGGCCCTCAAGGAGCGCGCCAGAATTTCGGAAAAGAGGAAGAGGCCCCTCAACATATTCCTCCTCAACCGGAGCCGCGCTTCCGATGAGCTCGTTTCCTGGATGTCCCTGTACAGCCAGTACGTCATAGAGTTCCAGCCCACCGAGAACTTTGGCGTCGAGAAGTTCTTTGTCAGGAGCTCACCGCTCCCCGATTTTGAGCCGAGTGTTGAGGGTTATACTTTCAGGCTGATAAGGGGAAGGGTTGAGATAGAGAAGCCAGAAAAGTCCGGTTAGTTTCCGTTTTTTTCTTTAAACCTTAAGACAATCAGTCCCGCCAAATTCGCCGAGGAGTGAAGCACGATTGCCGGGATTATGCCTCCAAGCGCGAAGAGGTAGCCGGCCAGCGAGCCGAGAACGAAGGCTCCCCCGACAGCAACAATCTTCCGTTTTTTGCTCCCTTCGTAGGCCATCCAGTGGGGAAGGGCGAAGAGCAGAGCCGAAAAGAGTATTGCGCTCCAAAAATGGCCGTAGCCCAAAATATAACCCTCGATGAGCCCCCTCGTGAAGACTTCTTCTCCCAGCGGAGCTAGAATGAGGAGAAGAACGAGCCTTTCAACGCCCTCGGGCATGAACTCCTCCATCGGAACTGAGGGATTACCTTCGAGCAGGTTGATTATAAGCGAGGCACCAAAGCCGAGAACAACTGCCTGGGGAACGTATCTGAAATCGGGAACGAGTCCAAACCTCTGGGGCCCGCCCATGAGCTCGATCACCGCAAGCGAGAGGAAAAACATCGTCAGTTGCATCGCGAAGCCGGCCTTTTTCGCCCATCTCCCGGCGACCAGGGTGGCAACGGTCCCTGAAGCGGATAAAATCAACAGCCACAGGGTAAGGGCAACCGCGAACTCAATCATCCCCGGTCACCTCCCGCAGGATTTTGAGGACTTCCCTGAGCTCTTCAATTCCCTCTTCGGTTATTTCGACGAACTTCCTCGGCCTCCTCCCGAAGCCGTAGTACGTCCTAACGATTCCGGCCTCCTCAAGCGTCTTCAGGTGAAATTCAAGGTTTCCGGCGGTGAGCTTCAAGGCTTTTCTCAGGCTCACGAAGGTCGCCCTTTCCCTCGACAGCAGGTAGAGCGCTATGGCTAACCTCGTCGGATTGCCGAGCGGAGACCTTGAGAGCCTCGCCAGTTCTTCGAGCATGTTACTCCCTCATTGCCCCCTTCAGGTGAAGGTAAGCCGTGAGCGAGAATGCGAATGCAACGGCCATCACGGCGTAGCCAAAGCCCGTGCAGAGAGCCGTCGAGGAGAGCAGTATCACCCCTGCCAGCGCTGTCTTCCAGTCCCTTTTTCCAGTGAAGATGAACTCAACGCCCGTCAGGAGGAGCAGGCCGAGCCCGATGAAGACCAGCATCCACAGGCCATCATTCTCGGTGTACATGCTGGCAATCAGGGCCGAGAGAGGCCACACGATAACCTGGGCAAGAACGTAACCCCTGGGCGTTTCCTCAATGTGCTCCAGGGCCTCTTCCAGCTGAATAACCCTTCTGAAGGTCTTTCTCTCTTCGACGATGAAGCCCACGACTGCTGCCAGCGAAAGCCACTGGATGGCGCTTCCTTCACCAATCCCGGCGTACTTTAACAGGATTTGTGCGAGGAGGTAAACCCCGGGCATCGCCCACGCCCAGTAGAGGAAAACGCTCGCTCTATACGCCTTCTTCGCGAAGTTGAGCTCCCTCTCGATGGCCTTTAGAGCTTCACTAAGTTCCTCCATGCTCCCACCGGGAAAAGTTTGAGTGAGCCTTTAAATACCCGCCCGGAAGTTTGGGGCGCAAACTAACCGCCGGCTCTCGCGAGCTTAAGCTTCCCCATGAAGCGCTCGATTTCCTCTGGATGGCCTTCCACGAGAACCCGATTGAGGACTATCCCGTTCCTCTCGATGGTTCCGAGAAGAGTCAGCTTGACCTCTGCCCCGCTCTTTCGCCTTATCTCCTCAAGCTCCTCAAAGGGAATGGCCGTCTCGATAATCAAGGGGAACACCTGGTGAAGTTTAACAAGACAAGTTGTTCAGTATACTAAACAGGTCTTTATAAATAGCTGTTCAGTTTACTCAACCCTGAACGTCAGGCCCTTTTCCCTCGCCTTCCTCTCGACCTGAAGGCGGAACTGGCAGGCCTTGCATATCTCCCCCGTCGTCGGCTGGCCACATATCTTACAGCGGTTCAGCTCGCTGGTTTTCTTCGTGTAGGTCTTCGCTATTAGCGGGAAGAGCTTGTCGTAGCTCCTGAGTATCTGGTACTTCGTTCCCGGGTGTCTCTCCTCCATCTCGTTGAGCCAGTCGCGGATTTCGGCTCGGAAGGCCTCGACCGCGTAGGGGCACTCGCTCAGGTCAACCTCAATGTTGTTCAGGACCGCGTATAGCACTATCTCCTTCTCCGGAATCTCGCGGAGGGGCTTTATCCTCGGGACGAGCTCCGGGTGGATTTCCTCGTAATAGGGGCCCGTTCTTCCCAGTCTCGCTATGTCTCCACGAAGAATGTTCATTATGAACATCTGAACCTCGTCGTCGAGGTTGTGGCCGACGGCCAGCTTGTCGGCGCCGACGTCCTTGGCCGCGTAGTTGAGGAGCCAGCGCCTCCAGACACCGCAGTAGGAGCACGCTCCAACGCGCTCGCCCCTCTCAAAGCTCCCCATTATCCCAACGGTCTCGTCGAGGGTGAAGCCGATGTACTCCTTGAAGGAATAGATGCGGTGCTCTATACCGAGCTTCCTCGCGTTCCTCTTGGCTATCTCAACGCTCTTTGGTCTGTAGCCGGCTATGCCCTCGTCTATCGTTATCGCGACGAGTTCAAACGGAAACTTCTCCCGGAGCTTGGCCAGGAGATGCATTAGAACAACGCTGTCCTTTCCTCCGGAAACCCCAACTGCTATTCGCTCGCCCTTCTCTATGAGGCGGTACTTCTTGACCGTTTCCTTGAACTTCTTCTCAACCATCTCGTTGAAGTGCTTGTGGCAGTAGTATCTTCCCGTGTAGCGCGCGTGGTAGACCGCTGGACGACCGCACTTGGAGCATTTGGCTGGCATGGGTTGCCCTAAGAAAAGGCTTTTAAAAAGGTTGGGTCCCTTGACGCCGGCTCCTATTATGGGCGCTTGGAATGGGGTGTTCCGCTTCAGAAAAAGGAAAGATGAATGCTAGCGGGCAAGGTGGAGGAGAGCCGGCCAGAGATTGAGGCCGAGCAACGTTAGACCAATCGCGATGACCGCGTACCTGAGCGGCTTTGCAAGGCCCTCGGGAATGTACTCCTTCAGCAGGTCGTCGAGCATTCTTCCTCCGTCCAGCGGAACCAGCGGGAATAAGTTCATCAGGCCTATTCCAAAGTTGAGGAAGTATATCCAGTAGAACGAGAAGAACAGCGGAAACACTATGTTCTCGTGCCCTATCCTAGATCTGTAGTGCTGGCCGAGGTAGATACCTATGAACGGCCTCTCTGGGTTGTCCTCCCTTGCGCCGAGCTTCAGCTTCACGGTTTTTTCTTCTCCGTTTCTCAGGACGGTTATCGCGATGGTCTGGTTGGGTCTTGTGGTGTTTATGAAATTCTCAAAATCTTCGAGCGTTTTTATCGCGGTGCCGTTTATGGCCACTATAACGTCTCCCCTCTCAAGAACTCCAGAGGCGGGGGAGTCGCTTATAACGCCCGCCACTTCTATTCCGGCGGGCTGGAGAAGGGGTGTCAGTGCCAAGTTCATGATGAGAAGCGCGAGTAAAGCCACGAGGAGGTTGGCGAGCGAGCCGGCCCCGTAGACCCTTAGCCTCGTCCTGAGCGGGGCCCTCTTGAGTTCCTCCTCATCTGGCTCCACGAAGGCGCCGGGGATCACGAAGAAGAGCACGAGACCAACTGACTTCAGGGGCAGCTTATCGGCCCTAGCAACGACGCCGTGACTGAGCTCGTGGACGACCATGACAACGGCAAGTCCTACAAGGCCGTACCAGAGGGGGATAGTCAGTCCAGGAATGACGAGCTGAACCCCAGCCTGCTTCCCGTGGGTCTGGATCGTGGCGATGGCTGTTTTAAGCAGGGCGTAGAAAACGAAGGCCATGCCCAGGAACCCAAGGGCTATCCCAACGTCGCCGTAAACCTTCCAGAACTTTCTCCCCCGCGAGGCGAGCCTGTCTATGAAGCCTAAGACCCTCTTCGTTCTCCACATTATCACGAACAGATCAACGGCTATTCCCTCTTCCTCGTTCTCTTCCTCTCTCCTACCAAAGGCCGCATAGACGAGCACCCAGAAGGCCATTATGCCGGCTATGACGATGATGAGCGTGCTGACCATAGTCCACACCTTCCGCTAACCTAAATACCGGCCCCGCTTTATAAACGTTAATCCTGAACCCGTAGGAATGAGAAGAACTCGGCAAAAATGGCAAAAATTCTAAAGTCCGTCAGCTCTTCAGCAGTTCCCTCACGGTTCTCCTCACGGCATCGTAGCTGTTGAGCCTTGGCCTCCAGCCGGTGGCCTTCGCCTTCTCTATGCTCAGGCGCATGAACTTGACGTCCCCCTTCCAGCCCCTGCCACCGTCGACGCCACCGGTGAAGACGAACCTTGGCCTAAGGCTCATCTCCTCGCTCACTATCTCCGCTATCTCCTTCACGGTTATCCAGTCATCGTTGCCGAGGTTGTAAAAATCGACGGTCTTTTCGGACCTCTTGAAGTGCTCGAAGATGTGGAGCATTCCCTCAACGGTGTCGCTCACGTGGAGGTAGCTCTTCCTCTGAGTCCCATCACCGAGTATCTCTAGCTCCTCTGGATTCTTCCTCAGTTTGTTGATGAAGTCGTAGATGACGCCGTGGTTCGAGCGCTCGCCTATTATGTTCGCCAGGCGGAAGATTAAAGCCCTGAATTCAAAGGTGTGGGCGTAGCCGCTTATCAGGGCCTCGGCCGCGAGCTTCGCCCCTCCGTAGACGCTTATCGGTTCGAGCGGGCCGTAGTCCTCTGGGGTTGGTATGACATCTGCATCACCGTAAACCGTTGATGAGCTCGTGAAGACGAGGTATTCTACGTTTGAGCCTCTCATCGCGTTGAGGAGGTTGTAGGTTATGAGAACGTTGGTCTCGTAGAGCAGTTCGGGACTCTGGGAGCCTATTCTTACCTCCGGGTTGGCGGCGAGATGGAAGACTACTTCAACGTCTTTAACGGCTTCTTCAACGATTTTGGGATCCCTCATGTCGCCCTTTATGAACTCGAAGCGCTCGTGATCGACCCACCGCCTTAGGTTGTCCAAGGTTCCAGCGCTGAGGTCGTCGAGAACCCTCACCTCATGTCCGAGCTCCATGAGCCTGTCCACGAGGTGCGAACCTATGAACCCAGCTCCGCCCGTGACTAGAACCTTCATGGTACCACCATTGGGAGTTCAAGGAACAGTTATTAAGCTTTGGGAAAGTTTTTGTGTTGAGATGCCTGAAGTGGTTGGGGTGATACGGACGATGAAGGTCTTAATCATGGCTGGCGGTTACGCAACTCGATTATGGCCCATTACAAAGGACAACCCAAAGGCCCTGCTCCCCGTTGGAGAAAGGAGGATAATAGATTACATCCTTGAAAAGGCCCTAAAGCTCGAGCTGCCGGTTTACATCTCCACGAACCGCTTCTTCGAGTCCCACTTCAGACCGGTTGCAGAGAAATACGGCGTCGAGCTAATCGTTGAGGACACCCTCCACGAGGAGGAGAAGCTCGGAACCATAGGTGCTATGAAGAAGGCCGTTGAGGAGCTCGGTTTGGATGATTACCTCGTCATAGCTGGCGACAACCTCTTCTCGTTCTCGCTCCAGGACTTTCTCGCGCGCTATTCGGGTGAAACTCTCATAGCCGTCTACGATGTTGGCGACCTCGAGCTCGCGAAGCGCTACGGCGTCGTTGTCCTTGAGGGGGACAGGGTGGTGGCTTTTGAGGAGAAGCCGGCCCAGCCCCGCTCGACGCTGATAAGTACGGGTGTTTACGTCTTCCCAGAGAGGGTTATGGGGCTCCTAGATGACTACTTGAGCAACGGGAACAGGGATTCACCGGGCTACTTTGTCCAGTGGCTCCTCGAAAGGGGGGAGCCGATTAAGGCCTACCGCTTCTCCGAGTACTGGTACGACATAGGGAGCGCGGACAGCTACCTCGAGGCCCTTAAAACCCTTCTCAGGGAGAGTCATATCGAGGAGATTCAGATAAGCCCCTACTCAAAGATAATCCCTCCTGTGGTGATAAAGCGGGGGGCGAAGATACTTGGACGCTCGATTATAGGGCCGTTCGCCTACATTGGCGAGGAGTGCGTCATCGAGAACTCCGACGTCAGCGACTCGATAATCTTCAGAAAGACGATAATCAGGAACTCGACGATATGGCGCTCCATCATAGACGAGAAGTGTGAGATAAGGAACCTCGAGCTCAGGAAGAGCCTCGTTGGGGGTCACGCGAAGATACAGAGGGGAGAGTGAAAAGCTTTTAGTCCCACTCCTCAATCTCTTCACAATGGAGACGCTGAAGATAGCATTCGTCTACGACGTCGTTTACCCATGGGTCAAGGGAGGCGTTGAGAGGAGAATCTACGAGCTCGCCAAGAGGCTGGCTAGGGATCATGAGGTTCACGTTTATGGCTACAAGCACTGGGAGGGAAAGAACGAGATAGAGCGGGATGGGATTCACTATCACGGTCTTGCCCCCGCGCCAAAACGGCTCTACCTTCTCGGAAAGAGGAACCCCCTGCCCATGCTGCGCCTTGCATCCCGTCTGCGCCGTAGAATCGGGGAGTTTAGGTGGTATGACATCGTTGACGTCCAGAACCTCTTCTATCCGGGGGCCCTAGCGCTGAAAAGTCTTCCCAGCACTGTTATTACATGGCACGAGTTCTGGGGCCCTTACTGGTGGAGGTATCTTGGTCCCGGAGGTCTCCCAGGATGGCTCTCGGAGCGAGCTCTTTTTACGGCAGAACACCATATCTCCGTCTCATGGAAGACCAAGCACGACCTTCTCCGGGCCGGACTCAGGAAGCCCGTGCCCGTTGTTCCAAATGGCGTTGATGTTGAGTTCATACAGGCAATTCCGCCGGATGAGCTCGAGTCGGACGTCATATTCGTCGGCCGGCTGATCTCGGAGAAGGGCGTTGATTTTCTTCTGAAGGCGCTGGTGAAGGTAAAGGAGGAGCTCCCGGACGTTAGGGCCGTGATAGTTGGCGGCGGGCCGGAGAGAAAAAGACTGGAACGCATGGCAAAGGGTTTGGGCCTCGAAAAAAACGTTCTCTTTACGGGTTTTCTGCCTTACAAGAGGGTTATAGCTCTGATGAAGGCTTCCAAGGTCTTCGTTCTTCCGTCGCTGAGGGAGGGCTTTGGGATGGTGGCGCTTGAGGCAATGGCCTGTGGCCTGCCGGTAGTTACTCTTAACGCGCCGATGAACGCCGCGAGGTTTCTGGTTGAGGATGGGAAGAACGGTTTCGTCGTGGATGAGAGCCAGCTCTCAGATACTCTGGCGTCTCTGCTGTTTGACAAAGCTTTTTTAAAGCTGATTGGTCGGGTTAGCCGCGAGATTTCGGCGGAATACGACTGGGACGCCGTTGTAAGGCTACTCCTTGACGTGTACGTTTAGCTTCAGGCTCTGTATCGTCCCGTTGATGGCCTTCAGTATCAGGTTCCTTGTCTCGGTTTCGGCGTAGTTGCCGTCCGGGGGTGCGGGCGGAAGTTTTGGTTGGTTGTCCTTGAAGAGGAGGAACCAGACTTGCCAGTCACCGGGTCTCTTGATGCTGAAGGTGTAGTTCGTCTCGAACTGGGGCGTCCAGTTGCCTTCTATGTTGATCGGAACGTTCGGCAGGGTCACGTTGAACCAGCCCGGCAGGGGATACATCTCGTAGATCGTTGTTGTGTTCGTTTGGTTCTCCCACGTCAGGTTGACCAGCCATATCTGGACGTAGTAGGTAACGTTCCTACCCTCGTGGTTGACGATGCCTATTATAACCTTCCCCTCCTGGCCGACTTTGAGCTCTGTGGGGTAATCTGAGGCCTTCCCACCCGGCCCGAGGATGTAGAACTCCGTGAAAGCCTCTCCGGGCTTCGGGTGGGTTATAACGTAGGTTAGGGTTCCTATTGAGGTTATGATCGCGATTATCAGGATCCCCGTTAAGGCCTTGTCGAGCCTACTTGAGCTTTCCCATTCCAGCTCCCCCTTTATCCTTTCGAGAGTTATCCAGGGGATCCAGGGCTCGAAGGCCTTTGAGCGGCGGTATATTGCTATGAGCGCAAGGGCTACGTTGAAGATGGTTAAGCTGACGAGGATAGGGATGAGCCTTATGCCCCAGGGGGTGTAGTTCAGACCGAGGCCTATTAGAGGGACTATCGCTATGCTCAGGCCGAAGCTTAACGCCAATCTCTCAAGGTTGTCAAGCTCCTTTCTTTCGGGAAAGAGGGCGGTTATGAAGACATAGCCCGGGAAGAAGAGGACGAAGGCCAAGCCGAGGCCCTTTCTCGCCAAACTGTTCGGGGCGTAGAATATGAGGACGTCAAGGATGAGTGAAAGCCCTATGATTATGAGAAGGTCCCAGTACTTCCAGATGCCCTTGGGCTCTTCCATTCGACCACCTTCTCATGAATAAAAAGGTGGGTTAAAATGGTTTTGGTTTGTTGGCATTCCTTGCTCCGAAAATGGTTTAAACTTTGAGTGTACAAATTCTATGGAGGATATCACCCGGAGGGATACAAATGAAAAAAGCCGGATTGTTCTTGGCAATGCTCTTGATGTTGAGTGTGGCCGGGTTCGTCAGTGCTCATCAGATAACTGTGGACGGTTCGCCTACGGACTGGCAGGCGGACACTTCAACCCAGAACGTTAACACCTGGCATCTTTACAGCAACGCTGGCGAGTGGGTCTGGAAGGACGCAACGGGAGACGTTCGAACCGATATTCAAGATTGCAATCCATGTGATCCTGGGGATACTGATATAACTGAGATCAGGATTACCAGTGATCAGGATTATGTGTACATCTTGGTCAAGTTTAGGGACATAAATAAGGTAGGAGGGTATCTAGAGGATGAAACTGAGCCCTTTGGGAACTCCAAGAGAGGACTTGGACTGATAATAACGATAGACACCGACCAGCAATCAAATTCTGGGCAAACTTGGCTTCCAAAGTACTCGAACACCCAAGTTAACTCGAATGCAGCGTGGGAGAGAGCTGTTTTCATAACGACGGCAAACGATGGATGGAATTATAACAAAGCTCACATCTATGCTGATTACAATGAATTTGATATTTATGATCCTAGTTGGAACGATGTAG
This sequence comes from Thermococcus gammatolerans EJ3, assembly GCF_000022365.1. Lineage (NCBI taxonomy): Archaea > Methanobacteriati > Methanobacteriota > Thermococci > Thermococcales > Thermococcaceae > Thermococcus > Thermococcus gammatolerans. Next base: position 18,608 of record NC_012804.1, on the reverse strand, counting down.
GAAGTCATAACTCCGAAGCAGTCATAGATGCAGATAATGACGTTATTGAGATGAAACTGTACAAAGGAGACTTGGGGATACAGGATTTGTCCAGTTCTACCATTAGAATAACTGTTTCAACAATAGTCCATGACTGGAGCACGGGTAATGCAGTCATTGTAGGGGATCAGAGTAATTCTAACGTTGTGGATGTAATGACAACGGAATCAAGCACTTGGGACGAGGTCAGTGATGGCTACATTGACTACTACACTGATATCGACATCTTCCAGGTGCCTTTCTTCAGCAACCTCGCGGTTGTTCTGGCGTTTGTCTTGGGTGTGGTGCTGCTCTTCAGGAGGCTCTGACCCTTTTATCTTTCTTCCGTTTTGCTCGCTTCTCGGAGTAAACCTTTTGAGGATGCAGAGAATATATCACTCAAGGTGATGACAATGAGGGCTTTAGCGGGTGTTGTAGCTGCCATGGTGATCCTCTCACTTCTACCTCAGAATATAATCCCGGGCGTCTCAGCATACCCATCCGCCGACGGGAGTCCTTTTGACTGGGTCTACGACAACGTAAAGGCCCTCGATGGCCACGACGACCTCTGGCACTGGTACAACGACGGGGACGACTATGCGAGGGATCTAATAGCTTTCTACTACTCCGAGAACCCCGACACGGTAACCATGAGGATAGACCTCATGGAGCTTGACGTGGGTGAAGAGTCCAATGCCAACTGGTACATCCTCATGGACTTCGCCGCCGGCGGCCAGAATGCACTCCCCGACGGTTTAACCGATGCGAATGGGAATACCCTCAGCACTGGCATGGCCTGGGATATAGCCATAGCAGTGTACGATTCCTCTAACTACAACGTCTACTTCCCGGACTGGAGCGTCCACAACGATGTCGTTAAGGCCGTAACCCTGAACGCCGAGTACGACTTCATCGATGTCGAGCTGTACAAGGATAAGATACCGAACTTCCCGTCAGGGGGGCAGGTTCACTTCCAGGTTCTCTCTGCCAAGGACTTTTCCAGCCCGTACCGGGTCACTGACTCGATGCCCGACGACATCCAGTACTATTTCACCAGCGATGACCGGGTGGGGACGGCCAAGGTCGTCTTTGTGCACCACGCGAACCAGCACATTGCGTACAGTGAGTCTGACGTCTGCGGGGGCGAGGGTACGGGTTACGACGACGTTATAAGGACGCACCTCCAGTACCGTGTTCCCCTTAACCTGCACCTCAGCGGTGTTCTTCTTGAGAACCTGATATGGAACGACTACACCTGCGGGGCCGATAACTTCATCCAGATGATTAGATACGGGGTGAACTCGGGCCTTATAGGCATACTCACCTCTGCCTACGGTCAGCAGATAATGCCCTTCTTCCCGCAGGATCTCAACGTTAAGAGCCTCGGCATGGAGAACGCGCTCATATGGGAACTGTTCTCGTACACTCCCAAGGTTGCGTGGGTGCCGGAGAGGGTCTGGGAGACCAAGCTCAGTGATGGTGATCCCTACAACGGCGTTAAGAGCGACCCGTGGGATTATTTTGCGGCCACGAATCCAGCCAACGGTCTGCCTTACGCCGAGGCGGTTGTATTGGATGCCAACACTCATGGAACGGGCAAGGATGCCAATGGAAACCCCATCAATCCCTACAAGATATACGAACTTCCAAATGGCAAGCTGAAGATATTCTTCATAGACGACTGGCTTAAGGACACCATATACAGTTCGAATGATTGGGATTCCGATAGCTGGACGAGTATCAAGAAACACTGGCTTGATTTCGCTTTGAGCCCCGACCAGGAGCAGATAGACGTCTACGCGGACGACCTTGAGAAGGCCGCTGGTGTTGCTGGGTGGCCAACCAATCCTCAGGATTACTTTTATGCCGTGAGGTATGTTGCGGCTCATCCTTGGATCCGGGCCGTTAAGCTTGATGACGTTCTCTCGTGGAGCTCCGGTGAGGGTGGCCGTTTCTGGGGCGATGGTGGTGACTACTGGCCGGTTGCGGGAACGTACAGGGAGATAGGGGGGACCAATGGATACGGTGGCACGGGCGATGTGAACGGCGATGGAACTCCTGATAGAAACGCTTGGTACAAGGACTGGGCCATCAACTATTACCCCTACAACTGCCCTAAGTCTGCAGGTACCCTGTGGTGGGAGGTTTACCAGGAGCTTGAGAACCTGAAGAATGTGGGGGTTGACAACAACCTCGTTGACCTCGCCTGGACGACGCTGATGGCGAACCTCTACGAGACCGGCTGGCATGACGGGCTTGGTGGGTCGCTGAGCGGCTGGGAGAAGGAAATTAGCTCCCACCTCAGGCACGCCCTCCCCTATGCCTACGGGGCATGGTGGTTGAGCAACACCAACAAGCCCCTTCTGGCCTATTGGAAAAACGTTGATGAGGACAACGACAACGAGATCGTTGTCCAGAACGACAGACTTTATGCAGTCCTCGATCCCATCGGAGGCAGGGTAGGGTGGCTCTTTGATTCGAACGGGCACGTTGTCATCGGCAACTCTATGGCGCTCTGGAGCGGCACGGAGGGCGACTACAACGACGGCAACCACGTCTGGGGCCTTAGCGATGCCTACGATGGTGGAACTTACGAGCACAGCTATTACCAGCTTGAGATCCTGGAAGACGGAACTAACGGAAGGATTCTAGTCCGGACAAAGAGTCCGGGAGGGTTTGTTAAGTACATTGAGCTCAGAAAAGGCTGGAGCTACCTCAAGGTCACATACAGGGACGTCAGCAGGAGGATATACGTGAAGACCGGCTTCTCACCGGGGCTGAGCGATCTGCTGAGGAACGGGAAGAAGAACATCGAGCGCGTCTGGCTCTACGATGGAAAGGTTGCAGGCTACTACAACAGGGAAACGGACACTCTTGGGGCGTACGTCCTTCCGGGGCCAGTCTCATTCAACCGGGGCGAGGACTGGAGAACTCTCACAGTTGCTGACGAGATAAAGCTTGAGTCGGACGGGACTTTCTACATCTACGCCGGCCCGTGGAACGCCTCAGTCTTTGGAGAGCTTTTGAGCGAGCCACTTAGAGGCAGTGTTTCATTCTCACCTGAGCGTCCTTCGGCTGGAGATACTGTGACGATATACTACAACGCCAGTGGCGGGCCCCTTGAAGGAGCCACTTCCTTAACTCTTCACTGGGGCCACGACGGCTGGAAGGACGTCACCGATACGCCCATGCAGTACTCGAACGGCGTCTGGAAGGTTGCCATTGAGACGCAGGGCTCCTGGGGCTCCCTTGACTTCGTCTTTACCAATGGCAGCGTCTGGGACAACGACGGTTGGAGGGACTACCACATATACCTAAGTCCTCCCAGCGTTCCGGCAAGCGTCTCCGATCTTTTAACAGGCGATGAGTGCAGCTGGGGCTCGTACCTTCCCGCACCAAACAGTGGTGAAGTAAAGGACGGAGAATACGTCTGGCACGATGCCAATGGGGACGTTCACTCGACGAAAAACTATCCCCATCCTGAGGACAACTACGACATCGAGAGCGTAAGGGTCAGGGCCGATAGGGACTACGTTTACTTCTCAATCAGGCTCTCGGATTTGGCTTCCATTGGAGAGTTTGGGGCTCCTCTCATCGCAATCCCGATAAGCGTCGGCACTGGGACTAACCACACCATTCCATACGACGGCTCTCTGAGCTATTCCCCCGGCTGGGACTACTGGGTGGTCGTTGATCTCTCCAAGGCAGGCTTTCCAGATACTGAGATACTTGGTTCTCCTGCGGTGGAGGTTTATGATTCCTCATTCTCCAAGCTGGCTGGGGACTACTACGCTATAGCCTCCAAAACCAATAGCGTGATCCAGGTGGCGATTCCCAGGGAACTCCTCGGCAACCCATCGAGCTTGGGCTTTAACGTCCTGGTCTTCCTTGGAGACAGCAGGGGAGGTGCCCTCGATCCCGGCTCACCGAAGGTAGTTGACCTCATGAGCCCGTCATCAACTGACGGGGAACTCAGCGACGGTAGCATAGACTATGCGGCAGACGTTGACCTGACTGCCGTGCTCTTCTTTGGATATTCCCCCTTGATAGTGGGGGCTTTACTGGTCGTTTTGGCCTTTGCTTTCAAGCGCCACTGATGTTCTCTTTTTTCTTCCCGTAACCCACCACCAGTAGAGGAACACGTAGGCGACGAACATGAGATCCCCCAGGTGGGAGTGGAACAGTTCCAGAAACGAAACCCCTGTGTAGTAGCCGATGACCAGGAGGATGAATATCCTCAGGGCGTTGAGCGGGATGATTCCTACCGCCCCGAGGAGCAGAAGGGCCGCCTCCCTTCTGGAGGATTTCCTCATGTAGATCAGAAGCAAGGAGGCCAGGATGTAGATGACGAAGGCGTCAAAGCCGGAACAGCCCGAGCCGATTATCACGATGGCCTTTCCCACAACTGCGATGTTTTTGTTGATCTTTATCGGAATCCCGGAGAGCTCTACCAGCCCCTTGACCAGTATCGAGGTGACGTCCACGAAGAGTCCGCTTGTTATGTCTATCACCTTTCTGATTAATCCAGTCTTGGATGAGAGCGCTACGGCAGCTCCGCCAGCCGCCACGGCCAGGGGCATCTCAAGGCCTTTTATCCTGAAGAAAACTAGCTGGAGGCCCAGAAGGAAGAGCATGACGAAGGTCGAGGGGCTGGGATACTTTCCCAGCTTAACTACGAGGAACACCGGTGAGAGTAGAACGAGCAAAATCCCGAGGATCGTCTGGGGGTCGAGCCCGGGATCCCTTGGGAGGGCCTTTCTCTCCGAGGCGTAGAGGGTTAGGGCGTAAAGCAGGCCGGCGTAGAGCGTGAACGGAGTCCTGTAAAGAAGGAAAACTGCCGTCGTGATGATCACGACGAGCCCCTCAAACGTCCTGATTTTTACCGGTTTCAATTTCACACCTCCGCGTGGTTAATGTCTCTGATACCTCCTACAACAACTGCCAAGAGGCCGAGGGCGCCTATAACGAAAGTCTCTGCGGCGATTCCAGGAAGCTTCCCTTTGAGGGCGAGGAGTACTATTCCCATTGTGGAGAGCCAGGTGAGGAAGTACAGGGCCGCTTTCCCGAAGCTTTCATAGAGCTTGTAAACGGCCGTGCTGATAAGAGCTGCGAACAGCGTGTAGTCATTGACTGCTGAGATTGCTAGGACTCCACTCAGGGGGATGTCCCATTTATTCTCCGTCAGTATTCCCCTCTGTAGGACGTCGTTGAGGACTAGGAGTGTCGTCATTCCCAGGAGGATAAACTCCTTCTGGCCTTTTATCGTGTACACAGAGTCGAAGCCGGGGTCGGCTATGATGGAGGTGAGGTATAGGGAGAAGCCCAGGAGGGCTGTTTTCCTCCCCTTTATGGAGAGAATGTAAGCTAGGGCCGCCGTCAGCGGGATCCAGGATTTCAGCACGGCGGCCGATACAACCGAAGCGATGAGGCCTATCATAGGGCCTTCACCACCCTAGGCAACAGATCCCTCGGTGAGAGCTCCACGACTTTTACCCTGCTCCTGATCTTTCTCAGCAGTTCTTTCCTTTCCCTGTAGGCCAGATAAAGGGATTCCAGGTTCTCCGGTCTAACGCTTTCCTTTGGGATGAACCTTATTGGGTTTGGGTAGAGGACTGCAACCTTGGAACCCTTCTCCTCCAGCATGTTAACGGCGCTCATTATCGCCCAGGGATGGAGGCCAATATCATCGAGAATGACAACGTACGAGCTTTCGGGGACCGCGCTGGCCGCCTTCTCGATGCCCGAGAGGGGGCTCCTGGCTTTGAGGCGCAGGATCCTCCTGATGATGTTGTTCCCCCTCAGGTAAGATGGCCTCAGCTGGGGCTTCCCCGGTTTGGGCTTTAGGTCGAGCTCCGAGAGCGCTTTCCTGGGTTCGTAAACGTTTCTAATTACCTTGGAAATTTCGTGGTCGCTGTAAGCAACTATTCCGACCCTGTGGCCGTGGCGGGCAAAGTAGGTTATAAGCTGGGCTGTTATGAGCGTTAAATAATCAGTCTTTACGTTCCTTATCTCCCTCCTGAAGGACTCGTCCACGTTGACGAGGACGTAGACGTCCGCCAGGGTCTCCCTCTTGAAGACCCTCACTATCGGCCTGAGAACCCTTGAAGTGGCCTTCCAGTCGATCCTCTTGACGTCATCACCGGGCAGAAACTCCCTGAGTTCTTCGAAATCGAGGCTCTCGCTGCCTATGCCGAGGGCGTGGAGCAGCTCAGCGAAGGCGTTTGGTTTCTCCCTTACCCTCCGTGCCTCCGCAACTTTCCTCGGCGAGGGGAGAACAGCTATGGGTTTGATCCCTTCGACGTCTATCTTTTTCATGAACAGGCCCGATTTGTCCATAAAGAACGCCTCAATTTCCACGTCAAGCATTCCTTTCTTCAAAGGCTTTATCCTGAGGGCGGTTTTTGAGTTCTCTCCGGGCTTTATCTCCATGGAGAATTCTTCGACCTCTACGTCCGGGTTCCTGACGTTTACGACAATTCTACCAGGGATCTCGAACCTCGACTCTACCTCGACCGGGATCTTGGTCCACTCGAGTTCCGTAGTTCTCTCGGGGAGGGTTAATACGGCCTTTCCGCCGCCCTTGAAGGACAGCCTGACCGAGGCGTAGTAGGCCATTATCGCCGAGGCGATTCCGGCCAGTGAGGGGCTTTGAAGAAGGATCGCTCCAGCCAGGAGAACCCCCGCGAGGCCGAGGAGGAAATCGGCGGTCTTCATCCAGTCGGCACCTCTACCCTGTTGAGGGCTTCCCTGACCACTTCCTCTCCGGTCAGGCCTTCCATTTCGTATTCTGGCTTTATCAGAATCCTATGGGAGAGAACCGGGACGGCCAAGCTTTTAACGTCGTCTGGTATAACGTAACTTCTGTTTTCCAGATAGGCCTTCGCCTTGGCCGCTAGGAGGAGGTGCTCTCCCGCCCTGGGCGAGGCCCCCAGGAGAGCCCTCTCGTCTTCCCTCGTTGCCCTCAGGATTGAGTAGATGTAGTCTATTATCTCGTCGCTGACCTTAACTCCCCTGACTTCTTTTGCCGCCTTTTCGAGCTCTCCTTTGGAGACTACAGGCTTCGCCTCGTCGAACAGTCCCAGGTTCTTTCTTCTGAGCATCTCTTTCTCGTGGTTCTCGCTGAGGTAGGAGACCTTTATCTCCATCATAAACCTGTCCGCCTGCGCGGTGGGTATATCGTAGACCCCCTCAATTTCAACGGGATTTCTGGTGGCTATGACAAGGAATGGCCTGGGGAGTCTGAAGGTCTGGCCCTCTATAGTCACCTGCTTTTCCTCCATGGCCTCAAGAAGGGCAGACTGGGTCTTCGGCGAGGCCCTGTTTATTTCGTCAACTAGAAGAATGTTCGTGAATATCGGCCCCTTCCTTATTTTGAACTCGCCCGTCCTCATGTCGTAGAAGCTGTGCCCTATTATGTCCGCCGGGAGGAGATCGGGTGTCATCTGTACTCTTGTAAAGGCCAAGTTCAGGCTCTTCGCGAAGTTCTTGCTCAGCGTCGTCTTTGCCAGCCCCGGGACACCCTCTAGGAGGATGTGACCGTTTGAGAGGAGCGCTATCGTCATGAGCTCGACGACGTCGTCCATGCCTACTATGGCCTTTTTCACCTCTGTCCTAATCTTCTCGATTATCATTTCAATCACCCAGACTGTTCAGCATTTCGAGCACTTCCTTTTTATCCCATCCCCTCTCCTCTGCGAGCTCAAGGGCCACCTCCTCAATGGAGCCCCTTCTTCCAATAATCTTTTCGATCACCATCCTGAGGGGTCTTCCCAGGTATCCAAGCGCCCCGAACTCATAGGCTATAATCAGGAACCCCAGCAGAAGGAGGAGCTTCTGCGCACTCTCCTTCGGGAGGACCCTTCTTATCGTTATCGTCCCCTGGGTGTAAAGGTTGAAGTCGCTGTGGTGGCTCTCATCGATGTAAACCGGGCCGGGGATGTAGTTGATTAGGTTCCTCAGGAAGGGGTAGTTTTCTTCGAAGAGGTTGTTGCTCAGTATGTCTGGATCTGCGAGGACTATTATTCTGCCCTTTCCGTACCTCGTCATGGCTAGAATCGGGTACGTCCTTCTGTGGAAATTTATCATGGCGGTTCCGCTCGTGTAAACCTCTCCCTTCCTGGTGACTATTATTGCCGACGGGTCGTTGGTTATCACCTTATCAACGCCCCTTCCAAGTACGGGGTCCGTTATCTTCGCGGTTATCAGAAAGCGGTCGTCCACCTCGTAGAAGAAGTCCCTTAGGGGGTACTTTGAGAGCCCCATCGGTATGTTGAAGCCCCTGAGCACTTCGTTGGCCGTCCCAAAGTCGTCCGCTATGAAGAGGGTGTTCCCTTCCTCCACGAACTCTTTTATTGCCTCTATCTCCTCGGGTGTGTAATCAACGTCGGGCCCGACTATCATGAGGGTTCCGCCCGAGAGCTCGTATGAGTCTATAGGCCCAAGCAGGGGTATCGGCTCTTTTTTCTCCTTGTATATCAACGCCGCGAACTTGGATATGCCGTCCCAGTCTGGGTTGAACATGCTGTACTGGGATGAGCTCTTGAAGTATGGAACCGTTAGGGGCATCGTGAAGAGGATGAACGTCCCTATTACGAGGATTGAATACTTTACCATCTTCCTCATGCCGTCCCACCCAGAGCCTTTATGACTGCTTCAGCTGCTCTCTTGAAGGCCTGTATCTCCTCTTTTCCGGGCTTTTCTCCGCCGTAGACGACTTTTTCGTGAATGAGGGTCACCGTTTTTAGATCCTTGTGGCCTTTCCAGCCCTTGAGCCTTTCCAGAACTTCCCTCGGGGTGAGGTTCTTGGGTACCCCCATCTCCCTGAAGAGGGCGTCCCTTATGAGGGAGTACGCTTCGCCCACGTCGTTGGGGATCTCAATCCAAACGGCCTCTTCTCCCCCTGTTTCTTCTTTCTCGACGGTTCCTTCCTGGCGTTCGGCTCTCCTTCCAAGCCTGTCCCTCTGTGTATATGCAACCAGGCTGATGACTATGAGTAGAACTGCCACGTACCTCAGCGGGTTGCTCTCGGACGGCACTACTGACACCAGAAGAACGTTCGATTTTGAGGGAAGGTACAGCTCGGTGCCGTTGAAAACTGCGTACACCTTCAGCGTCTCGGCCGTTTCATGGGTTATGTTTAGAGAGAAGATGCCGTTGGTCGAGTTAACCACCGCGTAAGGCCGGTCGTTGACATAGATCTCTACCGTTGAGTTTATTGCGGGCGTTATTGAGCCCTTTATCTCGAAAGCTTTTCCCTCTTCAACGGTTCCGGGGCCGGTTATTGTTATGGCAGTGGGTATTCTTGTAAACTCAAGGGTTACTACCTTCGTGATCCCCTCGTGGAACTCATCGCCTTTGAATTCCAGAGCGAGGTTGAAGCTCGCTTCCTTCGGGCTCCACAGGTCGAAGGTCACCGTTCCGTTGGTATCGGTGATGAAGACCGTCCCATTGACTGTTACCTCCCTTCCGGGGAGGGGGTTTGAGTAGTAGTCCACAAGAGAAACCCTGACCATCAGGGTCGTGTTTACTATCGCCGAGGTGGGTGAGAGGACGAGGAAGTACGTGGGTATCTTTCCAACGTCGATTTTCATCCACTCCGTGCTGAGGTTCCCCTGGACGGCCCTCACGAGGTATTCGCCCGGTCTTGTAAAGCGGTACTGCATGGTGAAGAAGTGCCTCTCTACCGGGACAACGATACCCCTCTCCAGACCGCTCTCCTCCCTTATGACTATCCTCACGCTTCCGTTCGAGGGCGCGGTTCCGAAGAACGTTACGCTTTGGTTCACAATCGGGTTCCTGTTGGTGGTGTACAGCGTGAGCTCGTGGTTTTTGCTCTGGCTGTTTAGGGTTTTCTCGGCGGTTTCATTGATCTCGTTTAGATACCTCTCGACCCTGCTGGTGTCGAACCTTAGTATTTTCGTCTCGTTGTAGAGCTCTATCGCTTTTATCTCCCCGAGATATATCTTCATTCTCTCTATCGTGTTGACTATTCCGGTTGCGAGGGCTATGCTCCCGTTGTCCTCCTGGAACTTGAACAAAAGCTTGTCCAGTGTTATCAGATCAACGGAGAAGTTGTAGAAGGGAGGAAGGATGTCAAAGACTCTCGCCTTTATCCTCTTCTCCCGATAGATCCTGCTTTCCCTCATTATCCGAAGGAGGTCGTTATGCGTGTTCTCGGCCAGGGTCAGGCCGTAGTCGTTTCCCTCGTAGGCGTACTTCAGGGAGTACGCGAACTTTTCGAGGGTGTGGGAAAAATACTCGTAGAGAAACTCGTCGTGGGGGGCCGGCTTCTCAACTCCCCTTGCTCCCGCGGGGGGAAGCATCAGGAGCAGGATTGTGATTATCGTTAGGAGTTTTACCAGTTTTTCTAACCTCATGTTGGCCCCCCATTATGGTCATGAAAATCCTTTTAAGTTTTCCTCACGTTCAAACTCTGGTCGAAATGGGGAAGGTAAGCGGCATTTTCCTGACGGCTCTCGGTACGGTCCTCTGGTACGCCGGTGGTTCGTCTGGAAATCAGGCGATGGTAAACCTCGGGATAGGTTCAATAATACTCGGCATAGTTGCCTTCTCCCTCCCCGGCTGGAAGTGCCTCCCTCCCGAGGCAGGGGAAGTTCTGGGAGGCGGCCATTGCGCTCTCTTTTCAAACCTTGCATCTGACCTTGGGCTCAGGGGAAAGGCGTTCGTCCTTCCACCCTATGAGAACCTCCCCCGGGGGGGTATATTCATCCCCGTGTCCCCCAGGGGTAGCCCCAACCTCGGCAGGCTCTTTGAGGGGAGGGTTCTCTATTCCGAGCCCGAGCCGGGTTTGCTACTCTCACCGGTTCCGGGGTGGAGATTCATTGACGGTCTGAAACTCCTCGGCTCGGGGGTCGGTTACGCCGCCTCGGCCGTTTCGGGCGTTCTGGACAGGTTTGGCCTTCCCGGTGCCAAAGTTTTTGAGGAAGATGATACTGTGGAAGTTTACGTTAAAGCCTCCTGTAAGGAGTTCCCCTACGCCGATCCGGTTGTTTCCGCCGTTTTGGTTGCCCTGGCATCGGGTGCCGGTGAGGTCCTCGTCGTTGAGGAGGTGGGGGAGGTTAAGGGCCATCTTAAGCTCCTCCTGAGAAAGGCCGGCGGTGTTGAGAAATGGCTGTGAGGGATTATCTGATAATTTTTCTCGGCCTCTGGATAGTCCTGTCGGCGGTTCTCTCACCATCCACCGAGGTCTTCCTCACGGTGGTTCTTATCGGACTGCTGATAACCTTGGAAATTGGGGAGTTCTACCTCTCCGAGGAGACGAAGGACGGTCTTAAGTACTCCTCTTATTTCCTTCTCCTGGTGTTTGCGGTCATCGTGGCAATGAAGGTGTATGAAATTCTGAAGTGATCCCCTGAGCGAGCGGCAGAAGATTGCAAGAGGGACGGGAATTGTCTTTTCTGGAACGGTTGTCTCAATATTCTTCGGGTTTTTGAGCAGGGAGATTATAGCGAGGTACTTTTCCACCGTAGATCTTGCCGTCTCCATAGAAAATTTTGCATCTTTCATCTTGATTCCCTGATTTCTGGAATTGGTAAGAACCTGCAACAATTCCAGGATCCTCGAGTGGAGGTTTTCATCCAACCTAAGTTCTACCATCCCTATGGAACTGGGGAGTTATGGGCACGCAGCATAACCCTAATAAATTAGCTCTGTTATCCCTCCTTGGTGAGAGGGTGAGCTTAAAGAAGAGGCTCATAATCAATGCGAGCTGGCTTCTGGCCGGCCAAACACTTCACAAGCTTATCTCTTATATTATAATCCTCGTACTAAGTAGGACGTTGGGTGATGTTGGTCTTGGCCAGTACTCCTTTGTAGTTTCATTTACGAGCTTCGTCTCATATCTCTCGGATTTTGGCATCAACTACTATATAATGCGCGAGGTTGCGAGGGACAAGGGCAAAAAGGATCTTGTATCGTACGCCCTAGGTTTTAAGATCATCCTGGCAGTTCTCGACTGGTTGTTAATAGTATTCTTAGCACTTCACCTGAACAAGAGCGCAGTTGTTAAAACTTCGATAATCCTGTACGGTTCTGGGGCGGTGGTGGGTACAATAGGCCTCCTCTTCACGAGCGTCATCTTCGCCCACGAGGTCACCAAGTATGAGACCTATTCCATGGTTACGGAGAGAGTGATGACCCTTCTCCTTGGTGGGGCAGTTCTGTTGATCACAAAGAGCCTCTTTGCATTCTTTGTAGTTCTTACAGCTGACACCTTTTTGCTGAACTTCCTCAGGATGTACTTTGGCTCGAGATACGTTTCTCCAAAGCCCATGTTTGACCTCGATAAGTGGAAGGAAATACTGAGCAAGTCCTATGTGTTTTGGTTCATCTACCTGTTTTCCTTCATCTATTTCAACACGGACATCATAATGCTCGGTCTCATGAAGCCCGACGAAGTCGTTGGATGGTATAAAGCGGGGTATTTCTTTATACAGGCGGCGATGCTGGTCCCCTCTGTGGTGGTCAACACTACAATGCCATCTATATCAAGGCTGTGGGTGGAAAATCCAAAGACACTGAAGATACTATTCAAGAGAGCATTTCAGGTGTTGCTGGTAATCGGCGTTGCCGGGGCGGTGGGGGCATTTCTGTTTGCCCCACTGCTGGTCCACATGTTCTTTGGTAGTGAATTCGTGAATTCAGTTGAGGTTCTTAAAATATTGGGATGGACACTTCCGGCGATATTTTTGAACTCTCTTTATGGTTCCTTCCTCAATGGGATCGGGAGGGAAAAGACATACACGAAAATCGTTGGGGGCACTGCACTGCTTAATGTCCTTTTAAATTATATTTTGATACATTTGATGTCTTACAAAGGAGCGGCCATCGCTACTTTAGCTACTAACTGGATATCAACATCAGTACTCTCCATAAAAGTTTATAGCATTTTGAGGGATATGTATGAAGAGAGGGGAAGATATGAAAAGACTAAAGGAATTCCTGAAGACCCGAAGACCTAAAGAGCAAAATGATTATAATAATTTGACTTAAAGGTTCAACCTTGTTTATGCTCTAATGTTTTTACTTTTATTATTTAGGATGGAATAATAGACCCAAAATATCAAGGGGGTGCTTCATTTTACTTGTCAACATCTACTTTTTGATAGACTCGATGCTTTCAGGGGGAAGTTTTACTGTATTTGGTTTCTTTTCTATGGAATTTGAGGGGAGAACTATCCACTAAATAGGTGTGCAGAGAGAAAAGATACCCTAAGGTCACTTAGAGCTACGGTACTAGTTAATAATTTAGTGAACATCGTACACTGAGTAGCCTTCCCTGTGTAGTTACGAAATTGTGTGATGAGTAAATTTTATCTGTATATATCCAGCGAGGGATTTGAATATATCCGACTTTTTTCTTGTAAGAGATAAACTAGCTTTATTACATTGATTTTATTCGGTTTGTATAATTTAATATTGTATACCTTACCAAAATAAAGCCCCTCATTAAAAAACTCTTCTTTTCTAAAAGATAAATATCCTTTACATGCAGGTAAATCTTCAATACTTGGAATTATCCTAGATACATAATAAGGAATTCCCAAAAAGTTAGATAAGCTAAACCTCTTCATTGGTTCAAAAAATCTGTAGGTATAATAGTCAGAATATAATGTTGAATTACTAGGAACATTCTCAATAATGTAACTAAACCCATATAACTCTTCTTTGTTGAAATATGTTCTAGGATTTTTCCACGGGAAATCTTTACAATCATTTGCATTGTCGTGCATAGTAATAGACATAAAGGAATATCCCATAACAACTAGTACAAGTAATAGAGCAAATATTTTTCGTTTTAGAATGTTGTCTTCTTTAATAAGACTATAGTGCAAATTAAGTACATAAAACCCCCATGCAATTGCAAATGCTATAAATGGAGTAACAAATAATTTAAACCTATCAAATCTTAGCAAACTTCCTGTTTGCCACAATGCCTGAAGGGGGTTGGGCACATACATTGGTACAGCAAAAATAGACATAACTCCAAATGCAAGGACATGCTCTTGTTTTTCAGTTTGTAACATATAGCCGATCCCTACCAATGTAAAGAAGGTAGCTATTGATATGTCAATATGTGTCAGAAAGAAATATGAATTACTAATAGATATATGTCTCATTAAAGGACTTGTATGAAATAATGTTAATACATGAGATTTTATCAAATATTCTGTAAAACTCCATGAAGCAAAAGTCCAATATCCAATAAATAAAGTGTTTATAATAACAATTAATTTCCAAGATAAATCTACTAGTTTCCCAAACATAAATTCAATTATAAGCATAACAACTAACAAAACACTAATCTGTATTATAGAAACATTATGTATTAATAGTATAAACACACTTATAAAAACTATAGTCAACTTATACTTATAACTCTTGCGTGATATCTCTCTATAGAGTAAATATAACAAAATAGCAAACCCCACAAAGGCTATGGCCCTAGTTACCAAGTAAGTCCCATAATATGTTATAATATAACTATTTGAATAAAAAAACGATGATAAAAGGGAAATTCTTCTGTTTTTTGAGATACCATTAAACAAAAAATATATTAACAAAACCGTTATAACGTACGGAATTGGAAGAATAAGAAATAACGAAGTCTTTATGTCTGATCCCAAAATATATGCCCCCTGTGATATAAATATATGATATAATGGAAAATATGTGTAGTAAAGATTTAAATCTGGTGGAACAATATGCCCGGATAGATATGTTACTTTTGTCAAGAATATATGGCCCGGAATATCTGTTGCTCCAAAATATAGCGGATATTTGAAGGTTGTTCCATAAATCAATTCTATTAAAATCAAAATAAGTTCAAGCAATATCATAAAAGAAACAGGTTCTTTAGAGAGAATCTGGAGAAATACTATAATATACAATATTGCCACTAACACAAAATAATACCAAGGACGATATGGTGCTAATATCAAGATAAGAATTGACAATAGAAATAGTATAAAAAACAGCAATATCAATCTTCTTTGAGGACATGTCAAAAATATAGACTTTTTTCTTTCATTATATGAACTTATTTTCATGTTATAACCTTGGAACAGCATTAAGGCTGAAAGGACTGCTGGAATAACCACCACAGAGCCTTTAATCGCGAAATTTAGTTTATTCAAATAGATAGTCACCACAATACTAGCAACTGATCCTATTATCAGTAAGTATGGTAACAAAATGGCAATGATTATTGCATTTTTGTTAGATTCTAAATTTTTCATTTCCCTTCCTCCAAGAGCTTGTATATCCTAATTAATTTTTTTTCACTTCTTTTCCAGTTAATGTTCTTCTCAATAACTTTTCTATTTCTTATCCCCATTTTTTTAGCATCCTTTGGGTTCTCAATCAAGTACTTTATTGCCTTTGTAATTTCGTTGATATTTTCTGGATCGACAAGAATTCCCCCTTTAGTTTGTTTAATGATCAATTTAATTTCTGGCAAATTACTGGCAACTACAGGCAACTTACAAGCCATGTAATCAAAAAGCTTAGTTGACAATCCTATGTAAATATTATAAAATTCCGGCTTCACGATATTCAATCCTATCTTTCCCTTTTCTATTTCATAATACATATTCTCTAGAGGTAAGAAACCTTTTAATATAACATTGTCTGTCATATTGAATCTGTCTAAAGTGGTTTTTATATCAATTTTGATATCTCCAATTATTTTCAATTTAATCTTGGGATATACTTTTTTTAACTTGTATAGAGAGCGTAGGATTTCATTTATACCATAGTGATTAGCCACTTTAGAGGCCATTAAAATTAAATCTGCATCTTTCTTATTTATGTCACCACTATAGCTTCTTTTCAGGATCGTTATCAATGGCACATTGGGTATTACAGACACCTTGAAGGATAACATGTGGAATTCTCTTGCAAGATGATTATTCACAACTATAATATGATCCGCAAAATTAACGGCCTTGTGCTCAATGTTCCAAATTAGTTTTTCGATTATCGTGGTTAAAATTTTGTTATTTTTTACTCTTAACCACCCATATCTTATTTCACTTGGCCAGTGTTCATGAACATCATATATTACCTTCACATTATTCCTTTTTATGAATTTGATAAGAAGACATATAATAAGAGAATCTGGCTCATGACAATGATAAATATTACAATCCAACTCCAACCCTTTCTTAAAGATTCTCCATATTGTAATAAAATGAAATAGCTTCCTAAGCCTTGGTCTTTTTATAGTAACTATTTTAACACTCTCGACCTGCCTTTCCCCTGCCTCCCTGTTAGCTGCTATTACAAGTACATCGTAAATTTTTGATAAGCTTCTTGCTTCTTTGTAAAATATCCTACCATCAAGTGGCTTATGAACTGTAGTAATCATGCACACTTTCATAATTTCATCCCTCTCTTCGGGCACTTTTGTTTTCGATCCACACTCGTAACCAAAGTTCAAGGATAACAACCTTCCAAATAAGTTCTCCAATAAATATATTTCCTAGCTTCGATGTGCTATGATGGTAATATACTTTGTGTACTTTTTTCCAATTCCAATATTTTCTTTTTTTAAATGATTCTGAGTTAATAATATTCCAAATAAATTTTTTGATCTCTGGATGATTTGCTATTTCATTATCTGGAGTTGCAAATCCAATTTTATCTCTTCTATCTAAGATTATATCTGGAACAATGCCCTTCAAGGATTCTCTTAGAATATATTTTGTAATCCCATTTCTTATTTTTGCCTGTGATGGTGTTGAAAGTGCATATTCAACAAGCTCTGGATCGAGAAAAGGGACTCTTGTTTCAATTGACCATCTCATTGAATTTTTATCCTCAAATCTAAGTAAATGGGGTAGATTATTCATTACAGCACAAACTAATGCATCATTTAATTCTTTTTTCTTGAATCTTAGGTCTTTTCGGTGTTTAAATCTCTTTATAAATTCTCTCGACAAATAAGTGTCATGGTTGAGTATCCATTCTTGTATTCTTCTTGGCAATAGTAATCCAATAAAATACTTCAAAGCTTTAAAAGATCCCACGTTTTTTCTATAATATATAATTTCCCTAATAAGTTGTTTCCATTTTAAATGTCTGAATAATTCATAGTAATAATAACCAAAGAAGTAGTGATAGCCAGCAAGTATTTCATCACTCCCCTGTCCATCGAGTAAAACCTTCATCCCATTCTCGTTTGCGAGTTTCATAACTCTGTACTGACCGTAGATGCTGAGGGTGGAGAAGGGCTCCTCCTGAGTGTATATCAGATCCTCAAGGTCTCTAAGTATATCCTCCGCGGTAAAGGTTGTAGTGTACCTCTTGACACTGCACTTTTGCATGACACTTTCCTGATATTTGCTCTCATCGAGCTTAAAACCTGGAAAGATTAGGGAGAAAGTCTTTATCTCCAAGTTCTTCTCAAGTTCCCTCATCATACACACGATGCTTGAGCTGTCGAGTCCTCCGCTTAAACACGAACCAACAGGAACGTCGGCTATTAAGCGTCTTTTAACAGCCTTTTTGAAAAGTTTCCTAAAGGTCGCTGGATCTTCTTCAGCTTTCTTCAATTTCTTTAATCGCTTACGTAAATCGTAATACTTAAAAATTCTGAGCTCTCTTGTTTTGATGTCAAAGACAGCACTATGACTAGGCATCAGTCTCTTTATTCCCTCAAAAAAAGTATCTTCCGTATGATCAAGTAGGTTGTAGTAAAGGAAGTCAAATATGACGGCATCGTTCGGCTCTCTTTTAATCTCGTGTTTTAGTATGGCTTTGATTTCTGAGCTGAAGATTAAGTTCTGCCCGTCATAATAGTAGTACAAGGGTTTTATTCCAAACCGATCCCTGCTCAAGAAGAGTAACTTCTTAGTCTTATCATAAATCGCGAACGCCCACATGCCATTGAACTTTTTAACACAATCAAAACCCCACTCCAAGTAAGCGGCAAGAATCACCTCAGTATCCGTATTCGAATTGAACACGTAACCTTTCTTCTCCAACTCCTCGCGGAGCTCCATAAAATTGTAAACCTCACCATTATAAACAATCCAAACCTCATGACCGTTCTTCTCGTACCTCATTGGCTGATGACCCTTTGGGGAAAGATCAATAATCGCAAGCCTCACATGACCCAAACTAACGTTATCATCAACGTACACACCCTCATCATCAGGCCCACGATGACGAATAGCCACATTCATCTCCCGAACAAGACCCTCATCACTCCAAGAAAACCCATTAATCCCACACATCACCCATCACCCCCAGAAGTATTTGAATTCTCCGACACCATGCACATCCCCTCCCCTGACAGTCTTGACTTCCATCTGCTTGGCAAGGTTCAGCCAGCTTCCCAATGGAAGGCTGTACCTCCTGTTAACTTCCAGCAGGACATCATGCTCCTTCATCAGCTTAAAGATTTCTTCAAGCTCATCAACGGTGAGAGAAAACCCTGTCCTCCGTAAGAATAGCCCTGGATGAGCCCACGCATTAACATACTTGTTTTTTATCGCTTTTTTCAAACACTCCACGTAAAGCTCTCTATCCCTTGGAAAGCTGTGGAAGGCGAAGATTGGGTAATCAAC